>NZ_AWZV01000003.1 GCF_000472545.1 Burkholderia sp. WSM2232 | reverse complement strand
TCGAGGGATTGCAACGCGTCGAACGTGGTACCGTGTTCGAGTATCTGCCAATCAAGCAGGGCGACACGTTCAACGACGACAAGGCGTCCGAAGCCATTCGCGCGCTGTACGCTACGGGCTTCTTCAACGACGTCAAGATCGCAACCGAAGGCAATGTGGTGATCGTGCAGGTGCTGGAGCGTCCNNCCATCGGCANNATCGACTTCGCGGGCATTCACGAGTTNGNCAAGGAAANCCTNACCAAGGCGCTGCGCGCGGTCGGCCTGTCGCAGGGCCGTTACTACGACAAGGCGCTCGTCGACAAGGCCGAACAGGAACTGAAGCGCCAATACCTCACGCGTGGCTACTATGCCGCNGAAGTCACCACCACGATTACGCCGATCGACCGCAATCGCGTCTCGGTACTGTTCTCGGTGGCCGAAGGGCCGAGCGCGAAAATCCGCCAGATCAACTTTATTGGCAACAAGGCATTCAGCACCGGTACGCTGCGCGACGAGATGCAGCTGTCCACGCCGAACTGGTTCTCGTGGTACACGAAGAGCGACGTGTACGCGACAGACAAGCTCACCGGCGATCTTGATAATATCCGCTCGTACTATCTGAACCGCGGCTATCTCGACTTCACAATCGAGCCGCCCCAGGTGTCGATCACGCCGGACAAGAAAGACATATATCTGACGGTTACGCTGCACGAAGGCGAGCCGTACACGATCTCCAGCATCAAGCTCGCCGGCAATCTGCTCGGCCGCGAGCCCGAGCTCACCAAGCTCATCAATGTCAATCCGGGAGACCGTTTTTTCGGCGAAAACCTGCGATCCACCACCAAGGCAATCGTCGACAAACTCGGTGAGTACGGTTACGCGTTCGCCACCGTCAACGCGCAGCTGCAGATGAACCAGACCAACCACAAGGTCGACCTTACATTGCAGGTCGACCCGAGCCGCCGCGTGTACGTGCGCCGCATCAACGTGGTGGGCAATACCCGCACGCGCGACGAAGTGGTACGCCGCGAAATGCGCCAGCTCGAAGGCTCGTGGTTCGACTCGAACCGCCTCGCGTTGTCGAAGGACCGTATCAACCGCCTCGGTTACTTCACCGACGTGGGCGTGACCGCCATACCGGTGGAAGGCGCGCCCGACCAGGTGGACGTGGAAGTGAAGGTTGCCGAAAACCCGACCGGCTCGATCACGGTGAACGGCGGTATCTCGTCGGCGGGCAACCCGATGGCCTCCGGGAGCTACTCGCGGAACAACGTGTTCGGTTCGGGCACGAGCATCGCGCTGGCCTTCAACACCTCGGAGACCAATCGTACCTTTTCGGTCACGCAGTTCGACCCGTACTTCACGTCCAACGGCATCAGCCGGAGAACGAAACTCTACTATCAAACCGTCCATCCGCTGTATGCAACACCAACCGCTGCGGAATTTGCAATCACTTCGATCGGCGCCGACCTCCAGCTTGGCATTCCGGTCTCCGAGTCCGATGTAGTCTATCTCGGCACGGGTGTGAATCAGAAGCGCATGAGTATCGACACCAAGACGCCGCAAGTCTACAAAGACTACGTCAAAGCTTTTGGCCCCGTATCAAACCAGATACCGTTGACCGTAGGCTGGACTCGCGATCACCTGGACAACGCGCTGATGCCTAGCCGTGGCTACTCCGTCGACGTAAACGCACAATACGGAACACCCTTAGGCAGCACACAATATTACAACGCGGATATCCGCGCAAAGTACTACCATTCGTTCGGCCATGGCTTCGTTCTGGGCCTGAACTTGAACGGAGCGTACGGCGCCGGCCTGAATGGGAAGCCTTATCCAATCTTTGAGAACTACTACGCCGGCGGTACCGGCTCAGTCCGGGGCTACGAGCCAGGCTCACTGGGTCCGCGCGACGCCGGGACTGACACCCCGATCGGAGGATCAAAGATGCTGGTGGCGAATGCCGAGCTGACTATTCCGTTGCCGGGTACCGGCTACGGCCATCCGGTCCGCGTTTTTGGCTTTTTCGACGCTGGTAACGTGTGGGCCGATACAGGTCACACCGAGCCGTCGTCGGGTTTGAACGACCTACGTTATTCCGCCGGTGTTGGTCTTACATGGAACTCACCGCTTGGTCCACTCACAGTGAGCGCGGGATTGCCACTTATTAAACACAAGGGTGACAAGTACCAGATCTTCCAGATTCAGTTAGGTACCCCCTTCTAATCATGTGCCGGGCATGACAGCCGATTTCGATGCCGTGCTGCCCGCATCCTCACGAACTGCGGCGCGCGGCGTAGTGCACTGGAAGATTCGCACACGTCCGCCGTCCTGGCACGCGCTAAAACGATAAATTAGTCGGCACTGAAGCCGTGGCGCACTGTTCGCCATCCTGCTTTGTTGGGACCTGACGCGACAGAGGAATCTGCACGTGGGGGTCCAGCCAATGCCTCGACGTGAGTGGCCATTGCCGGTCTGCGTTCTTTCGCGGTCCACCACCTGAGCTCAGCCCGCTCGAAAGAGTACCCATCCCAGGCTGGCCGCGTCGGCGGTACGGCACCGAATCTGTCGCAATGAAATGGAAATTGATGGCATTGCGCTGTAGCCAACTGACGCGCGTGCCCCGCTGGCAATGTCGCGCGCAGCTGTACAGAGTTGCGGCGTCATGCCGCGCTTGTCGCTCGAAAAGCACCCGGTCGTTGCACGAGTTTGACACCTAAGTGACGTAGAATCTGCTCGAAAGACATCCTCGTTGCAAGCATGCAGTCAATCGGCGAAGCAGTCGGCAGAAGCTTACGTGCGGGCCGGTAGAACGGCTTCGAGGTCGCACAAGCCGCGTGGCTGCGAACCACCCTCACTAGTCGGGGCTCCAGGCCATTAGCCAGCACGCTTGCAAAATTTTCGCGCGCGACGTCATTTCGTGCGTTCCCTGCAAAAAATTCACGAGGGCGTAATGACCGTCGATTTTGTATTGCGCCTTCTAGCGGCCTTCGCATGTGGTGTCGTGATCGGACTGGAAAGGCAACTGCGCCAACGTACCGCAGGTCTTCGAACGATTACGCTCGTTGCGAGCGGCGCGTGCCTGTTCGTTACGTTGGGCGTGCTAACGGGCAATGGCACGTCTGGTGTGACGCAGATTGCGGCATACGTCGTCTCCGGCGTCGGCTTCCTTGGCGGTGGCGTCATCATGCGTGACAAAGGTTCGATTCAGGGCATCAACACGGCTGCGACGCTCTGGTGTGCGGCGGCTGTCGGCGTGCTTTGCGGCACGGGGCACTATGGTCCGGCGGTTGCCGGAACCGGAGTGGTGCTTGTCACGAATACGCTGTTGCGAGAAGTGGGACGCGCAATCAACGCAACCCCTTTGTCGAGCGCAGACATAGTGCGCGAATATGTGCTTACTGTGATCGCGCGGGGAGAGGACGAAATTCACATCCGTACGCTACTTTCCAACGCAATCGACGCGCAGCCGCTATCGTTTCAGAGCCTGACAAGCGAGGACGTCTGTGGCGAGCCGCCCGGCGTCAAAGTCGTCGCGACGGTGCGGATGCATCCCAAGGATCAAGCCAGACTGGAACGTCTGGCCAGCCGCATGAGCATGGAACGCGGTGTATCGAGCATCAGCTGGTCGGCTGCAGATGTCGATTCTGCGCAGGAGTAAGCCGGATCCGGCGTCCCCATCCCGAACTGGAGCTTTGTGCTTTGCGTGAGTGGACTAGCTGCCGGGCGCCCCGCCCCGCGCGGCAGCAACCGGATCGCCAGGTAACAGTTCCGGCCACGCGCGCACGCACGTCGTACCTGACAAAGACACCGGTGCTTAGGCCTTCTCGCGCTCTTCGGTCACGGTAGCGGAGACGGTCTTCGGTCCAATCATCGACAGTTTGCCTCGCTTGCCGGGCGCGACCACCAGAAGAATTCCGAGCATCAACTGCGCGAGGAACACGTACGAAAGCCGGGAAATGGACTTTCCAGTGCAGAAGTCTTCCACCCAGATAGCGATAACCGGAAAAACGACAAACGCAAGAGAAGCCCTGAAAGCGGTTGTCCGCTGTTGCAACGCGAAGTAGCTCAGGATGCCAAAGACACCAGCAACGAGGCCGAGATAGATCGTGGCTGCCAGCGACAGCAGGGAGAACTTCTCAACGACAGGACGCTCGAAGATCCATCCGATTGCAAGCAGCAGCGCGCCAGCAAAGGCGCTCGGTAACGCGCTGAAAGTCAGAACAGAAATGCGCTCGCATTGCTTCTTGCTTCGCGTGTACACATAGGCGTGCAGGAGCGCGGCGCAAAGCAATGCACCGATCCCCGCCAGGCTGTTCGATCGGCTCCAGTCCAACTCGATGACGAGAATTGCAGCAAGTGCCGTGGTAGAGATCAGCAATCCGGCAATCTTTCGTGCTCGGAGTTCTTCATCTAGCATGAACAAGGAAAACAACAAAACGATTGCAGGCATGTTTGAAAAAATCAACGCTGCAAGCCCTGAACTGACATACTGTTCGCCGTAAATGATCAAGGAAAAGGGTACGGCAAAATATGCGAGAGTGATGAATGCCTGATACCAGCGAAGCCCTCGCGGAAACAGCAGCGGTGCGCGACAGCAAATCGCTAGCAGGATGAGAAAGGGTGATGCCGATGCGAACCGGATGCCGGTCGCGAAGATTGGTGGGATAGTAGTGAGCGCGATGGTCATCGCCATCCAGGTGGTGCCCCACGTCAACGTCACCAGGGCAAACAGCAGCAGGGTTATTGTCCGCTTCATTTCCTTTCCTGACGAGCCAGATTTCGGAGATCGCGTCGTATGGCTGCCTGTTTAAGGCAGCCTGTGAGACAGCCGCCAGGACCAAACCCGGCGGGACGTTCGCGGCCTCGAAGCTTCCATATCCCGCTTTAGCTGAAGAACCAACCCGAGTACCTGGAAAGCGCCGGTTTCTCTCGACGGGTGAGGCTACTCCTAAGGAAGGTGCCATAGAGCAGTCGCGTCGGAGCCGCGCAGTGCTTAAGACGGTATTGCCGCATATTGGCGACTCCCTCTAGCCCGTTCTATTACCCTTTGCCGGGCGGTTACTCGAGGCCGTTTGGCTTTATGAATCGCGGTTCGGAACCGCTAACGCGACTCATCCAAAAAGCGCCAACAGATAACAGCAGAAGACAGGGAGGCGCGGCCAAGTAAAAATCATGCAAGGATCGAAAGAAATGCGCAGTTTGCCGAAGTGCGCAAATCAGGCATTGAGGCGCTCCACCACCGGGCGAAACGGCCCAAGCATTCTGCCTGCTTTCTACGACCCGCCGCGCAAGATGGGTTGCGATACCGAGCTGCCTTCGGTAACGTCGGCAGCGGCAAAGTCATAGCCTTTTGTGTGCATGCCACTTGCCTGGGTCGTTGCGTGGCTGGCCATTCGGGCCCGACATCGCACAAGGATATCGAGCGTGTACTCGAACGCCGTCGAATCGTGCCGGTCGGCGCCCGTCTGTGATTGTCAAACAGCACGCCGCGCGCATTTACGGCGATGTGAGTTTCGACCAGGCTTGCCCCCATCTGTCGGACTGGGGCGTGTTTCCAGGACTTGCCTGCTCGAAATCAGTCCGATCATGCTCACGCAACCGGCGCCGCATTGTCAGATACGGTTGCTACCGCACGCCTGCGACCTGGCTGTCTCATAGCCATTCCCGCACGTCAGGCCGCGGCCGAAATTGGGTTCTTCGGAGGGTATTCGCATGGAGTGCCCGTTCGCAGTACATACAGAATGTATTCAGGGCTGGGCAATCGTCCACCGTTGCGCCTCGACCGCTGTCGCCCGTTGATGCGACTACCGTAATCAGCGGCTTCAACGCCGCCCTAACTCGTATAAAGGTTCGATCAATGCCGCGTATCGTGCGGCGAGCGGCGTCGATTGTCAATGACGCGGCCTGTGGCATCTTGAAGCGGATTCGATTATCAATCGAATCTTTTTCAGACGACGCAATTTCGCCAGCGACTAAAAGCCGCTAACACAAGCAATCCACAGAGCACGGAGAGATAACAGCATCAGACAGGCAAGCAAGGCGAGATGAAAGTGAGGACAACGGACAGATGGGATCTTCTCGATCCCACGGTTTAGGCCCGACATTTCAGGAGTGCACTGCTCCCGCGGGACATGGCGGCTATTAGCTCGCTGAGACAGACTGAGTGTCGCGTTCAACGAACTGCGCTTCTTGATCTCGCCGAATTAGGCACGCTGACCTATTGACGATCCGGACAAGAGGCAACTAATATTCGCTCAATCTGATCAACAGGACATTTCTGTGAACGCCGACGCCAGTTGTAGTTGGTCCCGTACCAATCCGACTGCGGCCTGAGATGTGACGCACAATCCTCTGCGCCGCATCCCGAGAAAGCAGGAAGCGGCGCCGTCCACCCTTTTCTGGGCGGACTGCCCGCTTTGCAATTAAAGAGCACCCCGTCCGGCACAAGGATAGGTTCGTACTATCCCTGAGCAAGATGCGCTTCCGCTGAACATGCGCCACCGGGCAATCCGATTTACTCACAAAACTTGTAGTCATCAGCAACGAGTGGCGAAAGCCCTCGTTGTGGATGATAGCCTGCCCGAGCATCCAAGTTCTGGATTCACGCGACGACTGGCTCGGCGTGGAACGGTTGCCTGCCATCGTCCGGGTGGATCTATCTCGCAGCACTGTAATCCCCACGTTGGCTTTGTTTTTGCAATCTGATCTGTCGTAGTCGAGCTTGTCATTTCTTCGGAGTGCCAATTCGAAGACTATCCTGTGCTCGTCGCCCGAATATAGACCTGATGATGTCCATTATCCGGCTAGTCAGATAAGAATTACCACTTGTGTTAATCGAAGTTTTTACTGGTTTATTAAAAGGATGAGTTGTATTTTCTGGTTGGAAGACTCTGGACAACGACAGGCTCCGACACACCTACACCGCAGATCATTTCGCGTTCAATCTTCAGGAGTCTTTGGTACTTCACGCGCGCCGCGAAGGGATGCCCGCAGATGCACCGACACCGTCATGTCCATCCTCTGGTGCCGCGGCAGAGACCATGGGACTGTGCCGCCCTCCAGCGCACGACGGCCGGCGTGCACCCTGGCATCGCGTGCCATGGCGCAAGCCTGCGTTGCATTGTTCGCCGCGCGTCCGTGTCGAGCCGGCGAGTCGATCATCTCCAGGCCCGGCGCCTTCCGATCGTGACTTATGGCGGCGGCAGTCCAATGTCCCTCCAGGAGATGACCATCAGCATTTGCCCCTGATACCCGAAACGCGCTGCCAACCACATAGGTAGCTTCCATTTAGTGAGGATTAGATGCGACTTGCTGACTTTATCCTGCGAGACATGAAGTTGATTCTGGCCCAACTGGAGGCATTTGCCGCGCCTCTCTTGCCAGCGGCAGATATGGAGTCGACCGGACTGCGAGAGCACGCTGAGCAGATCCTGCTCGCTGTGGCCAGAGACTTGCGAACGTCCTACGACAGGAATCTCGGGTGCAATCAATCAATGGGGGAGACTGCGCAGCTAATCAAGGTGGACGAAACAGCGGCACACGCACACGCCCTTCTTTGCGCTCGTGCCGGTTTTGGTGTCAACCAGCTTGCAGCCGAATATCGCGCATTGCGCGCAAGCGTGCTTCGTTTATGGACAGACGACTGCGAGCCGCAATCGCCTGACAAGGACGACATGATCCGCTTCGATGAAGCAATCGATCAGGCGCTGGCGGAATCGATAGCGTGGTTCACTGCACAGGTCGAGCAGAGCCGTAGTCTACTGCTTGGCATGATGAGCCATGACATGCGATGCCCCCTCCAGGCGATTCAGATGACCGCTTCGTATCTGGCCGCGCTCAATGTTGGGGAGAATGTGTCAGACGCCGCGACACGTCTGATGCGAAGCGGAGCCAGAATGCAAGCGTTGCTTGATGATCTGACGGATTTCAACAGGACGAAACTGGGCCTCGGGCTTAACGTACACCCAACAAGTGTCGACCTGGCCGATGTGGTTGCCGACGAACTGGACGAGTTGCGTGCAGCTTACCCAGACAGAGAAATCCAGTTATCTGTGAACGGTAATTCACGAGGAATGTGGGACGGTCAGCGTCTACAGCAGTTGCTTGGTAATCTTGTAACCAATGCACTCAAGTATGGAGCGCATGACACGCCGGTACACGTGAGGCTGACGGGCGGCGCAACGCATGTCGCGATGGACGTGTGCAACTTCGGGCCAGCCATCGAGAGCGCAATGCTGCGATGCATTTTCGATCCGTTGACGAGGGGCACGGTCTCTCGGGGAACGCGCGAGAAGACACCCAGTCTGGGGCTTGGCCTCCACATAGCTAGCGAGATTGCCAAGGCTCATGGTGGAACCATCGAAGCTCGGTCCGACGATACGCAGACCGTCTTTTCCGTATCGCTTCCACGCTCCAGTTCGACTGTGCGTTAAAGATCAGCCGCGTGACGCTGTTGGACCGGTGGACCAGGCGCGGAATCTACCGCAGGCTAGTCCTTGTGGAACTTCAGCGAATGTGGAACTCTATCAATGACGCGGCAGCATCCAGATGCCGCCGCTTCCCACCTCAAACCGTCGCTGAGGCACGCAGACGATTGACGAGTTGATTGTCCCTGCCCTTGACGAACCCGGTCAGGGCAATATCGAACTCGATCTCCCTGTACGCATCCGCCTTCAGCCCCAGCGTCGTGCCGCCTGTTTTCTCTACGACGTGCGGGATCAGATCCTCGCGCGTGGCGTAGGCGAAGTCATCCCAGATCAGCGGATCGCCTTCTATGTTGATCTGCGTGGTCAGCTTGCGCAAACCGTTCGCAGTCACAAAGAAATGCACATGCGCGGGTCTGTTGCCATGCCGCGCCAGCATGTTGAGCAACTGCTGAGTCGCACCGTGCGGCGGGCACCCATAACCCACCGGCATGAGCGTGCGGAACTCATACGTTCCGTCTTCGCCCGTGCGGACCGCGCCGCGCAGATTGAACTCGCTTTGTGCACCGGTAGGATCGAAGTGCGAGTAGAAGCCCTTCGAATTGGCATGCCAGCATTCGACAACCGCGCCCGCAACCGGCTTGCCGTCTGGTCCCCTCACCGTGCCGCGAATGACGAGCGGGCTGGCGTCCGCGTCCGCGTCGAGATCGATTTTCGCCATGCGATCGCGGACCGGTGCGCCTTCCACATACAAAGGCCCCTCAATGGTTCGCGGCGTGCCGCCCTCTATTTCAGCCTGCCTGTCCGCGGCATCCATGCGGATGTCAAGGTACTTCTCAAGTCCAAGCCCCGCGGCGAGTAACGCAGCCTCCCCGTCCCGACCAAGCTTGTTGAAGTAATTGACACCTGCCCAGATCTCATCGGGCGTCATGTCGAGATCTTCAATGGCCTTGAACAGATCGCTCAGCAAGCGCTGCGTAATCTCTTTTGCTCGCGCATTGCCGCTGTCGCTGCCAATGTTCGCAGCGGCCTTGAGCAAGTCCTGCACTTCCTGGGTTGCAAACACTTTGACGCTCATGGTTTCTGTCTCCATCTATATTGGGGGATTATTGAGTGTTCACAATCACGTGTCGCCGTCGCGAATGGACGACGGATGGCGGCACAACGGCGTTACCGAAATCTTCATGTACGGAAAGAGAGGCAACGCGATCAGAATGTCGTGCAGTTGCGCATTGCTCTCGACATCGAAGATGCTGTAGTTGGCGTACTCACCCGCGACGCGCCAGATATGACGCCACTTGCCGCTCTTCTGAAGCTCCTGCGAGTAGGCTTTCTCCCGCGATCTGATTTCGTCGACGATATGAGCCGGCATATCGGGCGGGAGGTTTACATCCATTCGGACCTGGAAAAGCATCGTCAGCCTCCTGGCTGTTTAACGGGTGACTTTCTTCAGGCCATCGCGCGTAAAGCGTTTGACCATTTCTTCGTCGAGCTCTATGCCAAGACCCGGGCCGTTCGGTACCGTCAATTCGAACTCGCTGTACTCGAGTGGCCGCGTCAAAATCTGTTCCGTGATCAGCAATGGCCCGAATAGCTCTGTTCCCCATTGAAGATTCGCAAAGCTGGCAAAAAGATGGGCCGACGCAATCGTGCTGACCGCGCCCTCGAGCATCGTGCCGCCGTACAGTTCGATACCCGCCGCGTCCGCAATCGCCGCCACGCGCTGAGCCGCGAACAGGCCGCCGCTCTGTTCGATCTTGATGGCGAAGACATCGGCGCCATTGCTTCTGGCGATTTCGAATGCGCTTTCCGGACCTTGCAGGATTTCATCGGCCATCAGGGCGATTGGAAAACGCCGTGTCAGGCGGGCGAGCGCCGCGGCAGACGCGACGGGTTGTTCAACCAGTTCGCACCCTGCATCGGCAAGCGCGGGAATGGCCCACGCTGCCTGCGTTTCGCTCCATGCCATGTTGACGTCGACGCGCACCGCGCCTCGATCGCCCAGCTCACGCTTGATCTGTGCAACGTGCGCGATATCGACCCTCGGTTCCCTTGCCCCGATCTTGAGCTTGAACACCTTGTGCCGTCGCATGTCCAGCATGCGCTCCGCCTCGGCGATGTCCTTCGCGGTATCGCCCGATGCGAGTGTCCACGCAACCGGCAAACGCTCGCGCCTGATCCCACCGAGCAACTCACTCAGCGCAACGTTGAGGCGCTTGCCGTGTGCATCAAGCAACGCAGTTTCGAGCGCGCTCTTTGCAAAGTGATTCACCTTCACCAGCTTGCCGAGATGTGCCATCAACTCCTGAATACGCGTTGCATCCCTGCCGAGCGCGGCCGGTGCAAGGTACTCGTCGATCGCGAGTTTCATCGACTCGGGGCTTTCGGGGCCATACGCCATGCCCGCGATGGTCGTGCCTTCGCCGATGCCGACCGCCCCATCGCTGCAAAACACTTTCACCAGCATGAGGGTCTGCCCATTCATGGTGGCGACAGAGAGCTTGTGAGGGCGAATGGTGGGTAGATCGACAAGAGAGGTTTCGATGCGTTCGATCGTCGCTGTTGTCATGAGGAATCGATTTATGGAGTTCCCAGCCGTGGCTTTGGGCTGTGGACTCCAAGGTAGAGAACGCTGCAAGATTGGTCAAATAGATCAAATGTGCGTCGCTGCATCTATCTCACTGATAAAGCGCCATTGCTCCGTGCAAACAGGAAGGCCCTGCAAACGCAGGGCGTTTGCAGGGCCGATGCGATCGACTTCGCGAATCAGAAGTTGTGACGAATTCCGAGCGTGACCGACAACTGCCTGTCGCTTCCCGAGTTAGGCAGATTGGGTATCTGCGCGTAATTCACCGGCGCGCCCGTCGCGGGATCGACGCCCAATCCAGCTCCCGCTGCTTTCTGCAGAATCGCGACGCCATACAGTGCAGTGCGCTTAGACAGTGCGTAATTCGCGCCGAGGTTCATCTGATGAAAACGCGAGGACGATTCCCCGTCCACCCTTGCGATGTTGTAGATATAGGCGATTCCCAGTTGCAGAAACGGCGTTGCCGCATATGTCAGGTTTGCCTCACCGATATCGAACGCGACGTTGCGTCCCCGCGGATTCGTGGCATTGGCGAAATACTGGCTGCGTTCGAGGCGGGTATGCGTGTAGGTCAACGCGACTGTCGCCGGCCCGATTGCATACGACGCACTGGCGCCGTAAGCCTTCAACGTTTGTGCGTTTTGCAGCTGGCAATACAGCGCCGAAGCATTGGAACATGCAAAATCGCCGAAATAGCCGTTCTCGCCGCCAAGCGCCGCATCGAGCGGATTGCGCAGATTCAGATAGCCCGCACTAATGGAAAACGGCGCACGTGCGTAGGTCGCGGCGAGCGCGTATCCGCGCCTTTGAGCAAAGTCTCCCGCTACGCCGCCCAGGCTATACGTGCCCCCGAACGACAAGCCATTCCAGTCGGGACTCGTATACTTGATCGCGTTATTGAAGTTGAACGCTTCGTTCAGGTTGTCGACGTCGCCGAAATGGGAGCCGTAAAGCGTCGCCCAGCTATTGCTCGATACGTAAGGCCCGAGAAAATCCGAGTACGAATCGTACTGACGCCCGAACGACAGCGTGCCGAAGTGCTCATGCGCAACACCAACCCACGCCTGGCGATTGAACTGAGCACCGCTTTGAACGAACGCTCCGCTGCCGGTATAGAAGCTGTTTTCCAGCATGAACTTCGCCTGCATGCCGCCGCCCAGATCTTCCGTACCCGTCAGCCCGAAACGCGACGGCACGAGGTTGCCGCCCGTCATTGCCCAGCCGTGCCCCGAACCCACAGTGCCGTCGGTGCGCGTGAACTGCTGGTTGCTCGTATAGGTGATGCCTGCATCCACGGTGCCGTACAGCGTCACCATGCTTTGCGCGTGCGCGCCCGCGCACATCGCCAGAACACCTGTCGCCGCGAGCGAACGCTTTAGTCTCTTCCGGTTCATGCGCGCATCCTCAAGCGTGGTTGATGAGCACCGACTTCGTTTCGGTGTACATGTCGATCACCGCGCGCCCCAACTCGCGGCCGAAACCGGACTGCTTGACGCCGCCAAACGGCATCGCGTTATCGAGCAGCGAGTGGCAGTTCACCCACACCGTGCCTGCCTTGATGCGTGGAATCAGATTGTGGATCGCAGAAAGATTGTTGGACCAGATGCTTGCGCCGAGGCCATACGGCGTGTCGTTTGCCTGCGCGACCGCGCTGTCGATGTCCTTGAAGGGCATTGCGACCAGCACGGGACCGAAAATTTCTTCCCGCACAACACGCATGGAATGATCGGTGTCGACCAGCACAGTCGGCTTCACGAAGAAGCCCGCTCCGCCCTCGCGCGCGCCGCCTGCAATCGCACGGGCGCCTTCGTCGCGGCCCGCTTCGATATAGCCGAGCACGCGGTCCATCTGACGTGCAGACACGAGCGGCCCGATCTGCGTGTTCGCATCGAGACCAGGACCGATAGGCAAGGCATCTGCAATGGCTGCCACGCGCTCCATGACGCGGTCGAATACGGTCTCGTGCACATACGCGCGGGAACCGGCCGTACACACTTGGCCCGAGTTGAAGAAAATCGCATTCGCGACGCCTTCGGCCGCTCTTTCGATATCCACGTCGGGCAGCACGATCACCGGCGACTTGCCGCCCAGTTCGAGCGACATGCGCGTCATGTTGTCGAGCGCCGCGTGGCCGATGGCCTTGCCGGTCTGCGTCGATCCGGTAAAAGCGATCTTGTCTATCCCCGGATGACGGGCGAGCGCCGCGCCCGCACTGCGCCCCAAGCCCGTAACGATGTTGACCACCCCTTTCGGCAAGCCGGCCTCGTTCAGCAGCGCGGCCAGGCGAAGCGCGGAGAGCGGCGTATCCTCGGCGGGTTTAAGCACCACGGTGCAGCCCGTGGCAAGCGCGGGTGCCAGCTTCCACGACGCCATCAGCAGCGGGAAATTCCACGGAATGATCGCGCCCACCACGCCCACGGCTTCCTTGCGCGTGTACGCAAAAAACGCATTCGACGGGCTGTAGGGCAGCGCCGCATCGAGCGTACTGCCTTCAATCTTCGTCGCCCATCCGGCCATATAGCGAAAGCACTGTGCGGCCATCGAGACGTCGAGCGCTTGCGCAACCGCGACCGGCTTGCCGTTGTCGAGCGATTCGATCTCGGCCAGCTCGCGCGCGTTCGCCTCGATGAGCTCGGCGACTTGCAACAGAATCCGCTCGCGGTCGGTCGGCTTCATACGCGACCAGGCGGAGTCGTCAAATGCGCGGCGGGCGGCTTGCACTGCGAGGTCCACATCGGCTTCGTCGGCGCTCGGCACCTGCGCAAGCAGGCTGCCGTCTGCGGGATTCACGACGTCGAGCGTCGCGCCACTTGCGCTTGCGAGCCATTCGCCGTCGATAAACATGCGCTTTGGCGCAGCGAGAAATGTCCGCGTCAAATCGAGCATGTCGAGGGGCCTGCTGTTGTCGTTCATGGTGTCTCCTGGTTCTAGTAGTGTTCCGCAACGGCCTGCACGCCGTTGGCCTGCAGTTGCCTGACGAGCTTCGCGCGCACTCGTGCAACGTCCGTCAATGCGGGGCGGCGATGCGCGGCGATTTCATCCGCGGTATACGGTCTGAGCGACGCGGGCCGCGTTTGCGCGTTCATCGTGCCGAGCACCCAGTTGAGAACGTTCGCGAGTTCCGCGTCGCTCAACGCGGAATTGGCTGCACCGGGCACACGGATCACGAATTCGCGGCCTTCGGGCAACGAAACGAAGTGGCCGAGCGAATCGCGCAGAGGCGGCACTTTGCCGGGAATTCCGCTGCCATCGGCGGTATGGCATCCCATGCAATTGAGCACCCAGTTCTCGCGGGCGCGCGCCGCGTCATAGCTCTGCGCCCGACTTGAAAGCGCGACGAGCAGTGTCGCGAGCAGCCATGTGCGGCGCTTCACAACCCGAGGCCCTTCACCACAGCATCGCGCTGCCGATGCACCGCAGATGCATCGAGTGGGTTCGCGCGCAACGCGTGGATTTCCGCGGCATCGAACGGCCTTGCGCCGCCGTGCTCCGCATTCAGATCGAACACGACGTAGTTCAGTACGTCGGCAATCTCCGCATCGCTCAACGTCGCGAAGCTTGGCATCTTGAAGTTGTAGGTCTTGTCCTTGACCTTGATCGGCCCGAACATGCCGTACAGCACCGTATGACCGAGTTGCGCGCGACCGTCGTTCGCACCCGCATACCTGCCGGGGTACTCGACGAGCGGCGGCGCGAGACCGTCCATCCCCTTGCCGCCCGCCTGATGGCATACCGCGCATTTGCCGTCGAAGGTGCTCTTGCCGCCGGGGTAATGCACCGTCTGCGCCGGCACCTGTGCCGCCGCGGCGAGCGCAAGCGAGGCAGTCGCAAGTCGAAGGTTCTTCATTGTGTCGAGGCTCCCAGCAGTACGGACACCGAACAGTGATAATTCGAATTGCCGTTGGCCATGCACCAGTTGATGTCGTTGTCGAGCGAGAGCTTGTAGAGCGGCTTCTCGCGCTCGTTGCGATTGCAGAAGCAGCGGCCGCAACTCGTCTTGCCGCAGCAGTCGTTGTAAGACACGATGTAGTCGGAGCCGTCGTGCGGATTGCGGCAGGTGCCGATCCACGTGATGGGCGAAGGCGTCGTGCCGGGCGGGCAACTGCTGGACGTCCCGCCGCAGCAACTGCATAACCAGCCGTCGATTGCGCAGTATTTCCAGTAGTCGCAACTCATCGGGTCGTCGTTGACAGCGCTTGCGGGCTTTTTCGGCTCGGCCGCATAGGCCGTGCGATCCACCGGCAACAGCGGCAGCATTGCAGAGCCGACGAGGGCCTTGCCGAGCTTCGCCATTGCGCCGCGCCGCGAGGTACGTTGCGCGACGCCGCGCGCGGAATGTTCAAAGAACGAATCGAGCCATTTCATGGGGCGCTCACCTGTTCGGATAATGTTGTGCTGTGCGTTCAGGCGTGTTGCCCGGCGTGGTCCTGTTCGTGCGTGTGCTCGTGTCCGTGGTCCTGTTTGCCGTGGACGAACTCCTGCAGCGACGCGACGCCGCGCTCTTTCGCTTCGAAGAGGCTCTCGAGATGCTCACGCGTATTCACCAGCCCTTTCGCGCGTACCTTGCCTTCGTCGTCGAGCAACACGGCGTAGGGCAGCTTGCCGATTGCGTACGAAAGGCCCAGCTCCTGCGACAAGACATAGGGATACCGCGAGAGCCCCGTCTTGCGATAAAACGCGGCATGCTCTTCGATGTCTCCATCGCTCGCGAGCACGATGTCGGTGGCGCCTTCACGCGCCTGAATCGACGGCAGGAGCGGCAACAGCTTCTTGCACACGGGGCACGTCGGCGAGAGAAAGAACACGAGGGTATTGCGGCGCTTCGCCGATAGTCCGCCCACCTTCACCGGACGCTGCGCGATATCGACCAGTTCGAACATCGGCGCAACGCTGCCGACTGCCGGCCCCTTGTCGATCATCAACGCGCCCGCAGGCATCATGCGTTCATACAGAATGCCGACCTGGCGAACCAGAGCAAGGCAGATCGCGCCGAGCGCGAGCAGAGCGGCCCACGACAGCGCGGCCGAAATCATCAAGGCGGTTTGCATCATGAATTCCTCAGAGAGTCGAGCTTGGGAAGATTGGCGAGCAGTACGTCCAGCGTGAACCATGCTGCGACGGCAACGAGCGTGCAGGCACCGGCGCTCACATAGTCGAACCAGACGAGCGCGCGCTCGGCCAGTGGCACGAGCGTGCCCGCCGCGAGCGCGATGAGCAGCGCGGCGCGGACCACATGCCACCATCCAATGCGCGCCGTGTCCGTAGCGGCTGCGAGAAAGCCCGCGCAACCACAGTCGATATCCGTATGACCGCGTGCGACGTTGATCGCGAGCGCCAACGCAAACACGCTGAACAATGCGATCAGCACGGCCGCACCCGGCCCCCGCGTTGCCGGAAACAACAGCGCGAGCGCGCCCGCCGTTTCCAGCAACGGCAGCAGTCGGACAAGCGGACTGACTGCAAACGACGGCAACAGTGCGAATGCCGTCAGGGAAGAACGAAACCGCTCGGGGTGGCGCCACTTCGGCGCGGCGCTCGCGAGCGTGACGATCGCAAGCGTGGCAATGCAGACCATCAGGATTGCAGGATCGAGCATCGCGCCACCTCACGGGTTGAGAATAAGCGTGGACGTCGTGCCCAACTGTTTGTCGACGTGGCGCAACTTGCCGGTGCCCGCATCCATCACGACGAAGTCCGACGTGGGCGTCAGGCCGTAAAAGAGCGGCTTGTCGTCCGCGCTCACCTGGATCGACAATAGCGGCGGGATCTTCTGTGCGGCAAGCTTCCAGCGTGCAACGCGCTTTTTGCTGACGGTGTCGAACACCCAGACTTCTGTGGCAGGGTCTTTGTGTGAGCCGTCGGAGCCCCGATGCATCGCGACATAGAGACGCTGGTTGATCGCGTTGAAGGCGGTCTGTTGCAGGCCGCCGGGGCGCCAGCCGGCCTTGCGCTCCTCGCCGGTCACGAGCGACCATGGTTCGCCGAAAACCGGCGTATCCCCCGTGAAATCCGCGCTGCGCACACGGCCCCCGAACGTCGTGAAGAGATAGCGCTGACCATCGCGCACCGCATTGACGAAAGCCGGGTCATGCTCGACGTCGATAAAAGCATCCGACAATTTGCGGCTGACTTCCTTGCCGGTTGCGTCGAGCTTCACCGTGAGCGCCTTGCCGCTTTCGCACAGCGCGGTGAAGCGGTCGTTGCCGCTCGGGTAGGCGAGCACGCAGCCGTCGGTATCAATCTCGCCCAACACTTTTTTCGCGGACGTGTCGATCACCGTTACCGATGTGGAGGGCGTAATGTTCGACACATAGAGCCGGCTGCCGTCGTCGGAAAGCGTGGTGTTGTAGGGCGTCGGCACGGCTTGCGCGTGCTTTGCCGGAATTTCTATTTCACCGGTAATGTCGAGCGTCGCGTTGTCGATCAGTTCGACCACATCGGTGCGCGTGCCGTGGCCGCCACGCGAGAAATAGGTCGTCGCGACATAGCTCGTCTTGTGGTCCGGCGAGATCGAGAAGCCCGGCGCGAAGCCCGCATCGATCTGCCCAACAAAGCGCGACGTGTCGGCATCGAACACGTGAACGCGCGCATCGGTCATGCTCGCGAACGACACGTCGACGACAAACGCGCGATGCGGGTGGAACGGCGGCACCTTCGCTACCGTAAGTTCTTCCGGCTTCTCAGCGGCGCCTGCTTCAGTATGACAAGCAAGTAGTCCGTACGATAACGCCAATATCGAAGCCGCCCGGGCGACGGCCCTCCTTCTGCGTTCCATCTGTGCCCCTCCTCGTTTATCTTCGAAGCGACTCTAACGAGGTCAATAAAATCGGGCACTTCGGAACCGGCAGCGCATGCGTGCCGATTTTGAGTAGTCGAAAGCGCAGCGACAGGCAATGATCGAAGCACGCAACGAGGCAGCGGCATCGCGCCGCCGCAATCAGGGAAAGCGATAAGTGAGAAGGTCTAGCGGGCGCGTGGTGTCTGCGACGGCAGTTCGCCGAAATGGCTCTTGTAGTCGCTTGCGAAATGGCCCAGATTGGAGAAGCCCCAACGCAACGCGGCTTCGCGCACGGATACGTCGCGCTGCGCCGTCGAAGTGAGCAGGCGGCGCACGTGAGCAAGCCGCACCGCGCGCAGATAGGCGACGGGGTTCATCTGCGCGACCGACTGGAAGCTGTTTTGAATGGTCCGCCGGCTCACGCGCAGGCTCATGCAGAGATCCATGATTGAGAGCGGCTGCTCGGGCTGCGCAAGCAGGAGCTCGTGGCTGCGCCGCACGATATCGGCGCGGCACGCGTAGGTCAGGCGGTCTTCGCGATTCGGTACATGGAACGCGAGCAGATCGACGATGCAGCCGGTTACGTCGTGCGCGAATTGCTTTTGCGCAGGTGCATCGAACGACGCGGGCTGCGCGAGCGCTGCTTCCACGGCCGCCACGATCCGCCGCCCGGCGCGCGCGCGTGCTGCGGAAGGGATGCTCAGTACCTGCTGCGCGAGCACCTCGGGTTCCAGGTCAAAGCCTTCCAGATCCGCAACGGTTCCGAGCAGCGCCAGGTCGATCGCGACGCCGACGAGCGACATCTCAGGCGGAGAATGAAGAACGAATTCCTTGCCGCCGCCGCCGAGAATCAGCGCACTTTCGTCTACCTTCACGCCCTGAAAAGAAAACGGCGCCGCGCCGCCGAGCATCAGGCCGAACGACGCACGCCCCGGCGGCAACTGCCCGCGCTGAACCATGCGGACGTTCGCCCCTTCCTGGAAGACCTGCACAGCCTCGGTCACCACCTGCTTTACCGAACTCCGGAAGCTGCCTTCACCCACCTGATCGTATTGCTGGTCCCAGCCCGACAGCGAATACGCATGCCGGTCTGCATCCTCGAACGTTTGGTAGGTGGCGTACATACGCGGTCTTTGACGATGTGAGTAGGTCAGGCGTCGGGTCTGCGCATTGTCGCCTCGTTTGCAAATTTGACGCAATAGCTCCTTTTTTCAGCTTCGGGACGGGCCAACACAACGGCGCGCCTGGACGATGCGCGCAAACGCATGAGTTTCTGCCGGCTCGCCCGGCCGCGCAAATCAGCCAGAAGCAGGAGCTCCGATAAGCGCGACTGATACGAGGGTTTTCCCCCGGCGCTCATGCACGCAATTCATATCCGGCATTTTTGGCCCGAATTTGACCGGCTTTTGCGCGGCTCATATTGTTCGGGCCATGTCATGACGATGTCGATTCAACGCGCCCCGCTGCTCCTGCTTCATCGATGCGGGAATACCCTCCTTCATGCTCTGAACGCCATGAACCCTGACGCAGTGAATCCCAACCTGAGTGCACCGCCCATTTCAATGAGACCAGTGTCTCGCAACCAGAGCGGCGTGCGCCGTGCGGTCACCACCGCCGTGCTCGGGCAGATCCTCGAGTGGTATGACTTTTTTCTTTACGGCACCGCTGCGGCACTCGTCTTCGGCAAACTTTTCTTTCCGGTCGGAAGCGATCCGCTGACGGGCACCATCGCCGCATTCGGCGGCTTTACCGTCGGCTTTATCGCGCGGCCCATCGGCGGCGTGCTGTGCGGGCATATCGGCGACCGCTATGGCCGCAAGACAGTGATGATGCTCACGCTCCTGACCATGGGCTGCGCCACCGTGCTGATGGGCGTGCTGCCCACGTACCAGCAAATCGGTATCGCGGCGCCTGTCATGCTCGTGCTGCTTCGCATTCTTCAGGGGCTTGCAGCAGGCGGCGAATGGAGCGGCAGCATCCTGCTCATCCACGAAAACGCACCGCAGTCGAGACGCGGCGCACTCGCCGCCTGGAGCCCGTGCGGCGCGGCGCTTGGTTTCGTGTTGTCGACCGGCGCATTCCTGCTCGTGCAAAACCTGCCGCCCGCCGCTTTCCAGAGCTGGGGCTGGCGCGTGCCGTTTCTCGGCAGCGCCGCGCTCGTCGTACTCGGCTTGTGGATGCGCCGCTCTGTGGGCGAAAGCGCGGCATTCGCCGAAGTGAAAGCGACGCGTCACGAGAGCCGCATGCCGGTGATCGAAGTGCTCAAGCAATGCCCGCGCGAGGTACTCACGGTATTTGGCCTGCGCTTCGGCGAAGGCGCGGCCTCGTACATCTTCTTCGCATTCTCGATCGCCTATGCGCAGTTTCTCGGCATCAAGTCGAGCTGGGTTCTCAGCGGATTGACGATCTCGATGCTGCTGATGATTCCGGTCTCGCTGTTCTTCGGCCACGTCACGGACAAGGTTGGACGCAAGCCTGTGTATCTCGCCGGCGCGATTGCAATCGTGCTGGTTGCGTGGCCGTACTTCGCGCTGCTCGGCTCAGGAGAGTACTGGAAGGTTCTGGCCGCGCTGATTCTCGCCAACAGCATCACGCTCGGCATTCTCGAAGGCGCGCAGCCCGCATTCATCAGCGAGATGTTGCCGGTGCATCTGCGGTTCTCGGGACTCGGCATTGGCCGCGAGGTGTCGTCGGTGCTCGGCGGTGGTCTGTCTCCGATGATTGCCACCGCGCTGCTCGCTCACTATCGCAGCGCCGCGCCGGTCGCCATTTATCTCGGCGCACTCGGGCTGATTACCGTCATTGCCACTTTGCTGGCGCGCGAAACGTTCCCACGAGCCATGCGCGCCGCTGCGCGTCAGCAGGCCGAATGACAACGACACACCCTTGAATCGTGAGGTACCACACATGCAAGAAGCCACTCAAACCGCTTCCATCGTCGATTCGCAGAACGATTACCCCGAGTACGCCGGACCTTTGTCGCTCGATACGCTGATCGATGAAGTGGAGCGCCGCCGGGACGAGTTCGATGCGATATCGCACGTGCCGCGCGACATGGTCGGCAAGATGAAGCGCGCGGGTATTTTCCGGGCCAGCACGCCAAAGCGTTTCGGCGGTGACGCGCTGCCGCCGCCGCGTTTCCTGGAGATTCTCGAGCGCATCGCCATCGCGGACGGATCGACCGCGTGGGTCGCGGCGTTCGGCTCCGCGAACACCTATCTGGCGGCCTTGCCGTTGGAAACGCAGGCGCGCATCTATGCGTCGGGCCCCGACCAGGTGTTCGCGGGCGGCCTGTATCCGCTGCAAACTGCGCAGCGCGCGCCGGGCGGTTTCCTCGTGTCGGGGCAGTGGCGCTTTGCGAGCGGCTGCAAGGGCGCGGACTGGATCGGCGTCGGGATTGGCGGCGTGCCTGCGAGCGAGGCCGGGAAAGATGCGGGCAAGCCCTTTACCGCGGTATTTCCGGCGAGCGAGGTGGAGATCGTCGAGAACTGGAACGTGGTCGGCATGCAAGGCACAGGCAGCCACGATTTGCGTCTGCACGACAAGTACGTCGGCGAGCAATGGACCTTTGTTCGCGGAGGCACGGCCGTGATCGACGAGCCGCTGTATCGCTATCCCGCCGTTGCGTATCAGGCGCAGGTGCACGCAGCGGTGAACGTCGGTCTCGCCCGCGCGGCGCTCGACATGCTCGCAAGCATGTCCGGTGTCACGAAGACCACCACGGGCGCGCCGCGTCTTGCCGACCGCGCGTACTATCGCTCGGGTCTCGCCCAGGCCGAAGCGCAGTTGCGCAGCGCGCGGGCGTTCTTCTTCGAATCGGCGGAAGCGTCGTGGCGCACGGTACTCGCGGGCGACCCGGTCCTGCCTGCGCAAGCGAATCTGCTGCGCCTGTCGGCCACGCACGCGGCCCACATCTGCGCCGACATCGTCATGCAGGCATACAAGATGGCCGGCATCGGCGCGATCTACCGCGAGAGCCGCATGCAACGGCTCGTGCGCGATTCCATCGTGGTGACGCAGCACGCGTTTCTCGGTGAAGGCACCTACGATGCATCGGGCGCTGTGTTCGTCGGCATTCCGCCTGTAACGCCTTACCCCTGATCGAGGTGCGGTAACAATGCAGGTATGTCTTTTTCTTATCGACGAGAGCGGCACACATGCGCCGCTCGATGCCCGCGCGCTACAGCATGCGGCTACGAATGTGGATGGTCTCACGCAGTTGATCGTGCACGAAGCGATCGGCGCTCAGGTCGATCCGCGTATCGCGCGAGGCGCCGATACGCCGTCGTGCGTGCTGCAATGGTATTTCACCGACCTGGCGCCACTCGAAGCCGCCTGCGAACGCGGTGGCGCAATCCAGCGCGCGTTGCAGACCGTTTGCCCGGCGCGATTGTTCAGCCAGCAGGTCATGACGGTGCGTTCGCTGAAGGCGTCGACAGAAACCGTTTCGCAGCGATGCACCTATCTGGTCGCCTATGAAGGCGTCGCCACAGACTTCAACGCGTGGCTTACGCACTACCTGAAACATCATCCGCCGCTGATGCTGCAATTGCCCGGGCTGCGCGAACTGGAGGTGTACACGCGCATCGACTGCACGAGCGGCCTGCCGTTCGCGCACTCGAACGCCATGCAACGCAACAAGGTTGTATTCGACGACGCCGGCTCGCTCGCCGGCGCGCTCGCCTCGCCCGTGCGCGATGCAATGCGTCGCGACTTCCACGCGTTGCCGCCTTATACCGGTGCGACACCGCATTTTGCAATGCGCAGCATCTACGGTACTCTCGCGCATCAGCATCATTGACCGGGCGGTCGCGCCCAAGCTTGACCGCGCGATGCGCTCTCGTTCGCGAGCGAAGCGCATGAACAAGCCGCACCCCGGCATCGCCGATCTGAACCTGCTGCGTGTGTTCCTCGCCATCTGGGATTTGCGCAGCCTGACTGCCGCTGGCGACAGGCTCGGTCTCACGCAGCCTGCCGTGAGTCACGCGCTGCGCCGTCTGCGCAATCTTTTCGAGGACCCACTGTTTCTACGCACACCCGGCGGCATGGTGCCGACCGACGCCGCGTATCGCCTGTATCCGCCGCTCGCACAGGCTCTCGCGATCATCAACGACGCCATGCAGCAGCTCGCCAGATTCGATCCCGCCACGGCGCAACGCGTGTTTCGCGTGTCGATGTCCGACATGTCGGAGTTCTATTTCCTGCCGCCCCTCGTTGCAATGCTCGACCGCGAAGCGCGCGGCATCCGTATAGAAGTGGCGAACCTTCCGGTGGAATCCGTGAGTGCGGCCATGCGCGCAGGCGAGGTCGATCTCGCGCTCGGCTACGTGCCGGGACTCGACGCGGGCTGCGTGAGCCAGACGCTTTTCGTCGACGAACATGTTTGCCTCGTGCGCGCGGGGCATCCGTTGCGCAACACAAAGCCCACACGCGAGGACCTCTCCGCGCTGCGCTACGTCTACGCGAGTACGAACGCCACCGGTCACCGCATGGTCGAGCAGTGGCTCGACGAGCTCGACTTCAAGCGCGATGTCGTGCTGCGGCTGCCGCATTTCGTCGTTGCTCCCGAGATCGTGATGAACACCGACCTTGCCGTGATCTTTCCGGAAAGCATTGCGCGGCGCTTCAATCGCGGCAAGGCGTTTCGCGTCCTGCCTTTGCCTTTCTCGTTGCCGCCTATCGAAATCAAGGTGCATTCGCATACGCAGTTCGCGGCCGATCCCGGCATCACCTGGCTGCGCGAGTCGCTGGTTGCGCTGTTTCATCAGCCCGAGCGTGAAGCTTGAAGCCTGCTCCTGAAGCATCCAGCCGTGCCCCGCACATTTGCCGCGCTGATACCTCGCGTTCTTTTCGGCCTATTTGACGCAGCGTTATGGCGAATCGACACTGCGTCATATGCAAAGCCTTAATCAAGGTGCGCGCCCCCACATCATTCAAGCGAGCTGACATGTCCACGGTCCAAACCTCGCCGGCAGCCGAACGCAACGCGGCGACGCCGGATCGCGCACTCAAACGCATCGTCATTGCCTCAGTGGCGGGCAATGCGATGGAATGGTATGACTTTTTCGTCTATGGCACGGCTGCCGCGCTGGTGTTCGGCCAGTTGTTCTTTCCGGCCAACGCAGATCCGCTGATCGGCACGCTCGGCGCGTTCGCCGCGTTCGCGATGGGCTTCGTCGCGCGACCGCTCGGCGGCGTGGTGTTCGGCCATATCGGCGATCGTTACGGACGCCGGGCGTCGCTCGTGTGGACACTGCTTATCATGGGCTTCGCGACGTTTGGCATCGGCCTGTTGCCGACCTACGACCACGTCGGCCTATGGGCGCCGGCCGCGCTTGTCGCGCTGCGTCTGTTGCAAGGCGTTGCGTCGGGCGGCGAATGGGGCGGCGGCGTGCTGATGATCAGCGAAAGCGCGCCGCCCGAGAAACGCGGCTATTACGCCGCCTGGAGTCAGCTCGGCGTGGGCGGCGGTTTCGTGCTGTCGTCCGCGGCCTTTCTCGCGGTGCAGGCCTTGCCGCATGAGCAGTTCGTTTCGTGGGGATGGCGCCTGCCCTTTCTCGCCAGCATTCTGATTTTCGCGCTCGGCGTTTATATCCGCCGCAATCTGCCAGAGAGCCGCGACTTCCAGAACGCCGACAAGGCGGGCAGAACATCGCACATGCCGGTGGTGGAGGTCATCAAACGTCACCCAAAAGAGATTCTCATGGCGATGGGCTTGCGTGTCGCCGAAAACGGCGGCGCATATATCTTCCTCGCGTTCTCGCTTGTGTACGGCAAATATGCAGGCATTCCCAATTCGACGATGCTAACGGGGGTCATGCTCGCGATGGTTGTCGAAATGATCGCGATGTTGTTCTGGGGCAAGCTCTCCGACCGGATCGGCCGCAAGCCTGTGTATATGATCGGCGCGGTTTCGCTGGTGGCGATGGCATTTCCGTTCTTCTGGCTGCTCAATACGCATTCCACGCCGCTCATCTGGCTTGCGCTGGTACTGGGAACCGCCGTATGTCATGGCGCGATGATCGGCACACTACCCTCGCTCGTCGGCGAACTCTTCAGCACCGAAGTACGCTATTCAGGCGTGGCGCTCGGGCATGAAGTCGCGTCGATCTTCGCGGGCGGGCTATCGCCGCTGATCGCGACGGCGTTGTTGTCGCACTATCACGCATACTGGCCCGTCGCCGTGTTCCTCATGGCGCTCGGTCTCGTCACTGTCGTGACGTTGAAGTTCACGCACGAAACGCGACAGCCGTAATCCCACTCGCGAGGCGCCCACCTCAGCGCGAACGGCTGCGACGCATCAAATCAATTCCATCGATGCAACCAAGGCTTTTTAATCTATTTTGTTTATTCATGACGCGGCGCTAATCTGGGTGCAACGTCCCTGTCCAAGTCCCCGGAAAGCATCATGGAAGCATCTGTACTCAAAGTCCGTGTCGATGCCGTGCGCGAAGAAGCGCATGGCGTGCGCTCCTTCAGCGTATCCCGTCTCGACGGCCTGCCCTTCGAACGCTACGAGCCGGGCGCGCACATCGACGTAACGAGTCCATCCGGCGTCACGCGTCAATATTCGTTGTGCGGCGACCCGGAATGTCTGGATACGCAAACATTCGCGGTGAAAAAAGAACAGCAGTCGCGCGGCGGGTCGCGTTCCCTGCATGAGGACGTGGGCATCGGCACGCAATTGTCGGTGGGCGCGCCGCGCAATCTGTTCCGGCTCGTAGAAGGCGCAGACGAGCATGTGCTGATCGGCGCGGGCATCGGCATCACGCCGCTGCTCTCAATGGCATACCGGCTGGCCGCGCGCAAGGCGCACTTCACGCTGCACTACTTTGCCCGCAGCGAAAGCCACGCGGCATTCATGACGCTGTTCACGCGTGCGCCGTTCGATGCACATGTGAAGCTGCATTTCGGCGTGGAGCGCGACGCGCTTCCCGACGCACTCGACGCGTGTCTGCGCGAAGCAAGCGACAACGCGCATGTCTATACGTGCGGCCCGGCGCCTTTCATGGACCTCGTCGTCGAGACCGCGCAAAAACGCCTGCCTGCCGAATCCGTACATCTGGAGCGCTTCAAGGCCGAGCCTGCACCTGCAACCGGAACATCGCTCGACAGTTTCGACGTGCAACTCGCGAGCACGGGCCAGACCGTGCATGTCGATGCGAAGACTTCTATCGTCGACGCCCTCGCGTCGATCGGCATAGAAGTGGACACGTCATGCGGCGAAGGCGTGTGCGGCACCTGCATGGTCGACGTCGTGAGCGGCGAGCCGGAGCATCGCGACCATTGTCTGAGCAAGGCGGAACGGGCGAGCAACAGCGTGATTTGCTGCTGCGTCTCGCGCTCGCGTTCGCCGGTGCTCGTACTGGATCTCTAGGCGTCAGGCTTTCGTGAAGTCCGCGAGGATTCCCGAAATCAGACCGCGCATCCACGCAATGCCTTCGTCCTCGTGAAAGTGTTCGTGCCAGTGCATCGTCACGGCGGCCTTCGGCAGTTGAACCGGCAGCGAATAGACGCGAAACGCGTTGCCCCGATTCAGGATATGCGCGAGCCGTTCAGGCAGGGTGGCAAGCAGGTCCGTCGCGGCGAGCACACCCGGCAGGGCGACGAAATGCGGCAACGCCAGCGAGATGTTGCGGCCTACGCCCTGTGCGCGCAACGCATCGTCCAGTGCATGATGGCTATGCTCGAGCGAGCGCACCTGCACATGCGAAGCGGCGAGAAACTGCTCCAGCTCTAGCGTATTTCCGGCGGGCAGGTCGCGGCGCTTGCGCGTCATGCACACGTACGACTCCTCGAACAGCAGGCTGTGACGCGTGCGCGGCAGCAAAGAAGGCAGATTGCCGATCGCGAAGTCGAGCCGGCTCGAGCGCAACGCTTCTTCGATCTCCGCAACGGGCAACGGCTCGACGAACAGCTTCACACGCGGTGCCGCATCCTGCAACGCCGCGCACAGCGCGGGCAAGTAGGCCATTTCACCCGCATCGGAAAGCGAGAGGCGGAAAGTGCGCGTGCTCGTGAGCGGATCAAAACGCTCTGCATAACGCAGCGCCTGCCGAACGGTGTCCAATGCACGGCCCACGATTTCCGCGAGTTCCAGCGCCACAGGCGTTGGCTGCATGCCCGCGCGCGTGCGGATGAACAAAGTGTCGTCGAACAAGGTGCGAAGCCGCCCGAGCGAGTAGCTCACGGCGGGCTGCGATAGCGCGAGCCGCTCGCCCGCGCGGGTCAGGCTGCGCTCTTCCACGATGGCCTGAAACACGCGCAGCAGGTTGAGATCGATGTGGTCGATGGATGTCATGGTGTCTCGCGTAACATCGGCCGCACTTATCCGCGGACCCGTTTTTAATCGATTTGACGCATGATCCCCGCAAAGCGAGACTGATGTCAACGAGAGGATGCGCCGATGCCGTATTGCCCGTCTTATGGCCCTCCTCATCCGAGCCCATTCAACTACTCCCCCAGAACACGATGAGTACGCCGACCTATCAAACCATCGACACCAGCGCGCTCGCGAAGCGCGCCGGGTCCGATCGTATCGCGCCTTCGCTGTACTACGATCCGCAGTTGTTCGAGGAAGAACTTGAACGCATCTTCTACAGGACGTGGATCTGGGTCGCGCACGAAAGCGAATTGCCGAAGGCCGGCGATTTCGTGACCACGACCATTGGCCGTCAGCCGGTGATCGTCGTGCGTGACAAGGCCGGCACGGTGAACGTGCTGCAGAATCGCTGCCGCCACCGCGGCGCGACAGTGTGCGAAGAGCACAAGGGCAACGCCAAGGGCTTCACATGCCCGTATCACAGCTGGTCTTATGCGCTCGACGGCACGCTGCGCGCGCTGCCTTACGGCGACGGCTACGAAGGCGTCTGCGAGAAAGGCGATCTGCCGCTCAAGAAATTGCGCGTCGGCGTGTATCAGGGTCTGATTTTCGCGAGCTTCAACGAAAGCATCGAATCCCTCGAAGACTTTCTCGGCGGCGCAAAGCCATGGATCGATCTCTTCATGAAGCAAGGCGCGGGCTATCCGATCAAGGCCAACGGCGAACACAAGTTCAAGTTCAAGGGCAACTGGAAGATCCAGCTCGAAAACACAACCGACCTCTATCACTTTCCGGTCGTGCACAAGTCGTGGATGAAGTCCATCGACGAAGAAACGGCCGCCGTGATCACCAGCTTCATGACGAGCGAGGACGCGTTTTGCCGCTCGCTCGGCAATGGTCACAGCCTCGCGGTGCTGGTGCCCGAAATCGTCGATCTGGACAAGGACGACGGCGCGCCGCTGCCCGAGCGCTTTAGCGAACTCGCCGCGCAACTCGCGCAGAAGCACACGCCGCAGGAAGTGCGGCGCATCGTGCGCTCGCTGATGGGTGTCGGCTTCAACCTGAACCTGTTTCCGAACCTCGCGCTCTCGATGGCGTTCTTCCGCGTATTGCGGCCCATTTCGGCTGAAGAGACCGAGATTCGCCACGTTGCGCTGGCAATGGATGGCGGCCCCGAGGAAGCGAACCGTGTGCGCCTGCGCATTCACGAACACTTCCAGGGCCCGTTCGGCTTCGGCAGCCCCGACGATGCGGAAGCATGGGAACGCGTGCAACGCGGCTCATACGCGGGCCCCGACGTACCGATTCTCGTGAACCGCGGCCTGAACCGCGAAAGTACCGCAGAGAACGGCGAAAAGACCGCGCACGCAACCGACGAAACTGGCATGCGCGAAGCCTACAGGCAATGGCGCGTAATGATGGAAAATGCATGATGGAGCAAGCATGATGGACGACCGTAACGCACTCTTGTCCGACCAGACTTTCGCGCGCGCAATCGAATTCATCTGGCACGAGGCCGAGCTTCTGGACCGGCGCGATTATCACGCGTGGCTGGACCTGTGGGACTCCAAAGGCATGTATGTGGTGCCGATCGATCCCGACACGACCGACTATGCAGCGACGCTGAATTACGCGTTCGACGATCAGCACATGCGCGAGTTGCGTGTGCAGCGCATGAAGTCCGGCTATTCCGCGTCTGCATCCGATGCGGCACGCACGGTGCGCACGGTGTCGCGCTTCACACGCTCGTCGGACAGCGCGGATGTCGTCGAAGTGAAGTCGTCGCAGATCATCATCGCGTACAAGCGCGGCGTGTCGACGATTTTTGCGGCCGATCTCACGCACAAGATCGGCATGCAGAACGGCGAACCGCGTCTCGTGGAGAAAGTGATTCGCCTGATCAACTCCACTGAAGCACTGAACGCCATCGGCTTCCTGCTTTGATGCTCAATCGCGCATCGGTGCACGCATTGCGCCGATGCGTCTTCTTCTTTCGACCATGCCGACACTCGAAGTCTATTTACCTCAAGGTCACGCCGACGATTGCAAGGCATCGCTCATTCAGGGCTTGACGCAGGCAACCGTGGACGCCATCGGCGCGCCTGCCGAATCCGTGCGCATTCTGCTGTCGGAGTTGCCCGCGTCAAACATTGGGCTGGGCGGAAAGCTCACGCCTGCCGCGCTGCCCGTCATCATCGCGATTCTGATTGCTGGCCGCACCCACGCGCAGAAAGAAGCGTTGATCGCGCATCTCAGCGAAACAAGCGCTGCTGTGCTCAATGTGCCCTTGGAGTCGACACGCGTGATGATGAAGGACATTCCCAACACGGATTTTGGCCTCGGCGGCAAGACCGCGCGCGCGTTGGGCCGATAGCCGCATCATGCAATCAGGCGCGCAAGGGTCACGGCAACAACAGCGGCAGCGCAAAGCGGCAGTCGAGCCCGCCTGTTGCAGAACGTTGCGCCCTGATGCGTCCGCCATGCCGGGCTACGATGTTTCTGTACAGCAGTTCAATGAAGCACGCCGCGTCCGCAAGCACGTCGCGCAGGTCAGCCTCTCTTTCGAGCGGATCGCGTTTCACCACGAATTCGCGCACGCTTCTGATGATGCCCGCCGCAAGCTCCGCCTGCCGGTCCGCTTCACGCAAGCCCCAGACTGCACTTTCCGTGGCGTTCTGATCGAGCCGCCGGATTGCGCCTTCGATGAAATTGCAGACCGCCGCGAGCGGCTGACTGAGCTCGTGCGCCATCGCCATCTCGCCCATCGCGTTGTAGCGCCCCGCGTATTCGAGCGTGCGTGCCCCACATATCAATGATCGAAGCAGAAAGGAGACGTCATGTCGCTTGCCGCTACCATCGAGCCCCAGCATTGCCCGTTCGCTTTCGACGACGTGATCGAGGAAATCGCACAACGTCGTGAGGAATTCGAGCGCCTGTCGCATGTTCCGCGCGACGTGATCGAAAAACTCAAGCAGGTTGGCATCTATCGGGCCGCAACGCCGAAGCGTTTTGGTGGCGATGCCCGTGCGCCCGGCGAGTTTCTCGCGCTCATCGAACGCATTGCCACCGCCGACGGCTCGGCCGCGTGGGTCGCGAGTTTCGGCTCGGCAAATATTTATCTCGCTGCGTTACCGCTTGCCACGCAGGCCGAAATCTACGCAGGCGGGCCCGATCAGGTCTTCGCGGGCGGCCTGTTTCCCGTGCAGAAAGCAACCCTTGAAGCGAACGGCTATCGCGTCGACGGCACCTGGAAGTTTGCGAGCGGTTGCAAGGGCGCGGACTGGCTCGGCGTTGGAATCAGCACAGGCGGCACGCCCGGCGAAACGCCGGGCAAGCCCCGCACGGCGGTGTTCAAACCGCAGCAGGTGGAGATCGTCGAGAACTGGAACGTCGTCGGTATGCAAGGCACTGGCAGCCACGATCTGCGTGTGGCTAACCAGTTCGTGCCGCAAGACTGGACGTTCGTGCGCGGCGGCACGCCAACTGTGGATGAACCGCTCTACCGCTATCCGACCATTGCATATGCCGCGCAAGTGCTGGCCGTCGTGAACCTCGGCCTTGCGCGCGCCGCGCTGGACGTCGCGAACAACATGGCGGGCGGCCGCAAGACGACCACAGGCGCACCCCAGCTCGCGGATCGCGCGTATTACCGTATCGAGCTTGCGAAAGCCGAAGCGCAATTGCGTTCGGCGCGCGCGTTTTTCTATGAATCGACCGACAGCGTATGGCAATCCATTCTCGCCGGCAACGACGTGACATCAGAACAGGTCAGCCTGCTGCGCCTCTGTGCCACGCAAATCGCGCGTGAAAGCGCGGAAGTGGTGAACCGCGCGTACCGGCTGGGCGGGACGATGGCGATCTATCGCAATCATCCGCTGCAACGGCTCGTGCGCGACGCGATGGTCGTCACGCAGCACGCTTTTCTCGGCGAGGGCAACTACGACGGCGCGGGCGCCGTATTCGTCGGCGTGCAGCCCATTCCCGGCTATCTGTGACCAACACATCTGATCGAACAAGGAAAAAGCCCCATGACCGACACTCGAAACCTGCCCTTGCGCGTGCTGTTCTGCTGCGGCGTCACGCAGAATTTTTTCGACCTGCCCCGCGAGCAGATTGGCGAGGTGTGGCAGGCCTACGGCAAGATGCTCAATGCGATCGAAGCCATGCCCAACGTGCGGGTGCTCGGCGTGATGGACGATGACCGGCTCGTCGTCGGCAACGCCGACGGTGCACCGTGGACCTTCTACATCATGGCCGACGTGGCCGATTTCGACACGGCAGTTGCGGTCTGCAATCTGTATCGCACCACGCCCGTCGGCGAATACAACCTCTGGCGTTACGGCAAGATAGAAGCTCGCGTGGGCCGCGCGCTGACGGTTCCGCCTGTCGCTGTCACGAATGCGTGAAGCCATGAGCAACGAGATCATGGAACGCCTGCAGGGCCGTCTGCGTTCGCTGGAAGCGCAGAACGCCGTGCGCAAAACCGTCGCGCGCTACATGGCGCTGTGCGACGTGCCCGCACGCATGTTCGAAGGCGAATCGCTCGCGGCGCTCTTTAGCGAAGACGCCGTGTGGGAAGGCATCGGCCCGCAATACGCAAACAAGTTCGGCCGCTTGCAGGGACCGTCCGATATCGTCGCGATGCTGCAACGATACTTGCCGCCCACGCCGCACTTCGCGACCAACGTGCATTTCCTGACTAGCGAGCACATCGAAGTTCATGGCAATACGGCGAAAGGCCGCTGGATCATGCTGCAAGCGTCCGGTTATGTGGACGCGGGCGCCGAACTCGTCGCGGCGCGGCTGGAGATAGATTTCAGGCCGTCGTCGCGCGATGAAGACCTCTGGCTGATCCAGCACTTTCGTACCGAACGTCTCTTCGATGCGCCGTGGCACGTCAATCCCGTCCAAGGAGTTCGCGCATGAGCGCCTTCCTGCAAAAGTTCGACCTTGTTGCGCATGCACGACCGGACGCGCCGACCATCGCGATCAAGGACAGCATCGATATTGCCGGCTACGCGACGACTGCCGCGAGCCGCGCACTTGCCGATGCACCGCCCGCCACGCGCCATGCCGATGTCGTGCAGCGCCTGCTCGACGCGGGCTGGCGCATCACCGGCAAGACCAACATGCACGAACTCGCGTTCGGCATGACAGGCATCAACGATTTCTGCGGGACGCCGCGCAATCCGCAGGATGCCGCACGCATTCCGGGCGGCTCGTCGAGCGGCTCGGCGTCGGCGGTGGGATTGCGTCTGGTCGATGCGGCACTCGGCACCGATACAGGCGGCTCGGTGCGTGGTCCCGCCGCATGCTGCGGCGTGGTCGGCCTGAAGCCGACATTCGGGCGCGTCTCGCGTGAAGGCGTGGCGCCACGTATCACGACACTCGATTGTGTCGGTCCGTTTGCCCGCGACATGAACACCCTCATCAACGTGATGGAGGCAATCGACTCGTCGTTCCAGCAGGACCGCGCGCGCGGCGATGCAGCGAACATCCGCATTGCCATACCCGATGTCGAAGCAGACGACGCGATCAGAAACGCGCTCGCGGCTGCCGTGGCACGTAGCGGACTTGCATCGCGCAACGTACGGCTCGCAGCCATGCGCGATGCGTTCACGGCCGGGCTCGCCGTCATCAACGCCGAAACGTGGCGTGCGTTCGGCCATCTCGTCGACAGCGGCAAACTAGGCGCGGACATCGAGGCCCGCTTGCGCACCGCTGCGAACACCACGGCTTCCGATCTCGACTCCGCCGAACGCATCCGCCGCGCGTTCACAGAAGAAGTGGATAGCGTACTGCAAGACGCCGATGTGCTCGTCCTGCCGACTCTGCCCTCGCTGCCGATCACGATCGAAGCGGCGCGCGCGGGCGCGTCGGTCATCGCCATGTCGTCGCTGATCCGCCCGTTCAATCTGAGCGGACATCCGGCGCTGACGTTGCCTGTTTCAATCGAGGGAACATCACTGAAAGCGGGATTGCAGATCGTAGGCCGCAAGGGCGAGGACGAGACAGTTTGCGCGGTCGCCGCTCACATTGAAGCGATGCTCGCTTCGAACGCGTAAAGAGGACCCGACGCTATGTCAAAGAGAGTTGTGCTTGTGACGGGCGCCGCGCGCGGATTGGGTGAAGCAGTTGCGCGCCGCTTCCATGACGCGGGCTACAAAGTCGCGCTTGGCGATATCGCCGTGGATGCCGCGAACACGCTCGCGCGCGAGTTGAGCAGCGACGGTTCGAGCGCATTCGCGATCAAACTCGACGTTACGTCGAAGGCCGATTTCGACGCCGCACGCGACGCGCTGCTTGCGCGCTGGGGCGCAATCGACGCGCTCGTGAACAATGCGGGCGCATCGAAGGTCGTGCCCGTAATGGAGATTACCGCCGAGCAGTTTGACCAGGTCATCGGCATCAATCTGCGCAGCGTGCTGTTCGGGTGTCAGGTGTTCGGGCAGTATTTCGCGGCGCAGGGCGCGGGGCGCATTGTGAATATCGCATCGCTCGCGGGACAGAACGGCGGCTCCGCTACCGGCGCGCACTATGCCGCGGCCAAGGGCGGCGCCATCACGCTCACGAAGGTCTTTGCGCGCGACCTCGCCGCGCGCGGCGTGACGGTGAATGCCATTTCGCCGGGCCCGCTCGATCTGCCCATCGTGCATGAGAGCGTGCCGCCGGACCGGCTCAAAAACGTCATTGCCGGCATTCCAGTCGGACGCCTGGGCTCGGCCAGCTATGTCGCGGACGTCGCCGTCATGCTTGCGTCCGCCGATGCCTATTTCGCCAACGGCGCGTGCTGGGATATCAACGGCGGCCTGTTCATGCGCTAGGTGAGCGACGGTCCACTCATCTGCCCCGCTTGTGCGGCGCGTTGCACACCTGAAGCACGCCGCGCACGAGCGTAGCGATCGACACCGCGCTCTTACTGAATGACAGATCAAGCCCGGAGGCACATCCATCATGTCAACCCAACCCACGCCCGTTCGCACCGCAATCGATCCGTTGCGTCAGCAGTTCCGCCAGGCAATGGCGCATCTCGGCGCAGCGGTCAACGTCATCACCACGGCGGGCGTGCACGGCCGCTGCGGCATCACCGCAAGTGCCGTGTGCTCGGTGACCGATACGCCACCGACGCTGCTCGTGTGTCTTAACCGCTCGAGCGCCATGCATGCCGTGTTCGACGGCAATCGCAACGTATGCATCAACGTGCTGCCGGCGAGCCTGGAGAACATCGCACGGCACTTCGCAGGCATGACCGGATTGTCGATGGAAGAGCGCTTTCAACTTCCGGTTTGGGATGATGGCGACAATGGCGTACCCGTCTTGCGCGGCGCGCTCGCGAGTTTGCAGGGTACGATAGTAGAGGCGAAAGATGTCGGTTCGCACGCGGTGATGTTCGTCGAAACCCACGAAATCAGGGTGCGCAGCGACGGCGACAGCCTGATCTATTTCGACCGGAATTTCCATCGCGTGCCGCGCGCGTGGAAGGCAACGGCTGGTCAGTGAGCGCGGCGCGGCAATCCGCCAGGAGCATACGGGCTTCCGTGACCTCGCTCACCCTATCTGAGATTGACCGTCACGAAGCGCCGTGCATGATTGCGCTGCACCAGCAACGCCGCCTGCTTGCCGGCGCCTGCCGCGAGCGACGCGAGTTCGTCCTGCGACGCGACCAGCGTGCCGTTCAACGACAGCACGACATCGCCCGGCTTGATGCCGACAGCGGCAGCCGTCCCCGATACCTGGTCCACCATCAGGCCTTGAGGCAGGTCCAGACTGCGCCGCTCCTCGTCGGTCAGAGGATGCATCGCGAGACCGAGACGATCGAGCCCATGACGCTGCCGCGTCCCCGCCTCAGAGCGCGGGCCGGCAACGCCGCCCGCCCCTGCATTCACCTGTTGCGTCGTGGGCCCGGCATTCACCACCACTGTCATCTGTTTGCGCTCGCGAATCAGTGTGAGCGGCACACTCTTGCGGTTCTGCAAGGCAATGTCGTGTGCGCTCAGATCGGCCGCGTGGCCGATCGGTTGGTCCGCTAGCTGCACGATTACGTCGCCAGTTTTCAGGTTGCTCGCCGCGGCCGGGCTGCCAGGCTCGACCGCGGTCACGAGCGCGCCGGCCGCGCTGGGCAGACCGAACGCGCTCGCCAGATTCGCATCGACGTCCTGTACCTGTATGCCCAGATTGCTATGCGCGAGACCTTGCGCGCGTTGCTGTTCGGCCAGGCCCTCTTCCTCCTGTTGCGCCTGTTGCGCCTGTCGCGCCTGCCCCTCCTGCAACTGCGAGCGCAACATGTCCGCCATGTTGATCGGGATCGCGAAGGTCAGGCTGTGCAGGCGATCGCTGTCCGCGTACACCTGCACGTCGATGCCGACCACTTCACCAGCGCGATTGAACACGGGGCCGCCCGAATTGTCGGGATTCAGCGACACGTCCGTCTGAAAGAACGGGAAGGTGCTGCCGTCGGCAAGCGTGCGCGACGTCGCGCTCACGATGCCCGCCGTGACCGTATTCTGGTAGCTGTCCGGCGAACCTATGGTCAGCACCTGTTCGCCCACGCGCACGCGGCTTGCATCGCCGAGCTTGACGGTGGGCAGGTTGGCCGCGTCGATCTGCAGCACGGCAATGTCGCTTTGCGGGTCGACGGCCAGAACCCTCGCCTTGAACTCGCGCCTGTCGGTCAGGCGCACGCTCACGTCGTCCGCCTGGCCGATCACATGCGCCGTCGTCAGAATGAGACCGTCCGGGCTCACGATAAAGCCCGACCCAACGCCCGACATCGCGCGCGGCGTAGCGCCCTGACTGTCAGGCGATTGCGGCACGGCCTGCCTGAAGAAAGCCACGATGGGATCGTCATGCTCGATCGCGTCCGCGGCCAGGGCCGAAGCGGGTGCGGCGCCCGCACCCGCTTCGGCCGGCACTGTCGCGCGGATGTGCACGACGGCCGGCCCGTAACGCGCGACGATTGCCGGAAAGTCGATTGCCACCGCGCCGGTCGTCGCGCGCTTCGTTCTTGCTGGTGTAACGGGAGATGCCGGCCAGGACGACGAAGGCGGACCCGATGGAGAAGCGGCGGCCGGCGCAACGCTGGAAGCGGCCGCCGGTAAGGTGGCGACTGCCGCTGCGTTGGCGATAGGACCGACCATCAGACATGCCGTGGGCACGGCAAAGCAGAACCCGGCCAGAGAGCGGATAGAGCGGCTCGATTGGATCAGCTTGGACACAGCGCACCTCCCTTATGCCTTGCACTGTGAAGACTTTTTTTGCGCGTGACGGCGCCCAGGCATTCCAGTGCATTCGCGCGTTCGAATGCAACCGACCTGTTCCAGCCCGCCTGCTCTATTTATAGGAAAGGCGCGCGCAAATTGCAGCGAGTAGAAATCCTGGCGTGCATTCAGGCGGCGGCGCTCCGGCGCGCAGACGGGCGGCATGCATCGCGATGTCGTCGCGTTTTTCCCGCCGAAGAATGCCAACGAGATTCCGCACTCTGACCTGCACCGCCGCCCCTGGTCAGATTCCCGGCCTGTGAAACCACCGTTCGCCGCTCAGGCTCGCAGCGCCTTCGCAAGATCGGCCAGGCGGTATGGCTTCTGCACAAAGATCACATCGCCTATCCCGCTCCTTTCATGCAGTGGAGCCGCCGAATAGCCCGACGTGAGCACCACCCTGATTGCCGGATACTCCGAGCGGACCAGACGTGCCAGTTCGAGCCCGCTGATGCCGTGCGCCATCGTAATGTCGGTGAAGACAACGGCGATGTCGGTTCGCTCCCTGAGAATCTGCGCCGCCTCGGACGCGCTGCTGGCAGCCACCACTTCGTAGCCGATGCTCATCAACAGTTCCGACGCGACGCCGAGCACATCGGGCTCGTCCTCGACGAGCAGAACCGTCTCGTGCTTCGCAACATGCGGAACACTGACCACAGCCTCCGGCTGCGCAAGCGGCAGATACAGATCGACTTTCGTACCCTTACCCACCTCGCTCGAGAGATGCACGTCGCCCCCCGACTGAGTGATGAAGCCATACACCTGGCTCAGGCCGAGCCCTGTTCCCTTGCCCGGCTGCTTGGTGGTGAAGAACGGCTCGAACGCCTGCGCCAGCACGTCGCCGGACATGCCCGTGCCGGTATCCGCAACCGAAATACGCACGTAGCGGCCAGCCGCCAACCCAGGCGGCAAGTCGGCGTCCGACTGAACGGCGCCGGTGCCGATCGTCACGGTGCCGCCCGCCGGCATTGCGTCGACCGCGTTGACGACGAGATTGAGCAGCGCCGCCTCGAAACGCCCTGCGTCGACCAGTGCGAAGGTATCGCCGGGCTGCAGCGCAAGTTCGACCTTCGTGTTGCGGTTGCCCGCGCGCGAAAGCATGGGCGCGAACTCGCGAATCAACGCGTTCAGGTCGTGTACCTGCGCCTGCAATGGCTGTTGCCGCGCGAACGACAGCAATTGCTGGGTGAGCGAGGCGCCACGGTCGATCGCCCTGCGCATGCCTTCGATCATCTTCCGCTCGATCGGCGTGCGCGACTGGATGGCCAGCACCTCCAGCCCGTTGGAAAGTACCGCCAGCAGATTGTTGAAGTCATGCGCGACGCCGCCCGTCAGGCGCCCGATGGCCTCCATTTTCTGCGCCTGGAACAAGGCCGCATTGGCCTTTTCCAGCGCGGCGGCCGCCTGCTTGCGCTCTGTAATGTCGCGTGTCACTTTGGCGAATCCGACCAGGGAACCCGCCTCGTCGCGGATCGCATCGACCACCACGTGCGCCCAGAAGCGGCTGCCGTCCTTGCGCACGCGCCAACCTTCGCGCTCGGCACGGCCTTCTTTCGCCGCTGTTGCGAGAATCAGCGCGGGCACGCCGGCCGCCTTGTCTTCGTCCGAGTAGAAGCGCGAGAAATGCTCGCCGATGATTTCCGCCTGCCGATACCCTTTGATCCGCTCCGCGCCGACGTTCCAACTGGTCACCACGCCCGCGGGCGACAGCATGAAAATCGCGTAGTCGGTCACGCCCTGAACAAGAATCCGGAACTGCTCCTCGGTTTCACGCGTCGCGTCCTGCCTGTTGTCATTCTGGCTCATGTCGGGGGCTGTTCCGGTGAAGTCGTAAAATGTACTTGTAAGTCACATTTTACGCTGCACTTATGCGGCTTGTTTCGCCGGCATTGTCGGTTTGCCATTGCAACGCTTGCCCAACGCGCAGATGCGCCTGGCGGCCTGGCGGATTTCCCGCCAGTCAACCAGGCTTACTCCTTTGTTCGACGGCGAGCTCGATCGAATCGAGCAACGCTTCTTCCGCGAACGGCTTGCGCAGAAAACTCACGGCGCCGTCGCGCAGGGCTCGCCGCACCGTTTCGTCCTCGCCGTGCGCGGACATGAATACCACCGGTATGGTCCTGTGTTCCGCTTTGAGTCGACGTTGCACTTCCAGCCCCTGCATGCCCTGCATGCGAACGTCGAGCAACACGCACAGTGCGTCGTCCGCGAGCGGCGACGCAAGAAAATCCTCGCCGGACGAAAACAGCATCGTGGTATATCCGACCGACTTCAGCAGATTGCCGATGCCGTTGCGTACCGAGGCGTCATCGTCGACGATGCAAATAAAGCTCATAGCTGCCCCTACTCCCATTGCGCTTTCATTGCGCCGACGCGGCATATCCGCTGTGTCTTCACAGTCATATTAATTGGGAAGACCAGGGCGAGCCATTATCCATAGGGATACGTTGCCCGGCACGCGCTCGGTGCCGCCGGCCGCGCATGCGGTGCCCGAGGCGTTTGCGCGCTCTGCCGCCGCCGTGCCGGCATGACACTAAAGTATGAGCCCTCATTCACGCAGGCCACGGCCCGAGCCGCTTCGGTCCACCTGGCTGCGCATCAGGGACCCACGCAGAGCGCACAATAAAAAGGCGCCCGAAGGCGCCTGCGGACAACCTGCCATGCACCACAGGTCACCTTTCGTCGCTGTCGACGCCTGCGCCAACGAGGCACACAAACGCCGTCGCCTTCAACACGCATTCCACCGCGGTCAGTGCAAAGCCGAGCGGAAAGAGCCGGTATTCGGCAGGCAAGGCGAACGCCATGGCAATCAGACCGATCGTGCAAAAGAATCCGTAGGCGATGCGCGCAACGCGCTGGCCTGCGAGCACGAAGCCCACCAGCGCGAGCCAGAGCAGCTTCGCGGTGACCAGGGCGAGCGCGTCGCGCACGGAGGTGCTGATCCACAGCTCGAATGGCAGTTCCAGCACTGACCACGCTCCCGTTGCGATGACGACGCGGCGCGTCCAGCGTCCGGGCAGCGGCGGTTTCGCAACCTCGGCAGCCGAAGCGCGCGACAGCCCGCCGCCGCTCGCGTAGGGAATGTCAGCGCCGTGCACGGGCCGCCAGTCACGGCGATCGATGTCGCGAGCCGATTCGTCCAGATATCGCATGAGGAGTGCTCCGGTGGTAGCAGGGTTCGGCGCGGGGCGGAGTGCGCAACGCGGTGCCGCCGCGCCCGCTTCGCACGAGCCTCGCCGCATGGAAACGATTATTGGCCGAGCTGTAGTGCCGGTCTTTCCAGAACGCCTGCGAGCTTTCGCAAACGCACGGCATGCACGGCGCACCCGCCGGGCGCAGCCGCGCCCGGCTGCATGCAGCGTGCGAATCTGCAACGGGCGGGCATTTGCAAAAGCGCCGCGCACGAGCTTCACGCATTCTTCTGCGCATGTTCCCAACGAAACGCCAGGAAACGGTCATGGCCAAAAAGACAATCCGCATCTACAGCGACCCCGCCGGCGGTTGGGGTGCGCTGAAGGCAACCGGCGAGGCGCTCGCGCTGCAAGGCGTGGCCGTGTCCGGCGCAAAGACGCTGCTGCACATGAACCAGCCGGAAGGCTTCGACTGCCCCGGTTGCGCATGGCCCGACCCGAAGCACACGTCGTCGTTCGAGTTTTGTGAGAACGGCGCCAAGGCCGTGGCCTGGGAGGCCACCGCGAATCGCTGCACGCCTGAATTCTTCGCGGAGCATAGCGTCTCTGAGCTAACCGCCTGGGACGACTACGACCTGGAAATGGCCGGCCGACTGACGCATCCGATGGTCTACGACGCGCCCTCCGATCGCTATGTGCCAATCGAGTGGGACGACGCATTCGCGTTGATCGCAACCCATCTGAACGCTCTCGAAAGTCCGGACCAGGCGGACTTCTACACGTCGGGGCGCGCGTCGAACGAAGCGGCGTTTCTCTACCAGATTTTCGTGCGCGAATTCGGCACCAACAACTTTCCCGACTGTTCGAACATGTGCCACGAGGCAACGAGCGTCGGCCTACCCGAATCCATCGGGGTGGGCAAAGGCACGGTGCTGCTCGAAGATTTCGCGCAAGCCGACGCGATATTCATCTTCGGCCAGAACCCCGGCACGAATAGCCCCCGCATGATGAGCGATCTGCGCAGCGCTTCGCGGCGCGGCGCGAGCATCGTCTCGTTCAATCCGTTTCGCGAGCGCGCACTGGAGCGCTTTGCGTCGCCGCAGGACCCCGTGGAAATGGCCACGCTCGGCTCCACGAAGATCAGTTCGTTTTTCTATCAGGTTCGCGTGGGCGGCGACGCCGCCGTGCTCAAAGGCATGATGAAAGCCGTGATGGAAGCGGACGACGCCACGCTCGCCGCGAACGGGCCGCGCGTACTGGATACCGCTTTTATCGAGGACCATACGCACGGCGTCGAGGCGCTGTTCGCCGATCTGCGCACGACCAGCTGGAACGCGATCGTGCGGCAAAGCGGACTGGCGCGCGAGGACATCGAGAACGCGGCGAACATCTACATGCAGGCGAACAACGCGATTCTCGTGTACGGCATGGGGCTCACGCAACATCGCCGCGGCACGGAAACGGTGCAGCAGGTAGCCAATCTCGCACTGTTGCGCGGCAATATCGGTCGGCCCGGCGCAGGGGTGTGCCCGGTGCGTGGCCATTCGAACGTGCAGGGCAACAGAACCGTCGGCATCACGGAGAAGCCTTCGCCTGCACTGATCGACGGCATCGAGCGGGCCTTCGGTTTCCGGCCGCCGGCCACGCATGGCCACGACGTGATCGGCGCGATCGAATCGATGATGCGCGGCGACGCCAGGGTGTTCGTCGCGCTCGGGGGCAACTTTGCGGCGGCCGTGCCGGACTGGATTCGCGTGCAGGCGGCAATGCGCAAGCTCGATCTGACGGTTCATATCGCCACCAAGCTCAACCGCAGCCACCTCGTCCACGGCAAGAACGCGCTCATCCTGCCCTGCCTTGGCCGCACCGAGATCGACATTCAGGCGGACGGCCCGCAATCCATCACAGTGGAAGATTCCATGTCGATGGTGCACGCGTCGGCCGGGCGCAACGAACCCGCGTCGCCGCATTTGCGCAGCGAACCGGCAATCGTTGCCGGCATCGCGCGCGCGACGCTAGGCAGCCGTTCACATGTCGACTGGGAACATCTTGTCGCGAGCTACGACCGCATCCGCGACAAGATCGAAACCGTCTACCCGATTTTCAATGCGTACAACGAGCGCATTCGCGTGCCTGGAGGTTTCCATCTGGCTTCGAGCGCGCGCGAACGCGTGTGGGCAACGCCCACAGGCCGCGCGAACTTCATTGTGTTCGAGGGACTCGGCGAAGATCCGCACGAGCCCGATCCCGATGCGCTGTGGCTCACCACGATGCGCAGCCACGACCAGTACAACACCACGCTGTATTCGCATTCAGACCGCTATCGCGGCGTGTTCGGCCAGCGCGACGTGGTCTTCATGAACGCGCGCGAATTGCACAAGCGCGGCCTGCAAGCGGGCGAGCGGGTCGACATTCATACGCTCGCGAATGACGGCATGGAACGCGTGATCCGCAATTTCAAGGCCATCGAATTTTCGCTGCCTGACGGTTGCTGCGGCGCCTACTACCCGGAAGCGAACCCGCTCGTGCCGCTCTATGCGTTCGACCCGAAAAGCCGCACGCCTTCGTACAAGTCGGTGCCGGTAAAGATCGCACGCGCCGCGACGCCCGCTGCCGACACCCCTCGCAAGCCCGCCACTGCCGCCGCCACGGGAGGCCAACATGCATCTGAATGAGGTCCTCGATCTGTCGCGTGCGCAGTTTGCAATGACGGCCATCTTCCACATCCTGTGGCCGATTCTCACCATCAGCCTGTCGGCGTTTCTCGTGCTGATCGAAGTACTGTGGCTGCGCAGCGGCAACGTCGTCTATTACAGGCACGCGCGCTTCTGGAGCAAGCTGCTGGTGCTGAACTTCGCGGTCGGCGTGGTCAGCGGCATTCCGATGGAGTTTCAGTTCGGCACCAACTGGGCCGGCTTTTCGCGCTATAGCGGCGAGTTCTTCGGCAACATTCTCGGCTTCGAAGGTGCGATGGCGTTCATGCTCGAAGCCGGTTTCATCGGCGTCATGTTGCTGGGGTGGGCTCGCGTGCCGCGCGGCGTGCATCTGTTCGCGACCTGCATGGTGGCGCTCGGCTCGAGCATCTCGGCGTTCTGGATCATGGTCGCCAATTCGTGGATGCAAACGCCTGCGGGCATCGCCGTGCAAAACGGCAAGATCGTCGTGACCGACTACGCGGCGGCGATCTTCAACCCCGACATGGTGTGGGGCGTGGCGCACATGTGGGTAGCGGCGATAGAAACCGGCATGTTCGTGATCGCGGGCATCTCCGCGTGGAATCTGCTCAAGCGGCGCCATCCGGAATTTTTCGTGCGCTCGTTCAAGATCGCCTTACTAGTGCTCGTTTTTGTGACCCCGCTCCAGATCTGGCTCGGCGATTCGAGCGGCGGCAGCGTATTTGCCACGCAACCGGCCAAGGGCGCCGCTATCGAAGGACACTGGACCACCAACAAGCCGGGCACCGCCGCGTCGTGGTCGCTGCTCGCGTGGCCCAATCAGAAAGAGCAGCGCAACGACTGGTCGATCGAAGTCCCCGGCATGCTGAGCATTCTCGCCACGCATACGCTGCACGGCGAGGTCAAGGGCCTGTCCGAATTCAAGCCCGCGGACCAGCCGCCGATGCTGCCTCTGCTCTATTACTCGTTTCGCGTGATGGCCGGAATCGGCTTCGCATTCATGTTGCTGGCGTTCTGGACGGCGTTCGTCTTGCGCAAGACGCGCGCAAACCTCGAGCGGCTCCTCGAACAACGCAAGCTCCTCATCGCCTGGGTGCTCTGTATTCCACTGCCTTATGTGGCGGTCGAGGCCGGCTGGATCGTGCGCGAAGTGGGTCGCCAGCCGTGGGTCGTGTATGGTCTGCTGCGCACCAAGGAGGCGGTCTCGACCGTGGCCGCTTCGTCCGTGACGTTCAGCATGGCAATGTTTTTCGCCTTCTACGTCGTGCTGCTGGGCACATTCTTCGTGCTCGCGCGCGCCTGGCTGCGCGCAGGGCCCGACCTTTCCCTGAATCCGCCTGCACCGGTCAAGGCCGAAGCGCAAGCGGCCGTCACCGAATATTGATCGTTCACATTGCGAGGCAAGTTTATGGACAGCTCTACACATGCAATGCTCGCTATCACCTGGTTCGGTCTGATCGGTCTGATGCTGGCGTTTTACGTGATTACCGACGGCTTCGACCTTGGCATCGGCATACTCAGTCTCCTGCGCAAACGCCGCGAGGATCATGACGCGATGGTGCAGACCATCGGCCACGTCTGGGACGCCAACGAGACCTGGCTCGTCGTGCTGGGCGGCGCGTTGTTCGGCGCTTTTCCGCTTGCCTATGCGCTGCTTTTGCAGGATCTGTATCTGCCGGTCATGCTGTTGATTGCCGGTCTGATCATGCGCGGCGCGGCGATCGAATTCCGTCATAGCGTGTCGCACGGACCGCTGTGGGACAAGGTGTTCGGCATCGGCAGTCTGGTCGCGGCGCTTGCGCAGGGCGTGATACTCGGCAAGCTCATCACGGGGCTCGCGCCGGGCGCTATGAGCGGCGTGTTCGTGGCCGTCTCCGCAATCGGCGTGGTAGCGGGCTATGCGCTGCTCGGCTCGACCTATCTCGTGAAAAAGACGGTAGGCTCGCTCGAGCAATGGTCGCGCAGGCTCGCCCTTCTCAGCGCTTTCATTACGGTCGCTGCGGCCGTGGTGCTGACTGCGGCGACATGGTTCATCAGCGACGTCGGACATGACCGCTGGACGCAACCGGGCGTGTTCCATTTGCTGAGCGCACTCGGTGTGGCCGCGGCAGTGGCGTTCGCCTTCATCATGGGCTCACTCTATTTGGGCAGCTCGAACGGGCCGTTTCGCGCTTCCGTCGCACTCTTTCTGCTGTCGTTCGCCGGGCTCGCCGTGAGTCTGTTTCCGTACTTCGTGCCTGGCAAGCTCAGGGTAATCGAGGCCGCATCGGGTACGCCCACGCTCGCGTTCATGCTGATCGGCATCGGCCTGATCTTTCCGGTAATGATCGGCTACAACCTGTACCAGTACTATATTTTCCGCGGCAAGGTGGGAGCCGCGGCTCATCAGGAAGGGTGAGAAGAGCAGTGAAAAGCGCCGTGCGTGCGATGCACGCGGCGCCGTCGTAACGGCTTGAAGGTGCAGATGGGTGCAGGCGGGCGCATGCGGGTGCATGCAGATGCATGCGGGTGCAGGCCCTCACCTCATATCATGCGGGCGCTGCCTCGTTCATCACCGAGCCCAGAATCATGGCGCCCGCGTTGAGCGGGGCCGGCCTGCAAGGCCTCGGCTTATAGATCGCGTCGCCGCGCTGAATGGCGCGGCCGCTCATTGCACAGACGCCGGCGGTCCGCGCGCGGCTTGCATGCCAAGTCTGGTCGCCGTAAGAGCAATGCGTGGAATCCCGCCATATCACGGTGGCTGTCGTTCTACTCGGCCGGTCGATCACCTGGATCTGGACGGCGGAGCGCTGGCTCAACGCGGCGAGCCGTGCGCCGTTGCGGCCAGCGCGTTGAGCCAGCGCTGCGATGTCACCGACGCCTGAATTCGCGCCGCCGGACAACGTGGACAACAGCCCAAGCGTCTGTTGCCACGGATCGTTGCCACCCGCTTTCGTCAGCATTTTTTCGCTCCCCTTGTACCGATGATTCCGTTAATCGTCACGTTGCCGAGATACGTTGCAAGGCAGTGCAGCGCCCGCCATTGCGCGAACCCGTTCCTGCGAAATGCGCTCACTGGCCGGCGTTTGCTTTCATCTTCCAGCAATGTGGCGTTTGCCCGACGAAGCGCTTGAATACCGTGGTGAAGTGCGCCTGTGAGCGAAAGCCGCAGCTCAGCGCAACGTCGAACACGTTGTGTTTCGATTCGCGCAAGAGCTGCTGCGCATGCTCGATCCGGCGGCGCAGCAGATATTCATGCGGACGCATGCCGGTTGCGCGACGGAACTGCGACGCGAAGTGCATGCGCGTGAGTCCGGTACTGTTGGCGATGTCCTCGAGCCCGATCGATTCCGCAAGGTGTGCATCGACGAATTCGAGTGCGCGGCTAAGCCGCCACGGCGGCAGCGGACTTGCCTCGCGACGCTGCCGTTGCGGCAGCGAGAAATGCCGCGCGATCACGCGCGACACGATGGCGAGGCTCACTCCGTCCGTGAACACCTTGCCGAGTGCGGCGTCGTCGGACTGCGAAACCGCGAGCGCCTGCGCGAGGCGCTCGAGCGCGGGATCGCACACGATGCCAGGCGCGTCGAGGCGAATCTCGCCGCCATGCGGCCGGCCGAAGGTGTCCTCGAAACATTCGCTCAGCACCTGCTGCGAGACGAACAGGTGCAAGACATCGCCGGGCGCCTCGAAGGTTGCGCTGCACGGCACTTCAGGCGCAGTGATCTGCACCGCACCGGCGGTCACTCTGCCATGTACGAGCGTGCGGCCCGCATAAACGAATCGGAGCGACGTGCCTTTCAGGTTCATCGCGATGCAGTGATGCGTGGCGCTTCCCGGGTTGGCGACCTCGACGGGCTCCAGGTCGTGACGCGTCCAGCGCGACACCAGTATGCCGCCCGGCTCGTGCGCGTTGAGCGCGTCTTCGCGAGGGCAGCGCCAGTGGTGCTCCACACCGATCCGGCTTAGTTGGCTCCTTCTTGCGAATGCAACCGTGGGTTCAGGATACGACGTCGACGAACTGGTCATGATCTGGTCATCCGGTTAGTTGGGACACAGTGCCGGAGCGCGACGGCGCTGTGTTGACGAGAAGGTATCGCGCGGCAAGTCGTGCAACCAGCCCTACTTAGGTGTGGTCTCAATGACCTATGGTTGAGGCGTCCTATTCGCAGGTTTAGCCATGCCGCGAAGCGCGCCGACGAGCGCAGCGCAGCGTGGGCCGTGCAGACCCCGCTTTGCGCAGGATGATTGGTCACGGCCCGCCCAGCCGAGGCTCGGTGCGCAGAACGGTGGAGCGCCTATACCTTCGTATGAGCCGGCAAGCCGCGCGGTGCGGCCGCAGTGCCCGCAAGCGCCGCATCGGCGGCCTTAGCGCAGCGGCGGCTTTAGCCGTATTAGCGGCCTGGACGGCACGAGCGGAACTGGCGGAACTGGCGGCACTGGCGGCACTGGCGGCACTGGCGGCACTGGCGGCACTGGCGGATTAGCGGCATTAACGGCATTAACGGCGTTAGCGGCATCAACGCATCAACGGCATCGACGGCATCAACGCATCAGCGGCATCAACGGCATCAACGCATCAGCGGCATCGACGGCATCAACGCATCAGCGGCATTAACGCATCAGCGGCATCAATGGCATTAACGGCACTAGCGGCACTACCGGCATTAACAGCATTAACGGCACTGGCGACACCAACGCATAAACGCATCAACGGCAAAAACAGCAATCACCCGGCTAACGGCACCGCCCGAACCTGCCTCAGCATCCGCACGGTGGGCACCACGGACGCGGCGCCTGCCCGCTGCATCGGCCCGCGCAATCCACGCGGCACGCGCATCGTCAGGCGTCGGACCTGCGCGCCGCCGCTCCGGTACGTTGCGGCAGATCTAGCCCGAGCGTCTCCGCCTTGCGCACGAAATCGGCAAGCGAGCGCGCGCCCATCTTGCGCATGGCCTGGCCGCGGTGAATCTTCACCGTGATCTCGCTCAGGTTCAGCTCGCCCGCAATCTGCTTGTTCATCAGACCGGCGGCGACGAACGCCATGACCTCGCGCTCGCGCGGCGTCAACGACTCGTAGCAACGGCGCAAGTCGGCGACCGAGCGGCTCGCCGCGCGACGCTGCGCGTCGCTCGCCAACGCCTGCTCGACGGCGTCCAGCATGTCCTGATCGCGAAACGGCTTGGCGAGAAAGTCGGTGGCGCCCGCCTTCATGGCCTTCACGGTCATCGCGATATCGCCATGTCCGGTCATGAAGACGATGGGCAGGCCGAGCTGGCTCGCCGTTATCTGCTCCTGCACCGCGAGCCCGCTCTGCCCCTTCAGGCGCACGTCGAGAATGAGGCAGCTCGGCACGTCCGGCATGTCGATGCCGAGAAATTCCTGAGCGGAACCGAAGGTCTGCACATTGAGCCCGACCGAGCGCAACAGCGTGCGCAGGGCATCGCGCATCGATTCGTCGTCGTCGACCACATACACCATGGCGCCGGCGCCCTCTTCGACATGCAGACTACTGCTCATGACATCCTCCTTTATCGATGGGCAGCACGAACTGGAATACCGCACCGCCGCCTGCGCGCGGCTCGGCCCAGATGCGCCCGCCGTGCGCTTCGACAATCGAGCGGCAGATCGACAAGCCCATGCCCATGCCGTCCGGCTTGGTCGTGAAAAACGTGTTGAAGAGCCGCGCGGCGTTTTCTTCACCGATGCCGGTGCCGCAGTCCTGCACGATCACATGCACCTGTGCGTCCTCCAGCCGCCGGGTCGCGATACTCAGCCTGCGCGGCCCCGCCACCTCCGCCATCGCCTGCACGCCGTTCATGATCAGGTTGATCATGACCTGCTGCAATTGCACGCGGTCGCAACAGGCGGCAAGCGGCGGTTCGGCAAGGTCGAGCTCGGGCTCGATGCGGTTGCGCTGCAATTCGCGCTGTACCAGCTCGATCGACTCGACGATCACCGCGGCAAGGTCCACCGCCGTCGGCCGGCGCTCGCGTTTTCTCGCCATCGAACGGATCTTCTGGATCACGTCGTCCGCCCGCTTCGCGTCGCGCACGATCTGTCTGAGCGACTGCGCCGCTTCCTCGAGCTCCGGCGTGGGCCGGTTCAGCCAGCGCAACGCCGCGCTGCCGCAGGCGGCGATTGCCGCGATAGGCTGCGCAACCTCGTGCGCAATGGACGCGGCCAACTCGCCCAACAGCGTGATGCGGGTCACGTGGGCGAGTTCGTCGTTGGTGCGCGCGAGCGCTTCCTGGGCGCGCTTCATGTCGGTAATGTCCATCAGCGCCGCCACGTACTCCTTGTGGCCGGACCGCGTCGCAGCAAGATGGGCCACGCAGTGAACGTGCTTGATGCTGCCGTCGGGCATGGTGAGCCGGTGTTCGATATCGACTAGCGGCTCTGCGCCAACAGTCTGTTCGAAGGCGCCACGCACGAGCGCAAGATCGTCGGGATGAACGCGCGCGAGCAACGCGTCGATCGAGGGCAGCGTGTCCCGCGAGTATCCGAGGATGCGGTACGCTTCGTCCGACCACCACATCTCGCCGGCCGGAAAGCGCATCGCAATGCTGCCGGTCCGGCTCAGTTGCTGGGCGTCGCGCAGGAAAGCCTCGCTGCGCTCGAGTGCCTGCTCGGCCCGCTTGCGGTCGGTAATGTCATTGTTGGTCGCGAGCACCGCGCGCGGGTTGCCTTTCTCGTCGCGCAGCAGCGCGGCGCGGCTCGCGATGACCACCACGCTGCCGTCGTGGCGCACGCGCTGCAGTTCGCCATGCCAGCGGTCGGCGCGCAGCAATTCGGAGCGGACCTGTTCGTCGGGCACGGGGTACGAGGTTTGCGTCAATTCCTGCAGCGACTGCCCGAGCGCCTCTTGCGCACTCCAGCCGTACAGCGCCTGGGCGCCGTGATTCCAGAACGTGATGCGGTCGTTCATGTCGTGAACGACGATCGCGTCGTGCGCCAGGTTGAGCAGTTCCACCTGCTCGCGCAGCGTCGCGGTGGCGGCCTGAATTCGCAAAGCGAGTATCGAGGTGGTCGCGATCGCCAGCAGGCTGACCACGCAGCGCGCGATCGCGCCGCTCGAATAGCTGTCCTCGTGCGAGATCACGAAGCCCAGCAGCGTCAGCACCACGCATCCCCACGCGGCCGCTACCGTGGACGGACGCTCGCCGGTCGAGGCGACCAGCAGCACTGCGACCACGTAAAACACGGCGACGGCGATATCGAGTGGAGTCAGCGCGTCAAGGACGAAGACGCACAGTGAGATGACGGCCGCCAGCGTCAGCAGCACGTTGCGCTCGAACGGCAGCGCGAGCGTCGCCCGAGCCGACGTCTTCACGACAAGCGGGTCGAAGGGGCGCCGCATGGCAGGACTTTGACGGAGTGGTTGAGTGCGGACATCACGTAGATAACGGGCGTTGGTTGGCGAATACCGCAGCCTGTCCGTCGAATGACAGCCGGGTGGCTGTCAGCACACCTCACACCGGACGTAGCAGCGAGCGATCGCTTTCATGATGAAAGCGATCATGCACCGCGCGTCGCGAATCGCAAACTTATTTTTCCTTAAGGCTTCAAAAATGCCCGGCGCCTTGCGCGGCGAGCCCGGTTTCGGGCCGCTGCCAGCCGCTCGCGCGAGACGCCGCGCCACGGCTCGAGAGCGAGCTTCGGTGCTTCGGTGCGCCGCCGCCTGCGGCGGCGGCGCATCATGCCTCGGTCGGAGCTTAGGGCCTAGGGCTCCAGGCTCAAGGCTCAAGGCTCAAGGCTCAGGGCTCAGTGATGGCCGAAGTCTTTACGCGCGATAGGCACCGTGCGGACTTTCGCATACTGAAATGCGGGAATCGCCTTGACCGCTTCGCGGGTGGCGCCCGGCCACACGAGCTTGCCGTTCATGTAGTCCAGTTGCGACATCGGGATGGCCACGTCATGGTGCGACACGCCCAGAAACTGGTGCGCCGCCACGATGCCGAACGAGACCGCGTTATCGGGCGCAATGATGATGTCGTGAAGCACACCGACCTTCTGCCCTTCGTCGTTATAGATGCTCTTGCCGAGCAGGCTTTTCTTGACACTCCAGCCTTCCACCACGAGTGCCGTCTGTTCGACGCTAATGCCGATCGGCTGCGCGCCCGCCACCTGCGCGCTGGCCTGCTGGCTCACCACGCCCAATGCCGACACCGCCATCAATACGATTGCCCACTTTGCCTTGATCATGTTTTCTCCACGAAATGCGTTGAACGGAATTGCCTGTTTGCACCACGGCGCCCGACTTTGCCTTGAGCGGCGGGCGTCGCTGAGCGCTACTGTGAACGCTTTGCGCGGAGCATGTTTTTCGATTCGCACGATGTCGCGCCGCGCATCTCTTCAGGGCGCGCCTCGCGGCCGGAGCGTGACGGTGCACGTCATGCCCGTCGCGAGCCTGACGCCGGCCGGAATGCGGTCGAGATGAACCCGTACCGGCACGCGCTGGGCGAGCCGGACCCACGTGAAGACCGGATTGACGTCCGCTAGCAGATCGCCGTTGCTGGTCGAATTGTCGCGGTCGGCGATGCCGGAGGCGAGGCTGTCCACGTGCCCCTCGATGTCCGCGCCGCCCGACAGCAGTCGCACCACCGCGCGATCGCCGACGTGCACGCGCGGCAGCTTGGTCTCCTCGAAATAGCCGTAGACCCAGAACGAGTTCGAGTCGATCAGGGCCATGCGCGCGCTGCCCGCGGTAGCAAAGTCGCCCGGGTAAAGATTGAGGTTGGTGATAAAGCCGTCGGAGGGCGCGCGCACTTCGCTGCGCGCCAGATTCAGTGCGGCTGTCTGTTGCGCCACCACGGCTGCCTTGACGGTGGCTTCGGCGGCGCTGTAGGCGGCGACGTCGGCGGCATGGTCGGACGCGGCCTGGCTTGCGAGCGACGCGAAATCCAGCCGGCTTTCGTCAGAAATAACGTCGCCCGCCAGGTTGGCGCGGCGCGCGGCCTGGGCTCGCTTCATTGCCAGATCCGCTGCGCTTGCCGCCATGCGTGCCTTCGCCTGAGCCATCTGCGCCTGCGCACGCGCCAGATCCGCGTCGGCCTGAGCAAGCGCGTAGTGAAAGCGCGCCGGGTCGAGCACGAACAGAATGTCGCCCTTGCGCACCCACTGGTTGTCCACGACGCGCACTTCGCTGACCAGCCCCGAGACGTCGGTGGCGACCTGCACGACCTTCGCGCGGACCCGGCCGTCGCGGGTCCACGGCGAGTACATGTACTCGAGCCAGAGCATGCGAACCAGCACGATCGCGACGACGAGCAGCGTGAGCGTGAAAGCGGCCCGCAGGATGGATTGCGTTTTCATCTAAATGACCTGGCGTTAGCGTGGGCAGTCGGTGGGGTGAAAAAAATGGTGGATGCCGTGGCCGTTCATTGCCACAACAGCAGCGAGGCGCCGCTAAACAGCGCGGCAAACAGCGCCACCCGAAAGAGGCTTGGGTGCCACGTGCAGCGATAAAAGCCGAATCTCGCCAGCACGAGGTCGAGAACCACGAACAGCAGCGCGCAGCCGACGAGAATCGGCAGCAAGCCCGGCACGAGCAGCGAAAAGAGGTCGATTTCACCGGGCATTCGCCACTCCTTGCGGCAAGTCGTGCGGCAAGTCCTGCGACTCGTCGGCCTGGAACCCGCCGCCCAGTTCCTTCATCAGCAGCGCCCACGCATCGAGCCGCTTTGCCTGAATTGCCGCGAGGCTCTCCTGCTGTTCCAGTTGCGCGTTTTGCGCGGCAAGTACATTGAGAAATTCGGTGATACCGCTGCGATAACCGGCGTCGGCCAGCTGGAACGACTTGCGCGTCGACGCGAGCGTGCTTTGCACCGAAGCCTGCTGCTCTTCGAGCGAGCGCAGCGACACCACCTGCGCCGCAACGCCTTGCAGCGCGTTGACCACGCTCTGGTTGTAGGCGTCCACGGCGGCGTCGCGCGAGGCGACCGCCACGCCGTAGTTGCCGCGCCGCCGGCCGCCGTCGAAAACCGGCAGCGAGATCGCCGCGCCTGCGCCGTGACCCAAGCCATTGCTGTCGACGAAGTTCAGGAAGCCGCCGAAAGTCGCCGCGGAACCGAGCGACGCCATTGCGACCAGATTGATGTCCGGATAGAAATCGGCGTGCGTCGCGGCAATGCCCTTGTCCGCTTCCTGCACGCGCCAACGGTTGGCCACCACGTCGGCGCGGTGCCCGAGCAGATCCGCCGGCAGCGAGGCGGGCAGCTTCACCGGCACGCTGAGCGCCAGGTTGGGACGGCGCAACGTGTCGCCATAACCGGGCCCCTTGCCCGCCAGCCCGGCAAGGCCGATGCGCGCGAGCGCGATCTGCTGCTGCGCCTGCTGTAACCGCGTGGTGCTCATCGCCAGCTGACTTTCGGCCTGGCTGACCTCGAGGCCGCTGCCGACGCCCGCGCGAAAGCGGCGCTCTGCAATGTCGAGCGTGCGCTGCTGCTGGCTTTGCACGGCGCTGTGAACGTCGAGCAACGCATACGCCAGCGACAACTGCACATAGCTGCGGACCACGGCGGTCTGCAGTTCCACCTGAGCGAAACGCGCGTCGGCGGCCACCGCGCGCACATTGTCGAGCGCGCCCTCGCGAAGCGCGCGCGACTTGCCCCACAGATCGAGATCGTATGAAAGGTCCGCCTCTATGCTGTTGCTCCACACCGTCGTGCCGCCGGGCGGCGCCGGCGTCGTGTAGCGCGCGTAGCGCCGGCGCTCGAAGCTGCCGCTCGCATTCAGTTGCGGCAGTTCGGCTGCGCCCGCCACCTGCGCCTGAAAACGCGCCACCTCGATGCGCTGCCCGATCGCCTGCAAGCCGGGATTGCCGGCGGTGGCGTCCGCCACCAGCCGGTCCAGTTGCGGATCGTTCCATTGGCGCCACCAGCCGCCGGCCGGCCATTTCGCATCGGCCTGCGTGGCGCGCAGCGCAGCGCCCGGATCGAGCGCCGCGGCGTCGAACGGCGTTTCGCGCGTGTGAATGCCGCCATCGCCGATGCATGCGCCAAGCAGCAGCGCGCTGGCAAGCGCGGCTGTCGCCGGCCGCCACGCCGCGCGCCAGCAGATGGACGAAGAGAAGGAAAAGGACGAGGACGAGGACTCGAAATGCCGTTTCATGCGGGCGCCCGCTTCGTGTGGCCGAGCGGCGCGGGCCGCCACACGCTCAGCGTGTCGTCGGTCAGCGTCAGTTCGGTGAGATGCAGCAACGCGCGCATCCGGTAGCGCGCGAGCGTGTTCGCGTCGACAGCGATACCCGGTTCCGGCGGCAGCAGATCAAGCGCGCGCCGGGTGGCTGTCCGCGCATTGTCGACGGCCTGCGGCGTGGCGACGACAAAAGCCTCGGCGAGCGCCGCCAGCCACGCCTGCTGCGCGGCGCGCCATCCCGGCGGCAATGGCGGGCGGTTTTCGCCGCCTGATTCTGCTTCGCCATGCCCTTCGCCCCGCGCTTGCCTCAGCCGCCCGGCGAGCTGCTCGGTATGCATGCGCATCAGGATCATCGCGCGCCCGATCTCGAGCGCGGCGAACGCCCAGGCCATCAGGCGCTCGCGGTCCAGGTGCCGGTCCACCGGAGCCTGTGCGACCTCCAGCATGAAGTCGCGCACGCCCGCTTCGAAGCGATACAGAAGGTCGTCCAGCTCGCCGTCGCGCGCGTCCTCTGCAATCAAGGCGCGAATCTGGCCGATGTACTTCGCGTTGATCCACTCGCCCGCGCGCGGCACCAGGACCGAAAACGCGACCGCGGCGACCGCGATACCGCACAAGAGCGCAAAGCCCGTGTCGAGATACCCGCTCGGGTTATAGACCGTCGGGTTCGTAATGCCGACGATAAAGCAGAAGTAGAGGCTAAAGCCGAGTCCAAGAATGGCCGTCTTCGCAAAGGTGTTCACATAGCTGCCCACCATCACGAAGATCGCCATGGACGCGGCGAGCAATTCGAATGTATCGATGCGCGGCAACACGAAAAAATTGAACCCGAACCCCGCGATCCAGCCGCCCAGGCAGCCGCCGAAAATCTGCCAGCTCGCCACGATCGGATTGGGTGCGAGCGCGAACAGCGCACTTGTGATGGCCACGGCGACAATCGCCGTCGCCCCGCCCACCCAGCCGGACGCCATCCACGCCGCACCGACCAGCAACACCGCAACCGCCGCGCGCGCGCCCGCAATGGTCGCGGCAATCCGGTTGGCGTTCGCGCGCGTCGTTCGAGCGCGGCCGAGGCGAGCGAGAGCCCCGAGTACCGACTGTGGCCAGGGCGCCAGGACAATGCTGCGCGCGGCGACATAGCTGTCGCACATCCTGCGCAGATCGTCGATTGAAAAGAACAGCGCCCCGCCGGTGGCCGCGACGAACTGGCGCTCGTGCGGCGGCAAGTCCGCGAGCGATTGCAGCAGGCGGCCCAATTGCGCGGGCAAAGCCGTTTCGAATGCGTCGAGGCGGCTCGCCGTGGCCTTCACCTGTTCGATTGTGACGAGCTCGGCCGGTGCGTGATTGGGCACCACCGCAAGCAGCCCGCCAAGCAGTTCCTGCACCGCGGCGAGCGCGCGCGGGTGCGCTTGTGCGGCGGCACGCGCCTGCAACTGCTGCAACGCGTGAATCCAGCCGACGGTATCGAGAAAGCCGCGGTCGAAGTCCATGTAGATGGGATTGCGCAAACGGATCAACGGATCTTCGAACACCGCGCCGCTGCGCAGGCTCTCCACACCGACACGCTCGCGTATCAGCGCGACAAACGTGTCGAAGCCGGCGAGCGTCGCCGCGCGCTCCAGCACTGCGTGCATTGCGTTGAGCAGATTCGTGAAGCTCTTGCGGCTCGACGCGTACAGTTCGGGCACCACGGGGCGCGGCAGCAGCACCGCGCTGACCACGCTCGCGCAGACCACGCCGATCACCACTTCGCTCACCGTGAACACCACGTTGTCGTACACGGCGTAAGGATTCGACCAGACGGGTATGGCGGTAATCGCCGTGCCGTATCCCGTCAGCACGAATCCGTATGACTGGAAATTGCGGTAGTACGCCGCGCCGAACACGCACGCGCCGATCCATGCTGCCAGCGCCGTGAGGAAGAGCCAGGGCTGCTGTGCAAACAACGCAATCAGCACCAGGCCGGCGAAGCTGCCGCCCACTATGCCAAGGCCGCGATAAAAACCGCGCGCGATCACCATGCCGCTTTGCTGATGCATCATCACGATGACACAGGAGACCATCGCGGTAGCGGGCGTGCGCAGTTCGAGGCGCATGCACAGCCACATCGCGAGCGTCATCGCGATGGCTACCTTCGCGATATGGCGAAAGCGCGGGCCGTCGTCGCTCCAGTAGGTGCTCAGCTCGCTGCGCCATCGGGGCAAGGTTGCGGTGGCCGTGTCCGCTTGCAGTGTCATCAGGCTCCCCGTGTTCTGCTCGATGTGAAGTTGCGTGTGGCTCGGCCGCAGCTCTGGCCGCGTGCATGCCGCGCTATGCGTACCGTCGTCAGTCTGCGATAGAAGCAACGGCCGCCTTTGCGCAAAAGCACGGTTTTTGCGCATACGCGAGATGCCGCGCCAAAAACCGAGCAAAAAAGAAGGCGCCCGCAACGGCAGGCGCCTCGGCGCGCGTCGCCTGGCTTGCGCGCTTGCTAACGCAAGTTCGTGCGCGCCAGTTCGACGATCTCGTCGCCGCGTCCGTTGAGGATTGCGCGCATCATGTAGAGGCTGAAGCCCTTTGCCTGTTCCAGCTGGATCTTTGGCGGCATGGCCAGTTCGTGTTTCGACGTGACTACGTCGACGAGCGCCGGTCCTGGATGATCGAATGCCTGTTTCAGCGCGGCCGCCACGTCTTCCGACTGCTCAACGCGAATGCTGAAGATGCCGGCGCCCTTCGCGATTGCCGCGAAGTCGGTCTTCGCGAGGTCGACGTTCGTATCCAGATAGCCGCCCGCCTTCAGTTCCATCGAGACGAAGCCGAGCAGGCTGTTGTTGAACACCACGACCTTGATCGGCAAGTCGAGTTGCCGCGCGGTGAGCAGGTCGCCAAGCAGCATGGAGAGGCCGCCATCGCCGGATAACGACACCACCTGCCGCCACGGATGCGCCCCTTGCGCGCCAAGCGCCTGCGGCATCGCGTTGGCCATCGAACCGTGATTGAACGAACCGTGCAACTGGCGTTTGCCGTTCATCGTCAGGTAACGCGCGGCCCACACGGTGGGCGTGCCGACGTCGGCGGTGAAGATCGCGTCGTCGCTCGCGGCTTCGTCGATCATCTTCGCGAGATACTGCGGATGGATCGGGCGGCCGGGGCCGGCTGGCGTCGCGAGGTCGTCGAGTCCCTTGCGGGCCGACGCATAGTGCTTGCGCGCGTTGTCGATGAAGCCGCGGTCGGTCTTGCGTTGCAGCTTCGGCAACGTGGCGGCGACGGTCTCTTTGACGGTGCCGACCAGCCCGAGCGCGAGCGGTGCGCGGTGGCCGAGCTGCGAACCCTTCCAGTCGACCTGAATAACTTTCGCGTCGGTCGGATAGAACGGCCGGTATGGAAAATCGCAGCCCAACAGCAACAGCGTGTCGCACGACATCATCGCGTGATAGCCCGAACTGAAGCCGATCAGCCCCGTCATGCCGACATCGTACGGATTGTCGTATTCGATGAACTGCTTGCCGCGCAACGCGTGCACGATGGGCGCGCCGAGCGTATCGGCCAGTGCGACCACTTCGTCGTGCGCGCCCTGCGTGCCGCTGCCGCACATGATCGTGACCGCGTCGGACGCATTCAATAGCGCCGCCAGACGGTCCAGGTCCTGTTCAGCGGGCAGGATGCGCGGCGGCGCGCTCTCTGTCCAGGAAGGCGCTTCGGCCGGCCCCTCGCTTAGCGCAATGTCGCCCGGCAGCACGATTACCGCGACGCCCCGCTCCTCGATGGCCGTGCGCATCGCGCGGGCCAGCACACGCGGAAACTGTGCCGCCGACGACACCACCTCCACATAATGGCTGCACTCCTTGAAGAGCTCCTGCGGATGCGTTTCCTGAAAGTAGCCGAGGCCGATTTCCGTCGACGGAATATGCGCGGCAATGGCCAGCACCGGTTGATGATTGCGATGGCAGTCGAACAAGCCGTTGATCAGGTGCAGGTTGCCCGGCCCGCAACTGCCCGCGCACACTGCGAGGCGCCCGCTCGAAGCGGCGTCGGCGCCGGCCGCAAAAGCGGCGGCTTCCTCGTGACGCGTGTGCATCCAGCGTATCGAACCAAGCTGGTCGAGGCTGTACGCGAGCCCGTTCAGACTGTCCCCGGTCACGCCCCAGATCCGTTCGACACCTGCTGCGGCGAGCGTTGCGGCAAGGTAACTGGCAATCGTGTTGCTGGCCATGCTTGACTCCTTTTCACGGTGGATGAGATCGACTGGCTCACACTAGCAGACTGCGGCCAAGCGGGCAGGCAAGCCACCGTTGGCAAGCCGCAACACTGCGGCAATGCGGCCATTAGGTAAGCAGGGAGCCGCATTTCAGCCGCGACACGACGCCAACCCGACCCCAACCCGCGCCGCGACCGGGCGGCAACACGACCGCGCGGCAGCGTCGCGGCAACTCTCGCAAACTAGGCGACGGGCACGAAGAAGTCCTGAACGACGGCTTAAAAGACCTGAATACCGGCCGCTTCGACGAGCCGCGCATGCCATTGCGACGGCCAGATCGACGCCCGTCGGACCGTGCGCCGCGAACCGCAACACCCTGCGGTAGCGGCGGCAGCTACCTGCCACGGCTTCATGAGCAACGCGGCACGGCTGCTCAAGCTGTGAGGCGGTTCATCTTTCGCGAACCTATACCAACGGATGAGTGCCGTGAATGCATAGGTGAGCGCGTGAGCCGTATGTAGGGATGGTGCCGGGGCGCCGCGAATCGTATCTTTTCCACATCGGTCAAGCAGTGTTGTCGGGCTCAATGGAATCGGGAGATCGGAGCGGCCATGGACAGAATCTTCAGCATGCGGGTGTTCTCGCGGGTAGCAGAAACCGGAAACTTCAGCGCGGTTGCGAAACACATGGACTGCAGCGCCGGCAATATTTCGCGCGCTGTGGTTTCACTGGAGGAGCATCTGCATACGCGGCTTTTGCAGCGCACGACCCGCAGCGTCTCGCTCACTGAGTGCGGCGAGCGCTACTACCGGCGCTGCAAGAAGATCCTCGCCGAGATCGACGAGGCCGACGCCGAGGCGAGCAACGCCCACATGCTGCCGCGCGGCACGCTGCGAGTACATGCGGTGCCCGACATTGGCCTGAAGCAGTTGACGTCCACCATCGTCGAATATCGCCATGCGTTTCCGGCCGTCTCGATCGACTTGAAGTTGCTGCCGCGCATGGCCAACCTGATCGAAGACGAGGTTGACGTGTCGATCATCTCAGCGGCGTCGCTACCCGACTCCCGCAATGTGAGCCGGCTGATCGGGCGTTGCCAACGCATTCTGGTTGCCGCGCCCTCCTACCTCGCACGGCATCCGGTGCACAGCGTGGACGATCTGCCGAATCACACGCTCATGCAAAGCAGGTCGTCGTTCGATCCGCCTACGGAGTGGCCGGCCGGCGACGCGGCGCAGGCCGGCCACTTCGTCGTCAACAACATGCAGGCGCTGCGGCTCGCGTTGCTGGAGGGTGCGGGCGTCGGCGCGGTGCCGGCTTACTCGGTCCAGGACGAGCTGAAGGAAGGAAAGCTGGTTCATCTGTTCGCGCACTACCCGCTCGAAGCAACCAATGTGTTCGTCGTGTATCCGTCGCGGCAATTCGTCGACGCGAAGATCAAGACGTTCGTGGATCACCTGATCGTGTCGCTCAAGCAGAAACTGGATTTGCGGGCGGAACATGGAACCGCGGACATCGCGTAGGGCCGTGCCGCACGCACAGCCATCCGGCCGTCGAAGCCCACGTTCAACCTTCGAGCGAAGCCCGCAAGCGCGGCTCGAGAAACTGTAGAAGCGCACGCACCTTGCTCGACTGACGGCGATTGGGCAGATACGCGGCGTACACGACGGCGTCGCCGGCATGAGGCCGCGCGTCGAACTGCTCGAAGAGGCGCATCAGGCGTCCGGCGCGCACCTCGGCTTCAACCTGCCATTGCGGCAGCAGCGCAATGCCGCTTCCGGCCAGCGCGGCTTCGAGGAGCACGTCGGGACTGTTCGAAAGCAGATGGCCGCGCACCTCGACGCGCTGTTGTTCGCCGTCGCGGTGGAAACTCCATACCTGGCGGGAGCGGTGGCCGCCGCCGTAAGCAAACCGCAGGCACTCGTGCCCGGTGAGCTCCGCAGGCGTGCCGGGGGTGCCGCAACGCTGCAGGTACGCATGACTCGCCACGACATGGCGCGGATTGTCCGCAAGCTTTCTGACGATCAGATTGGCGTCGCGCTCGGCAAAGCCGATGCGAACCGCGACGTCGATCCGCTCCACCGCGAGATCGACGAAATGATCGCTCACCACCACATCGAGAAACACGCGCGGATGTTCGGCGAGAAACGCCGCAAGGTGCTGCGCGAGGCACAGCCGGCTGTAGGTGGACGGCACCGCGATGCGCAGCGCGCCGACTGGCGACGCGCCGCTGTCGAACACGCTCTCGTCGGCCTCGGCGAGATCGTCGAGCACCTTGGAGACCTGTTCGACGTAGGCGATGCCGGCGTCGGTGAGGCTGACCTTGCGCGGTGTGCGAGTCAACAGCGCCGTGCCAAGCGAAGCCTCGAGCGAATCCATCAGGCGCGTGACCGACGACGTCGCGACGCCAAGGCGTTGCGCGGCCTTTGAAAAGCCGCCCGCGTCGGCCACTTCGAGCAAGGTTTTGACGGCGAGGAATTTGTCCATTGGCGACCCGACTGACTGTTTCGTTGCGAAAAACGCAACGTCGGATTGCATTTTAGCCATATTCCGCGCCTCGCACGCAACGCTTAAGCTTCATCAGGCGCGCTCGAAGTACCAGGACGCGCAGGTGAGCGACGCGGTCTCGCGCGCCGGGCTTCATGCATAGAACCACCGTTTCTGCCTCTTTACTTCACGGAGTTGTCATGTCAACCCAGCTATCCGCCGCGACCCGCGCCGGCAGTCCCGTCAAACTGACGCAAAGCCTGATCGCGCTGTTTGCGTTCTGCTGCGGCGCTATCGTCGCCAACCTGTATTACGCGCAGCCGATTACCGAACTGATCGCGCCGGACATCCACATGTCCGGCGGCACGGCGAGCCTGATCGTCTCGCTCACGCAGATCGGCTATGCGTTCGGACTGTTTTTCCTGGTGCCCCTCGGCGACCTGCTGGAAAACCGCAAGCTGATGATCGTCACCGCGCTGGTGTCCATCGCGAGTCTCGCCGCCGCCGCATTCGCGCATCAACCCAGCGTGTTTCTCGTCATCTCCCTGCTGATCGGCTTCAGTTCGGTGGCCGTGCAGATCCTGATTCCGCTCGCGGCGCATCTGGCACCGGACGAGTCGCGCGGCAAGGTGGTCGGCACGATCATGAGCGGCCTGCTGCTCGGCATTCTGCTGGCGCGTCCCGTCTCGAGCGTGGTGGCCGGACACTTCGGCTGGCGTGCGGTGTTCGGCGGTGCCGCCGTGCTGATGGCAATCGTCACGAGCGTTCTCGCGTTGACCATTCCGCGCCGCCAGCCCGATCACCGGGCCACGTACTTCGAACTGATCGCCTCGCTCGGCCATCTGCTGCGCACCATGCCGATACTGCGGCACCGTTCGTTCTACCAGGCGTTGATGTTCGCCTCGTTCAGCCTGTTCTGGACTGCGATTCCCGTCGAACTGACGCGCCACTTCGGCCTCACGCAAACGCAGATCGGCATTTTCGCGCTGGTCGGTGCAATCGGCGCGACCTCGGCGCCGGTAGCAGGCCGGCTCGCCGACGCGGGCCACACGGTGCGCGCGACGCTCATCGCACTGGTGGTGGGCGCCCTCGCCTATACGCCTGCGTTGATCCACCCGGCGTGGGGCGTGGTCGGACTGGTGGTCACCGGCATCGTGCTGGACTTCGCCGTGCAGATGAACATGGTGCTCGGCCAGCGCGAGATCTACGCGCTGCATGCGGCGAGCCGCAACCGGCTGAACGCGCTGTACATGACCAGCATCTTCGCGGGCGGCGCATTGGGCTCCGCGCTCGCGAGTCCGCTCTATGAACATGGCGGCTGGCCGCTCGTCGCGGCAGTCGCCACGGCCTTTCCGCTCGTCGCGCTCGCGCATTACCTGATGATCGGCCGCCCGCACGCCGCGCGCCACGGTTGATTGCGCAGTGCGGTTGCGACAGGGCGGTGCGGTCGCAACGGGGCGGCGCGCCGCCCGGCTCGACAAGACTTCATTAACAAGAATTCAGCGTGGCTTCAGGAATTCTCAAGGCCCCGGCGATACGCTTGCCTGCAATGTGCCTGTGCCTGAACGACGCTGCATGGCTCGCCAAGGAATAACCAGCATGTCCTCACTTTCTCCTTTGCTCGACGGTTACGATCTGTCCGGCCTGCAGTTGCGCAACCGCGTCGCCATGGCGCCGATGACGCGCTCGCGGGCGCCCTCGCACGGACGCCCCACGGAACTGATGGCGCGCTACTACGCGCAGCGCGCGTCGGCGGGATTGATCGTCAGCGAAGCGACCAACGTCAGCGCAGCCTCGGCGGCGTTCGACCTGACGCCCGGCATTTTCACGGCGGAGCAGATTGAAGGCTGGCGCACCGTCACGAGCCAGGTGCACGCCGAGGGCGGGCGCATTTTCATGCAGTTGTGGCATAGCGGGCGCGTCAGTTCGTTCGCTCTGCTCGGCGGCGAGGTGCCGCTCTCGCCTTCGGGCGTGAACGACGACCTCGAACAGTTGCAGGTCTGGGCGCAATTGCACAACGGTCAGTACACAAAAATTCACGCGACGCCTTCGCGCGCCATGTCGCTCGACGAAATCCGGCTGACGATCGAGGCCTTCCGCCAAGGCGCGGCAAACGCGATGGCCGCGGGCTTCGACGGCGTCGAGGTGCATGCGGCGAACGGTTATCTACCGCATCAGTTTCTCTCGTCCACCATCAACACGCGCGACGACCGGTACGGCGGTTCGGTGGCGAACCGCGCGAATTTCCTGCGCGACATCGTCGAGCAAATCGGCTCGGTGATGCCGCTCGAGCGGGTCGGCGTGCGCATCTCGCCTTATGCGCACTACAACAACGTGAGAGACGCGGACCCGGACGGCACTTACGACTACGTCGGCAGAATGCTCGGCGAATTCGGCGTGGCCTATGTGCATGCGGCGGACACGAACGGCTGGAGCGGCAAGCCGGACTTGCCGCGCATTATCGGGCGCTTGCGCCGCGCGTATTCGGGCACGCTGATGGTCAACGGCGGGATTTCCGTGAGTGCTGCCGAGGCGCTGATCCGCGACGGCCACGCGGACCTGGTGGCATTTGCCCGCGCGTACATCGCAAACCCCGATCTGGTCGAGCGCATCGGCAACGGGGCGCCGCTCGCCGCGCCGAGGACCACGGGCTGGTATGGCGGCGACGCCGCCGGTTACGTCGACTATCCGTTCGACGGCAGCGCGAGCGGCCACACGCCGGCGGCGGCTGCCGGACTGCCGGCCCGCACGGGCCACGCATGACGCGGCGCGTCGAACTCACTCGCGGCGCGTCGTCCACACTCGCGGCGCTGCGCGCCGCTTCTTCCACGGCAAATCACAGGTGTGCGAATGACTAGCAAGTCCAGATGGCTGGCGGCAGGCGGCGTGGCGATAGCGGCCGCGCTGGCGGCAGCCTTCCTGTTGATGTGGAAGCCGGCGCTCGCGCCCATCAGCCCGCCCGCGCCAAACGCTTTCGACGCCCCCACCAGACTCGCGGGCGCACGCGTCGTCGCGCTCGGCGACTGCATCGTGTGCCACACGGCAAAAGGCGGCAAGCCGTTCGCCGGCGGCCTGCCGCTTGCCACGCCGTTCGGCACCATCTACGCGACCAACATCACGCCCGATGTGCAGACGGGCATCGGCAACTGGTCGCTCGAAGCGTTCACGCGCGCGCTGCGCTACGGCGTGGCGCGCGACGGGCACCTGCTCTATCCCGCGTTTCCGTACATCCACTTCACGCGCATGTCCGACGGCGACATCGCCGCGGCCTACGCGTATCTGATGACGCGCGAACCGGTCGAGGCGACGGCGCCCGCCAACCAGTTGATGTTCCCGCTGAATTTCCGTCCGCTGCTCGCTTTCTGGAACGTGCTGTTTCTGCATCCGGGCACGCAGCAGCCCGATGCATCGAAAGACGCCGAGTGGAACCGCGGCAAGCTGCTGGTGGACGGGCTCGGCCATTGCGCGTCGTGTCACTCGCCGCTCAATGCGATCGGCGGCGAAAGGTCGGGCCATGCGTTCGACGGAGGCATCGTCGACGGATGGGAAGCGCCCGCGCTCAACACGCTCGGCGCAGCGCCGCGGCCTTGGACGAAGGACCAGCTCGTCGCCTATCTGCGCACCGGCAGAGCCAGCGAACACGGCGCCGCCGCCGGTCCCATGCTGCCTGTCACGCGCGACCTTGCCACCGTTCCGCAAGCGGACGTGCAGGCCATCGCCACGTATCTGCTGTCGATCCAGAAGCCGCGGCCCGCGGCCGCCACCGACACGGCGAGCACTCGCGAGCCCCCCCGCTCTGCCGAAGCGCAACGCGGCGCGACGCTCTTTGCCGCATCCTGCGCGCAATGCCACGGACCGGCCGCGCCCATGCAGTCGATAGGCGAACGCCCGACGCTCGCGTTCAGTACCGCGGTGAACGCCGCGACGCCGCGCAACGCAATCCAGATGATGCTGAGCGGCAACGGCTGGCACGGCGAAGACAGCATGAACTACATGCCCGCTTTCGGGCAGATCTACAACGACCAGCAGATTGCCGATCTGGCCTCCTACATTCGCGCCGCCTATTCGCAGCGCGGCCCGTGGACGGACGTCGAGGCGACGGTGACCAGGCTCAGAAAGGAGAACAACGCGCGATGATCCATCTCACCGTCAACGGCGTGCAGCACGCGCTCGACATCGATCCTTCCACACCGCTGCTCTACGCGCTGCGCAACGATTTGCAACTGCACGGCGCGAAGTTCGGCTGCGGCCTCGGCCAATGCGGCGCCTGCACCGTGATCGTGGACGGCGAAGCGGTGTTCTCGTGCCTGATTCCTGTGGCATCGCTCGGCAACAAGGCGGTGCGCACCATCGAAAGTCTCGGCACGCCTGAGCATCCCGGTCCGCTGCAGAAGTCGTTCATCGATCATCAGGCCGCCCAGTGCGGTTACTGCATCGCCGGCATGATCATGCGCGCGCAGGCACTGCTTGAGCGCAATCCGCGACCTACCGAGCGGGAATTGTTCGAGCACATGGAGCCGAATCTGTGCCGTTGCGGCACGCATACGCGCATTCTTGCTGCGATCCGCGAAGTCGCGCATCTGCCGAAGCCCGACGCCTCGCACGACAAACCGCAACTTGCGGCAAGCCACGGAGGCGCGCAATGAGCCGCAGCGACGAACACACCGAACAACGCACCGGCCCCGGCCTGGACCAGCACGTGGACGACCCCATCGACGAAAGCCGCCGCCGCTTCATGCTGGGCAGCGCGCTTCTCGTGAGCTTCAGCATGTTTCCCGGTGTCAACGCGCTGGCGCAGGAAGTGATTGCGGACGAAGGCGCAGCCGTGCACATCGGCAAGGCGACCCAGGCGCTCGCGGGCAGCCTTAAAACCAACCCCTACCTCGATTCGTGGATCAGGATCGACCGCGCGGGCAAGGTCACTGTGTACACCGGCAAGGTGGAACTGGGCACCGGCGTGCGCACTGCGCTGCTGCAGATTGCCGCCGAAGAACTGGCAATGGCGCCCGGGCTCATTACCTTTCTTACCGCCGACACCGGCGCCTCGCCCGACGAGGGCCTCACGGCCGGCAGCCATACGATTGCCGACAGCGGCAGCGCGCTGCTCAACGCGTCGGCGCAGGTGCGGGCGCTGCTGGTGGAGGCCGCGGCAAAACGCTTCGGCATCCAAAGCAATCTGCTCAGCACGCGCGACTCGGTCATCAAGGCGCCCGACGGCCGCAGCATGACTTACGGCGAAGCCGTCGGCTTCGTCGACCTGCATCGCATGGCAGCGCCTCTTTCGCCGCTGAAGGATCCGGCAACTTTCCGCGTGATCGGCACCTCGTTGCCGCGCGTGGACATTCCGCGCAAGGTGACGGGCGGCGTCAGTTACGTGCAGGACATGCTGATGCCGGGCATGGTGCACGCGCGCGTGGTCATGCCGCCTGTGTACGAGGCGCGGCTTCTGCGCACCAATACAACCGAGGTCCTGAAGATGCCCGGCGTACTCAAGGTGGTGCAAAACGGCAGCATGCTCGCGGTGGTCGCGAAAGGCGAATGGCAGGCCGTGCAGGCGCAGCGCGCGCTCGCGGCAGGCAGCGAATGGAGCGCCGGCCGCGCGCTGCCCGATCCCGCCACGGTTCATCGCGATTTGCGCAAGCTCTGCACCGAGCATATTGAAATCGCCAATACGCACAAGGCGAGCGGCGCGGCTGTGAAGACGCTCGGCGCAACCTATACGAAGCGCTACATGATGCACGGCTCCATTGGGCCGTCCTGCGCGGTCGGGCTGTTCAAGGACGGCGCGATGACCGTATGGACGCATTCGCAAGGCGTATATCCGCTGCGCGACGGGCTGGCGGAAATGCTCTCGATGCCCAAGGACACGATCCGCTGCATTCATGTTGAAGGCTCCGGCTGCTACGGACACAACGGCGCGGACGACGTCGCCGCGCATGCCGCCCTGATCGCGCGCGAGATGGAAGGCCGGCCGGTGCGCGTGCAGTGGATGCGCGAACAGGAACATACGTGGGATCACTACACGCCGGCCATGGTCACCGAGGTGAAGGCTTCGCTGGATGCGGGCGGCAACATCGTCGACTGGAACTACGCGCTGTGGAGCAGCTCGCACAATGAGCGGATCGTCAACGCGGGCCGGCTGATTCCGGCGCAGTTGCTCGACAGGCCGTTCGAGCCCGCGCCTTCCGTGCCGATGGTGCAGCCCGAAGGCGGCGGCGACCGCAACGGCATTCCGCTGTATGCGCTGCCGAATATGCAGGTGATGAACAACTTCTCGCCGACCATGCCGCTGCATACGTCGGCCATGCGCTCGCTCGGCGCGCATATGAACGTGTTCTCCATCGAGACTTTCATGGACGAGCTGGCCGCCGCCGCTGGCGCCGACCCGGTCGCGTTCCGGCTCAAGCACATGCAGGACCAGCGGGCGCGCGACGTGATCCGGCTCGCCGCAGAAAAATTCGGCTGGCCCCGCGCGCCGCGCAAACGCAATCACGGTGTCGGCTTTGGCTTCGCGAAGTACAAGAACCTGATGGCCTACGTGGCGGTGGCTGTCGAGGTGTCGGTCGTGCCGGAAACCGGCCAGGTGATTCTCGAACACGCCGAAGCAGCCGTGGACGCGGGGCAGATCGTGAACCCAGACGGCATTCGCAACCAGATAGAGGGCGGCGTGATCCAGTCGGCGAGCTGGACGCTGTACGAAGCACTGCAGTTCGACACGAGCAGGATCCGCAGCTTCGACTGGAGCAGCTATCCGATTCTGCGGTTCTCCGCCGCGCCGCGCAGCATCAACGTGCATCTGATCGACCGGCCAGGCGCGCCGTTTCTCGGCGCAGCGGAGGCGTCGATGGGACCGACAGCGGGCGCCCTCGGCAACGCGCTATTCGACGCGACCGGCCAGCGCCTGCGCGACATGCCGCTGGCGGGCGACAGCCTGCGCCGGCGTATCGACGCGTAGAGAATTCGGCGTGAATGCGGCGGCGCGCGCGCATCCCTGATAATCTGAGCGTCCTGGCTCAGCGGCGCCGCGCTTTCGCGCGCGCCGCATTGCCGCCGATTGAACGCCGATGCCGCCACTGTTTCGCCGCTTACTGCTGCTCTACCACGCGCTGCGTTACGGCGCGCGCCTGATCTGGCTCGCCGCACCGCCAGGCCGCAAGCTCCACTGGATGATCGAACTGGTCGGCCGCGTGCATGCGTCGCCGGGCAGCGCGCGCGGCGTTCACGGCGTGCTGCCGGCGCTCGGCCCGCTGGCCGGCCGTTTCGCGAAGGCGCTGCTCGAGCGTCCTGAACTGGCAAGCGCCACGTTGCACGACGCGATCGACGCCGTCGACCATCTGGAAGCGCCGTTGCCGCCGCACGAGTCCGAAGAAGCGTTGGCGCGCGCGTTCGGCCGGCCGCTCGCCACTCTCTTCAGCGCGGTCGATCTGATACCCGTGCGCAGCGGTTTTGCCGAGCAGACGCATATCGCGCGGCTCATCACGCCGATCAACGGTCATCGCGAGGTGGCGATCAAGCTGCTGCGCGCCGGCCAGTTGCAACAGATCGGCGACGAGCTCGCGCTGCTGCGCTGGGTCGCGCGTTGGCTCGAAAAACTTTCGGGCACCGCGCGCCGCCTGCGGCTGCGAGCGCTGGCGCAGACCTTCACCGACGACCTGCTGCGCCGCTTCGATCTGCGCGCGGAGGCCGCCAACCTGAGCCAGACCGGCCATCACTTCGAAGGCGACCCGCGCCTTGTCGTGCCCAACGTGATCTGGGACCTGTGTACGAACCATACGCTGACCATGCAGCGCATCGACACGCTGCCGGCGAGCGACCTGCGCGGCCTGCATGCGCACGGCGTGAAGCTGGCGCCGCTCGCGGCGCATATCGTCGAAGTGGTGACCGAGCAGGCCTTCGAGCACGGCTTCTTTCATGCGACGCTCGATGCAAGGCGGGTTCGCGTGAGCGTCGAAGCGGATTCGCTGGGGCGGCTGGTACTCGCGGAGTTCTCCATCATGTCGAGCCTGTCGACCGGCGAGCGCGAGTTCTTCGTGCACGGCGCAAGCGCGCTGTTCCAGCAGGATTACGGACGGCTTGCGCAACTGCATCGCGAGGCGGGCCACGTGCCGCACGACACGCGCGCCGAATTGCTGGAAGCCGAATTGCGCACGCGCGCCGAAGCGCACTTTGCGGCCGCCCCGCAGGAGCGCTCGGCGGGCGCGCTGTTTCACCATCTGCTGCACGCGGTGCATCCATTCGACGGCGCCGTGTCCGGCCGCCTCGCCACCGCGCAACGCTCGTTCCAGCAAGCGGAGATGCTGGCGCGCGCGCTGCATCCGGGCGTGGATACGTGGAATATCGCGCGGCGCGTCGTTGTGGAAATCGCGCGGCGCGACGTCGACCATCGCGGTTGGCTCAAGCGCATTTCACGTGAACTGCCGCATCTCGCGCATATGTTGCCGCGCGTGCCGCAACTCGCGGTGCGCTACCTGCAGCACGAGCACGACCGCGCGCGCACGCCGGGGCAGCAGGCTCAGTTGCTGGTCGAGATCGGGCGCGAATATCGGCGCACGCGTGCGCTTTTGTGGGCGTGCGCGGTGTGCGGCGGGATTCTCGGCGCGGGGACGATGTTGTTGATGCGTTGATGCGGTGATGTGTTGATGGAGCGTATGTCGATGTGCTGAGGCAATGCTGTGGCGTGCGGGTGCGAGTGGCCGGTGGTGCATTGGTGCATTGGTGCATTGGTGCATTGGNGCATTGGCGCATTGGCGCATTGGCGCATTGGCGCATTGGTGCATTGGTGCATTGGTGCATCGGCACATCGGCTCATCGGCTCATCGGCGCATCGGCGCAATGCGCCCATGCGACCCCGTGGCCTGACCGCGCCGCAAATCAGTCCGCCGTATCCGTGCCGGCCGGCACCCTCGCGTGCGCCTTCGCGCCCGGTGCCGGCGACCATGCTGGACGCGCCTTGCGCTCCGAATCCACGACGACGATATAGCGACCCGCCCACGGCAAAATCTGGCGGTCGCTCTTCAACACCCACAACGACTTGCCGGACTCGACAAGCGCCGCATATTCCGCGTCGAGAATGCCATAGTGATCGAGGAACGTATTGAGCGACGCCGGAATGCGCACGCAGCCCTTCGAATGACGCACGCCGAGCAGTGGCTCGAGCCGGTCGGGATCGGTGGCGTGCATCTGGAAGCGCATCTGCGACACGCCGCCCTTGCCCCAACCGCGTTCGGCCTGCGCCCAGCCGAGATCGAAGATGCGCATGTCGCGCTTGCCATAGCCGCGAATGTGATTCTGGTTCTCCGTGCCCTCGGAGCGGAAGTCCATGTTGGACGGCGTATGTTCGAACACGCCAAGCGGCGTCACGAAATGGTCGAACTCGCCTGGCCGGCCGGTGGACACCGGCGATGCGCCGATCATCTGCCAGGCGTCGGCGGGCGTCGCTCGAAAATAGATCAAGAGCGCCTGCACGTTAGCATTGCGGTCCACCATCACGACGTATTCACCCGACAGTTCGCCGAGCGCATGCTCGCGCAACGCCGCCTGCAGACGCCCGGCGTAGGCGCGCTGCTCGGCGGCCGGCACGTTGAGCCGGCGCGTGACCTGGCTGGCAAACACCTCGCGCAATGCCAACGCGCGGCGCGGATCCACCACGCCGGCCGCGTCGGGTGCGGCCACGGACGCCCCGGCGGGCAACGATGCTGCAACCGATGAGCCAGCCGACGACGCTGGCGATCCTGCCGAGCCTGCAGACCCTGCGGCAACCGCTGAGCCGCCAGACGCCGACAGCGCGACGGACGGCTTCGCGGGCGACGACGCAGCGCCAGACAATCCCGCCGACGACCTGGCGGCAACCCCTGACTCGCCAGACGCCGGCAGCGCGACGGACGGCTTCGCGGGCGACGACGCCGCACCTTGCGCCCGAGCGGACCAGGATACCGCCCCCGACGACGCAGCGACCGACCGCCCAGTGGCCGACGACGCAACGCCGGCAACGGCCGCCCGGCTGCCTGCCTCTGACGGCGTCGCCGCGAGGCTTGCACGAGCCGGTACGGCGAGCGCACCGGCCAAAGCAAAGCTCGCGAGCGCCGAAGCAGTCGCGCGCATGGCGGGGCGTGGTGGCTTCGCCGCGAACGACGGGCGGCACAGCGCCTGGCTGATCGACGACCATCGGCGCAACAGACGGAATGCGCGCCGCACCCTGCGGGTCACGCTCGCCGCGACTCGTGTAAGAGCTGCGCGGCGCAGTTCAGGCGGGCGAGGCCGCTTGGAGTAATTCATCGCGGGTTCGCACTGAGATGTGTTTATTATTTGCTGCTCGCAGGTTGATGCGGCGCTCGGAACCCGAGATGTTACGCAGCACATCGAGTTCTGTCGATGGCGCTTGCGCGGGTCCGCTACGTGCTCGCAGGCCAAGGCAGTCGCTGGTTAGACATCGCGTTCACGAGCAAGGAGCAGAACCATGAAGCACACCGATCCAGCCGCTGTCCAGACGGACATCGCAGCGGAGATGCATTTGACCGCCCGCTTCGACGCCAGCGAGGAAATCGAGCGTCGAGTCTCTTTTCTCGCGGATTATCTGCGCAGCAACGGCCTGAAGACCTATGTGCTGGGCATTAGCGGCGGGGTGGATTCGACGACCGCCGGGCGCCTCGCGCAACTGGCCGTTGAGCGCTTGCGTGCCGACAGCTACGACGCGCGCTTTGTCGCGATCCGTTTGCCGCACGGAGAGCAGAAAGACGAGGCCGACGCGCAGCAGGCGCTCGCCTTCATTCGCGCAGACGAGACGTTGACCATCGACATCAAGCCCGCCGCCGACGCGATGCTTGCGTCGCTCCGTCAAAGCGGCCTGCCCTTCTCGGACGAAGCGCAGGAAGACTTCGTCCACGGGAACATCAAGGCGCGGCAAAGAATGATCGCGCAGTACGCGGTGGCCAGCACGCGCGCGGGCGTCGTCATCGGCACGGACCACGCGGCGGAATCGCTGATGGGATTCTTTACGAAGTTCGGCGACGGCGGCGCCGACGTGCTGCCGCTCGCGGGTCTCAACAAGCGCCGTGTGCGAGCGCTCGCGAAGGCGCTGGGAGCCTCGGACGCGCTTGCCTACAAGGTGCCGACCGCCGACCTCGAAGCGTTGCGCCCGCAACGGCCCGACGAAGACGCGTACGGCGTTCCCTACGAGATCATCGACGACTTCCTGGAAGGCAAACCGGTGAGCGACGAAGCACGCAACATCATCTTGCGTTTTTACACGGTCACGCGGCACAAGCGGGCGCTGCCTTACACGCCCTTCGACTGGCCGGCGCCTGAAAGCGGACAATGAAGCGCGCGGGGCCGGAGGCAACGCGCATTGCGCCGGCTGGCAGTCGAAGGCCGCGCAGAGGCCACACGACGGTCACGGAGGCCGCACGGGGCCGCGCCGTGGCTGCGCCCAAGCCGCGTCCGTTGGGCGCCGCTACACCTTGACGCTCACTGCGTGGGCGGCGGTTCGTCGGTGAAAAGATCGGCGCTCGCCTCGAGCGCCACGCCGCCCAGGTGCTTGCCGTGAATCTGCCGCGCGATGACTTCGCCGACATACGGCACTTGCGCGTCGAGTTCGACGGTGGCGTACGCGCCGGGCGTGCCGGCGTCGATCACTTCGACATGGCGTGCGTAATGCCCGAGCTCACGCTCGAGGAATTCCCGCACTTCCTGCTCGCTACACGACGGCGCGATGTTGCGCACGATGAGGTTCATGCAGCCTACCCCTGACGGCTGCCGCGCCTGTCGGCGCGCACGCGCACCGGGCGCAATGCCGCGCGTTGTCTGGCCTGTGCGGCGGCCAGTTCGCGGATAAGTGCGGCGCCCGCCGCGCCCAGCGCCGCCAACGACAGGTAGAAGGCAATCATTCGAATCTCCGGTATTCCGATAGGTTCGCGAGGCACCTGTTCCAGCCTGGCCACTGGCGCTCGCCAATGCGATGCGATGCGACGTCGAAACAGCGACGTGCAACGATCACCGCGATCAATGCACTGTACCTGAACCGCCCGATCTTCGTCCGGCCACTGCGCCGTCTTCTTGATGCTGTCTTGACGCTGCTCAGCCCTTGCACCCTTTGTCACGCAGACGCCAGTTGCAAGAAGCGGGCCGCGTCGCGTACGCCGGTCCGCAGGGCGCCGAGCGGCGCGCGAAAACCCGGCGCAACCAGTCAATGTCAGTCCGCGCCCACGTCCTGCACGTTGGCCGCGCTCACCCACCACGCGTTCTTGCCGTGCGGCAATTCGACCAGTACCGCGGAGGGATCGTCCACACCGTCGTCTGCCACTTCGCATACGGCGAGGCCGTCGGGCAGATGCTTCACTTCACCCGCCGACTGAAAAAGCGCGATGCGTTGCGCATTGAGCGGACGCAGTTGACGATAAACATCGAACGAGATGGCGGCGGGCACGTCGCCGCGAATCTGCAGCGCGTCGGCTTTGCCGCAACCTATCGGCCCGGCCGCGAATGCGGTGGAGCTGCCGGCGGCACAGGCGAGCGTCAGCGCTGCGAGCGTGGCTGCGGCAATACGTGAAAAGGTCATGGTGATTCTCCGGGAATGAGTTAAGTCTGCGAGCTGAACGCCAAAATAGAAAGCACGCCTGCTGGACGACGGGTGACAGCAGTGCGTTGGGGAATCAATCGTTTGGTCCGGCGGCCGTTGTAGTGGCGCTGGCTGTTGCTGTTGCCATTGCCATTGCCATTGCCATTGCAGTGGCCCTTGCCGTTGCCATCACAGCGGCCGTTGCCGTTGCAGCGGCCGTAACGGTTGCAGTGGCCGTTGCTGCTGCCATTGCCGTTGCAGTGGCCGTTGCCATTGCAGCGGCCATTGCAGTCGCATCGCCGCAACTCAACCGTAACGGTAACCCCGGCTGTAGCCATAACCAGGCCGCAACCGTGAGTTCTGCGCTTTCACCGACCACTGCAACCGGGTCCGCACAAGACCGTGAAAGCGACCCGGCAAGCTTACGGCGATGAACCAGGTCCCGCTCTACGGCCGCCGTCGACACTGGTCGCAACGTCGAGCCGGCTGATATTGCAGGACTCCTGGCTGAAGCCCGAATAGACCACCGACCAGTCGCCGACGATCGCCGCTTGCGCTTCCGCGAGACTCAGCTTGCCTTCGCAGACGCAGCGCTTGAGCATGACCGCCGCGCGCGCCTTGCGCCGCTCGCCCTGGCGCCCCGCCCACGGCAGAAGGCCGAGGTTGGACGGCGCATCCGGCGAACCGCCGAGCACCACCGGCACGCGCCGGTCCAGCGCGAAGTCCGCAGCGTCGTCCGGGTCGATGCCGCGCTCGGCGAGCATCCGGTCTTTGCGCGCCATCAGTTCGTCGAATGGCGGCGCAACCGCGCTGGCATAGCCGGGCCGGCAGATCGTCTCCCCGATCGACTGCTGCGTCACGCGCTGATCGAGCATGCTCGAGTCCTGCGCATGCGCCACGCCCGCTCGCCATGCGATGAGCGCGGTCAGACCAAGCATTAGCGTGACACGCGCCTGCCGCACGCGCAGCGGCGCCGGTGCACGTAAATGCGATGGAAACATAGTCCCGCTAGGGTCGCCGCAACAGCCGCTACGACGCGTGTCTGCAATGCCTGCCTTCATCCGTCGGCGCGCCGGCGGAGGCGCGCAAGAGTTCAATTCGCAAGCCAATTAAAACACATTCGATGCGCATAAGTAAAAAAGCTCGCCGGATCGGAGCCCGCGCGGACGCCCATCGCGCGCTGTCCGGCACAGATTGCGGATGTGTTCGGCGCGATACGCGGCGGCCAAATGCCGCAGCGAAAACCGCGCCGCCTCGCCTATTGCGTGGCCCGCGCCTGCAGCGCGCGGATGCGGCTGAGCGCTTCGGTGTTGGCTACCGTCGCATCGTACATTTGCGCGAGGTCGGCTTTCAGCGCCGTGCGCGAGCCGCCGTCGAGATAAATCATGTGGCCCGACGGATAGAAACGCGCCGACAGGTTCTGCCGGACCTGCTGACTCAGCAGCGGCATTTGCTGCAAGTCGAGCACCGTCTGGTAGAACGGCGTGACGAAATCGTAAAAACCGTTGGCCGACAGTACCTTGAGGTCCGGGTTCAGCGCCATGACCGCGGCCAGGTCGCCAGCCGTGTAAAGGATCACATTGCCCTTGTCGTCTACGCCCTTTTGCGCGCCGGTCGGATCGATATGGCTGAAGTCCCAGAACTGGAACGCCTGGTCGTTGAGGTCGGTGAAAGCCGAATTCGACGTGTATTTCAACTGCTCGTTCAGATAGACGTTCCACATCGTCGTGTAGACGCCCGACACCGCCGTCATGGTCGGATCGTTGCCGCCCGAGTTCGGGTCGATCTTGCCGGCAATGCCGGTTCCGATAGCGGTGACGCGGCCGTCGTATGCGCCAAGCACCAGCCCCTGGGGCTTGAGCAGCGTGGTCAGAAAGAGCGAATTGCCACGGCTGTCGTATGACGCGATGTCGAGACTCCACGCGAGCAAGGTAGTCTTGTCGATGCCGGTGTATTCGGCAAGCTTCTCGACCGTCGCCGAATCCGTGGTGGGAAATTTGCGCAGGGCCGCGAGGTAATCCGTGCGCGCAAACTGGGCGACTTCCTCCGCGAATGCGCCGAGATCGGTCGGCCGCGGCGCTATGCCGAGCTTCTTGTGATACCACGCGTCGGCGGCGGCCGTGGGCAGCACGCCAACAGGGTTGCCCGCCTGCGCATAATCGAGAATCGACGATTGCAGCGTGATGCCGTTCAGATCCACCCCGCCTTCGTGCAGCCGGTAGGCAAGCACGCAGCTGCGCGCCGTGCCATACGACTCGCCGAACAGGTACTTGGGAGAATTCCAGCGGTTGTTTTTGGTCAGGAAGCGCTTGATGAACTGGGCGATCGAATCGGCGTCCTGGTCGACGCCCCAGAAATCGCGGTTCTTCTTGGGCGCAATGGCCGCCGAATAGCCGGTACCGACCGGATTGATGAAAATCAGATCGCTTTTGTCGAGCAGGCTGTCGGGGTTGTCTTCGATCGTATAGGGCGCGGGCGGAGTGAAGTTCGGCATCGACGTCCTGATGCGGCGCGGCCCGAACGAGCCGAGCAGCACGAACACCGCCGAAGAACCTGGGCCGCCGTTATAGAAGAACGTCAGCGGCCGGGTTTCCTCCTTCTGGTTGTCCTGCGTGAACGCGACGTAGAACATGCGCGCGGCGGGCTCTGAACTGCTCGGGTCGACGATCACCAGATGCCCCACCGTCGCGGTGTAATTGATCTTCTTGCCGTCTATGGTGACCGAGTGATGCGTGATCGCGGCGTTCTCGTCCGTCGCGGTGACCGAATCGTCGGGGCCGTTGCCGTACGCGAGCGGATCGAAGAACGGCTGATCGCCCGCCTTGTGCTTGCCGCTACCGGCTGCGGCTTTGGCGGAGACTTCTGAATCGTGCGGCGACTGCGGACTAACGGACGCTGGCTCTGTGCTTGTCATGATCGCTCCATGGGTACGTTCACGTCTTGTGCCGGTGCTTCGGTTATGTGCCGGGCAAGTTGGCCGACTTCTCGACCAGCTTGCCGACTATAGTGCGGCAGCCACTTTCTGACCATTGGGACTGCCGAGCCCCGTGCAGGCGTCCCACCCTCCGGACGCCGCGAAGCTGCCGTTGTTGCCCTGCGTGATGTCGTTGCAAACGCCCGCCGCCTTGTACAGCTTCGGATTCACGAAGCCCGCCGGTGCGCCTTGCGCCGCATTGATGCGGGCAATCAGTCCCGCCCACAGCGGCGCCACGGCGCTCGTGCCGCCCACCACCGTTTGCGTGCCCGCGACCAGTACGGTGTAGCCGGTGAGCGGCGAGGCGTCGCCGGCCACGTCGGGGACGCCGCGCCGCGTCAGCGGCTTCTTGCCCCCCGCCGTCAACGCCACCGAAAGTCCCTCCTGCCACGCGGGCAACGCAAACGCACGGCTTACTCCGCCGCCGCCCGAGCCGCCTTGCGGGCCGTCGTTCCAGACCACCTCGTGCGTGATCGCAGTGCCCGACGCGCTCAGGCTCGTGCCGCCGCATGCGAGTACATACGGACTTGCCGCCGGAAAATCGACCTGGTCTCCACTACCGGCGCCGTCGCTCGAGCCGCTGTCGCCCGACGCCGCGCACACCGTGACGCCGAGCGCCGCAGCGGTTTGCAGCACGCTGTTGAACGCCTTCAGCGACTGGCTGGTCCAGATCGACTCGGGCCCGCCCCAACTGATCGAAATGACCGACGGCTTGTTGACCGTATCGTGCACGGCACGGCTCACGGCGTCGATAAAGCCGGCGTCGCTGTTCGGCGCGAAGTACACCGCAATCGTCGCGCCCGGCGCGATTGCGCCGACGATCTCGATGTCGAGCGTCACCTCGCCGTCTGGGCCGTTCGGGTCGCCGGTGGGTTCGTTGCGCGCCTGATCGACACTGACCGATTTCACGGTGGGCAAAGGCACGCCGAGGCTCGCGAAATACGATTTGAGATCCGCCGGATCGTACCCGCCACCCAGTTCGATGATGCCGACGCACTGGCCATTGCCGTCGCCTTGCGGAAAGTTGTAGAGCGACGCGAGTTCCAGTGGCGTGAACGAGGCCTGGTGGGTTCGCGCGGGCCGGAACGGCGGACGGATGCGAAAGTGCGGCCGCGCCTGCGGGCGGTTGTCGAGCCCGAGCACCGCTTCCACGACGTCCTGGAGGTCGTCCGGCACATTAACCACTCCAGTGCGCCCGCGAAACTCTCCGGCCGTATGGTGCTGATATTTTTCCAGCTTGACTTCGAACGCGCTCTGGAATTGCGCGACCGTGCCCGAGAGCAGCACCGAGCGCGCGGCCGGGTCTTCGCGCTCCACTGCGAGGCCGTGTGCGGCGGCAAACGCCTTGACTTTGGCGAGGTCCTCCGGCGCCGCGCCAAAGTCTTTGGCCAGCGCCTCGCGCGACAGTGGCTTGACATTGGGGTCGCCGGCTTCTATGCGGCTCATCAGCGCGTCGAATTGCGCCTGCTGCTGGCGGCGCAGCATGACGAAAACCTCGAGCCTCTCGGCTGGATCGCAGGCGCCGATCAGTTTCGAGCCTTGTTCTACCGTTCGCTCGCTTCCGGGCAGCGGTTGCTTGGTGGCCATGTGTCGATTCTCCTCGTGGCATGACGACGCCGGTTGCGAAAAGCAACGGAGCGGCACGTGCGCCCCATCCACTCGCCGCCGGACGACAGCGGTTACAAGGTGCTGCATGCAGGACTTCGCAAACCTTCGGACCAATGCATTCGAACACAGTTCCGGCGCACGCGGCAGTCGGCCGAATGGCCAATGCGGCGGCTCCGCCGCGCACGCGGCAGTGCGCTCCGCTATGATGCTGTAGCGGCAATTCAGCCGTTACATTGCCTCGCGCGCGTGAGCGCGCACGCTCGAAGAATCAGAGGAACCCATGTCAATCTCGATGTATCAAGCATCTCTGCCCGTGCTGATTCGCGGCCTCACCAATCTCCAGGCCATCCTCGGCAAGGCGCAGGCGCATGCCGCAGCAAAGCAGATCGAACCGTCGGTATTCACGAACGCGCGCCTCGCGCCGGACATGTTGCCGCTCGTGCGCCAGGTCTATATCGCGAGCGATACCGCGAAGGGCTGCGCCGCGCGTCTTGCCGGCGTCGAAGCGCCCAAATACGACGATGTCGAACAGACTTTCGACGAACTGCACGCGCGCCTCCAGAAGACGATCGACTATCTGAAGGAATTCAGCCCGCAACAGATCGACGGCTCCGAAGAGCGCACCGTCGCGTTGAAAATGCGTAACGGGGCGATCGAGTTCACAGGCCAGTCGTATCTGCTCGGTTTTGTGCTGCCCAACTTCTTCTTCCACGTGACCACGGCGTACGACATCTTGCGCCATAACGGCGTGGAGCTCGGCAAGCTGGACTATCTCGGCGCGCTGAAGTAAGCGCAGGTCCTACACGCGCGGCTGGAAGGCGATGATCGCCATGCCGGCCAGCGTTACCGCGGCGCCGGCTGCGTCCCACAGCGTCGGCCGCACCTTGTCGACGCACCAGAGCCAGGCTATCGCCACCGCCACATACACGCCGCCGTAGGCCGCATACACGCGGCCCGCCGCGGTGCCGTGCAACGTGAGTAGCCAGGCGAACAGCGCGAGACTGAGCGCGCCGGGCACGAGCAGCCAGACAGAGCCGCCCTCTCTGAGCCAGCGCCACGGCAGATAGCAGCCGAGGATCTCCGCCACGGCGGTTAGCGTGTAAAGCAACAAGGTTTTCATCGTCGACAGACCGGCGGTGTGTGTTCGCGTGGCCGCAGGCCGCGCGTGTTCAGGCATGCGCGGCTCGGCGCTCTATCGGTCTTATTAACACAATCACTTGGCGCGCGAGCATGGGCCGTGCGAAAGTCGCTTCACCTTTTCGCCATTCACGACCTTTGCCCGACATGAGCACTGCATCGCCCTGCATCGACATCTGCAAGTTCGACAGCGAAACCGGCTACTGCATTGGCTGCCTGCGCACGCGCGACGAATGCAAAAGCTGGAAGAAGATGAAAGACAAGCACCGCAAGAAGATTATCGACGACCGCTCGCGCCGCGAGCGCAAGCTGAACCGGTAGCCCGCTTCCCGTTCGTGAGAAGCGCGGAGCCGGTTAATGGCAGGTTATCGGCCGTTGATCGCCGTAAGCGCCTGGAAAACGCCCGTTAATGAGCCCGTTAATGAGCCCGTTAAAGATCCCGCTGAAGCGCCCGTTGAAGCGCCCGTTGAAGCGTCCATTAACGGGCCCGCTCAAGCTTCTATTAAAGCGCCCGCTGCAGCGTCGACTAAAGCCCGGCACAGCCTCAATCGAGCGACAGCCGCAGCGCGAAGCCGATCAACGCCGCCGAGAACGTCCAGCGCTGCAGGGTCTGAGCAAGCGGATGCGCGCGCATCCAGTGTGCGATGCGCGCGGCGCCCACTGCATACGCAACGTCGAAGCACAGGCCGACGGCGAGCAGCACCGAACCCAATTCGATCATCTGCAAGGCGACTGGCCCCGCTTCCGGACGCACGAACTGCGGCAGGAGCACTGAACAGAACAGCAGCGCCTTCGGGTTCAGCAGATTGGTCAGCAAGCCCTTGACGAACGCAGCCCGCAACTGCGGCATGCCGGTGCCGCGAGCTCCTTGCGGCGAGCCCGCCTCGTCGCGCGCCGCGCCCGCGTCGGGCAGCGCGAATACCGGTGAGCGGAAAATCTGAATGCCGATCCACGCGAGATAAACCGCGCCGCCGTAGCGCACCACGTCGTAGAGCCACGGCGCATTGCGCAGCAGCGCGGCCGCACCGCAGGCGGACAGCGTCACGTGCGTGGCGCGCGCCACGCCGAGCCCGCACGCGGCCGCGAAGCCGCTGCGCACGCCGCGCCCAATACTCGTTTGCAGGATGAGCGCCATGTCGGGGCCCGGCACGGCGTAGACGACCAGTAGCGCGGCGACATAGACGGCAAGCAGGTGAGCGGAAATCATGTGAGCCTCCTGTGATTCAGGGCTCTATCTTGCTATCGCCGATGGAGGGTTTGTTGGCGAAATTCCGGACTCGCGGCACTCGTATTGGGGGAATACGCTAATATCGCCGGATCTACACAAGCTTTCCACCAGCGCGGCAACTGCCGCCTACCCAGCATGACAATCGACCTCGACAAGACCGACCGCGCGATCCTCGCCGCGCTGCAAAAAGACGGCCGCATGTCGAACGCGAGGCTCGCCGAACTCGTCGGTCTTAGCGAAACACCCTGCGCGCGGCGCCTCAAGCGCCTTGAGCATGAGGGCTATATCGGCCAGTACCGGGCCGTGCTCGCGCGCTCGGCGCTCGGCTTTGGCGTGGTCGCGTTCGTTCTCGTGCGCTTTGCCGTGCACGACAAGGATCTCGCCAACCGTTTCGAGCGCGAGGTGCAGGCCATTGAGCGGATCATCGCGTGTCACAACGTGTCGGGCAGCGCGGACTACATCCTGCAGGTGGTCGCGCGCGACCTCGACGACTACGGCACCTTCATGCGCGACCAGATCCGCAGCCTGCCGGGCGTGACGTCGGTGGAGTCTGCGCTATCGTTGCGCGAGGTGAAGGCCGACAGCGGCCTGCCGTTTTTGTGAGCCCGAACATGGCATAGTCACGCCATTTCACGCGGCGCAAGCCGCACGGACGAACCTGGAGTGTTTATGGACGACCTCGATCACGACAAGGCGCGGGCGGAAGAAGCCGCCGCGATGGAACGCGTATTGACCGCGACACTGCGAGTGAAGACGGCGTTTGCATCGTTGCAATCGCAATTCCCGCCGGCCGGCAGCGGCAAGCCCTCGCAATTCGCGCTGCAGACTTTCGACGCTGCATTGCAGGAGCTCGAAGACGCCCAAGCCGCGTTCGACGAACTGCTGGGCGATCTGCTCGACGGCAACCGTTGAGCGTTGGCGAACGCGAAGCCGCACGCGCGCCGCTTGACGCAGCGCAGCGGCAGAAGTCGCGCTGGCAAGTGCTGCCAGGGGCAAAGGTCGCGGCGGCATGCTTTCTGAGGCAAGGCGCTCAGGGGAAGGCTCTTGACGGCGACGCTGTCGGCGGCAGGGGCTCTTTCTTGACGGCCACGCTGTCGGCCACAACGCTTCAGGCAGCAACGCTCCCGGCGGCAAAACCCGCACCGAAAGGTTCAACCCTCCCGGGTTTCGATCACCGGCTCGCACAGAATCGGAAAGTTGACCGAGTTCGCGATGTAGCACTTCTCATGCGCCGCGTGATGCAGGCGCCGCGCCAGTTCGACGTCGGCGCCCGCCTGAACCAGCACGCGCGGGCGTAACACGATTTGCGAAAAACGGCCTTGTTGAGGACTGTCGAGCATCGTCCCTTCCGCATCGTCGCGGTAGTCCATCACGACAATGCCGGCGTCCGAGCACAAGTGCAGGTACCACAGCTTGTGACACGCCGAGGCCGACGCGACCAGCAGATCTTCGGGGTTCCAGCGGTCGGCATCGCCGAGAAACGCGGCGTCGGAGGAGCCCGCAATGGCCGGTTTGTTTCCCGAGGCGATCACATGATCGCGACCATAGTCGCGATAGCCGGAGGTGCCGCTGCCGCGATTGCCGGTCCACTGCACGCAGACCTTGTATGTGTGCTCGCCGTATGCCATGCGCGCTTCCTGTGTTCGAGTCGACGGTTGACGAAGCGTCTATCTTAAACCGCCGGCACCGGGCGCCGGGCAATCTGCCGTTCCCGCAGGTGTTTCTATCGTGGCGCCGCGGGCCTGCCGCCCAGGCTCGGCACTCGCGGATCGGGGTTCTGGTTCAGACTCGTGCCGTTCGCCCGCATGTTGTTGGGCACCCGGCCGGGATTGACGGTAATGCCCGTGCCAAGGCGCGAGCCGGTGCCGAGACCCGTGCCGGTGTGTGCGCCACTGCCAAGGCCACCGCCGATTGCACCGCCAGGCGTAGCAAGCCCCGGCGTCGGGCTGAGCGTCGAGCCCCCTGCTCCTGCACCGCCTGCTGCGTTCCCGTTAAGCGGCGTGGCGCTCAAGCCGCCAATGCCGGCGCGGCTGCCAGGCGCCTGCGCGCAAGCCATTGTGCTCATGCCGCACAGGCATGCCGCGATCATCACAGTTGATGCAACACTGCCAGTTGCAATTCTCATTGCTCCGCTCCGTCAGATAACGCGCCGCTCAGTCCATATGACGAGCCGGTGCGTGCTTCGTTCACGCTCGTAACAGGTTCTATCAACGTCGGCGCTCGAGCGGCGTTCCATCGTGCAACAGCGTACAAATGCTTACAAAGCACCCACGGGCAGCGTGCACCGGACGCTTCGTGCAAGCGTTATTGCAGGCATCTACCCGCGGAGCCCGCAATGAACACGAACCTCACGCCCAGCACTTCACCCCGCAGCCGTATCCATCCGTTGATCGCCGGCGCGGCAGTGGCCGTCATCCTCGCAAGCACGACGGGCATCGCCGCGATGACGGGCTTGCTGCCCACGTCGCACGCGCTCACCGAACCTGCGCCTTCACCGGTTGCGCTGGCCGCGCAGCAGCCGTCGGCGGCTCAACAAGCGGCTCAACAAGCGGCTCAACAAGCGACTGAGCAAGCGGCTCAACCAACCGCGCAGCAGCCCACCCAGCGCATCGCGCCCGCGAAGCCGCCGGTTCCTCGCTCGCATACTGGCGCCACGCAGGCCCCGCGATATGCAAACAACAGCGGCTACCAGACAGCCAACGAACCCACCGCGGCGCGCCCGGTTCCGGCCGATCCGTACGCGGGCGAAGTGGTCGCCATCAACACCGTGCAGTCGCCCCAGGCGACCACCGGCCTGGGCGCACTCGGCGGCGCCGTTGCGGGCGGGCTGGTCGGCAATCAGATTGGCGGCGGACGCGGCAAGATTCTGACCACGATTGCCGGCGCGGTCGGCGGCGGACTGGCAGGCAACGGCATCGAGCACGCCGTGCGCAAGCAGACCACCTACCAGGTTCAGGTGCGCATGCAGGACGGCAGCTACCGCAATTTCGACTATCAGACGCAGCCGCCCGTGCAACCCGGCCAACGCGTGCACGTCTCGGGCGACACGCTCACGGCTTCCTGAAGGTTCGACGAAAACTCGCGCGCGAGTCGGCGCGCGAGAAATGAGCCAGAGTGGACCATCGGATAACGCCGTGCGCGTTATGATCGGTCGTTACGCCAAAACGGCTGATCGCGCGCGATGGAGCAAGCCTACGTCCACCTTCTGCATCTGCTCGCCGGTCATCCGGAATGGATGCTCACGGTCGTGTTCCTCGCGGCCTTTCTCGAGTCGGTCGCCGTCATCGGCACGTTTGTTCCCGGCAGCACCGCGATGTTCCTCGCGGGGGCGCTCACCGGCACCGGCTCGCTGAGCCTCGGCTGGGTGCTCGCGTGGGCCATAGCGGGCGCCATCGCCGGCGACGGGCTCAGTTTCTGGCTCGGCAGCCGCTACAAGAGCCGCATCGTCAAACTGTGGCCGTTTTCCCGTCATCCCGAAGTACTCGAAGCCGGTTACCGCTTTTTCGGCAAGCATGGCGCGAAGAGCGTGGTGCTCGCGCGCTTTGTCGGCCCGCTGCGGGCTATCGTGCCGGTCGTCGCCGGCATGCTCGGCATGTCGCCCGTGCGCTTTTACGCGATGAACGTGCTGTCCGCGCTGCTGTGGGCACCGGCGCATATCCTGCCGGGTGTGGTGTTCGGCGCGTCGGTGCTGCTTGCGGGCGCCGTGTCGTTCCGGCTCGTCGTGATCCTTGCGTTGTTGCTGGTGAGCATCTGGCTCAGCTATCGCGCGGCGGCCTTGCTGCTCTCGCACGCCCACGCATGGTCCGTTGCGGCCGGCCGGCATCTCGGCAGTTGGGCTTGCCGTCACCCTGGACCGCTTGGCCGCGTCGCACGAAGAATGCTCGACCCGGCAGCGCCGGATGCAACCAGCATTCTGGCCGCGTCTTTCATCGTTCTGGTATGCGGCGCACTCTTTTTCGGCATTCTCGAAGACGTGATAACGGGCGATCCGATCACCCACGTCGACCAGTCCGTCTATCGTTTCATGCAATCGGTGCGCACGCCGTGGGGCGATGCCGTGCTCGCCGGCCTCGCGACGCTCGGCAGCACCGGCACGCTGGCCGCGCTGATCGTTACAGTCGCGCTGTGGATGGTGTGGGAGCGGCGCTGGCGCACCATCGGCTACTGGCTCGCGGCCGTCGTCTTTTCGCAGATGCTGATCTTTGCGTTGCAATTCGCGATGCAGCGCACGGCGCCCAATGGGCTGCTGCCCGGCGCCTACGTATTCCCGAGCAATCACGTGGCGGCAACCGTGATCGTGTATGGCTTTCTGGCTTTTCTCCTCGCGCGGCGGGTCGGCATGCTCGAAGGACTGCTGGTGGTCACGGTGACGACGCTCGTCGTGATCCTGGTCGCGCTAGCGGGCGTGTACTTCGGCCGCTACTGGGTATCGGACGCGATCGGCGGCGCCGCGCTCGCCTATGTGTGGGTGGCCATTGTCGCGCTGACTGCGATGTTGCGGCATCCAGAGCCGCCGCCTACCCGCCGGTGGATGCCGGCAATCGTGCTGGCGGTGGTGCTCGCCAGTGTCGGCGTGCAGTCCGGCCTCGGCATGATGACGCCGCCGCCCGGCGTTCTCGCGCCGCTGCCGCTCGCACACGTCACCCGGCAACAGTGGACGCAGACGGTGTGGAAACAGTTGCCCTGCTATCGCTCCGATATGGGCGGCGACCGCAAGGAGCCGCTCACGCTGCAATGGGTCGCGCACAGCGAATCGCTGCGCCAGCAGTTGCGCCGCGACGGCTGGCTGGAGGGCACGGATCTGTCCGCGCATAGCCTGCTCTCGCTCGCCTCGCCCGATGTGGCCGCCACCGCGTTGCCCGTCCTGCCGAAGCTGAACAACGGCGTGCTTTCGTCGCTCGTTTTCATGCGCCCGGGTGCTACGCGCAACGAGCGCGACGTGCTGCGCTTCTGGCCCAGCGGCTATGCGGTCGGCGATGGCGCGGCGGGCGTACCGCTATGGGTTGGGTCGATTGCGCATGAGCGGCTCGCGCACGCCTCGTGGCCGCTGAACGTCGTGCGGGTGGACAAGCATCTCTCCACCTATGACATTGGCATGAAGCTGAGCGCCGACTCAGTCGCGAGCGTGGTCGCGACTGGGATCTGTCATGGCGTGCCCGTGGCGCTGCTCGCCTCCGCGGCGCAGTGACTGGCGTTATTCGAACGTGGCGCTGATCGCAAGCTGTACCGAGTTGCCCCGAGGCCGGTGGCTCGCCTCGACTTCGTTGACCCAGCGCAGCGCGGCGGAGACCGGCGTTTTCGACACTTTGCCCGACCAGGTGATCATCGGACCCAGGCCCCAGGCGTGACCGCGCGCGCCTCCGACGCGCTCTGCAATGCCGCCGCTGTCGTCGGCAAGCTGCTGGATATAGCCGCCCACCACGCCCACGCCCCAGCCGCTTTGAAAACGCTTGAGCGCGAGCACATCGAGCACGCTGACAGGCGCGTTGTGGTAATGCGTGCGGCTATTCGGCGTGTAAAAGCCGATGCCGTAGTTGACTGTCAGTTCGATATTTTCCGAAGGGATCAGATGCGTGTACGCGATGGTCGGCGTGAAGGTCCACGTGTTTTCGCCTGCATTGGCAAGGCGGCTCGTACTGTAGGAACCCGTGGGCGCGAAAATCTGCACGCTCAACGCCACGTGGTCCGTCTTGGTCAGATGGTAGCCAGCGATCACGGGCACGAAAAACAGGTCGGCGAACTCTGTCGAGTGATCGTTGGGAAGGATGCCGTTGAAGCTCGACGCATGGGTGTACTGCACGGGCACGCCGACCAGCGAGGCGAAATTCCAGCCGCCCCACGTGACGCCCCAAGGTTTGAGCAAGTCTGCAATGGTATAGACCACCTGATAGTTCAGACCCTGGGTGACAGTTCCCGACACCGGCAAAGTCTTCGTCGCGCCGAGCGAACCTTCGTAATAGATGGTTGCGAACGAAACGATCCACTCGGAGGTGGGCGGCACCACGCCTGCGTAGGGCGAGACCTGCTGACCGGTCACGGGCCTGCCGACGCCGCCTTCGGTCGCGGCGCACTCGTTGGCGTAGACACACGCGAGCGCCGCCACGGCGCGCGCGAGGCGCGAGGCCCTCGCTCCCGTAGAAGGCCGGCGCAAGGCGGCCGACGAAGTCGCCGCTCGCGTCAAGAGACGCAAGGCGGCTGCGGCAGTCGCCGGATGCGAGCCGCGAGGCTTCTCTCGCGCCAACACGCGCGGCGTCGCTGCGCTTGTCTTCATGTGGCCTCCTATTGGACCGTGTAGCCCTTGCCTTGCATACACGCGCCGTACGCATGCCAATAGGTGGTCATCGCCGATTGCTGGGAGGATGCCGCGGCCTGCGCCTCGGCGGCATGCTGCTGACGGCTGCGCACGCCGCCCGCGAGCGCGCCCGCGGTTGCGCCCACCGCGGCGCCGTGGCCGGCGTCATTGCCGCTCACCTCGCCGACGAGCGCGCCCGCGGCCGCACCTCGCGCAGCGCCTCTGACGCGCGAGCCGGTCGGGCCCGCTGGAGGCGCGGGCGTCTGCGCAACGACAGCCGGATCGATGCCGGTAGTCTGCTTCGCCCAGGCGTAACAGGCGCCGTCGTCTGACATCTGCTGCTGTTGGCTTTGTCCATGCGCGGGATAAGTGGCGGGTTTCTGAGCGTAGGCAAGTGCGCTCGCACTTGCGATAACCACTGCGGCGATTCGCTTCATTGGAATCCTTGTCTTCGGGAAAGCTGATGAGTTTCACGTGGCGTCATGGCCAGAGGCCGGAGCCGCTCCCACGTAAAGCATCTTAGGCAACAGACTGCCTGCCACCGAGAGCACATCAGCTAAACGCGAACAGTTTTACTTAACACTGCGTGCGCCGCTTGCTGCGCTACGATGCACGTCACCAGCACTGCCCCTCGCATGGAAGATAGGAAAGCACCCTGCCAAAAGCAAGCCTATGATTAGATATACATACGTTTTTCCGGACTTCGCCTGCCTGCCTTGATGCCATTGCAGAACAGCACTGCCTTAGTTCATCTTCCCGTCAACTTCAACCTGAATTTGTTTGGCTCAAGCATTGCATTTATGTATGGAAGGGAGCTAATAATCTCGCCATCGAAAGAACGGAGTCGTTTGCGAATAAAGACCTGAGGTCTTGCCAAATAAGATTTCATTCAAACCGGTTGCATTTCGCAGTGCGATGTTTGTCACGCCGCGCACGACGCCCGCAGCGCATACGCGAGCGTACAAGCCGGGTTCGCTCTCACCCACATCACAACGAGACGTGCAACTTCGAAACACGGAGATTTCATCGTGAAACGCTCAGGCGCACACCAGAGGGCAACGCTCATAGCGCTTGCCATCCTGGCCGGCTCGCCGGCCATGTTCGATACCGCGATTCCCGCGGCTCATGCGCAAACCGCCGCGAAGATATCGAACCAACAACTCGATTCGCTGACTGCTTCCGTCGCGCTCTATCCCGATGCACTGCTCGCGCAGGTGCTGATGGCGTCTACTTTCCCGCAGGACGTGGCGGCCGCGGCTGCGTGGTCGCGAGCCAATCCGAACATCAAGGGAGACGACGCGGTGAGAGCGGTCGCGGGCGAACCGTGGGACCCGAGCGTGCAATCGCTGGTGGCGTTTCCACAGGTGCTGGCCACGATGTCCTCCAGGCCCGACTGGGTCGCACAGCTTGGCAATGCGTTTCTCGCGCAGCCCAACGACGTGATGGACTCTGTCCAGCGTCTGCGTAGACAGGCGCAACAAGCGGGCAACCTCAAGACCAGCGAACAGCAAAAGGTCATTGTCGAACAGAGCACCATTCAGATCGTGCCGGCCAACCCGCAGGTCGTCTACGTGCCCACCTACAACCCGACAGTGGTCTATGGCACATGGCCCTACCCAGCGTATCCACCGGTTTATGTGCCGCCGCCTCCCGGCTATGCGGTGGCGAGCGGCCTCGCTGCCGGACTCGCGTTCGGCGTGGGCGTCGCGATTACGAGTGCGCTATGGAGCGATGTCAACTGGAACAACCACAGCGTCAACATCAATGTGAACCGGTACAACAACATCAACGTGAACCGGCGCCTCGACGTGAACAGCAACACGACCCGGTGGAATCGCGATACCACGTTCAACCGCAACACTTCCGCGAATCTGGGGGGCGTGCAGCGCGACGCCTATCGCGGACGCGATCTGTCCGGCTCGCGCGCGCAGGCGCAGCAGAACCGCACCGGGCAGAATCTGGGCGGCAGCGCGAGCGAGCGCCTGCACGGCATCCAGCACGGCGGCACGAACGCCTCCAATATTCAGGCTCGCGCGCAGAACGTGAATCGCGACAACGCGCTGCGCGGCGCAGGCAATGGCGCCGCCGCGCAGCAGGACATTCAGCGCGGGCAAGCGAGCCGCGAGGCGCAGGCCCGCGCGCGCAATAACCTTGGCGCAGGCGCTGGAGCGGAACGCGGCGGCTTCGGCGGCGGCGGGCAACCGCGCAACCTGCCGGGTGCGGGCGGCACAGTGCCACATGGCGGCTTTGGCGCGGGCGGCGGCGGACAACGTCACTTTGGACGCCAACGTTGAACGATACCAGGAGCCGCTCATGAACTACATCCAATCGATTCGCGCTTGCGTCGCGAAAATTTCCGCACTGCCCTTGTCCCGTCAGTTTGCCCGCACGGCGCTCGCACTGTCGGCGCTGTTCGTCAGTACGGCACCGGCCCACGCGCAAGCCGTCTATCCGACCCCGGACGCCGCCGTGAACGCCTTCGTGGACGCGCTTGCCACCAACGACCACGCGGCGATGCAGCGGGTGCTCGGCAAGTACTACAACCGCTTCATTCCGTCGAAAGACGTCGGCGAGGAAGACATCTACGACTTCCTCGGTGCGTGGGCCGCGGGCCACCGCATCGTCGACGACGCCGCGCCGCTTCACGGCCGCCCAAGCAAGCATCTGTCCGTCGGCACGAGCGGCTGGACGCTGCCCATTCCGTTGGTGCAGGCCGAAAGCGGCTGGCGCTTCGATCCCGCAGCGGGCAGCGACGAAATCCTCACGCGCCGGATCGGCCGCAACGAACGCGCGGCGATCATGACATCGCTCGCTTATCTCGACGCGCAGCGCGATTTCCGCGCGTTGAGCGGGCACTATGCGCAGCGCCTGATCAGCACGCCGGGCCAGCACGACGGACTCTACTGGCCCACAGCTGAAGGCGAGGCGGAAAGCCCGCTCGGTCCGCTCGCGGCAGCCATGCCGAAGGTCGGCTCGATCAGCAAGGACGGTTATCACGGCTATCACTTCCGCATTCTGAGCGCGCAGGGTCCGCATGCGAAAGGCGGTGCGCTCGACTATGTGCAGAACGGCACGCTCACGCGCGGCTATGCGCTCGTTGCGTGGCCCGCGGAATATGGCAAGACCGGCGTAATGAGCTTCATTGTCAATCAGGAGGGCCAGGTATATCAAAAGGACCTTGGGCGCGATTCGTCGCGCAAAGCCGCGGCGCTCAGATCGTTCGACCCCGATCCGTCATGGCAACCGGTCATGCCGTGAACAGGCCGTGAACAGGCCGTGAACACGCCATGAATGCCCGGTGAGCGACGCAACGAGCGATGACGGCCGCGTCATGCCGCCGTCATCGCCGCTATTGACGCTCAATCCGCATGAACGACGATAAGCTGATCGCCTGCCACGAGTGCGACGCGCTGTACAGCAAGCCGCGGCTATGCGGCAAGTCATGCGCGCGCTGCCTGCGCTGCGGCGCGATCCTTTATCGCGGTATGTCGCGCCGGCTCGACGGTATTTGCGCACTGACGCTCGCGTCATTGGTCACGTTCGTGATCGCGCTCGGTTCTCCCATTCTCGAGCTGGAAACGGGCGGCATTACCTCGCGCACAAGCCTTTTCGGTGCGCTCGTCGCACTCTGGGACCAGGACATGCAACTGGTCGCCGCCATGGTGTTCTGCTCCACCGTGCTGTTCCCGCTGACCGAACTCGCCGCCCTGCTATACGTGCTGGTCGCGATACGTCACGGCTATGTGCCGCCCGCCTTCAATCGCATCCTGCGCGCGATCCAGTTCGTGCGGCCGTGGGGCATGATCGAAGTCTTCATGCTCGGCGTGCTCGTCACTATCGTGAAGATGGTGAGCCTCGCACGCGTGGTTCCGGGCGCGGCGCTGTTCGCCTTTGGCGCGCTCACGCTGATGCTTCTGCTTGTCGTGATGTTCGATCCGCGCACGCTCTGGGATCTCGCAGACGACATTCCGGATGCCTCGCGCCGCGCAAAAGAGGCGCATGCGCCCCCACCCCACGCAGATCGCCGGGCCGCGCGCCCCACGGTATAACACTGACCCTTGCGATGAAGACACTCACCGCCTCCCACGCCGGACTGCTCGCCTGCCACGCATGTGGGCGCGTCGAGCGACGCAGGGCCGGCCATGCGCCGCAGCACTGCGGGCGCTGCGGTGCACCGCTGCATCGGCGCAATCCCGCCAGCCTTTCGCGCACCTGGGCATTGCTGCTCGCGGCCGCGATCCTGTATGTGCCGGCCAATCTGCTGCCCGTCATGCACACCGCATCGCTGGTCGGCTCGGAAGACGACACGATCATCAGCGGCGTGATCTACTTCTGGACCTCGGGGTCGTGGCCACTCGCAATCGTCGTGTTCGTCGCGAGCATTCTCGTACCGATGCTCAAGCTCACCGTGCTCGTGCTGCTCGCCGCCAGCGCGCAACGCCGCTCCGCCTGGCGCCCGATGGAACGCGTCAAGCTGTATCGGCTCGTCGAGCGCATCGGCCGCTGGTCGATGCTGGATGTGTTCGTCATCACGCTCACCGTCGCGCTGGTGCGCTTCGAATCGCTCGCAGTCATTACCGCGGGGCCGGGCGCGCTTGCGTTCGGTTGTGTAGTCATCCTGACCATGCTGGCTTCAATGCAGTTCGACCCGCGACTGATCTGGGACCACGTCGAGGGCGGCAACCCGCTCACGGCCAGCACCGCCACGGAGCCGCCTCATGAATAGCACGCAAGATCCGGACACGCCAGCCGAACTGCCGGACGCGCCCGATCCCGGCATCGAGCCGCGCCGCGGCTGGCTGCCCTCTCTCGTCTGGCTGGTGCCGCTCATTGCGGCGCTGATCGGCATCGGGCTCGTCGTCAAGTCGATCACCGAACGCGGCCCACAGGTCACCATCAGTTTCAACAACGCGGAAGGTCTCGAACCCGGCAAGACCCAGGTCAAGTACAAGGAAGTCGTGATAGGCGCGGTCAAGTCGATCACGCTCTCGAAGGATCATTCGCACGTGGAAGTAGCCGTGCAATTGAGCAAGCAGGCCGAAGACTTCGCGGTGAAAGACACGCGCTTCTGGGTAGTGCGTCCGCGCATCGGCGCGAGCGGCGTGAGCGGAATCGGCACGCTGCTCTCGGGCGCCTATATCGGCGTGGACGCGGGCCGCTCGAAGGAAACGCGCGACACCTTCGTCGGGCTGGAGGCACCGCCGCCCGTTACCGCCGACCAGAAGGGCCGCCGCTTCACACTGCATGGCGATTCGCTCGGCTCCATCGACATCGGCTCGCCTATNTTCTACCGGCGCGTGCAGGTGGGTCAGGTGTACGGCCTCTCGCTCGACAAGGACGGCAAGGGCGTCACAATGCAGGTGTTCGTGGCCGCGCCCTACGACCAGTATGTCGGCACCAATTCGCGCTGGTGGCATGCAAGCGGCGTCAACGTGCGGCTCGATTCGAACGGCTTTGTCGTCAACACGCAATCTGTCACGTCCATCCTGGTGGGCGGCCTGTCGTTCCGCGCGCCGCCCGGCCAGGAGCGCGGACCGCAGGCGGCCGACTACACCAGCTTCCGACTTGCGTCCGACGAAGACGACGCGATGCGCGCACCGGACGGCCCGCCCATGCGCGCCGTGATGAAGTTTAACCAGTCGCTACGCGGCCTCTCGGTGGGCGCCGCCGTCGACTTGCGCGGCATCGTGCTCGGTCAGGTAATCGACATCGGCGTCGACTACGATCCGCAAACGCATAGCTTCACAATGCCCGTAACGGTTGAGCTATATCCCGACCGCCTGAAGCGCCGCACTCATGGCGCGCCGGCTCCCGATCTGGGCACCGCGGAGAGCCAGCAACTGCTGCGGCATCTCGTCGAGCGTGGTCTGCGTGCACAGTTGCGTACCGGTAATCTGCTGACGGGTCAGCTATACGTCGCGCTCGACGTTTTCCCTAAAGCCGCGCCCGTCAGTTTCGACGCCACGCGCGACCCGCTCGAGCTGCCGACCATCCCCAACTCGCTCGACGCATTGCAAACCCAGGTGGCCGACATTGCAAGAAAGCTGGAGCGAGTTCCATTCGACCAGATCGGCGCAAACCTGAACAACTCGCTGAAGAATGCCGACAGGCTCTTCGCGCAACTCAGTACGGAAGTGATGCCGCAGGCGCGCGACACGCTGGCGGCGGCGCGGCAAACCTTCAGTTCCGCCGAGGCTACGCTCAAACAGGATTCGCCGCTGCAGTCCGACATGCATCAGGCATTGCAGGAACTGACGCGCACGCTGCAGTCGCTGAATGCACTGGCCGATTATCTGGAGCGTCATCCGGAATCGCTCGTGCGCGGCAAGACGGGAGACCAGCCATGAACCGTCATGCAAGCCGCCGGACGGTGTCAGGTGTGCGCCGTTCGCTCGCAGCGTTGGCCACGTTCGTGGCGTGGGCGGCATGGCCGGGATTGGCAGGCGTGGCCGGGCTTAGCGCATGCTCTTCGCCGCCGAGCGGTTTCTACACGCTGGCTGGCGGGATGCCGCTCAGCAAGAGCCGCGGCACTGCACCGCCTGCGCTGCTGATCGACGTGGCTGCTGTCGACGTCCCCGCGCAAATCGCCAGAACGGCCTTTGTCGTGCACACCGGCGCAAATCGCGTCAACGTACTGGAGCAAACGCGTTGGGCCTCGCTGCCCGCCGACGAAATCCGTCAGGCGCTCTCGCAGGAACTCGCGCAGCGTCTCGACACGTTCGACGTCGCGCGTTCGCCGCGCCCCGCCGGTGTGCCGGTCTATCGCGTCACCGTGAACGTGCAGCGCTTCGAATCCTGGCCGGGCTCGCATGCGCTGATCGATGCGGTCTGGAGCGTGCGCGCCTTGGCCAGCCAGACGGTGGTGACCTGCCGCAGCGTCGTCAGCGAACCGGTGAGCGCGGGCAACAACGCGCTGGTCGCCGGGCACCGCCAGGCGCTTCAGCAAATTTCGGCAAATCTTGCCGAGGCAATTCGCACTCTCGACGCCGAGGCGAAGGCGCAAGCGCGGCGCCTTGCGCCGGCGCAAAGCCCGGCACTGTGCCCCACAACCTAGGGCGCTCAATTACAAACACCCTTCAGTATTCCAACAGACAGACGTAAACCAGATGTACGCCTTTTCTGGATACGGAACTGAAATGGAAAACATGAAGGTATCGACCCGCTTGCAGGCAGGGTTCGGACTGTTGACGGCGCTCATGCTCATGCTGGCCGCCATCGCGTTGTTCGGCCTGTCGCAACTGGACAAAAGTCTCGACGGCATTGCCCGCGTGAATAACGAGGAAACGCGTCTGGCGAACGTATTGCGCGCGTCGATCCAGGACCGCGCGATTGCCATCCGCAACCTCGCGTTGATCACCGATCCACGCGACGTCGCAGAAGAAGCGGAACGCATGAAGAAGCAGGACCAGATCTATGCGGACGCGTACCAGCAACTCACGCGGCTGTTCACCGAAGAGCCCAGCACCACCGCGAGAGAGCGCTCGCTGATCGACCAGATCAGGCAGGACGAAGCGGCGACAATGCCGCCGTTGCGCAAAGCAATCGAGCTCGCACTGGCTCAGAACACGGCGCTCGCAACCCAGGAGGTACTGCAGAATGCGCGTCCGCCGCAGCGAGTATGGCTCGCCCGCGCGACCGAACTGGCCGGCTTCGAAGACGAGTTGAACAAGGAGGCGCAGAAGAGCGCTGCTGCGACCTATTCGACGGTACGCAACATGGTCGCGGTGATCGCGGCAATTGCGGTCCTGCTGGGCATTGCAACCGCCGCGCTGATCTCGCGCAGCATTCTGCGGCAGTTGGGCGGCGAGCCGCGCGCCGCGCAGGAAATGGCTGCACAGATTGCACAAGGCAACCTCACCGTCCGCGTGCATGTCGCGCCAGGCGACCGGACCAGTTTGATGGCCTCGCTGGAAACGATGCGCGAGAAGCTCACGGCGATCGTGTCGGGCATCAAGACCTCGGCGGAATCCATCTCGGTGGCCGCAGGCGAGATCGCGCAAGGCAATCAGGATCTCTCGCAACGCACCGAGGAGCAGGCCGCGTCGCTGCAGCAAACCGCGGCCAGCATGGAAGAGTTGACTTCCACCGTGCGCAACAACACCGACAACGCGCGCCAGGGCAGCACGCTCGCAGCAGCGGCTTCCTCGACAGCCGCAACGGGCGGCGAAGTGGTCGAGCAGGTTGTGGTAACGATGCGCGACATCTCGTCGAGCTCGAGCAAAGTCACGGAAATCATTTCGGTGATCGAAGGAATTGCTTTCCAGACCAATATTCTCGCACTCAACGCCGCAGTGGAAGCCGCTCGCGCAGGTGAAGAAGGCCGGGGCTTTGCAGTAGTGGCCGGCGAAGTGCGCACGCTCGCGCAGCGCAGCGCGACGGCGGCAAAGGAAATCAAGGACCTGATAGAAGCGTCGGTGTCGCATGTGACAAGCGGCTCTCAGCTCGTCGAAAACGCCGGGAAGACGATGAGCGAGGTCGTGCGCTCGGTGCAACAGGTGACCGACATCATGGGCGAGATCGCTTCCGCATCGTCCGAGCAAACGAGGGGAATCGAGCAGGTGAACGTGGCCGTCACGCAGATGGACGAAGTCACCCAGCAAAACGCGGCGCTCGTCGAGCAGGCGACCGCCGCCGCGCAGGCCATGGCGGATCAGGCCGAAAGTCTGCGCTCCGCAGTGTCCGTTTTCACGGTCGCCGCAGGCGCTCAGGCTGTGCCAGGCGTCGCGCGCAGCGCGCAGGCCAAGCCGCTTTCCGCCGCCGCGACGCAGAAAAGAACCGTCCCGTTGACGGCGAAATCGAAGCCGATGGCCGCGAGCGCACCGCCATTGCGGCCGGCCGCACCGCAGCCGCGCGGCAAGGAACGCGAACTGCAGGACGCCGGCGCGAGCAGTTGGGAGACCTTCTAGGCCATACCTTCCGGTCAGAACCGGCGCCCGTGCGCCGGTTTTTTTTCGCTGGCAGCGAGCCCGTCCGGCACTTGCGGCCACCGCTTCGCGCGTGAGAAAAAATTCTCAGCGGCGACCATGGTGCACTGCAGTGTGATCTCCCGATCCTTGCATGCTACAAACGTACCGTACGTTTCAGGCTTCGGAGACAGACGGTGCTGCGTAGCGCAGAATGTCTCCGGCACCCAGTCGCGCTCAGTTCGCCCGGAGGCTCGTCATGCCCTACGTTCCGTCCACGAGACATATCGATCGCATATGCAACGTCATAGAAGGACGGACGCGGCGTCCGGGCGCCGACGGCAAACGCCTCGCCTCGTCGTATAAGCGCTCGCTCGAGCAATATCATCTGGACCCCGGTGCGACCGCCGGCCCGCGCATTCTCACGGTTCCCGAATTGCGCGACGTGCAGCACCGCGAAGAGTCGTTTTTGCGCGCGTCCGGCCAATGTCTGTCACGCCTGCACGAGATGGTTCGCGAAGCGGACTATTGCGTGATGCTGACCGACGCACAAGGCGTGACAATCGACTACCGGGTGGACAAGGACCGCCGCCATGACTTCAAGCGCGCCGGACTCTATCTCGGCTCATGCTGGTCGGAAAGCGAGGAAGGCACCTGTGGCGTCGCAACCGTATTGCTCGACGGGGAACCCATTACCGTCCACCGCAGCGATCATTTTCGCGCGGCCTTCACTACGCTCACCTGCAGCGCGTCCCCTATTTTCGGCTTGCATGGCGAATTGCTCGGCGTGCTCGACGCATCGGCCGTACGTTCGCCCGATGACCGGGAAAGCCAGCGGCTCGTCAACCACATCGTGCGGCAAAGCGCACTGCTGATAGAAGACGCTTACTTCCTCACGGCCGCAGCCGATTGCTGGGTTCTGCTCGCGCATCGCAACCGACATTATGTCGAGGCGCAGCCGGAGATCCTGATCGCCATCGACCCGCGCGGCCACGCCATTGCAGCCAACCGGCGCGCACGCGAATGCATACCTGCGCTCAAGCGACTGCCGCGTCACGTGTCTGAACTCTTCGACGTTCCGCCCGAGCGTCTGTTCGATGCCAAGGCAAACCGCGGCCTTGTTTCGCTCAGACTGAACGAGACCGGCTCGCCGCTCTTTGCGCGAGTGCGTGCACCGTCTGCGGCGCGCCTCTCGAGACGCAGCGGCGCCGTGCCACGCGACGCGAGCAAAAGCGTGAGCACGAGCATGAGCCGCGAGGGTGACGGGCCGCGCAACGCAGCCGTGGTTTCAGACGCCGACGCGCTCGAACGAAGCCGCATCGTGGGCGCGTTGAACGAGGCCAAATGGCGGACCGACGTGGCCGCGCAGGCGCTCGGCATGTCACGCGCAACGTTATACAGGCGCATTGCGAAGTTGCGCATTGTGCCGCCACACAAGTGCTAGCGACGCTGCACAGACTCCCTAGCGGGCACAGAACCCGCGTTTTTCACTGAAGTTTGACTATCCGTTTCGTATGGAGGAGCAACCATGTCTGAAAACACTGCAAATCAAGCGATATCCAATGTACTGGAGAGCCTCGAAGCCGCGCTGAAACGCGGCGATACGCAGGCTGCCGTCGCGCTGTTCCAGCCCGATTGTTACTGGCGCGATCTGGTCGCGTTCACCTGGAACATCAAGACGCTCGAAGGTCGCGAGCAGATCGCCGCGATGCTCGACGCGCAGTTGGCCGCAATCAAGCCGTCCCGACTACGGCTTGCCGATAACGAACCGGCAACGCAAGCGGACGGCATCACTCAAGGCTGGATCACGTTCGAAACGGGTGTCGCACGCGGCACCGGCTTCATCCGCCTGAAGGAGGGCCGCATCTGGACGCTGCTCACCGCGATGGCGGAGCTCAAAGGTCATGAAGAGCCCAAGGGGCCGCGCCGGCCGATGGGCGCCGAACACGGCGCGCGCCGCGACCGCACCAGCTGGAAAGAACGGCGTGAGGCGGAACTGGACGCACTCGGCAGTTCCGAACAGCCGTATTGCCTGATTGTCGGGGGCGGCCAGGGCGGTATTGGACTTGGTGCGCGGTTGCGCCAGTTGGGTGTGCCGACCATCATCGTCGACAAGAACGAAAGGCCCGGCGATGCATGGCGCAAGCGCTACAAGACGCTCTGCCTGCACGATCCGGTGTGGTACGACCATATGCCTTACCTGCCCTTTCCCGACAACTGGCCGGTCTTCACGCCGAAGGACAAGATAGGCGACTGGCTGGAGATGTACACCAAGGTGATGGAGCTGAACTACTGGGGGTCGACAGTCTGCAAATCGGCGCGCTACGACGAAGCGAAAGGCGAATGGATCGTCGAAATGGAGCGTAGCGGACAACCCGTCACGTTACGCCCGAAACAGCTCGTGCTTGCCACCGGCATGTCCGGCAAGCCGAATATTCCGAGCTTCAAGGGCATGGATGTATTCAAGGGCGAGCAGCATCATTCGTCGCAGCATCCGGGGCCGGACGCGTATCACGGCCAGAAGGTCGTGGTGATCGGCGCGAACAATTCGGCGCACGACATCTGCGCAGCGCTTTGGGAAGCAGGCGTCGACGTGACGATGGTGCAGCGCTCGTCCACGCACATCGTGAAGTCCGATTCGCTGATGGACTTGGCACTCGGCGATCTTTATTCGGAGCGCGCGGTGGCCGCGGGCATGACCACCGCCAGGGCGGATCTGACCTTCGCGTCGATTCCGTATGCGATTCTTCACCAGTTCCAGATTCCGGTCTTCAACGCGATTCGCGAACGCGACGCGCAATTCTATGCGCGGCTTGAAAAGAGCGGCTTCATGCTCGACTTCGGCGACGACGACTCCGGCCTCTTCATGAAGTATCTGCGGCGCGGCTCCGGCTATTACATCGACGTCGGCGCATCAGAACTCGTCGCCGACGGCAAGATCAAGCTGAAAAGCGGCGTGGATGTGGTCGAATTGAAAGAACATTCGGTATTGCTCAGCGACGGTAGCGAACTCGAGGCGGATCTCATTGTGTACGCAACGGGCTATGGTTCGATGAACGGCTGGGCCGCGGACCTCATTTCGCGCGAGGTCGCCGACAAGGTCGGCAAAGTGTGGGGGCTCGGCTCGAACACGACCAAAGACCCTGGGCCATGGGAGGGCGAACAGCGCAACATGTGGAAGCCCACTCAACAGCAGGCGCTGTGGTTTCATGGCGGCAATCTGCACCAGTCGCGCCATTACTCGCAGTATCTGTCCTTGCAACTGAAGGCTCGCATGGAAAGCATTCCGACACCGGTCTATGGATTGCAGCAGGTGCACCACCTCTCATAACCAGAAAAGCGCGCGGCCGGCGCGTCGTTTCGCCGGCCCCTCTATGCGCTCATTTCCTCCAGAAGAAAGTCGACCAGCGCGCGCTGATGCGCATTGAGCACACCGCCGGAGCTGACGAGCGCAAGCTCTGTCGGCGGCAAAGGCGGAAAGCCATTGCATAACCGATGCTCGGGGAGCACTGCTGTAGTGGGCAGAACCGAAATGCCCAAGCCCGAAGAAACCGCTGCCTGAATGCCTGTCAGGCTGTGGCTTCCGAATGCCACGCGCCAACGCCGATGCGCCTTGTCGAGACCGCGAATCGCGCGCTGTCTGTACACGCAGCCTTGCGGAAACAGCGCGAGTGGAATGGGTTCGTCGGAAGACGGTTCCGGCGCGAAAGCGTTGGCCCCCTGCACCCATACGAGCGACTCCGGCCACGCTGCAAGACATTCGCCGCTTGCCGGCTCGCGCTTGACCAGCGCGATTTCTATCTCACCACTGGACAGTCTGCGTTGCAGGTCTGCACTCATGCCGGCCACAGTTTCGAGCCTGACGCCCGGCTTCGTTTTGACGAAGCCGGACAGTATGGCCGACATGCGGCGCGCGTCGAAATCTTCCGGCACCCCTATGCGCAGCGGCGTGACCGCCACATCGCTCGTGAGCGCGTCCTGCGCCTCCTGCGCCAGTGCAAGCAGGCGCCGCGCGTATTGCGCAAGCAGTTCGCCATGCTCGGTTGCCGTCACCTGATTGCCCGTGCGGTCCCGCAGCAGCAATGTACGGCCGACCAGTTCTTCCAGGCGCCGAACCTGTTGGCTCACAGTGGATTGCGTGCGATGCACGCGCTCGCCCGCCCGCGTGAAGCTGCCTTCGTCCACCACGCAAATGAGCGTATTCAGCAGGTCGAGATCAAGCATGGTGAGCTCGCTTGGTTATTTGCAATGCAACTGATGTCGAGAGATTAATTTAATTTTCCAATAACCGTCAATGCACTTAACCTTGAGGCCATTCACAGATCGACTCATTTCTGGAGCACACTCCATGTCACTGGCTAACACCGCACGCCCGCACTGGCTTACGTTCGACTGTTACGGCACCTTGATCCAATGGGATGAAGGCCTGCAGGCTGCGGTACGCGACATTCTTCAGACCAAGGGTGCGGATCAGGTGGATTCAGCCAAACTGATCGCCGTATACGACCGGCACGAACATGCGCTCGAGCAGACCGCGCCGCACCGCTCGTTTCGCGAAGTGGCCGCCACCGCGCTAAGCCTTGCACTCGCCGAACTCGGCTTGCCCGGCGATGCACAGGACATTCGCACTCTGACGGACCGCATTTCGGCGATGCCGCCGTTTCCGGAAGTTGTCGACACATTGCGGCGACTCAAGCACGATGGCTATCGGCTGTGCATTGTGTCGAATACCGACGACGACATCATTGCGGGCAACGTCGCGCAACTGGGCGGTTTGATCGACCGCGTAATTACCGCTCAACAGGCGGGTGCGTATAAGCCGAACCGGAGGCTATTCGATTACGCGCACGCTCAGTTGAGCTTGACGCGCGACGAGGTCGTGCATATTTGCGCGAGTCCGCATCTCGACCATGCGGCCGCGCGCGACGTCGGTTTTCGCTGCGTATGGATCGACCGTGCAACGGGCCGCAAGCTACTGCACGATTACACGCCCGATGCGACACTCTCTACACTGGATCAGGTGCCGGCGCTGTTTGCTTCGCTCGGCTGGTGACTCTCAGGAACGACTATATGGCGCATACACTTTCTGCTACTGGCTGGTCCTCATCGTCCCCGACATTGCGACTCGACTCCGACGCCGTCAACGAGGCGCGCATAGAACTCGCGGCGTGCTTTCAACTGGCGGCGCAATATGGTCTTGAAGAAGGGATCTGTAATCATTTCTCAGCCTTGGTGCCGGGACACGACAACCTGTTTTTCGTCAATCCGTATGGCTATGCGTTCTCCGAGATCACCGCATCGCGACTTCTGATCTGCGATTTCGACGGACATGTCGTGGCGGGCGAAGGCAAGCCCGAAGCAACGGCGTTTTTTATCCACGCGCGCTTGCATCGGCTAAAGCCTCGCGTGAAGGCCGCTTTTCATACGCACATGCCGAATGCCACTGCGTTATGTCTGCTCGAAGGCCCACCGTTGTTGTGGCTTGGGCAAACGGCACTGAAGTTCTACGGCCGCACTGCCGTCGACGAACATTACAACGGCCTCGCGCTGGACGATTCAGAAGGGGATCGCATTGCCGCCGCGACCGGCGACGCGGACATCGTGTTCCTCAAGAATCACGGCGTGATGGTAATGGGCGGAAGCATTGCAGAAGCATGGGACGATCTGTATTACCTGGAGCGCGCCGCGCAGGTGCAACTCAAGGCAATGAGCAGCAATCAAGCGTTAAAGGCCGTGCCGCATGAGGTAGCGCAGCGTACCTATGAACAGATGCGCGCCGCCGACAAAGAAAGCGCGCGGGCACATCTGCAAAGCGGCATTCGCGAGTTGCGCAGGCGCGGGATCGTCTTCGATCAATAGCACTATTTGCGCACCTTATGTGCGGCGGCAACTGCATCGAGCCCCGCCATCACGAAGCGCGTGAAGTCCTCCACGAGCGCTGCCCGGTCTTTTGCAACAGCGGGCAGCAAAGCCGCCTGCACCTGGCGCGGCGCGATCATTAGTGCGATGCATGGCAGCACGCTGAACATCAGCGCTCGCTGCACCGCTGGCTCGTGCGGATTTAACTGCAGCACTTCTCCAACGAGTCCGAGCAATACGGTGGCCTTGGGACGCACCGCCTTTTCTATGAGCGCGGGCATGGCCGGTGACGGCGACAACACTTCGCGCAGCATCAACATGAATCCCCACGGCGCGCTGGTGCTGGTAGAAAGACCCACGAATCGCGAGATGACCGCGCGCAGTTTGTCCCGCGCGTCGCCAGGCGCCTCCGTCAGCGCGGACAATTCGTCGAGGCTCACCACCTGACGGTGCGCCTCGACGAGCGCCGCCTCGTAAAGCGCCTCCCTGCTGCCGAAGTGATAGTTCACCGACGCCATAGGCGTGCCCGCACGCTCGCATATTTCCTTGCTGGTGGCATCGGCGAAACCGCGCGCGGCGAATACCTGTCCTGCAGTGTCCAGCAGATGCTGGCGCGTTGCCGCACCATCGGGCCGGCTCGCGCGCTTCACACGCACTGACTCCTGTGCTCGCCCGCGCGGTTTCGGCTCTTTCGCCTGTTTCGCCTGTTCTGTACGGGTCGCGCGTGCCGAGGCCGCCACGGGCTTTCTGGCGGTTCTAACTTCCGCGCTCCTGTCCGTCATTTTCGCAGCGATGGTGGCTCGTTTCGTCGGCATGGCAAGGGCAAGCCCGAAAAAATAGTTTGAATTCAAATTTCAATTCACCTATATTCATTGTACTTCATCTGCGCGGGCATCACCCATGAAGCACCTCGTCATCCGGATCAGGCGGCCGACTTGCGCCCTGCTTGCCAGTGCGTTGCTCACAGCATGCTCGCATCGCGAAGAAAATGCATACCAGGGTTATGTGGAAGGCGAATTCGTCTATCTCGCATCGTCGCAAGCCGGCAAGCTAGTGCAGTTACAGGTCGCGCGCGGGCAAACCATCAAGGCAGACTCGCCACTCTTCGCGCTGGAATCCGTCAACGAAGCCGCTGCACTGCAACAGGCACAGCAGCAGCTTGCGGCGGCCCGCTCGCAACTCGCCGACATTCAGACCGGCAAGCGCGCGCCCGAAGTCGACGTCAACCGCGCGCAGCTGGCACAGGCCACGGCAAACGCCCGCAAGGCGGCGCTTGAACTCACGCGCGACGAAGCGCAGTACAACGCAGGCGGCATTTCGAAAGCACAGCTTGACGATTCGCGAGCGAATGCGGATGCCGCTTCGGCACAAGTTCGTGAACTCACGAACCAGGTGGCAGTGGCGCGGTTGCCCGGGCGCGCGCAGCAGATCACCGCGCAGCAGGCGCAGGTCGCCGCGGCCGAAGCCGTTGTCACGCAGGCCAGGTGGAAGCTGGATCAGAAGCGGGTAGTGGCGCCAGCCGACGGGCTCGTCTACGACACGCTTTATAGGAACGGCGAATGGGTGCCGGCGGGCAACCCGGTGGTGCAGATGCTGCCGCCGCAAAACATCAAGGTGCGCTTTTTCGTGCCGGAGACCCTGGTCGGCGCACTCTCGCCCGGCCGCGCGGTGTCTATCCACTGCGACGGATGCACAGCGGATTTGCCCGCGAAAATCACCTACGTGTCGAGCAAAGCGGAGTACACGCCGCCGGTGATCTACAGCAACGAGAGCCGTGCCAAGCTCGTGTTCATGATCGAGGCCCACACCTCCGTTGCGGACGCAACCAGTCTTCATCCGGGGCAGCCGGTAGCGGTGGCACTCAAATGAGCGCCAATGCTCCCGGGTATGTCATCGACGTGCACGGCCTGAACAAGCATTTCGGCGACAAACATGTGGTCAACGACGTTTCATTGCAGGTGGCACGCGGCGAAATATTTGGCTTCCTCGGGCCCAACGGCAGCGGCAAGACGACTTCTATCCGTTTGATGTGCGGACTGCTCACGCCAGACTCCGGCACCGGCACCTGCCTCGGCTACGACATTCGCCGCGAAAGTGCGCAGATCAAGCGCAATGTGGGCTATATGACGCAGCGCTTTTCGTACTGGGAAGATCTGACCATTCGCGAGAACCTCGACTTCGTCGCGCGCGTCTACCAGATGCGCAATCGCCGGGAAGTGGTCGACAAATCACTCGAAGCGCTCGGACTGCAAAGCCGCGCGAACCAGCTCACCGGCTCGCTGTCCGGCGGCTGGAAACAACGTCTCGCACTCGCGGCATGCATGCTGCACGAACCCAAACTATTGCTGCTCGACGAACCCACCGCGGGCGTCGACCCTACCGCGCGGCGCGACTTCTGGGAGGAACTGCATCGGCTCGCCGCGCGCGGCATTTCCGTTCTCGTCAGCACGCATTACATGGATGAAGCCGAGCGCTGCCACAAGCTCGGCTATATCGCTTATGGAAAACTGCTTGCGCAAGGCACGTCAAAAGAAGTGATCGACTCGCAGGACCTCGCTACGTGGTCTATTCAGGGCGAGCATCTGAGCGAACTGTCCGAGAAGCTGCGTGCCACGCCCGGCGTCGATCAGACCGTCGTATTCGGCGCCGCGCTGCACGCGAGCGGTCGCGACCACGCTGCATTGGAGCGCGCGCTCAGGCAAGCGACCGCCGGCACGAAGCTGCGCATGGAGCCGATAGACACCGGACTCGAAGACGTGTTCATCTATCTGATGAGTCATTCGCAAGACAACTTTGGAGCGCGATCGTGAGCGCGGTGTCCGCTTTTTCGTTGACGCGCTGGTGGAGCGTAGTCCTGAAGGAATTTCTTCAATTGCGGCGCGACCGCGTGACGTTCGCAATGATCGTCGGCGTGCCCATCGTTCAGCTTGCGCTGTTCGGTTTCGCCATCAATACCGACCCGAAGCATCTGCCCACCGCCGTCATCGTTCACGATCAGAGCCAGTTTTCGCGCAGTTTCATTGCGGCAATGACCAACTCCGCGTATTTCGACATCGTCGAGACTCTGCCTGACGAAGAGGCGGGCCACCGCGCGCTCGCGCAAGGCCGCGTGCAGTTCGTGATGACCATACCCGTCGATTTTTCGAGGAAGCTGCTGCGCGGCGAACATCCTTCACTGCTAGTCGAAGCAGACGCAACCGACCCGACCGCGACCCACACAGCCGTCGCCGCGCTGCCCAATCTCGTGCAACCTGTTGCGGATAAGGACATCAAGGGGCCGCTCGCGCACCTGAACGGCGGGCAGAGCGCGTTTGGCGTGCAGGTTCACAACCTGTACAACCCGGAAGGGATAACGCAGTACAACGTGGTTCCCGGACTCATGGGCGTCATTCTGACCATGACGCTCGTGATGATGACAGGCCTCGCCGTCACGCGCGAGCGGGAACGCGGCACGATGGAAAACCTGCTCGCTACGCCGGTTCTACCCGTGGAGGTGATGACCGGCAAGATCGTACCCTATGTGGCGATCGGGCTGATTCAGGCGACCATCATTCTGATTGCGACACGTTTCGTGTTTCATGTGCCTTTTGTGGGCAGCCCCGTCGCAATCTATCTGGCCGCCCTGCTCTTCATTGCCGCGAATCTCACGGTGGGCATTACGTTGTCGTCGCTCGCGCAGAACCAGTTGCAGGCCATGCAGCTTACTGTGTTCTATTTCCTGCCGAATATCCTCCTGTCGGGTTTCATGTTTCCATTCGCCGGCATGCCGCAATGGGCGCAATTCATCGGCAACCTGTTGCCATTGACCTATTTCAACCGGCTCATCCGCGGAATTGTGCTCAAGGGCGACGGCTGGGCGGACCTATGGCCGTCGGTATGGCCTCTCGCGCTTTTCACTGCCGTCGTCATGGCGATTGCACTGCGCTTCTACCGGCGCACACTCGACTAGGAAGACTTTGATGAAAGCACTTCTTGTTGTGTGCGCAATCGCTTTGAGCGGCTGCGCAGTAGGACCCGACTTCAACGCCCCGGCCGCGCCAGACACACAAACCTATACACCGCACGCGCTCCCCGAACGTACGGTCTCCTCCGACGGCCCAAGCGGCTCCTCGCAGACGTTCAACACGGCGCGCGGCGTCATGCCCATGTGGTGGCGCGAATTCCAGTCCGATGCACTCAACCGTCTTGTGGATGAAGCGTTGCATCAAAACCCCACGCTCGCGCATGCGCGCGCACGACTGATTCAGGCGCGTGAGAATTACACAGCACTCGCGGGCACGACCCAGTTCCCGAGTATCGACGCGACACTGTCCGGCGCACGGCAAAAAGTGGATCCGGCCGCGTTCGGCATTCCACATGTGCAGAGTGCTGGACCGTTTTCGTTGTTCGGCGCGTCGGTCAGTGTTTCATACGCGTTCGACATTTTCGGCGGCAATCGGCGTGCGCTCGAGGCAAGCATGGCCCAGGTCGATTACGAGTCATACGAACTGGATGCCGCGCGCCTGAGCATTGCAGGCAATATTGTGTCCACTGCGGTGCGGCGCGCGTCATTGCAACAGCAGATAGCACTGACGCAGCGCCTCGCCGACGCACAGGCACAGCAGCTCTCGATCATCGAGGCGCGCTTCGCTGCCGGCGGCGTTTCGCAACTCGATGTACGCAGCCAGCGTACGCTGCTTGCTCAGACGCGCGCATTACTGCCGACGCTTGCAACACAGCTCTCGGCTGCCGATCACCAACTCGCCATTCTGCTCGGGCGGGCACCGTCGCAGGCGGACTTCGAGAACCTCACGTTCGATGCGCTGCACTTGCCTCTGGATGTTCCCGTTACTTTGCCTTCTACACTGGCGCGTGCAAGGCCCGACATCATGGCGGCCGAGGCATTGCTGCACGAAGCGAGCGCGAACGTTGGGGTCGCAACCGCCAACCTGTATCCGCAATTTGCACTGTCGGCAGGAATCGGCTCGCAGCGCACACGTGTCGGCGACATCGTGAATGGCCTGAACATCTGGAATATCGGCCTGAATCTCACGCAGCCAATCTTTCACGGCGGAGAACTGCATGCGAAGAAGCGCGCAGCCGAGGCCGCCTATGCGGGCGCGTTTGCGAACTATCGGCAAATCGTGCTGCAGGCACTGCAACAGGTGGCCGACTCGCTGAGCGCCGTGGAAAACGACGCACGCGAACTTCAGGCTCGCACCGAGGCCGCACAGGAAGCGCAAGCGAGCCTGAACGTAGCGACTAAGCGGTATGCGGCGGGCGGCATCAGTCAGTTCGCGCTTCTGGAAGCCGAACGTCAGTCTTTGCAGACGACGCTCGATCGCACTCGCGCACAGGCAAACCGCTTGTCCGACACGGCCGCCTTGTTTCAGGCGCTCGGCAGCGGCGTGACAGAAACCTCGGTGGGCAGCATTCCCTGAAAGGACCGCAGCCCGCCTCGCGGCTACAATTGCGCTTCGATAGCCGCTTTGTCGATAATCGACCACACCTGGCCGATTCGCTCGCCGCGAAATTCGTAGAACACGTTTTCGGTAAAGCTCACTGTTCTGCCGTTGACATCGAGGCCGAGAAATCTCCCTTTCGGCGAGCAATTAAAGCGCAACCGCGCCGCGACGTACGCCGGGTCGGCGAGCAGCAGCTCAATGTCGAAATGAAGATCTGGAATCTCGCGGAAGTCTCTCTCGAGCATGGCGCGGTAGCCTGAATAACCGATGCGCTGGTCGTTGTAGTACACGTCGTCATGCACGAATTGCGGCAACTTCTGCCAGTCCTGTCTGTTCAGGCACGCAATGTAGCCCCGGTAAATATCCGAGAGATCGGGTTGGGTCATGGCAGACGTTCTACTCCTCGACAAACGAAAGCACCGCGAAATCGTCATCGCTCCTGCCGCGGCAGCAAACCATGCTCCCGCCGGCTTCGTTTCGCCACTATCCGGCTCGCTCGAGAGGAGGAATAGGCGTTGCTAAACCAATGCCTGTTGTCGCGGATTCCCTTCCACTCGCATTGAAACGGAGCACCTCATGAATGCAATCGTCCTGAACCAGCCGAATGTTCCTCAGCAAAGCCATCCAATTGCCGCCTACGATTTTGCCGCAAAAGCCGTTGCCGGGCTTGAAAAAGTTGTCGAACTCAACGTGCAGACGGTGAAGACCTCGTTGTCGGAGCAACAGGCACTCGTCGATGCGGCGCTTTCGGCCACCTCTATGGACCAGATATTCGATTTGCAATTCCAGCAGGTTCCCGCGGCAGTAAAAAAGACATGCGCCTATTGGGGACACGTCGAGGACATCGCGGTAGACATGCACAATGATTTCACAAACGTCGTGCAGGACAGCTTGCAAGGCTATCTCTCCACGCTGTTCTCGTTTCTCGACAGCGCTGCGTCGTTCGGCATTGCTTCCACTGCCCGCACGAATATCACGAGCCCGCTCGCGATTGAACAGCCGCCTGCCCCCCGCAAAGAGCCTGTCGTGATCGTGGACAGTTCGGGCAACGTGGTTTCGTCCAGCCCCCGGACGGATCTGCACTAAGCGGCAACAGGCGGCGCAGCGAAGCGGCGGCGCTGCGTCGCCTGTTCAATCAGGCACCGCGCGCCACGTCGATCAACTCCTTCACCCGCCGTGCAATGTTCGTCAGGATATTCTGCGAGGAAGCCGGTTGTTGCTTGCGATGTGGCATGCGCTGCACATCCTCCCAGTCGCTTTCCAGCGCGCGGGCGTGACTCTCCGGCGTGAACGGCCACTCCATTGCGATGGCGCGCACCGGCGCGTCGCGGCGGCCTTCGCCCGACTGCTCGATATATGCATTGATCGCCAATGCCTCACGCTCGGCCGCCTCCTTCGACTCCGCCGCGAGGAAGTCGTCAGGCCCTTCGATATGGACGCACCAGAGTTGTTCGCTCACGCGACCTTCCTTGCCGAATACTGTCGTAAAGGACCGGAATTCAGCAGCTCCCACTTCAAGTCGGAAAAACATGGGCCTTGCGTCGCCTCACTGAACTTAACGTCGTTGTGCTCGCCGTTCCACTCCATCACCTGAACCTTGTCGTCGATATCGACGGTCACGTCCCACCCGATGCAGCGCGCAAACGGAACCTTGCGATGAAGGTTCAGCACGGTTTCCACGCAATCGTCGAATGCGGGCATTTTCAGGCCGGCAAACCGTACTCCTGAATCGGGATGTTCCTCTGTTGCGCCCCAATCGGTCAGAATGCCTTGCCGGGCGAGTTCGCCTGTCATGAGGTCCACGGGCACGCAAACCTCGTCATCCACACTGATGTGCGTATGACGCGCTCTGCCGAGCCGCAGGAACGCAGCGCGAAGGGAAGCGTGGCCCAGGTCGTCCACGGTGGTCGTGAGGCGCAAGGTGGCCACGGAGTTAGGGGCAAACGTGCTGAGCAGCGGATGCTGAACGATGAACTTCTGAATGACGCCGTTACCGAGTGATTTGATCTGACCGCAGTCGAACGATGCGCGATCGAAGAAATGAATGCCTTTGCCTTGGGCTGAGCCGTCGAGCTTGAAAACGATCCTGTCGCACTCGCGAAACACCACATTTTCGAGCTCCTGCTCGGGCACCACGACATTACGGTCTGTGAAAAACAGACCGTTTGCGAAGTAGGCTATGTCGGGAAAGGCGTCACAGCCGAAGATGACGCGTGACATCGGCTTCAGATTCGAGATCCGCCCGTAGCCGCCCTTCATGCTGGGCACGACCACGCCACCGTAGTAGTTATCTGGAATCCAGCCCTCCTTGAACGTCCCGCTGAACGCCGCATAAACGCGCAACCAGGGCGCGTAAATCGCGTTGCCGAAGACATCGCGCGCGTAGGTATCGGCCAGCTTCAGATTGGCGGGATCGGGCGGTCCGTACTTTTTCTGCAATAACCGCAAGACCCGTTTTGCCTGTGCGCCATGAACCTGGTGGAACGCGTACTGTCCCACCTTTTTCATCGAACGCCTGACTACTTTTTCAACGTCGTTTAGTTTCATAGCCGCTAAGCGATCAGATTCACGTTCCGCCACTCATACACCGCACGACCGGCGCCCCGATCCTGAGAGCGGATCAGTAAGCGTTCGGATGATGCAGGCCCTTGAATATCGTCGCGCAAATAATCTTGACGTCCAGCGCGAATGACCAGTTTCGCAGGTAGTACAGATCATGTGCCACACGGCCTTCCATTTTCTCGATGCGATCGGTCTCGCCGCGAAAGCCATTGATCTGCGCCCAGCCAGTGATACCCGGCTTGATACGGTAGCGATGAATGTAGCCTGAGACAATGCCTTGATACAGGTCGTCATGTTCAAGTGCATGCGGCCTCGGGCCCACCACCGACATGTCTCCGCGCAGCACGTTGAAGAATTGCGGCAGTTCGTCGAGGCTCGTGCGCCGCAAGAACCGCCCAACGCGAGTGATGCGCGGGTCCCCCCGCGTCGCCTGTTCGAGAACGCCTTGCTTCTGTTGATGCAGACGCATACTGCGGAACTTGTAGATCATGAAGACGCGCCCGTCCGCGCCTTTGCGGCACTGCTTGAAGAAGACGGGACCGGGCGAACTCAGCTTGACCGCTATCGCACACGCAAGCAGTATCGGCGACACGGCGATCAATGCAACAAGCGCGAAAACGCGGTCGAACAATTCCTTCTTCACCATTGCATTCGGCGGCAACGGCGATGCGGCCAGATTGATGGTGGGAAAGCCGAGCAGTTCGGTCACGCTTCCATCGAAAAGCGCGAGAGCACGCACGTCCGGCATGAACCGCACGTTGATCAGGTCGTTGCGAAACTCGTCGACCAGTTCGAGAATGGCACGCTCTTCAGATAAGGGCAGCGCGAGCCACACTTCGTCGACATGCTGCTCGCGCACGTACTTCGCAAATACCGCGCGCTGCTCGAACACCGGTACGGAACTCGTCGATTCCCTGACAGGACGAAGATTGTAGACAGCGCTGGGCCGGAAGCCCGCGGCAGGCTCTTTCTCCATCTTGCGCAAGATCTCGTCGCAATGGTCGCCGCATGCGGCCACGGCCACCTTCTGCAGGTTCAAGCCCGCATTGCGAACCCGTCCGAGCAGAACATGGGTCACCATGCGGCCGGCGATCATCGCGCCGCCCGCTATGCCTGTCCAATACGCGAACCAGAGGCGGGACACAAAGTCGATGCGATGCAGTGAAAACATCAACGCAAGTGCGCACGCCTGCACGATCAGCCAGCCGAGCGCCACCTGCCCCACCAGCACGCGTTTCGATCGACCGCGCCACGATTGGTAGACGCCCAGCGCTGGAAACACCGCGAGCGAAAACGCCGCCGCGAACGCGACGAAAGCCAGATAAAAATTGTGTTGAGCGAGATCGTCGAAACGGATATGAGAAGCGGCGAGCGCACCACCGAGAATCATCGCCACATCGAACAGCCTGGCCAACAGACCGGTAATCAATCGCATAGCAGACCCCTCGAACGCGCTCTGGTTCATCACCATCGATTAACCTGCCCGGCCGTACTTGTCGTCGAAGCGGACGATGTCGTCCTCGCCAAGATAGGCTCCGGACTGCACCTCGATGATCTGAAGCGGCACGCAACCGGGATTCTCCAGACGATGACGAACGCCGAGCGGGATATACGTCGACTCGTTCTCGCCAAGCAGGAATTTCTCGTCGCCGCGCGTGACGAGCGCGGTGCCGCTTACGACGATCCAGTGCTCCGCGCGGTGATGATGCATCTGCAACGAGAGGCGCGCGCCCGGCATCACGACAATGCGTTTCACCTGAAAGCGGTCCCCGTGATCAATGGAATCGTAAAAACCCCAGGGGCGCCGCACCTTCCGGTGCGCTTCCGCTTCCGGCGATTTTTCGGCCTTGATGCGCGATACGAGCCCCTTGATGTCCTGCACGTGCGAACGGTCGGCGACCAGAACCGCGTCATCCGTTTCGACGACGATCAGGTCGTGCGTACCGACACACGCCAGCAACCGGCCACCTTGCGAACGCGCATAGGTCGCCGTCGCGCCCTCGAACAGAACGCGGCCACTTGCTGCGTTGCCGCACTCATCCTTTTCCATCGCCTGCCACACGGCGTCCCATGAGCCGAGGTCCGACCAGCCCGCCTGAAGCGGCACCACTATGCCCGCGACTTGCGAGTCGGGCTTGCCGAGGTGTTCCATCACCGCATAGTCGATGGAATCCGATGGCGATTGCAGAAAGGCCTCGGCATCGGGCACGACGCAGCCATCAGTGACTTTCGCGCCTTCATAGGCCCGCACGCAGGCATCGTGGATTTGCGGCTGGAACTGCTTGATGAGCGCCAGCCAGACCGATGCCCGCACCACGAACATGCCGCTGTTCCACCAGTAATTGCCGGACTCGACATACTGCGCCGCGAGCTCGGGCGCCGGTTTTTCCACGAATCGTTCGATGCGATAGGCGCCATCCTCCAACGCAGTGCCGAGACGGATGTAGCCGAAGCCAGTATCGGCGCCGGTAGGCGGAACGCCCAGCGTCGCAATGGCGCCTGCGTCTGCATGAACCGCTGCGGTCTGTATTGCTTCATGAAGCGCGGGGAGGTTTTCGATGGCGTGGTCCGCGGGCATCGCAACAAGAATCACGTCATTGCCCGCGGAAGCTGCCGCGAGCGCAGCCAGCGTCAGCGCGGGAGCCGTATCGCGGCGCCCCGGCTCGACGACAATCCGCGCGTTCACGCCGCTTTCGCGAGCCTGTTCGAAAGTTGCGAAGTAGTGTTCAGCACCGCAAACAATCACCGGCTCGGGTGTTACGGTCCACGAAGGACCGAAGTCGTCCATTCGGCTCATCGTGGCTTGCAGCAACGTCTTGTCGCCGATCACGTCGATGAGCTGTTTCGGAAATTGTTCTCGCGAGACAGGCCATAGACGCGTACCGGAGCCGCCTGCGAGAATCACCTGCGCGAGCGGCGGGCATTGCTGCGAGACCTCGATGCGAGCCTCGGTGTCCATCTCGCCGGCGGTTGCAAATACTTTATCCATTTATATCGCTCCTCTGCATGGAGGCCGTAGCGCGATTAATCGCATAAGCGCCGACGAAATACGCTGCACGTCGGCACTGCTCCGGTCTCACATGTGATCAATGACGGGGGTGGGCATCAACGGGCTCGGCGAGCCACGCTGTCCGCGCAAAACCAGGAATGTGCGCTGCATCTGCTACCTCTTGCGAGGAAAACCGCACACATGTCGGCGTGGCGCCGGAAAGCCGAGGCCACTCAAGCATTACTCGATGTGATCCATCATAGTCACCTCACGCTGCACCACAGCAATGGTGGCGCGTTCAGTTGAGGTTTTGGCCAGCCTCGTGGCATCAGTGTGCGCGGGCGCGCATTCGGCCTTTCTTCACTCTCGCGAGTGTGCGCCGACGCGTGGAAATGAGTGTCCATACGTGGTAACTTCGCGTAGTACCTTCGCGTGGTACGTTCGCGTGGTCCATCTTCATGACAGATTCGCAATCCTTCATTCGAACGTAGGGCCACGATCCTGTTCGGGCGCACCACCATGGTGGCGTGCCGCTTATCCAACCACGTTGTGTTCGCACGTAATGGCACTGTCATTGCAAGCTATGCGCCATTTGTTTTTCCGGGAGTCGCAATGGCTTACATTTCGCTACTCGCACTGTTTTTGACGGTCACGAACTTCGTGCCTGTCAGCGCGGTCGGCTTCGTGCCGATCTTCGTGTACTCATGGCGCTTTTTCGGCCGGCGCTATCCGGCGTTCATCACTCCGCTGACGGTGTTGACGGCGCTTATCGTCGCCTCCACGCTGCTTTACGATCCGAAATCATTCGCGGAGTTTGACTTCTATCGGCGCGACGGTAACTTCTTCATTTCGTATGCTCCCATTTTTGCCGGTTGCCTATACGTGCATCGCCTCGACCTGAACAAAGTACTCCGCACGTTCTTTATCTTCGCGGTGGGGATCAATATTCCGCCGTACGCCCTCTACATCGTCGGTACCGGCTTGCTCGGCATCTTCACGAATCCGGACAACAGCTTTGGCAGCTACTTCATTGCGCGCAATGCGGCGGGTGGGTTCTTCGCCATGCTGTTCTGCCTGGGGGTGGGTTGCTATCTGCAAAAGCGCAGCACGCTCCTGCTCGGGCTGCTGGCAATGAACGCACTCATGCTGTTTTCCACCTACAGCCGCGGCTCGCTGCTCGGCGCCGCCGCGGTACTGCCGTACCTCTATTTCGGCCGCAAGCGCTGGATGCTGGCCGTGCTGATGGGCGGCCTCATAGTCGGCTCCCTTGCGATGGCGGTGTATCACACAGACCCGGGCGTGGACTACATGGGCTATCCGTTCAGCATCCACAACCAGGATGCGAAGGTGGCCAACCTCAACATCCGCTACGAGTGGCTGTGGCCGCGCGCCCTCGCCTATTTCGGGCAGAGCCCGATTGTAGGCCTCGGCTTCGGTTCCTTCGACGACCACATTGGCCGCGTCGTCTCGTACTTTCACCTGTTCGGTGCGCCGTCGGACATTCTTGTGGAGCATAGTGACTCGCACGCTCACAACTCGTACCTGAACTTCCTCGCCGAGACAGGCGTGATTGGTCTGTTCCTGATGCTGAGCTTCTTCTGGAAACTCGTGGAATGGAGCAAGCTCGGGGCAGCTGCGGGTGCGCTGGTAGGCGGCGGTCAAAACTTCGCGGCATTCCGCTTTGTCGAGATATCGTCCGTGTGCCTGCTGGTCATGGCGGCAACCGAGCACCGCCTCGTGTCACCTTCGAACGTTCTGATCCTTTCGCTCGTCATCTCGCTGCTGCTGGCCTCGCAATCGGCCAATGCAATCTTTGCGGAATTCCGCCGGCGGAACTCGCTGATCCGCTCGCGCGTCTGACCATCTTCACGCCCACCTTGATGCAGCGGGACGCCGATCTCCCGCTGCATCGACCAGACAAGAACGAGAAACCCTATGTGGACTGTATTCACCAACATAGGCGATGCAGCCGTCACCTTACCCGTGGCGGCTGTCTGCGCCTGCTGGATTGCATTTTTCGATATCAGGCTTGCCTGCCGCTGGATGCTGATGCTCGCAACCGGCGTTGCAATTGTCGGCGCAAGCAAGGTCGTCTATGCCGGCTGGGGCATATCGTTTCCGGCGTCTCATTTTCGGGTGATTAGCGGCCACGCGATGCTGTCCACCTCGGTCTGGATGGTTGCGATCGCACTGCAGCTGAAGTGGTGGCGTTTGCCGCCATTGTTGGGCATCGCGGCAGGTCTGCTGATCGGTGCACTGACCGGCATATCGCGTTTGATGGACCTTTCGCACACCGTGCCCGAAGTGGTTTCCGGCTGGATACTCGGCGCGCTCGTCGGCCTGCTATTCCTGCACAAAGCGCTTTACGCTGAGTTCGAGCGTGCGCGGCCCGCATGGTCGGCCGCGAGCGTCCTGTGCGTGTGCGTGCTCGCCTATGGGCATCAAGCGCCGCTTCAGCGGCTTATTGAAACGCGCTCGCCGCAACTGCGTAGCCATGCTCACTCGATCATGGCGCTCGCCGGTCGCGTCAAATACCGCATTCAGTCTTACGAGGGTATGCTCGCAAGGTGACGTTCCTGAGCAGTACGCTCGCGCACGAGATACGGACGAAGCTGTTCAATCGAGCTGCGCAAAAGCCGCGCGTCGATGAAGTCCGTCAGCGCGGTCTTGAAGTTCTCGGTCGAAAATCGCTCGGCATTCTGCCGGCAATTGAGCGGATCGAATAGAGACGCATTGCGCTCGAAGCGGGCCACGGCTTCGAGCAAAGACTCCGCGGTTTGCTCGTCGAAGAACACGCCTGTTGGCTGCTCGAGAGGCAAGCCGATAACCGACTCGAGCGCGCCGCCGCGGCCAAACGCGATAACCGGCGTACCGCACGCCTGCGCCTCTACGACGGAAATGCCGAAGTCCTCTTCCGCTGCGAATACGAAGGCGCGAGCGCGCCGCAAATGGTCGACCAGCACTTCCAGAGGCTGATGGCCGAGTATGCTCACGTTCGGGCCGGCAATGGCCTTGATCCGCTTCATTTCCGGCCCATCGCCTATCACTACCAGCCGGCGCTCGGGCGTCTGCGAGAAAGCACGCACGATCAGGTCGATGCGCTTATAGGGCACCATTCGCGAGGCTGTCACATAGAAGTTATCCTTCTGCTTGCACACGGCCATGTTGTCGAGATCGACCGGCGGATAGATCACCGTGGCGTCACGCTGATACGCCTTCCTGATTCGCCGCGCGATGAAATGCGAATTGGCCAGAAGATGATCGACGCCATTCGCAGAGCGCGAATCCCAACCGCGAATGTAGTGCAGCAGCGCGCGCGCCATGATGGATTTCAGCCCCTTGTTCAGGTGCGATTCGCGCAGATACTGATGCTGCAAATCCCACGCGTAGCGAATGGGCGAATGTACATAGCTGATATGAATCTGATTCGGTCCGGTCAGTACGCCTTTGGCCACCGCGTGCGAACTCGAAATAACGAGGTCATAAGCGGACAGATCGAGTTGCTCGATCGCAATCGGCATGAGCGGGAGATAGGCACGATAGCGCTTACGCGCAAAGGGCATCTTCTGGATGAACGAGGTGTTGACGGGTTTGCCTTTCACGCAGTCGCGGTCCTCGAGAAAGTCGACAATCGAAAAGATGTCCGCTTTCGGAAAGCACTCGATAATGCTTTTCAAAACCTTCTCAGCGCCGCCCGAAACCACTAGCCAATCGTGAACAATAGCGACTTTCACTTCTACCTCCTGTGAGATTACGCGCCGGACACTTCCATTCCGGCAATCCGGTTCACTCGTCTTTGGCCGCGCCTGCCTGTGCTCTTGCGCCCCACGCAAGACCCAGCATGCCGGCGGCGCGCCGCGCCCCCGGCACCAGTCCAACCAGCTCGAGCCGGACCATCATGACCATCAGGATCACCGCGAGTGTCGCTTCGCCGAAGACGCGAGCGAACGCCATGCCCATTGCGCCGAAGCGCGGCGCGAGAATAAGCGCCGCAGCAAGGTTAAGCGCACCGGAAGCAAGTCCGGCAAATGCGAGCAGGCGGTCTTTCTTGCGCGGCACGATGACGTAAAACGCGACGAACTCGTTAAAGGCGACGAACGGGAACATCCATGCGAAACATTGAAGAATACGGGCGGCAGGCTCGAATTCAGCGCCGAGAATCAGCGGCAGGATAAGAGGCGGCAACGCTATTGCGCCGCAAAATACGAGCAGACCGTAGCCAAGCAGAAGCGCTGCGCCACGGCGAGTGGTGGCATGCGCACCCTCCTTGTCACCGTGAGCAAGCTGCCGCGAAATGGTCGGCACGAATACCTGCGACGCGGGTCCCATCAGACTGAGCGCGATGGTGGCAAAGCGCTCGGCCGCGCCGAAATAGCCGACCTGGTCAGGCGTGGACAACAGCGTCAGCAAATAGGTGGAAGACGCCGTCAGCACAACGGAGCCTGACGAGTAACAGAAAAGCATGGTGGAGCCGCGAATGAGCGGCATCACACCCTGCACTGTCAGGCGCGGCAGCCCCAGTTGCGATGTGGTAATGCCATACGAAATGATCGACGACGCCACGCCTGCAATCAGCAGGCTCGCAAGCACCCACACGGAATCGGCGGGCACCCTCACGAGACTGAGTACGAGGACGAGGCTCACGGCAAAGCCGAATACCTCGATCATGATCGGTGTACGGAAACGCTGGCGCCCCTGGAACAGCCAGCCGAGATTCATCGCGGAGACAATACCTAGCAGCGTGGCAAGAATGCCGATCAGCGGCCGCTCGGACAATGTCGGGGAGCACAGCGTGGCGATCACGCCGATGCATCCACCCAGCACCGCCAGAATGAGCCGCGCACTGACATGCAACGAATAAATCGAGTTGCACTCCTTCGCCGATTGCGCTTTTGCGACTTCGCGCATTCCAACCAGGCTGAAGCCGTAGCTCACGAGCATCCAGATGACGTTCATGAGCGACATCGACGCGAGCACACGACCGTACTCCGCGACGCCGAGAATTCTTCCGTAGAACGGCACCACGATGATGAGGTACACGTACCTCATCAGATATCCGCCATAAACAAACGCAATGACGCTTGCGCTGTCTTTTCTTTCCATTTCGTTGTCCAAAAGCGTTCCCCGACCTTAACGTTGCGCTACGCGTTGGCGAGCAAGCGGGTTCGAGATGTAGCGAACCACAAAGTCGGAAAGCGGCGAGTACGGTACGAGGCACAAGCCGGAAAGCACCAGGGTGCCGAACTTCTTCTTCACGCTCCAGAACGGATTTGCCAGGATTGCATGAAAGTAGCCCCGCGAGTCGCGCATCATCCAGCGCCAGCGGTGTGCGAGCGTCGCGCGATACACGCTCGAACAGAAAATTGCCTTTTCGTGGCCGAAATCGTGAAACGTGGGCGACAGTTCGATGCCCAGGCGCGACTTCGCGATATTGCGCAGGATCGCCCAGCGCATACCGAGCGCCCTGGGTGCCTTCGATATCTGCTCGGAGTTCGCGAACGAAACCGTGCCGCCGTCCGCGTTATGCACGCGATACCCCCCGAGCGATTTGCGCAGCGTGGCCACCGGCCCCACCAACGCGGCACCGTAGATCGCGAAGAAGTCAGCGCCATAGCGATTGATTCCCGGCGCGGGAACCGGGAAGACCTGCCTGAGTGCGCTCACCCGATAGGCATTGCCGGACGCGGGCGGCGACGGATACAGCCAGCCCGCCTGCAGGAGTTCCCCGCAGTTGGCGGGCGGCTCGGTATTCGGCACGTAAGCCCCTGTATGTCGTCCAGTTGCATCCATCACGTCGAGCCGGAACTGCACTTTTGCCCATTGACCACTCGAAAAGACCTCCATCACTTCCGAGACGGCGCTCGGATACAGAATGTCGTCGGAGTCGAGAAGAATGGCGTACTCCGTCTGTAGTGCGCTGATCGCGTGGTTATAGGCGGACACCTGGCCGCCGTTTTCCTGGAAGATAGCCGTAATGCGACTGCCGTACTGCTCGATGATGGCTCGGGAGCCGTCCGTCGAACCGTCGTCGAGCACCACGACCTGCGTGCCCGGATAGTCCTGATCGAGAGCGGAATCGATCGCGGCCGCTAGATAGCGTTCGTAGTTGTAATTGCAGATGACAACTGTGACCTGGTTCATGGCATTCGGCGCTATCTGAAGTTTTTCGGTGAATCGGAGTTGCTACGCAACAGAACGGACTGCGATGTAAGCGAGGTGAGTCGGCGGATCGTTGCCTGCTCCATTGACCCGCTCAGGCACCTTGAAATTCAACTGCAAGCCGTCGTCATTCCAGGTAGTCGTCACCGTACCGGGTGCACTTACCGTGCCCGTCACCGCATCTATGAACTCAACCCTTACTTCGCGCGACGCCGGCCGCCTGAGCCCCGCCAGTACCACGCTTCGCCCACCTGCTGCCGCCTTCACCTGAAGCACGATGTCATTACCGGAACGCAAGCCACTGCCCGACGCACCCGGACCGAATTTCAAAGCATTCGGCAAACTTGCCAGCGGGCCGGAGACCGTCTGACAAAGCACGATGAGACTCCTGCCGGACACGTTGTAGGTCCGCGCGGGCGGACCGCGATGAGTCAGACGAAACGACTCGTAGCCGTCCCAGTGATAGATCATGGAGACGTATTTGTTCGGATCGTCCCAGTTGTGATCGAGCGCCCATACCGCGAAGTCGAAGAAGTACTCCGGCAGGTAATGCGGGTCCTTCATGTACGCATCGCCGATTTCGGTCTGCCAGATACCTCTCGCCGGCCCGCTCTTCACGTACCGCTCGTACAGCTGATCTATATCGGCGACCCCGAGGTAGTGCGTGTCGAGATAGTCGACCCAGTCCAGCATGCGTTCATTCGAGGCAGGACTTCTGTACTCGAGCCACTTGCAGTAATTGGAGAGCCCGCCCTGGTCCGGCCAGCCGCCATACACCACATAAGCGTTGTACTTGCGGATGATGCGTGCGGCCGGCAGATGCACTCGCTCAACGTAATCCTGCATCGCGCGCTCGTATGGCTTTACCTTCCGGTCGTCCTTGCTGAAGTTCGGACCATGCCAGAACGTCGCCTGCTGCGCGCCACCCGAAAGTTTTCCGGCTGCCTCATTCCAGATCTGGAAATAGCGCAGATTGAACGGCGGTGCGGAGTACTTGCGCACTGCTGCCTCGACGTAACGCGTCCACGCGCGCACGTCCCGCGGCGCCGAATTGCTGTCGCCCGGTACGGTCGCATTCCACGGCGCCGTATAGCCGAGCAGCAATAGCGACTTGATGCCATTACGGTTGTTCAGAAGCAGCGCCGACGGAAGATCGTTGTCGAATTGCGATCCCGTCTTGTCGACACGAACGGGTTCGCTGGGCGAGTCCGGCTGGCCGGGGCCGACCGAGTCGCGTCCCCAGCTAATGCCCATCTGCCGCCACATTTCCACGTCGCGGCTTGCGCCCGCCCATCCATTTGCACCGATCATGTCGGTAATCCTGCGACCACCGCTGCTGCGCCCTTGCGTACCCGTGCCGCTCGAAGGTGATGTCTTCCCGTACACAAGCGGGATCGCGGCGCTAATGAGCGCCGCAATGGTTCCCAACGCCCGACGTCTACCGGTACGCGCCCGACCGCTATACATTCGCCCGCCCACCGACATGCGCTAGCCCGCCGACGCGCTGGCTGGTACGCCCGACAAGCGCACGCCCGCCTGCCCCTTGAGAAGCTCCAGCACCGCTTGCGCCGTCATGTCCCAGCGGAATTCGCGTGCCCGCTCGTATCCCATTGCCTTGTAGCGTTGTCGCAATACGTCGTCTGTCATCATGAGCGAGATCTTTTCCGCAATGTCGTCCGCCGAAGTAGCGTCGCAATACAACGCCGCTTCCGCGCACACTTCAGGTATGGAAGTGCGCGACGAGGCAACGACTGGACAACCGCAGTACATGGCTTCCAACGGCGGCAGGCCGAAGCCCTCGTAAAGCGAGGGGAACACCAGACAACCGGCGTTTTCATAGAGCGCTTTCAATTCGCCGTCCGTGACGAACCCGGCCCACACTACTCTCTCCGACTGGGGTTTGTGTTCGCTCAGATCGCTGTTGAAAATGCGCGCGTTTTTGCCGCCCACCACCACGAACTTCACATGGTCGAGATGTCCCAGCTTTTCAATCGCTTCCAGCACGCGTTGCAGGTTCTTGCGCGGATCGAGGCTGCCTACCACCACGCAATAGACGTCCTTGACCAGATTCAGGCGCTCCAATACCGCCGGCTCCGACACGACGCGGTCCAGATGGTCCGCGGCAGGATGCACGACGGCGACCCGCGACTCGTCCACTTTCAGGTGATGGCAAATGCGCGACCGGGAAAACCTCGACACGGTGAGAATCATCGGCTCCATTCGCGGCAGCACGAAAAAGCACAAGCGATACCACAGCACGAACTTCTTCGAGAATCCCCCAGGCACGTCGTACACCGCCATGTCGTGAACCATCACGACCTGACGCCGTTTGAAAAGCGGATTCGTGTTGCACAGGTTCAAAAGCCGGACGCCTCTGGAAGCCAGAGGCAGCGTAATCTGCTCCCAGAGCGTGCCGCGCAGCCAGGGAAATCGCCGCTGCCATTTCAATTGCGCGCCGGGTTCCCTCGTGTCGCGCGGGACATAGACCTCCAACTGCTCGCCTGCCGGAACGCGCATTTGCATCGCTCTAGTCAACTCATACGCGACTCTCTGCACACCCGTTACCGGCTGTGAAGTGAACTTCCCGTTAATTGCAAACGCCATCAGCTTCTCCGTTTTGCGAATGATTCGAACGACGGTGGCAGTCCGCTCACGTTCGCAGAGGTCCACCGGTTGGTTCGGCATCGCCGTAATCGCTGGCGTAGTTCGTTGCATAGCCATAGGTGCGGGTACTGCGTCGAAGTGGAATGCCGTTGAACACGGCACCGGCAATGCGGCCCTCGGCGCGTTCCATCTTCTTGATCGTGTCCTCGATCTCCTCCTCGCTTTGCATGCCCGAGCGCAGGACAAGCAACGATGCGCCGGCTTCGCTGGCAATGATCGAGGCGTCGGTGACTGCGAGGAACGGCGGCGTATCGAAGATCACAAGATCGAATTGCGCGCTCAGACGCTCGAGAACTTCCTTGAAGCGCGGTCTCGCAAGCAAGGCAGCGGGATTGTCCGGGCGCGAGCCACACGAGAGGAACGACAGATTCTCGATACCCGTGTGCCGCAGTGCGTTACGTAGTGGCATGCGGTCAGAGAGAACTTCCGAAAGTCCACCCCGGTTGCTCTGGTTGAACAGCGAGGCGAGATGGCCGCGCCGCATATCCGCATCGATAAGAAGAACTCGCGCGCCTATTTCCGCCTGCAATGTCGCGATATTGGCCGCGACGAAGCTCTTGCCCGCCGAGGGCGTCGGCCCGATCACCATCAGAATGTTGTTGCGCGAATGCGCGAGATCCCGCGCCAGAGAAGTGCGTACTGCCCGCAGTGCCTCCACCGACGTATCGTTCGGAAAACGCTCCGCGAGTACCCTCGTGCCGCCGCTCGGCACCTGAATCTCCGGCACACCGCCCGTCGCCGGTTGCGGCAAACCAGCCCGCGCAGCGGCACCGGGCAGTGATTTGGCTCCCGGATTGGTTCGGTCGAGCAACAACTGCTGCTGGCTGAACAGGATCTCGCCGAATACCGGCATGCTCATGCTGCGTTCTACATAGCGCGGATCGGTCACGCCTGTAAGCACATGGCGGCGCATGAACACCAGCACGATGCCCGACACGATCCCGAGTGCAAGGCCGCCGGGCAGCACAAGCATCGGCTGCGGTTTCACGGGACGATGCGGCGTGATGGCCTGGTCGACGATATGCGCGCCGCCCGTCGTGCTCGCCCGGCGCACCTGCAACTGCTCGGCTTTCTGCACCATGCCCAGGTAGATGGTTTCCGCTACCTTCTGCGCACGCTGAAGATCGACGCTCTCGCGTTCCGACGCAGGCATGCCGTTGAAGTGGCCGTTGAAATTCGCCTTCGCGCTATTGAGTTGCGCGAGTTGCGTATCGACGCTCTGCACCCAACGGCTTTGCGGTGTATAGCGCTCGAGCAACTGCGTGCGTTGCAATTGCAGAGTTGCAATCTGCCGGTCGATGTCCAGACCGCCTTGCAGATACGCCTGTGCCTCGGCAGTAGGCTGCATGGATTGCGAAGTCGCGCGGAACGACTTCAGTGCTTCCTCGGCCTTTCTCAGGTCTGCCAGCAGACGGGGAAGTTCTCCGTTAATGAACGCCAGCGTGGTCGTATCGTTCGCCTGGCGGCTGGCAATCGCCGTTGCGAGGTATTGCTGACCTAACGCATTGGCAACCTCAGCCGCCTTGGTTGCGCTCTTGTCGGTGTACTCGATCTGCACCAGACCGGAGTCCTTCAGTTTGTCGCCAACCTTGATGGTGTTGTCGAAGCGCTTGATAGCATCCACTTCGTTCCACCGAACAACCGTGAACTCGGTGTTCGGGCGCGCAACCAGTTCATCGACGCGCATCGAAATGCCATTGCTCGACACCGGCTTGCCCACGGTGCCGTGAAGGAAGACCTGGTCCTGGGGCCCACGCAGTTCGTACGTGTTGTCCTCCCCGGCCACCAGCGTCATTTTTTCTTCTTCCAGATCTTTGGGGACGTCGAGCACGCCGATTTTTACCTGCTCGCCTCCCCATGCGTAGGACTTCAGTCCCAGCCATGCTCGCGAGGGCTCGCCAGGCGTCGCGAACTTCTCCGCAATGTCGCCAAGCAGAGGCAATTTGCGCGGCGTCACCGAGACGTCGAAACGAAAGCGTTCAATGACCGGCTGCAGTACGGAGCGGCTGCGTATCACGCCCATTTCGGTAACGGGCGATGGTGCGGGCGGAGGCAGGTTCTCCTGATTCTGGAGTGCGAGTCCGAGTGCGTTGGGTTCCGGTGGGTCGACGCGAATCAGCACGTCTGCAGAATAGATAGGCGACGCAATCAGCAGATACGCGGCAGCAAGGCTGAAAACGACGACCGTGGTAAGTACGATCTCCCAGATGTGGTCGCGCATGAGACGGAGCATGGCGCGCGCGCTAAGCTGGCCACGCTCTGTGCTGGCACTCCCAGGGAGCGAATTCAGAGGATAGTAGTCCACCGGTTTGATCCTTCCATGTTTGATGGGCACAGTAATGAGTCGACACCGCCTGGCTGCACCAACGGTCCACATTCCACATCCGTCACCGGCAGGAACGCGTATGGCGTAGCCCGACGCATCGTCGGAGCTACGTCATGGTTTTGCCAAGCCAAGTGGCTGTCCACCTGCTTGAACGATCAAAGGCTGCGCCGCAAGCAGCACGGCTCGCCCCGTCTCCAGACTTCGAATCCCCCAGATAGCGGAACGACAGCCTGAGGCTGCGTTACCGCGCTTATTTCGTACTACAAATGGTCAAGTGCTCGATACGCCGATTGAGAACACTGCTCGAAATACGCAGCCCGGCCCCGACTCACATGAGCGTTGCCTTGTCGTACGTCGTCAGCGCAAGAGCACTTCAAGACACGGCAATAACTACACCTGAATCGACTCATGCAAGCGAAAAGGCGAAGAAATTGCGCATTACTGGCATTCGATAGCCACTGCAGGGCCAACCCCTATTGCTTCAGATGTTGCAGTGAAGCATAGCGCTGATGAAGATGAGTGCAGCAGTCACGGCATAAATTCGGGTGCTATTGGCCGAATCCGCCGAAGCGATTACAGCGCAACACCATATGCGGAAAGTGTTGTAGCTATGTGCAATGGATGTAACAGAGTGATACGGAATTGGGGGTCTGCAGGCCATATACATTTAGTCACATTTCGCCGAAGTTCGGACAACCACAATAGTCGTTTGCCGACGGATTCGCCTTGTGTGGCGGGGCTTTGCGCCAGAAGAACCTTTCGACCCTCAAAAATCTCACACGAAATATGCGTAGCAAATCTTGCTGATTTCTTCGCTGATTCGTATGCCTTTATTCAGGCATTCGAGGTAACAATTTCTCCAATCATCACAAATGCGCCAAAACACCGTCGGATACCGGCCACGTTCGCCAGGGTGATTTGAGTACGCTAATCTCGTCACGTAGACAGTGATTCACCCTGTTTGGAGAACTAAGCGTGACGACTTCCACAGATTTTCTTACGTCGTATCTTGATACGCACCGCAGCGGTCCAAGAGTAGCGACGCGGAAGCCTGCCAGGCATATTGGGCTTCTGGTGTCGCAGGAATGCTCGATGGCTACAGCCGGTGCAATCGGCGACGCATTCCGGCTTGCGAACGAATTGTCAGACGGTGCTACCGATGACTCACCGTATCGCCTTTCCGTGCTTTCCGAAAGCGGGGGGCTTGTCACCAGCTCGTCCGGCATTTCTATCTGGACGCAAAGTATCGACCGCAATCGGCTAGGCGATTTCCATGCACTATTTGTCGCGTGCCGGGACGCAGCGCGCGCGCTCGAGTCAAACGACCGTCTTCTTTCCTGGATAGCCCGGCAAGGCTCGATCGCGTCATTCGACATTCAGCAAGGTGCGAACCTCGTGGTGGTCTGCAAGGACCCGCTGCATTCCACTGTACCGATCTTCCTGTTTGACGACGCGCCAACTACGGCGCGTGCGAACAGTGCGACGCCTACCGATCTCGCCCTCGCGCAGATTGAACGGGACGTAAGCACGGAAGTAGCGCGGAAGATCGCCGACATGCTGCAAACGACCTACGTCGAGTCCGACAGGTTCGAACTGGACGACGCGAGTATCACCACGACCACGGAGAAGATTCGCGAGTCGGCGCGTTGGATAAAGGAAAACTACAGCAATCCTATTTCCGTCGCAAAGGCCGCCGAGTGCGCGGCGATGAGCAAGCGCAACTATCAGCGCCGCTTCAAATTCGAGTTCGGTATGACGCCACTCGAGTATTTGTTGCGCACCCGTTTCGAAGTGGTTCGGGCAATGCTGCGCAACACCGATCTGCCGGTCGACAAAATCGCGCGACGCTGCGGCATGGGTGACGGCAATCGTCTGGGCCGTCTCTTCAAGGAGCGCTATGGAATGTCCCCTACACAGTTTCGCGCCCAGCAGCGTCTCGAGGTTGCCGAGCGATGCGTCGCAATTGACGACTGACGGCTGGTGCCCGTGCGGGCGGCAAACGCGTGCCCCGCATGGCGCGGTGCGCCGTCGCGCCCGCGAGCCGAACGTCGCCCGCTATTCACAGGGATCGGACAATGACAACAACGAAGTCAGTGCAGTTTTCCCCCGACGCGACGAGCCACCATCAGAAGCAGCGTCGTGAGTCTCCTGCGAGAAGGCTGAAAGAAGCGGCCAAATCGATGCTGCCGGCACCGTTGTTTCTTAGCCTGCTGCATCACAAGGAAATTGGCCGCTATCCGAACCTGCTGCGCCCCACCACTTTCAACGAAAAGATCCTGCAGAAGAACCTGCGGCCAGACCCCTGGTTCGTCGAACTGACGGACAAGCTGGCGGTCCGCGAGTACGTGGCGAAAAAGCTCGGTGAACAGCATGTGATACCGCTGCTGGCAGCGCCGGAGGCCTTCACGAAAGAAGTATTCGATGCCCTGCCCGATCAGTTCGTCATGAAGGCAAATCACGGCAGTAGTTATGTAGAGGTGGTGAGGAGCAAATCGGCAACTTCTTTCGAGCGGCTGCGAGATCTTGCGAACTACTGGCTCTCACTCGACTTCTACAAGATTGCGCGAGAAAGACATTACCGCCGGATCAAACCACGCGTTTTCTTCGAGCACCTGTTGCTCGACCACAGCGGCGAAATTCCCGCGGATTACAAATTGCACTGCTTCAACGGACGAAGCGGACGGCCGACCATCTACATTCTCGTGATTTCGGACAGATTTGGCCGCAATACGCGGGGCGATGTGTACGACGTGGACTGGAATCACCTCGACATTGCGATCGGCTACTACAAACGCAGCCCGGTACCGGCGCCGCGCCCCGATAACCTGGAGGCCATTCTGCAAGCAGCTACGAAGCTATGCGAGGACTTCGACTATGTTCGTGTCGATCTGTATGCGCCCGACAACAAGGTTTATTTCGGCGAGCTAACGTTTACGCCTGGCGCCGGGGTGCTGCCTTTCACGCCCGACAGCATCGATTACGAGTGGGGAAAACTGGTGCCCGACACGTTCTGTCGTTGACAGCACACAGGAAGCACGCCGTTGCAGCGTGCCCAGGCCAACATGAATAAAGCCGCTGCCGCCCTGCAAGAAGGGCGAGAGCAGCCTGGTTGACGGACGACTGAAACCTGTTCAGGTGTCCGCGTGGCTCGACGTGAAGCTGGTGAACGCGTTGTACGGCGCGTCGATCGCTTTGCCGTTGACCATGACGCCGTAGGTGTTGTCGCCGCTATCCAGAACGTAGTACATGACCGACTGAATGTTGTGCGTCTTCCGGGCGTTGTAGAACGCGTTGAGTCGGTCGGAAATGTAAGTGCCGCGGTAGCTCTCGGACTTCTCCGGTCCAGTGTTCCACTCCGTGACAATGAGCGGCACGCCATAGCGGGCCTTGCAATAGGTCGCGAGGTCAAAGCCTGGACCGGCGCCATCGGTGCCGACGTTGAACAGGTCGCCGTACACTTCGTAGTTGTGCCAGGTCGTGATGTCCCAACGTACCTTTGGATAGCCGCCGCTGCCGTCAGGCTGCATGCCATCCCACAGCGCGTCCGAGGCGCCCACGTCTGCGACGCAGAAGTTGATGCCGCACTTGGCGTCCGGCTGCGCCGACTTCACGCCGTCGATCATTCCGCGCATGACGCCGCGCATGATGGGCCAGTTCTGATTGTTGAAATCGCTCGCCTTCGAGCCCGCAGCCGTGAAGTCGAGCACGGTCGCGTCCTGGCGCGTCAACTCGTTGCCGCATTCGTAGATCGTCACACCGTACGGCTTCAACGCATTGGCGACGGTCGAGCCGACTACGCGGCCGCGATCATATGCAATGGATTCGCTGGCCATGATTCCGCCGGTCTCATAGACGCCCTGGTCGATGAGCGCGAGCAACGTGAGTCCTGCTGACTGAAACGCCTTCGCCAGCTTGATGACCGCGTCCAGATCTTTGGGATCGTCGGTCACGCCCACGCGGTAGCTCGTGCAATTCATGCTCTTCAGAATCGACACGACCTGTTCGGGGGTATACGTGTAGTCGGCGTGTCCGTTTATGCCAAAGAAGCTGCCCGCAGCCGCGGCAACGTCGATACGCGGATCGCTGCAAGGCAGCCATTGCTCCGCGACGTCTGCGTGCACATAGAACTGATCACCGGTGCCGCAATGCCACATCTTGCCGCCGTACCAGAGCACGAGCGAGACGTTATACGTGTTGCCGACGGTTGAACCGTTGCGGTAAATCACGCCGTTGACCAGCGTCCAGACGTCGCCATAGCCGTCGGTAATGGAAGCGGCCGGAGGCATTGCGGTGCCGCTGGCGGAGGCGGCTGGGGAGGTGACTTTGGCTACGGGGCTCGGGGACGCCTTTGCGGTCGGACTTGCGCTACCGTCTTCGGAGCCACCGCCACCGCAGGCGCTAAGCAGATAAGTACCGGCCAGGGCCGTCAGGCCTCCGAGAAATTGTCGTCGTTTAACCATGATTATTTTTCCCACTGTCGAGAAAATTCTCGATAAAAAATCAAAAGATTAGTTTTCAGGTTCAAGATAGAACCGCGTTTCTTCGGAACAGCTGGTTGTTAATTCGTTGTGCTTATCGACGCACATTTGCACGTTGCACCGTTCGTAATTCAATCAGGTGCGGTCACATTGCCGAAGACAACGTGGAATAACCGGGTGGCGGCAGGAAATGCTCCGCCCATCGCGAGGCGCTCGACGCCGCGATAACTTGATGGACTTCTGGAAAACCGTTGGGCCAAACTGCTGCCGGCGCAACCCGTACTGCGCGAACCTTCGCCGGAACCGGAACCGATCAAAGATCGGGAAAAAGTGGTTCGGCCAACGTTGCAACGGGGTAAATCGTACCCGCTAATGCAGCTTGGGTCACATGGAAATTAGTACTTTTCAGCCAAAAAGCATGATTCTTTCCGAGAACTTCGCGTAACGCAAAAATTTCTGCTTTCTCAGGATGATCGGAGGATTAGATGGACTTACCGTTTGATTATCCGACCCTAATGCCAGATTCTACCCGACAGCACATTTGGAGTAATTATTTCTCATCGTCGCGTAGACGATACATAGAAGAGGAAAAAACACCCATCATCAGACAAAAAGGCCGCTGCGCGCGGTCTGGATGCACTTCTGCAGGGATGGAATTTTCCTGAACAAATCTTCACACGAAATATCTTTTCTCATGGTTAACGCTGTTGCGGCCCAGTTGCCGGCGCCCGCTCGGGCTGGCGGGGCCATGCGGGACGTCGGGCGGTTTTCTCAGCTCCCGAACATGTCGCCCCCTCGTGCGCCTTCCCGCTAGCACTAAAAGCCGCATGAGACCGGACGGCGCATAGCACCCGCACGCTATTTCAGCCGGTATCTGGTTGGCCCACGCGGCGGCTAGAAAACGCCGCCGCATTAATAATGCCCCGGCAGTGGTAATTATCAGGAGCGAACTGACCGCGTTTCCGCTGTCGCCAAAAAAATCATATCCGGAAGTGCCGCTCGCTAATAGCCATTACTAAAAGGCGAAAAGCCAGGAAAAATGACCTGATCAGCCAGATTATTCAGATTCAAAACACGCGACAGTCGCCCGCTTTACGTGCGTCAGCACACAGCCGCCTCTATGACGCATTGCTATTGTGAGGTATGGCGCGTCGAGCGAGTCCTGAAGGAAATGATCTTCCCTTGCGTCGCAGTCAGCCACCGACTACCTTGGTTTACCTACCCCGCTCTCAACCGAACAGTGTCGACAAGTCGAGATTGCACGCACAGTTCCGCCCTGCTGCTGACTCTTCTGTCTGTGGCTCTTGCCTGCGCGGCTCCGTGCGCGAAGGCACAGGAATTTTCGCTGCTGGCCGGTCCGCTTGTTAGCGGCGGCGAGAATACGTACTCGTGGAGTGGCACCTATCGCGAAGGTTTGGGACGCTTCGCTGCCTGGAGCTTTTCATGGCTCAACGAGGGGCATCTGCCCGGCCACCATCGTGATGGACAGGCCGTGCAAGCGTGGGGACGCCTGCCGTTATGGAACGATCGGCTCGAACTCTCGGCAGGAGCCGGTCCATACCGATACTTCGACACCACCGTAGCAGGCGCCGGAGGCGACTATTCCAACACTCACGGCTGGGGCGTTGTGGGAAGTGTGCGCGCCGCCTATTATTTCGACCGACGCTGGATTGCCATCGCGCAACTGAACCACGTCCACGCATTCGGCGGCCCGAACACAACTGCACTCTTGCTGGGCGTTGGTTATCAACTGGAAGTGTCGGGCGAGCGCGGCCCACGCCCGCGGCCCGTGCCGCGTACATCGAACGTCACGAACAACGAGCTGACCGTGATGCTGGGCAAAACGATCCTCAACAGCAACGAGTCGGAATCGGCCAAGGCAGTCAGCCTCGAATACCGGCGTGGGCTGTGGCGCTATGTCGACGTGAGCGCGTCGTACCTTCACGAAGGCGGACACGTGCAATCGCGCCGCGACGGCCTTGCGGCACAATTGTGGGCAACCCGCGCATTTTTCGACGACCGCCTGACGTTATCGGCTGGCATCGGTCCCTATGTTGCGGTCAACCAGACCAATCAACTCCCGCAAGCGCGGATGGGCGACGGCCGGGTTTCTGGACTCTTCGCGGTATCGGCGAGCTATCGCTTTGGTTCGCGCTGGCTCGCCCGCGCTACCTGGAATCGCGTAGTGACACGCTACAACCGCGACACGGACGTGATAGAAGGCGGAATCGGCGTGCGCTTCTAAAGGGCGTGCTCGTGTTGCGATTGCCCACCAGCGATGAATTAGCAGCAGTAGCTCGCCCTTTTGCTCACGCTGCTAACGGGACATCATGTTCATGCTGACGTTATGCATGACCCACACCGTGCCGCCAATCAGAAACAGCGCGGCCAATGCAGTGTAGGCGAGCGCCATGACGTTCCAGCGCTGCCCAGCCGACATGTCGATATGCAGGAAAAAGACCAGATGAACGACAATCTGCACGAAGGCCAGAACGGACAACGCGATCATCGCGGTCTGCGCCGGAAGCGCGCCGCGCATGACCAGCCAGAACGCCGCCGCGGTCAACAAGACTGAGAGCACGAAGCCGCAGACATAGCCGCGTGTGCTGCCATGTCCCGAGTCCGCGGAAAGTGATTGCATGTGAGCCATTACAGCACGCTCCCGAGATAAACGAACGAGAAAACGCAGATCCAGACAATATCGAGGAAATGCCAGAAGAGACTCAGACACGCGAGACGCGTAAGCTCGCGCTCCGACAATGCGGGAGCACGCACCACCTGAACCGCCAGCACGGCCATCCACAGCAGTCCCACGGTCACGTGCAGCCCGTGCGTACCGACCAGAGTGAAGAACGCTGACAGGAACGCGCTGCGGCCGGGCCCGGCGCCTTCTGCAATCAGATGCGAGAACTCGCGCATTTCCAGCGCCAGAAACGCGAGCCCGAGTGCGAACGTAACGGCGAGCCAGCCGAGGACGGCCGCGGATTTACCGCGCCTTGCGGCCAGCATGGCGAAACCATACGTGATGCTGCTCAGCAGCAGCGCAGCCGTTTCGACCGCGACACCGCCGATATCGAACAGCTCCTTGCCCGACGGACCGCCCGCGAACTGGTTCGACATGACTGCGAATACCGCGAAGAGCGAGGCGAACAGCACGCAGTCGGTCATCAGATACAGCCAGAAACCGAACACCGTGTCCGACGAACCGTGATTGCCGTGTCCGCCGTCGAGCGGAACGGAGAGTGTTTTGTGCGACATCGATCAGGCCTCCACCGCTTCCAGTTCGCGGTTGTTCACCGCTGCGGCCGCAGGACCGCGCTTACTTTCGATTTCCCGCACGGTATCGGCGGAGATGTAATAGCCGTCGTTATTGCCGAAGCTGCGCGCAATCAGCGTGGCCACGATAGCCAGTAGCGCCACGACAGCCAGCCACGTGATGTGCCACACACCGGCAAACCCAAGCGCGAGGCTGAACGCGCCAATGAACAGACCCGCGCTGGTATTCGACGGCATGTGAATGTCGCGATACACCGGCGCTTTGGCCTCGGTGCTTGCGGTCTCTTTCATGTGGGCATAGGCGTCGAGCTCGTGCACCGTCGGAATGATCGCGAAGTTATAGGCCGGGGGCGGCGACGAAGTCGCCCACTCGAGCGTGCGGCCGTCCCACGGGTCGCCGGTCACGTCCCGATACTGCGGCTTGTTGCGGTTGACCACGCTGACCCATACCTGCGCCACCTGGAACACCACGCCGAGCGCGATCAACGCAACACCGCATGCCGCCGCAATCAGCCACGGATGCCACGCCGGATTGTCATAGTGGTTCAGGCGCCGCGTCATACCCATGAAGCCGAGCACGTAGAGCGGCATAAACGAAGCGTAGAAGCCCACGAACCAGCACCAGAACGCGCACTTGCCGAGCTTTTCATTGAGCTTGAAACCGAACGCCTTCGGAAACCAGTAGTGGAACCCTGCCAGATAGCCGAACACGACACCGCCAATAATCGCGTTATGGAAATGCGCGATCAGGAAGAGGCTGTTGTGCAGCACGAAGTCGGCGCCGGGAATTGCCATCATCACACCGGTCATGCCGCCGATCGTGAAGGTGATCATGAAGCCGATCGTCCACAGTACAGGCGCGGAAAACTCGAGGCGTCCGCGGTAGATCGTGAACAGCCAGTTGAATATCTTCACGCCTGTGGGGATGGCAATGACCATTGTCATGATGCCGAAAAACGCATTGACGTCCGCACCCGAGCCCATCGTGAAGAAGTGGTGCAGCCAGACGAGGAATGCCAGCACCATGATCGCGCAGGTGGCATAAACCATGGTCCGGTAACCGAACAGCGGCTTCTTCGAGAACGTTGCAATCACTTCCGAATAGATGCCGAAGGCCGGCAGCACGAGGATGTACACCTCCGGATGCCCCCACGCCCAGATCAGGTTCAGATAGAGCATCGCGTTGCCGCCCGCTTCATTCGTGAAGAAGTGCATGCCCATGTAACGGTCGAGGCCGAGCAGCGCGAGCGCCACCGTCAGGATCGGGAACGTGGCCATGATCAGCACGTTCGAGCAGAGCGCGGTCCACGTGAACACGGGCATTTTCATCAGCGTCATGCCGGGCGCGCGCATGCGCACGATGGTCACGAAGAAGTTGATTGCGGTTATCAGCGTGCCGACGCCGGATAACTGCAGGCTCCATATGTAGTAGTCGACGCCAACGCCCGGACTGAACTGCAGCTCCGAGAGCGGCGGATACGCGAGCCAGCCGACCTGTGCAAATTCGCCGATCACGAGCGACAGATTCATGAGAATCGCGCTGATCGCGGTCATCCAGAAACTGAGCGAATTGAGGAACGGGAACGCGACATCGCGCGCGCCGATCTGCAACGGCACGACCAGGTTGAACAAGCCGACCATCAGCGCCATCGCCATGAAGAAGATCATGATGACGCCGTGCGCCGTGAAGATCTGATCGTAATGGTGCGGCGGCAAATAGCCCGGCGAGTGGTACGCGAGTGCGAGCTGCAGGCGCATCATCACTGCATCGACGAAGCCGCGCACCAGCATCAGCACTGCGACAACGATATACATCACGCCAATCTTCTTGTGGTCCACGCTTGTGAGCCACTCGTGCCACAGCCACTTCCATTTATGGAGCCGGGTTAGTGTCGCCACCACGGCGAGCACCATGACCAGCATGAGCGCGCCCGCCCCCATGATGATGGGCTGATCGAACGGGATCGCGGAGAGTGTCAGATTTCCGAGCATGTGCTAACCCTTTGTACGGCAATTGCTGTTCTGCAGATCAAGGACATTGCCGTTGTTGTACTTCGCAATAACGTTGTTGAAGAGCCTGGAATCGACCGACGAGAAATAGCCGACCGGCTCCTTCTCGCTCGGTTGCGCCACCGAGTTGTACTCGTTCATATCCAGCCGGCGCGGCGAAGCCTTGACTTTCTCGACCCACGCATCGAATTGCGCAGGTGTGACGGCGAGCGCGCGGAACTTCATGTCCGAGAAGCCCTTGCCGCTGTAGTTGGCGGAGATGCCGGCGTAGTCGCCGGCATGGTCGGCGATCAGATGCAATTGCGTCTGCATGCCCGCCATTGCATAGATCTGGCTTCCCAATTGCGGAATGAAGAACGAGTTCATCACGGAATCGGACGTGATACGGAAGTCAACCGGCGTGCCCACGGGGAACGCGAGCTGGTTGACCGAAGCCACGCCGAGCTCCGGGTAGATGAAGAGCCACTTCCAGTCGAGCGCGACGACCTCGACCTTGATTGGCTTGACCGCCGATTGGATCGGCCGGTAAGGGTCCAGCTCGTGCGTGGTGTTCCAGGTCAGGATGCCGAGGAACAGAATGATGAGCGTGGGTACGGTCCACACCACTGTTTCTATCGCGGTGGAATGCGCCCATTTGGGGGCATACGTCGCGTTACGATTGCTTGCGCGGTAACGCCACGCGAACACGAGGACCATGATGATCACCGGCACGACGACTATCAGCATGGCCATGGTCGCCGTACTGATCAGCGACTTCTCCGCCATGCCCACGCTGCCCTTGGGATCCAGCACCTCGAGGTTGCTGCATCCCGAAAGACACGCAACGAGCCCCGCCCCCAAGGGTATCAACACCCGTTCAAAGGTCTTATTCACCATATCTGCCTGATTTCCATGGACCGGTCTGAAACGCTACACAATGTTTTTGCCATGAAGACCAGACCACTACTTCATGCGCTGTCGGATTTTAAGAGCGCAGCCGGATCTGAAATATGATCCTGGACAAGCTAAGTGCAATCGCGACGCGCAAGGCGCGCGAGATGATCGCAGCCCGGCATGGGCAACGCAAAGCCGCGACGTCCGGGCCGGCGCCGCCTGATTGGAGGATGTCGTGAGGTATCTACCGCGTGCCTGTGACAGGCACACGGCGCGGTTCGCTAACCGATGGCTGAAGCCAGCCTACGTGGTGCCACGCTGCACAATCTCGAAGCCCACGTCGGTCACCTTGTTCTGCGCCGATCCGGCGAGCCGGTCCAGCAGGCATCGCGCCGCCGCGAGCCCGATGCGGGTGCCGTCGACGTGTACGGAAGTGAGCTGTGGTGTCGTCTCGGTGGAGAACTCCAGATCGCCGAACCCGCAGATCGCGAGTTGCGACGGCACGCTGAGCCGCAATTGCCTCGCCGCGCTCAAGGCGCCTATCGCGAGCAGGTCCGAGCCGCAGAACAGCGCGTCCAGATCCGCGGCCTCGTCGAGCAAACGCGGCAGTGCTGACTTGCCGAGCGCCACGGAACTCGGCGGCGCAACGAGCACCTCGGGAATTTCGTTAATGCCCGACTGCGCGAGCCGCTCGCGAAAACCGCGGCGGCGCGCGAGCGCGCGCTGGTCGTTGGCGGACACAAGGCCAGGCTTGCGCACGTTCCTCTGCAGGAAATGCCCGGCCACCGCGAAACCAATCTGGTAATGCGAAAAGCCGACCAGCATGTCGATAGGCTGATTCGTCATGTCCCAGGTCTCGACAATCGGAATGCCGACGTTTGCGAGCCGCTCACGCAGCGAGTCCGTGTGAGCGACACCCGTCAGCAGCACACCTTCGGGACGCCGGCTCAGCACTGCGTCGAGCAAGGTCTCTTCGCTCGAATCGTCGTAGCCGCTCAACGCGAGCAACACCTGATAACCGGCGCGCGACATGGTCTCGCTGAACACCTGGATGGTTTCCGAAAACAGCGAGTGGGCGATGGTCGGCACGATTGCCGCTATGAGCCGCGAGCGCGACGACGACAGACCGCCCGCGAGCCGGTTCGGCACATAGCCGAGTTTCTGCACGACCTGCCGCACGCGTTCGAGCGTCTCCGGCGCCACCGTCTCCGGGCTGTTGAACACACGTGAGACCGTGATCGGCGCGACGCCCGCCTGCGCGGCGACATCTGTGATGCGCAAGCCTTTGGGCCCACCGCGCAGGCGCCGCGTGGGTGACACCGCGTCTGGCGCAGCGGCGCTTGCGGTGGCGGGCGGTTCTTTATTCGGCATGATCGCGGACGGGGAAGTTAGATCGCGCCCGTATTTTAAACTGCGCCACGTTGCGCCAACCGGCACAGGGCCGCCCCAAGGCGCACTGACTCGCTCCGATCCGCGCCGCGCCGTGGACGGCTCAGGCCGTCGCGTGACATGACGGACCGGCCCACGCGCCTCATTCGGTCACCGCCACGGTGCTGCGGGTCGAGCGCACGTTGCGGTCGCGCCGCAAGATGAATACGGTAATGGCAGCGAACAGCAGCAGACAGGTTGCAGGAATCAGCATGGGCGCTTTCACGCTACCCGTGGTTTGACGAACCCACGGCACGAGATTTTGCGCGATGAAGCCGCCAATGTTGCCGAGCGAGTTGATCGCAGCGATTCCCGCCGCCGCTCGTGCGCCAACCAGGAATTTCGGTGGCAAGGTCCAGAAGCAAGGCAGCAGCAGATACATGCACGGCGCGCCGAAACACAGTGCGATGAAACGCAGCGTGTTGGTCGGCAGAAACACTGCGCTGGCGAAACACGTGACGCCGAGCAGCGCCGAAACCAGCATGGCGATCAGTGCGCGATCGCCCGCACCGCGCAACCTGGAAGGCAACCATGCAAGCACAATGGTCGCCATTAGCCACGGAACGATGTTGAGTAAACCGTTGGTTGTATTGCTCACGCCGAAGCCCTTCACGAGCGTCGGCAACCAGTAGCTCACGCCATAAACGGAAATGGACAGCATCATGTAATAGAGCGCCATGCCGATTACGCGCGGTTCGGTCAGCACGCTCAATAGCGAACCGTGCGTCGCGACGCTTGCGTTGATTTGCGCACGTTCGGCCTCAAGCGTGCTGGAGAGCCATGCTTTTTCGTCGGCGGAAAGAAACCTGGCTTCTCTCGGCGACGCAGGCAGCAGGAACAGCACCACCACTGTCAGCAGCACCGAAGGCAGGCCCGTCACGATGAATACGAGTTGCCAGCCTTGCAGCCCCGCGAACCCGCCCTTGTCGAGCAGCCAGCCGCAGATCGGCGCGCCGAGCATATTGCCGAGGCTGCTGCCGAGCGTGAAATAGCCGAGCATGCGCACGCGATGCCGCGCCGGAAACCACAGCGTCAGATAATAGATCACACCAGGATATAAGCCGGCTTCGGACGCGCCGAGCAGAAAACGCAGCACGTAGAACATGGTCGCGTTCGTCGTGAACGCGAGCAGTATCGTCACGACGCCCCACGTGAACATGATGCGCGCCATCCAGCGCGGCGCGCCGTATTTATGCAGCATCACGTTGCTCGGCACTTCGAAAATCAGATAGCCGATAAAGAACAGCGACGCGCCAAGCCCATATGCAACTTCCGATAGCCCGAGGCTGCCGAGCATCTGCAGCTTCGCAAAGCTGATATTGGAGCGGTCGATATAGGCGACCAGGTAAAGCAGCCCGAGTAGCGGCATCAACCGGAGAGCGAGGCGGTTGATGAGGCGCGATTCGTCAATGGCGGGTGTCGTGATGTTCACAGCGTCTCCTACGGCCGCGTTCTGCGCGCGAGCCTGCGTTCTGTAACGGATGAGGCGTGAGTCGGGTCGGCGAATCCAGCGGTCCGCGCGGCTTATTGTTGTTGTGCCCGCCACTGCGCATAAGCGGCCATGGTTTCCTCGTTCGGCGGATAGGTGCCGCGCAACGGCCGCCCTTCCTCGATACGCTGCGCGATGAATGCTTCGAGTTGCTCCTGCTCGGTGGCGTCGCGCGCAACTTCGGCGGCCATCTCGCGCGGCACGATGACTACGCCGTCCACATCGGCGACCACGATATCGCCCGGATATACCGCCACGCCGCCGCAGGCGATCGGCACGTTCATATCCACTGCATGATGTTTCGCGAGGTTGAGCGGCGCGCTCGCGCCCGCGCACCAGATCGGCAAGCCCAACGCCGCGATGGTCCCGCTGTCGCGCACCGGGCCGTCCGACACCATGCCCGCGACGCCGCGCTTTGCGAGCCGCAGCGCGAGGATGGAGCCGACCGACGCCACCGCGCGCTCGCCGCGGCAGTCCTGCACCAGCACACTGCCGGCGGGCGCGGTCTCAACGGCCTTGCGCTGCGGATGCTCCGGGTCCTGAAACACGCCGACGTGATCGAGGTCTTCGCGCGCGGGAATATTGCGCAGCGTGAATGCCGGGCCGACCACATTCGCCGCGCCGGGCGCGGGCTTGACCAGCGGCGCGACACCTTGCAGAAATACATTGCGCAAGCCGCGCTTGAAGAGTTGCGTGGTCAAGGTGGCGGTGCTGACATGGCGTAGCTGTTCGAGCGTCGCTTCGTTCACGACGACTTCCGTTGCGCTCATAAGGACTCCGTTTGAATTAGTGGATCTCGGGTTCACCGTGCTTCGCGCCCGGCGTGGCCTGTTCCTGCCCCGCGGGCGCGGCGGCGGCCGCCTTCATCGGCTCTTCGAGGAAGTCGAAGTCGCAACCCTTGTTCGCCTGCAAAACATGCAATTGATGCATCACGCCGAAGCCGCGCTCGAACGGAAGCTTCGGCGCTTGCCACGCTGCCTTGCGCGCGGCCAGTTCCTCGTCGCTCACGTCCAGATGCAAACGCCGTGCAGCCACGTCGAGCTCGATCATGTCGCCGTCTTTCACGAGCGCAAGCGGGCCGCCCACGAACGACTCGGGCGCGACGTGCAGCACGCACGCGCCGTAACTCGTGCCGCTCATGCGCGCATCCGAAATGCGCACCATGTCGCGCACGCCCTGTTTCAGGAGCTTTTGCGGAATCGGCAGTTGCCCCCACTCGGGCATGCCGGGTGCGCCGACCGGGCCCGCATGCTGGAGGACGATCACGGAATCCGCGCTTACCTCAAGCTCTTCAGAGTCGATGCGTGCCGCCATGTCCGCGTAATCCTTGAACACCACCGCCGGACCGCGATGCTTGAGCAGATGCGCTTCCATTGCCGCCGGTTTGATCACCGCGCCGTCCGGCGCGAGATTGCCGGTGAGTACCGCGAGCCCGTCGCTGGCCACGATCGGATTGCTACGCCGGCGAATGACGTCATCGTCGAAAATTTCGGCGCCCGAAATGTTTTCTCCGAGCGTCGAACCGTTCACCGTCAGCTGCGAACCGTCGATCAGCTCACCGAGTTCCGCGAGCAGCGCCCGCAAGCCGCCCGCATAAAAGAAGTCTTCCATCAGATACTGGCCCGCCGGCCGCACATTGCCGATTACCGGCGTGATGCGCGACAGCTCGTCAAAGCGCGCGGTCGTCAGGTCGATACCGGCGCGACGCGCCACCGCGACCAGATGGACGATCGCATTGGTCGAGCCCGACATGGCGAGCACCGTGGTCACGGCGTTATCGAATGACTTCGCGGTGAGAATGTCCGACGGCTTCAGGTCCGTCCACACCATCTCGACAATGCGCTGGCCGGTCAGCGACGCGAACTGCGCATGCCGCGAGTCGACCGCCGGAATGGACGAAAAGCCCGGCAGCGTGAGCCCCAGTGCCTCGGCGGCACTCGTCATGGTGGAGGCCGTGCCCATCGTCATGCAATGGCCGGGCGAACGGGCGATGCCGCTCTCGATGCCCTTCCACTCGTCCTCGCTGATCTTGCCCGCGCGCAGTTCGGCCCAGTATTTCCACGTGTCCGAGCCGCTGCCGAGCGTGCGGCCGTTCCAGTTGCCGCGCAGCATCGGGCCGGCGGGCAGATAGATCGCCGGCAGGTTCATGCTGATCGCGCCCATCAGCAGGCCGGGCGTGGTCTTGTCGCAACCGCCCATCAGCACGCAGCCGTCGAATGGATAAGACTTCAGAATTTCCTCCGTCTCCATCGCGAGGAAATTGCGGTAGAGCATCGTGGTGGGCTTCTGGAACGGCTCGGCGAGCGTCATGACCGGCATCTCGACGGGAAAGCCGCCGGCTTGCCAGATGCCGCGCTTGACCTCCTCCACGCGCTGCTTGAAATGCGTGTGGCAGGAATTGATTTCGCTCCACGTGTTGACCACGGCGATCACGGGCTTGCCCATGTAGTCGGACGCGTGATAGCCCATTTGCGCGGTGCGGGACCGATGACCGAACGAGCGAAGGTCGTTCACCCCATACCAGCGATAACTGCGCAACTGCTCGGATGTCTTGCGGTTCGCCACTGAGGCCTCCATGGTATCGCTACCATCCGCTCATAGTTCTGAATGGCCGGACGGCAGCTTTCGGAATGAGTGCGATGGTAGCGATACCATCGGTGCGTGTCGCTCGGGGAAACCACCAAGTAGCGACTCGAGCCCACGATTGACGCCGCTGAGCGAACGGAATAGCATTGTTCCATCCAACGATTACGTGTTCTATCTGATAGAACTATACCGGAGACGGCTATGGCCCGCAGCAGCGACACGGCGCGCACGCCGCAAGGCGTCACGTCGAGCGGCATCGACGTGCTCGACCGCGCCGCGTCGATCCTTTTTGCGTTTCGCCGCAACGACGAACCGCTCACCCTCACGGAGCTTTCCGAGCGCACAGGGCTTTACAAGAGCACGCTGTCGCGGCTCGCGCAGGCGCTCTGTCATCACCAGCTTCTGATCCGTCACGACGACGGGCGCTTCTGGATCGGCTCCGCTGCGATGCATCTGAGCGCCGTCTATGAGGCCGGCTTCGATCTGCGCGACGTCCTTCTGCCCGCCATGAAGGAGCTCAGCGCCGAAACGGGTGAGGCAGTTTCGTTCCATGTGCGCGAACGCGATCACCGGGTCTGCCTGTACCGCATCGCGTCGCGTCACTCGATTCGCGCGGAAGTGCAGCAAGGCGACACACAGCCGCTCGAACGCGGCGCGGGCGGCCGTGTGCTGCTCGCATTCGCGGGCGAACCCGGCGAGCCGTACGACACCGTGCGCTCGCGCTACGTGTATCTGTCGATGGGAGAGCGCGACCGCGAAACGTCGGGCATTTCCGCGCCCGTCTTCCGCGTCGGCCAGGAACTGGTGGGCGCGCTCGGCATTGTCGGACCGTCCGCGCGCATGGGTATGGAAGAAATGGAGCGCTACCGCCCGCGCCTGCTCGACTTCGCCGCGCGCGTGACGAAAGTGCTGGGCGGCGATCCCGAGCCTCTACTCGCAGCGGCGGGCGCGGTCGGCGCGGCGTCAGGGCAAGCAGCCAGCGAACGGCGCGATCCGCAACACAAACAACCAGGCGCATTCGGCCAAACACAGGAGAACGAGAATGCTTAAGTGGTACACCGAGATGACGAAGCCGGAGAAGCGCACCTACTGGGCGTGCTTCAGCGGCTGGGGACTCGATGCAATGGACACGCAGATGTACGCGCTCGCCATTCCCACGCTAATCGCGCTGTGGGGCATGACGCGCGGTCAGGCAGGCGTGCTCGGCACGACCGTGCTGATCATGGCGTCGCTTGGCGGCTGGATTGCAGGCATTCTCGCCGACCGTTACGGACGCGTGCGCGTTTTGCAGATCACGATTCTATGGTTCTCTGCTTTCACGCTGCTGTCAGCATTCACTAATTCGTTCGGTCAACTGATGATCACGCGCGGACTTCAGGGCCTTGGCTTCGGCGGCGAATGGGCGGTGGGCGCGGTGCTGATCAGCGAGACGATTCGCCCGCAGGTGCGCGGCCGCGCGGTGGGCTCGCTGCAGGCGGGCTGGGCCGTGGGCTACGGCGTGGCGGTGCTGCTGTCCACGCTGATCTTCAGTTCGTTGCAACCCGAGTGGGCGTGGCGGGTGCTATTCGCAATCGGCATCCTGCCCACGCTGCTGGTGCTGTGGATTCGCCGTCACATCAAGGAAGCGCCGGTGTTCGCGCAGATTCGCCGCGAGCATGCGGCGGACCGTCCGGGCATCTGGGCCGTGTTCGACCGCTCGACCCGCGTGACGACTTTCAAGGCGATCCTGCTGACGTTCGGCATCTACGGCGGCAACTACGTGATGATCACCTGGCTGCCCGCCTATCTGAAGCTGGTGCTGCACCTGTCGATCACGAACATTGGCGGCTATCTCGCGATCAACATTCTCGGTTCGTTCGCCGGCGCGTTTCTGAACGGCTGGATGGCGGACCGTTTCGGTCGACGCCGCACGTTCATTGTGATTGCATTCCTGCAGGCCATCGCTGTGGCTACTTACACACTCGCGCCGATCACGCTGCCGGTCACGCTCGTGCTGGGCTTCGTACTGGGCACGCTGCAGTCCGGCACGGCGGCAGGCACCGGCGCGTATCTCGCAGAGCTCTTTCCGACCCGCATCCGCGCTTCGGCACAAGGTCTGTGCGGCAACGCGGGGCGTGCCATCGGCGCAATCATGCCCGCCATGGTCGGCGTGCTGAGCGCGAAGCTCGAGCTCGGCGCCGCAATGGGCATGTGTGCGTGTGCGTCGTATGCGCTCGTCGTGATCGCGGCGCTGATGCTGCCGGAAACACGCGGGCGCGATCTGTCCGACGTCAGGGTCAGTGCTGCAAACAGCGCGGGCAAGGCAATGCAGGAAGAAGACATGACAGCACAGCGCACCGACACCGCACTGCCACGCTGAAGCTTTCGCCGTACGGCATTTCAATTCGGAGTACATGCATGATCATCGACATTCACGGTCACTACACGACCGCGCCGAAAGCGCTGGAAAACTGGCGCAATCGCCAGATCGCCGCACTCGGCAATCCCACCGACGCGCCCAGGCCGTCCGAACTGCAGATCAGCGACGACGAACTGCGCGAGTCGATCGAAACGAACCAGTTGCGCCTGATGCGCGAGCGCGGCCTCGACCTCACCGTGTTCAGCCCGCGCGCGAGCTTCATGGCGCATCACATTGGCGACTTCAACGTGTCGAGCACGTGGGCCGCTATCTGCAACGAACTGTGCTACCGCGTGAGTCAGCTGTTCCCCGACAATTTCATTCCTGCCGCGATGCTGCCGCAAAGCCCTGGCGTGGATGTCGCCACGTGCATTCCCGAACTCGTGAAGTGCGTCGAGCAGTACGGCAATGTGGCAATCAATCTGAATCCCGATCCGTCGGGCGGCCACTGGACGAGCCCACCGCTTTCCGACCGCTACTGGTATCCGGTCTACGAGAAGATGGTCGAGTACGACATTCCGGCAATGGTGCATGTGAGCACGAGCTGTAACGCATGCTTTCACACCACCGGCGCTCATTATCTGAACGCCGATACGACCGCGTTCATGCAGTGCCTCACGTCCGATCTGTTTCGCGACTTCCCTGCCCTCAAATTCGTAATTCCGCATGGCGGCGGCGCAGTGCCGTATCACTGGGGACGCTTTCGCGGCCTCGCGCAGGAAATGAAGAAGCCGCTGCTCGAAGAGCATCTGCTGAAAAACATCTTCTTTGACACCTGCGTCTATCACCAGCCCGGCATCGACCTGCTTACCAAAGTGATTCCGGTCGACAACATTCTGTTCGCAAGCGAGATGATCGGCGCCGTGCGTGGTGTCGATCCGCAAACAGGCCACTACTTCGACGATACGAAGCGCTATGTCGAAGCGGCGGATATGAATCCGGAACAGCGCGCCAAGATCTACGAAGGCAACGCACGGCGCGTCTATCCGCGCCTCGACGCCGCACTCAAAGCACAAGGACGTTGAACATGTACGAACTCGGAGTGGTTTATCGCAACATCGCGCGCGTGGACGGCCGCATCGCCAACGGCCTCGGCGCGCTCGGCAGCGCAACCGTGCACGAAGCGATGGGACGCGTCGGTCTGATGAAGCCGTACATGCGCCCCGTCTACACCGGCGCGCATGCCTTCGGCACCGCCGTCACGGTGCTGCTGCATCCCGGCGACAACTGGATGCTGCATGTCGCCGCCGAACAGATCCAGCCGGGCGACGTGGTAGTGGCAGCCGTCACCGCCGATTGCACCGACGGCTACTTTGGCGACCTGCTCGCCACGAGCTTCAAGGCGCGCGGCGCGCGGGCGCTGATCATCGACGCGGGCGTGCGCGACGTGAGCGTGCTCACGGAGATGGGCTTCCCGGTCTGGAGCAAGGCGATTTCGGCGAAGGGCACGATCAAGGCCACGCTCGGCTCGGTGAACATTCCGGTGGTTTGCGCGGGCGCGCTGGTCACGCCGGGCGATGTGATCGTCGCCGATCAGGACGGCGTCGTCGTGGTGCCGTCGGCAAATGCGCAGCAGACGCTCGAAAAAGCAAGCGCGCGCGAAGCAAACGAAGCGCAGAAACGCGAGAAGCTCGCCTCGGGCGTGCTCGGCCTCGATATGTATCAGATGCGCGAGCCGTTAAAGCAACTGGGGCTGCGCTATATCGACTGAGTGCGCGCACGCTCGGCGTCGCTCATTCTCCAACGCAACTACGGAGTGCCCGTATGTCCCAGTCGCCCCAACAGTCCGTCGCCCGGATTGCGATTATCGGCTTCGGCGAGGTCGGTCCCGTCTTCGCGCGCGCATTTACCGAAGCCGGCCGCGCCGTGTCCATCTTCGACATCAAACTCGAAGATCCCGCCACCCGCAGTGCGATTGTCGAGCGCGCGCAGCAAAGCGGAGCGCACGTTGCTGACAATCTCGCGTCCGCACTGCGCGATGCGCAGCTCGTTTTTTCCGCCGTGACCGCGAGCCAGGCCGAAGCGGTGGCGAGCGCTGCCGCGGCGCATCTCGTCAGAGGCCAGATTTTCATCGATCTGAATTCGGTGTCGCCCGCCGTCAAGCAGCGCAACAGCGTGGCGGTTCAGCAAAGCGGCGCCGACTACGTGGAAGCCGCGGTCATGGCGCCGGTGCCGCCGCAAGGCATACGTGCGCCGATGCTGCTCGGCGGCCGTGTTGCCGCGCAGACAGCGGAACTGCTGAACGAACTCGGCATGCGCTGTGAAGCGGTCGCGCAGGAAGTCGGCCTCGCCTCGGCAATCAAACTGTGCCGCAGCATCATGATCAAGGGTATGGAAGCGCTGTGCGTCCAGTCGATGCTGGCCGCGCGGCAATTCGACGTGGACGGCCGCGTGCTCGCTTCGCTCGCAGCCAGCTTTCCGGGCGTCGGCTGGGATGCTGGCTACGAAGCGTATCTGATTGGCCGTGTGGTCGAGCATGGTCAGCGGCGCTCGGAAGAAATGCGCGAAGCGGCGTCGATGCTGGAGACTCTCGGCATGTCGGGCACGCTCGCAAGCGCTGTCGCCGATGTGCAGGAGCAACTGGCCGCGCGCGCGGTGCCGCTCGTCGAGAAGCTCGACAACAAAGGCGGCCTGCCCGAATGGCGAACGTTGCTGAAGCCCGCGTGACACACTCGCACTCCGCGGCTTGATGCCTGGCGCCTGGTCTGTGCCGGCAGCCGTTCACGCGCCTGCCGCCCTTCACGCCCGCCCTTCACGCCCGCTCCGAAGTCCGCTTCAAGTCCCCGACGATCCAGTCCAGACACTCCTGCGCAAGATCGTCGAGCTGACGGCCTGCAAGCGTGATCACCTGCAGGCGTCGTTGCGCGAGCAACGGATTGTCGAAGGGAATGGCCGTGAGATGGTCCACCGCTAAACGCTTTGCCACCGACACATAGCCCGACGGCATGATTGCGTTTGGCACCGCTTGCGCAAAACGGTAGAGCGCCGCCAAGTAGCGGCTCGTCATCATCGGCTCTATTTCAAGGCCCTCCACGCTGCATGCTATGTCGAACAGTTGCCGGTTAGTCGTGCCCTTGTCCTGCAGCAGCACGGGATAAGCGGCCAGGTCCTTCAGCGCGATCTGTGGCCTGCTCGCGAGCGGATGATCGTCGTGCATCAGCGCCATCACCGGCGCGCGCTGCGTGAACTGCACCAGCACGCCCGGCTCCGGCTTGAACGTGAAAGCGAGAGCGATCGACGCTTCGCCGGACAGCAGCATCTGGCTCGCGCGTTCCGCAGGCACCACTTCCAGCTGGATGGCCACGTCGGGTTGCTGCGCGCAGAACGCCCCTAGAGATACAGGCAGAAAGTCGAACGCGAAGCCCTCGGTGCATGCGATGGTCAGCGTGCGCGCGCGCCGCCGCTCATCGCCCTGAATCTCGTCGAACACAGCCTGCGCGTCTGCCAGCGTGCGCTGCGCGTGACGAAACAGCAGCCGCCCCGCGTGCGACAGCACCATGCCGCGCGCATGACGCTCGAACAGCGGCACGCCAATGTCGCCTTCGAGCTTTGCAATATGCCGGCTCAACGCGGACACGGTAAGGCCGAGCTTCTCGGTCGCCGATGTGAGCGACCCCGTTTGAGCGGCATCGAAGTCACGATGGAAGCGTCCGGCAATGCAACGCGGCTCCACCCGAACGACCCGTGGGTTGCGTTCACCGAGGGCTCCATCGAGGCATCGACCGGCAAGCCGGTGACGCTGCCGCCCAACCTCGGTGGCATGATTTCGAACGAGTGTTTCGCCGACACCTGGGTCTCGCGACGATCTGGATTCCGCACTCGTATCCAGGCTGCCGTCAGCATGCGCCCGACGACCATGTGCTCGCGCCGGTCATGGGTGATCTACCGAGGCGCCTGCACGGCAGCGCGCGCGCCACTGAGAAACCATTCGAGCCCGTGCCGCGATCCTCAATTGTCGGGATGGCTCGCGACGGCGCTCACGAATGCGTTGTAGGTGAGGTTGACTGTGACGCCGTCGATCATCACGCCGTATGTGGTGTTGCCGCTATCGAGCTCGTAATACATCGTCGACTGAATGTTCTTCGTCTTTCTTGCCTCGTAGTAGCTCGCATAACGCGAGCTGATGTAATCCGCGCGGTAGGCCAGCGTCTTCTCGGGGCCCGTATTCCATTCGGTCAGCAAGAACGGCATGCCGTAACGGGCCTTGCAGTATGTAGGCAGATCGAAGCCGGGACCCGAGCCGTCCGAGCCAATGTCGAAGATGTCGCCGTACACTTCATAGTTGTGCCACGTCGTCATGTCCCAGCGCACTGTCGGATGGCCGCTCGTGCCGTCCGGTTGCGTGCCGTCCCACAACGCGTCGGCGGCGCCGACATCCGCCACGCAGAAGTTGATTCCGCATTTCGCCGCTGGCTGCGCCGACTTTACGCCGTCAATCATGCCGCGCATGAGGCCACGCATGATCGGCCAGTTCGCGTTGCTGAAGTCCACCGCCTTCGTGCCTGCATTGGTGAAGTCGAGAATGATCGCGGGGTCGCGAGTCAATTCGTTGCCGCACTCGTACATGACCACACCGTACGGTGCGAGCGCGGCAGCCACCGTCACGCCGCATGAATGGCCCCGGCTGTACGCCGCTGCTTCGCTCGCTAGCAGCGCGCTGTTGGCGTCGCGCATGCCGATCTGGATCAGCACGAAAAGCGTGAGCCCGGCGGACTGGAACGCCTGCGCGAGCGCCACTACCGCGGAGAGCTGCGCGGGGTCGTCGGTCACGCCCACGCGATACGTGGAGCAGCCCATGTTCTGCATGATCGACACGACCTGCGCGGGCGTGTAGCGGTAATCGTAATGCCCGTTGATGCCGTGGAATGTGCCGCTCGTCGCCGCCACGGAGATGCGGGGATCGGTGCACGGCAGCCATTGGTCGATGTCGTTGCACACGTAGAACTGCCCGCCTGTCGCGCGATACCAGAGCTTGCCGCCGTACCATAGCAGCAACGACACGTTTGACGTCACGCCGACCGCGGCGTTGTTGCGCAGGACCACGCCGCTTGCAACGGTCCAGACCGCGCCCACCTTGTCGATAATGCGCGAGGCGCCGGGAATCGTAGTGCCGTCCACCGACGTTGCACCGAAACGAGGATCGGCGCACGCATACCAGGCCGAGCCGCTCCAGCCGTAGAACTGCCCGCCCGTGCCCGCGTGGTAGACGATGCCGCCGTACCACAGCAGCAAGGAAACGCTGTACGTATTGCCGGCCTTCACGCCGTTCCGATACACCGATCCGCCGACGAGTGTCCAGACCGCCGACTGGTTGTCGACGATCAATGCCGCCGGAGGAATCGACGTGCCGTCCGCCGAAGCAGGCGTGCTGCTGTTCGAAGCGCCGTTGTTGCCCTTCGAACCGGTCGAAGTGGCATTGCCCTGCGTGCCGCCTGTGCTTCCAGTCGTCGTACCGGCGCCTGTTGCGCCCGTGGCCGCGCCGGTCGAGGTCGAGTTCGCGTTGGTCGTCGCACCCGTGCTCGTGCCCTTGCTGTCGCCACCGCCCCCGCCACCGCCGCATGCGCTCAGCATGTAGCTGCCGCCGACAGCCGTCAGCAAGCCGAGAAACTCACGTCGTTTAACCATGACAAGACAATCCAACGCCGGGGACGCCCGGACAAAATCCGCGAAATGCGATGTGAGGTTGCGGGTCTGCGGAAGAAACCGACAGCGCGCCATTCGTTCGTCATCCTTATCAACTGACGCTGAGCGCGGATAAGGAGAACGTCGCGAGTAATGGGGCCCGGTCAATTTTTCCAGCGGCAGCGTGAACCGCTCGAGGTGCTTCAAGCGCTCCACGTACTGCAACCAATGCCTTGGATGTCGGCAGAAAAGAGCGCTTGTGTAGGGCTCGTGCGAAAAAAAGATGCGCCGCGCGCGCGGAACAGGCGGGAACGGTCCGCGAAGCCACGGACCTGGGAGGGAAGAGAGAGCAGTGCTTGCCGAAGCTGCCTCGCACTCCGGCAGCTTTGCTAGGCGCGCACCATACCGCTCATCGGTTTGACGCCGGCTGTCCGGCCGAATAGCGCACGCACCGTGCGCTGAGGATCGAGACCCAGGCCTTCGCTCGTCACGCCGGCGATCAGCGCATCGAGCGAAGCGGTCGGCTTGAGGTCGCGCGCCTCGTACAGATCGCGAGCCGCAAGGCCGGGCCAGTCCGCGAGCACCCGGCCGCCTGCTACGGCACCGCCCAGCACCATCGCCACCGAGCCCGTGCCGTGGTCGGTGCCTTCGGTGCCGTTGGCGGCCGCGGTCCTGCCGAACTCGGTCGCCACCAGCACCGTGGTCTCGCCCCAGGCAGCGCCCATGCCGTCGCGCAGCGCGGCGAGCATCGTGTCGAGCGCTTTCAGCTGATTGCCGAGGCGCGCGTTCTGCGCGCTGTGCGTGTCCCAGCCGCCGGTCTCGATCATTGCAATGCGCGGGCCGTCGTCACGCGCGAGAAAGCCCGCAGCAAGCTTGCCGAGGCTCGCGGGATCCTGGCGCGCGCCTGCGTCGCCCGCAAGGCCGCGCGCCGTCATCGCCGATTCCCACAACGGGCGCAACTGCGCATCGTCGTCGTAGAGTTGCGACACGCGCGCGAGCAGATCGTCGGGAGCGGCAGGCAATGCGGAAGGTGCGTATGACGTGACCGCCGCCGCGCCGCGCAACGCCATCGGCACAGTGGGCGCGAAGGCGATTGCAGTTTCGCGGGCCGCGGGCAGCAGCGTGGCCAGCCGGTTGAGCCAACCGTCTTTCACCTGATACGGCGACGCGCCGCCGGTTTCCAGCACGTTCTGTCCGTCGAAATGCGAACGGTCGCGATACGGCGAGGCCACCGCATGCACGAACAGCGCCTGACGGTCCGCATACATCGCGGCCGTCTGCGTGAGCGCGGGATGCAGCGCAAAGGTTCCATCGAGCCGGTGAGCGCGCGCAGGATCGATGGCAAGCGCGCCGCGCAACGTGGTGTAGGCCGGCTCGGCGTATGGCACGACGATGTTCAGCCCGTCGGCCGCACCGCGCTGGATCACGAACACAAAGCGGCGCTGCGTGACGACGCTCGCGAACGCGATGCGCGGCGACACGAGAATCGCCCCCGCTCCGGCAGCGGCGACGTGCAGAAACTGGCGGCGTGAGGACATGGTGTTATCTCCGTTGAAAGTCCGGCGAGACCAGCAAAAGTGCAATCGCGGTGGAGGCACTTTCGGCGCGCGCTATCGCGACTGTGGTCGGCGCGCCGAGCGACCCGGGCAGCAACACCTGGCCGAGCGAGCGCGCATCGAGCCGGTCGCCGACGCGCGCAGCGAAGCGCTGCGCCGCCTCCACGCGGCGCACCAATGCATCGGGCGCGGCCCAACTGGCGGCGACATCGTCGTAACCGGACGGCGAGCCCGGACGCCATACCGGCTGGCCGAGCTGCGCGAAAAGCGGCGCGGCCTGCAGTTTGCCGAGGTCTTGCCAACCGAGGCCGCGCATCGACGAAATGGCCCATTCCCACGGCGTCTTGAACTTCGCGGCGGTGGGCGACCAGGCTTCGTGCAGGTCGAGCAATGCGCGATATACGGTCGGTAGATCGCCCCCGCTCGTCTGGAACGCGTTGGCCAGTTTGTCGCTCGCGCCCGCGGGCGGCGTGTCGGCTATGAAATGGCGAGCCAGCTTGCTGCCGATGTGTTGCGCGGTCGCAGGGGCAGCGGCGAGGTCATGCAGGATCGCGAGCGCCTGCTCTTCGCCACGCTGATCGTAGCGCCGGCCCATCACCGTACGCACGCCCGGCTCGTGCAGCGCCTCGCGGAATACGAACGTACCGGGCACTGCGGCCGTTTGCGCGATCGGTGCGGCAGCAGTGCCCGACATGCCGGAAGTGCCTGCGCTCACCGGCGTGTTCGCCACGCTCCAGCCCGTCAGCGCTTGGGCGAATTCAGTCACGTCGCTCTGGCTATAGCCGCTGCGCACGCCGAGCGTATGCAGTTCCATGATCTCGCGCGCGAGGTTTTCGTTCAGGCCGCGCCTGCGCTGCGGGTTGCGCGCCGCCGCGCGCAGCGCCGCCATGCTGTCCGGACCTACTGAACGGGTCTGGTCGAGAAACACCTGCATGGCCGGATGACGCTCCACAGCCACCAGCATGTCCTCGAAACGGCCCAGCACGTGCGGCCGAATCGCCTCTGCTTCGAACGACCCGGCGAGCGCAGCCACCGCCGGCTTTTCCGTCGATACGGCAAAGTGGTTCGCCCAGAAATGCACCAGTCGCTCGACGAAAGGCGTCGGCGTGGTCAATGCGCTCGTCACTCGCGCATTGACCGCAGAACGATACCTGTCGCGTATTTCCACATGCAGAGCTTTCCGTTCGGCATCCTTATCTTGCTTCGCGGTGCCTGGCGAGGCCGCCATCTGGTCACCCTGCGTATTGGCCTGCGTATTGGCCGGCGACGCCCCACCTGCATTGCCCGGATTGCGTTGCCGTTGCTCACGCAACTGACGCCTCTGCTGCTCCAGTTCACTGGACAGCGCGAGTGAATCCGGCTGATCGGCCCATGCTGCAGGCCGCGGTTCATAGTGCTCCAACTGCGCCAGCAGCCACGCTTTCGGCGCTGCGGGCGGCGTGTCGTCCGCTCGCGCGCCCAGACCGAAGCGATTGAGCGCGATTGCAGCGGAAGTCAGGTTTGGTGAGACTGCCATACCACCCTCTTCGGCATTGGGACAATGCTTGAACGCGGACGCGCTATCCGATCCGTCGTCACGGTTAGACAATTTTTCAGTGGCCCGAAGCTGCATTCGAGGACGCGGGGTTCGCCGGCCCGGCGCTTTTCGTGTTCGCCTGCGGTTCGCGCCACTGCCCACGCAAGCGCAGGCTCTGCGCGAACTCGACGCGCTCTTGCGGCGACAACGTCGCAGCGAAATCAGCCACACTGCCTTCCACTTTGGCGCGCAGATTGCTGTCGGCCGCACGGGTGCGAGCCAGCGCGGCGTCGAGCGCCGCGCGGTCCAGTTGCGGCGCGGCGAGCAGACGCAAGACCTCGCGGCGACCTTCGCGAGCCTCGTGCGCAAACTCGCGGCCGTCGCGGCGGCCGTTCTTCAGGCTGTCCGCGAATGCCTTTTGCCGCTCCGGCGAGAGCGTCTGAGCAGCAAAGCGCAAAGCCCGCTGCTGTGCACTGAGCGGCGCCGCGGCCTCGCGCGCCGCATACCAACGGTAAGCGCCGCCGGCAATCGCACCTAGCAAAAACACATTCAGGACGAGCGAAACCACAAGCACGATCTTCCAGGCCCGGCTGTTCATTCGCCACTCCAATCGGCGGACGACCCACCGAAGCTCGACGTCAGATAAGAATCATGCACGGGCGGCGCCGCTTCGCTCAGCACGAAGAGCGATACGGCCAAAGCCCCGGCCATGCCGCCCAGCAGTCCGACACCCGCGACCGCCGCGCCCGACCACCACCAGGCGCGCCGCTGCACGTGAGGCCGGCGCACTGGCGCGCCGGCAACGATCCGGCGCTGCAACGCGGCGTCCGGCGGCGCGAGCCTGTCTGCCGCGAGCCACGCGTCGAGCCCAGCCGCTTGCGCGAGCCACGCGTCGGCCTGCTGACGATGCATCTGCGCCCACGCCTGCCCCGCCGCCCGCTCTTCCTCGGGCCAGCGGCGTGGATCGGCACCATAGGCTTCTATGATCTGATGGAATCTTTCGGGCGTCATGGCTTGTCCTTGCTAAGGCCGCTGCCGGCCACTTGAGCGCGCAGAGTGCGGCGCGCGCGGGCCAGCAGACTTTCCAGCGCATCGACGGTGATGCCCATCAACGCGGCGGCGTCGATGTTGGACATCTCCTGGTAGTAGCACAGCACCAGCGCCTCGCGCTGCCGTGCGGGCAGAGCGGCGAGCGCCTCGCGGATGCGCGCGTCGCGGGAGCGCGCTTCGAGCCGCGCATCCGGCAAGGCGGCCGGATCGATTTCGTCGGGCAGTTCGTCGCGAACCTGTTCGCGGCGGCCGCGCAGACGGTCATAGCAAAGGTTGAGCGCAACACGATGTATCCACGTGTCGAACTTTGCCTCGCCTTCGCGCCAACGCGCCGCCTGTTTCCATATGCGCACGAACACTTCCTGCGCGACGTCTTCCGCTTCCATACGATCGCCCAGCATGCGCGTGGCAAATGCCAGCAAACGCGGCAGTTTGCGCGCGACGAGCGTGCGCACGGCCGCCGCATCATGGCGGCCGACCTGCTCGAGCAACTTCGCGTCGGGGTCGCGTTCGCTCAAGGCGCAGCGCTCCCCGGGCCACGTTCAATGCGATTCACGTCGGCTTCAACCTCGCAGGTTCGTTGCGCGCGCAACGGTAGATCGAGGCGCGCGGCAGCAGGCAGGTCATGCTCAATACACGACGACTGCCGGACGATAGTAGACCGGCCGCGCCGGGTACACCACGCAGCCCGACAGCGTCGCCGCGAGCAGCAGGATCACAAGTGTTTTCATGAACAATGTCCGACTGGTTAGGCCGCGCCTTTACGCCCAATGACCTTCGACCCAGCGCCAGTTCGGCCCGCGCTGCACCCAATGTCCGGGCACCCAGTGATAGCCGGGCCGCACCACCTGCCAGTGACCGGGCACCCACACGTAACGGCCGTGATGCCAACGCCAGCGGCCCTGATCCCACACGTACCCTGCGCGCGGCGCCGGCACCACCTCGACGCGCGGCGGCGGCGGTGCCATTGGCGCGACGATCACGGCCTGCGCGGACGCGGGCGACGAACTGAGCGCGGCCGTGCAGGCCAATGCGGCGACGAGCATGAAGCTGCCGAGGCGAAGCGATCTTGTCGATGTCATGCTGGTTTCTCCCATTCGATACCGAAGCGCGATGCGGCTTCGTTTCTTCTTGAACGCGGCAGCACGGAAAATCCGTCGCTGGTTTTGCACAAAAAGAACCGTCAGGCGAACGACAGACAAAGTCATCGAACTGTATGGTGCGGCGTGCCGCCGTTGCTACCGTCGCCGCACGTTGCGCGCGGCTGCGTCGACATCGAACAAGCGCGGGTGCGTGGGTGCACGGCTGCACGTGCGCCCCTATGATCGCTGACGAACCGATCGGCAAGGCGGCACTCGATCTAATGGCCTCGATGCCCGCGGTGAGCGGTGCCCGTCAATCGGGCGTATGCTGATTCACGACAGCGCCGCACCGTTTTGCTCGCGTGAAGCACGACAGGTTGGCCGACGACCCAGGCGATCCCGGCCCGAGCCGCACTGACTGCACTTGCCGCACCGCATCAAAAGAATCGCCGGGCGGCCTATCCGCAACTGGAGGATGACATGCACGTTGGCGTTCCGAAGGAAATAAAAAACCACGAATACCGTGTGGGTCTGACACCGTCGTCGGTCCGGGAAATGGTGGCGCACGGGCACACGGTCACCGTCGAAACGGGCGCCGGCAACGGCATTGGCGCATCGGACGCGGTCTATGAGAAGGCCGGCGCGAAGATCGCGGCGCGCGCGCAGGACGTGTTCGCCACGGCCGAGTTGATCGTCAAGGTGAAGGAGCCGCAGGCCGGCGAGCGAGCCATGCTGCGCGACGGCCAGATCCTGTTCACGTATCTGCATCTCGCCCCCGACCCGCAGCAATGCGCCGATCTCGTGCAGAGCAACGCGGTCTGCATTGCCTATGAAACCGTCACGCAGGCCGCCGGTGGGCTGCCGCTGCTTGCGCCCATGTCCGAGGTGGCGGGCCGCATGTCGATCCAGGCCGGCGCGTTCTGTCTTGAGCGCGCGCATGGCGGCAAGGGCATTCTTCTGGGCGGCGTCGCGGGCGTACCATCGGCGAAAATCGTGATTTTGGGCGCAGGCGTGGTCGGCTCGAACGCGGCGCAGATTGCCGTGGGCACCGGCGCACAGGTCGTGGTAATCGACCGCAGCCTCGAGGCGCTGCGGCGCATGGACCGCCAGTTCGGCGCTCGCGTGATAACCGTGTTTTCGAATCAGGACAATGTCGAGAAACACGTGCTCGAAGCCGATCTCGTGATCGGCGGAGTGCTGATTCCCGGCGCGGCCGCGCCGAAACTCGTTACGCGAGAGATGGTGCAGGCAATGCAGCCCGGCGCCGCGATTGTCGACGTGGCGATCGACCAGGGCGGCTGCTGCGAGACGGCAAAACCGACCACACACGCGGAGCCGACTTACATGGTGGACGACGTCGTGCACTACTGCGTCGCCAACATGCCAGGCGGCGTGCCGCGCACCTCGACCTACGCGCTGAACAACGCGACGTTGCCGTTCGCGCTGCAGATCGCAGACAAGGGCTGGCGCAAGGCGTTGCAGGACGACCCGCATCTGCGCAACGGGCTGAACGTCGCGTTCGGCAAAGTCACCTGCCGCGAAGTGGCCGAGGCACTTGATTACATGTGGGAATCGCCCGAATCCGTCATGGCGATGTGAGCGGCGGCGCGTTGTCCGGCATGCTCGAAGCGCCGCGCTTCAGCACTGTGTTGCGCGCGCCGCGCTATTCCCGCGTATGTTGCGCAAACCGGCTGGAGCGCGCAGGCTTAAGTCAGCGCGCGCCCCGAGGCATTCAGGAGTGAAGTCATGACAGAACCGCCCGCACTGGCGGAATGGATCTTCGACCAGATGGCCGACGCCGCCATCTACGCGGACCGCTCCGGCAGCATTGTTCGCTGGAACCGCGCCGCCGCCGCGCTGTTCGGGCATAGCGCGGCCGAGGCGCTGGGCCAGAATCTCGACCTGATCATTCCCGAACGTTTGCGCGCTGCGCACTGGCGCGGTTTCGAAGGCGCCATGGCCAGCGGCCTCACGAAGACCCACGGCCGCGCGACGTTGACGAGCGCAATGCACAAGGAAGGCCGCAAGCTGTATGTGGAAATGACCTTTGCGCTCGTGGTCGATACGAACGGCAACGCCTGCGGTTCGGTTGCCGTGGCCCGCGACGTCACAGCACGCGTCGAGCAGGAACGGGCCGCGGCGCGTCACGGCGGCCCCATCTAGCCTGCTACTCGAGGCGCGCCTTGACGTGCTCAGGCCGCCCGGCTGCATAACCGAACCATGCCGACACCGCGCACACGCCGACGCACAGCGCAGCCAGGCTATTGAGCGAGCCGGTTGCATGGAGCAGCGAGCCGGCGATGAACGGTCCGCACGATGCGATCAGATAGCCGATTCCCTGCGCCATGCTGGACAGTTGGGCGGCCACGTGCGAGTCATACGAACGCAAGCCGATCACGGTGAGCGCGAGTGTGAACGACGCACCCTGCGCCATGCCGAGAAGCAGTGCCGAAATCCAGACGGTCGACAACGGCAAGAAGAAACAGCCCATCAGCCCCGCGCCGGTCAGCAGCAGCGCGCTCACGTTCACCATGCGCTGGTCGCGCAGCCGCGCGAGCAAAAACGGCAGCAATAGCGACGCGACCGCCTGCGTCACCACGCTTATCGACAGCATGAAGCCGGCGTCGACAGCGCTCATGCCGCGTGTACGAAGCACTGTCGGCAGCCAGCCGAACACGATATACGCCAGCGACGATTGCGAGCCCATGAACAACGTCACCTTCCACGCCAGCGGATCGCGCCACAGGCCACGAACCACGTGCACGCGCTTTCCGGCGTGCGTGCTTTTTGCCGGCAGCTGCACGCCCCACACCAGCGTCGCGAGACCGACCGGCAACGCCCACAGCGCAAGTGCCCACGCCCACGCGTTGCCGCCCGCGCCGCCGGCAACATGCGCGAGCGCATTGGCGGCCGGCACCGTGGCGGCCGCGGCCGCGGCGGCGCCCGCGCACATCGCGGCGCTGTAGATTCCAGTCATCAGCGCGACATGCTGCGGAAAGTCGCGCTTCACCACACCAGGCATGAGCACGTTCATCAGGCCGATTGCGAAACAGGCCACGATCTGTCCGATGTACAACACCTGCCATGCTGGAACGATGCGCAGCGCAGTGCCGGCAGTCAGCAGCACGAGCAGCGCCAGCAACGCGCGCTCGCTGCCAAGGCGCCGTGCCAGCATAGGCGCAAGCGGGCCGAACAGACCAAAGCACAGCGACGGCAAGGTCGTCAGGACGCTCGCGCCGGTGCGCGAAAGGTTGGTCGCGCGCACCGCTTCGACCAGTATCGGACCGACGCTGGTGATCGGCGTGCGCAGCGAGAAGGCGATCAACGCGAGGCTGGCCGCGAGCGCAATGGTGCGCCCGCGCGAGTCATGCGCCGCGGCGGGATTCGCCTTGGCGCTCGCCTTCGCTTCCGGGTTCCCGTTCGCTTCCGCGTTCGCGACAGGCTGAGCAGACTCGCGCTCTTGTTGCGGCGACGCAGGGGTGACGGACGTATCGTGCCGGGCGTGTGCAGGAGTTTCGGATGATTTCATCAATAGACGCGTGAGAGCGGGCCGCCCAAAGCGGGCCTTGTTCGTCCCGGCATTGTATGCGGCAAACGCGTTGCGCACCGGCAATAGTCGCCGGTCCGGTGCTGCCTCGCTCCTATCCCGCACGCAAGGGTATGCCACATGCTGGCCGCTTGCACTCACGTGAGCACGGGCTGGCGGCAATTCGCATGCCCTGCGCGGCGTGCAATCACCGCGCGCGCAGCGCCTCGACGATGTTCATGCGCGACGCGCGCAACGCCGGCAGAAAGCCGCCGACGAGGCCCATTGTCACCGAGAACGCCAATGTCTTCGCGACAATGGCGGGCGTCAGGATGAAGCGGAACGATAGGTCCGCGAAGGTCTGGAAATTGGTTGTCGAGAAAGACGCGAACTGCATGAACGCTGCGCAGCCAAGTCCCGCCAGTCCGCCGACGAGCCCAAGCAGCATCGCTTCGACCAGAAACGCGGCGAGCACGTTCGCGCGCTTGAAGCCAAGCGCGCGCAACGTGCCGATCTCCGCCACGCGATTCGCCACCGACGCATACATCGTGATCATCGCGCCGATCATCGCGGCAATAGAAAAGATGGCCGACAGCGTGAAGCCGAGTATGTTGAGAAACGTCGACAGAGCCCTCGACTGGTCGCTGTAGAACGTTCGCTCGCGTTTCGCTTCGTCGGCAAGGCGCGGGTCGACGTCGATATCGCTTTTGAAGCGCTCGAACTGATCGCCTTGCGCAAGCCGCACCACCATCGACGAATAACTGGTCCGGCGAAACGCCTGCATCAGCTGGTCCGCATCGCCCCAGATCTCCGAATCGAACCCGCTGCCGCCCGCGTCGAAGGTGCCCACCACCGTCCACTCGCGCTGTGCGAAACGCAAGTGCTCGCCGGGTTGCGTGCCCGCAAAGCCCTTCGCAATGCTGCTGCCCACCACGATCTCCGACGAGCCCGGCGTGAAGAGGCGCCCCGATGCGAGCCGTACCTGAGGCCGCAAGCCGATGCCCGCCTGCGACACACCGCGTATCACCACGTTCGACGGCTTGCCCGAACCGATTTTCGCGAGCGAGATCAGCACGACCGACTCTTTCGATGCAAGCCTGCGGCCGTCGCCGCCCACCGCGACGGCGGGATGCATCTCGATCACGTTGGCCTGATTGCGGTCGATCGCGCTCTGCACTTCGGTCTCCGCGCCCTTGCGGATCACGACGACGTTGTTCTCTTCGCCCGTCGAGACGAGTGTTTTCTTCAGGCCCGCATCGAGCATCAGGACCGTCGAGAACACGAAGACGACGAGCGCGAGCCCCCCCGCCGTGAGCGCCGTCGTCAGGCGACGGGTCCACAGGTTGCGAGCGATATAGGAAAGCGGAATGGCCATGATGCGCTACCCGATGGCCCGCAGGCCCTCGACGATCCGCACGCGCGCCGCCTGGATCGCCGGAATGATCGCCGCCGCCACGCCGACGACACCCGCACACGCCGCCTGCAACAGCATCGTCTCGCGCGACACGTGAAAGACGGGGAATACGCCGCCGGTTGCCTGCCGGAAGATGCTGGCGGCGGGCGGCGTCAGCAGCATGCCGAGCCCGCCGCCCGCGATGCACAGCGTCAACGACTCGCCGAACATGAGGAGCGCGAGAAAGCCCGGGCCGAACCCGAGCGCCTTGAGCGTCGCGTATTCGACGGTGCGCTCGCGCGCGCTCATGGCCATTGCATTCGCCATCACGGCCATGATGATGACGATCACCACATACGACACCACGCGAATGGCCGCGATGATCTGATTCGACATCGCGACGAAGCCGAGCTGGAACGCCTGCTCGGTTTCCGTCAGCGTTTCGGCGAGGGAATTCCTGAACACGTCGTCGACGTTGCGCGAGATCGCGGCGGCCTCCTCGGGAGCCGCGATGCCCAGCACGTAGACACCGACCTGATCCGCACGCCGCCCCGGCATCTTGCGCACCGATTCGTTCAGATAGTCCCAGTGAAAAATGAGTTGCCGTGTGATCGTCGATTCGTCGCGGCCATCCATGATGCCGCGCACGACAAACTCCCAGGTGCCCGGATAGATCGTGCCTTTGATGGGGATGACGTCGCCGACCTTGAAGCCGAACTGCGTCGCCAGTTGCCGGCCGACCAGACAGCCCTTGCGGTCGCGTTGGTAATCGCTGCGCTGTTGAGCGGGCACGATCAGCTCGGGATAGAGGTCCAGATAGTTGTCGGACACGGCGAACTGCGCGAAGAAGTTCTTCGGCTCGCGATACACGCCGCCGAACCAGCTCGAGCGTGCGACCAGCGTCACGCCTTCCACGCCGCGAATGCGGTTCTCGTAGCTGAGCGGCAGCGAGAACGTCAGCGAAATGGCGTTGCGCGTGACGAGTCGCGCGTTCGATGCAGCTGCGGCGCCCGCATACCACGCGTCGACCACGGTATTTAGGAGCCCGTATGCAAGCACTGCGATCGTGAGCCCGAGCACCGTCAACGCAGTGCGCAGCTTGTGGCGCAGCGCGTTGCGCGTAATCAGCTTCAGCGCGTGCATGACGGGCCGCCGTCGCGCCGATCAGCGCGTGTTGCCATCTGACAGTTCCCCTTTGTCCAGATGCACGAGCGCGTTCGCGGCGCCTGCGGCATGCGCGTCGTGCGTGACCATGATGATGGTCTTGCCCAGTTCGCGGTTCAGACGTTGCAGCATCGCGAGCACTTCTTCGGCCGATGCGCGATCGAGATCGCCCGTCGGTTCGTCGGCGACGATCAGCGTCGGGTCGGTGATCAAGGCGCGCGCAATCGCGACGCGCTGCTGCTGTCCGCCCGACAGCTCCGACGGATAGTGATGTGCACGGTTCGCGAGGTTGACCATCTCCAGCACCAGCTCGACGCGCTCGCGCCGCTCCTTGCGCGTGAGCCTCGTGAGCATCAGCGGCAACTCGATGTTCTCGAACGCCGTCAGCACAGGCATCAGGTTGTAGAACTGGAAGATAAAGCCGACGTTAGCTGCACGCCAGTCGGCCAGCGCCGCTTCGGACAGTTGCGTGATGTCGAGCCCGCCCACGCGCAGCACGCCGCCATCGGGCCGGTCGATGCCCGCAATCAGGTTGAGCAGCGTGCTCTTGCCCGATCCCGATGGCCCCATCAATGCGATGAAGTCGCCTTCTCCGATCGAAAGCGTGATGTCGGCCAGCACGGGCACTGTCTGCACGCCGCGCCGGTAGGACTTCACCAGGTGCAGGATCTCGACGAGCGGCGCAGCGCCATTCGCGCGGTTCATAGGTTGCTGTCCGCTCACGTTATGGCTTCGCCACGGTGACTTTCGCGCCGTCCTTCAACTGCGCGTCGGGCGCACGCACCAGCACGTCCCCCGCACGCACGCCTTCAAGCGCGATCAGGTCGCCGAGCTTCGTGCCCGTCGTGACGGGCACCTGATGCACGGTCTCGTCCTTGACGACGAAGACGACGCTGCGTCCGTCGCGCTGAACCACGGCAGCCGGCTGCGCGGCGACGACGGGTCGGCGGTCCTGCGGCGGCACCGGCTTCGACAGGAAGGCGATCTTTGCGCTCATGTCCGGCAGCACGCGTGCGTCGCGATCGACAAAGCGCACCTTGACGAGCACCGTCGCCTTGGAACGGTCGACGGTCGGCACGATACGCGATACGCGGCCCGCAAGACGCAGTTCCGGCAGCGCGTCGAGCTGGATCTCGCAAGGCGCGTCGGCGGCGATCTTCGCGATGTTCGCTTCGGCGACATCCGCTTCCACTTCGAGCGTGTCCATGTCGGCGATGGTGACGACGGCCCCCTTGCTATCGGACGCTTGGGAAAACGGCGTGATGTTGTCGCCGACGTTCGCGTGCTTCTCGATCACGACGCCGTTGAACGGCGCGCGAATCACCGTCTGATCGACCGCGACCTGCGCCACCTGCGCGTTCGCCTGCGCCGACACGATAGCCGCGCGGCTGTTGTCGATGGACGCCTTCGCCTTGTCGTAGCGCGCGAGATCCGCGTCGTACTGGGTGGCGGGCATGGCGCCGCTCGGCACCAGCACCGCAGAGCGGCGCAGGTTGAGTTCAGCGTTTTTCAGCTCGGCGACCTGCAACGCGAGATTCGCTTGCGCGACCTTGACCTGCGCCTTCGCCTGCGCGAGCGACGCTGCGACGTCCGCACTTTCCAGTCTGGCGATCACTTCATCTTTTTTTACACGCGTGCCTTCGAGCACCCCGAGCCATTCGAGCCGCCCTTGCGCCTTGGACGCCACGGCGGCCTTGCGTTGCGGCACGACGTAGCCCGTCGCGTTCAGCAACGTGTAGCTCTGCGACGGATACGCGGAGATGACCGACGTGGTTTGCACGGTGCGCGGGCTGGCGAAGCGCAAGCCGGCCACGAGCGCGGCCACCAGGATCAACGCGGCCACCCCGTAGCCGGTCCAGTTGCGCCGACGGCGCGCGGTCACGGGCGCGCGGTCGATTTTGAGTTTTTTGAGATCGTGTTCAGCCAATTTTTTATCGGTTCGCCGGAGCAGCGCTTGCGCTGCCCCGGCTACTCGCGCTATAGACGGGCACCCAGTATAGCGCCGCGGCTCGCGTGCAAACCCCGCGTGCCGATTGATCATTACCCCACCGCAAGTAGTGCCTCCATGCATATCGTCAAATTCCGATATATACTTCGGTCAGTAGCGATGCAGACATCGGCGGCAAGTCGCCTCGAGTCTGTCCGTTGAACAACGTGACGGTAGTTGACGAATGAAACGAACCCCCATCGCGCCAGACATCGACGCGATCCACAAGGCGCTCGCCAACCCGGTCAGGCGCGAGATTCTTGGCTGGCTGCGCGAGCCGTATGCGCATTTCGCCGACCAGGAGCTCCCGCTCGACCACGGCGTATGCGCGGGCAAGATCGACGCGCGCTGCGGGCTTTCGCAGTCCACCGTGTCGGCCCATCTGGCGGCATTGCAGCGCGCGGGACTCGTTACGTCCAAGCGGGTGGGGCAATGGGTGTTCTTCAAACGCAATGAGCCCGTTATTCAGGCGTTCCTCGAGCATATGAACTCGAAGCTCTGAGCCGTCCTGCATCGCCGCTTCCCTTCGCACGTCCTGTTGCTTCGCAACAATTTTGAGGCCGACGGCGTTCACGCCCCGGCCAAAGGTGAACACTTATGCCGACTCTTTTCGATCCGCTGCAAATTGGCGACCTTACGTTGTCGAACCGCATCATCATGGCGCCGCTCACGCGTCAGCGCGCCGAGGAAATCCGCGTGCCGAACGCGCTGATGGCGAAGTACTACGCCGAGCGTGCCACGGCGGGCCTCATCATCAGCGAAGCGACCTCCGTTACGCCGCAAGGCGTGGGATATGCCGAGACGCCTGGTATCTGGTCGCAGGAACAGGTGGAAGGCTGGAAACTCGTCACGAACGCGGTGCACGCCGCGGGGGGCAAGATCTTCCTGCAACTGTGGCATGTCGGCCGCATCTCCGATCCGCTGTTCCTGAACGGAGAGCTGCCCGTCGCGCCGAGCGCAATCGCCGCGAAAGGCCACGTGAGCCTGGTGCGCCCTGAGCGTCCGTATGTGACGCCGCGCGCGCTCGAACTCGACGAGATCGCCGGCATCGTGCAGGCGTTCCGCCAAGGCGCGCAAAACGCGAAAGCAGCGGGTTTCGACGGCGTGGAAGTGCACGGCGCGAACGGCTATCTGCTCGACCAGTTCCTGCAGGACAGCACCAACAAGCGTACCGACGCCTACGGCGGTCCGATCGAGAATCGCGCGCGCCTGCTGCTCGAAGTCACCGACGCGTGCATCGACGTGTGGGGCGCACAGCGCGTTGGCGTGCACCTCGCGCCGCGCCGCGACGCGCATGACATGGGCGACTCGAACCCCGCAGCAACCTTCGGCTACGTGGCTCGCGAACTCGGCAAGCGCAAGATCGCTTTTATCGCCGCGCGCGAAGCATTGGGCGAAGACCGTCTGGGCCCGCAGTTGAAGAAGGAATTCGGCGGCCCGTACATCGCGAACGAGAAGTTCACGAAGGAAACCGCGCAGCAGGTGCTCGACGCGGGCGAGGCGGACGCAGTGGCCTGGGGCCAGCTATTCATTGCGAATCCGGACCTCGTGCGCCGCTTTGCGATGAACGCTCCGTTGAACAAGCCCAATCCTGCCACGTTCTACGCACGTGGCGAAGCCGGTTACGTCGATTATCCGGCACTCGAAACGGTGGAGTAAGCGCACAACGCGCTGCTGCCAACACGCAGTGAAGAGCGGCGGGCGTCGTCGGCACATTGGTGCTGCGGCGCCCGCCGCATTTTCTTCGCTGCTACGCGCAGAGGTTTGCCATATGCGTTGCGCGTTGCTCCCTGCCCGGTGAGATAGTCGCGTCAGGCGAGGTCGCGGCGCATGAATACACGTCGCGATTCGTCCAGACCTCGCGCGATATGCGCATTGCGGCGCGCGATCAGCGCCGCGTCGAGTTCAGCTTCCGCGATATCGCGAAAGCCAAGCCGCCGGTAATACGGCGCATTCCACGGCACTTCGCGATAGGTCGACAACACCAGTTGCAGGAGCTTGCGCGAGCGCGCGAGTCTGGCGACTTCATCGATCAGCGCCGCGCCGATGCGCCGCCCGGCGTGCGAGGTCAGCACGTCGAGCTCCTGAACGTAGATGCGCCCGGCTTGCGGCTCGAACATCACGAATCCGGCACACACGTCTTCGCGATCTACCGCGACGATGATTTCCTGCGCCGCAATCTTGCGCGCGACAAGCGCAACGCTCATAGGCGGCGCGTCGGCGATGCCCGCCATCCCGACGCTCGCGAAGCGCGCGCCCGCTTCGAATTCGATCAGGCGAATAGTTTCGGCTTCATGCGGCGCGGCAAGGCGAAAGGTAACGTCGACTGGTTGCATCCGCACAGTGTGCCCGAAACGCCGGACAGTTGCCCGACGCCATGCTACTGGCTCGCTGAAGCAGCGGGCGCGGCGCCGCCCGCCTGGCCGGAAGCGCCCGCCGCCGCATCGCTCGCGCGCTTTGCCGCGTCGCTCTGGCCGCTCATGCCGCTCACGCCGGCCGAATTGCTCATTACGCCACTGCTTGCGGAACTGGTGGTGTCTCTGCTGGTGTCGTCCACCTTTTTGCAGCCCGACATACCCGTTCCCAATGCAGCGATGGTCACGGCCAGCAGCGCGCTTTTTATATTCCAATGCATGGTTGCACCCGTTTGGTTGGCCGGCGCAAGGCGCGGCTTGGGTTCGTCGGTATCGGCATGGGTATCGGCATGGTATCGGCGTTGGTATCTGTATCGGCGTCGGTATCGCCGTGAGCCACGGCGTAAGCCCCGGCGTCAGCCGCTGCGCGAATCCCCGTGTTCGTATCAGTGCTGCGCAGCATCGCCTATGCCCGACTATGCCTGACCATGCGCGCATGACCGCGCAGACACCCGGCAAGTTGTTTGCTGCGACCCAGGTCTCGTCACGAACGACACACGCGGAGAACCACCATGCTGCTCAGCGACGAAGAACTTGCGCGCCTCGACGGCGTCGCGCCCTTTCTGGAGAGCGAAGCAAAGACCTCGCTTAACTTCGCGCCGGACTACGAAGTGACGGCGGAACTCGCCGCACACCTGCAACCGGGTCTGCGTCTTCGCGCGCCGACGCCGGACACGTCCGCTCCGGACGCACGCGATAAGGACGCGCCACCCTACCCGCTCAATCTGTTCGTTGGCTTGCCGCTCGAAGAATTGCGTCAGCTCGCCCATGCCGACGACTCCGCGCGCGAAGCGCTGATCGCGCGCTTTGGCGCCTCTTTCACACCGCGCCTGCTGCGGGCGATCGAAACCGAAACGCCAGGCGCAGTCAACCTGGACGCGGGCGTGCAGAACGAATCCGGCACGTTGTCGGTAATGCTCGCAACGCTTTGAGCCGGTGCGCTGTGATCACCGCTGTGAGCATGTCAGCGAGCACGCGAGCTGTGCCGGGACGGCAACGTCTGCGAACTAACTCAGCCTGTAGTTACTTCCGTCGCTTGCACATTTGACAGCGGACGCGCCGCGAATCACGCGCCACGTCCGCGTGGCATCACTCGTTGCCGACGCCTTTCGACACTTCCGCGGGACTGCCGTACTCCTGCTCCGGCAGGCGTTCGAGCGCGTCGAGCACTTCGTCGTCCGCGCCGTTGCCTTTCGCGGTATCCAGCAAGCTTGCCTTGTCGGCGGGATACGACGCGCCTTTGAGCGCCTTCTGGACATCGATAAATTTGCGGATCGGTCCGCCGTTCGAATTCGAATTGGACGCCATGTGCATCTCCTTGAAGTTGGCCATCGGGTGGCTGACGGTGCAGCATCGCGCGTTCCTCGCGGGCCCTCACTGGTTGCGGGCAGCGCCATGTGTCCAGCTCGTCTTTGCGGTAGCAGGAATGAATCTGGCTCGCAACGTCTCAAAGGGCCGCTGCGACAAGGGCGGCCCACTTTCATCTTTGTCAGCAAGCAAGGAATCTTGCCGTGAGCACTGCGAACCGCGAAGCGATTCTAGTCAACCAGCAAGCGATTCTGGCGCGGTTCGGCGAGCTTGCGCTGCGCTCCGACGATCTGGACGAAATACTCACCGAGGCATGCCGACTCGTGGCCGAAGCGCTGCAAACAGACATGGCAAAGGTGATGGAACTGCAGAAGGACCGAATTACGCTCGTGGTGCGCGCGGGCGTCGGCTGGCCGCCGGGCATTGTCGGCAAGGCGACGGCGCGCGCGGAACGAGGTTCGTCCGAAGGCTACGCGCTGCAAACCGGCAAACCCGCCATGTCGCCCGACATCGCTATCGAGAAACGCTTCCGCTATTCGCAGTTCATCGTGGATGCAGGCGTGAAGGCGCTCATCAACGTGGTGATTCTGGGCGGCAAGGACCGGCCCGCGTATGGCGTGCTGCAGGTCGACAGCCGCACGCCGCGCGACTTCAGCGACGTCGACACGGAATTCCTGCGCTCCTACGCGAACCTGCTCGCGGCGGCCGTCGAACGGCTCAGAATCGCCGCGGAAACGCGCAAACACGCAACCTGGCTGCGCGAGAGCGAAGAGCGCTACCGCATGCTCGCAACGCAGATTCCCCAACTCGTCTTCACCTGCACCAGCAGCGGCGAGCGCACCTGGGACAGCCCCCAATGGATCGAATACACCGGCCTCACGGAGAGAAACAGCCGCGGACTCGGCTGGCTCGATGCGATTCACCCCGACGACCGCGACGCGACGATGATCGCTTGGAGCACGGGCGAGGTGAAAGGCGAATATGCGGTCGAGCACCGCATACGCCGCGCCGATGGCGCGTACCGCTGGTTCCAGACCCGCGCGCGACCGGTGCGCCCGGAAGGACGCACAGTGACGTGGCTCGGCACCTCCACGGATGTCGAGGACCAGGCGCGCATCCGCGAAGCGCTCGAGCGCAGCGGTGAGGAACTCGAAAGACGCGTTTCGGAGCGCACGGCCGAATTGCAGCAGGCGCTCGACACGCTGCACCAGGAAACCCGCGAACGCTCGCGTGCCGAAGAGCGCCTGCGTCACAGCGAAAAACTGAAGGCGATCGGGCAACTCACCGGCGGCATCGCGCACGATTTCAACAACATGCTGCAGGCGATCATGAGTGCGCTGAGCCTGATTCGCGTGCGCTTGCAACAGGGGCGTCCTACCGACGTCGTCTCGCTCGTGGAACGCGCCGAAAAAGGCGCGGTGCGCGCGGCGACGCTCACGCACCGTCTGCTTGCGTTCGGCCGCCAGCAGACGCTGGAGCCGCGGCTCGTCAGTCTCGACGCAATCGCGCACGACATGGAAGACATGATCCGCCGCGTGGTGGGCTCGGGCATCAACGTCGAGTTGAAGCTCGGCGACGGCATCTGGCTCGTGCAATGCGACCCGAACCAGATGGAAAGCGCGCTCGTCAATCTGTGCGTGAACGCTCGCGACGCCATGCCGGAAGGCGGCTGGCTCACCATCACCACGAGCGAGGTCATCCTGGGTGAAGCCGAGGTCGCCGACTTCGAGGACGCGCTGCCTGGCCGTTACTGCTGCATCGCCGTGTCCGACACCGGCACCGGCATGTCGCCGAAGATCATGGAGCATGCGTTCGAGCCGTTCTTTACGACGAAACCCTCGGGCCAGGGCGTCGGCCTGGGCCTGAGCCAGATCTACGGCTTCGTCAGACAATCCGGCGGCATCGTGCAAATGGAAACGGCGCTCGGCAAAGGGACGACCGTGCGCCTGTGCATGCCTGCGTCGGTGCAGCGGGAAGACGTGGCAAACGATCGCAATGACCCTGCGAAAACCATCATGCTCGTGGAGGACGAAGAGATCGTCCGCGAAGTCACTGCCGAGCAATTGCGGGAACAGGGCTACCGTGTACTCGAAGCGGACAGCGGGGCGGCTGCGCTGCGTCTGCTGCATGCCGGTGCCCGCTTCGACCTGCTCATCAGCGACGTCGCCCTGCCCGGCGCGCTGAACGGCCGTCAGGTCGCGGAGTCGGTGCGACAGCGCTATTCGTGGATGCCGGTCATTCTGGTCACAGGTTACGCGCCGGGCGATGCGCTCGCCGACATGGAAGTGATCAGAAAGCCGTTCTCTCCCGAAGTACTCGCGCAACGCGTGCGCGCAAAGCTCGAGCAATCGCAGACCGACGTCGACTAAACTAGCGCTGTCAGCGTGGCCATCGGCCCGAAATTTTTCGTCTTACAGTTCACACCATGCCAGTTTACGACTACACATGCGCCGCATGCGGCCACTTTGAAACGGTCCGCCGCATTGCCGAGCGCGACGAACCCGCGCCCTGCCCGCAATGCGGGAACGCCGCCGCGCGGGTGGTGATCGGCGCCCCCTCGCTTGGCGGCGCCGTCGCGCAGGCCAGCGAGGAAACCGGCAGTTACGGCATGCGGCACCGCGGCGGGTGCTCCTGCTGCTGAAAAACGCGCCTGCCTTCCCTTCGTGGCTCGCACGTTCGGCACGAAGCGTGCTACCGGTCTTGTGTAGAGCAATTCCGGGAGAAATAGAATGAGATCAGCAGAAGCACGCTCGAGCTCCGACAGCATAGAAACTGTTCCGCCGACATCGAGCCCTGCCTACGCCGCCAGCAATCCGGTCACGCGCGCCTTTGACGCATTCGCCAGTTCGGTCACGCGGGTTGCCGGTTCGCCCATCGCCTTCGGCCTCGCTATCATCACGGTGATCGTGTGGGGCGTGACCGGGCCGCTCTTCCACTATTCCGATGCGTGGCAGCTGGTTATCAACACTGGCACCACGATCATCACGTTTCTGATGGTCTTCCTGATCCAGCAAAGCCAGAACAAGGACAGCGTCGCGATGCATCTGAAGCTCAACGAATTGCTCGCCTCGCATCGAGCGGCGAACAACCAGTTGATCGGTATCGAAGACGCATCCGAAGACGACCTGCGGCGGCTCGCTGCCGCTTACCTGCGGCTCGCAAGCCGGGTCGGCGCTCACGGCAGGGAAAGTGTCGACGTCGATGCATGCGTGGAAAAACCCGCTCCCGACAAGGGAAAGCACAACGCGACGGAGAACGAAGGGGCCTGAGTTCGGCCCTGACCTCAGCCGGGATTTGAGCCCGGACTCGTTGGGCTCTGACAGGCGCGATTACGACGTAGCGCGGATCGCAGGCTTCGTGGCCTGCGCCGCGCTACGCGCCTTCCACACCCACATATCCAGGCAGGCCGAGCGCGGCTTCGCTCTTCGCCAGCTCCACTGCCCGCCCCACCAGTGCTTTGTACTCCGCGTCGTTCGACGGAAGCGGCAGCATCTTGCGGAACAGGTCGGCCCAGCGGAATTCCGCCAACGGCACATTCGTCTTGCGATAGCCGCCGGCGTCGCGCACTGCGGCCGCGAGGCTGCGAAACTCGTCGTCGATCATGTCCCACACATGCTGCGGCATGTCCGTGAACGGCACGCGCTGGCCGCGCTGATCGTAGGGATACGTCCAACGATTGTTTTCGAGCGCGAGCCAGAATTCGGCCTGCGAGCAGCTAGACAGATCTCTGACCAGCACGACCGGCACCGACTTGATATCGACATGCCAAAGCGCCGCGGCCACGTGATGATGGTCGGTCGCAAATGCCTCGCCGCCCGGCCCGAGAACAATCGGAATCGGCTTTTCGGCAATGGCCATCTCCAGGTCGTGACCGGACAGCGATTGATAGGCGTGCGTCTTCTCCCTTACCTCGCGCATCCCGTGCGTGACTTGCGTTGGACGCAAGCGCTCGATCTCCAGCGTCTTCATCAATCTCTCCCATCCTGCATGTCGCTAGGCGCGCAGACTTCGCTGCGTGCCTTGCATATCTCACGGCTCCGGGTTCAGCAAATCCGCCGCGACCACTTCGGCGCCCTTGCGGGCGGCAGCCTCGCGCGCTTCCAGCGCCGTTTCGAACGGGCCGATGACGGGCGCGCCGTCATACGGAAATATCACGCGGTCGTCCGTAGTCCGCACGACCTTCAGATCGCCGGTAAACGTGCCGGTCGCGGTGCGTCGATAGGTCGGGTAGATTCTGTAATCGCTTGCGGTGGTGGGAATACCGGCTGGCGATGCGTGGGCCCGCAGCGAACTATTGTGAAAGTGCAACTTCCTTCTCACCATCTCAATCCCTGCAATTGCTATCGTCGACTGGTTAGGGGCGTTGTTGAGAAACGCATGGCGATGGCACAGATGCGGACACGGCGCGCATCCACTGCGCGCCGCGCTCTTTTCAGTCATGCGGCCCCGGTCGTCCGGGCCCGCACGCCCGTCACACCGTCAGCGGCGAATCAGGGCTGACGCTGTCCGCCCTGGTGCTGCGGCGTCTTCTGCTGATTCTGCTGTTGCTGGCCGCTCTGCTTGCCCGCATTCTTCGGATTGCCAGGTTGTGCGTTGGATTGTTTCGGATCGCTCATTTCAGCTCCTTCGTTTTCCAGAAGTACTCGCATTGACGCAGCCCTATGCCGCATCGCGCCTTACTCGGGACTGTCCTGCTCGTATTCGGTTCGCACGCCTTGTGGCAGCCACGGTTCCTTGCGGCAGCACCACAGTTCGTACGTGGGCTCGTAGAGGCCGACGTTATCGAACGCGCCGAGGGGCACGTCCAGTTCGTCGCTGCCCACGTATTCCATGAAGGCCACAGAGCCGCACGTGGGGCAAAAATACCGCCGTCCTTCAGCCGAGCTTTGCCACACATGGACGGGACCGGTGAACTCCACAGCGTCGCGCGCGAACATCGCATATGCGCCAAATGCGCTGCCATGAATGCGGCGGCAGGTCATGCAATGGCACAGCGACACACGCCGCGGCTTTGCATTGACTCGAAACCGCACGGCTTTACATGCGCAACCGCCCGTCTGTTCGACCAGCTCGCCCGATGCGCCCGATGCGCCAGATGCGCCAGATGTGCCAGATGTGCCAGCGGCGCTTTCAGTACTCATGCTGCGCCCTCCAGTCCGATGTTGCGAGGTCGCTCGAGCGTGTCACGTTTCGCTCTTCTTCGGAATCTTTGCACCCGATTTGCGGGCCTGATTCAGCGCGATGGCCACCGCCTGTTTATGCGGCTTGCCGTGTTTCGTTTCGGTCTTGATGTTGCGCGACACGGTTTCTTTGGATGTTCCTCTTTTCAACGGCATGATCTTCTCCTTTCAGTCGAGGCGTTGATCGGAACGCAGTCGGGACTCGCCCGCCGCTGCCATTGAAATGCAGCACGCCACGTGCCACGTGGCGTGCTGCACCGGCGCGGCTCCCGCCTGCCGCAGCCTTTGTCGTGTCAGAGCGCGGCGCAGGGGACGGCGCCGCGGCTTACTGCTCCGAGACGCCTTTCTTCGAGGCCAGTTGCTGGGCGCGTTGATAGTGCTCCTTGATAGTCGGCAGCGCCTTCTGGGCGGCTTCCTTGAGCTTCGCGTTCTGCCCCTCGGCAATTTCCTTTTCGAAAGCGGCAATGGTCTTCTTGTGACCCTCGAGCGCGACCTTCTGGATGTAAAGCTGATCGAACTGCTTGCCCTTCAGTGGCTTGAGCGCGTCGAGCACACTCGTGTCCGAATTGTCCTTCGGCACTTCCACGCCGTGCGGCGCAGCCATCTTCAGTTGGACGGTCAGCTTGGTGTGGTCGAGCATCATGTGATGCGCAAACGACTTCACGTCCTTGTCGCTGGAATTGCTGGTCGCGAGTTTCGACGCGTCGATTTCCGTCGACGAGGACATCGAGGCCGCCTGAACAAAGTCTTTGTCCACCTGCGCAAGGGGATTGGCAGCGGTCGTGGAGGCAGCTTCGGTCTGCGCGTTGGCAGCGACCGGAACCAGGCTGAAACAACCGCACGCTAGTGCAATTACAGTCATCTTCTTCATGCGTTTCCTCTCTGTTGTTCGAAGGGGGTAGGCAAAGTGGCGCAATATTCGTTGCGACACTGCTTGTGCAGCAACCCGCATGCCGCGCTGCGCAAAACGCGGAAGTTTCTTTCTCCGCACCGCTGTCGAGACAGGTTCGTTCGGGACCGTCCCTTGCTGAATGCCGTTACCTCCAACCCAACCCAGGGAGAATGCAATGGCGACCAAACCGAACGATCCTGCCGAATCCGCGCAAAACGGCAGTGCCGACGAATCCGGCGAAGGAACATTTGAAACCGACGTGTCCGAAACCGGCGATGACGGCACCACCGTCCGGCAAGCCGAAGTGAAGGAAAGCGACCTGTCCGAAGTGAAGAAAGATAAGTGAAGAAAAACAGGTGAAGAAAGGCAGGTCAGAAGCCTGCCGACCTGGCCGCGTCCGCGTTCGGCCCCGATCGCGGACGCGGCTTTAACCCAACCTCATGTCCCGACCGCCCGTGAGAATCGCTCAAGTCGCACCTTTGTACGAAAGTGTCCCGCCTTTTGCCTATGGCGCCACCGAGCGCGTGGTCTCCTACCTGACCGAAGAACTCGTTCGACAAGGCCACGACGTAACGCTGTTCGCCACGGCGGACTCGACTACCCGCGCGCGGCTTGTGCCCATTTGCGAGCGCGGACTTTGGCGCGATACCGCCGTGTGGGACACCCTCACGCATCACGTGCGGCAGCTTGCGCGCGTCGCCGATCTCGCGCATGAGTTCGACGTCGTGCATTTTCACGGCGATCCGCTGCATTTTCCACTTGCCCGTTCGCTGCCGTGCAAGTCGCTCACCACGCTGCACGGACAGTTGTTGCCGATGGATCATGGGCCACTCTTTCGCGAGTTCGGCTCGGCGCCGCTCGTATCGATCTCGGACGATCAACGCAAGCCGGTGCCGTCTGCCAACTGGCAGGCGACCATCCATCACGGGTTGCCGCCCGACGAGTTTCAGTTTCAGCCGCTGCCGGGCGACTATCTGCTGTTTCTCGGCCGTCTGATGCCCGGCAAGCGGCCCGACCTTGCGGTAGAAATCGCGAAGCGCGCGGGCCTGCCGTTGAAGATGGCCGGCAAGGTCCACCCGGGCGAGCGCGAATACTTCGCACAGCAGATCGAACCGTTGCTTGAACGTTCGCGCGACTTCACCGACTATCTTGGCGAAGTGGGCGGAACACTGCGCAAAGAACTGATCGCCAATGCGCGCGCGCTGCTATTTCCAGTGGAATGGGCCGAACCGTTCGGCATGGTGATGATCGAGGCGATGGCTTGCGGCACGCCCGTCATCGCATTCGGAAGCGGCGCCGTGCCGGAAGTGCTGGAGCACGGCGTCAGCGGTTTCATCGTGGATGACGTGCAAGAGGCCGTAAAAGCGGTGGCGCAGATCGGCAGAATAGACCGCGCGCAATGCCGGCGCGCTTTCGAAGCGCGCTTTACCGCAGCACGCATGGCCGACGACTATCTGCGCGTGTACCAGCGCCTGGTCGCGGGCTCGCGCACCGCCGTGCCCGCATCGGACAGCGATGCAAACGCGCAGGTATGCGGCTGAGTGCCCGCGCGACAAATGCCACGGCCCCAGCGCCGGGCCGTGGCATCCGCACAATGAGCAGGACGGGCACATTCAGCCCGGCCGCCATTAGCCGACGTTCACTTCAATACGGCGCGGGCGCGCTTCTTCGCGTCGCGGAATAACGAGCTTCAACACGCCGTCCTGCAGGTTCGCTTCTATTTTCGACGTGTCGAATTCCGCACCCAGCGTAAATGACCGCGAGAAATGCGGTGCGCGGATTTCCGCGTGCTGCAGACGCAAGCCGGCGCGCGTCGGCACGCTCGCTTCGGCTTCTATGTGCAGGTTGCCGTCGTGCACCCGCACTTCCAGCTTCTCTTTCGACACACCCGGCAAGTCCGCCCACAAGGTGACGCCGTGCGCATTCTCGATCACGTCGACGGGCGGCGTGAGCGTCGTGCGCGGTTCGGCCTGTTCGCGTTCGGTACGCGCCACGGGTTGCTGCTCCTTTTGCACCACTTCGGTCGTATCGTTCATGATTCGCTCCATCATCAGTGAGATCATTGGATGGTGATTGCGCGAGGTTTGGACGATTCGCGCTTGCCCACGCTAATCGAAAGGCAGCCGTTCGTGTAGCGCGCCTCGACCTTGTCCGGGTCGGCTTGCTGCGGCAGTTCGATCACGCGGCGGAACGAGCCGGTGAACCGCTCCTGAGCGTACTGACGCGTGGACTCGTCGGCCTCGGGCGCGACCCGTTTGCGCTCGCCGGCAATAGTCAGCAAACCTTTGTCGATCGACACCTCGAGTTGCGAGGGATCGATGCCCGGCGCGAACGCGACGATCTCGATGGAGTCGTCCGTGGTGCCGATGTTGATTTGCGGAAATGCCGACAGGCGGCTCGAACGGATGCTCGAAGGAAAACCGCCGAACAGCGCGGACATCTGCTGCTGCAGACGATCAAACTGGCTGAACAGGTCGGTCGCGAAGTAAAGGTCACTCATGATCGTTTCCTCCTCGGTAGTGCCGGGGCGAGCAGGCGAACGGACTACGCGCTCCACTCCACCTGCCCGCACCCTCTGACAGACAATCGAACACGCAGCGCCGCCTGAAAAGGCGTGTCTGCCTGATCGAAACTCACTGAGCGGAATCTAAAATAAATCCGCGCACGACGATTTCAAGACCCCTTCGTGCAAATTTTCGGCCTTGAAAAACAGTAGCGAAACCACATAGTCGTGCGAGATCAAAGTGTCGGAGAAAAGGCATGGAATTCGATTCAGACTGGCTCACGCTCGGGCGGCATCGCGTGTGTCTGCGCTCCCCTGGAGGGTTCCCAACCGAGAGCATGCGCACCGCCGTCGACGTAATACGCATTGCCATCGAGAACAACATGAGCGCCCGCGCGCGCCTCGTCGATGTTGCAGTGCGAGAGGAACAGTCGTACGACATATCGGTGGGCACGACCTTCGCCGAAGACCGGCTGTGTGCCCCGCAACTGGAGTCAGCCATTGCCACCGTGCTGGGACTGCTGCCCGCGCAGGTGCGCATCTTCGTGACTGTAGTCACGCAGGAAGAAGTGGATCTGCACTTCGGCGTGTACGAGCGGATGCTGGCCGAAAAGATCGGCGGATTGCCGCCGATCCGGCGCAACGGTGACGCGCGGTCCGCGCAACTCGACACGCTGACAAGCTGAAGCCCCGCGCGTACTACTTGTCGAAGCCGCGCAGCATCGCATCGAGTTCGTCGATGCTGTACGGCTTGCGAAGTGCGCCCCAGCGAAACGGCAACGTGTTCACTGCGGGCATTTCGTGGCCCGACGCGAAAATCACGCGCAACGTAGGCCGCAATTGCGTCGCGCGTTCGGCCAGCTCCAGGCCCGGCATGGCCGGCATCGACAGGTCGGTGAGTAGCACGTCGAACGGCTCGACCTCCAGGAGGCGCAACGCCTCCTGCGGCGAGCCCGTGATAGTCGGGTTGTGGCCCACCAGTTTCAGCAACTCGCCCACGGCCTCCGCGGTCTCGACGTCGTCGTCGACCAGCAGAAGGCGCAGACTCGCGTCGCCAGTAGGCCCATTCGGCCCGTTCGGCGCATTCGGCGCGGGCTGAGCGGACTGCGTTTGCGCGACCGGCCCGCTGCGGGCGAGCGGCGGAACGCCGAGTATCTGCCGTATCTTGTACGCCAGCTGTTCGCGGCTGTAGGGCTTGCTGAGCAGTTCGACGCCGGGGTCGAGCCGCCCGCCGTGCACGATTGCGTTTTGCGTGTAGCCCGACGTAAACAGCACCTTCAGGCGCGGCAACAACTGCACTGCCTGCGCGACCATGGCCGGGCTGCGCAATGGGCCGGGCATCACCACATCCGTAAACAGCAGGTCGATATGCACGCCGCTGCGCACGACCGCGAGCGCCTGTTCCGCGTCGTTTGCCTTCAGTACGCTATAGCCGAGGCCGGAGAGCGTGTCGACCACCGTGGATTGCACGTCCTTGTCGTCTTCCACCACGAGAATCGTTTCCGTGCCGCCCAGCAGCGTGACGGGCTGCGATGCGGGGGTCTCGATCGCCTCTTCGGTGGAGCGCGGCAGATAGATCTTGACCGTGGTGCCGTGGCCAACTTCGCTGTAAATCCTGATGTGCCCGCCGCTCTGCTTGACGAAGCCGTAGGCCATGCTGAGCCCGAGCCCCGTGCCCTGGCCCTCCGGTTTGGTCGTGAAAAACGGATCGAATGCGCGCTGCACCACTTCGGGCGGCATGCCCGTGCCCGTGTCCGTCACGGCCAGCATCACATACTGGCCAGGCGGCACGTCCGGAAAGCCCACTACATACTGGTCGTCGAGCATTGCGTTGGACACTTCCATCGTCAGCTTGCCGCCTTCGTTCATCGCGTCGCGCGCATTGATCGCGAGATTGAGGATCACGTTTTCCATCTGATGAACGTCGACGAACGTATTCCACAGTCCTCCCGCCACCACGGTCTCGATCTGAACGGTTTCGCCAAGCGCCCGGCGCAGAAGGTCGTCCATGCCGCGAATCGCGGAGGCCAGATTGATGACGACCGGCCGCAACGGCTGCTGTCGCCCGAACGCGAGTAGTTGCGACGCGAGCTTCGCGCCGCGCTCCACCGCGTCGATTGCCTTGTCGAGACGCTCGCGCGTCCAGCCGTCGCGCTTATGGCGGCTTTCCAGCAATTCCAGGTTGCCGCGCAAAATTTGCATGACGTTGTTGAAATCGTGCGCGACGCCACCGGTCAACTTGCCGATGGCTTCCATTTTCTGCGACTGCACGAGTGCCACGCGGGTCTCCTCCAGCAGCCGCGTCGCTTCCATTTTTTCGTTGATGTCGCGCGTGATCTTAGCGAAGCCAACCAGCGTGCCGCCCTCGCGAATCGCGTCGATCACCACATGCGCCCAGAACCGCGAGCCGTCCTTGCGCACGCGCCATCCTTCCGACTCAAAGCGCCCGTCGCGCGCGGCGGCCGTGAGACCGCGCTGCGGCAATCCTTTTGCGGCATCTTCCGGCGTATAGAAGCGCGAAAAATGCGAGCCGATGATCTCGCTCGCGGCATAACCCTTGATGCGGCGCGCGCCCGAATTCCAGTTCGTCACCCGTCCTTCCGGCGACAGCATGAAGATCGCGTAATCCGTCACGCCATCGACAAGCAGCCGGAAACGCCGCTCACTTTCGAGCACTGCGTCGTGCACCGTCTTCTTGTCGGTCATATCGCGCACAATCTCGCCGAAGCCAAGCAGCACACCCTCTGGCGAAGTCAGCGCGGTAATCACGGCGCTTGCCCAGAACACCTTGCCGTCCTTGCGCAGGCGCCAGCCTTCGCTCTCGAAGCGACCCTCGCGCCGCGCCGTGGCGAGCGCCGTTTGCGGCACACCCTGGGCACGCTCTTCGGCGGTGTAGAGAATCTCCAGTGGCTTGCCGAGGATCTCATCCTCGCGAAAGCCGTGAATCGCCTCCCCGCCGGGATTCCACGAGCGAATGCGGCCGTCTTCGGATAACCCGATTACCGCGTAGTCGCGCAGAGACTGGACCCATATGTTGGCCCAGTTCTGAACGATGTCATCCGGCTCGTATGCATGCGCCATTAACCTGCTCCAGGGAGAATCGGCCGAGTATCTGAGTTCAAATTCGATGCGCGGGCACCGTCCACCGCTTGTTTCTCCTGCATGCCCGCCTGCTGTTTCGCGCGTAAAGCCCTTGCACACGTGGGTTCTTGCCAGCTCGATGCGCATCGCGACATTTTATTAGCGAATGGGAGTGATATGAAGCGCTCTTTCCGCCAGCCCAAGGATGTCGCTGCCAGTTTGCGGCGCGAGCGTCACAACGACGCCCGGAGAAGGTACAAGGATTGCTGGGCTCTCGCAGACGCCCCCACTCGAGCGACCTCGCGCAAGCATGCACACAGGCCACGCACCTCAACGCCGGCGCACCGACACTGCCGGAACGCGACAGCCCGGCGCGCGGCCGCTGTGGGCTGCCGCCTGTTGCAGCGGCCTCGCTTCGACGGCACGCGCCGCCCCCGCCCAGGATGCGCTCAGTCCCGCCGGCGTGCAGGCCTCGCACATTTTCTCGCTGTGGACGCTGACGCTCACGGTCTGCTCTCTGGTGTTCGCGGCCGTGCTGATCGCGCTGCTCGTTGCGATGACGCGTACGCCGCGCGCGAGCCGCGATGCGCGTGCCGACCTCGGCTCGCTGGAGCGTCCTGAGAAACGCGTGCGCCGTGTGGTGGGCGGGGCGACGATCGTGTCGGTCCTGCTGCTGTTCGGTCTGCTCGTCGCCGACATCGCGACCGATCGCGCGTTGTCCCGCCTGCCCGTCGCCAACGCTGTCCAGTTGGAGATGACCGGGCACCAGTGGTGGTGGGAAGCACGTTACGCGGACGATACGCCCGGCAGCGGCTTCGCGGTGGCAAACGAGCTGCACATTCCGGTGGGACGGCCCGTTGTCATCTCGTTGAAAGCCGATGACGTCATCCACACGTTCTGGGTGCCGAATCTGCACGGCAAGAAGGACATGATCCCCGGTCGCGAGTCGACCATCGAATTCCGGGCTGACCGCGCCGGCACCTATCGCGGCCAGTGCGCCGAATTCTGCGGCCTCGAGCATGCGTTGATGGCCTTCACGGTGGTTGCCGAGCCTCCCGCCCAATACGACGCCTGGCTCGCGCGTCAGCGCTCGCCCGCGCCGCAGCCGGCCAACGCGCTGCAGGCACGAGGCGAGCACCTCTTTACGACCGGCAACTGCGCCGGCTGTCACACGGTGCGCGGCACCTCGGCTCAGGGCGTGCTCGGGCCCGACCTCACGCACGTGATGAGCCGCCCGATGCTCGGCGCCGGCACGTTCGCGAACACGCCCGCCAATCTGGAATCGTGGATCAAGGCGCCCGGCAGCATGAAGCCCGGCACCACGATGCCGCCGAGCCAGTTGTCGGCGCAGGACCTGAATGCCCTTGTCGCATGGATCGGAACCCTTCAATGAGCGAACCTCATTCCGCCGCCACGCGGCCTGTCGAGCATCTGGTGGACGGCCCCGCCGCAGGAGCGCACATCGCACTGGCACTCGCGCGCACCTGGAGCGATCCGCCCGGATGGCTCGGCCGGCTCTCGGCCATCAATCACAAGACGGTGGCGCGGCGCTTCGTAATCACCACATTCGTATTCTTTCTGCTGGCCGGCCTGCTCGCGCTTGTCATGCGTTTGCAACTCGCGCGGCCCGGCAATCGCCTTGTCAGCCCCGAACTGTACAACCAGCTCTTCACGATTCACGGCACCACGATGATGTTTCTGTTCGCGGTGCCGGTCATGCAGGCCGTCGCCGGGTGGCTCGTGCCGCTGATGATCGGCGCGCGCAGCGTCGCCTTTCCGCGAATGAACGCATACGCGTACTGGGTTTTCCTGTTCGGCGGAGCGACGCTGTACGTCGCGTTCATACTCGGCGCCGGCCCGGACGCCGGCTGGTTCAGCTATGTGCCGCTCGCCGGGCCGGATTATTCGACGGGCAAAGGCGTCGACATCTGGGCGCAGATGATTACTTTTACCGAACTGTCCGGCCTGCTCGAAGCGATCGTACTCATTACCACGATCTTCAAGATGCGAGCGCCCGGCATGTCGCTCAACCGCATGCCGCTTTTCGTGTGGGCCACGCTCATTACGCAGTTCATGGTGCTTTTCGCGATGCCGGCGGTCATGCTCAGCAGTACGGCGCTGATTCTCGACCGGCTGGTCGGCACGCATTTCTACAACGCGGCCCGCGGTGGCGACGTGCTGTTGTGGCAACACCTTTTCTGGTTCTTCGGCCATCCCGAGGTCTATCTGATCTTCATTCCGCCGCTCGGCTTTCTTTCGTCGATCATTCCAACCTTTGCGCGTCGCCCGGTTTTCGGCTATCCGGCAATGGTGCTCGCGCTGATTGCCACGGCGTTTCTTGCATTCGGCCTGTGGGTGCATCACATGTTCGCGACCAGCATTCCCGCGCTCGGCAAGAGCTTTTTTACCGCCGCCAGTCTGATGATCGCGATACCGTCCGGCGTGCAGATTTTCTGCTGGATCGCCACGCTATGGACGGGCCGCCTTAATCTGAAGACGCCGTTGTGGTTCGCGCTCGGCTTCTTCTTCATTCTGGTGCTGGGCGGAATGACCGGCGTCATGCTTGGTTCGGTCTCGCTCGATCTGCAAGTGCACGACACCTACTTCGTCGTCGCGCATCTGCATTACGTGCTGCTCGGTGGCGCCGTGTTTCCGCTTTTCGGCGCCTTCTATTACTGGTATCCGAAAGCCACTGGCCGCCTGATGAACGAGACGCTTGGGCGGCTGCAATTCTGGCTGTTCTTCATCGGCTTCAATGTGACTTTTTTCCCGATGCATATTCTCGGTCTGCACGGCATGCCGCGCCGCGTGTGGACCTATCCTCACGGAATGGGCTGGGACAGTCTGAACCTGACCGCCACGATAGGCGCAGTGACTATCGGCGCGAGCGTGCTGGTTTTTATCGTCAATGCGCTGCACAGCCACCGGCATGGCGCGCTCGCGGGCCCGGACCCGTGGGGCGCCGGTACGCTCGAATGGAGCACCGCGAGCCCGCCGCCGCCGCATAATTTCGACGCGCTGCCCGTGGTTCACGGACGCGACCCGCTGTGGGAACCTGGCGCCGAGCCGGCGCATGTCAGCGGACTCGCCGCCGAATCGCGCGAAGTGCTTTCCACTACCGTGCTCGATGCGCGGCCGGATTTACGGCTGCTGTTTCCATCGCCGTCGATCTGGCCGTTTATCAGCGCGGTGGCAACCACCGTGCTGTTCATCGGCTCGATCTTTTCGCCTTGGGCCGTGGTGTGGGGTTCGGTGCCCGTCATCGTCGCGATGATCGGCTGGTTCTGGCCCAATCGCGGGCAGAACAAGCGCGCGCTGCAACTGGAGCAACGGCCATGACCGAACTGCGCAAGGTCCCGGTCGATGCGGCTGTGCGCAAAGAGGGCGCGGCGCCCGCGTTGATGCTCGACGTCCGGCACTTGCCGAGCTTCGGCTTCGGGCATCGCAGTCTGATGTGGTGGGGCACGATGTGCCTGATGCTGATAGAAGGCACCGTGTTCGCCATCGCCGCGATGATGTACTTCTACCTGCGCAGCCTCACTGCGCGTTGGCCGCTCAATGCGGCGCCGCCGGACCTGCTCTGGGGCACCGCGAACACGGTGATTCTGCTCGTCAGCATGTGGCCGAACCAGTTGGCGAAACAGGCCGCGGACCGCCAGCAACGCGCCCGCGCGCGGTTCTGGCTGGTCATCTGCCTGCTGTTCGCGGTGGCGTTTCTCGTGCTGCGCGGCTTTGAATTTGCCGCGCTCAATGTGAGCTGGTACACCAATGCGTATGGCTCGGTGGTGTGGCTGCTGCTCGGTCTGCATACCACTCACCTGATTACCGACGCGGTCGACACCGCCGTGCTCGGTGTGCTGTTGTTCACGGGCCCCTTCGAAGGAAAGCGTTTTGTCGACGTGAGCGAGAACGCGCTGTACTGGTATTTCGTCGTACTGAGCTGGTTGCCGATCTATGCGGTGATCTACCTGGCTCCCCGGTTGTGATGGAGGTTTGCGATGCGAACCTGGCTTGCGCTTCTTGGTGCACCGTGCGCGGTACTCGGCGCGCTGAGCGCTGACTACGCGCTCGTCACGCCCTCATGCGCGTGGCGAACGGCGTTGCCGCTCGGCAGCGTGACTGGCACGGCGCTGCTTTTTTCGCTTGTCGCCACGCTGCTGGCATGGCACCGCTGGCGCGAGGCGGGCATGATCGCTCCGGCGAGCGCGCCCGCACTGCCCGCGCGGCCCGCAATGCTTGCCTGCGCGGCCACATGGGTCGGCATGATCTCGACGCTCGCGCTCGTCGCGATGTGGATACCGCAATGGCTCATTTCTCCATGCGTGCAATGAAAAGAACAGGATACCGTCTGCCTGCACGTGCCGCGGCTGTGGCGCATGTGGCGCGTGTTGGGCGTGTTGCGTACGTGGCGTGTATCGCGTACGTGGCCTGCGCTTGCGGCAACGTGCAAGCGCATGTGCTCAGTAGCGCTGAACGCAGTGCACCGCCCGTGCTGCGCTGGACCTTCGAACCTTGGGTGATCGCCTTGCTGATGGCGAGTCTCGCTTTGTATGCGGCAGGCTACCGGCACCTGCGCGCGCGCAGCAGACGCGGTCGCCGCATTCGCGTGCGACAGCTCGGGGCGTTCGGGCTCGGGTGGCTCACGCTCGTCATCGCGCTCGCTTCGCCGCTCGATGCACTGAGCGCTGCGCTCTTTTCCGCGCATATGGTTCAGCACGAATTAATGATGATCGTCGCCGCGCCACTACTCGTGCTCAGCAGGCCGCTCGGCGTATGGCTGTGGGCCTTTCCGCCCGCGCTGCGTCACAGAATCGCCGCGGCGGTCCGCACTCCGGCCCTGCGCGGACTGTGGCGCACGCTGTGCGCGCCGGCCGTCGCCTGGCTGCTGCATGCAGCCGCGCTGTGGGCCTGGCATATGCCGCGTCTTTTCGAGGCGGCGCTCGCATCGTCCAGCATCCATACGCTTCAGCACGCGAGCTTTCTGCTGAGCGCGCTAGTGTTCTGGTGGACCGTGTTCGGCGAAACTGCGCAGCGCGAGCAAAGCGGCTACGCCATGCTGTCGCTCTTCACGACGATGGTGCACACCGGCGCGCTGGGCGCATTGCTCACGCTCGCGCCGGGCCTCTGGTATCCCGCGTATATCGAGCCTACGGCGGCACTCGGTTTCGATCCGTTACAGGATCAGCAACTGGGCGGACTCGTGATGTGGGTGCCCGGTGGCCTGGCGTATCTGGTCGCGGCGCTCGCCACCGGCGCACGCTGGCTGATGCACCGCGCGCCAGCGACGCTTATGCCCAACGCCCTCGCCGTGCGCCGGGACAGCCGCTCATGACGTCGCGTTTGAAACGCACCGCGCTGGTCGCTGCCGCAATGCTCTGCATCTTGCCGGCGCGTTCTGCGCGCCCCCAGCAGCCGGACGCACAAGCCGCGCTGGTGGCGCGCGGCGACTATCTCGCGAAAGCGTCCGATTGCGCGGGATGCCACACGGCCGTCGGTGAGCAGGCGTACGGGGGCGGCCTCGGACTCACGTCGCCCTTCGGCACCATCATGAGCAGCAACATCTCGCCCGACAGCCGCTATGGCATCGGCGCATTCAGCTATGAAGAGTTCGCGCGCTCCGTGCGCGAAGGCGTCTCGCCTGGCAACAAGCGGCTTTATCCGGCCATGCCGTATGCGTCGTTCTCCAAAATGTCCGATGACGACATGCGCGCGCTCTACGCCTATTTCATGCACGCGGTGAAGCCCGTGCCGGAACCAGCCCCGCCCAGCAAAATCCCCTTTCCCTTCAATCAGCGCTGGCTGCTGTATTTCTGGCAGCAGGCGTTTGCGCCGCAAGAACCGTATCGACCGAAGCCCGGTCGCGATGCGCAATGGAATCGCGGTGCGTTTCTGGTTCAGGGCCCCGGTCACTGCGGTGCCTGCCACACACCGCGCGGCCCGGGCTTCCAGGAGCGAGGCTACGACGAAACTTCGTCGACATATCTGACGGGCGGCGTCAACGACAACTGGTTCGCGCCGAATCTGACCGGCGATCCGGGCTCGGGGCTCGGGCGCATTAGCGAAAAGGATCTCGCCGCGTTTCTCAAGACCGGCCACGGCGCGGGCCTTGCCGCCTTCGGCTCGATGGTCGAACAGGTGGAAGACAGCAGTCAGTATCTGAGCGACGAAGATGCGCTCGCCATGGCGCATTATCTGAAGTCACTGCCCGCGCAAAAACCCTCGGGGCGCTATGAGCCGCATGCGCAGCCGGATCTGCCGTCCCGTAACGGCAATCGTGTCGATGCGCCGCAGTCCGTGGGCGCCCGAGTCTATAGTTCGTTCTGCGCACAATGTCACGGTGTCGAGGGTACTGGCGTGCCGAATGTGTTTCCGCGGCTGGCAGGCAATCCGTCCGTACTGACGGAAGACACCACCTCGCTGATCCGCCTGATGGTGGAAGGCGGCAATAGTCCCGCGACCATCAGCGGGCCGCCGCGCCAGGCCATGCCCGGCTTCGCTCAAACGCTCACGAATGCGCAAATGGCAAATGTGCTGTCATGGATTCGCGCTTCGTGGGGCAACGACGCGCGTCCCATTACCGCGAACGATGTGCAGTCGTTGCGGCAAAAGCTGCACAAATAGCGCGGCTCGCGCAGTGCAGCACCATGCAATGCAACCGCGATACGCGGGCGCGGCGATGCGTCAGGCATCGCGCATGGTTTCCCTGCGCTGATTGTCGGGCGCCTGCCCGTCGAGGCGCTTTTCATAACAGCAAGCGTCGGTCTTGCTCACATACGGTCCATACGGAGCAATGCGATGGAAGCCATGCTTTTCGTAGAACTCGATAGCGCGGCGATTGTTCATGTGAGTGCCGAGCCACAACGCCTGGTAGCCCAGTTCCGCCGCTTCTTTCTCGAGCCGCGCGAGGATTGCGGCGCCTACGCCATCCGCGCCTTGACGCGCATACAGGCGCTTGAGCTCGGCAATATGCTCGCCTAGCGGCCGGAATGCGCCGCAGCCAAGCGGCGTCGCGCAATCGCTTCTCGCCACCAGAAATCGCGAGCGCTCCAGCACCACATCGTGAATCGAGAAGCGGCTTTGCCCTCCGTCCCCGGTAAACAGTGCAAGCGTGGCGCTCAGTTCGTCGAGCAGCGTGAGCGCATCGGTCGAGGACGGAGCCTCGCGATTAATTACGATTGTGGGAAACATCATGGGCGTCGCCTCCTTCCGTCGCATGTGATCGCATGCCGCTTCGTGCCGCTGCGTGCCGCTTCATGCCGTTGCATCCCGTTGCATGCCACAGAGGAAACAGCAATCGCTGTACCGATCACGCTGACGCTCCGCCCCTGCCTGAACGCCGCCAAAAAAAAGGCCCGCCGGTCTGCGGCGGGCCGAACGAACAAACAACCATGGCGCCCCAGTCAAGGGACGTGTAGATCGAGCAATGATCGTGCCGTTGCATGAAGCTGTGCGCGCAACGGGTATCCCACTTGCTTCGCTTACAGAGAAGCGCATGTCCACCTTGAAGAAACGAGGACGGAAAAATGAACATTCCCCGCAGCGTGGTTGGATTCCTGTCGTCGCGCGGTCTTGTGATCGCCACCGCCGAATCATGCACCGGCGGCCTCATCGCATCGCTGATCGCCGACGTGCCGGGTAGCGGCGCCTGCCTCGACGTGGGCCTTGTCGTGTATTCGCCTTCGGGGAAATGCGGCGTGCTCAACGTGCAGGCCAAGACCATCGAAGAGTATGGGCTGACGAGCGAGGAGGTGGCCCGCGAAATGGCCACCGGCGTACTTGCGCTCGAAGCGTGCTCGGCGCATATTGCGGTGGCGAATACCGGCATTGCTGGGCCACCGCCCGCGGGCGAAGACCTCGCGCCGGGCACCCAATGTTTCGCATGGCGCTATAAACGCCGCGACGGCGAGTACATGTTCAGCGAGACGCGCGTGTTCGGCGGCGACCGCACCACCATCAGGCAGAACGCGGCGCTCTATGCGCTATCACGCATCGAACATTATTTCAACGAGTTGCCCAACGCGAGGCGCCGCACACCATGACGCGATCTTTTTTCAATCTGTACAGCCACGATTTCGCACGCGTCGCGGTTGCCGTTCCCGTGTGCCGCGTCGCCGATCCGCAATTCAATGCGCAAGAAACGCTGTGCCTCGCGCAGGAAGCCGCGCAACAGGGGGCCGCGCTCGTGGTATTTCCAGAGCTGGGGATATCGGCCTACACCTGCGATGACCTGTTCCATCAGCGCACCCTGCTCGATGCTTGCACGGCCGCAATCGCGGACATCGTTGCGGCGTCCACCAATATTCCCGCGATACTTGTGATCGGCGCACCGCTCGCGATCGAGCATAAGCTTTTCAATTGCGCACTCGTCATTTCGAACGGCAAGTTGTGCGGGGTCGTGCCCAAGAGCTATTTGCCCAACTATGGCGAGTTCTACGAAGCCCGGCAATTCAGCGCGGCAGAGAACGCCTCCTGCAGCCAGGTGACATTGTGCGGCCAGCAAGTGCCTTTCAGTGCGGCCCTGCTCTTCGAAGTTCCAGAAGCGCCGCTTTTCCGTTTTCACATTGAGATATGCGAGGACGTGTGGGTTCCGGTCCCGCCTTCGTCGTTTGCCGCGCTAGCGGGCGCAACGGTACTGGTGAACCTTTCGGCGTCGAATATCGTGATCGGCAAGTCGGGCTACCGGCATCAACTGGTGGGCCAGCAATCCGCGCGTTGCCTGTCCGCGTATCTGTATTCGTCGGCGGGCCGCGGCGAATCCTCGACCGATCTCGCATGGGACGGCCAGGCGCTGATCTACGAAAACGGCGAAATGCTCGCGGAATCCGGGCGATTCCTCGATACGTCGCACATCATTTATGGCGACGTCGACCTCGAGCGGCTCTCGCGTGAGCGGATGCGACAGACCACGTTCGGCCAATCCACGCGCCGCCACGCACAGGAAGTGGCCAAGTTCCAGGTAATTAGTGTGCCCGCTTCGATGCCTGCCGCGCAGCATCTTCCGCTCATGCGTGCGGTGAACCGCTTCCCCTACGTGCCGTCCAATCCGGCCACGCGCGATGAACGCTGCGCCGAGGTCTATAACATTCAGGTGCAGGGGCTTTTGCAGCGGCTCGGCGCCGCAAAGATCTCGAAAGTGGTGATCGGCGTTTCAGGCGGGCTCGATTCCACTCAGGCCCTGCTCGTGTGCGCCAAAGCGATGGACCGCCTGAAGCTGCCGCGCTCGAATATTCTCGGCTACACGATGCCGGGCTTTGCAACCAGCAACCGTACGCTCCAGCAAGCGAAAGATCTGATGCAGGCGGTGGGCTGTTCGATGGAGGAAATCGACATCCGTCCAAGCTGCATGCAAATGCTGAAAGACTTGCATCACCCCTTCGCAGAAGGCGAAAAGCAGTATGACGTTACATTCGAGAACGTTCAGGCAGGCGAGCGCACCAGCCATCTTTTCAGGCTCGCCAATTTTCATCAGGCCATCGTGATCGGCACGGGCGATCTCAGCGAACTCGCTCTCGGCTGGTGTACCTATGGTGTCGGCGATCACATGTCGCATTACAGCGTCAATGCGAGCGTGCCGAAGACGCTGATCACGCATCTGGTCCGCTGGGTCGCGGAATCAGGCCAGGTGGGCGAGGCGGGTTCGCGCGTGCTGGAGCAGATTCTTGCAACCGAAATCAGCCCGGAACTGGTACCGGGGAAAGTCGAGAAAGTGATCGACCAGAAAACGGAAAGCATTATCGGGCCGTACGAATTGCAGGACTTCAATCTGTATTACCTGTTGCGCTTTGGTTTTACGCCGTCGAAGGTTGCGTTTCTTGCACATAGTGCCTGGGCTGACCGCGAGCGTGGCGTCTGGCCAGCAGGCCGGAATGTCACGCGCAACGAATACACGCTCGCCGACATCAAACGCAATCTGACGATCTTTGCCGAGCGCTTTTTCCACACTAGCCAGTTCAAGCGCTCCTGCATTCCCAATGCGCCGAAGGTGGGCTCGGGCGGCTCCCTGTCGCCGCGCGGCGACTGGCGCGCGCCGAGTGACAGCGAGGCAACCGTCTGGCTGCGCGACATAGAAAAAATTCCTGACTAGCCGAGGCATTGCAGGAATGCGGAATGCGGGAGGTGGCGCATCCGCGAGCGCCCGCATGCCGAGCTTACGCATGCCGACAACCCCCAATACCGACGCCTGGCGCCACGTCATTCTGGAGAACTGCCATGCCCGATAGCAATTCCTCGATGTCCCCGACCATCACCGCGATGATCCGCCTCGATCATATGCATGTACTCACCGCATTTCATCGCTATCACGCGGACAGTCCGTGGTGGCGCAAGCGCGCCATTGTCAATTCCGTGTGCGCCGCGCTTGAAATACATGCGCAACTCGAAGAAGAGATCTTTTATCCGGCACTGAGCGGCGTACTCAGCGACGATCAGACGCTCGAAAAGAGCCGGCCCGAACACGACGAAATGCGCGCCACCATTGCGAAGCTGCGCGCGAGCGGCCCGGAAGACGCTGCGTTCGACGGCCTGTTCCAGCAACTGATGCGCGAAGTCATGCACCATGTGGCCGACGAGGAAACGGTGCTGCTGCCCACCGCCGAGCGCGCATTGAAAAACGAGCTGCGTTCGCTAGGTGCGAAGATGACCCGCCGCAGACTTCAGCTTCTCGGCGAACGTCCGCGCGAAATTGCCGTGAACACCGCAGGCACTTTTCCGATTGCTACTTTCCTGCTCGGCTCGCTGCTCGTGATCGGCGCGACTCATTGTCTGCCGAAAACGCGCAGAACGCGCTACGCCGACTAACCGGCAACCATTGCGCATGAAAGCGGGTTTGCCGGGCCATTTGCTGATCGGCCCGGCGTCCCGCTCACGCAGAGGCGGACGCGCCCGGCTTGTCGACAATCCTCACCGGGATCGATTTGGCGCCGGGCACTTTGCTCTCTTCTGCGTAATGCCAAAGCGGCAAAAGCGGGTTGCATTCAGGGTAATAACCTCCGATACACCCAGCAGGAATGTCGTATGCCTTCACGGTCAGGCCGGTTACGCGCCGCTCGAAGCCGTCGTCGGAAATCGTTTGCAGGCCGATCCTGTCTCCTTCGGAAAGACCGTTGGCCGCCATATCGTCCTTATTCATCAGCACAATCATGCGGCTGCCTTTGACGCCGCGAAAACGGTCGTCCAGTCCGTAGATGGTCGTATTGAACTGGCTGTCGGAGCGCAGTGTCATGAGCCGCAGCGCGTCTGCTCCGCGCTCGGGCATATCGGGATCTTCGCCCAGCGCCTTCGGCACCATGAACTCCGCCTTGCCGCTCTTCGTTTTCCATTGCCGCTCACGGGCCGGCAATGGCTTGTGAAAGCCGCCTGGCGTCCACATACGCTGGTTGAAGTCGTGGAAGATCTCCGGGTACGTCTTCGCGATTTCATCCCGCACTACCGAGTAGTCATCTCGCCACCCGTCCCAATCCACATTGAAGCGGCTACCTAGCGTCGCCTTCGCAATACCGGCGATGATGTAAGGCTCTGAGCGAATATTCTCACTGGCGGGCTCGGCCACGCCGCGCGAGCCATGCATGCAGGAGGTGCTGTCTTCCATCGAGACCGCCTGCTCGCCGCTGGCCTGCCGGTCTATTTCAATGCGGCTCAAACACGGCAGAATGTACGAGACCTCGCCGTGAACGAGATGGCTGCGGTTGAGCTTCGTCGCAACGTTCACGTTCAGCCGTAAAGCGCGCCAGGCCGGCTCGATCCGCAACCGGTCCGGCACGGAACGCACAAGATTGCCGCCCAGATTGAACACCCCCTTGATCTCGCCCTTGAGCATTGCCTCGAATGCCTCTACCGTATTCAGGCCTTTCTTGCGCGGCGGTTCAAACGAGAACTGGCTCGCCAGCTTGTCGAGCGGCGCAAGTTCGGGTTTCTCGGTAATGCCCACCGTGCGCTGCCCCTGCACATTCGAGTGGCCGCGCACGGGCGAAGGGCCGGCGCCGGGTTTGCCGATATTGCCGCGCAGCAACAGCAGGTTGCACACCATGCGCACGTTCTGCACGCCCAGTCTGTGCTGGGTCAGGCCCATGCCGTAATGGATCATCACGGCATTGGCCTTGATGTACTCGGCGGCTGCGGCTTCCATCGCGTCGCGCGGCAGGCCGCTCACTTTCTCGATCTCCGCCCACGGTACTTCGCGCGCATAGTTCGCGAATGCTTCATAGCCGGTGGTGTGCTCCCGAACGAAATCGACGTCGATTACGCGGGGCCGCGCCTGTTCGATGGCGAGATCGTCCGCCGCAATCACCGCCTTGCAGATGCCGAGAATTGCCGCCGTATCGCCGCCTGTCTTTACCTGATGATATTGCGTGCTGATCTGCGTGTTGTCCGGCATGAGCATCTGCACTGGCGACTGTGGATTGGCAAAGCGCACGAGGCCCGGTTCGCGAAGCGGGTTGAATGTGATGATCGGCACGCCGCGTTTGCGCGCGTCCTGCAACTGATGAAGCATGCGCGGACTATTCGTGCCGACGTTCTGCCCGAAGAAGAACATCAGATCCGTCTTCTCGAAGTCTTCGAGCGTAATGGTGCCGACACCCACCCCGATCGCTTCCTTCAGGCCTACACTCGTGCTCTCGTGACACATGTTGGAGCTGTCCGGCAAGTTGTTCGTGCCGTACATGCGAGCGAAAAGCTGATACATGTATGAGGTTTCGAGGGAGGCGCGGCCCGACGCGTAGAACACCACGCTGTCCGGCTCGAGCTGGTTGAGCTCGCGGCCGATTTCGTCGAATGCCTGTTGCCAGCCGATCTGCACGTATTTGTCGGTCGTCGGGTCATAGCGCAACGGCGCGGTGAGACGCCCTGCCTCCTCCAGGTCGTGATCGTGCCATGACAGCAGTTCCGTCACCGTGTGCAGTTGAAAGAACTCGGGCGTCATTCGCTTTGACGTGAGATCCCACGCAGTCGCCTTCGCACCGCTCTCGCAAAACTCGAACACATGGGGGTCGGCTGGCTTGGCCCATGAACAGCTCACGCACATGAAGCCGTCGGGCTTGTTCTGTTTGGCGAGGGCCGCGCTGTCCTTCACGCCCACATGCTCCTGCGCGAGGATCGTCGTGACTGCCCTCAATGATCCCCAGCCGCCGGAGGCAAATGGGTAATCTTTTGTCGTGTCCTTCTCTTTCATCACCGTCTCCCCCAATCGAGAATGCATAAGCGCGCAGCAATGCATGTACCTGTTTGACGACCCGCATGCGTGGCTGACAACCGGTTTACAGTTCTGCTAGCGGCCTCGCCGAGCGCAGCGCACACTTGCCAACGCGCGCAGCCGGGTCACGGATTTGCTACCCTTCATGAGCGCGTCGCGCCGCAACGCACCGTTTGCCCTGCGCGTTTCACGTCCTGAACAAGAGGTATCGCGATGCCACCCTCGGTTGACGCTCTCTTTCTCGCCCGGACGCAATTCGGTTTCACCATCGCCTTTCACATCATTTTTCCGGCGATCTCGATCGGGCTCGCAAGCTACCTGGCAGTGCTCGAAGGCGCCTGGCTCGTGACTGGCAAGCCAGTCTATCTGGCGGTATTCCGCTACTGGCTGACGATTTTCGCCGTGGTGTTCGGCGTGGGCGTGGTGTCGGGTCTCGTCATGTCGTATGAGTTCGGCACCAACTGGGCGGGCTTCGCCTATCGTGCCGGCCCCGTAGTGGGCCCGCTCATGGGCTACGAAGTGCTGACTGCATTTTTTCTCGAGTCCGGCTTTCTCGGGGTAATGCTGTTCGGCATGAAACGCGTCGGCCCGAAATTGCATTTTCTTGCGACGGTACTCGTGGCGGTCGGCACCCTGATGAGCGCATTCTGGATTCTGGCCGTGAATTCATGGATGCAGACGCCGCAGGGATTCACTATGGTGGACGGTCGCTTTTTCCCGGCCGACTGGCTCAGCATTATCTTCAATCCGTCGTTCCCCTACCGGCTCGTGCACATGGTGCTGGCCGCTTATCTGAGCGTGGCGTTTATCGTCGGGGCGGTGGGCGCGTGGCATCTGCTGCGAGATCCGGGCAACGAGCCCGCGCGCCTGATGGCTTCAATGGCGTTATGGATGGCGTGTATCGTCGCGCCGATCCAGATCGTCGCCGGCGATCAGCACGGCGTGAATACGCTCAAGCATCAGCCGGCCAAGATCGCCGCGCTCGAAGGCGACTGGGAATCGAAACCGGGCCAGCCGCTCATATTGTTCGGCATGCCAAATATGAAGACCGAGACCACCGACTATGCGCTTGAGATCCCGCACCTGGGCGCGCTGATTCTCACGCACACCTGGAATGGCTCGATCAAGGGCCTCAAGGAGTTTGCACCCGCAGATCGGCCCTATTCGCCGCTCATTTTCTGGGCCTTTCGCATCATGGTCGGCCTTGGCGTGCTGATGGCGCTGACCGGCTTCGCCAGCCTCGCGCTGCGGGCCCGGCATTCGCTCTATCGCGCGCGCTGGCTGCATCGGCTCATGGTCGCCATGGGTCCGTCCGGGCTGATCGCATTACTGTGCGGCTGGACCGTGACAGAAGTGGGCCGTCAGCCATACACCGTGTATGGCCATCTGCGTACAGTGGACAGCGTGTCGCCCATCGCCGCGCCTGGGGTGGCGGTATCGCTGGCGGCCTTCGGCGTGGTGTATCTGATCGTGTTCGGCGCAGCCATGGTGTTTCTTTTGCGGCTGATGGCGAGGCAGCCGTCGCTTTCCACGGAGGGTCCCGCGAAGGACAAACCGCATCGCAGCGCGGGCATCACGCCGGGTCCCGCGCAGCGGCAACCCGCATCCCTCAACACGGACCACTCTCTTTCGCAGGACCCGCGCCATGACAGCCGCCACGATTGATTTGCCGCTCATTTGGGCCGCCATTCTCGCGTTTGCCGTGCTGGCGTACGTGCTGCTCGACGGCTTCGATCTGGGCGTGGGCATCCTGTTCGCGGTCGAGCGCAACCGCGAAGACCGCGATCTGATGGTCAATTCGATCGCGCCGGTATGGGACGGCAATGAGACTTGGCTGGTACTCGGCGGCGGCGGGCTGTTTGCGGTGTTTCCCCTTGCCTATTCGGTCATCCTGCCCGCACTTTATCCGCCTATCATCGCGATGCTGCTCGCGCTGGTGTTCCGCGGCGTGGCTTTCGAATTCCGTTTTCGCGCGACAGGATCGGGGCGCGCGTGGTGGGATCTCGCGTTTTTCACGGGCTCGGCCGTGGCTGCGTTATGCCAGGGACTCGTACTCGGAGGGCTGCTGCAGGGCATACACGTAGAGGGAGTTTCGTATTCCGGCGGCTGGTGGGACTGGCTCACCGGTTTCACTGTGTTGTGCGGCCTCGCGGTCATCGTAGGCTACGCATTGCTTGGTTCATGCTGGCTGATCTGGCGTACCGAGGGAGCACTGCATGAACGTTGCCGCCGTTACGCCCGCACGATGGCAGTCGCGGTTCTCGCATTGATCGTCGTGGTCACCCTGTGGACGCCGATGCTGCAAAGCTCGCTCGCCGAGCGCTGGTTCCGCTGGCCCGCCGTTGCATTGACGGCTCCGGTGCCGGTACTGCTGGTACTTCTCGCCGCGGGTTTCTGGCGCAGCCTTTTGGCGCGCCGGGATGTCATGCCCTTGCTGTTTGCGTATGGCATTTTCATTCTTTGCTACGCGGGGCTGTTGATCAGCCTCTATCCCTACCTGGTACCGCCCGCCATTTCTTTCCGCGATGCGGCCGCGCCGCACGCGAGCCTGCTCTTTCTTCTGGTGGGCGCCGCGATCACCGTTCCGATGATTCTCGGCTATACCGTTTACGCGTATTCCGTTTTCAAAGGGAAAATGCGGCCTGGCGAGGGATATCACTGACATGTGGCGACGCTTCGCATGGTTCGTTGGCCTATGGATGCTGGGCGTCCTGACGGTAGGCCTCGTAGCAGGCGTATTGAAAGCTGTATTACACGTGGCGGCGCATTGATCCGCTCGTGACACGCTCGCCGACGGTTCGTCGGCTGAAATGTTTGCCCGGCAACGCGTAACGTTTTCAACACTTACCGATAAACCCACGCAAAAGCGCGCCGGCAATGCGAGATGATCTCCGCATTTGCCGGCGCGCGTTGCTTTTCAGTCTACCGTCGCCTTTCAGGGCAACGTATAGGCGACTACGTAGTCCCCCTGCTTGGTGCCCAGCGAGCCGTGGCCGCCCGCCGTGACGAGCAGGTACTGCTTGCCGTTGCTGTCCGCATACGTCATTGGCGTGGCCTGGCCGCCTGCGGGCAAACGCGCCTGCCACAGCCGGTCGCCGGTACGTACATCGTAGGCGCGCACATAGTAGTCGAGCGTGCCCGAGAGGAACGCGACGCCACCGGCCGTGGTCACCATGCCGCCCAGACTCGGCACGCCGAGAGGCATTGGGATAGGCAATGGCGCGCTATCGCGGATCGTACCGTTCTTGTGCTGCCACGCAATCTGGTTAGTGCGCAAATCCACGCCTGCCACATAGCCCCACGGCGGCGCCTGGCACGGAATGCCGAGCGGCGAGAGAAACGCGTTGATCTCGAACCCATACGGCGTGCCGCGAGCGAGCTTGATGCCGCTCGTTTCGCTGCCCTTCTTCTCGCCGTTGTCCGCGGGAATCTGCGAGCGCGGTATCAGTTTCGACGTGAAAGCCATGTAGCTCGGATTCGCAATGAGTATTTGCCGCACGGGGTCCACTGCCACACCACCCCAATCGAACACGCCGAAATTGCCCGGGAAAACCAGCGATCCCTGCTCGGAAGGCGGCGTAAACATGCCGTCATAGCGCAGCGACTTGAACTTCACGCGGCACCACAACTGGTCGAACGGATTGGTGCCCCACATGTCGCGCTCGCGCACTTTTGGCGGCTTGAAGTTCAGTGCAGAGAACGGCTGCGTCGGCGAAGTATGATCGCCGGTTCCCGCACCTTGCGGCACCGGTTCTTCGGTAATCGGCACAATAGGCTTGCCGGTTTCGCGGTTCAGCACGTAAATGCTGCCCTGCTTTGTCGACGCGATCAGTGCAGGCTGCACGCCGCCCGGTGTCTGCAAATCGATGAGCGAAGGTTGGCCGCCCACGTCCATGTCCCACAGATCATGATGTGTGAACTGATAATTCCAGCGCATCCGGCCGTCGGCGAGATCTAGTGCGACCACGCCCGCCGCGACCTTTTCCGACGCCGGCGTGCGCGCGCCGCCCCACTGGTCGGGCGTCTGATTGCCCAGCGGCAGATAAACCATGCCGAGCTTTTCGTCGACGCTGAACACAGACCACATGTTCGGCGAATTGCGAACATAGGTCTGATTCGGGCCAATGGGCTGCGTCGCGTCCGGATTGCCCGCGTCCCAATTCCACACGAGATGACCGTCATGCACGTCGAACGCGCGAGTAACGCCTGAGGGCTCGTTGTTCGATTCGTTGTCGGTGACGTGGCCGCTGATAATCACCAGGTTGCGCGTGACCGCCGGCGGCGAGGTCGAGTAATAACCGCCGGGCGTGAACGGACCGATGTTCGTGCGCAGGTCAATCTGACCGTTATTGCCGAAGTGTGTGCAGGGTTGACCGGTATCTGCATTGAGGGCGATGAGGCGTGCATCGGCAGTCGGCAGGAAAATGCGGCGCGGACATTCGGCGCTTGCGGCGGTGCTGGCTGTTTGCTGTGTCGCCGTTGAAGAGTCGCTTGCCGCGGTTGCGGTCGCGGCCGGGGCCGAAGCACCGGCGTTTGCCGCAGTGCTTGTCGATGCCGCATCGGCGGCCGGTGCGGAAGCAGGCGTCGCAGCGTTCGTGGAAACCGCGCTGGACGATGCGTCCGCAGTCACATTCGAAGCAACACTTGCAACTGCGTCAGAAGCTGCATTGCCTGCCTGAGCCGCCCCGCTGTCCGACGCAGCAGCCGAAGCACCGGCCGCGCTGTCCGCCGCCACCGGCGCGTTTGCGGGGTACATCGCGTCGTCGTGATAAGACACCCCACGGCATGTCATATGTTCCCAATGCTTGAAGCCGACAGGGCTCTGAATATGCGGATCGTAGCGCCACAGCTCCTTACCCGACGCAGGGTCCAGTGCGATGACGATACTGTGCGGCGTGCAAAGGAAGAGCTTGTTGCCCACCTTGATCGGCGTGTTCTCGGCAGTCGTCTCCGTGGGGTCGTTCGGACCCGGCTTGTCGCCCGTTTCAAATTGCCACGCCACCTTCAGTTGCCGGACATTTTCCGGCGTGATTTGCGTCAGCGGCGAATAGCGCTGACCGAGCGGCGAGCCGCCATAGTCGGTCCAGTCGCCTGCCTGCCGGTTTGCATCGCCGGCAAGCGTCGCGCTGGGCGTGGCCGCGGTGGATGCAAGCGTGCCGGGGTGATCGTACGGGTGATTGAACGCGGTGCCGATACCAAGCAGCACCGTAACGATGACAGCGGCAGCCAACGGCACCACGCCCTCGCGATGCGCGGCCGGCGGCCCGAACACCAGCTTGCGCGTGACAGGGGGCAAGAGGAGCCACAACGCGAGCACAAGCCAAACCCATAGACGCGGCAGCAATTGCCAGAAGTCGAAGCGCGCTTCCGCGACCGCCCAGATTGTCGAGCCGAACAGAATCAGCGCGAACAACCACAGCGCAGAGCGCCGGCGGATGCTGAGAAGCACGCCCGTCAGCGCAATCGCAACACCTGTCACGACGTAATACCAGGAGCCGCCAAGCGTGACGAGTGGAACTCCGCCCGCTGCTAACGCTAAACCGAGAATGATCAATACGACCGCGGGGACCGCGAGCGCGGGTGGAAACCGATGCGGCTTCGACATATTCGCCACCTCTACAGACAATGATTCAAATTGAATTGCAAAAAATAGCCCGCGTGCGCAGGGCCAGAAAGCGCTGCCCTGCGAGTAGCATTTGTGGTTCCCGGACGAGCGGCGGTAAGGCACACTGCATGCTTTGTAAGGTCGCACCTCTTTGCCCGATATGTCATGAAGCACCGAGCCACCGTTCTGTGTCTGCGCGCCAACCGCATTCTGCTGGTCGCGAGATCCAATGGAAGATGGGCGCTGCCCGGCGGCCGGTGCAAATCAGGCGAGCCCATATCCGCCGCGGCCGTGCGCGAGCTCGTTGAAGAGACGCAACTGAACGACCTCGCGCTTCATTACGTATTCGAGTTCTGGGGCGTACGCACTCGCCACTACGTATTCGCCGCGCGCATTCCCGACGACGTCGAGCCAGTACCAAGCCACGAAATCCGCCGATGCCGCTGGGTCCGCGCGAAAGACATTCAATCCGCATGGGTCAGTGTCCCCACGCGCGGCATCGTCCAGGTGCTATTCGAAAAGAGCAGCCCTGTGGGGCCCGCTCGACAGGCCAGCCCATTGCGGGCATTTTTCGAACGCATGTGACAGATGAAACGACGCGGCTGGCACAAGCGTTGCATCGCCAGCCGTGTTACATACTCACTCACGGAGTTTTCAAATGGCAGGAGATAATTCATTCAAGCCTGGCGAAATAGTCAGAACATCCGGCATCTATTCAGTGGTTCATGACGACGGAAAAGACACATTCGAGGTGACATGCGTGGAGGGAGAACATTTTCCGCCGACACGCAGCGGCAAAGGCGCACACTTCGAGCTCAAATACGCGGCCACACACGCGCATCGGCACGGCGAGCTGAAAGGCACCGAATCGCGGCAGGCCGGCTGACGGTCGCGCATCACTGAACTGAACTATCGCGTCCTGCGCCCGAAAGAGGCGAGCACGGTGCCCAAAACTTCCAATACGCCTTTCGCGCTCGCTGAACGCGCGATCATCAGCCTGTACGACGGCGGCGTGCTATCGCCCGCCGTCCTTGAACGTCTTCTCGCCACCTTTGCCACCGCGAAACCAGACTGGGACACAGAGCCGACCGAGCGCTCAGTCGACGGACGATCTATCCATGAAGTCGTTGCGCTGACAATGCTGCCAGGCGAATCGTTGCGTGCGGCCCGCAAGTCGTTCATGTCCGTGATTGAACACGTTGCCGGCGCGGCAAGAACAGAGAAGACCAGCAGAGCGTCACGTAAAACCGAACAGGCAGAAGAGGAGCAAGACGAGCCGGCAGAAGACGACGAGAGTGCGGAACTCGCCGAACAGCTGACCGGCAGCACGCGCGGCGCCCCGTCCAGCCGGAAAAGCAGTGCGGCCAAAGCGAAAAAGCCGAGCGCGTCCGCGGAGAGACCCCCCCGCACCGCCGCGTTCAATCCCCTCGTCAACGCTGCTGCGCCGCGCAAAAGCCGGAGCTAGGTGCGGCTGAACAGGAACGGTGCCACAGGCACAATGCTTGCGGTGTTTCGCTCGAACGCGCCGCCGCGCGGCGGCGCCCAACATGGAGAGCGACATGCCAGAAAAACAACCGACCCCTAACACAGACGACGCACTCGAACTGCTTATCGCGGATCATCGCGCAGTAGAGAAGCTCTTTACCGCGTTCGAAAATGCCAAAGAAGACGATCTCGAAGCGAAGGCGACCCTCGCCCAACGCGCGTGTGAAGAGCTGACCATTCATACGATCATCGAAGAAGAACTGCTTTATCCAGCCGCGAGCGAAGCGCTTCCCGAGAGCGATGTAGTCGACGTCGAGGAAGCGTACGTCGAACACTTCCTTGTAAAGACGCTAATTAGCAAATTCGAAACGCTAAAGGCAGGGGACAAGGGTTTCGATGCGACCTTCAAGGTCATGAGCGAAATGGTTCAGCATCACGTCGAGGAAGAAGAAAGCGAGCTTTTTCCCGAGCTGCGCAAGGCCAATCTCGACGTCAAGGCACTTGGTGGGAAGATTGCAAAGCGCAAGATGGAACTGCAGAGCAAGCTCGACCAGGTCGGAAGCCACGCTGTCGGCGACAAAACCTGATCAACCTCGCCTTCATGCGATGAAGGCGGGCTGACCAGCAATGCGCCGCGCGCAAAAAAATACCCGCCCAGTCATGGGCGGGATCGGCAACATCAACACGCCTGCGTTCATTCCGCCTCGGTTCAACCCGGCGGAATTCCCATTTACTTCTGCTTGGCCTTTTCGTTGCCGGCCCGCTCGGCAAACTCGGTGAGCTTCAGGTCGGTTGCCTTCTCTTCTTCCAGCGTTTCCTTCAGCAGATTCACGGCTTCGGCAAAGCCCAGTTGCTTGCCGATCGCGCACAAGCTGCCATAAGCCGCAATTTCGTAGTGTTCGACCTTTTGCGCGGCGGCGACCAGACCGGCGTCGAGTACCGGACCCCTTTCTATTTCGTCGATGAGTTCCTGCCCTTCCTCGATCAGGCCTTCCATCGCAACGCACTTCATTCTTTTCAACTTGACGCCACTCGTTTCTACAACCTTATCGATTCTTTCCACCTGCCCCTGTGTTTCTTCGAGGTGGATTTTGAACGCCTCGCTCAGTTGCGGATCGGACGCGGCACGCGAAAGCTTCGCCAATGCCTTGGTCAATTGCTTCTCCGCGCTGTAAATGTCCGAGAGCATGTGAACGAACAGATCGTCGATGGTCTTTCGCTGTGTCATGTGCGACTCCCAGGTAGTGTGAAGGAGCCCTGCATCGCGCAACGGGTGTGCCCGAAGCAACTGACGCTTTTCGGGCACCGCGTAGCGCGTCCCATTCGCACCGGGTACGGCGCATGCGGAGAACGTCACGCAGTCCAAATTTTCCCCAACCATACTCAACGGAGAAGCCATGTTCGTTCACAACAAGCGACTTCAGTACACCGTGCGCGTCGCAGCGCCCAACCCAGGTCTTGCCAACCTGATGCTCGAGCAATTCGGCGGGCCCCAGGGCGAACTGGCAGCGGCGTGCCGGTATTTCACTCAGGCCGTTGCCGAAGACGACCCGGGCCGCAAAGATTTGCTGTTCGACATTGCCACAGAAGAACTCAGTCACCTGGAAGTGATCGGTTCGATCGTCGCCATGTTGAACAAGGGTGCGAAGGGCCAGTTGGCCGAAGGTGTGGAGCAGGAGGCCGAACTGTATCGCTCGCTCACGGGCGGCGGCAACGACTCGCACACCACCGCGCTGCTCTACGGCGGCGGACCTGCGCTGACCAACTCTGCCGGCGTGCCGTGGACAGCGGCGTACATCGACACCATTGGTGAGCCTACCGCGGACCTGCGCTCCAACATTGCTGCCGAAGCACGCGCGAAGATCGTCTATGAGCGGCTCCTGAATGTCACGGACGATCCCGGCATCAAGGACGCCCTCGGTTTTCTGATGACGCGCGAAATCGCTCACCAGAAGTCGTTCGAAAAAGCACTGCATTCGATTCAGCCGAACTTCCCGCAAGGCAAGCTGCCAGGCGTGCCTGAATTTACAAACGTGTACTACAACATGTCCGCAGGCGAGGGCGACGCACGCGGCCCGTGGAATGAAGGGCCGGAATGGGAGTTTGTCGAAGCCCCGCAACCGGCAGTGGACGGCGGCGACGGTCTACCCTCCGTCAACGTCACGCAAGCGGATGTCGAAGTACTCGGCGCGCTCGCTTCGCGCACCGCTTCCGATACAACGACAGACCCGGTGACGGGCGCGGACCTTGGCTCCGGTCAGCAACCTGGCTGAGTGTTTGCCCGCTGCACAGGGAAGTCGCTATAAAAAGAATGCCGCGATGGTTTTCGCGGCATTCCCCACCGCCCTGTAGCCGGCGGCAAAAAGCGGGCGGTTTTGCTACCTCGCCGTCGCTATGTGCGTTTTCACCTTCACCGGGGGCGCATTGTCGAACGGCGGTTGCGGCACGAACCTGTCGATTACGCCCGGTTCGAACACGAGGCAGCAGGTAGAGCCGCCGTACTGGAAGAAGCCGATCTCGTCACCTTTCGCAACGCGTTGCCCAGGCAGTGCTTCGATCATGCACGAAGACACATCGGCCATGCCCACGAATACGCAACCCACCTGCCCAATGGCGGGATCGTCGCTTTCGATCACGATCACGGCTCGCGCTGCTACAGCCGTAATGTAGCCCTGCGAGTCGTTCAGACCGCCGGGGTCGCGGCCTTCCGCATCGGCATCCGAATAATAGGTGCCATCCAGCGCGTAGGCTTTCTTGATCACGCCGCTGATCGGCGCGTGCCAGCGATGGTAGTCGAATGCGCTCAGAAAACACTGGTAGATGGAACCACCGACGAAGCGCTGCGCGAGCTCGCGCTGGCTGGCCGAGAACATGTCTAGCAGCGAATAAGGCTGCGCTTTGATCCAGAAGCTGTCGGTCAGTTTGACATCGGTCTCGATGTTGTATGGGGCCGCCTCGCAAGCGCTGACGATTATCTTGTTGTTATCCGGCTGATCCACGGGCCTTGCGCCCTCGCGAAAGCGGCGCGTGAAAAAGTCGTTCCACGAGGAGAAGCCCCAGTACGGCTTATCTGGATCGCAGCAGAACTGCGACAGATTGATTTTCTTGTCGGCCTCGGGCGAAAACCAGCCGTTCGGCGCAGAAGCATTCAGGTGTTCGCGCGAATGAGGCCCGCTCAAAAAGCCGCACCAGCAATTGAGCACATGCTTGAGCCGCTGATTGAACGCCGGGTCGCGAAAAAGCGCGTAGCCGGAGGGCATGCACATCGGCCAGTCGAGCACTGCATTCAATGGACAGTGGATCAAACTCGTCTCGCTGAACGGCGGCGCATACGTCATCAAATAGTCAATGATCGTCATCAGTTCTTCTATCGACGAATAGCCGAGTACGTAGCCCTCGTCGAGCGCCTGGTTGATGGCCCGGGTCATATCCATACGAAGCACGGGGTCGCCGTTCAATAGCGCCGCGAGATGTGTCACCGCGTCTGTACGCGGCGCGTGCGCCGCGCGGGCGCGGGCTTTTTCCGCGAGATTGGTGCGGTAGCGCGCGAGATGCTCTTCGTTGCTCGGCAGCCAGCCACCGAGCCGGCGCCGCTCCGCCTTGTTCTTGTCTGTCATGCTTATCCTTCGATATGGCGTTCAAAAGGTTGGAGAAAATACAACGAGCCTTTGGGCGCGTGTTCGGCAGCGCGGCGCGGCACTCGCCTACTTCGCGCGCGGCGTGGGCAGCGCGTCGCCTGGCTGCTTGTAACCACTGCGTATCTGCTCGACGCATTCGGCCACCGCTTGCGCCACGTTCACGACTTCCTGCTGCATTTCTTCGTCGCGATCGAGCGTTGCGTGACTCGTCGCGTACGGCTCGTAGTAGCCGATAAAGCGGTCGAGCCGCGACTTCGGACCGCACTCGATCAGGCCCATCCAGCCCAGCCAGTCGCTCAACGCGCGGCGCGATCCCTCTATGCCTGCGACGTCGCCGTGCACGACCATGCCATAAGCCCTGCCGGCGAGGTGCTTCGGATAATCCCAGCCGGCAAGCTCCATTCTCTTCGCTTCCTCAGGCTTCTTGCCGTGCGTGGAAGTGGGATCGGGATTACCGCCGTCCGCGCAGACGAGGCGATCCATCAGCAGCTTCAGTGGGCTCGTCACCTGATACCAGTACACGGGTGTGACGAAAATCACGCCGTGAGCAGCCGCAAAGCGCTCGTAGATCTCGTTCATCCAGTCGTTGACGAGTCCCAGCGAATGATTCGGATAGCAGCTGCAAGGCCAGTGGCAAAGCGGCATGGCTGTTGAAACGCAGCCCTTGCACGGGTGAATGTGCAGATCGCGGTCGGAGTTCAGGCGCGACAGATCAAGAAAGTCCACATCGAAAGCACGCCGCTCCAGCGTGCCTTGCGCGATCTTGGCAAGCCGGAAGCTCTTCGACATTTCGCTCGGACACGTATAGTCGTTGCGCGACGAAGCATTGACGATCAGCACGCGCGACCGGCTAGCCGGATCGCGTTGCCGGGCCTGTGCCGCGTCGATGCACTCCTTCGCGGCACGCCATTCGACAGACAGATCGTAGTCGGGATCGGCATAGCCGGCGCCTGCCTTCGCGGTGACCGGCGATTTGCGCGACTGCGAATACGCATCCCACGCAATGGCCTCTAGCCGCGCGAGCGCCTCGTCTTCCGCGCGGAAGGCAGGATCGTAGAATCGCGCCATGAAGCGTTCGCGGAAAATTGCGCGCGGCAGCTGCTCTGTAACCTGCCCTCGGCGGACCTCCACAGGCACGGCTGTTATCGACGGATTCGACGGATTCTTTGCTTTGCTCACGAGGTGGCACACGCAAAACAGTACGGCGATACCGTAGCAAAGCGCATTCCTCGCCGACTACTGCAGGCCGCCCGGCACGCCAGGCGCGGGAGTTGCTAGCATGACAGGTCTAATATCCATGACGACAACTCCATCACAACATGATGCAATCGCGCGCTCGCCTGTTCGTCATTTCACCGCATCTCGACGATGCCGTATTGAGTTGTGGACTGCTGCTCTCTGCGAATCCGTCTGCAACTGTCTGCACGGTATTCACAGCGCCGCCGCGCGAAAACATGTCGACGGAGTGGGACCGCAAGTCGGGCTTCAAAGACGCATTCGAAGCTATGCAAGCCCGCAGGCGGGAGGACGCTGTAGCTCTGGAAATGCTCGGAGCCGAACCGGTCCATCTGCCCTTTTGCGATGCGCAGTACGGGCAGACCCCTTTGCTCGACGAACTCGCTGAAGCGCTGCGCCACACCGTGCGGGCGCACAGTCCGGACAAGGTCATCATCCCGCTCGGCCTGTTTCATTCGGATCACACGCTCGTATCCAATGCCTGTCTGCAACTGGTCGCGCAGATGCGCGACACGCCGTTCCATGCCTATGAAGACGTCCCCTATAGACGGATGGACCAGACCGTTCCCCAGCGCATTGAAGAACTGACGAAGCGCGGCTACCTGCTGAATCCCGCGGATGACCTGCCCGCTACCGTCAGCCAATCCGTTTCGCATGAACAGATGAAGCGCGAAGCAATCGCGGCATACACGAGCCAGTTGCGCGCATTCGGACGAGGCGCCGAAACCACGCTCTATTCGACGGAAAAATATTGGCAGCTAACAAAGCGACAGGCCGAAACTGAAGCTGCCTGAAAGCGAACGGCACATCGTTTGCTTGACCGGGGCATCGCCTCGTTAAAAACAAACAAGAGCATGGAAAAAAAACCGCTTTCCCGGCGCATTTCGGTCGTCGTTCTGACACACAACCGCGCCGACGAGCTTGTGGCTACCCTCGAGCGCTTACTTGCCCTTCCGGAAAACCCGCCTGTATTCGTGGCGGATAACGGCTCAAGCGACAACACTGTCGCGTTGGTAAAGGCGCTCTTTCCTACCGTATGCATCGTCGAATGCAATGCCAACCTGGGCGCGGCTGGACGCAATCGCGCCGCCGCCTGCGTCGGCACCGACTACGTCGCCTTCTGCGATGACGACACCTGGTGGGAACCCGGCGCGCTCGAACGCGCGGTCCAACTGCTCGATGCGTGGCCGAACGTCGGCATTCTGAGCGGACGCGTGGTAGTGGGCGAGGAGCAGATTACCGACCCCATGTGCTCGATCATGCGTGTTAGCCCGCTCGGCAGCGAGGGCTTGCCGGGCCCCGCTCTGATTGGCTACATGGCGGGCGCAAGCGTGTTTCGCACATCGCTGTTCCGTAAGCTGGGCGGTTACGAACCGCGTCTTTTCATCGGCGGAGAAGAAGAGCTGGTTGCGCTGGACGTACTCGCATCCGGGCACGCCATTGTCTACTGCGATCAACTGACGGTGCATCATCATCCGTCGCCGTCGCGTGACAGCGGCTTGCGGCGGCGCACGCTCGCGCGCAATGCCGCGTGGATCGCATGGCTGCGCCTGCCGTGGCCCGAAGCGTGCCGCGCGACAGCACAGGCACTCGCAACTTTCTCGCGCGAAGGTACGCTCGCTCGCGACGGTCTGCCGTTTGTGCGCGGCCTTGCCTGGGCGTTGAGAAACCGCAAGCCCGTGCCACCCCACGTTCTGAACCTGCGAGAACGCGTGCGGACCGGCGAACGCGAGATGGCAGCGCCTGCGCCGAGCACACGCGCGAAGCCGACAGTAGGCAAAGCCGACGTCAGCACCTGAATCATCAGACGCGTTGACGCATAACTGCCTGCCCCTACGCGCCCGTGCGCGCGGAAGCCATCGCAAGATTGCGAATCTCGCCTATGAGCTTCTCGGGCGCAACCGGCTTCGTCAAATGTGCCTGAAAACCAGCCATTTTGGCGCGCATGCGGTCCTCGCTCTGCGCGTAGCCGGTCAAGGCGATTGCCGGCACGCGGTCCTGCAGCGGCAACTGACGCTCGGCTTCGAGCCGCCGCAAACGGCGCAGCACGTCATAGCCGTCCTCGTCGGCGAGCACAATGTCGCATAGCAAGGCATGCGGCCATTGCACGGTTGGCGTCTGCGCGAGCCAGTCCAGTGCTTCCTTGCCCGACGAAGCGGTGCGCACGCGCGCGCCGCTCGCGGTGAGCACTGCTTCGAGTGCGTCGAGCGCATCTTCCTGATCGTCGATTGCCATGACGAAGAGACCTGCTAGCGGCGCTCCGTCCGCGTCGGAAGGCGGCGCCGCCTGCGTTTGAGCGGCCATATCGGCCACGGGACGCAGCGGCAACATCGCCACATACGCGAGCCGGCCATTGAGCGGCGTCAGCGTGAAGCTGCCGCCAGCGGCGGCGAGCGCCTCTTCCATGTGGCGCGCCGCTGCCTGCGACAGTTCAGCGGGCTTCTCGCCCATGCCGAGCACGGTCACCCACACCTGATTGTTATGCCGCTCCACGCGCAATTCGATGCGCTGCCCTGGCTTGGCGTGCACGATCTCGTTGCGGCACAGCTCGGCAATCAGCGGTTGCAGCACGCTCGGGTCGCCCGTCACGCGCAGATCGTTGTCGCCGATCTGCGGATACAGGGTCACGCGTCGGGCCGCGATTTCGTCGTGCAACGCGTCGATCACGCCCGCCATCAACGCCGCGAGGCTGACCGATTGCGCGGTGAGCTTGCGCTGTGCGTGTTCCAGTTCGCCCTGCTGCCATTGCAGGGACCACATCTTCGCGTACACGCCGTCGCGCGCGAGCAGTTCGCGATGCGTGCCCTGCTCGACCACCCGGCCATGTTCCATCACGAGAATCCAGTCGGCGTCGACTACGGTCGAGAGTCGGTGCGCAATCACAATCGACGTGCGGCCTTGCGCGAGGCGCGTCAACTCGGTTTGAATCGCGCGCTCCGAACGCGTGTCGAGTGCGGACGTGGCCTCGTCGAACACAATGATGCGCGGGTCCTTCAGAATCGCGCGCGCAATCGCAATGCGCTGCCGCTCGCCGCCCGAGAGCCGCACGCCGCGCTCGCCAACGCGCGTGTCGTAATGATCCGGCAAACGCTCGATGAATTCGTCGAGCTGCGCCGCGCGCGCCGCCCGCACCACGTCTGCGCGAGTCGCGGAAGGCCGCCCATAGGCGATGTTGTACGCAATCGTCTCGTTGAACAGCACAGTGTCTTGCGGCACGATGCCAATAGCCTCACGCAAGCTCTTTTGCGTGACCTGACCGATGTCCTGCCCGTCAATGCGAATGATGCCGCTGCTCGGCTGATACAGGCGGAACAGCAGCTTCACGAGCGTGGACTTGCCGGAGCCGCTTCCGCCGACAATGGCGAGTGTCTTGCCCGGATAGGCGTGAAAGTCGACGTCGCGCAGAATTTGCCGCGCCGGATCGTAGCCAAAGTCCACGTGCTCGAACGAGATCTGACCGGCACTTACTACTAGCGGTTTGGCAGCGGGCTCGTCGATATCTTCCCCCACGCGCCCGCGCGCGGTCAGTATCTCGAACATGCGCTCCACGTTCACCATTGCGTCGTTGGTCTCGCGAAATACGAAGCCAAGTGTATTGAGCGGCATGCAGATCTGGATGATGTACGCGTTCACCAGAATCAGATCGCCCACGGTCATGGTGCCGGACACCACATGCTGCGCCGCGAGCAGCATGATCGCACCGATGCCGAGCGCGATCACCGCGCTCTGCCCCACATGCAACGCGGTCAGCGCGCGCTGGTTCGCGGTCCTTGCATGCACCCACTTTTCCAGCACCGCCGAAAGACGCCGGGTCTCGGTTTCTTCGGTGGCAAAGTACTTGACGGTGTCGTAATTCAGCAGACTGTCCACGAGCCTGCCATCCGATTGCGCTTCGAGCGCATTCACCGCGCGCTGGAATGCCACGCGCCGCCGCGTGAAGATGAACGTATACATTGCATAGCACACGAAGGTCGCGGCAATCGCGATCATGAACTCGCGCGCATAGTTGTGAACCATGATCGCGACGATGGTCACGATTTCGAACGCTGTCGGCACGATCGTAAACAGCGCGACGCCCAGCAAGAACCCGATGCCGTCCGCGCCCTTCTGCACGTCGCGCACAATTGCGCCGGTCTCACGCTTCGTATGAAAGCGCGCACTCATACGATGCAGGTGCGCGAAGGTCCGCTCGGTGAACGCCGCCACCGTGCGCTGCGTGACGATGCTGAACACCACGTCGCGCGCTTCGTTGAGTGCATCGCCGAGAAAACGCAGCAATGCATAGGTCAGGACGAGAAATACGGGGAACAGCGCCTGCGCGACCGGGTGCCCCAATTCGTCCACCACGTGCTTGAGCACGAGCGGCATCAGCACGGTGGAGAGCTTGGCCGACACCATCAGCAGCAAAGCGGCGAGCGTCTGGTTGCGGTAGCGCCAGACTGCGCGCATCAGATCGGCGGCAATGCGGCGGGTCAACTGGGAGCGGGGCAGCGTTGCGGGATTCGGCATGGGGTCCCTGTGAGAGCCGCTGCAACACCTTGGCTGCAGGCGGACATTTCGATTCCACTACGCGGGTTCGCAAGAGGCGCGACGAACGGCGCCAGATGGCGAACGCGCGCGCCGAGGCCAGTGACGAGCAAACTCTGCGCCCGCCATCGGACAAAACTTAGCACACAGCACACGCTCGCGACAGGCGTCATTCGTCCTGCATCGCAAAGGAAAAAATTCGCCTTGTCGGGGAAGCGCTACTCGAATTTACATGACGGCTTGTAGAAAAAGGGAACGCCACACCGCTTCCCAGCCAGGAATAGGGGCACGCTACAGCGCTTCTGCCTACCCACCGTCGCATTGAGGTTGCGCGCCTGCCTTGCGGCGCATAGGCACACCGCATGCTGTGGCCGGTTAACAGCGTCGTATCGCGCGACATTGCATAAGAGTGCTCAGCAACGCGCGCAATGCACGCCCTGCCAATGCCTACCTCGCGAAGGAATGTCAATGAAGATCGCCCTCATCAGTGAACACGCCTCGCCCCTCGCCGTCGCCGGAGGCGTCGACAGCGGAGGCCAAAACATTTACGTCGCGAACGTCGCGCGTGAACTCACCGAGATGGGTCATCAAGTCGATGTGTTCACGCGCCGCGACCGCGCGTTGCTGCCGCTCGTCTCCGATATGGAAGGCGTGCGCGTGATCCACGTGCCGGCGGGACCGCCCATGCAGTTGCCGAAGGAACTGCTGCTGCCCTTCATGGACGAGTTCGCCGCATTCCTGATCGAGTTCTTCCGCCGCGAGAAGCAGCCGTATGACGTGATCCACGCAAACTTCTTCATGTCCGGGCTGGCGGCGATGAAGGTGAAAGCAGCCCTCGGCGTGCCGCTGATCACAACGTTTCATGCGCTCGGCCGCGTGCGCCGGATCCACCAGGGTGCGAACGACGGCTTCCCCGACGAGAGGTTCGCAATCGAGGACGACCTCGTCGCGCAGTCCGACGTGGTGATCGCCGAATGTCCGCAGGACGAAGCGGACCTCATCGAGCATTACCAGGCCGACCCCACGCGCATCGAGATCGTGCCGTGCGGCTTCGACGCCGACGAGTTTCATCCGATGGACCGCGCGACCGCGCGGGAGGCGCTCGGCTGGGAGCAGGATCAATTTACCGTGCTGCAGCTCGGCCGCCTCGTCGAGCGCAAGGGCATCGACAACGTGGTGCGCGGTGTGGGCGTGCTGAAGAAAGCCTTCAGGACGTCGGCGCAACTCTATGTAGTGGGCGGCAATTCGGACGCGCCGAATGAAAAGGCCACGCCGGAAATCGCACGTTTGCGCGGCATCGCACAGGAATGTGGCGTCGCGGAGCAGACGCACTTTGTCGGCCGGCGCGGGCGCGCGCAACTGCGCTACTACTACAGCGCCGCCGACGTGTTCGTGACGACACCGTGGTATGAGCCGTTCGGCATCACGCCGGTCGAGGCCATGGCCTGCGGCACGCCGGTAATCGGCGCGGATGTCGGCGGCATCCGCTACTCGGTGGCCGACGGCGTCACCGGCTTTCTGGTGCCGCCACGCGATCCGGCCGCGCTCGCGGCGCGGCTCAACCAGTTGCGGCGCGACCCCGCTCTCGCGCGGCGCATGGGCGAAGCAGGCCTCGATCGCGCGAGGAAGGAGTTCACCTGGCGCGGCGTGGGCGAATCGCTTGCGCGCATTTATATGCGCACCGCGCGGCTCGTGCCGGCCAAAAGCGCGGAAGAACGTGTGGAGGTTCGACTGCGCGCGGCAGCCGGCGCATCGTTCCGCTAGCACGCCGCGCCCTACTGCTGCGCTCCCAGCACAGTCTGTTTCGCCGAGCCGGGGCGGATGAACTATCCGTCTGCGGAGAATCGTTCACGCTTTGAGCACCGCCATCATCATGCTGCAACCCGCTGTTTTTCTCGACAAGGACGGCACGCTGCTCGACGACGTGCCCTACAACATAGACCCTTCGCTGATGCGCCTCGCACCCGGCGCGCGCGCAGCGTTGACCCTGCTCGCGAGCCAGCCGTTCGCGCTCTTCGTGATCAGCAATCAGTCGGGCGTCGCGCTCGGCAAGTTTCAGCGCGCCGCGTTAAAGGATGTGGAGGCCAAGCTGGCAAGCATGTTTGCAGAATGCGGCGCGACGCTCGCAGGCGCCTATTGGTGTCCTCATCATCCGGACGGCAGCGTGGCGCCCTACGCGACCGCCTGCGATTGCCGCAAGCCTGCGCCTGGGATGCTGCTGCGCGCGGCGCGCGAGCATCGGCTCGATCTCGCGCGGAGCTGGTTCATCGGCGACATTCTCGACGACGTGGAAGCGGGCAATCGCGCCGGGTGCCGCACGATTCTGCTCGACAACGGCCACGAAACCGAGTGGATCGAGGGCCCGCAGCGTGTGCCGCACGCGCGCGCCGCGGATCTGCATGAGGCGGCCCGCATTGTCGCGGGCAGTGCCGAAGCAGCGCTACGGTCCGCGCCTGCAGGCGAGGAAGCCGCTCAATGAATGCGCCGCTGCTGATCGCTCAACCCATGCTCGCGCACGCTCGCGTGCCCGACAGCCCGCAGCTTGCGCATTGGGGCGAGGACATCAAGCGGATTCTGTGCGTGCGGCTCGACAACCTCGGCGACGTGCTGATGACGACGCCGGCGCTGCACGCGTTGCGCGAGTCCGGTCCCGGGCGCCATATCACGCTGCTGGGATCGCGCAGCGGCGCCGCGCTCGCGCCGCATCTGGACGATGTCGACGACGTGATCGAATACGAAGCACCGTGGGTCGCGAACCCGTCAGCGGGTTCGCGCTCTCTCGCCGACGATCAACGCATGGTAGAGCGCTTGCGGCGCGGCAATTTTGATGCGGCGGTCATCTTCACCGTCTACAGTCAGAGCCCTTTGCCCGCGGCCATGCTGTGTTATCTCGCGGGCATTCCGCGGCGGCTCGCGCATTGCCGCGAGAATCCCTATGCCTTGCTCACCGACTGGTTGCGCGAACCCGAGCCGCAGCAGCGCACACGTCACGAGGTGGAACGGCAACTGGACCTGGTCCGCCAGGTCGGTGCACATGCGCCCGACACCAGCATGCGCTTCGCGGTGCACGAGTCGGACCGGCGCACGCTGACGAAGCAACTCGCGGCGCGTGGGCTGCAGGTCGAGGCGAATGGGAGCGCGCCGTGGATCGTGTTGCACCCCGGTGCAACCGCGGCCTCCCGCCGCTACCCGCCGGAGCGTTTCGGTCAGGTGGCTACGCGGCTCGCGCACGAAACCAGCGCGCCCATTCTGATCACCGGCGGCGCAAGCGAGCGGGACCTCGTCGAGGCCGTGATTGCCGCCGCCGCCCCGCGCGTGCGCGCGCAACTACACGATATGAGCGGCGCGCTGACGCTGGGCGAACTGGCGGCGTTGATCGAACGTACGAGCGTGCTGGTATCGAACAACAGCGGACCGGTGCATCTTGCATCTGCGCTCGGCACGCCGGTCGTCGACCTGTATGCGTTGACCAACCCACAGCACACGCCGTGGCAGACGCCGCATCGCGTGCTGTTTCGCGATGTCGAATGTCGCTGGTGTTATCGCAGCGTGTGTCCGCAACATCACCACGCATGCCTGCTCGGCGTGACGCCAGGCGAGGTGGTGACAGCCGCGCTCGAGTTGCACGCAGAAGCCCAATCGCGCGCCGCGTCCCCACGTTGCGCTTCCAATAACGAATCCGCTGCCGATCACACCGACGCGGCGCCGCCGTGCGCCGGTGAACCGGTGGTGCCCTGACAACCCACTCCTACAGCGAACGCTCATGTACACACTCGGAATCAATGCCGTCTACCACGACAGCGCCGCAGCCCTGCTGCGCGACGGTGTGGTGCTCGCCGCCGCCGAAGACGAACGCTTTACGCACGTCAAGCATGCAAAGCGCCCCGTGCCCTTCTCGACTTGGCAACTGCCGTTCGACGCGATCGACTATTGCCTGAAAGCCGCCGGCATCACGCTTGCCGACGTCGACCACGTGGCGTACTCGTACGACCCGAGCCTCTTCAGCGGCATGCCGAAGCGCCCCGGCGCGACCATCGAACTGCCGTTCGATCCGGCCAACACGCGCCTGTCCGATCCCTCTGCATCACCGTGGGACCCGCTATTTCTCAGCTACATTGCGAATGCCAAGGGTCAGTTGCTCGACGGCGCGCCGCATCATCTGCGCAAGCGCTTTCAGGGCGTGGATCGCGATAACGGTTTCAAGTGGCATTTTGTCGAGCATCACCTCGCGCACGAAGCCAGCGCGTTTCTCGCCGCGCCCTATGACAACACCGCCGTGCTCACGATGGACGGCCGCGGCGAAGGCGTGACGACCAGCATGGGCCAGTTCGTCGACGGAGAATACACGCGGCTCAAGCAGGTGGAACTGCCGCATTCGCTCGGTCTTCTTTATGAAGCCGTGACCGACTGGCTCGGCTTTCTGCATTCGTCGGACGAGTACAAGGTGATGGCGCTGGCGTCGTACGGCAAGCCGGAATATGTGGACGTGTTCCGCGACATCGTGCGCTATCGCGGCGACGGCAGCTATACCGTGGACGCCCCGCGCCTCGTCAAGCGCTTTGGCCCGGCACGCGAACGCGGTGGTCCACTCGAGCAGCGTCACTTCGACATTGCGCATTCGTTGCAGCGCGTGCTTGAAGAAACGGTGCTGCAACTCGCAGGCTGGCTGCATGACAAGACCGGCTTGCGAAAGCTCAGCATGGCTGGCGGTGTCGCATTGAACTGCGTGATGAATTCGAAACTGCGCGACGCCGGCCCTTTCGACGAAGTGTGGGTTCAGCCGGCAGCGGGCGACGCGGGCACCGCGCTTGGGGCCGCTCTGTGGATCGACTACCGTCAACGCTGTGAAGCCGGCGACCGCAAGCGTCATTGGACGATGGATCACGCGTACCTGGGTCCCGAGTATCCGGAAGAAGAAATCGAACAGTTCCTGAAATGGTCGAAAGTGCCGTACCGGAGGCTCGACGATATTGCCGGCGAAACGGCAGACCTGCTCGCGAGCGGCAAGGTGATCGGCTGGTACCAGGGGCGCACCGAATTTGGTCCGCGTGCGCTCGGCGCGCGTTCGATTCTCGCCTCGCCGGTCGACCCGCACATGCAGGCGAAGCTCAACGAGATCAAGGATCGCGAGGACTTCCGCCCGGTTGCGCCAGTCGTCATGGAAGAGCATGCGAGCGAATGGTTTGTGAACGGCAACGTTGCACCCTTCATGCTGTTCGTGTTCGACGTTCGCGCGGACAAGGCCGAGCGCATTCCCGCCGTGCGGCATGTGGACGGTACGGCGCGCGTGCAGACCGTCAACCGTTCGCAGCATCCGCTCTACTACGATCTGCTCGCCGCATTCAACCAGCGTACCGGCGTGCCGATTCTCGTGAATACGTCGTTCAACACGCGCGGGGAGCCGATGGTCAACTCGCCGCGCGACGCGGTCGAGTCGTTCTGGACCTCGCCGCTCGACGCACTGGTGATCGGTCCGTTCCTCATCGACAAAACGCGGGGCAGCGCATGAGTTCATCCGCTACGGGACCCCTCGACGTACGAGGCAGCTTCGGCCAGCCGCACAGCGCGGCAGAGCCCCTTGTGGCGGGCTATCCCGGCGTGCTGCTCGCGCACCTCGACATCTCCGTGGTGGTGCCGACTTACCGGCGGCCCGACATGCTTGCCGCGTGCCTGCGCGCGCTCACTGAACAGGAGTTTGCCCCCGGCCGCTATGAGATCGTGGTGTGCGACGACGGTCCGGACGAAGCGACGCGCGCCTGCGTCGCCCGCGTCGCAGCGGAACAGGCGGAGCGCGGCCTCGCGGTGCGCTATGTGCCGGTCACTCGCACGCAGGGCCCGGCGGGCGCGCGCAACGCGGGTTGGCAGCAGGCGCGCTCGCCGGTCATTGCCTTCACCGACGACGACACGCTGCCGGATCCGCACTGGCTGCAAGAAGGGCTCGCAGCGATTCGCCAGGGCGCGGCCGCCGCGGCGGGCCGCATCGTCGTGCCGCTGCCCGCGTCACCGACCGATTATGAGGCCGATGCGAGCGGCCTCGAGCGCGCCGAATTCGCCACCGCCAATGTGTTCGTAGCCCGAAGCTTTCTCACGATGACAGGCGGCTTCGACGAACGCTTCACAGCGGCATGGCGCGAAGACTCGGACCTGCAGTTCACGTTGCTGCAAGCCGGCGGCAAGATCGTGCGCGCCAACGAGGCGCTTGTCGTGCATCCGGTGCGCCCGGCACGCTGGGGCGTGAGCATTTCGCAGCAGAAGAAGAGTCAGTTCGACGCACTGCTCTATAAAAAGCACCCTGAACTGTTCAGGACGCGAATTCGCTCGTCCCCGCCCGTGCTCTATTACCTGATTTTGTGCGCCACGTGCGCTGCGCTGATCGGCGCGCTGGTGGGCGACGCCACCACGTTCATGGTCGGCCTGCTTGCATGGTTTGCGCTGACCGCCTATTTCTGCGTGATGCGTTTGCGCGGGCGCGACCGCAGTTGGCGGCACATTGCCGAAATGGCGTGGACGTCCATTCCCATTCCGTTCCTGTCGATCTACTGGCGGCTTTACGGCGCTGTACGTTACAAGGTGCTCTTTCTATGAATGCAGGCTCATTGCTCGCATCGCTCGCACCCCGGCGCATAGCGGTTTTTCGCGCGCTGCAACTCGGCGACATGCTGTGCTCGGTGCCCGCATTGCGCGCGCTGCGCGAGGCCGCGCCGCAAGCGCATATTGCATTGATCGGCTTGCCGTGGGCGCAGTCGTTTGTCGAGCGTTATGCGGATCTCGTCGACGAGCTGATCGTGTTTCCCGGTGCAGAGGGCTTTCCTGAGCAGCCGGAATCCAACGGCGGCCTGCCCGCGTTTCATGAGCAGATGCGGGCACGACGTTTCGATCTCGCGATCCAGTTGCACGGCAGCGGCGGCGTGGCGAACGACCTGCTGCTGCAGTTCGGCGCAAGGTCTAACGCTGGCTTCGTTCAGCCACAAGAGCAAACGCGCGATGGCGTGTTCATCCGCTGGCCGGACGATCTGCCCGAACCCGAGCGCTATCTCGCGTTGATGAGCGCGCTTGGCGCCGAAACCGCCGAGCGGCAGTTGTGGTTTCCGCTCAGCGAGCGCGACGGCGAAGAATATGCGTCGCTTGTGGCCGCCCACGGTATCGAGGCGCAGCGCCTCGTGCTGATCCATCCGGGCGCGCAGTTGCCCTCGCGCCGCTGGCCGGCCGCGCGTTTCGCGGAAGTCGCGGATCGTCTCGCCGCCGGCGGCTGGCAGATTGCAATCACAGGCACGGCGGCAGAGGCATCGCTGACCGGCGAGGTGCTCGGCGCAATGACCGCGCCCGCGTTGCATCTGGCGGGCGCGACGTCGCTCGGCGGACTGGCTGCGCTCGTCGCACATGCGCGACTGGTGGTCTGCAACGACACCGGCATTTCGCACATCGCCGCAGCGACCGCGACCGCCTCGGTCGTCATCGCTTCGGGTAGCGATACACAACGCTGGGCGCCGCTCGATCACGCGCTACACCGCGTGCTTGCGGATTATCCGCCGTGCCGTCCGTGCATGTTCCGGGAATGCCCATATGGCCATCCTTGCGCGCTGAACATTGGCGTCGATCTGGTGGTGGAGACGGCGCGCGCTCAACTCGCCGACGTTCATGGCGCGCGTCCAGCCGCACCGTACGCATTGCACGCCCAGGCCGAAACGGGGCCCTTAAAGGAGTTGAATCATGCTGCGTAATTGCCGCCGTCTGCGTGTGCTGACATGGCACGTCCACGGCAACTATCTGTATTACCTGACCCAGGCGCCGCACGACTTCTATCTGGTCACCAAGCCGGGCAATCCGCCGGGCTATGCAGGCAAGGTCGGCGTGCTGCCCTGGGGCGACAACGTCCACGAAATCAATGCGGACGACGTGCCCGATCAGGAGTTCGACGTCGTGCTGTATCAACACAGAACTCACTGGGAACACGACCGCGAGCATGTGCTGAGCGAAGCGCAACGGCGCCTGCCGCGCATTTATATCGAACACGATCCGCCGCAGGAAAACCCGTTCCAGCAGTGGCATTGGGTCGACGATCCGGACACGCTGCTGGTGCACGTCACGCACTTTAACCAGTTGATGTGGGATTGCGGCGTGACGCCCACGCAGGTGATCGAGCACGGCGTGGTGGTGCCCGAAGGTGTGCGCTACAGCGGCGAACTGGAGCGCGGCATTGTCGTCGTGAATCATCTTGCGCAACGCGGGCGGCGGCTCGGCGCCGACGTATTCGCCGATTTGCGCACACGTGTGCCGCTCGATCTGGTCGGCATGGATGCGCAGCGGCTCGACGGCATCGGGGAAATCGGCAACCTGGAGCTCGCCGCGTTCACCGCGCGCTACCGCTTCTTTTTCAATCCGATTCGCTGGACGAGCCTCGGCCTCGCAATTGTCGAGGCGATGACGATCGGCATGCCGATTGTCGGCCTCGCGACCACCGAACTCGCCACCGTCATCCGTAATGGCGAAAACGGCTTCGTGCATACCGACATCAACGCGCTGGTCGACGCGATGCACGAGTTGCTGCGTGACCCCGCGCAAGCGCGACGCCTCGGCGAAGGCGCCCGGCGCACCGCGCTAGAACGATTCCATATAGACCGCTTCGCGCAGGACTGGCACGACGCCCTGCTGCAAGTCACCGCATGAGCCGCGAGTCGAACCACCACAAGGACGACGCAACATGAAAGAACTCACCCGCAAGCGGATTCTGGTCACCGGCGGCGCCGGCTTTCTCGGCTCGCACCTGTGCGAGCGGCTCGTCACGCAGGGTCATGACGTGCTGTGCGTGGACAACTTCTACACGGGCACGAAAGACAATATTGCGCATCTGCTGGACTGCGCGAACTTCGAGCTGATGCGTCACGACGTGACATTTCCGTTGTACGTGGAGGTGGACGAAATCTACAACCTCGCGTGTCCCGCGTCGCCGATCCATTATCAGCACGACCCCGTGCAAACCACCAAGACGAGCGTGCACGGCGCGATTAACATGCTCGGCCTCGCCAAACGCGTGAAGGCGAAGATTTTCCAGGCCTCGACGAGCGAAGTGTACGGCGACGCACTCGTGCATCCGCAGAAAGAAGACTACTGGGGCCACGTCAATCCGATCGGCCCGCGTTCCTGCTACGACGAAGGCAAGCGCTGCGCGGAAACGCTCTTCATGGACTACCGCCGCCAGCATGGCTTGTCCATTCGCATCGCGCGGATCTTCAACACGTATGGCCCGCGCATGCACCCGGCCGATGGCCGCGTGGTCTCGAACTTCATGATGCAGGCGCTGCGCGGCGAGCCGCTCACGCTTTACGGCGACGGCTCGCAAACGCGTTCGTTCTGCTACGTGGACGACATGATCGACGCCTTCATCCGCCTGATGAACTCCGCCGACGATCCGGGCGGCCCGGTCAACCTGGGCAATCCGCACGAAGTGAGCATGCGCGAAATTGCGGAGCGGATCGTGGCCATTACCGGCTCGAACTCGCCACTCGAACTGCATCCGTTGCCGACCGACGATCCGTGGCATCGGCAGCCGGACATTTCGCGCGCGCGCGAGCTGCTTGGCTGGCAGCCGCAAACCTCGCTCGATGATGGTCTCGAGCAGACCACGCGCTACTTCCGCGCGCGGATCGAGGCAGGCTTCGCCACAAGTTCCGAAGCGGGCGCCGGAGGCGGTTCGGGGACACACTCCGGAACGGGCTCCAACGCGGGCACCGTCACTGCACCCGCATCTCAGCGCCCCGCTCTTACGTAGCTCGCAAGAAAGGTGCGCGTGCTGCCGTCCGGGAATTGCACAGCCACCTGTTCGCCGCTCGCGAGCGCGACTTCGCCCGCGCCGTAGCGCGGCACTCGCACTGCATCGCCGGGAGCCCAGGCGCGCGGTGTGGGCGGCGCATTCTTCCTGCGCGCGACCTCGTTCTCGGTCGTTGCGCCTGCAACAATATCCTGCTGCGTCACATCGATCTGCGGCGGACGCACACAGTTATCGCATACGCCGCAGCGCTCCACGGCAGGCGTATCGCCGTAATACTCGAGAATCGCGCGCCAGCGGCACTGGCCGGTTTGCGCGTAGTCGATCATCGCCTGCAGCGTTTCGCGGTCGTGTGCGCTCATCTGCTCGAATTGCGCCGCAGCTTGCGCGACGGTGTCGCGTGCCGGCTGCGGTGCGTCGTCACGATCGCGCAGGCGATAACGACGCTGACGATCGCGGCCAGCCACGCGCGCATCGATCAGCATGTTCAACGCGACTTCCAGCTTGCCCGCGCCGACGTCGGGCAACGCGTCTTTGAGCGCCTTCAGCGTAGCGCCCTTCGGGTCTTCGTCGATCCGCGCCGCCAATGTGTCGTACACGCGCTGTGCAAGTTCGACACTCGGATAGCGCCCGGCAAGGAAGAACTGCTGGATGCGCTTGTCGTTCAGATCGAACAGCAGCACGCAGTCGGCAGGCTCGCCATCACGACCCGCGCGGCCTGTCTCCTGATAGTACGCATCGAGGCTGCCCGGAATCTGGTAGTGAATGACGAAGCGAATGTCCGCCTTGTCGATGCCCATTCCGAACGCATTGGTCGCAACCATCAAGCGCGTCGCACCTGACATGAACTGCTCCTGCGCCTCTTCGCGCGCGGCCGCCGCCATCCGACCGTGGTAGCGCGAGACCGATTCGCCGGCTTCCGCCAGCCAGCCGTAGATGCGGTCGACGTCGCGCACGGTGGCGGCATAGACGATGCCGGTGCCCGCAAGCGACGCGAGCAGCGTCGACAGTTGCTCTCGCTTTGCGGCCATCGCGCGCGCGGCACCGTCCTTGCCGCCTGCCGTGCTGACCTGCACTACCCGGTAGCGCAGATTCTCCCGATACGTGCCGGTGCGAACCACGCGCGGCTCACGCAACGCGAGCGAGCGCACAATGTCGTCGATCACGCGCGGTGTCGCGGTGGCAGTCAGCGCGAGTATGGGCGGCTGTCCCAGCAACTTCACCGCCGCCGCGATCTGGAGAAACGCGGGTCGGAAATCGTGTCCCCAATGCGACACGCAGTGCGCTTCGTCCACGACCACAAGGCCGACGCGATTTTCCGGACGCGAGCGCAACGTTTCGATGAACGCCGGCTGCGCGAGACGCTCCGGCGTCACGAACACAATGCCGCTCTCGCCCGCTGCGATGCGTTGCAGCGCTTCGCGCTCGGCACGGCTCTTGAGCGTGCTGTTCACGAGCGTGCAGCCAATGCCCGCCGCGAGCAGCTTGTCGGCCTGGTCCTTCATCAGCGCGATCAACGGAGAAACGACAAGCGTGGTGCCCTCCAGATGCAGCGCGGGCAACTGGTAGCACAGCGACTTGCCCGCGCCGGTCGGCATCGTGGCAAGGGTGTCGCGATGCTCCAACACGCTGCGGATGATGTCCTCCTGGCCGGCTCGCAAACGCGCGATACCGAACATGTCGCGCATGGTCTTGCGCATGCTGCGAAGCCGTTGGTCGAGTGTCATGGTTGGAAGCAGATGTCCTTGCGGGCACGCTTGCCCGCCGTGAGATGAAAGTTGACAGCAATCCGCGTGCAGCGCAGCGCGGGTATCGCGTTTGCTCGATCCATGATGTGCATGAACGAATGCGTGAACCAACCAGAAGGAGGAAGCGATGAATCAGGAACCGTCCGATCCCGTCGAACGCGCGGACCAACGGCGCGAACAGCTTCGCGATGGCGACGTGAAGGTGAAGTCCGACGGCAAAGTCGAACAGCGCCCGCACGGAAACATGGACGCCACGCTCATTCCAAAAGGGAAAGATCATCCGGAAGAAGGGCCCTACACGCCCGAGCACGATCACGTCGATCCGGATCTGGAGCCCGGCGGCGCGAAGGGGCATCCCACCAGTAAAGACGACCTGGAGGCGTAAACCGGCCCGCGCTGCGATACGCGCGGAGCGCCGCAGTCCGTTTAGGAACCCAAACGAAGCGTACCCGTCACAGGCACCGGTACGCTTCGTACCCTTCATACCCCGTCGGTCGCGTTGCCGGCTCGCCCGGCTCCTGCCTGCAACGCTGAAGCGTCGCTCCGCGTGTACGGCGCGAGCGCCTCGGGCGCACGCATGTCACGCGGTATCTCAAAGTCCGCAAGCGCGGCACCGCGCATCTGCTCTGGCGATTGGGCAAAACCCGAACGATCGCCATAGTCGACCGACGGCGCGCGCGGCGTATTGCCGGCGCATTTCGCGGCATACACGTCGAGCGCCGTCACGCACGCAACGTTGAGCGCCGCAACGCTGGCGCGTTGCCGTTCGCGCGCACTCAACCTGTTCGACGACAGCGCCAGCGTGCCGAGGTCGAGCGCATCGCCACCCACGCGTGCCCATAAGAACGGCCGCGGATTGCGCGACGCCAGAATGCCGACACCGCAGGCGAGCTCGCGCAAACCATAGAAACGCATGGCACCAGCGCCCGTCTCCACACCGGCCGCGCGGGCCATCATGCGCGGCGCGAGGAGCTCGGCGACGCCCAGTGCAATGCTGAACCAGCCGAGTCCGCGCGCAACCGAATCGGCTTGCGGCAGCCTTTCTTTCAGCGCGCGAGCGCCCTGCGTAGAGTCACTACGAGAATCCATTTGCATCACCTTCATTCTGGTGAGCCGCGATCAACGCGGCTCCTGTGGCTAGAAACGCTGCGCTTTGCATCTTCGACGATCGGCAAGCCAGCGTGCTCCGCTATCGCCCGCACGCACCGTCAAGGCTTCAGCACGACCTTGATGCAGCCGTCTTCCTTGTCGCGAAACGTCTTGTACATGCGTGGACCTTCATCCAGCGAAACTGTGTGCGTGATCACGAAAGACGGATCGATCTGCCCTTGCTCGATTCGCCGCAACAGGTCGTCGGTCCAGCGATTCACGTGCGTTTGTCCCATGCGCCATGTGAGCCCCTTGTTCATGGACGCACCGAACGGAATCTTGTCCACCAGCCCGCCGTAGACGCCAGGCACGGACAACGTTCCAGCAGGACGGCACACGTAGATCATTTCGCGCAGCACATGCGGCCGGTCCGTTTCGAGCATCACAGCCTGCTTGGCGCGGTCGTACATCGCGTCGAGCGAGCGCGTGGCGTGCGACTCCATGCCCACCGCGTCGATGCATTTCTCCGGGCCCTTGCCGCCCGTTAGTTCTTTCAGGCGCTCAAGCACGCTTTCTTCCTTGAAGTCGATCGTGACGGCGCCGCCTGCGCGCGCCATTGAAAGACGCTCGGGCACGCAGTCGATCACGATCACCTGCCTGGCACCAAGCAGCACGGCGCTGCGGATCGCCATTTGCCCGACAGGGCCCGCGCCCCATATTGCAACCGTGTCGGTTGGCTCGATATCGCATTGCACCGCGGCTTGCCAGCCGGTCGGGAAGATGTCGCCGAGAAAGAGCACCTGTTCGTCGGTGAGACCGTCGGGAATTTTCACGTGCGTCTTATCCGCATACGGCACGCGCACGAACTCTGCTTGCCCGCCGGGATAGCCGCCCGTCAGATGCGTATAGCCGAAGAGACCCGCAGTTGTATGGCCGAACATCTTGTCGGCGACATCCTTATTGCGGTTACTGCGCTCGCACACCGAGAAGTTGCCGCGCCTGCATTGGTCGCATTCGCCGCAAATAATCGTGAACGGCACGACAATGCGGTCGCCCACCTTGAGCGCCGTATTCTCCTTGCCGACTTCCACCACCTCGCCCATGAATTCGTGACCCATGATGTCGCCGGATTCCATGCCGGGCATAAAGCCGTCGTAGAGGTGGAGATCGGAGCCGCATATCGCGCAACTCGAGACCTTGATGATCGCGTCGCGCGGATGTTCGATCTTTGGATCGGGCACGGTGTCGCACCGTATGTCTTTCTTGCCATGCCACCTGAGAGCCTTCATAAATTCCTCCACACTGTACGTACGGTTCATCCGGCTCGCGGCTCAGTTGCACACATTGGACGCACTGCACCGGGCGCACCAATATGCATCGCGAACGGCGTCACGCGATAGTTGCTACATCGCGCGTGTAAATTCGCGGCGCGGCATCGCAGCGCCGCAGCCTGTTAGCGCTGGAATACGCTTCGCGCGGACCGCGTGAGCCACGCCATCACGCTGGTGCGTGCGAGCGTTCCGATCGCCTTGCGCGGCCCGAGCACAACCGCGGCAAGACCGGCCGCCAGCACGAGCGCGACGTATGGCGTATCGGCGAGCGAAGTCATCACGTTGACGGCTGGCACGCCGGCTCTGATCGCCCGATGGGGCGTGCGCAGCGCCAGATTCGCGGACAGCAACTGCGCCCGCGTCATGGCCATGCGCTCCAGAATGACCGCACGGTGTTCCTGATGCCTGCGTGGATCGTGTTTCATTTGAGGGCATCCTTCAGGGCTTCGAGGTCGCTCGACACTTCGTCGCGCAGCACGTGCAACGGCTCGACGGGCTTTTGCATCTTCATCATCGCGAAGGTGGCAAGCGATATGAGCAGCCACGCGCCCGCGACGCCCCACGCAACGGCCACGACGTAGGGCGTATTCCACGCCGTGACGATGATGGCCACGCAAAGAAAAGAGAGGGTGAACATGGCGGCGACCGCCAGCACGACCATCGCAATGACTTCGCGCACCAGCCGTGCTTTGGCCTCGTCCAGCTCCAGCGCCAGAAGCTCGGCGTAATCGACCGCCCGACTGGAACAGAAGCGCGCGACGTTGCGCCACTGGCTGACCTTGGTATGTATCGACATCGTGTATCTCCCGCCAGCAATTGCCGTCACAGACGCTCGCCGCCGGATGTGCGGGCCGGCGGCGAGCGCTTCATCGGAACGATGCAATCGGCTCTGTGCCAACCGTCTCTAACGGTAATCCCTGTCGCCGCGAACATCGCGCGCGGTCGCCGAACGCAGTGCGCCGAGTATGAAGCCGGCGGCCGCCGCAATCGCGAGCGCGGTAAACGGCCGCTCCGTGGTGGTTTCGCGCACCACGTCGGCAAGATCGGCCCACACCTGTTGAGCCTTGCCGCTCAGTTCGCGTGCGGTGCCGGCCATTTGCGTTCCGGTGTCGCCGAGCATTTCGCCAGCCGTCTGTTCCAGCTTGCCGCCGATTTCCTTCACCGTTCCTTCCACTTTGCCTGTTTCCATGTCTTTCTCCGTGGTTTGCGCGCACAAGAGTGCACTGCCTGGTCGCGCTGCCGGAGCTCCGGCATGCGTTGCCGTCACGCCGCAAGAAGCGCGCCTCGTGAGCACTTGTCAAAACCTTGTTGATGAGGACATGGCCGCTACTGGTCAGGCCAACGCGGGGAGACAACAACACAGAAGTGGATTGCGGATCGTCGAAAGGAAGCGGTCGGTTCAGGCGCACACTACGGCCGCGCTGCCGACTGGGAAAAGGACGCCCGTGAAAAATCAGATGCTTCGCGGCTCGCGAATACATCGAAGCATGCACTCGCGCAATCAGGTAATTCGCGACGTGCAACCGGGGAACGCCGGCCGCACCCGAGAACACGTGTGAACAGGGTTAACCCGGCGGCGGCGCGCCGTTGAGAATGCGCTGCAACGTGTCGATCTTGCGGAGATGCACGCCCCATAACTGGCCGCCATCCTTGATGCGCCGCAGACGGTCGTGCCAGTAGCTAAGAGGCAGAGCCGAGTTCTCGCGTGCACTGGCCGCGCAGGACAGCAGCACGTGCTCGATATGGGCAAGATCACGTTCAATCATTGCCTGCCGCATGGAGCCGAGTGCTCCGGTCGGAAAGGTCTGTCGCATGAAGATGGCACGCAGCGGTAAAAAGAACGCATACAGCAAGCCGCATGCCGCGCCGCGCCAATCCACCCGTCCAATAGCGCCGAAATCCATGCAGCGCGCGCAACCGCAGCATGCCAATGCATAAAAAAGCTCACCCGTGATCCCCCGAACGCGCCTTTTGACCGTCCAGAACGGCCTTCGTCCACGCCCTTTTTTACAATGCCCGCGTCCGCTGGCGCTCGCGTTACCGCAGCCTTGGTACTCAAGCTTCCCCGCTGCAAGCCGATAACAAAAAGGTAACGATCCAATTCGTAAGGAGCGTTCGTCACATTAATCGGCTGTCATGGCTCCAACTACGCGCGCTCCCTATTCCATTACGCACCGCCTCGTCGCTTACTCGGTCGCTGGACTGGCAACGCTGTGCTCGCCCGCGGCATTCGCCGGCAACGAGGAGAACGAGAGCGTCACGATGCCCTCGGACACTGCCGAGCTGGCCGCGATGCCGCTTGAGGCGCTGATGCAGGTCACGGTCAACACCGCGTCGCGGTTCGACCAGTCCGTTACCGACGCGCCGGCCGCAGTGGTCGTGCTGACTGCCGACGACATCCGTCAATTCGGCTGGCGCACGCTCTCCGACGCGCTTGCTTCGCTGCCCGGCCTCTATGTAACGAACGATCGCACATACGAATACCTCGGCTCACGCGGATTTCAGCGTCCGGGCGACTACAACAGCCGCTTCCTGCTGCTGATAGACGGTATTCGCACCAACGACGGCGTATACGGGCAGGCGCCCATCGGCTCGGACTTTCCGCTCGACATGGATCTGGTGAAGCGCATCGAGTACGTGCCAGGCCCCGGTTCGTCGATGTACGGCGCCAACGCGCTCTTTGGCGTCATCAACGTGATAACCAAGAGCGGCAGCGATCTGGCCGGCGCTGAAGCCGCGGTCGCGGCGGGCAGTTTCGGCGAAAAGAAGGCGCGTGCATCGTACGGCTGGCACGGCGCGCACGGAGCCGACATTCTGCTGTCTGCCACGGCGTATGGGCGAAATGGCCAGGACCTCTATTACCCCGAGTTCGACACGCCCGATCAGAATCGCGGCATCGCGAACCGGCTCGACTACGAGCGCGCGCAGGACTTTCTTGCGCGGGCCGCGTATGGGGACTTCCGGCTGAGCTTCATCTACGGAAACCGCACCAAGGGCATTCCCGACGCGCCGTACGGGGCAGTGTTCAATGCGCCGTTCAGCGTGTCGGATACCCACAGCTATCTCGACCTTTCGTACCAGCATGCGCTTTCCGACAGCGTCTTACTGGCGTCACAGGTCTACTGGGGCCGTTACGACTACCGGATGCCGGCGGTCATCGGTCCCGAACCGTACGTAACCAACATCGACGGAAGCCATGCGCTGTGGTACGGGGCCGATGTGCACGCAACCATCTCGTCCTTTGCGAGGCATCGCATCGTGATCGGCACGGACTTCGCGAGAGATGCGCGCCTCGACCAGTACAACTACAACGTCGCCCCCGCCTCGCAAATCCTGGACGACCATCACAGCGGCAATCGCGGCGGTGTGTATATCGAGGACGAAATCACGCTGCCCGCGCATTTCACGTTGAACGCGGGCTTGCGTTACGACCAGCAGACCGCCGCGGGCGGCAACCTGAGCCCGCGCATCGGGCTCATCTACAAACTGACGCCGCGCGACACCTTCAAGCTGCTGTATGGCGAGGCATACCGCGCGCCCAACGCCTATGAGATGTACTACGCGATAAACGGCCCGGACGGGCAAGTGGGAAACCGCTCATTGAAGGCCGAGCATATCGCGACGACCGAACTCGTCTATGAAAGAGCAGTGTCCACGACGGGGCGTGCAACGCTGTCACTGTTCCAGTACAACGCGCGCGATCTGATCAGCGAGACGCAGGACTCGTCCGGCCTCTTCATGTTTCGCAACGTGAGCCGCGCGACCGCACGCGGCGCGGAACTCGTTTATGAGCAGCGCTTCGCGCGCGCGCGTCTGCGCGCGAGTTACTCGTATCAGATCGCGCATGACTCCGACACCGGCGCGGCGCTGCAAAATTCGCCAAGGCATCTGGCAAAGCTCAACCTGGCCGCACCGTTCTTCGCCAATGCGTTGATGACCGGGCTCGAGGTGCAGTGCACGTCGTCGCGTCTCGCCCAGGCCGGCGAGGCGGGCGGCTTCTGTCTCGCGAACCTCACGCTCAGTTCACGCCGGTTGATTCGCGGCGCCGAACTGTCTTTCTCGATCTATAACCTGACCGACAAACGGTACGCCGACCCCGTGGGGCCCGGCTTTACACAGGAGACTGTTGCGCAGCAAAGCCGGACCTTCCTCTTCAAGGCCATTTACGGGTTCTGATATGGAGCGCGTTCGCATCCAGATCATTGCGGCGTATGTCCTGTTCGCGTCGCCGCTGATCGTGCACACATCTGTCGATGCCCAGGTCGACCTGCCTGCGCTCGAGGCCGCGTACATCTTCAACTTCGCGCAGTTCACCGACTGGCCCGCGGCACGCCCCACCGACAACATTCTTTCGGTGTGCGCCGATCCTGAAAGCCCGCTCGGCCAGGCTCTTGCGAGACTGGACGGCAAGCGCGGAGGCAAGCAGGCGTGGCGGGTTCGTCCATTGCCGCGCGCGGAAAAAGCAGCGGATTGCCAGCTCGCGGTGCTGACCGCGGGCACTGCCGCCAGTTCGGCGATCAAGGCGCTGCTCGCTTCCGACGCGCCGGTCGTGATCGTCAGCGAGGCGGACGTGATCGACCACGGCTGGGTGATTCGCCTCGTGCGCGAGGGCGATCATCTGAAATTCGACATCAACGTTACCGAGGCTTCACGCCGGCGCATCACGCTGAGTTCGAAACTCATGCGGCTGGCAAGGACGGTTCTATGAAAAGTATCCGGGTCTGGCGTAGATTTGCATGGCCGCGCGAACACGTGAACCTGGTCGGCGTGGCGATCGCGCTGCTTATTTCGAGTGTCGTGCTGCTCGTCTATCAGGCGCTTGCGCTGCGCACTTCGTTGACCAACGACGTCAGCATGCAGGCTTCCGTGCTCGCCGAAAATCTGACTGCCTCGGCAATGTTCGGCGATCGCGATGCCACCGCCGAAGTGCTCGGCTCCCTACGCAAAGTCCCGCACGTTGAAAGCGCCAGTGTGTATACCCCGGACGGCGACCTGTTCGTGCGCTACACGCGCCCGGGCTTGAACCGCATGGAGTCCGAGGAAGGCACGCTGGCGAACATCGGCAGCTCGCCGGGTCTTTCGCTGGAAGATATCTTCGTCGCGGCGCCGATCATTCATAACGACCGCTTGCTCGGCAGCATCGTGATCGTCGCAACGACGGACGCGATCCGGATGCAGCTCGTGCAGTATGGCTGCTTTCTCGTGAGCGCATCGTTGTGTTCCGTGTGGATCGCCTCGCTCGTCATGCGGCGCATGCGCGAGCGCGTCTCGCGCGCGGAGAAGGACCTCGAATATCTCGCCTCGACCGATCCGTTGACGGATCTGCCAAACCGTCGCGCGTTCTACGACGAACTGAAGGCGCGCCTGCACAGGGCGAGCGCGGCTGACAAACGGGTCGCGCTGATGATGGTCGACCTCGACAACTTCAAGACCGTCAACGACACGCTCGGTCATGGCGCAGGCGACGAACTGCTCAAGCAGGTTGCCGAGGCCTTGCGCAATGTAGTGCGGCCCAATGATCTCGTGAGCCGCATCGGCGGCGACGAATTCGCCGTGGTGATCGGCCCCGACGCCAGCCGCATTCGCGCGCGTGCCACGGCGGGGCGCATTGCGCGCAACCTGTCGCGCCCGTTCGTTCTGCACGGCAGCGACTCGGCCGTGACGGCGAGCGTGGGTTTTAGCGTCTACCCCGAGGACACCGGCGAAATGGCCGAACTGGTCAGCAACGCCGACATCGCACTCTACTCCGCGAAAAGCAGGGGTAAGAGCATTGCCGTGGAGTTTCAGAGCGAGATGACGGCGGAAGCCCAACGGCGCGCCCGCATCGAGGCCGAACTGCGCCGGGCCGTCGATCAGGACGGCCTGGATATCGTCTATCAGCCGCAATTCGACTGCCTGTCGGGCCGGCTAGTGGGCGCAGAAGCGCTGCTGCGCTGGACGCATCCTTCGGAAGGACCTATTTCGCCGGCTGAATTCGTGCCGATTGCGGAGAACAGCGACCTGATCGTGACGCTCGGCCGCTGGGTTTTGTGGCGCGCGTGCCGCGACGCGGCAAGCTGGAACGCGGGCCGCCAGGCTGGCGTGCATGTGGCCGTCAACATTTCGGCCCGGCAGTTGCGGGCCGAAGGCTTCACCAGGGAAGTGTGCGATGCGCTGCAAAAAAGCGGCCTGCCTGCTTCGCTGCTCGAACTGGAGCTCACCGAAAGTCAATTGATGTCCAACATGTCGGTAGGCATTCAGGCCATGCAGGAGTTGCGCACGGCAGGCGTGCGCCTCTCGCTCGACGACTTCGGCACCGGTTACTCGTCGCTGTCGTACCTGCAGTCTTTCCCGGTGCACAGCATCAAGATCGACCGCAGCTTTATCTGTCCATTGCCGAACGGCGGCCAGCCTATCGTCACGGCCATCATTTCGATGGCGCATAGTTTCGGGCTGCTGGTGGTCGCCGAAGGCGTCGAATACCCGGCGCAACTGGAATGGCTGTGCGATGCACGCTGCAATGTAGTGCAAGGCTTTCTCACTGGTCGCCCGATGTCGCTCCAGCAGCTCCTCACCATCATTCGCGCGGAAGAAGCGCCCGAAGAAAACAAGCCGGCGAGCCGCCGCGCGCCGCTCGAAGCCCGGCCACAACGCGCCCCGATCGCCTGAGCTCGCACTTGACCGCCGCGATATACAAAGGTACCCTACGCAGGTAACCTTCGTATATTGTTTCGGCACGCATGAGCAAGAACGATCCGCCGCTCGACCTCAACTCCCTGCATGTATTGGCTGAAGACCTGCGTGTACTGAACGGCAAGCTGCGCCGCCGTCTGCGCGAAGAGGCGCATCTTGGCGACTTCACCCCTTCGCAAATCCAGGTTCTCGGTCTGCTCGAGCGCGACGGCCCGGCAACGGTTACTGAACTCGCGCGTGCACAGGGCATGCGTTCGCAGTCCATGAGCGAGACGCTCTCGGTGCTGAAAGCCGCCGGCCTCGTGAGCGGCGCGCCCGATCCCAACGACGGCCGGCAAACCGTGCTGTCCCTCACCCCCGCCTTCCGCAAGAAAATCAAGGCGAGCCGCGCCGCGCGCGAAGACTGGCTTTTCCGCACTATTCAGACGCGCTTTTCGGCGGCCGAGCAAAAGCAGCTCGCCACCGGCGTCGCATTACTCAAACGCCTGATCGAGTCGTGACGCATCGGGCGGCAACCTCACCAGGAGCACGCATGGCACTGACGACACTCGATGCAAGAACCGCACTGGTCGTGATCGATTTGCAGCAAGGCATCGTGGCAATGCCCACGGCGCATCCCACCGCGGAGGTCGTGCAACGCGCGGCCGCGTTAGCCGACGCATTCCGGCACCACGGTCTTCCGGTGGTACTCGTCAATGTGGCGGGCGGCGCACCGGGGCGCGCGGAACAGGCGCGCCCGAGCGGCAACTTCCCGCCGGGATTCACGGATCTCGTGCCCGAACTGAACCGGCAAGCGTCGGATCACCTTGTGACCAAGCGCACATGGGGGGCGTTCACCAACACGGATCTCGAGGCGTATTTGCGCGAGCAAGGCGTGACACAAATCGTGCTGACGGGTGTGTCCACCAGCATCGGCATTGAATCCACGGCGCGTTTCGCGCACGAGCTCGGTCTGAACATCGCATTCGCCGTGGACGCAATGACAGACCTGCACCTCGACGCTCACACCAATAGCCTCACGCGCATTTTCCCGCGGCTCGGCGAAACGGGTACGACACAGGAAGTACTCGACATGCTGGAACAGACTCGCGCGTCAGCATGAGCATAAGCATTGGCAAGACGGTGCGCCTTCGCTGCGCACCGCATCGTACTCACGCGCATGCGCGCAACGGCTTGCCATGAGCAGCACGTTCCGTTCGCTGCGCAACTTCAATTACCGGATGTGGGCAAGCGGCGCCATCGTCTCGAACGTCGGCACGTGGATGCAGCGCACCGCGCAGGACTGGCTCGTGCTCACGGAACTCACGCAGCACAATGCGACTTCCGTGGGCATCGTCATGTCATTGCAGTTCGGCCCGCAAATGCTGCTGTTGCCGCTCACCGGCTATGCAGCGGATCACTTCGACCGCCGCAAGCTTCTGCTGGTCACGCAGGCAGCCATGGGCAGTCTCGCGCTGGGCCTCGGCCTGCTCACCATCACCGGCCTGGTGGAACTGTGGCATGTGTATGTTTTCGCGGGACTGCTCGGCTGCGTGACCGCGTTCGATTCGCCCGCGCGTCAAACCTTCGTGTCCGATCTCGTCGGCGAAAGCGATCTGTCGAATGCGGTCGCGCTCAATTCCACGTCGTTCAACGCAGCGCGGATGATCGGTCCGGCGGTGGCCGGCTTGCTGATTGCATCGGTCGGAACCGGCTGGGTGTTTCTGATCAATGCGCTGTCATTTATCGCGGTGCTCGGCGCATTGCGCATGCTGCGCGTGCGCGAACTGCACGCAAAGCCCCTTGCGGTACGCTCGCGCGGCAGTTTCGTGGAAGGCTTCAAGTATGTATGGAAGCGCCCCGATCTGAAAGCCGCATTGTTGATGCAATTCCTGATCGGCACGTTTGGGCTCAACTTCCCGATCTTCATTTCGACCATGTCGGTCAGCGCTTTTCATGCGGGTGCGGGCGAATACGGCGTGCTGAGTTCGACCATGGCGGTGGGTTCTGTCACCGGCGCACTGCTCGCCGCACGCCGCGCGCGGCCGCGGATGGCATTGCTGCTCGGCGCTGCAGCGATTTTCGGCGTGGGCTGCACGGCCGCTTCGCTAATGCCCAACTATGTGCTGTTCGGCATGGTCCTCGTCTTCATCGGCGTGTCGACGCAAACCTTCAACACGTCGACCAACAGTCTCGTGCAACTCTCCACGGAACCCGCGATGCGCGGCCGCGTGATCGCCATTCTGCTGGCCATTGCGCTTGGCGGCACGCCGCTCGGTGCGCCCGTGGTCGGCTGGGTCGCGGATCGTTTCGGCCCGCGCTGGGCGCTCGGCGTAGGCGCGGCGTCGGGGTTCGCAGCCGCGCTGGTAGGCCTGCTGTATCTCGTCAGATACCGCGGTCTGCGTGTGTTTGTCGACGCCGGACGGCTTCGCTACAGCATCGACGAGCCGCGTCAGGCGCCGCCCTACGTGAGCCCCGCAACGGCCGTACAGAACGCGGTCCTCGATGAGGCGGAAGAAGAGTCGTCGTCGGGTGTTTGAAGTTGAGATGAAAAAAAGCCGCGGCTTTGAGTTTCAGCCGCGGCGTTTCTGCTGCGAGGATTGCGCGTATCGCGCCGGTTGCGCGAATTGCATTGTTTGCACTGCTTGCGCTGCTTGCACTGCTTGGGCCAAAGCTGCGCCAATTGCATTTGTTGCGAGACTCGCTCGACTCCCTCGCCTCGCAAGTTACTTCGCTACAGGCATCGTAAACTCGGCGCCCTTGGCGATGCTGTCCGGCCAGCGCTGCATGATGCTCTTGTAACGCGTGTAAAAACGCACGCCCTCTTCGCCGTACGCATGATGGTCGCCAAACAGCGACTTCTTCCAGCCGCCGAACGAGTGCCATGCCATGGGCACCGGAATGGGCACATTGATGCCTACCATGCCCACCTGAATCTGCCGGCCGAATGCGCGCGCAACGCCGCCGTCCGAGGTAAAGAGCGACACGCCGTTACCGAACTCATGCGCGTTGATCAACTCTACCGCGCTCGCGAAATCGGGCACACGTACCACCGCCAGCACGGGACCAAAGATCTCTTCCTTGTAGATCTTCATCTGCGTGCCGACGTTGTCGAACAGCGTTCCGCCGATGAAGAACCCCTCTTCCTGCGCAACCGGATGGGCGCGGCCATCCACGATAAGCGTAGCGCCTTCTTCCACGCCGGAAGCGATATAGCCCGCCACTTTCGCCTTGTGCTCCGCGGTTACGAGCGGGCCCATCTCGGCGTCCAGGTTCTCTCCGTTCTTGATGACGAGCGACTTCACGCGCGGCACGAGCTTTTCGATCAACTTGTCGGCGACATTGCCCACGGCCACCGCCACCGAAATCGCCATGCAGCGCTCGCCGGCGGAGCCATAGGCGGCGCCGATCAGCGCGTCCACGGCCTGATCGAGATCGGCGTCCGGCATCACCACGAGGTGATTCTTCGCGCCGCCGAGCGCCTGCACGCGCTTGCCGCGCTTCGACGCCTCCGTGTGAATGTACTGCGCGATCGGCGTCGAGCCGACGAACGACAGCGCCGCGACGTCCGGATGTTCGATCAGTGCGTCCACGGCCACCTTGTCGCCGTTGACCACATTGAATACGCCGTCCGGCAAACCGGCTTCCTTCAGCAGTTCGGCAATGCGCAGCGACGCCGACGGATCGCGCTCTGACGGCTTCAGAACGAACGTATTTCCGCAGGCCAGCGCGACGGGGAACATCCACATCGGCACCATCACCGGGAAATTGAACGGCGTAATGCCCGCTACCACACCGAGCGGCTGACGCAGATTCCAGTTGTCGATGCCGCCGCCAATCTGGTCGGTAAAGTCGGTTTTCAGCAGGTTCGGAATGCCGCATGCGAACTCGACCACTTCGATACCGCGCACCACCTCGCCTTGCGCGTCGGTGAACACCTTGCCGTGCTCGCGCGTGATAAGCATGGCGAGTTCGTCGTGGTGCTGGTTGAGCAGTTCCTTGAACCTGAACAGAATGCGGGCGCGTTTGAGCGGCGCGGTTTCGCTCCATGCCGCAAACGCCGCCCTGGCTGCTTTCACTGCCGCATCCACTTCCTCGACGGAGGCGAGCGCAACCGCGCCCGTCACCTTGCCGGTGGCGGGATTGAACACGTCCTTGAAGCGGCCGCTGGCCGGCGCAACCATGGCGCCGCCGATATAGTGGCCTAACTGCTGCACGGACAGCTTGTCCTGCTCGCTTACTGCATTCATTGCGTACCTCACGTTCGGGAAGGGCCGGGCGCCGGGCGCCGGGCAGGCAGGCGGATTCGAGACCACCAACTGTATCGACGCTGCGCCGCTTATTCCCTATACAGCAAAACAGAACCGCACCTCACTGTATTGTTTTTTGTGTCGCAACTGTATTGGAGCGCCGCGCGGCTGCGCATCCACTGCGCCGCAGAGCAAGCCATGCAAGCGGGTTGAGCAGCATCGCGATGTGCCGTTGCATCGCCGTATAAGTCCTGGGTTGCATAGTCGGCGCGCCGGACGCCAAATGGAGCGGCCGCGCGGGCTTTTGTTAGCACCCGTCGAGGAGGCGCGACATGGCAACGAACACATCGGCGAGTGGCCGCAAGCATCGCGGACAGGCCGGCAAGGCAACTGCCAGCGGCTGGATCGGCTCAGCCCTCGAGTACTACGACTTCTTCATCTACGCCCAGGCAGCGGCGCTGATCTTCCCCCAACTGTTCTTTCCGTCGGGCAATCCGAAAATCGCGATCGTCGCCTCGCTTGCCACTTATGGCGTCGGCTATGTCGCGCGACCCATCGGCGCGTTCGTGCTCGGACACTGGGGCGACACGCACGGCCGCAAGAACGTCCTGCTGCTATGCATGTTCCTGATGGGCTTTTCGACGATGGCTGTCGGCCTCCTGCCCACGTATCAGCACGTCGGCCTGCTCGCGCCGACGCTGCTCGTCCTGCTTCGTTTGATTCAAGGCTTTGCGGTTGCAGGAGAAATTTCGGGCGCAAGCTCGATGATTCTCGAACATGCGCCATTCGGACGACGCGGCTATTACGCGAGCTTCACGCTGCAAGGCGTGCAGGCCGGACAGATTCTCGCCGCTGCCGTGTTCCTGCCGCTCGCGTATTACATGGAAGAAAGTTCGTTCAATTCGTGGGGCTGGCGCATTCCGTTTCTGCTGAGCGCGCTGGTGCTGGTGGCGGGCTACATTATCCGTCGCGAAGTCGACGAAACACCGGCTTTCACGCAAGAGGACACGAGCGGCGGCGTGCCGAGGTCGCCGATTGCCGAGGCCTTCCGCTATAACTGGCCCGACATGCTGCGCGTAGTCGGTTGCTCGTTGATGAATGTCATTCCTGTTGTTGCGACGATTTTCGGCGCTGCGTATGCAGTGCAGGCCTCTTACGGCATAGGCTTTTCGAAGAGCGTGTACTTGTGGATTCCCGTGATCGGCAACATTGTCGCGGTGCTCGTGATTCCGTATGTGGGTAATCTGTCCGACCGGATCGGGCGGCGCCTGCCGATCATTGTGGGCGCACTCGGTGCGGGACTGCTTTCTTTCGCATACCTGTACGCGATCAGCATTCACAACGTCGCGCTCGCCATGGTGATGTCGATCCTGATGTGGGGCGTAATCTATCAAGGCTATAACGCGACGTTCCCGAGCTTCTACCCGGAACTGTTTCCGACCCGCTCGCGCGTCTCCGCGATGGCGATCGGGCAGAACATCGGCACCACGATCACGGCGTTGCTGCCGGCGTTGTTCGCTTATGTCGCGCCACCGGGCTCGCACAACGTTCCGGTGACGATCGGAGCGATCACCTTCGGCATTACGATTATTGCGGCCGTCACCGCGTGGAGCGCGCGCGAAAACTATCGCGTGAGACTCGGCGATCTGGGCCAGCCCGATGCAGTGCCGCTCGACAAAACAAGCTACGACCAGTTAAGGGCCGAGACCCTGGCCCATGCGAAAAAACCCGCTGCTTCCTGATGCCTGGTGTAGCCAGCTTTCTGGCGCTCAGCGCCATTGCGCGGTCAGCTCGTTCGCAAGCACCATTTTTTCGCGCACCCGTTCGACAAAGGCCGCGTCCACGCCGCTTTGCATTTTGAGGAATTTGAGCGCCGCCGAATGAACGCCACGCATCGCCTGGCCGTCTATTCCGCTGACACGCGCGGCGCTGCGGCGCGTTTCCTCTACGAGATCGCGCGCGCTGCTGAAATCCGGCGACAGTGCGCTGTGCGCTTCAAAGCCGGCTCGCAGTCCGGCCGCGTATTCACGCGACTGTCCAAGCAGATCCATATCCACGACCAGGTCGACGCCTTGCCCCATTCGGTACGCACCGAGCACCCACAGCGCGACAAACGCACGATAAGCGTTGCTGCCTTCCGCGCTGCGTGCATAGTGTTCGCACGCTATCGCGTAGGCGTCGTCGGAAGCTGGCGCGGCGGGCGGCAATTTCACATCGCATAGCTCGATGATCTGCCTGGCCAGCGGTTCATTGCGGTTCAAGCCGAGCACGCGAAACGGCGCGGCCACGAAGAACGGATTGCGCCACTGCTGGTTCAGAAGCCAGCCGGACGCAAACTGCGATGCGGGATTGCGCAGCACGCCCACATGCATTGCGTCGGCAAACGCATGCCTGAGCCACTGCACTCTCCCGGACGAGCGACAGAACTTGAGGACTGGCACCCTGCCCTGTTGAGCCGAGTGCTCGCAAAGGCCGCGCAAATAGCTCTGTAGCGCGGGGAATTCGGCGTCTGGCTGCTCGCTGAAACGGTCGATACTGAAAGCTCTCCGATATCCGCTCACACCGCGCGTGCCTTCGTGCAAGAACGCCTTGTATTCGTCGAAGTAAGGCGCCTCGAGCGGCGGATGTCCCGATGTCAGCGTGGGGCGGCTGGCAGCAACCTCCGCGAAACCCAGATCGGCGAGCACGTTGCTGAGCGGCTCGTAAAACCCGGTCGCACCGTCGAGCGCACGAAGACGCGACCACACCCAGGTGCCCGCGCTGCGCCAGCCGGTATGCAGAAATATGGCCTTTTTCAGGGTACGTTTCGATGTGACGTCGGCCTCGAGTGACAAGGGCATCGGACTCTCTTCAATGAAAGCGGTAATGAACGATGTTGCGGTACGTTAGCGTGTCGCGGCATGGTCAATCATGTACTGCGCGCTCCTTCAGTCGTCTTCCTGCTCGAGACCCGCCAGCAGATCGTCTACGGCGCGATACACACGCTCGACAATCTCCGGTCCCACCTTGCGCTCGAGTTCGCGGTACTGCGCCTCCAGGTCTTTCGATAGCGCGTGCACCAGTTCCACGCTTGCATCGGTTAGCGAAACCAGCACGCGGCGCTGGTCTTCCGCGAAACGCTCCTTGGTTATCAACTCCATGCTTTCCATGCGTGCGAGCACGCCAGCCATACTCGGGCTCGAAATCGTGCAGATGTCGGAGATCTGGCGCGGCTCCATCGGGCCGTGCTCATTGAGTGCACGAATGACGCGCCATTGCTGCTCGGTCAACCCGTGCGCGGTAATCAATGGACGAAAGCGCTCCATCATTTTTTCCCTGGCGCGCAGCAGCAGCATAGGCAGGTTGCGATGCAAAACTCGTGTGGAAGCGGACGAAGACATATTGGACGATGATTGAAAGCAGCCGTCGAAACTTAAGGGAAAACCCGCGATCAGCCGACTGGCTATTGACCCTGGATCATATCAAGCGCAATACTACTAACATGTTAGTGTTTATGTCGAGTCCCCCTCAGAGGCATAGCCAGTCATGTTTGCACTTGCCGATCATCTGCTGCACCCGGAAGGCGACGCGTTGCCTCGCGATGTGGATGCGCACGCCGCCGCGGCGCTGCTCGCACGCGGCATCGCGTGCCGTGCGCCCGTCAGCGGTTCTGTCTACGCAACCTTGCTCAACGACCGTGCCGCGCTCGCGGCGCTCGGCGACGCCATGCACGCCGCGCCGTACAAGGCGCCGCCCAAAGCGCCGGTCCTGTATCTGAAGCCGCGCAATACGCTGGCCGGACATTGCGCGAAAGTGGCCGTGCCTGACAACGACGTGGGCGTCGAGGTCGGCGCGTCGCTCGGCATCGTAATCGGGCGCACGGCAACGCGCGTGAGCGCCACGCGCGCGTTGGACTACATTGCAGGCTATACGGTGGTGGCCGATCTGAGCGTACCGCACGCAAGCGTGTATCGCCCTTCGGTCCGATTCCGGGCACGCGACGGTTTCTGCGTGGTCGGCCCGGCCGTTGTCGCGGCGCGCCATGTTGCCGATCCGGATCAACTTGCCATCGCGGTGTCGCTCAACCGGGAGCAGACCTTCGCGGCGAGCACAGCCTCGTCGGTACGCAAGGTGGCGGTACTGCTCGCGGATGTCACCGACTTCATGACGCTTGCGCCCGGCGACGTCATTACGACAGGTGTGCCGCACGGCTCGCCCATCGCGCATATCGGCGACGATGCGACGCTTTCGATCGGCGGGTTGCCGCCGCTACGCATGTCGTTCGTCGGTGCAACGCAAGCGCGCGGAGATCAGCGATGATGCGCGGCCGCGTAGCGTATGCAGGTGCAATTCACGAAGCCTATCCGCACGCGCAAGGCGTGCAGCTTGCGGACGGACGCGTGTGCCGCGAAGACCAGGTGGTCTGGCTCGCGCCCGTCGAAGTCGGCACCGTGTTTGCACTGGGCCTGAATTACGCCGAACATGCGAAGGAACTGCAATTCAGCAAGCAGGAAGAGCCGCTCGTATTTCTTAAAGGACCGGGAACGGTGCTCGGTCATCGCGGCTTCACACGCCGTCCTGCCGATGTGACTTTCATGCACTACGAGTGCGAGCTTGCGGTCGTGATCGGGCGTACCGCGCGCAATGTTCAGCGCGACAATGCAATGGAGCACGTGGCCGGCTACATGATTGCGAACGACTACGCAATCCGCGACTACCTCGAGAACTATTACCGCCCGAACTTGCGCGTGAAGAATCGCGACGGCGCCACCGTGCTCGGCCCCTGGTTTGTCGACGCGGCGGATATTCACGACGTTACGCAACTGGAATTGCGCACCTTCGTGAACGGCACGCTGCGGCAACGCGGCAACACGCGCGATCTGGTAACCGATATTCCCGCGTTGATCGAATACCTGAGCGGCTTCATGACGCTCGCGCCGGGCGACGTCATTCTTACCGGCACGCCGGAAGGCGTTGTGAATGTGAATGCCGGCGACGAAGTGGTGTGCGAGATCGACGGCCTTGGCCGCCTCGTCAACACGGTCGCATCCGACGCGGATTTCGGCCGTACCTGAGCCGCCGTACCTGAGCCGTAGGCGCAGCGCAACAGCGAAGTACAAACGCAAGGACCACGCAATGCGAATAGACCATCTGATCAACGGCAAGACGGCCGGTGCGAAAGACTACTTTGAAACCGTCAACCCGGCGACGCAGGAAGTGCTCGCCGAAGTCGCACGCGGCGGCGCGGAAGAAGTCCACGCCGCAGTGCGGGCCGCCAAAGAGGCGTTTCCCGCCTGGGCAGCAAAGTCCGCCTCCGAGCGCGCGAAACTTGTTCGCAGGCTCGGTGAGCTGATTGCGAAAAGCGTGCCGGATATTTCGGAAACCGAAACGAAAGACACCGGCCAGACGATTTCGCAAACGCGCAAGCAACTGGTGCCGCGCGCAGCCGACAACTTCAGCTACTTCGCCGAAATGTGCACGCGTGTAGACGGCCACACCTATCCGACCGACACGCACCTGAACTACACGCTGTTTCAGCCGGTGGGCGTGTGTGCGCTGATTTCGCCGTGGAATGTGCCGTTCATGACGGCGACATGGAAAGTCGCGCCATGCCTCGCGTTCGGCAACACCGCGGTGCTGAAGATGAGCGAGCTGTCGCCGCTCACTGCGTCGATGCTCGGCACGCTTGCGCTTGAAGCCGGCATTCCGGCGGGCGTACTCAACGTGGTGCACGGCTTCGGCAAGGAAACCGGCGAGCCGCTCGTCGCCCATCCGGACGTGCGCGCTGTGTCGTTCACCGGCTCCACCGCCACGGGCAACCGGATAGTGCAAACCGCCGGGCTCAAGAAGTTCTCTATGGAACTGGGCGGCAAGTCGCCATTCGTGGTTTTCGACGACGCCGACTTCGAACGCGCGCTCGACGCCGCCGTATTCATGATCTTCTCGAACAACGGCGAACGCTGCACTGCCGGCTCGCGAATTCTCGTGCAGAAGTCTATCTACGCGAAGTTCGCGCAACGCTTCGTGGAGCGAGCGAAGCGCCTCGAGGTGGGTGATCCGCTGGCGCCGAGCACGATTATCGGGCCGATGATCAGCCAGGGGCATCTGGCCAAAGTGCGCAGCTATATCGAACTCGGTCCCAAAGAAGGCGCCACGCTTGCGTGCGGCGGCCTGGCCACACCCGAACTGCCCGACCCCCTGCGCAAGGGCAACTACGTCATGCCGACGGTTTTCGTGGACGTGGATAACCGCATGCGCATCGCGCAGGAAGAGATCTTCGGCCCGGTCGCGTGCCTGATTCCATTCGACGACGAAGCCGACGCTATCCGGCTCGCAAACGACATTTCCTATGGTCTGTCGAGCTACATCTGGACCGAGAACACCGGACGCGCGCATCGCGTCGCAGCCGCCGTCGAAGCCGGCATGTGTTTCGTCAACAGCCAGAACGTGCGGGATCTGCGCCAGCCGTTCGGCGGCACCAAGGCATCGGGCGTGGGACGCGAAGGCGGCACGTGGAGCTACGAAGTATTCCTCGAACCGAAAAACGTGTGCGTGTCGCTCGGCTCGCATCACATTCCGCGCTGGGGCGTGTGATTCGCCAGCCATATCGTGCCGGGCGCAGTGCGTCTCGCAGTACAGAAAGGAGGAGGCAAGGATGGGCAAGCTCGCGCTGGCAGCAAAAGTAACACACGTACCGTCGTTGTATCTGTCGGAGCTCGACGGTCCGCACAAGGGTTGCCGTCAGCCTGCTATCGACGGTCATCATGAAATCGGCCGGCGTTGCCGTGAGTTGGGCGTGGATACGATTGTCGTGTTCGACGTGCATTGGCTCGTCAATAGCGAGTACCACATCAATTGCGCGCCGAATTTCGAAGGTGTTTATACGAGCAACGAACTGCCGCATTTCATCAAGAACATGCCTTACGCGTATCCCGGCAATGTCGGGCTCGGACATCTGATCGCCGAAGTCGCCAACGAAATGGGCGTAAAAAGCCGCGCGCATAGCGAAACCACGCTCGAACTCGAATACGGCACGCTGGTACCCATGCGCTATATGAATAGCGATCAGCATTTCAAGGCCGTATCCGTTGCCGGCTGGTGCATGTGGCATCAGCTCGAAACGAGCGCGCGTTTTGGCCTCGCGGTGCGCAAGGCAATCGAAGAGCGATATGACGGCACGGTGGCGATTCTCGCGAGCGGCTCGCTGAGTCACCACTTTGCCGACAATGGCACGGCCGAGCAATTCATGCACAAGGTATGGAGTCCATTTCTCGAGCAGATGGACCGCCGCGTGGTCGAATTATGGCAAGCCGGCGACTGGAAAACCTTTTGCGCAATGCTGCCGCTTTACAACGAAAAGTGCTGGGGTGAAGGTGGCATGCACGACACAGCCATGCTGCTTGGCGCGCTAGGCTGGGACCGCTACGACGGCAAAGTGGAAGTCGTCACGCCGTATTTCGGCAGTTCGGGAACCGGCCAGATCAATGCGATCTTTCCGGTCACGCCGCTGCCCGCCTGAACCGAAACGCGAATCGACAACGGAGAACTTATCGTGCCGCATCTGACACTCGAGTACAGCGCCAATCTCGCTGACAATGAAAGTATTGGCCGCCTGTGCAATACGCTCGCTCAATGTCTTGCCGAACAGCGCGAGAACGGTCAGCGTGTCTATCCGCCCGGCGGCATTCGCGTGCGCGCACTGCGCTGCGAACACTATTGCATTGCGGACGGGCGCGCCGACGCAGCCTTTCTGCACGCGAACCTGAAGATCGCCGCTGGACGCTCTGACGTCGTGAAAAAAGCTACCGGCGACGCCTTGTTCACGCTCATCAAGGAGCACTTCGCCGCCGAGTTCGCACAGAGTGGGCTCGCTTTGTCGCTGGAACTCAACGAATTCAGCGAGGCCGGCACCTGGAAACACAACAACCTCCACGCGCGGCTCAACGCCCATTAGCGAGCCGATGCACACTCGTTGCGGCTCAATAGAGAATTCATTATGTTAGACATCCAAACCATTCGCGAGCTCGCTGCGCAACTCGACCACGCCGAGAAAACCCGCACGCAATTGCGCCACTTTTCCGCCGCCTATCCGCAGATGACGGTTGAGGACGGCTACGCGATCCAGCGCGAATGGGTCAAGCTCAAACTCGCCGAAGGCCATGCAATCAAAGGGCGCAAGATCGGACTCACGTCGCGCGCAATGCAGCGTTCGTCGCAAATCGACGAGCCGGACTACGCGCCGCTCCTCGATAGCATGTTTATCGAAAATGGTCAGGACATTCGCGCGGATCGCTTTATTGCGCCGCGCGTAGAAGTGGAACTGGCGTTCGTGTTGAACAGGCCGCTCAAAGGCCCCGGTGTCACGCTGTTCGATGTACTGGATGCGACTGCGTACGTCACGCCCGCCGTGGAGATCATCGACGCGCGCATCGAACAATTCGACCGCGAGACGCGCGCGCCGCGCAAGGTGTACGACACGATTTCCGACTTCGCGGCCAATGCCGGCGTCGTGCTGGGCGGACGCCCCGTGCGTCCGCTGGATGTCGATCTTCGCTGGGTCGGCGCGCTGCTGTACAGGAACGGCGCCGTCGAGGAAAGCGGGCTCGCGGCGGCCGTGCTGAATCATCCGGCCACGGGCGTAGCGTGGCTCGCGAACAAGATTGCCCCATACGACGAAATGCTCAACGCAAACGACGTCATTCTGAGCGGCTCGTTCACGAGTCCGATTGCCGCAAAGGCAGGCGACACATTCCATGTCGACTATGGTCCGCTCGGCGGCATTGCTTTGAACTTCATTTGAGTGCGCTGATGTCTTTACCGCAAAACACCTTCAAGCGCGCGCTGCGCGAAGGCAAGCCGCAATTCGGGCTGTGGGCCGCGCTTGCCGACGCGTACGTGACCGAGCTGCTCGCCACCGCCGGTTTCGACTGGTTGCTGATCGACAACGAACACGCGCCGAACGACGTACGCAGCACGCTCGCGCAATTGCAGGCCGTCGCGGCCTACGCATCGCATCCGGTCGTGCGGCCGGTGCGAAGCGACAGCGCATTGATCAAGCAACTGCTCGACATCGGCGCGCAGACGCTACTATTGCCGATGATCGACACCGCCGACGAGGCCGCCGCCGCGGTCGCGGCAACACGTTACCCGCCGCACGGCATTCGCGGGGTGGGCAGTGCGTTGGCGCGCGCGTCACGCTGGAACCGTGTGCCCGACTACCTCGATTGCGCTGCCGACGAACTGTGCGTGATCGTGCAAGCCGAGACGGTGCGGAGTATGCAGAACCTGCCGGCGATTGCGGCAGTGGAGGGCGTCGACGGCGTGTTTTTCGGGCCTTCGGATCTGAGCGCGTCGATGGGACTACTCGGCAAGCCAGGCGATGCAAGCGTGCGCGCGGCGATTCGCGACGGCATAGAAACCGTGCGGCATGCTGGCAAAGCAGCGGGCGTGCTGGCGCCGGACCGCGCGATCGCCGAGGAGTATCTGGCCGCGGGGGCTTTGTTTGTGGCAGTGGGAACCGATACTGGTTTGCTGAGCCGCGCGGCGGGGGAACTGGCGGCGTCGTATAAGCGGGGAGCGGGTTCCGATGGCGCCGTGGCGGGCGGCTACTGACTGAATGCCTCTGGCGAACACATGGTCAGATGCAGTTACCCCGAAGGCACAAACCGGTGTGATTGCACACTCCGCCATGTACGGCGGATAAAGCCCAACGCCCTTGCGCGCCTGGCTGCCCCTCACTCCCCCGCCGGCCACGGCAGCCCTTGCGCGGACCAGTCCAGCTCCACGCCGATCACCGAGCGCTCATCGGCGAACTGCACGGCGAGCGTGACCGCAATGCAAGGCCGGCCGCTCGCGAGAGAAAGGTAAGGATTACTAGCGACCGCCACGCCCGGGAGCAGCACCGCATTGCGATAATACGGCCGATGGTCCCAGCGCGCGTCGCGTGGGTTGGCCACTGGCTGCAGCGACGCGCCGTCCTTCACCCATGCCGGGCCCGGCACTTCCGGCCCGATCTGCCGCCCTGAATCGTCCAGCATGAAGCAGCTCACGGAACGCTCGAACGTCGCGAGAGTGGCGAACGCGCGCGTCATGTCGGCGCCCGCCTGCAATGCGGCTGCGGCCTCGCGCAATGCGACGCGATACGGCTCCACCTCGGATTCGAACAGCGCATGCTGATGCGCGCGGCCTTGCGCGATTACGTCGAAAGCATCGTCTATACGCACATGCACCGAACCCGGCGGTGTGATCTCGGGGGCTGGCCGCCCGAGCAGATAGCCTTGCGCGAAGTCCACGTTCGATTCGACCGCGAGTATCAGTTCCTCGGTTGTCTCTACGCCCTCCACCACCACCAGCATGCCGGCCTGATGCAACAGCGACACGAGCTTCGGCAGAATCGGTTGGCCTGTGCCGTGGCCGGTCGCGCGTATCAGTTCGCCGTCGAGCTTGACGATGTCCGGACGAATGCGCAGCAGCCTGTCGAGGTTCGATTGGCCCGCGCCGAAGTCGTCAACCGCGATCACGAAACCGTGCTCGCGGTACAAGGCCGCCGCGCGCGACATGTCGTCGACGCTGCCGCCGTGCGATTCGAGAATCTCCAGCACCAGTTGCTCCGGCGCGAGCCCCACTCTCTGCACGATGCCGGCCAGTTCATCGGCATAGCCTTCGGCGACGAAGGTGGCCGGCAGAATGTTGAGGAACAGCCAACCTTCGCCGGGCAACGAAGCGCGCGCATTGGCCAGATGCACGGCGTGGCTCGCGCGGTCGAGCACGCCCTCGTCGCTCGACGGCTTGGGTGCGAACAGCACGGCCGGCGGCAGCAGCGTGCCGTCTTCCAGTTCGCCGCGCAGCAGCGCCTCGAAACCAATCTGCTTCTGATGCGACAGGCTGAAGAGCGGCTGAAAGTGCGAGGTCAGGTAATAGTCCTCCCATTTATGCCGCAAGCCGGCGGTGCCCGCTGCGCCGCAAGCGTCTTCGATCAGCGTTTGCAGCGGGGCGTCGGGTAAAGGGCGCTCGGCGCACACGCGGTTGCGGCCGGAATGCTTGGCGCGCAGCAAGGCTTCGTCAGCGCGATCGAGCAGCACCATGATGTTCTCGCCGCTGCGGTGCTCGGCCACGCCGAAGCTGGCAGTCAGATTGCCGTCGGGTCGCTCGAGCGCCGCAATCGCGCCGCGCAATTGCTCGGCGAGCTCGAGCGCGCCGTCAAGTCCTTCGCTTGACAGCACCGCGAACTCCTCGCCGCCGATCCGGCTCACGCTGTCGGTGCGCGAGGTGCCATCGAGCAGAACCTGGGCGACCTGACGCAAAGCGAGATCGCCCACCGCATGTCCGAAGCGGTCGTTCAGCGACTTGAAGTTGTCGATGTCGAGAAAGATCGCGCTCACCTGCCCGCCCTGCGCGATGTCGGCAAGGCGGCGCTCAGCCTGGGTAACGAATGCACGGCGGTTTTGCAGGCCGGTCAGCGGATCGGTGGCGGCCAGTTGCGCGAGTCGGTCCTCGAGCAAAAAGTGATTGCGGCGGAACCAATAAAAGCCGAAGTGAAAAACGACAGCGGTCGGCATGCCGATCGCCGCGACCCACATCCACACCACGACATTCAATTCGGCCGTGCGCGGCGCACCGAGCAGCAAACCGGCCGCAGCCGCATAGAAAAACGCGCTGCCGACGAAGAAATGCGTGGGCGTAAGCCACAGCGGCGCGGCGCAGACCGGTATGACGACCAAAGCCGGCAAGCTCCACAGCAGCGGCTGTTGCACACCTGCCACGTTGAGCGCCAGGCCGACCACGAGCGTGAGCGAGAATGCCACGCCGATCGCGCCGAAGGTCCAGGTGGACCGCGTGCGCGGGATGGCGAGCACCAGCAGCGCCAGCACCAGTGCGCAGCCGAGCCGGTATGCCAGCGGCTTTGCCGGCTCGTCGGCAAGGCCGCGCGCCGCCACAAGACAAAGAAAGGCGACGACCGTGAACGCCATGGTCACCGTCGAAAGCGGACGCTGATGTTCGAGCGAGCGCTGGTGGAAGCGCTCGCGCAGTCCGGCATCGGCGGATTGCTGCGGCAAGGTCAGGAACATAGCGATGGCTAGGGGCGGGTCCGGTCACTTTACCTATGTATATCGGCAAACGTCTGACGAATGTTTAGCCTTTACGACATTATTCGGCAATTAATACAGGGAGGCTTTCAGCAGGCGAGGCGTTCGGGCTGTCACGCAGCGGACATCCGGTTATGCCGATTGGGGACCGCATTGTTAAAGATCATACATTCTGTGCCCGGAAATTAATTCCGACGGTATTATTGCGCGCTGCATTTTTACGACGGTTGTGGTGGCGCAAGCACAGCCTTAAAGAACCGGCGAGATGCCGACGTTGATGCCGCCTCGACGCTGCGAACTGCACAACGGCCGGCTCTGCAAGGCGTCGACGGGGCCACGCATGCTGGCGATGTGTTCGTCGGGCAACCGTTTCGCGTGTATCGGCCAGGTGACCGAAAGTGGCTAAAAGTTAATGTCTTAAGTAGACTGCTCCAAAGTGTGCGGAAGCGCCTGGTTATTTCGGCAAAAGTAACTTGGGCCCGCGTGCAATGCGCGATTTATACGAACACCTTTCTCCTGCACCCGGTCGTCGGCATCTGCGCTATGCAGTTTCCCGCGACGGCCATTCTCCAGACAACATGGCTGCAATCCTCGATTACCTGCTGGAACGTCAACTGTCACCGCAATGGCGAGGCATGCTTTCTGCACTGGCCTCAGAGTTCGAAGCGCAGATTGGTCGCGCCGAGTTGCGTCAGCTGATGCACCGGGTGGGCAGCCGCTTTGCGGCCGCGCATCCGCTGCCTGCCTGCGACTCGACGGCGGACCTCGCGCGCACGCTTAACGCGCGCTGGCAGGCGATCGATTGGGGCTATGTTGAACTGGCGGACGTACGCGAGTCGCTACGCATCGTCCATTACTGCGCGCCGCTGCCGGCATTCGGCGACAGCGCGCTCGCGTGGACGCCGGCCTTTCTCGAGGGCGCGTATCAAACGTGGTTGAGCGCGCTGGGCGCGCAGGGTCTGTCGGTCGTGCAGACCGGCGACTATGCGGACGATACCGCGCTGGAATTCCGGCTCGGCCGTCACCCGTTGTGACATAACAACAGCGGAAAAAATAACAGCGACAAGGGCTGGCGGCGTGCAGGACCGGTGCGCGCCGCCAGCCGGTTGGTAATCGGTTTGGGTCTGCGGCGGCTGCGCATAAAGACCGGGTAACGCGGGTCATGACAAGAATGGCGGCATCATGAGTTCATCAAGCGACATCGAAAAATTATTCGATCATTTCGGCGGCGACGCCAACGCGTACCAGGAAATCGGTCGCGAAAACGAAGCACATACGGCGCGCACGCGCTGGCCGCTGCTGGTCACGCTGGATCTGCGGCAACCGCCGATTCCCGCTATCGGGCCGCACGCGCAGACCAGCACGAGGCCGCAGCCCGCCGACGACGAGCCCGCCGCAGCAGCGCCTGCCGCCGCGCGTGAGGACGCCGCGCCGAAAGACGCCGTCTCGGTCATGCGCGCAAAAGCGCCGCTTTTCACGCGATCGCCGCGGCGCGACATTCCGCCGGTTGTCGCGGCGGCGGCGGCAGCGCCGGCCGGGCCGCGCGGCGCGGCGCGCTTCGGCGCGCTGGATACCAGCGGCACGACGGCGCGGGTGTCGCCTTTCGGATCGGCGGATGCAGTGCCGCCGGTGACGGGTGATCCGGCGGCCGCGCCGGCAGAAGCGCACGTTCAGGCGCAGACGCACTTGTTTGCCAGGGCTGGCACTCCGGCTCCCGGGACGGCGCAGACTGCGGCGCCGGCTGTTGCGCCGATGTCGGCGCCGATGTCTTCGTCGGTGTCCGCGCGGATGTCCGCGCCGATGTCGGCGTCGGTGTCTTCGTTGATGGACGCGCCGACAGCCAGGTCCGCGTTGCCGCCGGTGCCCACCTTCGCGTCGGCACTGGCTCCCGCGTCGGCGCCCGCCTTCGCGTCGGCGCCCGCGTCCGCACCTGTGGCAGCGGCAACCCCAAAGTTCGAACCCACGCCAGCCGCAACCCATACACCTCCACCGCCCCCAGCCTCCATCCTCGGCAAACTTTTCAGCCGCCAGGATGAGTCCGCGCCCACCCGCGCCGCTGCGCCCGCGGCGGAACCCGTCGCGCTGCAGTCGCTGTTCGACCGTCTGCGCGGCACGCCGCACGGCACCGCCGCCGCGTCCGCGCGCCCGCCCGAAGCCCCGGCGCCCAACTCGTGGCTCGTCAACGGCCCGCGTCGCTCATGAAGGTCATCGCGGTGGTGTCCGCCAAAGGCGGCGTCGGCAAGACCACGCTTGCCGCCAATCTCGCTTCCGTGCTGGCCGCGAGCGGCCGTCGCGTGATCGCGCTCGACCTCGATCCGCAGAACGCGCTGCGCCTGCACTTCGGCGTGCCGCTCGACAGCATCGACGGCCTGTCGCGCGCCACGTTGACCGGCGACGCGTGGCAGTCGGTAATGTTCGACGGCGTCGACGGCGTCACCGTCCTGCCCTACGGCGCCGTGCTCGAAGAAGACCGCCGCCGCTTCGAGGCACATGTCGACCAGGACCCGCTGTGGCTCGCGCACGCGCTGCGCAGCTTGCGGCTCGACGCGTCCGACGTGGTGATCGTCGACACGCCGCCGGGTTCCTCCACGTACGTGCGCGCCGCGTTGTGCGCGGCCACCTTCGCGCTGAACGTGGTGCTCGCCGACGCGGCGTCGTACGCGGCCATTCCGCAAATGGAGCGGCTGATCGACACCTACGCGGCGCCGCGCGCGGAGTTCGGCGGCGTCGGCTACGTGGTGAACCAGATCGACCAGTCGCGCCAGTTGACCAAGGACGTGCTGAAGGTTCTGCGCCAGATGCTCGGCGACAGACTGTTCCCGGGCGTGATTCATCTGGACGAAGGCGTGAGCGAAGCGCTTGCCTGCGACACCACGCTCATCCATTACGACCCGTTGAGCCAGGCCGCCGCCGACTTCCGCGCCTGCGGCACGTGGCTCATGGCGGCGGTCGACGCCATCGCGGTCTCGCCGAGGAACGTGGCATGAGCACGCCGCAATCGCAGCCCATCGAAGCGGTGGAACCGTCGCGGCTCGAACGCCTCGTCGACGCGCGCTTCTGGAACAGCCGCATCGTCACGGGGCTGGTCACGCTGTTCGCGCTCGTCACGCTGTACTTCGTCTTCACGGTGCCGCTCGCGTTTTACGAGCAACTCACGTTCGCCACCTGCTGCTTCATCACGGCGCTGCTGTTTCGCCGCCTGCAAGGCCGTTACGCGACGATGGTGATGATCATGCTCTCGGTGGTCACTTCGGGCCGCTATATGTACTGGCGGCTCACCGCAACGACCTACTGGGAGCATCCGCTCGACGCAGCATGGGGTCTGCTGCTCGTGTCCGCCGAAGTTTATTCGACGCTCGTGCTGCTGCTCGGCTACTTCCAGACGGCCTGGCCGCTCAAGCGCAAGCCGATGCCGCTGCCCGCCTCCCGCGACGCGTGGCCGACCGTCGACGTGTTCATTCCCACCTACAACGAACCGCTCTCGGTGGTGAAGCCGACCATCTACGCGGCGCTCGCACTCGACTATCCGGCCGACAAGCTGTCCATTCACGTGCTCGACGACGGCCGCCGTCCCGAGTTCAAGGCGTTCTGCGAGGAAGTCGGCGTCAACTGGACGATCCGCACGCACAACCGCCACGCGAAGGCCGGCAACATCAACGAGGCGCTCAAGATTACGAGCGGCGAATACCTCGCCATTTTCGACTGCGACCACATTCCGACCCGCTCGTTCCTGCAGATCGGCCTCGGCTGGTTCCTGCGCGACAAGCTGCTGTCGATGCTGCAAACGCCCCACCACTTCTTTTCCGCCGACCCGTTCGAGCGCAACCTCGGCACCTTCCGCAAAGTGCCGAACGAAGGCGAGCTGTTCTACGGGCTCGTGCAGGACGGCAACGACCTGTGGAACGCCACGTTCTTCTGTGGTTCGTGCGCGCTGTTGCGCCGGAGCATGGTGGAAGAGATCGGCGGCATTGCAGTGGAAACCGTCACCGAAGACGCGCACACGGCGCTCAAGCTGCACCGGCTCGGCTACACCACCGCTTATCTGGCGATTCCTCAGGCCGCCGGGCTCGCCACCGAAAGCCTGTCAGGCCACATCGGCCAGCGCATCCGCTGGGCGCGCGGCATGACGCAGATTTTCCGCATCGACAATCCGCTCACCGGCAAGGGCCTGAAGCTCGGTCAGCGGCTGTGCTACCTGAACGCGATGATGCACTTCTTTTACGGCATCCCGCGTCTGGTGTTCCTGACGGCGCCGCTGTCGTATCTGTTCTTCGGCGCGCACGTAATCGAGGCCGCCGCGAGCACCATTGCGATCTACGCGCTGCCGCACATGATGCACGCGAGCATTACCAATTCGCGCATGCAGCGCTCATTCCGTCATTCGTTCTGGGCCGAGGTGTACGAGTCGGTGCTGGCGTCGTACATTACCGCGCCCACGCTGCTCGCGCTGATCAACCCGAAGCTCGGCAAGTTCAACGTCACGGCCAAGGGCGGCCAGATCGAAAAGAACTATTTCGACTGGGCGATCTCGCGGCCGTACCTGTTCCTGCTGTTGCTGAACCTGATCGGCTTCTGCGTGGGCATCGTGCATATCTACCTGAACTGGCACACGCGCAGCGTCGTGCAGACCACGCTGCTGAACCTGGGCTGGACGGTCTACAACATGCTCATTCTCGGCGCGAGCGTGGCCGCGGCAAGAGAGCGGCGGCAGATTCGCGCGGTGCACCGCGTCGCGATGGAAATGCCGGTCATGCTGAAGTTCTCGACGGGCCGCACGCTCGCGTGCCGCACCATCGACTATTCGGAAGGCGGCGTGGGTGTCGCGCTGCCGGCCGCGATTCAGGTGCCGATGCACGAGCGCGTCACCGTTTCGCTGTTTCGCGGCGACGAGGAATACGCGTTCCCCGCCACCGTAGGCTTCACCGCGCCGGGCCGCGTGGGACTGCGCTTTTCCGCGATGACGCGCGAGCAGGAATACGAGTTCGTGAAGACCACCTTTGCGCGCGCCGACGCCTGGACCGGCTGGGCTGAAGGACGCCAGCAGGACACGCCGCTGCGCGGCCTCTCGCACGTGCTCACGGTCGGAGCGCGCGGCATCGCGGGGCTCTTCGAGCACCTTTACAGCGACGTGCGAAGCTCGCTGAAAAGCCGTCCGGTGGACGTCAAGAAGCTAAAAACCAAAGACTGATCTATGCGCAACAGGATGGCGAAGGGAAGCACCAAACGCTCGAAGCACGAGCGCAACGACACGCGCAGCGATACACACTGGCAGCCGCGCGGCGCGCAACATAGCCGCGCCTCGCGCCTCGCGCGCGGGGTCGCATGCGGGGTCGCATGCTGGCTCGCGCTGCAAACCGCAATCGCGGCGCCGCTCGCCACGGCGGCGCAAGCGGCGGCTGCCGCCGCCAGTCCGACCAGCGGCGCGGCCCCCGGCACAGCCGCGGGCAACGTCGCGCCGCCGGGCCCCGCGGTGCCCTACGATTCCGCAATGATCGCCCAGGCGCCGCTCGCCACGCCGACCCCAGCGCTCGCCGCATCGGCCGTGAAGGCCCTCGGCGTCAAGACGCCCACCACGGCCGAGCCGGGCACGCTGGTGCCGGGCGGCCGCCGCCAGACCCTCACGTTCGCCGACCTGGGCGCGCTCGACCCGCTGCAACTGCGCGGCACCGACGGCCAGAACGGCGTCGCGTTCTCGGTGCGCGGCGACGAAGTGGTGACCGGCGCCACCCTGCATCTGATCTATAGCTACTCGCCCGCGCTGCTGCCGAACCTCTCGCAGTTGAAGGTGCTGGTGAACGGCGAGGTCGCCGCCACGCTGCCCGTGCCGCGCGAACAGGCCGGCATGATGGTCGCGCGCGACGTTTCGATCGACCCGCGCTTCGTCACCGAATTCAATCACCTGAACGTCCAGCTGATCGGCCATTACACGACGAACTGCGAAGACCCGGCGAACTCGTCGCTGTGGGCCACCGTCAGCAATGCGAGTTCGCTCGATCTCACGTATGCGTCGCTCGCCAGCAAGCCGGATCTCGCGGCCTTGCCGCAGCCGTTCTTCGACCGCCGCGACGTGCGCCGCCTCGAACTGCCGTTCGTGTTTCCGCAAAAGCCCAGCGCCGGCACGCTCGAAGCGGGCGGCATCGTGGCCTCGTGGTTCGGCGCGCTCGCCGGCTATCGCGGCGCAGTTTTCCCGGCGCAGCAGGACAACGTGCCGCTGTCGGGCAACGCCGTCGTGTTTGCCACCGACGATCAGCGTCCCGCCGGTGTGAAGATTCCGCCCATCTCGGGCCCGACCGTGGCAGTGGTGGAGCGCGACGCGCCTGCGCGCGGCAAGCTGCTGCTGGTGCTCGGGCGCAGCGACGCCGAGCTGAAAATCGCCGCGCGCGCGCTTGGCATCGGCCGCAACATGCTGACGGGACAAAGCGCGACCATCACGGGGCTGACCGAACTCGCGAAGCGCGCCCCGTACGACGCGCCGAACTGGCTGCCGACCAACCGCCCGGTCCGCTTCGGCGAACTCGCCGACGCGAGCGACCTGACCGTGTCCGGCTACGATGCCGACGCGGTCCACGTGAACCTGCGCGTGCCGCCCGACCTGTTCATGTGGCACACCAAGGGCGCGCCGATCGACCTGCGTTACCGCTATACACCCCGGCCGCTGCGCGACCGCTCGTCGCTGAATGTGAGTGTGAACAAGGGCTTCGTGCAGTCGCTGCCGATTCCGGCCGAGTCGAGCTCCATGTTCGAATTGAGCCATTACTTCGCGCGGGTGCTGCCCGACAAAACCGCCGAGGCGCGCCGCACGGTGCATATCCCGCCGCTTCTGCTGACGCCGCGCGCACAGTTGCGGCTGCACTTCTATTACGACATTCCGAACACCGGCGAATGTCATGGCCGCCTGCTGCAAAACGTGATTGGCGCGGTGGACCCGAACTCGACCATCGACCTCTCGTCGTTCCCGCACTACATGGCGCTGCCGGATCTGGCGGCGTTCGCGAACAGCGGCTTTCCGTTCACGCGCATGGCCGATCTGTCGGAAACCGCGGCGATCCTGCCGCAGGACGCGGACTCGAGCGACTACAGCCTGTATCTGCTGACCATGGGCCGCATGGGCGCCTCGACCGGCTATCCGGTAGCGGGCGTGACTGTGGGCACTGCCGACGACGTCGACAAGTACGCCGACAAGGACCTGCTGATTTTCGGCGCGCCGGGCAAGCAGCCGCTTTTGCAACGCTGGGCGAAGTCGATGCCCTTCTCGAGCAACGGCGACTCGCACACGTTCCAGATCTCCGACATCGTTTTCAAGCTCGAGGACTGGTGGCACGGCGAACGCGGCGTCGAGCGCCTGCCCGCGCGCGCGGACCTGACGCTCGTCAGTTCGAACGGCGACGCGCTCCTCACCGGCTTCGAGTCGCCGCTCAAGAAGGGCCGCAGCGCGGTCGCGCTGATCAGCGCGGCCGGCCAGTCGGACGCCGATCTGTCCGCCGCGCTGCTCGACGCCGACATGCTGCCGGAAATCCAAGGCGCGATGGCCGTGATTCACGGCCGCACGGTGACCATCGCCTCGAACGGCGAAGCCTACTATGTCGGCCATCTGTCGCCGCAGGAGTACCTGCGCTGGGCGCTGTCGTCGCATCCGCTTCTGCTGATGCTGGGCGGCGTGCTCGCCGCGCTGATCATCGCCGGGCTGTTCTACCGGATGCTGCGCTCCATTGCGGCGCGCCGTTTGAACGATTCACAGGACTGATATGCGGTTTCGAATCAACAGGAAACAGGGCCTCGCGCTGGCGCTCGGCCTGACGCTCGGACTCGCCGCATCGGCGGGATTCGCGCGGCTCGTGAAGGCCGCGCAGCCGGCCGCAGCGCCGGGCGCCTGCGGCGACTGGAGCGGCTATCGCACCTTTGTCGAACGCTTCGTGCAGGCCGACGGCCGCGTGATCGACTACTCGACGCCGACCCAGCAGACCACCTCCGAAGGCCAGTCGTACGGCCTCTTCTTCGCCCTCGTCGCGAACGATCGCGCGACCTTCGACCGGCTTCTGAACTGGACGCGCACCAACCTCGCGGGCAATCAGTTCGATCCGCAGAACCTGCGCCTGCCGGCCTGGCAATGGGGCCGGAAAGCGGACGGCTCGTATGGCGTGCTGGACCCCAATTCAGCTTCCGACTCCGACCTGTGGATCGCCTACGACCTGCTGCAGGCCGGACGCCTGTGGCACGAGCCTGCTTACACGCAACTCGGCCAGGCACTCGCGGCCCGCATTGCTCGCGACGAGATGACGAACCTGCCAGGTGTCGGTCCGATGCTGTTGCCCGGACCGCAAGGCTTCAAGGACGGCGGCGTCACGCGGCTCAATCCGAGCTATCTGCCGCTGCCCGTGCTGCGCGCGCTCGCGCACGAGTTGCCCAACGGCCCGTGGGCGAAGCTCGCGGAGAGCGCCTACCGATTGATCAAGACCACTTCGCCGCAAGGCTTCGCGCCCGACTGGGCCGCGTGGCAGAACGGCCAGTTCGTGGTGGATCCGAAAAGCGGCGACACCGGCAGCTACGACGCGATCCGCGTCTATCTGTGGGCCGGCCTCGCCGCGCCCGCCGATCCGCTCGCGAAGCCGTGGCTCGCGGCGCTCGGCGGCATGCGCGCGCGAGTCGCGCAAAACGGCTTTCCGCCCGAGAAAGTTTCGTCGACCAGCGGCAACGCAAGCGGCGAAGGTCCGCTCAGCTACTGGGGTGCGCTCGCGCCGTACTTCAAGGCGCAAGGCGACGCGCACGGGCTCGGCCTCGCGCGCGCGCACCTGGCCGCGCTCGACGCGAGCGTGCCGGGCCGCGAACCGGTGTACTACGACAGGGTGCTGGGCTTGTTCGGCACGGGTTTTATCGACGGGCGCTATCGCTTTGACGAAAGCGGCCGTCTCGTGCCGAACTGGAGGAACGCATGCGACTGAGCGCCCTCGCATGGTCGCTGCGCTTCGCGCTGAGCGCGCCGCTCGTGTGCTGTCTGGCCGCCGCCGCGCCCGACGCGCTGGCGCAGGCGTCCAAAGATCCGATGAGCGTGCTGATCGACCAGGGCAAGTACTGGCAGTCGCATCAGCGTGGCGACCTCGCCGAACAGGCGTGGCTCAAGGTTCTGCGCATCGACCCGAAACAGCCGGACGCGCTGTTCGGCATGGGCATGGTGCTCGCGGACCGCAAGGACGGCGCGGGTGCGCAGCAGTATCTATCGCGGCTGAAGGCGGTTGCGCCCGACTACCCGCGTCTGGACGACCTCGGCCGGCGGCTCGGCGAATCGAGCCTGCGCGATCAGACCGTGAACGACGCGCGGCGGCTCGCGCAAAGCGGTCAGAGCGCGAGCGCGGTGCAGGAGTATCAGCGGGCTTTGACCGGCAAGCCGGCCACGCCCGAATTGCAGCTGGAATACTACCAGGCGCTCTCGGCGACGCCGCAAGGCTGGGACCAGGCGCGCCGCGGACTCGAACAGCTGGCGCGCGACAATCCCGACGATGCGCGTTACGCGCTCGCTTACGCGCAGCATCTGACCTATCGCGACGTCACGCGCCGCGACGGTATCGCGCGGCTGCAAAAGCTGGCGGGCGACAGCACAGTGGGCGCGTCGGCCAAAAAGAGCTGGCGCCAGGCGCTGCTCTGGCTCGACGCGCGTCCCTCGGATGCCGCGCTGTACCAGGCCTACCTGCAGGGCGCGAGCGACGACGCCGCCGTGAAGGCGCGTTTCGATTCGATGGTGCAGCAGGACAAGGCTGCGCGTGAGCGCGCGCAGGAAAACGCCAGCGTGGACGCGCGCGGACGCCTGATCGCCGACGGTTTCGCCGCGCTCGATCGCAACGACCCGGCCGGCGCGCGCACGAAGTTTTCGTCGGTGCTGGCCAATAGCCCGAACGACACCGACGCGCTGGGCGGCATGGGCATCGCCGCGCTCAAGCAGGAGCATTTCGCCGAGGCGCGCAACTACCTGGAGCGCGCGTCGCGCAACGGCAATCCGGCGCGCTGGAAAACCGCGCTCGACAGCGCGAGCTACTGGACCTACACGAGCGACGCGATCGGCGCGCGCAGCAACGGCGAGTTCGCGAAAGCCAAAGCGCTGTTCGAACGCGCAATCGCGCTGAATCCGTCGGACGTCACCGCGCAGGTGCTGCTCGGCGAAATGCTGCTCGCCAACCATGACGCCGCGGGCGCCGAACAGGCGTACCGGATGGCGCTGCGCCGCCAGGCCGACAACCCCGACGCGATTCGCGGACTGGTCGGCGCCCTCGCCGCTCAAGGCCGCGGCGACGAAGCGCTGCAGTTCGCCAATCAGTTGAACGCGGAACAACAGTCGAAGGCGGGCGGCATCAACCGTCTGCGCGGCGAAGCGCAGGCCGCGCAGGCGCGCGCGGCCGAAGCGCGCGGCGACCTGGGCAGCGCACGCAGTCTCTTCGAAGACGCGCTGCTCAACACGCCCGACGACCCGTGGCTGCGCCTCGACCTCGCGCGCATCTACGTGCGCCAGGGGGCGGTCGCCAACGCGCGCAGCATGATGGACGGCATCCTTGCCGCGCATCCCGACATGACGGATGCGCTGTACGCGAGCGCGCTGCTGTCCGCGGAAACGCAGGACTGGTCGACCGGTCTAGCGCAACTCGAACGCATACCGGCGCCGCAACGCACCGACGCGATGGCGTCATTGCAGCATCGCCTGTGGGTGCATCAGCAGGCGGAACTCGCGACTCGTATGGCAAACGCCGGCCAGACGCAACAGGCGCTGGCGACGCTGCGCGCCGCCGAGCCGGTGGCGGGCAACAGTCCCGAACTGATCGGCGTGCTCGCGGCCGGCTACCAGCAGGCCGGCGACCCGAACCGCGCGCTGACGCTCGTGCGCGGTGCGATGAGCGCGGCGCCCGGCAACACCGACCTGCTGCTGCAATACGCAGGCATTCTGTCGGCCACGCAGCAGGAGTCGGAACTCGGCATGGTGATGCGGCGGCTCGCGTCGATGCCGCTGACGCCGCAGCAGCGCACGGACTTCGGCAATCTGAACGTAGGCATCGTCATCAAGCAGTGCGACCTGGTACGTCAGCGCGGCGATCTCGCCAGCGCCTATGACGTGATCGCGCCGTGGCTCGCCGCAATGCCGGACAACCCCGATCTGCAGGCGGCGCTCGGCCGTCTGTATGCGACTGCCGGCGACGACCGCAACGCACTCGAAAGCTACCGCGTCGCGTTGCGGCGCAAGCCCGACGATCTGAATCTGCTGCAGGCGGCCATTTCCGCTGCGTCGGGCGCGAAGCAGTTCGACTACGCGGAAGCGCTCGCGAAAGACGCGTTGAAGGCGGCGCCCAACGACCCCGGTGTGCTCGCCACGGTCGGGCGCATGTATCGCGCCGAGGGCAAGCTGTCGCTTGCGTCGACGTATCTGCAACGATCGCTCGTCGCCGCGAATACACCGTTGATGGCGAACGCGCCGCGCACCAGCGCCGCGAGCAACGTGCCGCGCGGCTGGGAGACGGCGATGCGGCGCATCGGCGCGACGCCGCTGCCAGGCACCAATCCCTTCGAAGGAAAAACCGCGACGGTCGCGCCGACCGATGCCGATAATGCCGCGCTCGGCTTCAATGCTTCGGCGAATGCCGCGCGCGCTTCGCTTCCGTACTCGCAGTCCTCATTGCCGACACAGACCGTGCCGAACTATCCGCCGCCCACGCAGCCTGCGCCGTATGTCGCCCCGTATGTCGCCCCGTATGTCGCGCCGTATGTCTCTCCTTCCGTCGCTCCTTATCCGGCGCCTGGGCAGCCGTACGTGCAGCCAACTTCGCAGCGAACCTCACAGCCGTACGTGCAGCCACGCTCGCAGCCTTATGCGCCGAACGGCGCGTCGGCTGCGCTGCCGTATAACGCGCCTCGCCAGAATGCCGACACGGGCGGCTACGGTCAGGAGAGCAACGGTTCGAGCCAGTCCGGTGCGCCGTTGCAGCCCTACCCTGGACAGGGCCGCGAAGCAGGCTCGCCGCAGATGCCGGCTTCGGCGCCGATGCAGCAGATGCCGGGCGCGGCGCCGATGCAGCAGCCGTACAACCCGGCTTATGGCCAGCAGCAGGCCCCGTATACGCAGCAGTACGGCCAGCAGCAGGCGCCGTATCCACAACAGTACGGCCAGCAGCAGGCGCCATATCCGCAGCAGCAGTACGGCACGCCGGACGGCTACGTGCCTACGCCGTGGCCCATGTCGCCCGCCGCGCGCGCGGCGCAGGCCAACGCCGGGACTATGCAGCCTTACGGTGCGCCCACGAGTGGCGCGGCCAACGGCAAGCGCACCACGAGCAAGAAGCAAAGCGCGTCGAAAAGCAGCCGCAGTGCAGCGGGTTACGCGCCGCAGCAGCCGTATTACGGGCAGCGGGGTTATGCGCAGCAGCCTTATCAGCAGTATCCGCAGCAGCAGGCGTACGCGCAGCAGCAGCCCTATGCGCAGCAGCAGCCTTATCCGCAGCAACAGCAATATGGACAGCAGCCATACCAACCCTACCCGCAGCAGCCGCAGGCTTACGGCAATCAGGGCTACTACGCGCAACAGCAACCATACATCCCGCAACCGCCCACCGGCTACGCGCAAGCGTATTACCCGCAGCAGCCGGGCGTGAACGGCAACGGTGCCAATTACGCGCAGCCGAATGTCGCCAATGCGCAGACGCTCGGCGTGGCCGAGGAACTGGCGCAGGTCAATCGCGAGCAGGCGAGCACCGTCTCGGGCGGCATCGTGTTTCGCAATCGCAGCGGCGAGGACGGGCTGTCCACGCTCACCGACATCGAGGCGCCCGTCCAGGGCCGCATCAAGGCGGGCAACGGCCATGTCGTCGTGACGGCGACGCCCGTCACACTCGATGCGGGGACGGCCTCCGGCAACGTCTCGACGCTCGCGCGTTTCGGCGCGGGCCTGTCGAACAGCACGTCTGCCACGGCCGCCGTGGCCGGCACCAACAACTATGGCAGCCAGACGGCGAGCGGCGTAGGGCTCTCGGTCGGATACGAAGGCCGCTCCCTGTCCGGCGACATCGGCGTGACGCCGATCGGCTTTCGCCAGACCAACCTTGTCGGCGGCGCGCAGTACAACGGCGGCATCAGCGACAAGGTGTCGTATTCGCTGGCCGTCGCGCGGCGCGCGGTGACCGACAGTCTGCTGTCATACGCGGGCACGCGCGACGCTGCATCCGGTCTCGAATGGGGCGGCGTGACGTCGACGGGCGGCCTCGCGAGCCTCGCCTGGGACGACGGCACCAACGGTCTGTACGTGAACGCCGCGTACCAGTACTACCAGGGTCACAACGTTGCGAGCAACAACGCGGTGAAGGGCGGCGGCGGGGTTTATACACGCCTTCTGAAGGACGCCGATCAGACGCTCACGGTCGGCGTGAACACGACGCTCATGCGTTACAACAAGAACCTCTCGTACTTCACGTATGGCCAGGGCGGTTATTTCAGCCCGCAACAATACGTGATCCTGAATCTGCCGATCGAGTGGACCGGCCGCAACGGCGCCTTCACGTACGACGTGAAAGGCTCGATTGGTGTGCAGCATTACCGCCAGGACGCATCGAACTACTTCCCGCTCGGCGACTCCGGCGGCCTGCAAGCGGCAGCTGCGGCGAACGCCGCGCTGATCGGCAACAGCGTCGACAGCAACGCCCAGTATCCCGGCCAGAGCAAGACCGGCGTCTCCTACTCGCTGAGCGCGGTCGGCGAATATCAGCTCGCGCCGCAACTGGCATTCGGAGCAACGGCATCGCTCGGCAATGCTTATCAATATCGCGAGTGGCTGGCCGCCGTCTACATGCGCTACAGCTTCACGAAGCAGACGGGGCTCCAGCCGTTCCCGCCGACGCCGCTCAGCTCGCCGTATCTGTCGCTGTCCAACTAGCGGACGAAGGCGCGCTGCGCCCTCGTCGCTGCTTCGTCACGGGTCGGCGCGCTGCGAGTTAGCCGCCGTCACTCCGACAGTCCGACACTCCGACGCTGTGACTTGCACGGGGGCAACGCGGCGTCAGCACGTAGCGAGGCTTTCTTCTGAAGGATTCTGTAAGGACGGGTGCAGCTTTTTTTGCCGTTCGCGCAAACAAGCCCGCGCCCCGCAGAGGTAAAAGTTGCGCGCATTCCGGTGCGTGCACAACTAATCGGCGCGCATCGCGTATCGGCCCTTTACGCGGACAATGTGAACCGGCAGACTGGAGACCCCACTCAACAACGCGATCTCGTGGAGCGCAGCATGCCATTTCCGGCACAAGATCACGGCTGTTCAGGCTGGAGCGGTGAGATGGCGCGGCGCATCAGTGAATTCGACTGGTCGGCCACCGGCATCGGCGCGATTGCGGACTGGCCGCGCAGTCTGACCGCCACGGTGCAGTTGCTGCTCGCTTCGCCAGTGCCCCTCGTGCTGCTGTGGGGCAAATCTGGCTACATGATCTACAACGACGCATACGCCGTTTTCGCGGGCGGGCGGCACCCGTATCTGCTCGGTTGCCCGGTCGAAATTGGCTGGCCCGAGGTCGCCGAATTCAATCGTCATGTAATGCAGACCTGCCTTGCCGGCGGCACGCTCTCCTATCGCGACAAGGAACTCGTACTGCTGCGCGAGGGCAAGCCCGAGGACGTGTGGATGGACCTGTACTACAGCCCGGTCGCCGACGACAGCGGCGCGCCCGCGGGCGTGCTGGCCGTCGTGGTCGAAACGACCGAGCGGGTGCTGACCGAACGCTGGCGGCAACGCGCCGAAGCGGATCTGCACGAGACCAACGAACGCCTGCAACTCGCGCTCAATACCGGCGCCGTGCTCGGCACGTGCGTCGCCGATATGCAGACCGGCAAGATAACAGGCGACGAGCGTTTTGCGCGCACCTTCTCTTTCTCCGTGGAAGAAGCCGCCCGCGGCGTCGATCACAGCGCCGCGACGCGGGTGATTCACCCAGACGATCAATCGCTGCTCGAACGTTTGCGCAGCGAGGCGCTGCAACCAGGCAGGCCGTTTCGCGCGGAGTACCGGATTCGCCGGCCCGACGGCGAGTATGTATGGGTGCAGGCAAACGGCCAGTGCGAGTTCGACGAACACGACCAACCCACCCGGTTTCCGGCTGTGCTGATCGACATCCACGAGCGCAAGATCGCCGAGCAGTCGCTGCGCCAGTTGACCGAGACGCTCGAGCAGCGCGTTGCCGATGCGGTCGCCGCACGCGCACTCGCTGAAGAACAGCTGCGTCAGGCGCAGAAAATGGAAGCGATCGGCAGCCTCACGGGCGGCGTCGCGCACGACTTCAACAACGTGCTGCAAGTGATCAACGGCAATCTGCAGATGATGGCCGCGGACGCGGGCGACAACCAGGTGACGTTGCGCCGTTTGTCGGCGGCAACGGATGCGGTCAAGCGCGGCGCGAAACTCGCCGCGCATCTGCTCGCGTTCGCGCGGCGCCAGCCGCTCTCGCCCACTGTGCTCAACCCGCGCCGCCTGCTTGCGGGCATGAGCGAGATGCTGCATCGCGCGCTCGGCGAAACCGTGCGGATCGAAACCGTGTTCAGCGATTACCTGTGGCACGTGCAGGTCGATCGGAACCAGCTCGAAAACGCGCTGCTCAATCTGGCCATCAATGCGCGCGACGCGATGAAAACAGACGGCACGCTGACCGTGTGCGCCGCGAACCGCGTGCTGGATGCAGCCTTTTGCAGCGACAAGCCCGAGCTTGCGCCGGGCGAATACGTGGTGTTTTCGGTGACGGATACGGGTGCGGGCATGCCGCCCGACGTGCTTGAGCACGTGTTCGAACCGTTCTTCACGACCAAACCGCACGGGCATGGCACAGGCTTGGGCCTGAGCATGGTGTTTGGCTTCGTGAGGCAAAGCGGCGGGCATACGTTGATCGAAAGCACGGTGGGACATGGCACGACGGTGTCACTGTTTTTCCCGCGCTGTTGCGAGCCGGAAACCGCCGAAACCGCCGACGAAACGAGCGCGCCCGTGGGCGGCGGCGAAACGGTGCTGGTGGTCGAGGACGATGCGGACGTGCGCCTGACCGCGGTCGAAATGCTCGTGCAGCTCGGCTATAAGGTGCTGACTGCATCGAGCGGCGACGCGGCACTCGAGTTGATTCATAGCGACGTGCCGATCGATCTGTTGTTCACCGACGTAGTGATGCCCGGCAAGATAAAAAGCGTCGAGCTGGCGCGGCGTGCCGCGGCGCGCATGCCCGCCGTGCCGACGCTGTTCACGTCGGGCTATACGCGCGACGAAATCGTCCATCACGGCAAGCTCGACGCGGGCATCACGCTGCTGTCCAAACCGTATCGCCGCGACGATCTCGCGCGCAAGGTGCGCGGCGTGCTGCGCGCCGCGCGTGCGCCGGCTGCCGGCGCCGCGTCGGTCGGCAAGATGACCGACAGGGAGATCGCCGCGTGCGTGCCCAGCGTCGCGTACGACCCGCCGGGCAGTGAGATGAGCAAGAGTGAAGTGCCGGCCGAGCGCGAGCTTCAGCGCGACGCCGCGCCGCAAGCTGCACCGGCGCGCGCACCGGCCCACGTGCTGCTCGTCGAGGACGACGCCGATTCGCGCGAGGCGCTGAGCCTCCTGCTCGGCACGCTGGGGCTCGACTGCACAGCGGTAGGGAGCGCCGAAGAAGCGCTGCCACTCGTGCCGGCGCAACGCTACGACATACTCTGCACGGACATTACGTTGCCTGGCATGTCGGGCGACAACCTCGCGCGCGCAGTGCTGCACGCGCAGCCGGACGTGCATGTCTTGCTGGTATCCGGCTATGGCGCGCATGCGTCGATCGGCGAGAGCATTCCCGGCGCGCGCATACTGGGCAAGCCGTTCGACTTCGCGCAGTTGCGGCATGAACTCGCGCGCTGGCTCGATCCGATCGAAGCCGCGTCGTGACGCTGCGCGCAAGCTTGGCGGACGTGCGCTTTCTGGCACCGTAGGCCGGAATGCGGCATATATTGGTTTACGACGATGCGAGCACCGCGGGGTGCACTGCGTTGCACATGCGGCCCCTGGTATGATGCTGGGCGTGCGCTTTTTGTTGCGGCTGTGCCGTCGTGGCCGCACTTGTTGCCCGTTGTTGCCGTTGCGGTGGTTGCAGCAGTTACCGCAGTTGCAGCGGTTGCTGTAGCGGCGGTTGAATGCGCACCTTACTCTGCGCTGCTTATTTGTCACGAGATCCATCATGCCTGCCCAACACGATCCCGCCCCCGCCGCGAGCACGAGTCCCGCGAAGGCGAGGCGCAAAGAGCTATCCATTACCGTGCGTAATGTTCTGATGGTAGCCGTCGGCGTAATCGTCTTCGCGATCGTCGCGGGCGTGGTGCTGTATCAGCCCATCGTCTATGGCGACCAGATCCCGAACTTCGGCATCATCCTGATGCTGACCGTGCCGGTGATTGCCGGCGTGGCGTTCCGCGTGGGACTGGATGCGTGGCTCGATCGCCAGTGACGCTCGCAAGGCCATGCTTTTGCGTTGTGACGTTTGCGCCCTCGCCACAAGCCCCTGCTCGTGCCCGCCGTTCGCCACCTGCCCGCATCGTCCCGCGTTAGCCCGCAGCGCCACCCACACTTCCGGTCCATCGTCTTCGCGCGCCTGAAAACTCCACTCTGCCGCCGTGCAGTCGCGCGATTCTCCCGATAATCGCAAGCCCCCGCCACTTGCCGCCGCTATGCGAGCGCGCATTCGGCCCGCGCTGGAACGGCGCTTTGAGCTGCTCCAGTTCTTCGGCCGATAAACCCTTGCCCCGATCGCCGACCGCCACATAGACGAGCTCGCCGCTCGCCCAACTGCGCACCGCGAGCCCGCTGCCGCCGTAGACGACGGCGTTCTGCATCAGATTCATCAGGAGCCGCATCATGCTCACCGGCCGATAGTCGACGAGCGGCAAGCGCGCCAACGACAACTCAGCGTGAACTCAGGCTCCGTGAAGTCCGGTCCCACGCTTATGCAAGCGGCGTGCGCGGCGCTTATCGACACGACGATCGATGCACGCGCAAGACGCAAACGGTGGGGCGTCGCGAGTCGTGTTGGCATTCGCAAACCGCGATTGCAACTGCGCAACCATGCGCTGAACGCGCTGCGGATTGGCGCCTTGGGGAGCCGCCTGCGCGAACGTGGCGGTGGATGCGCAGCACAACAGAATGGCAGCGAGCAATTTTTTCATGACCGACTCGTTACATAGAGCCACCGAGTGTCGCCAGCGGGTGCGGCGATCCGTTCAATGACTGGTCGAATTCTTGTGGATGCGCTGCCGCAAGGCAATTGCAGAATGATGTCGCCCGATGTCATGAACCGGCCGCCCGAGCGCCAACCGCCGGAGGCCATACCACCTATGCTGCGGCTGCTGCAAATGCCTTTGCTGGAGGATGGACATGTCGGCGGCGGAACGCCTGGTGAATTCCCGTTGTCCTGACGAAATGGGGAACGGCTATTGCTCCCCATGAAGTGACGCGCAACAGCCGCCCTGACTGCCGCGCAATGTGGTCCCCGCCTTATCGCCTGTTATCGGACATTTCACATGAGCTACCAGAACCTGGACAGGGAGATCGCCCATCTCGAAGTGGTGTTCGGGCGTCTCTCAGTGAATGATTCCCTTCCGCTTTCCTACTGGGACAGCCGTTTGCGCGCGCTGTCGGGCGCACCGCTCATGCCGGCGCAGCGAGCCCGCGTCGCCCGTCTCGCAGCTACGCTTGCCGCACTGCGGGAGCCGGAGGAAGCGGTCTGCGACGTGCCGCCCCCACGCTGGAAGGAGGCTCGCTGATGACCGAAGCGACGCGCGACAAGGCAAGCCAGTCGTCCGCCGAAGCGGCCCACTCACAAGCGCCTCGCGCCGAGGACGCGGGCGCCGATTCTCCCCATCTGAACGAAGGCGAGCAGGATCAGGCGGCGCACCACACCGCCCCGCATGCGCTCGTGCTGCATGAGATAGTCCGTGCCGAAGGCGAAGCGGCCCTCGAACGGACCCTTGGCGCGTTGATCTGGTCGTCGCTTGCAGCAGGGCTTTCGATGGGCTTTTCGTTTCTCACGCAAGCGGTGCTCGAAGCCGGCCTGCCCGATACCTCGTGGCGTCATCTGGTGTCGAGCTTCGGCTATTCGATGGGCTTCGTGCTGGTCATCATGGGGCGGCAGCAGCTTTTTACCGAAAGCACCCTGACGGTCGTCCTGCCCGTATTGACGCGGCGCGATCCGGGCACGCTGCTGCGGGCCATGCGGCTATGGGCTGTCGTGCTGTTCTTCAACCTGGTCAGCACCTGGATTTTCGCCGCCATGCTGCGCATTCCCGATGTATTCGCGCCCGCCGTGGTCGATGCCTTGGGCGAAGTCTCGCGCGCGGCGGTCGGCTCCGAGCAGATGCTGCCGACCATGGTGAAGGCGGTGTTTGCCGGCTGGCTGATCGCATTGATGGTGTGGCTTTTGCCGAGCGCGCGTTCGGGCCGCCTGTTGACGGTGCTGCTGATCACCTATGTGGTGGCCGTGAGCCATCTGTCGCACATCATCGCGGGGTCGACGGAAGTGGCTTATGCGCTCCTCAGCGGCGACGCCAGCCTGCGTGACTATTTTCTGCGCTTTCTTGTGCCTACCCTCGTGGGCAATACGGTGGGCGGCATGTCACTGGTGGCGCTGCTCAACCATGCGGCGATTGCGCCTGAGATCAACGGCCCGCGCTGACTCTTGCAGGTGGGGCCGCTCTGCATTTCGCGCGGCGGCCCCGCGAGCCGCCGGCGGTTGACCCATGAGCCGATCGGTCGGTCAGCCGATCAGAATGCGTGCGCCGAGCGCAAGCACGAGCGCCGGCAGCATCACGACCACGCCCACCTTCAGGAACTTCATGAAGCTCACGTCTTCGCCTTCGCGACGAATCGCGTTGAGCCAGAGAATCGTGGCAAGCGATCCGGTAATCGACAGGTTGGGCCCGAGGTCGACGCCGATCAGCAGCGCGTCGATCACGCGCTCGGGACTGTGCGCCTGCATCACAGTGGAACTCGCTATCAGGCCGGCCGGCAGGTTGTTCATCAGATTGCTGCCAATTGCGATAGCGGCGCCCGCCCAGCCCGCGGTGCCCGCTTCGTTGTGCGCGGCCGCGGCTCGCGTCAGCGCGGCGAGCAGGTTGATCACACCGGTATGGTCCAGCATTTCGACCAGCACGAACAGCGCGGCCACGAGTGGCAGGACGCTCCACGATATTTCGCGGATCATCGGCACGGGCGACTTGCGTTCCTGGACCAGCACGACCACGGCGGTCAACGCACCGAGTATCGCCGTGGGCAGGCCGAGCGGAACGTCGAAGGCGGAGACCGCGAGCAGCACGATTGCCGTCACGGCAATGCCCGCCAACGCGACGCGGCCACTGGACGAGAGCCGCAGCGGCTCGAGATTCGCCTCGCAGGTGCCGGCAAGAGCCTCGCGCTGCCTCCAGCGCAGCAGCACATAAGTCGCGCCGATCGACAGCAGCGACGGCAACGCGAAACGCATCAGCCACGGCCCGAGCGCGGGCGTGTGGTTGCCGTACAGCACGATGTTGGCCGGATTGGAGATCGGCAGCACGAAGCTGGCCGCATTGGCAATGAACGCGCAGACAAAGAGCAGCGGCAACGGGTCGGTCTTCGCTTTCTTCGCGGCGGCAAACACGGCGGGCGTGAGGACGACCGCAGTCGCGTCGTTAGAAAGAAACGCCGTGATCACCACGCCGACCAGATACACGAGCATGAAGAGCTTGCGCGGCGACCCCTGCGCGTGATTGACCGCGAGCACCGCGACCCAGTCGAAGAGCCCTTCGCGGCGCCCGACTTCCGAAAGCAGCATCATGCCGAACAGGAACAGATAGACGTCCGTGCCCTTGCCGACCGCCTCCATCGCCAGATTCAGCGGTAACAGCCCCAGCGCCACCAGCAGCACCGCGCCGGCCACCGCCCATACCGCCTCGGGCCACTTGAAAGGACGGGTGATCACGCCGGCGGTCGCGAACGCGGCAATACCCCATGAAAGGAAAATCGAAGTCACAACAAAAACCTTGAATGGATGGTTGTACGTGGGCAACGCCCGGTGCGCAGGATAACCCAAGCCGGCGTGACTCCCGCATTTCTGCCTTTTTCGAGGCAGCCGGCAAGCCCCAACGCATTCACTTCGCCTGTGACTTCACCATTGGCGTCACCAGTAGAACAATGTGTTCTCTCGCCTGCGCCTATTCGGTTCTCTTCGACATCCCTACTATTCGCACTGAACGCGGCAACGCACTAACGGCCCGCCAGAGCTGATTCGCTACGACATGTTGGCAATCAAATTCCCCGCTGTGTGCAATTAGCGCACATGAGTTCGATAGGATGCGTACCACCATGAAAACCAAACTCCATCACACCGTTCTCGCGGGCGCCGCGGCCCTTGCGCTGTTCGGCACGAGCCTCGCGCATGCCGACGTCGACACCAGCAAAAGCACCGTAATCGCGACGACCAGACAGATGAACGTGCCGGTTGACGGCAAGTTCAGGAAGTTTTCCGCGCAACTGTCGTTCGATCCGGCCAAGCCGACGGCGGGCAGTGCCAGCGTGTCGATCGACACGCGCAGCTACGACCTCGGCGCGGACGACTACAACAAGCAGGCGCAAGGCAAGGAATGGTTCGACAGTGCGACCTATCCGGCCGCGACCTTTGTGTCGAGCGCAATTGCGCCGGCGGGCGGCGACCAGTACAAGATCACCGGCAAGCTGACCATCAAGGGCAAATCACAAACCGTGGTCGTGCCGGTCACCATCGCGAGCCAGGGCTCGAGCCAGACCTTCGATGGTTCATTGCCGATCAGGCGCTCGCAATTCGATGTGGGCACCGGCGAGTGGAAAGATACCTCGGTGGTCGCGGACGAAGTCGTCATCAAGTTCCACCTCGTCGCCTCGAAGAAGTGATAAGCAGCCTCAAAGCAGAAAACCCAAGCAGAACATCCAAGCGTCACAGCACTTTTCAAAACCTGGAGAACATCTTGAAGAAGCAATTCCTGCTCGCCGCGGGCGCACTGGCCGCCGCATTGTCGTTCAACGCGATGGCCGCCGATACGTATCAACTCGATCCGATGCACACGGCCCCGAGCTTCGAGGCCGACCACTTCGGCGGCGTCTCGATCTGGCGCGGCAAGTTCAAGAAAAGCAGCGGCAGCGTCGTGCTGGATCGCGCAGCAAAGACCGGCACCGTCGATGTGACGATCGACATGAGCTCGGTGGATATCGGCAACGACAAGCTCGACGCGGAACTGGTCGGCGACAAGTTCTTCGACGTCGCGAAGTACCCCACCGCGACCTACAAGGGCACGCAAATCCGCTTTGAAGGCGATAAGCCCGTGGAAGTGATCGGCACGCTGACCATGCATGGCGTGACGAAGCCGGTGAATCTGAAGATCGAGTCGTTCAAGTGCTTCGTGAACCCGATGCTCAAGCGCGAAGTGTGCGGCACGGAGTCCACCGCGACGTTCAACCGCGACGATTTCGGCGTCGACTTCGGCAAGACCTACGGCTTCAAGATGCAGACCACGCTGCACATTCAGGCCGAAGGCATCAAGCAGTAAATTCTAAGGCGGGCGCAACCGCGCCCGCCTCGCAGCACGGTTTTACGCTCAGGCGCCTGCCAGCGAGCGGAAATCGTCGATGGTTTCGGTGTAAGTCGCCGTCTTGCCATTCGACGTAACGGTGATGATCACCGTCGACTCGTCCTTCGGCATAATGCTTTCCACCGTGTCGCTCGTGGAAAGCTGAATCACGCCGCCTTGCACCTTGCCGCCGTTTATCGTGACCGGCGTCGGCGTCGACACCGCAAAGGCGATCGTCGCGTCGGCCGCGTTCACGCTGATATTGCCGCTCGTCGCGAGCGTGTCCGTGACCGGATCGGCGCCATGCAGGCGCGAATACATCAGCCCGGTGATCGTGATCTGCCCGCTAATGCTGCCCGAACCCGCCGTTTGCGTGCGGTCCAGCGTCACTGTCGGGCTGCTTGCGGTGGTCGTGGTGATGCCGGTAGCGGCGTCGTAGCTCATCGTATAGTTCACCGTACCGTTGACTACCGTCTTGCCGTTCGTCGAAACCAGCGTCAACGCATTGGCCGTTTCGGTCGCGCTGTACGACCAGTTGTTCGACGCGTTGCCGACAATTCCCTGCACGTTCTGGATCTGCACGCTGACGGTGCCGGTGATCGACGCACTGCCCGATACGCCCGGCGCCTTCACCTGCCCCACGCATTGATTGAAACCGACCGTCGCGGTTTCCCCGGTTTGCAGGCCGTTCTGACCAGCGCCCTGCGTGACGACGCTAATCGAGCCGCTCGCGGGACAGGCCGTCGTGGTATTGGCCGCGCCGGCCGTCACGTCCGTTACGAGCGATTGCACGACCGACGTATAGATCGCCGCGACGCCCGGCCCCGACAGCATGCCAAACGCGCCTGCGTAACGCGCGACGTGCTCGCTCTGCAGCGCGGACGACAACTTCAATACACTGCTCCCGCCGCTGCTGCTGCCCGAGCCGCCGCCGCCGCATGCGCCAAGCGCAACGGTTGCGGCAAGCGCGAGCGCGGCGCCGAATGATCGGAACATCGGGGAGGAAAACATAAAACGACTCCAGATTCGAAAAGGCCGCCGCGTCAGTCGCGGCGTGGGTAACGGATGTGGACGAGGCGCGAGGCGCCGCGTTGGTTCGGCTGGGTAAGAAGCGGTTGCACGCTCAGGGGCGCGGCGAAGTGCTCTTGAATGCACCCATTATCGAAGCGAGCCGAACTGCGCGATTCAACGAATAGCCCATGAAAACAGGGCTATTCTGTCGAGCCGCACCGCTTAGCCCTATTAATCGGCACAAGTTACGGGGCGTTTTTTCCGCTTTTCTCCGGCAACGAACTTGAGCGGGAAGAGCCGCCACAATTGCCCGTTATTCATGCATTTGAACGGCATGGTCAAACCGTAAAGTCCCCGCATGCAATTGATTTTTTGTCGGGAGACAAACGGTGTTGAAGGTGAAACGGCAGGTAAAAAGTGCGGCTGCAGCGGCGATTGCCGCAATTGCCGCGTTCGGTGGCGCGGCTCACGCGCAGGAAATTTATGTGCACGGCGGCACGCTCGGCGCAGGCCTTGGCGCAGCCATGCCGCTCAATTCATGGACGGGCGTGCATGCCGAATTGGAGGGGCTCGGCTTCTCGCATTCGGTCACCGTCAACGAAAATCAGTACGACGGCCACCTCAAGCTGCTGCAAGGCGGCCTCTATCTGGACGTGTTCCCGTTCCGCTCAAGCGGCTTCCGGCTCACGGCCGGCGCGCTGATCAACGGCGACGAACTGTCGGCCCATGCGGTGCCGAACGCGCAAGGCAACTACAAGATCGGCGACGACTACGTGCCGGCTGTCGGCCCGGCACCGTCGGCCACGGTTACGCTGCCGCGCGTAATGCCGTATGTGGGCATCGGCTACGGACATAAGCCGGTGGCGAAGGGTTTCGGCCTCACCTTCGACGTTGGCGTCGCGTATGGCCGCCCGCGCACGCACTACAACGTGCCCGCCATTTACTCGATGTTCACCTCCCAGGCGAACATCGACGAGCAGGAGCAGAAGATCAACGACAAGGTCGAGCGCTACAAGCTCTACCCGGTCGTGCAACTCGGCGTGACCTATCGCTTCTAGGCGGCACCCGGAAGGCCGGGCAAGGTACTATTACGGGTGCCATCCGTTCTAGCCTTCCATGAGTTCAGCAAGCCGCCGTATCGCGCATCTCGACATGGACGCGTTCTACGCGTCCGTTGAGCTATTGCGTTATCCGGAACTGCGCGGCAAGGCCGTGGTAATAGGCGGCGGCCGCAACAGCGCGCCCGAAGCCCTGCCAGACGGCAGCCGCCGTTTTGCGAGGCTGCGCGATTACGCGGGGCGCGGCGTGGTCACCACGTCCACGTATGAAGCGCGTGCGCTCGGCGTGTTCTCGGCGATGGGCATGATGAAGGCCGCGGTGCTCGCGCCGGATGCCATCCTGCTGCCTACCGATTTCGACTCCTATCGCCATTACTCGCGGCTCTTCAAGGCCGCGGTGGCAACGTTCACCGATCGTATCGAAGACCGTGGCATCGACGAAATCTATATCGACCTCACGGACTTGCCGGGCGAGGCGCGCGACATTGCCTCACGCATCAAGCAGGCGGTGAATCAGGCCACCGGCCTCACCTGCTCGATCTGCGTGGCACCCAACAAGCTGCTCGCGAAGATCGGCTCGGAACTCGACAAGCCAGACGGCCTCACGATTCTCACGCCCGCCGACGTGCCGCTGCGCGTGTGGCCGCTGCCGGTGCGCAAGGTCAACGGTATCGGCCCGAAGGCAGCGGAAAAACTCACGGCGCTCGGCATCGCCACGGTCGGCGATCTGGCGGCGGCGGACGCGGGGCTGTTGCAGGACCACTTTGGGCGCAGCTATTCCGCGTGGCTCACGCGAGTCGCGCAAGGCGAGGACGAACGCCCGGTGGTGGTCGAATCGGAACCGAAATCAATGAGCCGCGAAACGACCTTCGAGCGCGATCTGCACCCGCGTCACGACCGCCCGGCGTTGTCGAGTTCATTCACCGGATTGTGCGTGCGGGTCGCCGAAGATCTCGTGCGCAAGGGCTATGTGGGCAAGACGGTCGGCATCAAGCTGCGCTATGACGATTTCCGCACGGTCACTCGCGACCTGACGCTCGATATGCCCACGGCCGACGCCGCCGAAATACGCCGCGCGGCCACCGAATGCCTGCGGCGCGTGGAGTTGAACCGCAAGCTGCGCCTGCTCGGCGTGCGCGTGAGCGCACTGAGCCTCGCCAGCGCGCAGCCGCCGCAGCGGCGTCTGCCGGTTCAGGCGGACTTGCCCTTTACCAGCGACGAGTAGGAAGCCGGGGCTGGACCGCAGGCGCCGGCCGGGTTCACAGCACTTGCTGCTGCATTTCCTGTTGCATTCGATGCTGCATTTGCTGCTGCCTTCACAGGCGCATTCACAACCGCACTTTCAGGCGCACGCGCAGCCGCACTCACCGCCGCATTCGCACGCACAGGCTGCGTAGCGCCCTCGTCGCGCGAAGCGGCAACCGAGAACGCAAACGTGTTCACGCCATTTTCGCTGCGCACGGACACGCTGCCCCGATGCATCTCCGCAATTGCCTTGACGATGGCAAGGCCCAGGCCGTGATTCTCGCGGCTATTGGTGCGCGACGCTTCCGCGCGATAGAAACGGTCGAACAGATGCTCCAGCACGGCCGCCTCGATAGGCTCACCGGGATTCGCGACCTCTATGCACACCTGCTGCGCTTCGCGTACGATCCTCACGCTGATCTGCGCGCCCGGCTGGCAATGCTGGATCGCGTTCATCAACAGATTCGCGCAGGCGCGCCCGAACAGCGACCGGTTCACGTGCGCGACGGCGTCGCCATGCAGACGCGCATGCACTCGCGCTTCTTCGAGCGGAATCTCCAGAAACTCCAGCGTATGCGCAACCTCCGCTGCGAGCGACACTTCCATCAGGCCCGTAGCGCGTTCGCCCTGGTCGGCGCGCGCGAGGAACAGCATGTCGTTGATGATCGCGCGCATGCGTTCGAATTCCTCCAGATTCGATTGCAGCGTGTGGCGCAAATCGTCGACGGAACGATTGCGCGTCAATGCGACTTCGGTCTGGCCGATCAGAATGGTCACGGGCGTGCGCAGTTCATGCGCGACGTCGGCATTGAACGATTCGAGCCGGCAATATGCGCCGTCGAGCCGTTCGAGCGCGCCGTTGAACGAATTCGCGAGATCGTTAAGTTCGAGCGGCAACGACGCGGTGTTGAGCCGCTGCGAGCGATTGTTGGGACTGACAGCGGACGCGTCGCGCGTGAGGCGCGTGAGCGGCGCAAGGCCGATGCGCGTGACGGAATAGCTGAGCAGCAGCACGGCGAGACTGCCGAGCGCCGACAGCGCCGCGAGCGCGAAGCCGAAAGCCCGCATGGTGCGAATGTTGGGCAGGTAGCTCGACGCCACCTGCAACTGCATTGGCGGACGCGTCGAATAGCCGGGAATGAACACGGTGGTGGTGAGCATGTCCGCGCCGCCGCCCGCCGGCTTCACGCGCGCGTAACCGCCAGGCAAGGTCTTGACTGTCGTGCCTTCGATCGGTTTGCCGTAGTTGTACGACGGCTCGATGCTGGTCACCGCGTAGACGGTACTGCGGTCGTGCGGCGTCATGTCGGTCAGTTTTTCCCGCGACATACGCCACTTTTCGGGCGTCAGCCCGTGATTGCAGATGAGCCGCGCGATTTGCGCGCGGTCGTCGAGCGACTCGCGCAAGTGGCTTTCGAGCTGCGAGCGCAACACGGCAAAAAGCCCCGCGCCCACGATCGTAAACACCGAAAGCGCGACGAGCGCGAACATCAATGCGAGGCGCCGCGCAATGGAACGGTTCATGACTGCTCCGCCTCTTCGCGCACTTCGAGCACATAGCCCATGCCGCGCACGGTATGCAGCAGCTTCGAGGGAAACGGGCCATCGAGCTTCGCGCGCAGTCGTTTGATTGCCGTCTCGACCACGTTCGTATGGCTGTCGAAGTTCACGTCCCACACGAGTTCGGTGATCGCCGTCTTCGACAGAATATCGCCTTGCCTGCGGGCCAGCACGCTTAACAACTGGAATTCCTTCGCTGTCAGATCGAGCCTTATGCCGTCACGCGTGGCGCGCCGCCCGATCAGATCGACAAACAGATCGCCGACGGAGATCAGCGTGGATTCCTGCGAACGCGTACGGCGCGCCAATGCATGCAGACGCTCGACCAGTTCGAGGAAGGAGAACGGCTTGGTGAGGTAGTCGTCGGCGCCTTCGCGCAGGCCGCGCACGCGGTCGTTCACATGATCGCGCGCGGTCAGCATGATGACCGGCGTCGACTTGCGCATGCGCAGCGCCTTCAGCACGCTGAAGCCGTCGCGCTTTGGCAGCATCACGTCGAGCACGATGACGTCGTAGTCGAATTCGGTAGCCAGGTACATGCCCTCCTCGCCGTCGAGCGCGACATCCACGACCCAGCCCTGCTCTGTCAAACCGGAGCGCAGGTAGTCCACCACCTTGTGCTCGTCTTCAACGATCAGCAATTTCATGCGCGCCTCCTCGTGTCTGCATTATACGAAACGCCCTGCATGGCTTTTTCGACCGGTTTTGTCGACCGGCTTTTGTCGACCGGCTTTTGTCGACCGGCTTTTTTGACCGGCTGTTTCAAAACGCTTCATGCCTCTGCCATCGTGCCGTTTGTCACGGCGCCGCCGCGCGGGCCTGCATCGTGCCGCCCGTGTGCGCTTCTTGCCGGTCGGTACCCGGTGCGGTATCGGCAACGCCGGCGTCCGCTTGCCAGCCGCCGCCCAGTGCCTTGACGAGCGCGACAGACAGCGTCATCTGCTGGCCGCGAATCTGTGCGTCCTGCCGCTTGCTGTTGAGCAGCGACTGCTGCGCCGTAATCACGTTCAGGTACGCGACAAGGCCGCCCGAATAGCGGTCGTTAGCGAGCCCGAGCAGGCGTTGCGCGTCCGCCACCGCGTCTTCCGACTGCTTCGCCGCGCCGTCCAGCACCGCAAGCCCCGTAATGCCGTCCTGCACCTGCTGGAACGCGTTCAGCACCGTCTGACGATAGTTGGCCTCCGTCTCCTTGTAGCCTTCGCTTGCGAATTGCACGTTGGCCGCGCGGCGGCCGCCGTCGAACAGCACCTGGCTCGCTGCCGCGCCGAGTGTCCACATCAACGTCGGCGCGCTCAGCAAGCTCGCGAACTGCGTGGCTTCCCAGCCGATGCCCGGCGTCAGCGTGAGGCTCGGAAAGAACGCCGCCTTCGCCACGCCGATCTGCGCATTGGCAGCCGCCATCGCGCGCTCCGCCGAGGCAATGTCGGGCCGGCGCTGCAGCAGGTCGCTCGGCACGCCGAGCGCAATGGCCGGCACCTGGAAGCTCAACACCTTCGGTTCGATCGCGAATTGCGGAGCGGGCACGCCGACGAGCGCGGCGATTGCGTGCTCGTATTGCGCGCGCTGGTTCAACAACAGTTGCGCCTGCACGCGCGTCGTGTCGAGCAGCGACTTCTGCTGCAATACGTCGAGGCCCGATACAGCGCCGAGATCGTGCTGCGTGTTCACGTAATCGAGCGCTTTTTGCTGCAGCGTCACCGATTGGTTCAGCACGTCGATCTCGGTGTCGAGTTCACGCAACGCGAAGTAGTCGGTGGCAACCTCGGTGGTGAGAATGAGCCGCGCGTTCGCGAGATCGTCCGCCGCCTGGCCCGCGGAAGCCGTCGCGCCTTCCACCTGGCGGCGGATGCGGCCGAACAGATCCGTGTCGTAGTTGATCGTGGGGCCGATTTGCAGGTTGTTCTGCACGGTCGAGACAGTGGGCGTTGCGTAATTGGTGCGTGGCCTGTCCTGCGAGATGCGAAAGCGCGCTGCCGAAGCCGCGAGGTCCACCTCGGGAACCTGTTGCGCGCGCGTGTTGGCGAGCGTCGCCTTTGCCTGCTGATAGTGCGCATTGGCGGCGACGAGCGTCTGGTTCTGTGCGAGCGCCTGCACTTCCAGCGTGGCAAGCGTGGCGTCGTGATACACATTCCACCAGTCGGGGTCCATCGGCGCATGTGAGGGCGCGGCAACGCGCCAATACGAATCCGTGTTCCATGCCGGCGGCACCTCGGCCTGCGCTCGGGTGTAGTCAGGCCCCACGGCACAGGCGGCCAGCATGACCGCGCTCGCCGTCACGGCTAGTACAGGTGCGGCCCGAGCGACGCGTGGCAGCTTCACGACGCCCCCCTGGTGTTCTTCTGAGGCTGTGCGATCTCCACGTGATCGCCGTCCGCAATCGAATCGCTCGGGTTGATGATGACTTTGTCGTTGCCGTCGATTCCGCTTTCTATTTCGAGCGTCTGTCCGAGATCCTGGGCGATCACGATCTTGCGCAACTGCACGTTGCCGTTCGCGTCGACCACGGCAACCCGCGGCCCCTCGGCGCGAAACAGCAATGCGTTGCCGGGCACCATCCATTGTGCGCGGGCGACAGAAGGCAGAGCGACTTGTACATATGCGCCGGGACGCAGCGTATTCTCAGGGTTCGGCAAGGTCACCTCGACCTGCAACGAACGGGTGGGTACGTCGATCGCGCCCGAAATGTGCGTGACGGTGCCATGAAACTGCTGACCGGGCAGTTCGGCCTGCGTGACGACTACCTTCTGCCCCACCGAAACATTCTGCGCATACGCCTGCGGCAACTGCACATAGACGCGCAGCGGGTCTGACTGCGCGAGTGCGAACAGCGCGCGGCTCGTGCCGCTGCCAGCGTCGATGAGGTCGCCCACATCCACGTTGCGTTGCGTGATCACGCCCGCAAACGGCGCGACGATCCGTTTGAACGATTCAAGCTGACGCAGGCGCTGCACGTTCGCGTCAGCGGCTGCGAGATTGGCGACGCCTTGCGTATAGGTGCTTTGCCGCTCGTCGAGCTCCTGCTGCGATACGGCATCGCGCTGACGAAGCTGCTGCCAGCGCTCGAGCGAGCTCTTCGCCAGTGCGAGGCTCGAACTGGTCTGCTGGCGCTGCGCCAATGCCTGCGCGAGCTCCTGGTCGATTTCGGGCGTATCGAGTTCTGCCAGCAACTGGCCCTGCTTCACCCGCGCGCCGATGTCCACATACCAGCGCAGCAGATAGCCGGTGGAGCGCGCATAGATTGGCGATTCGACGCTGCCGCGCAGCGTGCCCGGCAGTGTCGTGGTGCCGCCGCCCTCGGCGGGCGTCGGGCTCACCACGTTCACGTACTGTGTGGCGTTGAGCTTCGTCGTTTGCTCGACGGCGCGGTTTTCCATGAGGTTGGCGATCACGGTGCGCAACGCGCCGAGTGCGAGCAAGCTCAGCACGATCCAGATGGCGATCTTCGCGCGCTTCCATTCGCGATTGCGCGGCGGCAGTGCGTGGCCGCTTTCCGTCTCTCGCGATGGAATCGCCAGCGATGCATGAGTTTTTTCGGTCATCTCAGTTAGCAATCTCGGTTAGCCAGCTCCGTCAGTGCGGGCAGCCGTTCTGTTCGGGTGGTCTTTCGCTGTGTGTTTTGCTTGTTTCGCTGCATGTTTCGCAGTCTCTATCGAGCCTCAGGCCGGCTCGCCGACGCTGCCTTCATGATCGTTGCGCTGCCGCCGCGCGAGCCGCGTGTGAATGCCCGCGAACACCAGCGGCACGAAAAACAGCGTGGACACTGTTGCAAACAGCAATCCGCCAATCACCGCGCGGCCGAGCGGCGCGTTTTGCTCGGCGCCTTCGCCCAGACCGAGCGCCATCGGAATCATGCCGATGATCATTGCGAACGCCGTCATCAGCACCGGGCGGATGCGGCTCGCTCCCGCTTCGAGCGCGGCCGTGAGCGGCGGCGCGCCGGCAGAGAGCCGCTGTCGCGCGAACGCGACCATCAGAATGCTGTTCGCCGTGGCGACGCCCATCGTCATGATCGCACCCGTGAGCGCAGGCACGCTCAGATGTGTGCCGGTCAGAAACAGCATCCACACGATGCCGGCGAGCGCCGCGGGCAACGCGCTCACGATGATGAGCGGATCGACCCACGACTGGAAATTCACCACGATCAGCAGATACACCAGCACGATGGCCATCGCCACGCCGAGCCCAAGGCCCATGTATGAGGTGCGCATGGTCTGCACCTGGCCGCGCACCGTGATCTGACTGCCGCGCGGCAGCGTTGCCCGTGCTTGCTGCACGAGCTTGTCGACCTGACTGGCGACGCTGCCCAGGTCGCGCTTGTCGACGCTCACGTACAGGTCGATCACGGGCCGGATGTTGTAATGCGTCACCACCGCGAACTGGTTTTGCGCAGCCACGCGCACCAGGTTGCCGAGTAATTGCGTCGGGCCCGTGGCAGTTGCCGATACCGGCGTGCGCAACAGATCGTCGATGGAAGAAATGCGGTACTGCGGCGTTTGCACCGCGACGTTGTACTCGACGCCGTTGCGGTCGTTGTACCAGAAGCCGGGCGAAGTCTGTGAGCTCCCCGATAGCGAAACCAGCAGGTTTTGCGCCACGTTGCTCGCGGTGAGATTGAGCTGCTGCAAACGCGTGCGGTCCATCTGCAGGTTGATGGCGGGCTCGTCCAGTCTCTGCTGGATGTGCGTGTCGACGGTGCCCGGAATCAGGCGCACCTGCTTGAGCAGCTTGCGCGCGACTTCGAAATTGCCTTGCTGGTCGGCGCCGGATATCTGCACGTCGACGGCGGCGGGCAGGCCGAAGTTGAGAATCTGCGTGACGATGTCGGCCGGCTGGAAGAAAAACTCGACGCCCGGAAAGCGCTGCGGCAGCAGCGCACGCAGCTTTTCGACGTAGCGCTGCGTGGGCTCGTGCCCTTCCTTCAGTGCGATCTGTATTTCGCCGTCGAGCGTGCCGATGGTCCCCGAGTTGCTATACGAGAGATTGATGCCGCTGTACGGCAAACCAAGATTGTCGAGAATGGTGCCGAGTTCTTTCTCGGGCACCACTTCGCGAATCACCTTCTCGACTTCGTCGGCGAGACGCGCGGTTTCTTCGATGCGCGTGCCGGTCGGCGCACGCATATGCAAGCGGATATTGCCCGCGTCGACGCTGGGGAAAAAGTCTTCGCCGAGTGCGAATGCAAGCGCCATCGACACCACGCAAAAGCCGAGAAAAATGCTGCCGAAGCGGCCGCGGCGCACCAGCAGACTACTGAGTATCACGATATACGCGGCCCGCATGCGCTCGAAGCCATTGTCGAAACGCCGATAAAGACGCTGGAACGGACTCGCCTTTGCCTCGGGCTTCGGCTTGTGCGCGTGGCCCATCAGCAGCATGGCGAGTGTGGGCACCAGCGTGCGCGAGAGGATGTATGAAGCCAGCATAGCGAACACCACGGCCTGCGCAAGCGGCACGAACAGGTAGCGCGCCACGCCGGTCAGAAAGAACATCGGCACGAACACGATACAGATGCACAGCGTGGAGACGAGCGCGGGAATCGCGATTTCGCCGGCGCCTTCGAGAATCGCATCGTGCAGATTGGTGCCCATATGCAGATGCCGCTCGATGTTCTCGATGGTCACCGTCGCATCGTCGACCAGAATACCCACCGCCAGCGCAAGGCCGCCGAGCGTCATGATGTTGATGGTCTGCCCGAGCGCATGCAGTGCGATCAGCGAAGAGAGAATCGACAGCGGAATCGAGATTGCGATGATGCAGGTGCTGCGCCAGTTGCCGAGAAACAGCAGGATCATCGCGGCCGTTAGCGCGGCCGCGACGACTGCCTCGCGCACCACGCCCTCCACTGCCGCCCTGACGAACACCGACTGGTCGAAAAGCGTCGTGATGTTAAGGTCCGGTGGCAAGGCCGCGCGCGCGGCAGGCAGCAGACCATGCAACGTGTTGACGATGGAAAGCGTCGATGCACTGCCGTTTTTCAGCACCGAAATCAGCACGCCGCGATGGCCGTTCTGCCGCACGATATTCGTTTGCGGCGAGAAGCCGTCGCGCACGTGAGCGACTTCACGCAGATAGGTCGTCGCGCCGTTCACGGTGCGCACCGGAATATCGTTGAGGCCCTCCAGCGTAGACGGCGAGCCGTTCATGTTGATCGTGTATTCCTTCGGCCCGATTTTCGCTGTGCCGGTGGGCAGGATCAGGTTCTGCGCGTTGAAGGCGCTGACCACGTCAAGCGGCGTGAGGCCCTTGGCGAGCAACGCACGCGTATTGAGGTCGACGGAAATCAGCCGCGATTTGCCGCCATACGGATAGGGCACGGCCGCGCCGGGAATCGTCACGAGTTGCGGGCGCAGAAAGTTCAGCGCCGTGTCGTTGAGCTGCTGCTCGGAGAGCTTCGTGCTCGACAGGCCCAGTTGAATCACCGGAATGCTGGAGGCCGAATAGCTGATGACGAGAGGCGGCGTGGCGCCGGGCGGCATCTGCTTGAGCTGGGCTTGCTCGACGGCCACCGTTTGCGCAATGGCGCTCTGGATATTCGCGTCCGGCTGCAGAAATACCTTCAGGATCGTAATGCCCGCGAGCGATTGCGACTCGATATGCTCGATGTCGTTCACGGTCGTGGTGAGACTGCGCTCGTTGACGGAGGCGATCCGGTGCGCCATGTCTTCGGCAGACAGGCCGTTATATGTCCAGATAATGCTGACCACCGGAATGTTGATTTCCGGCAGTACGTCGACCGGCGTGGTGAACAGCACGAAGGGCGTCGCCAGCACGATCAGAATGGCCATTACGATGAACGTATACGGCCGCTTAAGCGCAACGTTGACAATCCACATGAAACGCGCCTGGGTGAAGTGCGGGTGACTGCAAGTGAGCAGAGGGACGATGAACTGGCGCTTATGCTAGATCGCTCGTGCCAACACCTGCATGGCGCGAAAATGGCACGCTTGTCAGGAAGGAAGTTGTAAGGCAAAAGCCTTGCAAGGCGGCCATGCGCCAAGCGCAGGCCGCCACTTTTATTTCAGTTTGCCTACGAATTTCGTGCGCTTTTACTTCGCGAACAGCGACGCCATGTCGGCAAACGCTTTGAATTCCAGTGCGTTGCCCGACGGGTCCAGGAAGAACATGGTGGCCTGTTCGCCTACTTCGCCCTTGAAACGCACGTGCGGCTCGATGATGAAGTCGATGCCCGCCTGTTGCAGCTTGTCGGCCGCAGCCTGCCATTGCTCCATGGAAAGCACGGCGCCGAAGTGGCGCACCGGCACGGCGTCGCCGTCCACCTTGCTGGTTTGCCGGTGGCCGACTTCTTCCGGCGCGAGATGCGCGACGATCTGGTGCCCGTAGAAATTGAAATCGACCCACTGCTCCGAGCTGCGGCCTTCGGGACAGCCGAGCAGTTCGCCATAGAACTCGCGCGCGGCGGCAAGGCTGTGGACGGGAAACGCCAGATGGAACGGCGGCAACGCGGTTTGAGTAACGCTCATGATGTAAGGGACTCGCTGTGAGTGATGCGGTTGACGGATACGGCGCTTCGTTGCGGCGCTTCATTTCCGCAAAGTCTAACCACAAGTAAAAATGATGGAAAACGATATATATTGGAGCTGACCATCACCAGAATCGATTAATCCAAAACATGCTTGCCGAGCTCAGAACCCTGATCGCCGTCAGCCAGTACGGCACGTTTTCCTCTGCGGGTGCGCGCATCGGACTCACTCAATCGGCAGTGAGCGCGCAGATGCAGCGGCTCGAAGATGAACTGGGATTTGCGCTCTTCGACCGCACCGGCCGCTCCGCGACGCTCAACGAGGCCGGGCGCGAAACGCTCGCGCTCGCCGAGGAAATCATCGCGATGTACGCGCGCCTCTCGCAGCGCGGCGCGGTCGCGGCGGAGAGCGGCATGCTGCGCGTGGGCGCGATCGCGTCGGCGCAAGTGTCGTTTCTCGCCGACGCACTGGCGCGTTTTCGCGAGGACCGTCCAGGCTGGCGCATTCGTGTGGTGCCTGGCGTGTCGCTCAACCTGCTCGGCCAGGTGGACTCAGGCGAGCTCGATCTTGCCGTCATCATCAAGCCGCCGTTTGCGTTGCCCTCAGAACTGGAATGGCGCACGCTCGTCACCGAACCGTTCGTGCTGCTGGTGCCCAAAGCGCTCGCGCGCGGCAAGCGCTCGTGGCGCGAGCTGCTGAAAAGCGAACCGTTTATCCGCTACGACCGCACTTCGTTCGGCGGGCGGCTCGTCGAGCGCTTTTTGCGGCGCGCGCGGCTCAACGTACAGGACGTGCTGGAGCTCGACGAGTTGCAGGCTATCGCGCAACTGGTCGCGCGCGGTGTCGGCGTGGCGCTGATTCCGGACACCGCAGGCCTCGGCAAGTGGCCCGCCGGCGTGGCGGCGTTACCGCTGGAAGAGGCGACGTTTCATCGCGAGATAGGGCTCGTGCAGCGCCCGCGGCACAACCGGCAAGCGGTGGCCGAAGCGCTGGCCGATTGCATTGTGAGCGCGGCGCAGCAGTGAGGACGGCTGGGCCGTTGAGCCGTTGAGCCGTTGAGCCGTTGAGCCGTTGAGCCGTTGAGCCGTTGAGCCGTTGAGCCGTTGAGCCGTTGAGCCGTTGAGCCGCTGAGCCGCTGAGCCGTTGAGCCGTTGAGCCGTTGAGCTAGCGTAACGTTGTAGCGCTTCTGCCTCTTCTGCCTCTTCTGCCTCTTCTGCCTCTTCTGCCTCTTCTGCCTCTTCTGCCTTTTCTGCCCTTCTGCCTCTTGCGCCCCTTCTGCCCCCACTGCCGCTTTTCACCCCAACCGCCGAATTGTGCCGACCGGCGCTCGCGCAACTGTATCTGTGCGCTCGCCACGGCGGCGCGCAGAATCGTCATTCCCTGCCCGCCCGCGAGCTTAGCCCATGACGCCCACCGCCTTTCTCACCGCCGACGTTTTGATCGCCTACAGCGCCTACTTCGTCGGCACGGCCAGTCCCGGTCCGAGCAATCTGGCCATCATGTCCCTCGCGATGAGCGCGGGCCGCCGCCCGGCGCTCACGTTTGCGTTGGGCGTCGTGTCCGGCTCGTTCTTCTGGGCGCTGCTTGCGTCGCTCGGATTGTCGGCGGTGCTGGCCGCTTACTCCGGGTGCCTCGTCGCCATCAAGATTGCGGGCGGGCTTTATCTGCTGTGGCTCGGCTTCAAATCGGCGCGTTCAGCGCTTGCGCCTGCGAGGCTGCCGGATGCGCACGCGCGAGCGGACGAACCGCTCAAGCGGCTCTATCTGCGCGGCCTGCTGCTGCATCTGACCAATCCGAAGGCCATTCTGGTGTGGATGTCCATCGTGTCGCTCGCCATGTCCCCGGCGGGCGGCCGCACGCATACCGCGCCCGTCGTGCTGGGCTGCATGTGCATCGGCGTGTCGGTGTTCAGCAGCTATGCGCTGCTGTTTTCGACGGCCTCGGCGCGACGGGCTTACATGGCGGTCCGCCGCTGGCTCGACGGCTCGCTCGCAATCATGTTCGGCATTGCCGGCATCAAATTGCTGAGTTCGAAAAGCTAAAGCGCGCTATTTGCTGACGGGGTCCGCCACTCCCGCCGCACGCAGCGCTTCGTGCAAGGTGCCGAAAATACAGCTTGCGCCGATAATCGGCGTGATGCCGTGCCGGTCCATGTCGGCGCGCAAATAGCCGTTCGCGCGCGCGAAAATCACCCTGATGCCGCTGCGTTGCAACAGGCGGCACAACTCGCCGACCGAGCGCGCCGCCGAATAATCGAGATCCGTAATCGCGCTTGCGTCGATCACGAACCAGCGCACCTGGCTCGGCGCGTGGTCTATCAGGTTGCGCGTATCGTCGACGAAAAAATGGTCGTTCGCATAGAACAGGTCGGCCCCGAAGCGATACACGATGAGCCCAGGCGCGGTCTGCGTGCCGGCAACCGCGGGCACCGGTACCCACATGCCGTCGTCGCCCGGCGCAAGAATCATCGTATGCGGGCGGTAGCTGTGGCGCACGTGCCGCAGCAGCGACACGGCCACCGCAATCAGAATGCCGTGCTCTACGCCGATCAGCACCACGGCCGCGGCGGTGAATACGGCGAGTGCGAATTCGCCCGGACTTTCTCGGCGAATCGCAAAGAGCGTCTTCAGATCGACGAGGCCCACGGCAATCGTGAATACGATGCTCGCCAGAATGCAGCGCGGCAAATACTGCAGAAAGCGGCTGAAAAACAGCAGCACGACAACCACCACCAGCGCGAACACAATCTGCGCGAACTGGCTGCGCGTGCCGGCGCGGTCGGCCATTGCCGTCTGCGTCGGGCTGCCGTTCACGACAAAAGCGCCGGAAAACGCGGCTGCGGCGTTGGCCGCCGCAATGCCTAGCAAATCCCGATTGGTGTCGGCCGCTTCGTGATGCCGCTCGGCGAATACGCGGCTCGCGGCGGCGCTCTGCGCGACGATCATCACGAAACACGAGGCGGCAACCGGCATGAGGTCGAGAAACTGTTGCCACGTGACGGAAGGCACGCGCAGCGCGGGCAGGCCGCCCGCCACCGGACCCAGCACGGCAATGCCATGCGCGGCCCAACTGTACATATCGCTGGCAGCGATTCCCGCCACGACGGCAATCAACGGCACCGGCAGGCGCGGCAAGATGCGTTTGCAAAACAGCACGGCGGCCACAACCAGAACCGAAACGAGCAGCGTGGGCACGTTCACTTGCGCTGCCTCGCGCACGACCAGAAGCAGTTGGTCCATGCTGCGCGACGCATGACCGGGTAGGCCGAACATATCGCCCAGCATCGCGATACCCACCTGCACGCCGACTCCGGCAAGAAAGCCCACCAGCACCGTGCGCGACAGGAAGTCGGCGAGAAAGCCCAGTTTGAAAATGCGCGCGACGAGCAGCAGCGCGGCGGTCAGCAATGCGACCATCGCGGCAAGCGACGCATAATCGGTGCTCGAAACGCTTGCCATGCTCGACACGCGGCTGGCGAAGATGGTGGCGGTGGCAGAATCGGCCGCGACCACGAGGTGCCGCGACGCGCCGAACAACGCGAACGCGACAAGCGGCAGAAAGACGGTGTAAAGGCCCGTAACGGCAGGCATGCCGGCAATGCGGGCGTAACCGAGCACCTGGGGAATGTCCATCGCGGCGAGCTGTACACCCGCCAGCGCGTCGCGCCATGCAGCGGCGCTGTTTAAAGGCAGCACGCCCTTGAGCATACCGGCGCGCGCCGTTCTCTTGAGCAGGTCCGCCCGCGCCGTCCAATTCGCCAGAAAGTCTCGCATACGCGATGCCGCTTCAAACCCGGGTTGTTGCGCATCGTGCCGCGCCACGGCACTTCAACGCAAGACCTGCGGCCGCGGGCGGCGATGCACGAAGGAAACCGGCAGCGCCATTCGGCTGCCGGCTGTGCGCGAAATTGCAACGTTGAAAATCAACGCTTGAAATGACCTGTCTGCGGATCGACATGCCGCGCGAAACCGAAGAGCGCCGCAATGCAGATCGGACAGGCGATGAAGAAAACGGCCAACATCCCGCACCCCGTAACCATTTGTTGTTACTGGCAAGTCTACGCCATAAGAAGGTGAATTGAATGAGGGAAAACCGCAAAGCACTGTTGCTGGTTATTACACCATCGTCAGGCAGCGGCGCGTTTCAGGCGCTGAAATAGCGGGTAAAAGCAATGAACCCGGAGGAAAGCTGTGAGCGGCAAATGCCTCGTTCGGATGCGCAAACGTTGTCGTGCCGTTTTGCTTTGAAGCTGCCACCGCTTCGTGCAAGGCGACAGTCTCGCCTCGCATGTGTCGATGCCTGCTCGACGAAGCCTCGCGCCCGCCACGCACGGTGCTACACCGCGAACGCACCGCTATCGTAAGCCTCGCAATAACTTTTCCAGTCCACCGCAACTTGCGCCGCGCAGTGCGTCGCCAGTTCGATCAACGGCGCTTGCCAGTCCGCGCGATTGCCGAACGCAATCATGTCGTCCGCAATCGACGAATTTTGCCGGCCGCCACTGCGCAAATGCGCCCAGGCACTCAACTCCGCCATGCTGCCGACCACGCCTTCGAGCCTCGGCAACTTGCCGTTCCAGTCACGCAACGCGACGCGGTCCTCCGACGGCTGCAGGCTGCGCAGCACATACGAGCGCTGATTGAAGTCCACCGCGTGCAAGAACGCCTGCGAAACCGCCTGATTACGCCGCTGGATTTCGACCACGCGCTCGGCTTCGCTACGCCATGCCGGTTGCGGCGTGCGCAGATGCGGCACGAGCGAAGAAGGCAGCGCTTCCTTCAGGTCGATCAGATAGTTGCCGTCCGGCGAGCCCTTGCCTTCCACCAGAATCACATAACGGTCTACGCCAAGGCTTCCTGTACCCGCAATGCGGCGCGCAACGTCGAGCACACGGTAAAAGTCCGGATCGCTTTCGCCGGCCGCGAACCGCTGCATGAAGAACGTGACCGCGGCGCGCCGTTCATCGCTTACGGGCAGTGCTTTTTTGCCGTCTACCTTTAGCTTGCGCGTTTTGCCTTTCAGAACGGTGCGGCGCTCGAGGTGGGCGACGCGCGTGCGGCCGGCCAATGCATCGAACAGATCGCGCACCATGCCCGAGGACGTCTCGCGCTCGACCCAACGCGCCTTGCCGTAGGCGAGCGCCGCACCATACGCGTGCGCGGCTGTATGACAGAGCGCGAGCGCCTGCGCGCGGCTCAGTTCGAGATCGGCCGCGCCGACCTGCACGCTGGTCAGCAAACGCACCAGTTCGTACAGATTGGGCGCGAGGCACGCTTCGTCGAAATCGTTGTTGTCGAAATAGACAAGGCCGTTGTCCGCCTTGTAACTGCCAAAGTTCTCCAGATGCATGTCGCCGCAGATCCACACGGGCGGCGCGGCGTCGAATAGCGGATCTTGCCGCAGGCGCTCGTAGAACAGATGACACGTGCCGCGCAGGAGCACGAATGGCGAGGTGCGCATCGCGTTGTACTTCATGGTCAGCCGTTCGGGATCGCGGCCTGCGTTAAAGCGTGCGATGGTCTGTGCGATGTCGGTCATCTAGATTCCTTGCAGACGGCATGGTGCGTCATCGCGCCGGGAAGAATGCGGCACGCCGGCGCCGTTAGGCGACTGGCGGCGCGCCGAACTTCTTGCGATACGCCCCTGGGCTCGTGAGCGCAATGCGCCTGAAATGACGACGCAGTGACTCTTCGGAGCCGAAGCCCGCGAGTGCCGCGACGCGTGCCATCGGCAACGGTTTGGGCGTCTCCAGCAACTCGCGCGCCACGGCCACGCGCTCGCGCACCAGCCACTCGTACGGCGCCATGCCCGTGGCGTCATGAAACTGCCGCTGCAACGTGCGCGGACTCATAGCCGCGCGTTCGGCCAGGGAGCGCAGCGTGTGCGGCAATGCCGGATGAGCGCGCACCCAGTCCATCAGACGCGCGAGGCGGCCACTTTCGTCTTGCGGCATGGGACGCGGCACGAATTGCGCCTGACCGCCCTCGCGATGCGGCGGCACCACGAGGCGCTGCGCGACGCGGTTTGCGACGGCGCTGCCATGATCGCGCCGCACGAGATGCAGCAGCATGTCGAGCCCCGCCGCCGATCCCGCCGACGTGATGATCTGCTGCTCGTCGACATACAGCGCGTCGGGCCGCACTCGCAGATGCGGATAGCGCTCCTGCAACCTGGCGGCGTAACGCCAGTGCGTGGTGACCGTCTTGCCGTCAAGCACGCCCGCAGCCGCGAGCACGAACACGCCTGAACAGATCGAGCAGAGACGCGCGCCGCGTTTGTACGCGGCGCGGATTTTCTTCAGCAGCGGCTCGGGCGGCAGTTCGTCTGCATCGCGCCAGCCGGGTATCACGATGGTATCGGCGCGATCGAGCAGCCTGAGCGTATACGGCGCTGCAATCGTAATGCCGCCCGCCGCGCGAATCGGCCCCGCCTCTGCCGCGCAGACGGCGAAGCGATACCAGTTCACGCCGAGCTCCGGCCGTTCGAGCGCGAACACCTCGGTCACGCAGCCGAATTCGAAAGTGCAAAGCCGGTCATAAGCCAGCGCGACGACAAGATGATTGTGCATGGCGTGATGTTACCGAAGATTGACGATTGCGCCACTTACCCGTTGCAGGCCCAGGCAACACAATGGGCTGCCTCAATTGCAAAGCAGCCGGCACACTTCACTCACACGCCTTCAAGGGAGACCCCATCATGTCGGAGTTCAACGCCATGGACACCATCGGCAAGGTAGATGCGGACCGCCACACCAACGCCGTGACTGCCGTGCCCGCCGCGCCAGGCCCCGTAGCCGTTGCGCATTTCGAGGCCATGTTTGCGTTCGAAACCGATTGCGCCGACGTATTCGCCGCGCTGCAAAGCGGCACGCCGGGCTTTGTGCTGCTCGACGTGCGCAGCCCCGCGCTCTTCGCAGCGGGGCACGTGCCTCGCGCGGTTAACCTGCCGCATGGCAAGATCGTCGCGTCAAAGCTCGCCGGCTATCCGGACGATACGCTCTTCGTCACCTATTGCGCGGGTCCGCATTGCAACGGCGCCGCCCGCGGCGCGCTACGGCTTGCGCGCCTGGGGCGCCCCGTCAAGCTGATGGCCGGCGGCGTCACCGGCTGGCTCGACGAGGGCTATACGCTCTCGTCCGCTGCGTGCGAAGAGAACCGCTAGCCGGTCCTGCATGGACGCGCGTCTTCAGGGTCGACCAACTTTTTAGTCAGGTCTGAGCCAACCATCGCTATCCGGAACGTGGGCGAGCGCACATAGCGACGCCGCGCAGGTATGCTAACTGCTCCATTGCGGCAGTAGACCGCAATGGGTCACAACCTGTCGCGAACGGATCACGGAGAACACGCCATGCGCCTTGATGATGAAGTGGAAAGCCAGAACGTCGAAGACCGGCGCGGCGGTGGAATGCGCGTGGGCGGCGGCATCGGCCTTGGAACGATTGTTATCGCGCTGGCGGCGTCGTACTTCTTCGGTATTAATCCAATGACCATTATCAACGGTGCGCAAGTGCTGCAAGGCAATGCGCCGCAGGCCAACACGCCGACCAACGCGCGTCCCGCCGACGACCCCGGCAGCCACTTCGTGCGCCGCGTGCTCGGCAACACGGAGCGGACCTGGCAGCACATCTTTCGTACGCAGTTCAATCAGGACTATCCGGCGCCCAAGCTCGTGCTGTTTAGCGACGCGACGTCGACTGCCTGCGGCACCGGCCAGTCCGCGATGGGCCCGTTCTACTGTCCTCCGGACCGCACCGTCTATATCGACCTGTCGTTTTACCGTGAACTGCGCGAGCGTTTCGGCGCGGGTGGCGACTTCGCGCAAGCCTATGTGATCGCACACGAGGTGGGACATCACATCCAGAACGTGCTCGGCATCTCGGACAAGTACGAAGCCGCGCGTGCGCGCGTATCGCAGGCGCGCGGCAATGCGTTGTCCGTGCGCCTGGAATTGCAGGCCGACTGTTTTGCGGGCGTGTGGGCCGCGGTCGCGCAACAGATGAACGCGAAGCTCATGGAACCGGGCGACTTCGAACAAGGACTGAACGCAGCCGGCGCGATCGGCGACGACCGGTTGCAGCGGCAATCGCAAGGACGCGTGGTGCCGGAGGCATTCACGCATGGCACGAGCGAGCAGCGTCAGCGGTGGCTCAGGCGTGGCATGACCACGGGCGACGTCCGCCAGTGCGATACGTTCTCTGCACAGTCGCTGTGAGCTTCGCCTCGCGCCGATTCGCGCAATGAGCGCCCTCGTACAATCACTACCCACAAAAACCTAACATTACATTCAACTTTCAGCTATAAAGGCGAGACATGCGGTGAACAGCCTTGTCTCGCTGCATGCCTCAGCCCGCCGGCCTTGTCGGCGGGCTTTTTTTGACTCTTTTGCATGAGTCGCACGCACTCCTTCATTTCCCTTTCATATCAGGAAAGTTGTCAGCAAACGTCGGGTTTCTTTCGCTTGACTTACTTGATATATCACATACTGTATCGATTCGACCACCGACTTCAACACGCATCGAAGACGTCCAAAGGTCGTTGCGAAGCGTCATCGCTTCGCAATCACAAGACAAGGCATGTCAAAGGAGACAGTGATGGAAACGGATCGTCAGGAAGGAGCGTCGTGGGTAGCGTCACCGTGGGTGCAACTCGTATTCGGCGTCATCTGCATGGCAATGATCGCCAACATGCAATACGGCTGGACTTTGTTCGTCAATCCGATCAACGAAAAATACCAATGGGGCCGCGCGGCAATTCAGGTCGCGTTCACGATCTTCGTGGTGACCGAAACGTGGCTTGTGCCCATTGAAGGGTATCTCGTCGACAAGTACGGGCCGCGTCCGGTGGTGGTCGGCGGCGGCCTGTTGTGTGCGCTTGCGTGGGCGCTCAACTCGGTGGCGTCGTCGCTGCCCCTGCTTTACGTAGCGGCGGCCATTGGCGGCGTCGGCGCAGGCGCGGTCTACGGCACCTGCGTGGGCAACGCGCTCAAGTGGTTTCCCACCCGTCGCGGCCTTGCAGCGGGGATCACGGCAGCCGGCTTCGGCGCTGGATCGGCGGCGACCGTCATTCCGATTTCGAACATGATCAAGAGTAGCGGCTACGAAGCGACCTTCCTGTGGTTCGGTCTCGGCCAGGGGGTGATCGTAATCGTGCTGGGACTCGCACTGCTCGCGCCGCCCGCCAGCCTGCTCGCCACCGCAAAGAGCGCCGTGCGTCGCGTCGTGTACAACGCGACGCCGCGCGAAGTGGTCAGCTCGCCGGTGTTCTGGGTGATGTATCTCATGTTCGTGATGATGGCTGCCGGTGGTTTGATGGCGACCGCGCAACTCGGGCCCATCGCCAAAGACTTCGGCTTGCACGAATCGCCCGTTTCGTTGCTCGGCCTGACCTTGCCGGCGCTCACCTTCGCGTTGACAATCGACCGTGTGCTGAACGGTTTGACCCGGCCGTTCTTCGGTTGGATCTCGGATCGCATCGGCCGCGAAAACACCATGTTTCTTGCCTTCGCGATCGAAGCAGTCGGGATTCTGGCCTTGTCGAAATACGGCCATAGTCCAGTGGCGTTCGTCGTGCTGACCGGCATCGTGTTCTTTGCATGGGGCGAAATCTACAGCCTGTTTCCGGCGACCTGCGGCGACACCTACGGGCCGAAGTTCGCGGCTACCAATGCAGGCTTGCTGTACACGGCAAAAGGCACGGCCGCGCTGCTGGTCCCGTTCACGAGCATCATTACAGCGGCAACCGGCAGCTGGCACGCGGTGTTCATGCTCGCGTCGGGTATGGCGGCCGCGGCCGCCCTGCTCGCGCTCTTCGTGCTCAAGCCGATGCGCCGCGCCCATGCTGCGCGTCACGCGAGCCCGGTTAGCGAAAGCCCTTATAGCAGCCCGATTATCAGTGAATCGGCGCGTGTTTCTGTCGACGGAGGTTGATGGAATGTGAGCCGACGGGCGGCAGCAGCGATGGCAGGAACTGCACGCTCGCTGCCGCGCGGCTTCGTGGTTCGTGAATCGTGAGTTCTGATTCGTGACCGCGGACGGCAGCGTGTATCGACCGCTAACATATTGAAAATCAATTAAATAAACGCGCTGAAGTGTCGATAACAAGTTCAACCGCTTCTCCCTCGCGGTTGGACTTCACATGCAGAGCTCATACAACCCCTGGCTGGTCGTCATGTCGTTTTTCGTGGCGACGCTCGCGTCGTACACGGCACTCGATCTGACCGGCCGCATCTTCGTGCTGGCGTCGCCGCGGTTGCGGCACATCTGGCGTATGGGCGGCGCGGCAGCGTTGGGCATTGGCATCTGGTCGATGCATTTCGTCGCCATGCTCGCGTTTTCCCTGCCTATTCCGCTCGGCTACGAGTTCGCGGACACAGCGTATTCGCTCGCGCTCGCCATCGGCGCATCGTATCTGGCGCTCTGTCTGACCACACACGCACGTTTGACGGCCACACGCCTTGTCGCCGGCGGCGGTTTCATGGGCCTCGGCATTGCGGGCATGCACTACAGCGGCATGGCTGCGTTGCGCATGTCGCCTGGCATCAGCTATCGGCCGACGTGGTTTGCGGCCTCGCTTGCGATCGCGATTGTCGCCGCGACTGCCGCGCTGTGGATGGCCCGCGCGCTCAGCAACGACGACGCGCGGCATGTGCTGCAAAAGCGCTTCGGCGCGGCGCTCGTGATGGCGGTTGCGATCAGCGGCATGCATTACGCGGGCATGGCCGCGGCCAAGTTCGCCCCCGGCGCCATCTGCGGCGCGGCGGCCAGTGTGCATGCCGGGTGGCTCGCGACCTCGGTGATTCTCTTCACACTCGCGATTCTGATCGTCACGTTGCTGCTGTCGCGTTTCGACGCGCGCACCAGTTTCCTCGTTGGCGCCGTGTCGAAGCTCAACGGGCAGATCGTGCGGCTTGCCACGCTCGACACACTGACCGGACTACCCAACCGCGCCACGCTGACAGAGCGCATGGAGCGCGCGATTCATGCAGGACGTCGCCAGCGGTCGCTCGTTGCGGTCCTCTTCATGGACATTGACGGCTTCAAGACGATTAACGATTCGCTCGGTCATTCGGCCGGAGACCAGGTGCTGTCCGCGTTCGCGCAGCGTCTGCTGAAATGCGTGCGCGCGGGCGACACCGTCGCGCGCCTCGGCGGCGACGAATTCGTCGTGCTCACGGAGCAACTCGCATCGCGCAAGGACGTAGCAGCACTTGCGGAAGGCGTGCTCGAACGCATGCGGCGCGGCACATGGGCCGATTCGCAGCCTTTGCAGGTCATGCCGAGCATAGGCATCGCATTGTTTCCGGAAGACGGCGATACGGTCGAGACGCTGCTCAAGCACGCGGACGCCGCGATGTACGAAGCGAAGCGCGCGGGCCGCAGTACGTACCGCTTTTTCGAGCGACGCATGAACGAAGCAGCGATGCGTACACTGCAGATCCAGAACGCCTTGCGCGAGGCGCTTGACGAGCGACATTTCACGCTGCACTTCCAGCCTAAATTTCATGGCAGAAACGAGTCGCTCGTGGGCGCCGAGGCGCTGATCCGTTTGCATGATCCGCAACTTGGCACGCTTGCGCCACTCGAATTCATTCCAATTGCCGAGCGTTCCGGACAGATCGTGCAGATCGGCTACTGGGTATTGCGCGAGGCGTGCCGGCAGATTCGTCGCTGGACCGCGCAGGGTCTGCCTGCGATCAAGGTGGCGATTAACCTGTCGCCGCGCCAGCTGTTGCAGGCCGATCTCGTGCCGACCATGCTCGGGATAGTGAACGACGAGGGCATCAGCTGCGAACAGATCATGTTCGAGATTACCGAAACCGTGGCGATGCAGGACGCTGCGAGAACGATCGAGATGCTGCGCGAATTTCACGCAAGCGGCTTTGAAATTGCCATTGACGATTTCGGCACCGGCTATTCGAGCCTCGCGTATCTGCAACGATTCCGCGTGAAGCAACTGAAGATCGACCGCTTCTTCACCAACGGTCTGGACGCGCACGGACCGGAAGGCAGCGCGATCGTTTCGGCGATCATCGCGCTCGCGCACTCGCTCGAAATGGATGTGGTGGCCGAAGGCGTGGAAACCGAATCGCAGCTTCATATGCTGAAGGCCATGCGGTGCGACGAAATGCAAGGCTTCCTGCTGGGCAAGCCGCTAACCGCGGAGGCCTTCGGCGATCTGCTGAGAGGACGGACCATGACTGCAGACGCCTGCTGACTGTTTGCGCAGGCACGGCGACACGATCCGGGACGCACCGCACCACATCGCACAACATCGCGACGCGTTGGGCACGCGCGAGTCCCGCGCAATCGCGCAAACGTTATCGCGCGGCCGTCCGGTCGAACAATAAACAATAAAAGCTGCATAGGTGCTGGAGACTTCATGAAATTCGACGTAGCAACGTTTACCTCGTTGTGGCTGATTACGTTTCTGTGCTGCGCACTCATCGCCACGGTGCTTGCGCGAATGTTTGCGCAAGTCGGCGCATTCCGCTTGTGGGCGGCCGCGTTCTACCTGGTCGCCGCGGCCGCAGCATGCTTTGCGTTGCATCTGACATGGCAGACCAACATCCTTCTTTTTGCAACCGCGACGCTGGCGCTGCAAAGCCGCATTCTGATCTGGCTCGGCACATGTGCGTTATTCGGCGTCCGAATCAAATGGCGCGGCGCGCTCATCGTCATGTGCCTGTTTTGCGTGATGTACGGCGGTGCGCTGCTCCTGAAACTGCCAATGGGCGCACGCGCCGTGCTGCTCGCGCTGTTCTTTGCGCCGTACCGCGCAGCCACGCTATATGAGGTCTGCCGCCGACGCCGTCCACACCTGGGCCTCGCGCGAACCATCGCCGTGATCGGCGCCGGCATCGCTACACTGAGTGCAATTGTGCCGCTCACGCTTGTGCTGCTCGACCGCGCGAATCTTGCGCTGCTGATCGGCAACCCGCAGACCACGTCCGCGGTTTACGCGGTGGTGTTCGCGGGCGACGTGCTGCTCGCGAGCGGACTGATCGTGCTGGCATTCAAGCTGCTGATTCTCGAACGCGACATGCTAGCGACGCTGGACCGCAGCGCGAGCGAACGTCTTGCCCTCTCCTGGAAGACGCGGGCCGGCGCGGGCCACGCAGCGGCTCGCGACACATTGCCGGGTCAAGACGAACCCGCGCAACGCCGGTCGCTGTCGGGCATGGTATGAGCCTCGCATGCGGCGGCGCTCGCGCGCACTGCGGCGCGCCCGGGCTGTCGCTGGCTCTTGCTGCTTGCGTTGGCTGCGGCTTGCCTGTGCTGCCGTTCGCCTGTGCTGCCGTTCGCCTCGGCTGCCGCTCGCCACGGCTGCCGCTCGCCTCTGCTGCCGCTCGCCTCTGCCGCCGCTTGCCTCTGCTGCCGTTCGCCTCTGCTGCCGCTCGCCCCTACTGCCGCGCGCCTCCGCTGCCGCCCGCCAACGCAGCCATCGCCGCCCGCGCGCCGGCCGCTTCGCTCAGGCGCGCTTCCACTCAGCAAGACGCTCCACTAACGTATCGCTTGCACGTGTCATCGGCAGACGAAGTCCGTCGCGTATCAGACCTTGCTGCGCGAGCCACGCTTTGACCGGCGCGGGATTCGGCTCGGCGAACAACGCGTGGATCAGCGGCACAAGCGCCTGAAAAATGCGCCGCCCTTCGTTGAGCGCACCTGCCGTGAGCGCGCGATAAAGCGCCACGAACTGTTCCGTACACACGTGAGCAGAAGCAGCAATCGCGCCACTGCCGCCGAGGCAAAGCGTGTTGAACATCTGCACGTCTTCGCCTGCCAGCACCTGCAAGCGGCCGTCATGAATCAGCGCGAGCGTGGTGTCGAGGGAACCGGCGCAATCCTTTACCGCCTGAATCCGTGGATGCGCGGCTAGCGTGAGCAGCGTATCGAGTTCAAGCCGCACGCCGGTGCGATACGGAATGTCGTAGAGCACCACCGGCTTTTCGCTGGCATCGGCAAGTGTCATGAAATGACTGACTATGCCGGCCTGCGAGGGCCTCACGTAGTACGGCGCGGCCATCAGCACACCGGCAATGGGCAGCGCATTCAGTTGCTCGATGCGATTGCGCATGCTGTCCGTGTGATTGCCCGATACGCCCACCACCACCGGCAACGCCGGCTTGGGCTCAGCGCTTTGGTTGCTCTCTGCCCCAGCCGCCTCAAGAATGGTTGCGAGCACAGCGTCCTGTTCGCGAGCGTCGAGCGCGGCCGGCTCCCCGGTCGTGCCCAATGCGACGATGCCGGCGACACCCGCGTCGGCATAGCGGCGCACGAGCGCGCGCAACGCGGCATGGTCAACCGCGCCGTCGGCGAAAGGCGTGATGAGCGGAATCCAGATACCCGAAAAAATAGACATGTCCTTCCTCTTGCGTCGATGAGCGACCGTATCGATTCCGGCAGCGTGCGAAGGAGAAAGACAGGAAAGACCGCCGAAGCGCGTGACCCGCTGTTCCGTCGCATCTGACGGAACAGCGTGCTCCGGTCAGATGAGCGGCTGTTTTTTGGCTTTGGCGCCGAACGCCGGGCGGCAGTGCGCGTCGCGCTCCGTAGCGGTGAGCGAAGCGCGCGCGCGTGCAGCCACGCGTTCTGCAGATACAGAACGAGGCGCGGTAGACAAGCAGAGTCGGAAAACGGGGCCGTAGAGCATGAAGCGCAGTGTAACCGCGCCCGATGTGCATTGGCAAAGTGCATCCCGAAATTGCTTGACTTCTGTGGCAGTCGAACTAATATACGCACCGCGTATATCCGGCGCATACATTTCGGCAGGTACCCTCATGAGCGTCCCCCAGCAAGCCTTCCTCCGCGACGCCATGCGGCGCCTGAACATGACCCGCGACACGTTCGCCGGCCGCATCGGCGTGTCCCGCCGGGCGCTGGATACATGGCTGCTGCCCGACGATTCGCAGGAATCGCGCGCGATGCCCGAGATTGTGGAGCGCTTTGTCTCCGAAATCGTCGTGCACGGCGAGCCGGGCGAAAAGTATACGCAAAGCGTAGACTCGCAGTCTCTGGCGAGTCAGATGCTGTGGGAAGGCAAGCCGCAATTACTGTCCGTCGACCAGTTCTCGCGCGACTCGGTGGAAGCGCTCTTTCGTGTCGCGGACATCATGCAGCCCATCGCGCGTCGCCGCAAAATCTCCCGCGTACTGGAAGGCGCGGTGCTCGGCAATCTGTTTTTCGAGGCCAGCACGCGCACCCGCGTGAGTTTCGGCGCGGCGTTCTGCCGGCTCGGCGGGTCCGTGTGCGACACCACGGGCTTCACGTTTTCGTCTATGGCCAAGGGCGAATCCATCTACGACACGAGCCGCGTGATGAGCGGCTACGTGGATGCGCTGGTGATCCGCCATCCGGAGCAAGGCTCGGTCGCCGAATTCGCGCGCGCGACCAACGTGCCCGTGATCAATGGCGGAGACGGCCCGGGCGAACACCCGAGCCAGGCCCTGCTCGACCTGTACACCATTCAGCGCGAGTTCTCCCGGCTCGGCAAGATCGTGGACGGCGCGCACATCGCACTGGTCGGCGATCTGAAATACGGGCGCACGGTGCACTCGCTCGTCAAACTGCTGGCGCTTTATCGCGGCATCAAGTTCACGCTGATCTCGCCGCCCATGCTGGAAATGCCGGGCTACATCATCGAGCAGATTTCGCGCAACGGCCATGTGATCGAACAGACTCACGACCTGCCGAGCGGACTGCGCGGCGCCGACGTGGTGTACGCCACGCGCATCCAGAAAGAGCGCTTTACCGACGAATCGTTCGAAGGCTACACACCCGACTTTCAGATCAATCAGGCGCTGGTGGACAGCGTATGCGGCAGCGATACGCTAATCATGCACCCGCTGCCGCGCGACAGCCGCCCAGGCGCCAACGATCTGAGCGTGGACCTCAATCACGATTCGCGGCTCGCCATTTTCCGGCAGACCGATAACGGCATTCCCGTGCGGATGGCGATATTCGCGGTGCTGCTCGGCGTCGAAAAACTGGTTCAGCATTCAATGCGCGACGCGGCCTGGCGCCCGCCCGCGTATCTCGGTCCGGACGACGCGGTGTTTCATGGCATCGACTGAAGTTTGTTCAATCAATCCGCTTATCGAAATAAAATGCGGCAGCGTCCAGGCCTGCACGCTGCCGCCGTTGCTTGTGTGCGTTCGCGCCACCACTATCTGACGTGTACGCCCAGGCCCTCGCGGCCTGGCGCGATGTCCTCCTTCAGCGTCAGTTCGGGAATCCGGTAGTCGCCGCCGTTTTGCGGACGGAATGGTATAGGCTGCGTATTCCACAGATTGTCGAGGCGCTCGCCGAGCGCGTCGCGCACCTGCAGGTACTTCTGTTCGTCAATGCGGCTCGTGCGATACACCACGAACGGCGGCAGCACGTCAAAGCCCGGGTAATACAGTATGCCGTGCTGGATCGGGAACAACACGTCGTCAATCGGACCGTTGATGCCGCGCGCACTGTAGTGCGATTCCCAGCCGCCCGTGGTGACCAGCAGCATCGCACGCTTGCCGGCGAAATTGCCCTCGCCATAGCGGTCGCCCCAGCGCGCATCGGAGTGCTCGCCCACGCCGTACGCGAACCCATACGCGTACACACGCTCCACCCAGCCTTTCATGATGGCGGGCATTGAGAACCACCAGAGCGGAAATTGCAGAATGAGCGCATCCGCCCATTTGAGCTTTGCCTGTTCAGCGGCGATGTCCGGACTTTGCAGCCCGTTTTCGAACGCATGCTTCGACGCGCGCGAGGGCTCGAAGCGCTCGCCGGTTACGGGCGCGAGGCTGTCGTGCGCATCGAGTGAGGCCTTCCAGTTCATTGCATACAGATCGGAAACCTGAACCGTGTGCCCCGCCTCCTGCAGACGCTTGACGGAAAAATCTCTCAGCGATCCATTCAACGAGCGTGGTTCAGGATGAGCATAAACAATCAGAACGTTCATTTCGGCTTGCCTTCAATCATGTGGGAATAAACACACGATAGGCGCCGTCGCGGTATATTGGAAATGAATTACGGAAATGGCAGGTATAACCGTGAATAATCTGCGCAAACTCGACCTGAACCTGCTCGTCACACTGGACGTATTGCTCGCGGAACTCAACGTGACGCGTGCTGCGGAACGTTTGAATTTTTCGCAGCCTTCGGTGAGTGTGCATCTTGCCAAATTGCGCGAAGTGCTTGGCGATCCGCTGCTGCTGCCGGGGCCGCGAGGCATGCGCCCGACCGCGCGCGCCGAGGCGCTACGCGAGCCGCTGCGGCAGGCGCTCGAAGCATTGGAGCAGGCCGTGGCGCCCGCGCGAGCCTTCGATCCGGCAGAGGCCACGCAAACGTGGCGCATTGCCGCGACGGACTACGCAGAGTCCACGATCATTCTTCCGGTGCTGCCCAGGCTGCGCGCGGCAGCGCCTGCCACGCGGCTCGCGGTTGTGGAGGCCGCGCCGCCGCGCCTCGCGAAGCAGGCCGAAAGAGGCGAGATAGACCTCGGCTTTCATACGAGCGAGGGCGCGCCCGTCGGCCTGCGCCGGCGAGTGCTGTTTGCAGAGCGTTATGTGCTGGCGTGCCGCGCGGACCATCCGCGTCTGAAACGGCGCCCTACGTTGGCGCAGTTCTCGAAGTTCGAGCACGTGATCGTTTCGCCGGACGGCGGCGGCTTTGCGGGCGTGACAGATGAAGTTCTCGCCAAAGCCGGTCTCACGCGCCGGGTCGTGCTGTCCGTTCCGCACTTTCTCTTCATGATCTCGGCGCTTGCCAGCACCGATCTGATCGCGATGGTGCCCGCCCGGCTCGTGCGCAACCACCCCGCGCTACGCGTGGTCGAGCCGCCCGTCGAGGTGCCCGGCTATGAAATGGCCATGCTGTGGCATGAGCGCTCGCATCGCGATCCGGCGCATCAGTGGTTGCGCGCGCAGATCGCGGACGCGGTGTGAGGCGTCATGCCGGGCCGATCCGACGGCGGGCCTGAGCCTCTGCATGCGCGCCTGCTTATGTGCGGGCATGTGTGCGGCTCGCATGTCGCCTTGCGGGCCTCCTTGCGTGCCTCGCCCGAGCGTCATGCCTGAGCGTCGGCACGCCCAACCGCGTCCAGTCGCGCGAGGATCTCGCCGCTCAGCTCGAGCCTTGCCGCCGCGAGATTCTCACGCAAGTGCTCGACCGATGACGTCCCCGGAATCAACAGAATATTCGGCGCGCGCTGCAGCAGCCACGCGAGCGCCACTTGCATCGGCGTGGCGCCGAGGGTTTGCGCAATGTCAGTAAGCGTCGAAGACTGGATCGGCGTGAAGCCGCCAAGTGGAAAAAACGGCACATAGGCAATGCCCTTAGCTGCGAGGTCGTCGATCAGCGAGTCGTCGGCGCGGTGCACGAGGTTGTAGTGGTTCTGCACACAAACGATCTTCGTGATGCGCTGCGCCTCGGCAATCTGCGCAGAGGTCGCATTGCTCAGGCCGATGTGGCGAATCAAGCCGCGTTGCTGGAGCTCGGCAAGCGCAGTGACCTGCTTTTCGATGGAGCCTTCGCGAGGCGCATGCACGTCGCCCATCAGCCGCAAGTTGACGACCTCCAGCGCGTCGAGGCCGAGGTTGCGCAGGTTGTCGTGGACGCCGCGCTCCAGATCCTCGGGCGCCTGCGCGGGCAGCCACGCACCGTCGCTGCCGCGCACCGCGCCCAGCTTGGTGACGAGCACGAGATCGGCGGGGTACGGGTGCAACGCCTCACGAATCAGCTGGTTGGTAATGTGCGGGCCGTAAAAGTCGCTTGTGTCGATGTGATTGACGCCTTGCGACACCGCTTCGCGCAGCACGGCAAGCGCGGCGTTGCGGTCCTTCGGCGGGCCGAATACGCCGGGTCCCGCGAGTTGCATTGCGCCGTAGCCCATGCGCCGAACCGGGCGCCCGGCGAGAGGAAAAGTCTGGGTGATGTTCGGATTCGGCATGTTGCTCTCCTTGCTGTTAAGACCAAGCCCAGTATGGCCGGGATTGCATCGTTCAATAAAGAGGACTAACGTGCACGGGTTGTTCAAATTTTCGAACAGTCAAGAGAGCTATGGAATTAAACGACCTCACGGCCTTCATTTCCGTTGCGCGCGCGGGCGGCTTTCGCGACGCGGCGCGCAGCAGCGGCGTTTCCGCGTCGAGCCTGAGCGTCGCCGTGCGCCGGCTGGAAACCCGGCTCGGTTTGCGCCTGCTGAACCGCACGACGCGCAGCGTCGCGCCCACCGAAGCGGGACTGCGTCTGCTGGAAAAACTGACTCCGCTCTTCAGCGAAATGGAAGCGGCGCTCGACGTGCTCAACGTATTCCGCGAGCAACCGAGCGGCACGCTCAAACTGAACGTACCGGCAAGCGCCGCGCGCATCGTGCTGCCGGGTATCATCGCGCCGTTTCTGAAGGCCTATCCAGACATTCGCGTCGAAGTGCTCGTCGAGGACGGCTTTGTCGACGTGCTGTCCATAGGCTGCGACGCCGGCATCCGCTACGACGAACGGCTCGAGAAAGACATGATCGCCGTGCCGATCGGCCCGCGCGTGGAGCGCTTCGCGACCGCCGCCGCGCCCGGCTACCTCGACGCTCGCGGACGCCCGCAACATCCGCGCGAGCTGCTCGCGCATGCTTGCGTGCGCGTTCAATTCGGCGGCGGCGCGACGCCGACCTGGTACTTCGAACGCGACGGCGAAGTGGTGCAAGTCGATCCGTCGGGGCCTCTCGTCGTGCGGCCGGGCGCCGCGATGGAACTGCTGATCGAAGCGGCCGTCGCGGGCGTGGGCGTGATCCAACTGTTCGAAGACATACTCCGCCCACATCTCGACAGCGGGGCCCTCGAGCCAATACTGGAGCCGTGGTGGCAACGTTTTTCCGGCCCGTTTCTTTACTACCCCGGCCACCGTCACGTGCCCGCGCCGCTGCGCGCGTTCATCGATTTCGTGAAAGAGCGCAACGGATGACCTCGCCAGTCCGCAAATTCGACGCCACGCCGTCGATTTGCGGTGATAATGAATTGCCGTTTTATGGGCACGCGCACAATTCCGAAACTTCATCCACCGCGCTACTATGAATGAGACACGCGTAAGCCCGCTTCGCAACTTCGCCGATTTTGTTCGTGCCGAGCGGGTTCAATTGACCGAGCAATGGATGGACGCGGTTTTTGGCGACGTAGACCTCGTGGAAGCCGACAAGCTCACTTACCAGCAACTCGCCGACCATCTGCCGGAAATTCTCGAGGGCTTGTGCTCGGCGCTCGATGTCGAAGACCTGGAACGCGTCGAACCCGACATCGAACGCGATGCGCGCAAGCATGGCATGGTGCGCTGGCGCCAGGGCTACCGCATCGAAGAACTCGTGCGCGAGCTGGATCTTTTCCACCAGGTGCTTGCCGACGCGCTCGACACTTATGCTGCGCGCGACAACGCGTTCACGCGCCGCCACGAAAGACGCGCGCGCCGCATGATTGCGGAAACGCTCAGCGTGGTCACGCTGACGTCGATCAGGGAAGTGGTCAGCGAACGCGACCGCAAGATCGACGAATACACGGGACGGCTCGAGCGCGCCAATCATGAGTTGAAGCTGAAGCAGCGGCTTGTCGGCGAATTGTACGAGTCGCGCATGCACATCACGCGCAGCGTGGTTCATGATCTGCGAAACTTTTTGAATGCGTTTTCGATGGCGCTGCAACTCATTGCTCGCGCGCCCGCGAAAGCCGACACCGCGTTGACGCTCGCCAACCGGCAGGCGGAGGACATGAAAGCGCTCGTCGAGCAGATGGTCGAGTACTCCGTGGTACTCGGCGACGGCGCACCGCTCACGCTCGAACAGGTCGATCTGCGTGAGCTCTACGAGGAACTCGTGGCGTCGTCGCGGCTCTCTATCGAGGCGAAGGGACTGACGTTGCGCACCGCGTTCGATCCCGCGCTTTCTGCGGTAACGTCGAACCGTTTGAAGCTCAAGCAGATCGCCGTGAATCTGCTTTCGAACGCAATCAAGTACACGCAATCGGGCCGGGTCGACCTGCACTTCGCCATGGCCGGTCCGGAACATTGGTCCATCCGCGTGTCGGATACCGGCGTGGGCATCGCGCCGGCGGATGCGGACCGCGTGTTCCATGAATTCGAGCGCGCCGCCGACGAGAATATTCCTGGCACGGGGCTCGGACTCGCCATCGTGAAAGAACTGTGCCGCGTGCTGGGCGGACACATCGACTTCGCGTCGCGCGAGGGCGTGGGCACCAGTTTCACGATCCGCTTTCCGTTGACGCTCGCGGCGGAGCCGTCGTAGCGGCGTGAGCGCGTGGGCGCGTGAGCGCGTGAGCGTGCCGGTGTTCGTCGCGAGACCGTCGTAGGGACCGACGACGCCTCCCGCATGCGAACAACTGCCGCCGCCACAAGAGCCGACATGGCCTTAGTAATAGACACCGCGCGACGTGTAAGCGGTGCCGTGCTGCGACCAGGCAAATGCGGACGCGCTGCCGAAGGCGAGCATCGCTGCGCCCGCACCGAGCACGAGCTTGCGCAGCGCGCGCTGCGCGCCCAACGAGGTGACGGCCGCGCGGTGCGCACCGATGGCTGGGACTGCGAAGGATTGAGTTTCACGGTATGTCCTTTCGATTCGGGCCACCTGCTGCGCTGCGTGGCGATGAATGGACTATAGAAGGACGCGCCGTAACAATCATCAGCGAAGATATGTCGCGCTATTTCACCGCGAAAGAAGCTTTCTGGATAAGACTTCGCGAGCGATTGTCAGGTGCCGTGACATAAACCGACATGGTTTGTTGCGGGGGAACGCGCAGGGTGCGGATCTCTGCGCGAGCAAAGCGCCCGGCGCCACAGCTACGGAAAAACAGCGTCTGAATTCTGTTGACAAGGTGTGCGGCAAAACGGCACACTCAATTCATGTTGACGCACACCTCCATCGCCGTAGCGATTAATCACCCGAAGCGAGCCTTGATCGGCTGGCCTATGGGAGCATGTGCGCGTTAGCAGTCTGAGTCTGTAAAACAAGACCCCCAAGGCCCCGCCGGTAACGGAAGGGGCCTTTTGTTTTGTGGGCGCCTCCGCCAGCCGGCTCATATCGGAGAGCATGATGGATCAGGCAAGCCCGCAGTGCATGGACGACGAAGCACCTCTGTTTGCGTATCCGCAAAACGGGCGTCTACCAAAGGTGGTGGTGCATTTCCCCGTCGCGTCTGGCGCGACGCTGACCTGGCGCGTCGAGGCGGACAGCACGCTGGCGGTGAACGGTGCGCGTCTTTGGCTCACACGCATCAGCTCGCCATATGATCACTGGCTCGTGCCGGGTCAGACAATCAGCCTGCAGCGCGGCGAACGCATCTGGTTGAGCACGGACGGCGAGCGCACCGCGCATGTCTCGTTGACTTACCTGTTGCCCGCGCCAGGCTTTTTCAGGCGTTGCTTGAGCCGGCTCGCGTCCCTGAGCCTCGGACCACCGGCGCCGCGTTGAGAGTTGTCAACCGCCCAAGGGCATGTAACGGGTTTCTCGTCGCATGCCCTGCGAACTCATGAACGAAATCCACGGCGCGGCGGCAAGCAAGGCGATCGCGCCGTGGAAGCGAACGGTGCCCTACTGAGCCGCGCCTTGCGCCGCCGCTTGCGGTGTGATCTGCACGGCCGCAGCGGAAACGAAGACCGCGTGGATCGTGTCGCCTACCTTCACGCCGCTAAGGTCGACTTGCGGACCTGCTTCGAGCGTCTGCGTCTGGTACGCGCCGCGCAGGGTGACGAGGCGCCGCTTGCGGTCGATTTTCTGCACGGTGGCCAGCACTTCGACCTGGCGCGCCGATTCAAAACCACCGGAGGCCGGCGTGTATGTCTGCGTATCGACCCGCTCGCGAACGCCCTTACTCTTGCCGGTGACACGCTCGGCCTTTACGAGCAGTGCATTCTTATAAAGCGCATCAACACGGTCGCCCACTTTGAGCTGATCGAAACCGGCAACTTGCTGGCCCACGAGCACGATCACCACGTTGCCGCCCTCGCCTTTCAGCGTCAGCGCGCGGCTTCCCGGATCGATGCCCACAATCGTCGCCTTCATATGTACCGGCTCGACTGCGCCGACAACGCCTTGCGCGGCGCTGGCCAGCGAATCTTGCGCCCATGCGGGCTGGGCCGTGGCGAGCACCGCTGTCACCCATGCTGCTCCAATTGTCGCTGCCTTCATTTACGCTCTCCTTGATGAGTCGCCGTGTATGAGTGCAGACTCGCATTACGCCGAACCTGCACTTATTGAGGACGCTTGAATAAAGGTAAGGCGCTTAATTCTACATGTCTGGTGAGGCGTGCCAATCCCGCGCATCGTCGCATGCGGATTGAGTAGTTCTACCGCGTTGATCGAATCAGGGCAGCGCAAAAAACAAACAGCCTCTTCGCTTTCGCGAAGAGGCTGTTGCCCGTTGTATTGCATGACGCCGTATGCAGATGCATTCAACCGCATCTGCGGGGCACTCTTAAACGCGTTCGATGGCGATCGCGATGCCCTGTCCCACGCCAATGCACATAGTGCACAGCGCAAAGCGCCCTTGCGTGCGCTGCAATTGATACATCGCCGTAGTCACGAGCCGCGCGCCGCTCATGCCAAGCGGATGGCCCAGTGCAATCGCGCCGCCGTTCGGATTGACGCGTGCGTCGTCGTCGGCCACGCCGAGCGTACGCAGCACCGCAATGCCTTGCGAGGCAAACGCCTCGTTCAGCTCGATCACGTCGAACTGATCGATGCTCATGCTCAGGCGCGCCAGCAGCTTTTGCGTGGCCGGCGCCGGACCCATGCCCATCACGCGCGGCGCGACACCCGCGGTTGCAATGCCCAGCACGCGGGCGCGCGGCGTGAGGCCGAAGCGCTTCGCGGTCTCTTCGTTGGCGAGCAGGAGCGCGGCCGCGCCGTCGTTGACGCCCGACGCGTTACCTGCCGTCACCGTGCCATCCGGGCGCACCACGCCCTTGAGTTTCGCGAGCGCCTCGAGGCTCGTTTCACGCGGATGCTCGTCTTGCGACACGGTAATCGGATCGCCCTTCTTCTGCGCGATCGTCACGCCGACAATTTCCTGCGCGAGCGTGCCGTCCTTCTGCGCGCGGGCCGCTTTCTGCTGGCTGCGCAGTGCAAATGCGTCCTGATCGGCACGGCTGATCTTGTAGTCGGTGGCCACGTTTTCGCCGGTCTCGGGCATCGAGTCGACGCCGTACATCTGCTTCATCAACGGGTTGACGAAGCGCCAGCCAATGGTCGTGTCGTAAATGTCGGCCTGGCGCGAGAATGCGCTCGCCGCCTTGCCCATTACGAACGGCGCGCGACTCATGCTTTCCACGCCGCCCGCCACCATCAACGCGGCCTCGCCCGACTTGATTGCCCGCGCGGCGATGCCGACCGCGTCCATGCCCGAACCGCACAGACGGTTCACCGTCGAGCCTGGCACGCCTTGCGGCAAGCCGGCCAGCAGCAGCGACATGCGCGCGACGTTGCGGTTGTCTTCGCCGGCCTGGTTCGCACAGCCGTAGATCACGTCGTCAACGGCGTTCCAGTCGACGTTCTGGTTGCGCTCCATCAGCGCCTTGAGCGGCACCGCGCCCAGGTCGTCGGCACGAACCGACGACAGCGAGCCCGCATAGCGGCCAATGGGGGTGCGAATCGCGTCGCACAGAAATGCTTCGGTCATGTGTGTCTCCAGTGATGTGCTGCTTGCGCCGCGTCGTCAGCATGGGATGCGCGCGCCACGCGCCGCTTCGGACGGACGAGTCGGGCATCGGCCGGACGGGCTCGACGAGGGGTGGCCTCATACGGTTTCAGCTTAGCGCAAGACACTGAGCGATGCGCTTGCGCCGCCGGGCGATTTGTTCTTTATACGAACAATAGGTCGTATATCGAACATCAAGGCTCGATAATAGGCGTGTGGCGGAAACGTTGTCAAGCGTGCGCTTGTCCAGAGCAGGCAACGTCAGGACAGACGCGCAAGATGCCGGCAGTGCCGTAAGGCGTCGGACGAAAGAAGCGCTCGCGCCGCGCGCCTTGTCCACCAAGGCCGCGGCGCGAGGCTGGGGGAAGTTTTCAGCGCGTCTGAATGCCTTCGTCGGCGATATAGCCGCGAATCACGTCGGCGAAATTGCGGTCGCCGCGCAGGCCGAGCTGCTCGGCGCGCGAGGTATCCCAGCGGCCGGGCCAACTGCCGACAATTTTTGCCACGCGCGCGTCCGGCTGCCAGACAATGCGTTTCGCGACTTCGTCGCCAGCTACTTCGCGCAGCGCCGCGACCATTTCGTCGACGCTGACGGAAATGCCCGGCAGGTTCAGCACGCGCTGGTTGCCGAGCGCGGCGGCGTCCAGTTCGAGTCCTGCGATCAGACACTCAATTGCTTGACGCGGCGACAGCAGCCACAGGCGCGTCGCGCCGTCGACAGGACACACGGCCTCTTCGCCGTTCAGCGGCTCGCGGATAATGCCGCTCGCAAACGAGGACGCCGCTGCGTTGGGTCGGCCCGGCCTCACGCTGATGGTGGGCAGACGCAGCACGCGCCCGTCGACAAACCCGCGCCGCGAGTAGTCGTTGAGCAGCAATTCGGCAATCGCCTTTTGCGCGCCATAAGACGACTGCGGATTGAGCGCCGTATCGTTCTGCACGACCTCGGGCAGGTTGCCGCCATATACCGCGACCGAACTGGTGAACACAACGCGCGGCCGATGTCCGCGATGGCGGCATACATCCAGTAACAGGCGCGATGCGTCCAGATTGATGCGCATGCCGAGATCGAAGTCCGCTTCGGCCTGGCCGCTGACAATCGCGGCCAAATGAAAAATGGCTGCCGTATCGCCGTCGATCACGCGCTCGAGCACGCTGCGCTCCGCGATATCGCCCACTTCGGTCCGCACGCGGCTGTCGCCGAAATCGTGCGCCTGCACGACGTCGAGCAACACCAGTTCCGTGAGTGCTTGCGGCGTGCCTTGCGCGTCTTTCAGCGAGCCGCGCGCGAGCAGTTCACGTGCGAGGCGCTGGCCAAGAAATCCCGCGCCGCCGGTAATCAGTACTTTCATGATTCGATTGTGCCCTCGTGTTGGTCGTTTGCTGTCACGCTGCGTTCAGATAGGGCTTGAGCCAGCCGAGTCCCGCCGAAGTCGCGGCGCGCGGCCGGTATTCGCAGCCGATATAGCCGTCGTAGCCGAGAGAGTCGATCACCTCGAACAGATACGGATAGTTGATCTCACCCGTGTCAGGCTCGTGCCGCTCCGGCACGCCCGCAATCTGAATGTGGCCGATGCCCGCGTAATCGCGCCTGAGTTTCATTGCCAGATCGCCTTCGACAATCTGGCAGTGGTAACAGTCGAACTGCACCTTCAGATTCGGCGCGCCGACCTCCGTGCAGATGGCCTGTGCTTCGTCCTGCCGGTTGAGGAAAAAGCCCGGCATGTCGCGTGTGTTGATAGGCTCGATCACGATCGTGATGCCCTCGGCTTGCGCGACTTGTGCAGCATGCGCGAGGTTGCGCAGATAAACCTCGCGATGCCGCTCGCGGGACTGGTCCGCAGCGATCAGACCCGCCATGACATGCAGTTTGCGGTTGCCGATCACTCGCGCGTAGTCGAGCGCCGTGTCGATGCTGCGGCGAAATTCGTCTTCGCGCCCTGGCAGCGTTGCAATGCCGCGCTCGCCGCTTGCCCAGTCGCCCGGCGGCGCGTTGAAGAGCGCCTGCGTCAGGCCGTTCGCATCGAGCCGTGCCTTGATTTCTTCGGCACGAAAATCATACGGAAACAGGAACTCCACTGCTTTGAAGCCATCTTTCGCGGCAGCGGCAAAGCGGTCGAGGAACGCGTGCTCGTTGTACATCATCGAGAGATTCGCGGCGAAGCGAGGCATGGCGGCAACTCCTATGAAGCGAGGTTCGGGGCGCGGCACGCAAAGCCGTGACAGCTATGCGTACGCCGCGCGCCACGTGATTAACGGTTGACCATTTTCGCAGGCGTGAGCCACGTGGCAAGCGCGCCGATTACCAGCATGCCGGCCAGCACATACATGCCGGTTTGCGTGCTGTGCGTGAGGTCCTTCAGATAACCGATCATATAAGGGCTTGCGAAACCCGCCAGATTGCCGATCGAGTTGATGATCGCAATGCCGGCTGCGGCAGTCGCGCCCGACATGAACGCCGTCGGCAGCGACCAGAAGAGCGGCGCGCAGGTCAGCACGCCGGCTGCGGCAAGCGAGAGAAACGCAATCGACACGACCGTGTTGCTCGCAAACGATGCCGCTACCGTGAAGCCCACCGCGCCGAACAGCGCCGGCACGATCAGATGCCAGCGGCGTTCGCGATGTTTGTCGGCGCTGTGGCCGAGCACGTTCATCACGACGATCGCGCAGACAAACGGAATGGCGCTTAGCAAGCCGATGTTGAATGCGCCGCTCACGCCTGTCGATTTGATGAGCGTCGGCATCCAGAACGTGAGCCCGTATTGGCCGGTCACGAACGCGAAGTAGATCAACGACATCCACCACGTGCGCGGATCGCGGAACACCGCGCGCAGCGAATGCGCGTTGGCCTTTTCCTTCGGCTGCGAGGCGGCGATTTCGTCGCTGAGCAAGCGCTTTTCCGGTTCGCTCAGCCATTTCGCGCTGGCAATGCCGTTGTCGAGATAGAGGATCGTCGCAATGCCGATAGCGACCGCCGGCACCGCTTCGATCAGGAACATCCACTGCCAGCCCGCGAGACCTGAGCTATTGTGGAACGCCTGCATGATCCAGCCCGAGAGCGGATTGCCGAAAATGCCCGACACCGGAATCGCCGACATGAACACCGCAATGATTTTCGCGCGCCGATGCGACGGAAACCAGTAAGTCAGATACAGAATCACGCCAGGATAAAAACCGGCTTCGGCGAGCCCGAGCAAAAAGCGCAGGATATAGAACTGCGCCGGCGTCTTGACGAAGACGAACAGCGCCGACATTACGCCCCACGTAATCATGATGCGCGCAATCCAGATACGCGCGCCGATCTTGTGCATCAGAATATTGCTTGGCAGTTCAAACAGAAAATAACCGATGAAAAACACACCTGCCCCCAGACCGAACACCGTCTCGCTGAACGCCAGATCTTGCGACATCTGCAGCTTGGCGAAACCCACGTTCACGCGATCAAGATAAGCGACCACGTAGCACAGCATGAGGAACGGGACGATGCGCCAGAACACTTTCCTGTAGGTACGCTCGACTTGCGCGGCGCCGGGTTGTCCCACGGCCGCCGCGATCGGCTGGCCCGATACGGCCTGATACGAACTCATGCAATGTCTCCTTGACTGGAAGGGTGATACGTCGCCTGCGGCGATCTGGGTTTGTGTGGCTCGAACGTGACCGATTGTGCTAGTCGACCGCGGGCAGCTACCAGCGTGCGCCGAACACGTTGCGTAGTTCTGCAAGCGCGGCTTCGTCGAGCGGTGCGGGCCGCGGGTTCGTCATGAGCCACAAACGCGCGGTTTCCTCGAGCTCTTCGAGCGCATAGGAGGCATGCGCAACCGACCGCTCCCACACCACCGGACCCAGGCGTTCGAGCAGCACGGCACGCACGCTGTCGGCCAAAGCCTCGATTTGCGCGGCGACCTGCGGATCGCCCGGCCGGCTGTAACGAATCAGCGGGACGTGGCCCACTTTCATCACGTAGTAGGGCGTAATGGGCGGCAGTACGTCATGCTCGCTCCAGACGCCCGCGAGCGTCAGCGCAACCAGATGGGTCGAATGCGTGTGGACGATGCCGCGCGCTTCTGCGTTGCGGGCATAGATGCCGCGATGCAGTGCCAGCGTTTTCGACGGCTTGCCGCCCGACACCGCATTGCCCGCGAGATCGACCTTGGCGATATCGGCCGGATCGAGCCGGCCGAGACAGGCGTCGGTTGGCGTGATGAGCCAGCCGTCGTCCAGCCGTGCGCTGATATTGCCCGCGCTGCCCACCGTATAGCCGCGCTCGTAAAGACTCGCGCCGCTCACGCAGATTTCCTCGCGCACGCGCGCTTCCTGCGTCGCGTGGATGGCCGGCGTGCCTGCCTTTGCGCTGTCCATTGAGTTGCTCATTGAGCGCCTCCGTTCAGATGGCGCAGCGCTTTTTCGAAGAAGTCAGTGGTGCCGAAGTTGCCTGACTTGAGCGCAAGCGCGAGCGGCTGTGCGCCGGTTGTCGCCGTAGCGGGCACGCCCGGATCGATCTGCGCGCCGATGCGCAAGCTGCGCACGTTCAGCGCCTGCACCACGGCCCCCGAAGTCTCGCCTCCCGCCACCACGAACTTGCGCACCCCGCGCTCATGCAGGCCGCGCGCAATGGAAGCCAGCGTGGCTTCGACCAGATGCCCTGCCCGATCGACGCCGAGTTGGTTCTGCACCGCCTTCACCTCGTCGGGCGTGGCGGTGGCGTAGATCAGCATCGGCTCGGCTTTGTCGAGATGCGTCTGCGCGAATGCAAGCGCCTGTTCGACCACTGCTTCGCCGCGCGCCGCCGCGAGGGGATCGACGCGAAACGCGGGCCGCGTTTCGCGCCATGCCGCCACTTGTGCATTGGTCGCTTTCGACGCGCTGCCCGCCAACACCGCAGACAAGCCCTCGACACGCGGCAGTTGCGCCGCATTGTCATGTGACTGAAGCAAGCCCGCGCGGCGAAAGTTGCCCGGCAAACCGAGCGCGATACCCGAACCGCCTGTGATCAGCGTGAGGTCGGCGCATGCTTCGCCGAGCACGTAGAGGTCCGCGTCGCAGACCGCATCGGCAATAGCCATGCGGACCCCGTCGTTGCGCAATGCGTCGAACGATTCGCGCACCGCATTGACGCCCCTCGCGACGGCGTCATAACGTACGAGCCCGACCTTCGATTGCGTCTGACGCTGCAGCACACGCACAAGGTTCGCGTCACGCATCGGCGTGAGCGGATGGTTTTCCATCCCCGACTCGTTGAGCAATGCATCGCCGACGAACAGATGCCCGCGAAAAATCGTGCGGCCGTTCTCGGGAAACGCCGGACACGCAATTGTGAACGCGCTTGCCTCGTCGCCGTCGGCGAGCGCATCGAGCAGCGCATCTGTGACAGGGCCGATGTTGCCCGCGTCGGTGGAATCGAAAGTGGAACAGTATTTGAAAACGAACTGGCGGCACCCTTGCGCACGCAACCAGTCGAGCGCCGCGAGCGATTGCGCGACTGCTTCGGCAGCAGGGATGGTGCGCGACTTTAGCGCGACGACGATTGCGTCGGCCTCGATCCCTTCGCCCTGCCCGGGCACGCCGATAGTCTGAACGGTACGCATGCCGCCGCGCACCAGCATGTTGGCGAGGTCGGTTGCGCCGGTGAAGTCGTCGGCGATGCAGCCTAGCAGCGCGCGTTGTGTGGAAGCCGTCATGGCAGCGCGCTCCGTTACTTCGCCGCCGGCACATCAATGCCGGGGAAAATCTTGATGACCGCGGAATCGTCCTCGCCGCCGTGACCGGCCGTGGACGCCATCATGAACATCTGGTGCGCCGCCGCTGAAAGCGGCAACGGAAACTTCGAGCGGCGCGCGGTATCCAGCACGAGACCGAGATCCTTGACGAAAATGTCCACGGCCGACAGCGGCGTGTAATCGCCATTCAGTATGTGCGGCACGCGGTTTTCAAACATCCATGAATTGCCCGCGCTGTGCGTGATCACGTCATAGAGCGCAGCCGGGTCCACGCCTTCGCGCAAGCCGAGTGCCATCGCCTCCGCCGCCACCGCGATATGCACGCCCGCGAGCAACTGGTTGATGATCTTTGCCTTCGACCCGGCGCCGTGCGCCGAGCCGAGGCGGTAGACCTTGCCGGCCATCGCCGCCAGCACGTCTTCGCACGCCGCGTAAGCCGCTGCGGGGCCGGAGGTCATCATCGTCATTTCGCCGGACGCGGCGCGCGCCGCGCCGCCGGAAACCGGGGCGTCGAGCATCTGCAAGCCGGCGGCCTCGATGCGCTTGCCGAGTTCGATCGCGAAGTCGGGCGCCACCGTCGCGCTTGCGATCACGAGGCCGCCCGGCTTCATCGCCGCCACAGCGCCCTGTTCGCCGAACAGCACGGCTTCGGTTTGCGCTGCATTCACGACCAGTGTGACGACCACCTCGCATTGCGCGCCGAGTTCCGCAGGCGATGCACAACCCACGCCGCCCTCGTTGACGAACGCCTGCAGCACCTCGTCGCGCAGGTCGCAGGCGTGAACGCGAAAGCCCGCGCGCAGCAACGAGCGCGCGACGCCCAGGCCCATTGCGCCAAGACCGATGACACCGACATTTCTGGACATGCTTGAACCTCTCTGGAATCTGTTACGCACTAGCACCGACTAGCGCGAGGCGTGCGGGAAGCGCGGCGTGCGCAGCTTGTATGGACCGTGGCGACCCATCAGCGAATGCCTGCTTCCGCAAGCCGCCGCGCCGCGTTGTACATGTGGGTGCGCGCTGCATTGCGCGCGGCCATCGGGTCGCCCGCGCGGATCGCGGCGGCAATGGCCGCGTGCTCCTCACGCACCTGGCGCGAGAAGTCCTCGCGCAATGCCTCGTTGCGACGGGTAACCACCGTGCCCGCCTCGAGATACTGGTTCAGGAACGTCAGCGTCTTGAGGAAATACGGATTGCCGGTGGCCGCCGCAATCGCACGGTGGAACGCGACGTCTTCAGTCACGCCGTCCTCGCCTTCGGCCACGGCCTCATCGATCTTTGCGAGCGCCGCGTCGATGGCGACCATGTCCGCGTCGCTACGGCGCATCGCGGCCTCGGACGCGACCTCAGCTTCGATCGCCCGCCGCAGCGCAAGAATCTGCACGACCGAGCCCGGCTCCACCGCTTCCGCGTAGTCGATGCGCAGCGGCCGGACGGTCCCGTGCGCCGCGACGAACACGCCGCTGCCCTGGCGCGGCTCGACCACGCCCTCGTTCTTCAGCCGCGAGATCGCCTCGCGAATTACCGTGCGGCTCACGCCGAACTGCTGCGCGAGCACTGCTTCGGTCGGCAGCTTGCCGCCGCGCTCGAAGGCGCCCTTGTCGATCTGCTTGAGAAGCTGCTGCGCGACCGTGTCGCTCAAGGCGCGCGCTGGAATCTTGTCGAACATCCCATGCCTCATTGTCATGTCATCGGGTCATCATACAAATTTTGCATGCGTGCTGCATCCGCGCAAACCCTGGGTTTGGCGCTCCGGCGTCCGAAGGCCGGCGAAGTTGGCGAAACTGAGGGCTTAAGCTATCGTCACGCCTTCATGCACCGCTGTGACGATCCCGTCGGCCCCAGCGGTGTCCGAGTTCTCCGAACGCATTCTTCCAGGTCCATGAGCAAAGCCTTGCCGCCGTCTTCCGACGTTCCCGCCAACGCCGAACCGGCCCCGGACAAACCGGGCGACTCCTACGTCCAATCGTTCGCGCGTGGCCTCGCGGTGATCCGCGCGTTCGACGCGAAACGCCCGGAACAGACGCTCACCGACGTGGCCGCCGCCACTGGCCTCACGCGAGCCGGCGCGCGCCGGATCCTGCTGACCTTGCAGACGCTCGGCTACGTGGAAGCCGAGGGGCGCCTCTTTCGCCTCACGCCGAAAATTCTCGACCTGGGCTTTGCGTATCTGACGTCGATGCCGTTCTGGAACCTCGCCGAACCGGTCATGGAAGAGTTGTCCGCGCAGGTGCACGAAAGCTGCTCGGCGGCCGTGCTGGACCGTACCGAGATCGTCTATGTGCTGCGCGTGCCGACTCACAAGATCATGACGATCAACCTGTCGATCGGTAGCCGCTTGCCGGCCTATTGCACGTCGATGGGCCGCGTGCTGCTCTCCGCACTCGACGACGACACGCTCGACGCCACCCTGAACTCGTCACCGCTTTATGCGCACACGCCGCGCACGGTAACCGACAAGGAAGAGTTGAAGAAGCTGATCGCGCAGGTGCGCCGCCAGGGCTGGGCTATCGTCGATCAGGAACTGGAAGGCGGTTTGATCTCGCTGTCCGCGCCGATCCGCAATCGCCAGGGGCGGGTGATCGCGGCCATGAACATCAGCGGCAATGCGCAGCGCAATTCCGCGAAGCAAATGGTCAAGGCGTTTCTCGAGCCGCTGCAACAGGCGGCGCAAACCGTGTCCGAGATGGTGGCACGGCGCGGTTGATGTCGCCGCGGTCTGCCACGCCAAAACGAAAAAAGCGCGCGCGCACGGCCGGCGCCGCGGCCGTCGCACGCTTTAACGGCTGAGATACCGCTCCACGAGCCGCGTCCAGAACGCGGCGCCCACCGGCAGGTTGCGGTCGTTGAAATCGTAATGCGGGTTGTGCACCATGCAGCCGTCCTCGCCCACGCCATTGCCGATACGCAGAAAGGTCCCCGGCCTTTTTTGCAGCATGAACGCAAAGTCTTCGCTGCCCATCAGTAGGTCGGTCTGTGCGACGACCTTGTCATCGCCCACCAGTTCGCGCGCAACCTCAATCGCGAAATCTGTTTCGTCATCCGAATTAATGACGACCGGATAGCCTTCGATATATTCGACAACGGCTTTGGCGCCGTAACTCGCGGCCTGTGACTCGGCAAGCTCGGCAATGCGCTTTTTCAGCAGCGCGCGTACTTCCGCGCTGAACGACCGCACGCTCAACTCGAGCGTTGCCGTACCGGCGATCACGTTGCTAGCCGTGCCTGCATGCATAGAGCCAACCGTCACCACCGCCGGTTGCGACGGATCGACATTGCGCGCAACGATCGTCTGCAATGCCATGACAATGCTCGCGGCCACCACGACCGGATCGACCGTCAGATGCGGGCGCGCCGCATGGCCGCCCACGCCTTCGATCGTGATGACCGCCTTGTCGCCCGCCGACATGAACGGCCCCTTGCGGAACAGCAGCACGCCGGGCTCCGCGCCCGGATGATTGTGCAGACCGAACACGGCGTCGCACGGAAAGCGCTCGAACAGGCCGTCTTCGATCATTTTCTGCGCGCCGCTGTCTACGCCGCTCTCTTCCGCCGGCTGAAAGTACAGATGCACCGTGCCCGAAAAGTTGCGCGTGTGCGCAAGGCGTTGTGCCGCGCCCAGCAGCATGGTGGTATGGCCGTCGTGGCCGCACGCGTGCATCTTGCCGTGCGTGCCGCTCGCATAAGGCAGGCCGGTCTGCTCGACGATCGGCAAAGCGTCCATGTCCGCTCGAATGCCGATGCTGCGCTGGCCGTCGCCTACCTTCAGCGTGCCCACCACACCGGTTTGACCGACGCCGCGCGTGACCTGCCAGCCCCATTGCTCGAGCCGTTCGGCCACGAGCGCAGCGGTTTCCAACTCTTCGTAAGCGAGCTCGGGATGGCGATGAATGTGATGGCGAATCTCGCGCAGGCTTTCGGCGGCGGGAATCAGGTCGGCTACTTCAGTGAAACGCGCGGTTTCGCTCATTTTGCAAAAGACTCCGTAATGGGAAGCTCAAGGCTGGCAGGACGACACGACGACACAGGCACACGCCTAGCGCCTTCCTGCGGCCTGGAGAAAGGCGATAAACGCATGGCCCGCGTCTTCCAGCTCGCCGGAATTGTCGATGGATTCGCAGCGCACACCGTCGGGCAACGAGAATGGCGCGTGGCGCGCGAGCCTTGCGGCCACCTGTTCGGCCGATTCGCGAGCCCGCGCGCCGAGACGCGCCTCGAGAATATGCGGCGCGGCATCCACATGCACGACTTCGGCGCGCGGATAGCGTGCGAGCGCGTGATGCAGATACTGGCGCGAGCCGTTCACGACCACCGTGCAGCCGCGCGCGAGCCACGCGTCGAGTTCGATACCGATGCCGTAGCGCAGCGAATGGCTCGACCACTCGAGCGCGAAGAGACCGAGCAGCGAGCGGGCGGCGAACTCTTCGACACTAAGCGCGATATGTTCCTCGCCATTTCCGCTTGGCCGCGTAATGTAGCGATGCACGAACAGAATCGGCTCGCCCGCAAGACGCTTGCGCGCGAACCCAAGCAACGCGTCTTTGCCGGCGCCGGAAGGCCCCATCACATAGACCAGGCGACCTGTCATTGGCCCCTCACCTCGTGGCTGTAAAACGGCACACTTTGCCACAAGACGGTGTTTTTTGGGCCTCTTCATTGCAAGCCGCAGCCGCTGCAAAGCCCGCGCGCGCACAGCGGCAGCGGACTTGCACCTACTCGTGAGACGCGGCGCGTCTTCAAGCCGTGGGCTCGGCTTCCTGTCCTTCGGTTGCTCCCTCGCCGGTCTGCGCGTGCACCGCTTCGGCACGCTCGGCCTGCTCCCGCCGGCGCGCTTCGAGCACGTCCTGATAACGCAGATAGGCGCACCGTCCCCCGGATTTCGCCACGTACATCGCAGCGTCTGCATTGAGCAACAGTTCTTCGGCCGTACCGCTGTCGTCGGGAAACTGGCTGATGCCGATGCTCGCGCCCACCGTCATGCCCTGGCCGTCCATCACGATTTCTTCGTTGAGCGTCGTCATGATGCGCGACGCGACGCCCGGCGCCGCTTCCGCCGAACGCGGCCCTTCTATCAGCACGATGAATTCGTCGCCGCCGAGTCGCGCGACAACATCCGCGGAATGGAGCACCTGTTTGAGCCGCCGCGCCACCGCAACGAGCACCTTGTCGCCGACGGAATGGCCGAACTGATCGTTGATCTGCTTGAAGCGGTCGAGGTCCACGAACAGCACCGCGAGTCCCTCGCGGCGGCGCGTCGCGTCCTGAATCGCACGTTCGAGCTTCTCCATGAACAGCGTGCGGTTCGGCAATCCGGTCAGCACGTCGTGCGTGGCCAGATGCACGAGCTCGCGCTGCTTGACGTGCAGCGCGTCCATTTGCGAGCGGATTTCACGGCGCAGGCGATCAAAGCAGCGCGCGAGCACGCCGATTTCGTCAGTGCGCTTGAGCGGCAGCGTTTCCATCGCATGTTCGGCGAACAGATGAGTCGCCGCGTACGCGAGCATATGCAGCGGCCTCGTGAGCGCGCGGGCGAAGAGAATCGCGAGCAGCACGGCCAGCACGCTGAAAATCAGCACCATATGGACGATGCTGTCGCCCAGCAGGTGCGCGCCGGACAGCACGTCCTGGAGCGGCTTGCCGAGCCCCAGCACGATGAAACGGTTGCCCTCGGATGCGCCGAACGGTCTGCGTACAAAGGCGAGCACCTGACCATCCGTCTGCCGGGGATGCGCCATGTCGTCCACCAGTACCTCGCTTTCCTTCTGATCGAACAGCGGCCTGGTGACAGCGAAGCTATCCTGCATCAACACGCGGCGGCCCACGTCGAAGCCGAAGGTTTTGGCCGGGTCGGGATGAACGAGAAAGTCGCCCCATTCGTTCGCGAGATAGACCTGATAATCGCTCGGCAGATCGCTTTGCAAGCGCTTTAACAACTCCCCGAGATCCACGTCGATCACCACGACGCCCACCACCACACCCTGCGCATTCGTCACGGGCGTGGCGACCCGCAGCGTCGGCCTGCCTTGCGCCGCGTGCGCGCCGTATTCGTGATTGACCAGAATAGGCGACGTGTAAATGCGCCCCGGAGAAAATGCGAGCGGCTCGAATACGTATGGAAACTGTCCTTTTTCCTGCAAATCGACGCCTTGCACACGCATGAGTCCGTCGGCGTCGCGGTCGAATCGAATGATCTCCAACCCATGATGCGCGCGGCTGATCAGACGGACTTGCAGGTATTGAGCGTGATGAACCATGATGCTCGAATACACCTGCGCGAGCCGCTCGCGCAGCAGGTTCTTGCCGAAGCCGTCGTCGCTCGCCGCGACTTCCGCCGACGAGGGGAGACTCGCGAGCACAAGCGCGTCCGCGCCGACATCGTCGATGGATGCGGAAATGCGCTCGCCGAGCAATTCCGTCGAGGTCAGCAAGCTGCGCCCGGCCTCCTTCACGAGCATGGTGCGATTCGAGTGGTACGCGTAATAGCCGGTCGCGCCCGATGCCAGCACCCCGATGCAGGCGAGCAGCACAGACAGTTTGAAGGTGAGGCCAGGGCGGAACATCAGAAGCGCTCCGAGCGGTCACCGGACGCAATTCTGGCCCACAGGTCCTCGCGCCGCTGAATGTTCTCGACCGGACGGATCCACACGATGCGCGCGTTATCGTTACTCGCGGTGGGCGCGGTCAGTGTATTGGCGAGCCCCTGCCGCTGCGTCAGCAGCCGGCTTACGTCCGGTTCGAGCATGTAGTTGATCCATGCGAGCGCGAGCGCGGGATCGGCCGCCGCGCGCGTCATCGACCAGCAGTCGAGCCACGCGAGCACACCTTCGTCTGGAATCACGTAGCCGACATCGGCGCCGGCGCGGCGCAGCAGTTCCACTTGCTGCGTGCCGTAGTTGCCGAACATCAACGCGACCTTATGCTGGATGAAAAACGCAGTGGCCTCTTCGGGCAACGTGTAATACGTCAACAGATTGCGGCGCAGTTCGACGAGCTTGTGAGCGATCGCCCGCATCTGCTCGTCGTTCAGATTGAAGGGATCGCGATAACCCAACGCCAGCGCCGTGAAAGAAAAGTTGTGCTGCGCGCTGTTGAAATCGAGCACCTTGCCGCGGTAGCGCGGGTTCCAGAGTTCGCGCATGGAGCGCGGCGCAACCGGCACCTGCTTGCGGTCGTAAATGAGGCCCATCGACGAATAGGTAAACGGAATGGCGTAGACCTTGCCGTTTGTCACGAGTCCCTGGATCGCCGCGCGCGCCTGGAATCGCGGCAACTGTCTTGCCGTATTCGGCAAGCTTTGCAGATCGAGCGGCGCGAGCAGATTGGCGCGCGTATAGCGCTGTACTTCGGCCGTGTTCGCAGCGAGTACGTCGAAAGGCGGGGCGTTTTTCGCATGCAGTTGCGCCCACAGTGCTTCGTCGGAATCGACGAGCGTAACCTCCACCCTCACGTTGTAGCGCGATTCGAAAGTTCTGACCACGTCGGCATCGGCGTAACCGGGCCATGCGAGAACATGCAGGACTTTTTTCGTGGCCTCGGCCGACGCTGCCGAAAACATCCCAACGCAAAGAAGCACGCTCAGCAGGAGTCGCAGCAAGACGCCGCAGCAGCGAGGCGCCGCCGACCGCGAGCGCCGCGCAGCCGCCGTCATTCGCCGCTGGCCGCGCCGCGCGTTGCAGCACTTTTTATCTGCCGTCGAAATCTTGTGCATACAACACCGTTGAGCAGAAGGCAGTTCGGGCGAGCCTATGTCCGCGTAATGAATCGCGAATGAATACCGGAGAACGTTTCCTCAGACAGGACTGCTGTGTTTTTGCGCCGCATGGCGAACGAGAGGAGCAACGATGATAGCGCCAAGCAATATGTTTTTGGTTTCCTTACTGCCTGAATGCCCAGAAATAACTCGGCCTAGGCGGGACACGGCGAGCAATCATCACGTCTTAACGGCACGCACTTTAACTTTCTTTAATCTTGCGATGAATTAAATAGACGCTGCCAACGCAAACACTATTTAACGATTCGTATTCAGGGTGGTATCACAGCATGATGGAATGCGGCATAACGTCCTGCGTCGATGGCGGCATATTGATGCGGCATACATCGCCTGCGGCGGCAAGCAGGCAGGAGCGCCTTTGTTTTAGAGGCGTCCGTCGTCCGCCATCCGGTGTTTCACTAACTACCCAATCTTTTTGAACTGATAAGCTTGGCGCGCGTTGCTGGCCGCCCCGGCCGGCAGCTTCAACCCAGGCCCGGTCGTGAGTCGCGCCGGGTTTCCCGCCAGCGGCACAACCGCATGTGGGAGTATTTGAACTACACCGAGGAGTTAAACAGTGAAAAAACTGCTAGCGGCTTTGACGGTTGCTCTGCTTGCCACCGTCTCGATTGGCGCACACGCTAAAGATTGGTCCACCATCCGTTTCGGCGTCGATGCCAGCTATCCCCCGTTCGAGTCCAAAGGCTCCGACGGCAAGCTCGTTGGCTTCGATATCGACCTCGGCAACGAAATTTGCGCGCGCCTGAAAGCCAAGTGCGTGTGGGTGGAAAACGACTTCGACGGCATGATTCCGGCGCTGAAGGCCAAGAAGTTCGACGGCGTGCTGTCGTCGATGTCCATGACGCCGCAACGCGCCGAACAGATCGCCTTCTCGTCGAAGCTGTTCAACACGCCGACGCGCCTCGTCGCGAAGAAGGGTTCGGGCATCCTGCCGACGGCTGAATCGCTGAAAGGCAAGACGGTCGGCGTCGAACAGGGCACGATCCAGGAAACCTACGCGAAGGCTTACTGGGAACCGAAGGGCACCAAGGTCGTGCCGTATCAGAACCAGGACCAGGTGTACGCGGACTTGCTGTCGGGTCGCCTCGACGCAGCGCTGCAGGACGCCGTGCAAGCTGAAATCGGCTTCCTGAAAACGCCGCGCGGCGCAGGCTTCGACTTCGTCGGCAAAAACCTGGACGATCCGAAGATTCTCGGCAACGGCGCGGGTATCGGCATGCGCAAGGAAGATACGGACCTGAAGGCGAAGGTGGACAAGGCCATCGCCGACATCATCAAGGACGGCACGTACAAGAAGCTCGAGAAGAAGTACTTCGACTTCGACGTGTACGGCAGCTAATACGCCGGACTCCACGTCCACGCGCCCGCCACGCGTCTAGCGGCGCGCTGAACGGCCCCGGAACGGGCTCCGCCACACGCGGAGCCCGTTTTGTTTTGTGCCTGCCTGATGATCTGCCTGATGATCTGCCTGGTGTTCTGCCTGGTGCCACGCTATTGCCGCGCTATTGCCGCGCTTTCGCCCCGCTTTGCGCCCCGCTTTGCGCCGGGCAAACACGCGCATCGCCGTATCGGCTAAGATCGTGCGATCGAGGTGCCGCGGGTCTGCCGCCAGTTTGTGCCGCCGGCGCCTCGCGCCCTGCAAGCTTCTCCCTGTAATCAACGACATAGCGGCGCGCCGCCTTCCCCGCGAAATCGACAACCATGCAAACCCAATCCCATCCGCTGATTGCCCCGACACTCGGGACCGCCCGCAGCCTGACCAGTTTTCATTACGGTCCGGCCGGCGGACAAAAGATTTATATCCAGTCGTCCCTGCATGCCGACGAACTGCCGGGCATGCTCGTTTCGTGGGCACTGCGTCGCAAGCTCGCCTCGCTCGAAGCTGCCGGCAAGCTGCGCGGCGAAGTCGTGATCGTGCCGGTAGCGAACCCGATCGGCCTGAACCAGCACTTCCTCGGGCACCTGACGGGGCGCTTCGAAACCAACACCGCGCAGAACTTCAACCGCAATTTCCACGATCTGTCCGCGCTGGTGTTGCCGGTTATCGAGGAGCGCCTCACCGATAACGTCGACGCAAACCGCACGGCGATCCGCACGGCGATGCGCGAGGCTCTCGAAGCGCAACAGCCCGCGACAGAACTCGAATCGCAGCGTCTCGCGCTGCAAAAGCTCTCGTACGACGCGGACGTGGTGCTCGATCTGCATTGCGACTGGGAAGCCGCCATGCACCTGTACACGAATCCGGACCTGTGGCCGGAGGTGGAGCCGCTTGCGCGTTACCTCGAAGCAAAGGCGTCGCTGCTCGCGCTGAACTCCGTCGGCAATCCGTTCGACGAAATTCACAGCTTCTGCTGGTCGGATCTGCGCGGCCGTTTCGGCGAACGTTTCCCCATTCCGAACGGCTCCATTTCGGTCACCATCGAATTGCGCGGCCAGCGCGAGGTGTCCTACGAGTACGCCGAGCGCGACGCCCAGGCGATCATCGAATATCTGACCGGGCGTGGCGTGATCGAGGGTACGGCGGCGCCCTTGCCGCCGCTCGAATTCGCGGCCACGCCGCTCGCCGGCGCGGAGCCGATCGTGGCGCCCATCAGCGGTGTGCTGGTGTATCGCTGTGAAGTGGGTACATGGATCGACGCAGGCACTGAAATCGCCGACATTGTCGATCCGCTGACCGACCGCGTCGTCACGTTAAAGAGCAGCGTGGCCGGCGTGCTGTACGCGCGGCACCTGACGCGCTTTGCCACCGCCGGCATTGAGTTCGCACGCATTGCAGGCGCAACCGCGTTTCGCAGCGGCTCGCTGCTGAGCAATTGATTGGGCCGCAGCAAATAAAGGAGGCGCCGTAAGGGCGCCTTCCGCACTCGCTTCGCGTCAGAACGAAGCGTCAAAGCGAAGCATCAGAACGCGGGAACAATCGCGCCCTTGAACTGCGTGTCGATGAACTTGCGCACTTCATCGGACTCGTACGCGGCAACCAGTTTTTTCACCCACGGCTGGTTGCGGTCCTGATCGCGCACGGCGATCAGGTTCGCGTAAGGCCCTTTCAGGTCTTCGATTGCAATCGCGTCTTTAGTCGGCTGCAGTCCCGCCTTCACGGCATAGTCGGTATTGATGGATGCCGCGTCCAGGTCACCCAGCGCACGCGGCAGTTGCGCGGCGTCCAGCTCGACCAGTTTGATCTTCTTCGGATTTTCGGCCACGTCGAGCGGTGTCGCATTGACGCCGTTCGTGCCGACGCCCGGCTTCAGCCGGATCACGCCGTACTTCTGCAGCAGCAGCAACGCGCGGTTTCCGTTCGAGGGATCGTTCTGAATGCCCACCTTCGCGCCCTCCGGCAGATCTTTCAGCGATTTGAGTTTCTTCGAATAGAAGCCCATGGGCGACACATACGTCAGCCCGACATTGACAATCTTGTAGCCGCGCTGCCTGATCTGGCTATCGAGAAACGGCTGATGCTGAAAGCCGTTGGCGTCGAGATCGCCTGCATCCAATGCGGCGTTCGGCTGCACGTAGTCGTTGAATTCGATCACTTTGAGGTTCAGCCCTTCGCGCGCCGCCACCTTTGTCACGACCGACCAGATTTGCGCGTCCGGGCCGCTCATCGTGCCGACCTTGAGCTGCTTGCCGTCGGCATGTGCAAACGTTGTCGTCAACGAAAGAGCGGCGGCGCTCGCCACGGCAAGCAGATTCCTGATGATGATCCGGCGTTGCATGCATTTCCCCATAAACGGTTGGATTGACAGGCGCGCATCGTCGCACGCGGCGGCGGCGCTCTGAAACCAATCGTTTTTCACAGGCTTATATCGGCGAAGCAGAAAAAGCTTATGCACGCGAGGCAGCGCTCAATGCCGCGCAATGATTCGCCGCATTAACTGGACTGTGGCGTATGCGCGACACATCTAAAAATGAATGTGCCTGTCATATGCCTTACCCAGCGTTCCCTTAAATTTCCGGCCATCGCGCGACCTTGCCAAAGAGCATGGCGCCGCGATCGCTTAATTTTTAATCGGAGAACGTTTTGAACAAGAAACTATTGACCGCCGCTACCCTCGCAGTCTTCGCAAGCGCAGCACATGCACAAAGCAGCGTCTCGCTGTATGGCGTGATCGACGCCGGCATCAGCTATGTCAACAACTCAAAGACCACCACGGGTCACGACAATCTCTTCAAGTACGACGACGGCGTTGCTCAAGGCAGCCGTTGGGGCCTGCGCGGCACGGAAGACCTCGGCAACGGTCTGAAGGCGCTGTTCGTGCTGGAAAACGGCTTTAACAGCGGTAACGGCACGCTCGGCCAGGGCGGCGCGCTGTTCGGCCGTCAGGCGTATGTGGGCCTGTCGCAAAACAACGTCGGCTCGCTGACGTTCGGCCGTCAATACTCGTTCTCGACCGATTACCTCGGCGGCGCGTATTCGACCGGCGGTCAAACCGTTGCAGGCAACTACGCCTATCACATCAACGACATCGACCAGTTGACGTCGAGCCGCATCAACAATTCGGTCAAGTTCAGCAGCGCGAATTTCGCGGGCCTGACTTTCGGCGCAATGTACGGCTTCTCGAACCAGGCGGGCGCATTCGCAGGCGCACCGGCATCGGGTACGACCGCTGCGCCGGTCGCGGGTTCGTCGCGTGCGTACAGCTTTGGTGTGAACTACGCGAACGGCCCGTTCGGCGTGGGCGCGGCATACACGGACATCCACTACCCGAGCCAGGCTACTCCCGCATTCTCGACGACCATCGCGAACGTGACGACGGGCAACATCCGCGATCTGCGCACGTTCGGCGTGGGCGGCCGTTACACGATTGCAGCGGCCACGCTGTGGGCGTTGTACACGAACACGCGCCTTGCACCGATCACGGGCGGCGCGACCACGTTCGCTGCGTATGAAGCGGGCGCCAAGTACGCGTTCACGCCGGCGCTGACGGCAGGCGCGGGCTACACCTACATGCACCTGAGCAACGCCAACCGCGGCCATTGGAACCAGGTCGACCTGAGCGTCGACTATGCGCTGAGCAAGCGCACCGACGTCTACGCGCTCGGCATCTATCAGATTGCAGCAGGCCGCAACGGCACGCAGGATCTGCAGGCGCAGATCGGTTCGAGCACCAGCTACTTCAACACGTCGGGCACCGGCGCGGACAATCAGCTGGCGTTCCGCGTGGGCATTCGCCACAAGTTCTAAACGCGGCGTTCAGAACCCGCCAGGGTTTGTGCTGTAGACAGCGTGACCTGTACAAATGCCCCTGTTTTTCAGGGGCATTTTCGTTTACGTTCTCTGCGGCTGCGGCTGCGACTGCGGCCTCGGGCAGGTTTGCTCGCTATCGCTCAATAAAGCCCCTTCATGACCCGCTCCGGCGCCTCCTTATCGTACTGTGCGCCATCGAACGTGCCTCCGCTCAGACGCCTGTGCATATCGCCTGCGCTCGGCAAACTCGCGCGGTCAGCCTGCTTTTGCGGGTCCCACAGCGCGGAGCGCACCAGTGCCTTCGAGCAGTGAAAATATGCCGCCTCGACATGCACAATGAGCACCGTACGCGGCAATTTTCCGCGGACTTCGAACCGCTCGAGCAGCTCAGGGTCGATGGAAATCTCCGCACGCCCATTCACCCGCAACGTCTCGCCAACGCCCGGCACCAGGAACAGCAAAGAGACGCGCGGATCAGTCACGATGTTCTTCAAACTGTCGATGCGGTTATTGCCCGGCCTGTCCGGCAACGCTAGCGTGCGCTCGTCCAATACCTGAACGAAGCCGGCCGCATCGCCTTTCGGCGAGCAATCGGTGCCACCCGCGCCCACGGAAGACAGCACCGCGAAAGGCGAAGCGCGCACGAACGCCTGATAGTCGCTGTTGAGGCAGTCAATTTCCTTCCACACGGCGCGCTCGTGCGGCTCGCCGTAAATCTGCTCCAGTTGCTCTACGCTTTTCACCGTGAATGTCATGGCCGACGCTCTTGCCTGGAAACGGTTGATGAAATCGGAACATGCAGTATAAGCAGCGCAATCGTGGTGCGCCTGGTCGCTTTGCGCTGGAATCGCGCACATTCTGCCCGCTGCGGCAAAGCTAGCCGCCCACTGCATAAGGCCGCGTCATCAACTCCAGCAAATGACCGTCCGGGTCGTCGAAGTAAAGCCCGCGGCCGCCGTTGTGCAAATACGTTTCGCCCGCGCGTTGTTTGCCGGGGTCGGCCCAATACTGAATGCCTCGCTCGCGAATGCGCACGAACGCCCGCTCGAATTCTTCGTCGCCGATCAGAAACGCGTAGTGCTGCGAGGAAATCGGTTCATCGCTGTCGAAAAAATCCAGCGACACGTCATTGGCCATCTGCACGACCAGCATTTCTCCGAATGGAACGGGAGCCGGCAGATCGAGAATATCCTGAAGAAACCGGGTCGACGCCTGCTTGTCGCGGCACCAGACGATAGTATGGTTCAGTTGCACGTTCACAGTTGCGCCTCCATGCAGTAGTACTGTGCCAATCAATACAGGCGACACTGGGTCACCCCACCTCCGCCAGATCCCGCGCGACAAAATCCACGAACGCACGAATGCGGTTCGACATCTGATGCCGTTGCGAGTAAACGGCGAAGATGTCCGCATTCGGCGTGTCATAACCGGGCAGCACGACCACGAGCGAGCCATCGGCCAGGTACTGTTTGATATCCCACTCCGCGCGCAACAGAATGCCGTGCCCTTCGAGCGCCCACTTCACCGCTATCTCGCCGTCGTTCGTGGTCAGCGTGCCTTTGATGCGCACCGCTTCGGTCTTCTGCGACGCACCCTTGCCCGAAGTCAGACGCCACACGCCATATGCCTCGTCGCCCTGACGAATGCCGATGCAGTTGTGCCGCGTGAGATCGTGCGGCGTCATCGGCATGCCGTGCGAAGCGATGTATGAAGGCGCCGCGCACAACAAACGCCGGTTGCCCGCGAGGCGCCGCGCGATTACGCGCGTATCGGGCGGCTCGCCAAAACGGATGCAAACGTCGAACGTATCGTCCGTGAGCGGCGGCGGCGTGACCGACAACTGAAGCTGCACCGATACCTGCGGATACTTTGCGACAAAGCGCGAAATGGCGGGCCCGACATGGCTGCGCCCAAAGCCGAGCGTGGCATTCACGCGCAGCAGTCCCTTGGGGCTCTTCTTCGCCGAACCGAGCAACTCGGCGAGTTCGTCGATCTCGTCGAGAATCCTGCGCGCATGCTGCAGATACAAGTCGCCTTCGGGCGTGAGCATCATGCGGCGCGTCGTGCGGTTGACGAGCGCGACGCCCGCGCGGCTCTCCATTTGAGTGAGCCGCTTGCTCACGGCCGCCGCCGTCAAACCCAGTTCGCGCGCCGCCGCGCTCAGGCTGCCGGATGCCGCCAGCGTCGAGAAAAAGCTCAAATCGGCTGGCTGGACGGTATCTGGCATGGGCTGCACTTATGAATTGAAGTTAAAGATGCTTTGAGTCTAGCACCGGTTTTTGCGCGCAGATGTGCGTACAGTCGTCGCAATCGCACAACATTTCCGGAGACGCAGCATGAAGACCTATCGCATCGCTACCATTCCCGGCGACGGTATCGGCAAAGAGGTGGTGCCGGCCGGCGCCCAGGTTCTCGAAGCGCTGGCGAGAACCACGCAGTCGTTCGCATTCGAATTCGAAAATTTCGACTGGGGCGGCGACTATTACCGCAAGCACGGCGTGATGATGCCGGCGGACGGACTGGATGCGATCCGCGACAAGGATGCGATTCTGTTCGGCTCAGCGGGCGATCCGCACATTGCCGATCACGTCACGCTGTGGGGCCTTCGTCTGAAGATCTGCCAGGGTTTCGACCAGTACGCGAACGTGCGCCCCACGCGCATCCTGCCGGGCATCGACGCACCGCTAAAGCGCTGCAAACCCGAGGATTTGAACTGGGTGATCGTGCGCGAGAACTCGGAGGGCGAGTACTCCGGCGTGGGCGGCCGCGTTCACCAGGGCCATCCAATCGAAGCCGCAACGGACGTGTCGATCATGACCCGCGCCGGCGTCGAACGCATCATGCGCTTCGCGTTCCGGCTCGCGCAATCGCGTCCGCGCAAGCTGCTGACTGTCATCACCAAGAGCAACGCACAACGTCACGCCATGGTGATGTGGGACGAAATCGCACTACAGGTCTCGAAGGAATTCCCCGACGTCACATGGGACAAGGAACTGGTGGACGCGTCGACCGCGCGCATGATCAACCGTCCCGCCAGCCTCGACACCATCGTCGCGACCAACCTGCACGCCGATATTCTCAGCGATCTGGCAGCCGCGCTTGCCGGCAGCCTCGGCATTGCGCCGACCGGCAATATCGACCCGGAACGGCGCTTTCCTTCGATGTTCGAGCCGATCCACGGCTCCGCGTTCGACATCATGGGCAAGGGACTCGCGAATCCGGTGGGCACGTTCTGGTCGGTCGTGATGCTGCTCGAGCATCTCGGCGAAGTCGATGCGGCGAACCGCGTGATGCAGGCAGTGGAAACGGTGACCGCCGATAAATCGCTGCATACGGGCGACCTGGGCGGCACAGCGACCACCGCACAGGTAACCGCTGCGGTTTGCGCGTTCATCGAACAAGCCGCAGCGAACAGCGCGAACGCCTCGAAAGGAATGCCCTTGGGCAACGCCGCGTAAGCGGCGCAAGCCTTCACTGCGCGAAAGTTTTCGCGCCGCGCCGCCCGCCCGCCGGCCAGAAAAGAAACGGCCCACATACGGCGGCTGCGGCGCGCTTCGCACTCTGCCGCATTCACAAGAGCACAACGCTCGAGCCTCCAGAGGAGGAGACAATCATGACGGACCTCGAAACCCGGGTGTCCCGCAAGCTGATGCTGCGGATCATCCCGTTCGTGATGCTGTTGTATTTCGTGAGCTTTCTGGACCGTGTCAACGTGGGCTTCGCCGCGCTGACGATGAACAAGGCCATTGGCCTTTCGCCAACCGCATTCGGATTTGGCGGCGGCCTGTTCTTCATCGGCTACTTTCTGTTCGAGGTGCCGTCGAATCTCATTCTTCACAAGGTCGGCGCTCGCCGCTGGATTGCCCGCGTGATGGTGTCGTGGGGCATCGTTTCGCTGGCGTCGGCATTCGTCGTCGGGCCGAACAGCTTTTACGCGCTGCGCTTTCTGCTCGGCGTGGCTGAAGCGGGCTTCTTCCCCGGCATCATCCTGTATCTGAGCTTGTGGTTTCCAACCCGTCAGCGCGCCGTCGCGGCCGCGTGGTTCATGGCTGCCGCGCCCATCTCCACCGCCATCGGCTCGCCCATTTCCGGCGCGATCATGAAGCTGCCGTCGTTCGCAGGTCTCGCGGACTGGCAAATGCTCTACATTCTGGAGGCACTGCCGGCGGTGATCCTCGGCTTCTTGGTACTGAAGTACCTGACCGACACGCCGTCGAAAGCGCAATGGCTCGCGCCTGATGAACGCGAATGGCTGATCGCGAAGCTGAAAACGGAAGCCGACGCGCGGCAGTCCCATGCGGGGCACACTGCGGGCGCCTTGAGCGCGCTGCGCGACCCGCGCGTTCTGGCGTTGGCGCTGATTTACTTCGGCACCTCCGCGGGCTTGTACACGCTCGGCTTGTGGGCGCCGCTCATCATCAGGCAGTACGGCTTCGACGCGTTTCAGACGGGCTTGCTGGCGGGCATACCGAGCATCGTCGCAGTGGTCGTCATGATTCTGTGGGCGAAGCACTCGGACCGCACCGAAGAGCGCACCTGGCATGTCGTGATTCCATGCGTGCTGGCCTGTCTCGGCTTCGTGTTCGCCGGTAACGCGGCCTCTGCGCTGATGATCGTGCTTGCGCTCGTGGTCGTGAACGTCGGCATTAGCGCGGCCAAAGCGCCGTTGTGGGCCATGCCGAGCATGTTCCTGTCGGGCGCCGGGGCGGCGGCGGGAATCGCGATGATCAATTCGATCGGCAATCTCGGCGGCTTTGTCGGTCCGTTCGCAATCGGCTGGCTGAAGAACGTGACGGGCGGCTATTCAGCGGGCCTGTATGTGGTCGGCGCGACGCTGGCCGTGTCCGCCGTCGTCACGCTGATGCTGAGCCGGCAATCGAAAGAGGGGCCCGTCGCGGCCGGCGAGCGGCACGGCCACTAAAGGCACCGGCTTCATCTGGGAACAGGATCTTCCGTCGTGACATCCAACGCCGTATGCAACGCAGTGTTGGTCAAACGGGAGAATCCGCATGAAACTCATCCACCCACAGTGGCTCGGCGCACTGGCGCTCGTCAGCCTTGCCAGCTGGGCGCAGAGCGCCGGTCCGACCGATCCGCAGATCGCGGCCATCGTCGTCACCGCGAATCAGGTCGATATCGACGCGGGCAAACTCGCCGAGTCACGCTCGAAGTCGAGCAACGTCAAGGCGTTCGCCAAACAGATGGTCACCGACCACAGCGCAGTGAACAAATCGGCCAGCGACCTCGTGCACAAACTCAAAGTGACGCCCGAGGACAACGGCACGAGCCAAAGCCTCAAGCAAGGCGGCGATGCCAACCTCGCGGCGCTGAAAAAACTCAAGGGCGCCGCATTCGATCGCGCTTATATCGATCATGAAGTGACCTACCATCAAAGCGTGCTCGACGCGCTCGACAAAACGCTGATTCCCAGTGCGAAGAATGAGGAGCTCAAAGCGCTGCTGGTGAAGGTCCGGCCGGCCTTTGTCGCTCATCTCGAACATGCAAAGCATGTGCAGGCTTCGCTGGAGAAAAGCAGTGGTTAAGCGGCGTGCACCAGGCAACGGCGCGCTCCCGCGCGCCACGCTGGCCGGTGCGATACTGGCGCTGATGTTCGCGATTGCCTCGGCCGACGCGGCGCCGAAAAGCTACGTCGTCACGATAGAGAACATGCAGTTCAATCCGCCGACATTGACGGTGAAGCGAGGAGAGCGCGTCCAATGGATCAACAAGGACCTCTTTCCTCATACCGTGACCGCCGGCGGCACGCACGGGTTCGATTCGCGCAGCATTGCGGCCAGCGCATCATGGTCTTACGCGCCGGCAAAGGCCGGTAGTTACCCGTACGGCTGCATCTTTCATCCGACCATGCACGGTACGCTGACCGTCCAATGAGAGCCCGCACACGATGACCGAAGCAGCGAACCTACAGCCGGCGTCCGCGCTCGCGTATTGCTCCGACGACGACCGTGTGCTCGTGCAACGCGTGGTCGCAGGCGATCACGCGGCGTTCGAGTTACTGATGCGCCGCCACAACCGGCGCCTGTACCGGCTCGCGCGTGCCACGTTGCGCGACGACGCCGAAGCCGAGGACGCGCTGCAGGATGCGTACCTTTGCGCGTACCGGACGCTTGCCCAGTTTCGCGGCGAAGCGGCCTTGTCGACGTGGCTTTCGCGGCTCGTGCTGAATGAATGCTATGGACGGCTACGCCGCCATGCTCGCCGCGAGAACGTCGTTCCGATAGTCAGTTCGAACACCGCCGACATCGATATCGAAGCCATGCATCCGTCCGACTCCGAGCCCCCCGACAGCGCAGCGGCACGCGCGGAAATGCGCGCGCTGATCGAGCGCAAGCTCGACGAACTGCCGGAATCGTTCCGCACGGTGTTCGTACTGCGCTCGGTCGAAGAATTGAGCGTGGAGGAAACCGCGCAATGCCTCGGTATTGCCGAAGCCACCGTGCGTAGCCGGCACTTCCGCGCAAAGAGTCTGCTGCGCGAAGCGCTCGCTCGAGACATCGACCTTGCCGGTAGCGAACTCTTCGGCTTCGCCGGTGCGCGCTGCGACCGGATCGTCGCCAATGTGATGTCGCGAATCGACAAAGGCCGCGAAGGCAGTTAGGGCCAGCGACGCGGCGCAACTGGGCGAAGCGGCCAGGAGCGCCGCGCCGGCGACAGGACAATAGCAACGGCAACGGCAACGGGCAATGACCGCCTCACATGGTGCGCAACGCTACGCAAGGGTCTGATATAACACCATGTCATGACCACTCCAACAATTGCGGCGTTGCTCCAGTCAAATTGGCTCACTATATTTCCAGTCAAGCCTGCGCTCCCTGTCGCTTCGGTCGCAAGCCGCAGCAGCGGGAGCGCCGACCTGGATGATGTCTTTCGCTTCAACCGTATCGAGGAGAAGTCGTGATCAGCATGCCAAGGTTGCGCCCGTTAGCCATGACTCTGGTGTTGAGCCTCGCGAGCATGGCGCCCGCTCTCGCCGCGGGAAAAATCACTTTCGTGTCGCAAGGCGGCACGTATCAGGAAGCCCAGACCAAAGCCATCCTCGACCCGGCAGCGAAGGAGCTGGGTCTCACCATCAATCAGGACAGCATTCCGGACGCGTGGCCGCAGATCAAGGCGCAGGCCGCGACCGGCAAGCCGATCTGGGATGTGGTGGACACCCCCACCTCGAACTGTCTGCGAGGCGGCCGCGAAGGTCTGCTCGAGAAACTCGACTTCTCGAAGATACCGAACGCCGCCGCGATGCCGGAAAAGTACCGCACGCCGTATTCGGTCGCGTATGAGTTCTACTCGACGGTAATCGGCTACAACAAAAAGACGTTGAAGAAGACGCCGCAAAGCTGGGCCGACTTCTGGAACGTGAAGGCTTTCCCCGGCACGCGAGCGCTGCGCAACGATCCGCAAACGGTGCTGGAAGCGGCGCTGCTTGCCGACGGCGTGCCGCGCGACAAGCTCTATCCGCTCGACGTGGACCGCGCCTTCAGGAAGCTGCAACAGATCAAGCCTGACATTACCGTGTGGTGGACTTCGGGCGGCCAGTCCGCACAATTGCTGCACGACGGCGAAGTCGACATGACGATGATCTGGAATGGCCGCGCGAGCGCAGTGCGCAAGGACAACCCCGATGTCGATTTCACGTTCAACGACGGCATTCTGCAAAACACGCAGCTATGTGTACTGAAGAACGCGCCGAATCTGAACGACGCCGTGCGCTTTGTGAACGCCGCGATCTCGCCCGAACTGCAGGCGAACCTGCCGTTATATATCGACTACGGTCCCGGCAATCCGGCTGCGTTCAAGACCGGCAAGATCACGCCAAAGCGCGCAAGCGAACTGCCTAGCTCCCCCGAAAATGCCGCGAAGCAGGCGTTGATGTCGGAAGACTGGTGGGCATCCGACGCCGGTATCCAGGCCAAAGCGCGCTGGCTGAAGTTCATGCAGTGACAGGGTTTCTCATCCGCAATTGACGCGCCCGCGGGAAGACGGTTCATCGCGGGCGTTCTGCATTTCCGGGCTTGCGTGTTGTGGCGCGGCGAGCGCCGTTTCCATCTCTCGAACGTGATCGACTATCTGATTCTCGGCGGCGGCTCGGCCGGTTGCGTGCTGGCCTCGCGTCTTTCCGAAGACGCCAGTAAAACCGTATGTCTTGTCGAGGCGGGCCGCGACATCTCGCAGGCGACCATGCCCGCCGACATTCGCAGCCGCTACCCCGGACGGGCGTATCTGGATACCGCCAACATCTGGCAACAGTTGAAGGCACGCATGAGCGCGCCGGCCGCACTGCGCCGCTACGAACAGGCGCGCCTGCTGGGCGGCGGCTCGGCCATCAACGCGTTGATGGCGAACCGCGGCGCGCCTGCCGACTACGACGAGTGGGAAACGCTCGGCGCACAGGGCTGGAACTGGCAAGCGTGTCTGCCCTACTTCCGCAAGCTCGAAACGGACTGCGACTTTGCAGAGTCCGGCAACGGCGGCCTGCATGGCACGCACGGCCCGCTGCGCATCCAGCGAACAGCATGGCCACGCATCTCGCCGTTCGTGAAGAGTGTGCTCGATGCTTTGAAGCACGAATATCCGTTGCGCGCGGACCAGAACGGCCCCTGGGAGGACGGCAGCTTTATCGGCTCCATTGCGGTGAGCGCCAACGGCGAACGCATTCCAACCTCGGTGTGTTATCTCGACGAGGCCGCGCGAGCAAGGCCCAATCTAATCATCCACACCGGCGAGATCGCAGAGCGCATCCTGTTCGACAAGCAGCGCGCAATCGGCGCGCGCATGATCCGGCCGGACGGTACGCATCATGACTTGCGGGCCGGCTGCGTGATCGTCTGCTCGGGCGCGATCCACTCGCCCGCGCTGTTGCTCAGAAGCGGCATCGGCCCGGCCGATGACCTCTGCGCGTTGGGCATTGAAACGATCGCGCATCGGCCCGGCGTGGGCCGCAATCTGATGGAGCATCCGTCAATTGCAGTGTCGGCCTATCTGCCGCGCGCCGCGCGCACACCGTTTCCCGACGAGCATCATGAGCAGGCAATCGTGCGCTTTTCGTCAGGCGTGGCCGGCACCGTGCCAGGCGACATGCACGGCGCAATACTGGCGCGCTCGGGCTGGCATTCGGTCGGCTACCGTCTCGGCACGATGTTCTTCTGGGTCAATAAATCGTACTCGCGAGGCCACCTCAAGCTCAGGTCGGCCAGTGTATTTGACGAACCGGACGTCGACTTTGCGATGCTCTCCGATGCCCGCGATCTCGAACGGCTGAAACTCGCGCTGCGCTTCGGCGCGAGGACGCTCGCCGCACCGTCGATGGCGGCGCATCGCGGCACGCTGTTTCCATCGAGCTATTCGCCGCGCGTGGCGGCTGTTGCCGTGCCGGGCGCATGGAACGCATTGCAGCGCGGCACGCTCGCCGCGCTGCTGGACATTGCTGGACCGCTGCGGGCATGGCTGGTGCGGCGCGTCGTCACGCAAGGCGTGACACTCGACCAGCTGCTCGCCGACGACGCCGCGCTCACGCAATTCGTCACGCGTTCGGTGGGCGGCACATGGCACCCATCGGGAACATGCAGGATGGGCGCAGCCGGCGATCCGCTCGCAGTCACAGATAGTCGCGGCGCGGTCTATGGCGTAGAAGGACTGCATGTGTGCGACGCGTCGCTGATGCCGTCGATTCCATGCGCGAACACCAACGTGCCCACCATCATGATCGCCGAGCGTATTGCGGATCTGTTGCGGGGCGTGCAGCGCGCGCCCTACTCCCCATAACCCACAATCCCCTTCACCTCGAGAAACGCTTCCAAGCCCCACTCGCCATATTCGCGGCCATTGCCGGATTGCTTGTAGCCGCCGAACGGCGAGCCCGCGTCCCAGGCCGGATAGTTCAGATAGACACTGCCCGCGCGCAAGCGCAATGCGACGCGCCGCGCGCGCTCCTGGTCAGCGGACTGAACATAAGCGGCAAGGCCAAACGGTGTGCCGTTGGCGATTGCAATAGCGTCTTCCTCGTCGCGGTACGGAATGATGGCAAGCACAGGGCCGAAGATTTCTTCGCGCGCAATCGTCATCGACGGGTCGACGTTTGCGAACACCGTGGGCCGCACGTAGTAGCCCCGCGCGAGGCCGTCCGGACGTCCGGGGCCGCCCGCCGCGAGCAGCGCGCCTTCCTCGATGCCCTGTCCGATCAGCCGTTGCACGCGTGCGTACTGTACGTCGCTGACTACCGGGCCCATGGTGGTTTCGTCGTCCTGTGCAGGGCCGACACGCTGTGCGGCTGCCGCGTGCTGCGCGATGCGCACCGCTTCGTCGTGCTGCGCTGCGGGCACCAGCATGCGCGTGGGAGCGTTGCATGACTGGCCGCTGTTGCTAAAGCATGAGTTCACGCCCGAGGTCACGGCGGCTTCCAGGTCTACATCGTCGAGAAGAATGTTTGCGGACTTGCCGCCCAGTTCCTGATGCACCCGCTTCACGGTCGGCGCGGCAAGCTTGGCGATTTCCACGCCCGCGCGCGTCGATCCGGTGAACGACACCATGTCGACGTCCGGGTGACTGCATAGCGCGGCGCCTACAGTCGGGCCGTCGCCATTCACGAGATTAAATACGCCTGGCGGCACGCCGGCCGCGTCCAGAATCTCGGCGAACAGCACGGCATTAAGCGGCGACACCTCGCTCGGCTTGAGCACCATCGTGCAGCCGGCGGCAAGTGCAGGCGCCACCTTGCACACGATCTGATTGATCGGCCAGTTCCAGGGCGTAATGAGCGCGACCACGCCCACAGGCTCGTGATTGATGAGCGTCGTGCCCTTCTTGCGCTGCCATGCGAAGCGCTCGCAGGTGAGCAGTAGTTCTTCCAGATGACGCTTGCCGAGGGCGGCCTGCCACGCATGCGAAAGTTTTTTCGGCGCGCCGATCTCACGCGAGATGACCTCCGCCATTTCGTCATAACGTGCCATATACGCATCGAGTATGCGGCGTATCAGTGCGACGCGCTCCGCAGGCTGCGTCGACGAAAACGACGCAAACGCGCGCCGCGCGGCAGCGACCGCGCGCTCCACGTCGTCGTCATTGCCTAGCGCGATTTCAGCGAACGCTTCTTCCGTGCAGGGATCGACCACCGCGAGGCGCGCATCGCCCGAAGGTGCAACCCATGCGCCATCGATATAGAACTTCAGTGCATTGGACATCCGCTTCCCGATCGAGTGGAATCAAAAAACAGCCTACGCCCCCGCGCTGGCCGAACGCCGGCTCACGACCACGATCATCACGAGGCACAAGGTCAGTGCAGTCAGCATGGTGCTGATTGCAGCGATGGTCGGATCGATCTCGTCGCGCAGCGTGACGAACATGCGGCGCGTGAGCGTCTGATTGGTGCCGCCGGAAATGAACAGGGCGACCACGGTTTCGTCCAGCGCCTGGATGAACACGAACACCGCGCCGGAGATCACGCTCGCCTTGATCTGCGGCAGCGTCACCGTCAGAAAGCTGCGCAGGCGATTCATGCCGAGGCTGCGCGCGACCATCTCCTGCGTGCGGTCGAACGTGCGCAAGTCCGCGCCCACGGAAATCAGCACATACGGCAGCCCGAGCATCGTATCGGCGACAATCAGCCCGCCCAGCGTATTCACATAACCGGCCTGCGTGAAAACGAAAAACACGCCCACCGCGACGATGATTATCGGCACCATCAGCGGCAGCATCAGCAGCGTGCGCAGATAGCGCATGGACCAATGCGTGCCGTGCTGGATCGCGTAGGCCGCAGCAACGCCGAGCGGCGTGGCGACCAGCGCCGCGCAAACGGATGCGGTAAGCGTCACGCGCGCTGCCTCGATCCACGCGGGGTTGTCGAAGAATGCGTGATACCAGCGCAGCGAATACGCGGGCGGCGGGAACGTCATGAAGCGCGTATCCGAAAACGACAGCGGCACGACGATCAGCACCGGCAGCATCAGGAACACGAGAATCAGCACGACGAATGCGCCGAGTACGAACCTGCCGAACGGAATCCTGTTCATTTCGCACCCAAGGTCTTTTCGAGTGGAATCACGCGGCTCGCGGCATAGAAGATCGCGAACACGCACACGAGCAACACGACACTCACCGCGCTCGCCGCTCCCCAACTGTTATAGATCTCGACATTGCGGCTCACCACCATCGAAACCATGATCGACTTGCCTCCGCCCATCAGTTCAGGCGTGATGTAGAAACCGAGGCACAGCACGAAGACCAGCGTGACGCCCGCCACCACGCCGCTCATTGAAAGCGGCAGAAACACGCGCCAGAAGACGTGCCACGGCGAACCGCCAAGACTTGCGCCGGCCTGCGAGAGGTTCGCCGGAATCTTTTGCATCGCCGAATAAAGCGGCAGCACCATGAACGGCAGCAGGATATGCGCCATCGCGAGGACAGTGCCGAACTGGTTATAGGCAAGCTGTACCGGTCGATCCACCAGGCCCATTTCCAGCAGCGCCTTGTTGATGAGCCCGGTGCGTTGCAACAGCACGAGCCACGCGTAGGTTCGCACCAGTACGCTGGTCCAGAACGGCAGAATCACCATGCCGAGTATCAGCGCGCTCCAGCGCGGCGAAACGGAGGCCGCAAAGTATGCGACCGGATACCCGAGCAGCAGCGTCATGCCGGTCACAATCGCGCTGAGCTTGAATGTGAGCAGGAAGGTGTCGAGATAGGTGCCGGTGAAAATGCGCTGGTAGTTGACGAGCGTAAAGCCGCCGTCATGCCAGACCGACTGCCACGACAGCCACGCAAGCGGCACCACCAGCAGCACCACCACGACGAACAGCGCGGGGGCGAGCAACAGCAGCATCGCGCGATCCTCGCGTTGCTGATGGCGCACCGACGGGTCCAGCGCGGCGGTCTGCATCAAGGTAGGTTCCTGAAAAATCCGTTTGGCTGTTGTCATCATGCACCCACGGCGTCGAGAAACTGATACCACGCGGCGACCATCCGGACACCGGGCGCGCGCAGCGAATGAAACGGCACGGGCCGCAAGCCTTGCTGACCGAGCAATGCCAGCTCCGGCGTTTCGCCGAGGGCAAGCGCCGCGGCATGCTGACCGAGCAGGCTCGCCATGGCCACACCGGCTCCGTTATAGCCCAGACAAAAAGTCGTGACATCGTCGCTACGGCCAACATGCGGCAACGCGTTGAAGGTCATGCCCACATAACCCGACCACTGGTACTCGATTTGAACCTCGGCCAGATCGGGAAACAGCGCGACCATCGCGCGCCGCAATGCGTCGAAGCCCGTCGCCTGGCCTTCCTTGCCGAACGCGTCGCGTCCGCCGAACAGCATGCGGCCGTCCACCTTGCGGAACCACTTCATCATGCGGCGCGTTTCCGTATAGCTGCGGCGCTCTATCATCAAACGCGCATCGAGGTCCGCGGGCAGTCGCTCCGTCGCGATCATCGCGCTGCGAAACGGTACGAGCTCGCGCTGATAGGCTGCGGTGGCGGACGTGAGATCGGAATACGCGTTGGTCGCGACAATCACCTGCTTCGCGTGGACGGTGCCGCCAAGGGTCCGCAGCACCACACCACCGGAGCCACGCGCAGCACGCGTAATCTCGACAACCGGCGTCGCTTCATATATCGGCACCCCGCGCGCGGTGAGACCGCGCGCGATACCGCAGACATATTCGAGCGGCAGGATCGTGCCGGCGTCGGCGCTCAACACGCCGCCGACAAATCCCGCCGAGCCCGTCTCGCGCGTCACTTGCTCGCGCGACTGCACGCTCATCGACGTATCGCCTAGTTGCGTACGCACCCAATCGGCTTCCGCGCAAATCGCTGCCAACGCGCGCTCGGTGTGCGCGCAACGCAGGCCGCCCGTATGTTCGAAACGCGCGCGCTCGAGCCCGAACTCTTCGACGAACGATTCGACCACCCGCACGCCTTCGTGCGCGAGCCGGTGCATGCGCCTCGCGGTGTCGAGTCCGTGCAGCTTGTCGATCTGCGGAAACGACAAGCGGAATTTCGACGACACCACGCCGCCATTGCGCCCACTCGCGCCCCAGCCGACCGGATTGGCGTCGAACACCGCGCAGTCGACGCCCCGTTTCTGCAGCGCATATGCAGCCGCGAGACCCGAGTAACCGGCGCCGATCACGGCCACATCGACTGAAAGGTCGCGAGCGAGCGGCGCGCCCGTGCTGTGCGGCGCGCGCTTTTCCGGCGAACGCGCGGCCATTGCCCGCCATAAGGAATCGGGCTGGGGACGCTGCGAGGGGTGGTGAATCGCGGGCGCGAGCATGACTTCAGACAGCGCGCGCTTCGGCTTCGACGGCGTCCGCGAGCGCGCCGAGCGTCGCGAACCTGAAAGTGGGCGTCGTCACCGCTTCCGGGACCGGCGTCGCGCCGAAGCCGTTCATACCCTGACGGCGCTCGATCCAGCAGGTCGCGTAACCGAGCTTCGTCGCAATGCCGATGTCGTGATACTGGCTCTGCGCCGTGTGCAGGATCTCGTTGAACTTGAAGCCGAACGCAGCCTGACGTCCGCGGTTATACGCGAAAAATTGCGGGTCCGGCTTCGCGACGCCGGTTTCGTCACAGCACACGGTGTCGTCGAACGGATCGCCGAGCGTGTGCGCGTAAGCAGACAACGCGACGCGGTCCGCATTCGTCATCGCGACCAGCCGGTAATGTTTGCGCAGGCGCTTGAGCGCCTGCACCGAGTCGTCGAACGCGGGCCATTCCAGCACGTCGCGCTGAAACGCGGCGGCGGACTGCGCGTCGTCGGGCAAGCCAAGCTCCTTTGCGAGCGACAGATAGACGTTCGCCATTTCGTGGCTCGAACGGCCCGGGTATTTCGCGCGCCCGCGCATGTACGGTTCGAAGATCTGATCGTCCGTGAGGTCTTTGGCCGCCGCGCCGCCAAGGCGCCGCACGGACGCCAGCACGCCCTGTTCGAAGTTGATCAGCGTGCCGACGACATCGAACGTCAGGACCTTGAAATCGGTGAGCTTCATTGCATCATCCTTTGCGGGTTGCGCGAGTTTCGAAAGACATACGCCCAAGGCGGGCAGCAAGAAAAGAAAAGTCAGGCGGGCACGACGATGGTGTCCTGCGGATCGAGCACCACGGTCATCGGCTCGCCCGGCGAGGGAATGCGCCGGCGCGCATCGTGATTGCCGGGCTGGCGCAGGCTGATGGAAGTACCGTCGGGCAGCGCCGCAAATACGCGCAGGCTCTCGCCCTGGTACAGCACTTCGGTCACGCGGCACGACAGCCGGTTCGTGGTCGGGGTCGGGGTCGCGGCCGCACCGCCGTCGATCACGAGCTTTTCGGTTTGCACGGCAAGCAGCAGACGCTCCCCGCGCGGCAAGGGGTGCGCGGTGCGCAGCAGCGCGTCGCCAAGGCGCACGGCGTCGTCGCCGGCGCGGCTCACGTCGAGCAGCGTCGCCTCGCCGATGAAACTCGCGACGAACGCGTCGCAAGGCCGGTCGTATAGATGCTCCGGCGTATCGATCTGCACCAGCCTGCCGTTTTTCAGCACGGCCACGCGGTCGCTCATGGTGAGCGCCTCGCGCTGATCGTGCGTCACGTAGACAATCGTCGCGCCAAGCTTGCGGTGCAGTCGCCGCAGTTCGATCTGCATGGTTTCGCGCAGTTGCTTGTCGAGCGCGGAGAGCGGCTCGTCCATCAAGATGAGTTGCGGCTCGAAGACCATCGCCCTTGCAAGCGCAACGCGCTGACGCTGACCGCCCGACAGCTGGTTGATGTTGCGCGCCTCGAAGCCGCTTAGCTCGACCATTGCGAGCGCGTCGGCCACTTTCTTCGCCCAGCCGGCTTTCGGCTCGCGGCGCGCGCGCAATGGGAACGCGACGTTCTCGCCGACCGTCATGTGAGGAAACAGCGCGTAGTTCTGGAACACAATGCCGATATTGCGTTTGTGCGGCGGCGCAAATGTAATGTCACGCTCGCCGACCCAGACGGAACCCGAACTGGGCTGAACAAAGCCGCCGAGAATGCCGAGCAGCGTCGTCTTGCCCGAACCGGACGGCCCGAGCAGCGAGACGAATTCACCGGGCTCGATGTCCAGCGAAACCTCGTCCAGCGCGACCACCGGACCGTAACGCTTGCCTGCCGACCGGATGGAGACTCCTGTTTTCGCTCTTGCGTCCATTGCGTTCTTTCTCGCTGAAGGGCCTGCGTTAGGGAAAATATAGGTGGCAAACTTTTTGGCGGCAATTCCCAAATTGTTGGATCAGGCATAACATCAGGTCATGCCGAATCTACGCAAAAAACTGCCGAGCGCGAATGCGCTGTTCGTCTTCGAAGCCGCAGCCCGTTGTGGCAACTTCACACGTGCTGCGCAGGAACTCTATGTGAGCCAACCCGCCGTGAGCCGCATGCTCGCGCGCATGGAAGACCATATCGGAGTGCGGCTTTTTGAGCGCGTGCGCGGCGGCATCGAGTTGACCGAAAACGGGCGCATTCTCTATCGCAAGATCTCCGAAGGATTCAACGGCATAGAAAGCGCGATACGCGAAATCGAGGCGCGCGCCACAGGTGTCGAATCGGTCACGCTGTCGGTGTCAACAGGGTTTACCACGCATTGGCTGATGCCGCGCATGAGCCGGCTCAACCAGGCGTTTCCGTCGATTGATCTGAGGTTTCAGCTTATTTCAGGGCGCATTGGCGGGCCACTAGTCGACGTCGACCTCGGCATGCGCTTTCTGCACGCGGACGAAATCGACGAGAACAGCGTGCTCGTCATACCTGAAACGCTGCTGCCTGTGTGCAATCCGCGCTACCACCAGACGGCGCAAAGCGAGGCGGGCCGCGAGCATGGCGATACCGTCATCGTGATGGACGATGAAGAGCGCGGCTGGCACCACCGTTTCGGTGCGTTCGAGCAGCACGGCCGCCGTGTCGCGAGCATGCTCAGTTTCAACGACTACGCGATCGTGGTGCAGGCTGCGCTGCTCGGCCAGGGCATTGCGCTCGGCTGGCTGAATGTGGTCTCGCACTGGCTCTCGCAGCGCGCGCTGGTGCCCGCCGAGGAGCAGATCATCGTGACCAACCGGCGCTGCTGCCTGGTCTCGCCGCCTAACCGGCCTTTGCGGCCCATCGTGGCGAACGTGCGCGACTGGATCGTCGAAGAAATGCGCGCCGACCTGCGCACGTTGGAGAGCGCGTATCCGCAGTTGGGATTGCGAGGGGCGCTCGAGGCGTGCGGTGTGGCTATTGTTTGATGCGGTGGGTGTTGGGGCTGTTTGTTTTGCGCCGTTTGTTTGGTGCTGTTTGTTTGGTGCTTTCCCGCTTGGCGGCCGCTGCGGTTGCATGCGCAACGCAGCGCCGCGCGAGAGCATCAGTGATCGGTTAGTCCGTCAGCGCCGCACGAGGGCCGCTAGCCGTGTCAAATTCGTCATGGAGTGGCAGCAGCGGCAATTCCGGGCGTGTTTGGATGACCAACCGGGCGTGTGGCTGGCCCCGGTTGTCAGAGGTCTTCTTTCATCCTGTTCAGCAGGTCGCCGAAAGACTGCCGCGTGTTGATTGCGTTGATCGTATCCGCGAGGAACCAGGGGAGAATCAGTTGCGTGTTGGGGTCGGTAACGCCGACGGTCAATGCTGGCCGGCTGGCTTTCGGCGCGGCGTACTGGGGAGTTTGAGCCGCGAGTGCGCGGTGCTCTACCGTGCTCGTTGAACGTTGATACGCCGTTGAGTCACCCGGTGGCGGCCAAGCTGTGGAACAGGCGCTCAGCAGGACGGTAACGGCGGTAATGGCGGCGGCAGTGGCGGCAACGCGGAACAGGTTCATGATGTGGGCTCCGATCAGATCGGTCGGTCACATCGGTTTGACAAGGTTGAACGGTGTCGGTTTCGTTGCTGCGGCGGAGGTCGATCCGGCGCGGCGTGCAAACATAATCTGTGCTCCTGACCAGCAGTCGGCTTTTAGCTCTTTACGACGTGATTTATCGGTCTCGCGCCGACGCTTAAGAAACCGCCCGATGTGGCCGTGACAGCTAAGGGCCCGTCTAGCGCTACGTTAAGCGCCACCTTTAGCCCCACGTGGTTAGCCCACCTGAAGCGCCTAACTGGGCGCCACGTTGAGCAGCAAATACAGTTGACAGAGGTGGCAAACTGCCATATCACTAAGAAGCATTCGAAAGCCGCCCCGTACAGAATTGCTGCAAGCAGCATAACAACAGCACATCCGTTTTTCGCCAAGGCTGGCGTACTTCGCGAAAAGATAATGTCGTGGGGGATATTCCCCGGCCTATGCTTGCGGGCCGCGCCACCCCGAAGTACCCGGCCGCGGCCGCAGGCGCGCGGAGTCTTCCATAAGTGCATTTCTGCGGCGTGCTACCGGCTATTCGTTCGGCACGCATCGCGTTGTGCACGGCGGATCATCGTGTCCCGTATGAGCAGACGCTCTTATTGGTCCTGAGCGGTTATTTCGCCTTAATCAACGTGCCAATTGGCGAGGCTACATGATCGGTGCATTGCTGAGGTCTCAACCCGAAATTGCGCTTTTCGCATGTCTCGCCATTGGCTATTTCATTGGCTCGTTTCGTATCGGCCCAATTCAGTTGGGCGGCGTGTGCGGCACGCTGATTGCCGCGCTTCTGCTTGGGCAGAGCGGCGCGCGCATCTCGCCCGATCTGAAAAGCATTGCATTTGCGCTGTTCATTTTCGCTCTCGGCTTTACTGGAGGCCCGCAGTTCTTCGCGAATATTGGGCGCGGCTGGCGCTATGGCGTGCTCTCGCTGGTAGAAATCGTCTCGGTGCTGGTTCTGATCATGATCGCTGTCTCCGTGATGCGGCTCGACATGGGCACGGCGGCCGGACTGCTCGCGGGCGCGGCAACTGAGTCGGCGGTGATCGGCACCGCGTCCGAGGCGATCACGAGGCTGGGTCTGGACGCCGCGCAAACACAGCGCCTGCAGGCCAATATTGTGACTGCTTACAGCGTGAGCTACCTGTTCGGCCTGATCACGATCGTGCTGTTCACGAGCCAGGTCGCACCGCTGCTGCTGCGCGTCAACCTGCGCGAAGAAGCGGAGCGCGCGTGGCGCAAGCTCGGCGGCGAAGGCGCGTTCAGCGAGGGGCAGCGTGAGGCCGCGCCAGCGCTCGTCGGTCGCGCGTTCCGCATCGGCAAGGCAGGCGGCGTGACGGTACGCGAACTCGAAAAACAGCATGACTACAACCTGACCATCGAGCAAATCCGGCGCAACGGCGCGAACCTGCCCGTCGCCCCGGACACACGGCTCGCGGTGGGCGACGTGGTGCTCGTCGCCGGACGCCGCGCCGAGGTCGTCGCGGCTGCGACCGGCCTCGGCGAGGAAGTGGCCGGCACTGACTTCGGCCAGGTGTTCGCGCAACGGCTCGACGTGGTGCTGACGCGGCCCGACGTCAACGCAATGACCGTCGCGCAACTGCACACGCAGGCCGAACCGGAGGACGCGCGCGGTGTGTTCATCGCTGCTGTCACGCGGCTCGAATCGACCATTCCCGCGTTGCCCGGCACCGAACTGTATCGCGGCGATGTCCTGACGCTGGTGGGTGCGAAAGCCGATGTCGAACGTGGCGCGAAGCGGCTCGGCTACGTGCTCCCGCCGACGCAAAAGACCGACTTTGTCTATCTCGGCCTCGGCGTGCTGGCCGGCATGGCGATCGGGCGGCTCGGCGGCAGCATCGGCGGCGTGACGCTCGCACTCGGCACGGGCGGCGGCTGTCTGCTATCGGGGTTGCTGTTCGGCTGGATCCGCTCGCGCCATCCGCTCGTCGGTTCGCTACCGTCCGCGGCCGCGCAGATCATCAAGGACTTCGGACTGGCTACGTTCATCGCTGCGGTCGGGTTGTCGGCCGGGCCGGACGCGATCAGACTGGTGCGCGAGTACGGCCTTGCACTGCCGCTCGCGGGCATTCTGCTGGTGCTGGTTCCGGGTTTGCTGTCGCTATGGATCGGCCGTGCGCTGCTGAAGCTCGAAGCCCCGATGCTGCTCGGCGCGATCGCGGGCCAGCAGTGCAGCACGCCGGCAATCAGCGCGCTCGTCGGCGTAACGGGCAATTCGACGCCGGTAATCGGCTACACGATCACCTACGCACTGTCGAACATTCTGTTGCCTCTGATGGGTCCCGTAGTCGTGGGGCTCGCCGGCAAGCTCGGTTAGCCGGATCTGCCAAGGACGCCCGAGCGTCTTGTATCGGGTCGGCGTGCGATAGCGCAGCGTGCCTTGCCGCGCATTGCCGATTGGATTGCCGATTGGATTGCCGATTGGGTTGCCGATTGGATTGCCGATTGGGTTGCCGATTGGGTTGCCGATTGGGTTGCCGATTGGGTTGCCGATTGGGTTGCCGATTGGATTGCCGACTGGGTTGCCAACCAGGTTGACAACAAAGCTGTCAACCAGACCGCCAACCACGCCGGGAATCAAAGCCGCAAATCAGCCCACCGCTGGACGATCTGTAGCGAGCGCGGAGAACATATCGTCGACATTGCCGTTGGAAATCTCCCGGGCTATGGCCGGCAAGTCGGCCGAGTCGGGCTTGCCGATCAGCGCATAGGACAGTTCGTTCTGCCGCCACGAAACGACCTTCATACCGTCCATCTCGCGCTGCGCGATGGACTCGTCAGGCCGCGAGTCCTTCATCACGCACAGCGCCACCGGCATGCCATGCTCGGGGAGATAAACCATCTGGACGAGCGGCTTGCCGTTGTAGCGCAACCGCTCCACCGTTCTGAACGATAGCCCGGCCGCCTGCAGATCGGGCATACGCAAGTGGATGCCGTCCACCTTGCGAATCGCATCCACAGTTCGGGCGGCAGCGGCGCCATCAGGAACGACATGGGCGACCGTCTCGCGCGTGTACATGCGCTGATAATCCACGGCGACGCTGATCCACGGGCGCGTCTGGACGGCTGCCGTGGATACTGCGCGCTCGCCCCACGCACCGGGCCATCCGCCCAGGTGCTGAATCAGGCCTGCACAGAAAGCGCCTGCCACGAAGGCGGCGGCAAGCCAGATGCGGCGCGCCGAGCGCTGTTCTTGCGGCGCAAAATCGCTCGACGCTTGCTGCCCCGCCGCCTGCGCCATTGACTCGATGCGGCGCCGAAGTTCATCGGGCAGCGGCGGCAATTTCTGCGCAGCAAACGCTTCGCGATAAGGAAGCCGCGACGCTTGCAGCAACGCCACGCTCTCTCTCAGATCAGCGGATTGCGCCAGAGCACGCTCGACCGGTGCAGCTTCGCGAGCGCTCAGTTCGCCATCGGCATACGCGATCAGTTGGCTGTCGTCGGGCTTCATTGGACGATAGGCTAAGGAGAGAAACGGCTGTGTGAGTGAGTAGCGTCAAGGCAGGCACGAACGCCTGCGCTGCCGAGGGCTTCTATGATACCCGGACTGGCGGCGTGTTCCCACCTGAGGCGTGGGGCGCGTCAATGCGCGCGGGCACGCGCCGCGGCTGCTTCGCTCAGGCGGCGCTGCAACGACACGGCGTAGGCGGCGGGCCGTGCGGCAAGCAGCGGGTCGGCGGAAGGCACGATGCCGTCCGGTAGAACCGTTGGATCGAACGCAATATCGCGGCACGGACCGTCGATCTGCGTTTGCGCGCTGTCTATCACGAGCGTGCCGACATCGATTCGAGGCCGACGCGGCGAGCTCACCCATTGCCGGGTGGAGTCGTCGGTCGTGTCGCCGGGCATGGCGACGTTCAGGATCAGATGCCAGCGCAACGGCCCCTTGCGCAGACTTTTCGACAGGTCGTAGAACAGAAAGTCCGGGTCGCGCAGATCGCCGGCATAGACCGCACGATAGGGCCTCTCCGGCACGACTTCCCAACGGACGAAGCGACGGATACCGTGCGCGTCGATAGCCTGGAATGCGCTAATGCCGTAGTACGTAGCATTGTCGTAGCCGGACGACGGCGGATGCTGTTCGACGAAATGCCTGAAAGCGCGAGCCTCGGGATGACCGTCCAGGAACGCCTGCATTTTCGCAGGATCGCGGCGGCCAGTGCGCGGATCGCGCGCGTCCGCTTGCAGTTGCTCGAGCAACGCCTCGGGCGTACGCACCGGAAAGACGGGCGTGGAGTTCATCGCAAGACGCCATTGCTCGGCGTGCGGCAGCGTCATGCGCAATGCGAGGCTGCGCACCATGGCGGAGGCGTCGTCCTCGGCGGGGTCGCCGCCGGGTATCGACAAGCGCCCGACAACCGGATAGCGCCCTCTCGCAAATACGCTGGCACGCGACAGCAACGCACCTTCTCCGTTGCTATCAAAGTGCCCGGTCACGCAAATTCCTTTCGCATGATTGCGCCTGAAACCGGGGTGCGGCGTGGTGGTCGCCTCGAAAGCATTCACGATGCGCCGTGCGCTAAGCCGTGGAGAAAGCCAGCCCACGCACGAAAGAAACAACGCGGTGAGCGCCGCCGGTAGCGCGCAAATGGCGAACCAGCGCAACGCGCGATGCCGTGATCGCGCCTGCACGTCGTGCGAGTGTCCGAACCTCATGCGTTCTGCGGCCGGCGACGCGTCCGGTCCAGCGCGGCGTGTTCAGGCCGCTTTGCGCCAGCGAATGCAGAGAGACGGGCGAGGCACGCCGAACCGCTACTGTTGCGTTCAACTACGCTGGACATCGGCACCGGTGCGGTTGTCGCTGACGATCGCCGACACGCGGCCATCGTAAAGCTGTCTGCCAAGGGCATCCAGATCGACTGTACCCGGCGTGCCGATCAGCGCATAGCCCAATTCGCCGCGTCGCCAGGCGACCACATTCATACCTTCGACCTTCGCGTTCGACGGCGCTGCATCGGCTTTGGGTTCTTTCAGCACGCACAGCGCGACGGGGTCGCCCTTCTCCGGCAAATAGACGATCTGCACCAGCGGCTTGTCATGAAAGCGCAGCCTTTGAACGCGCTTGAAGGTCAGCCCCTGGCTGCGCAAATCGGGAATCTGCATGGGCAGGTTGTCGACGTGCTGGATGTCGGCAACAGTCGTCGCCGTGGTGCTCATGTCGGGTTGCAGCAAGGCGACCGTGTCCCGCGTGTACAGTTGCTGATAGCCGGCCGCCGCCTTGATCCACGGCGTCATGCCCGAGTTGTCGGAGGCCGTGGTGAGCGCGCCGCCAGCACCGGCCAGTTGCGGCACAAGCCGCAGTGCGAGGCCGCAGCAGAACGCGCCAGCGACGAACGCCACCGCCAACCTCGGCCACGTCGGCCACTGCGGCAGCAAGCGCCACTGCCGCCACTTCGCGCGCGGCCTGGGCCGCCGCGCATTCTCGCCAGGCTGTGTCTCGGCAACGCGCGAGTAGTCCGGTTCGGTTGCGTCTGCGCTGCGCTCTGCGCCCTCGCGCTGAGCATGCTGACGGATCAATGCCTCGACGCTCAGGCCCAGAGATTCCGGCATGGGCGGCAACGCCTGCTGCTCGAACGCTCTTCGATAAGGCAGTTGCGAGGCGCGCAGCATCGACACGCGGGACGCGAGGTCTTCCGATTCGCGGATTGCCTTTTCCACCTGCTCGCGCTCGGAGTCCGACAATTCACCGTCGACATAAGCCAACAGGCTGGCATCATCGATCTTCATTGCGCCGCTCGCTGGGTTTTCGACGGCCGTGCCGAAGACGTATCGTGGTCGCTGAATTGCGCGCCGATTGTCTGGCGCGCGCGAGAGAGCCGGCTCATGATGGTGCCGATCGGCACGCCGAGCACCTCGGCCGCTTCCGCATAGCTGAACCCTTCGACCGCTACGAGCAGCATCACCGTGCGCTGCGCGTCGGGCAGACGCTCCACCGCCGCGATGATCTCGCTCACGCTGTCAGCAGGATTGCGCGCCGCTGGGTCGGGCACGGTTTCGAGAAAGTTGTCGTCCCACTCCATGCTCGAGCGGTTGCGTACATTGCGCGCACGGAGTTCGTTGATCCAGGTGGAATGAACGATGGAAAACATCCAGCTCAGAGGCGAGGTGCCCGCCTGCAACTGATGTGCACGTTCGAGCCCCCGCACGCATGCGCGCTGGAGCAGATCCTCGGCGTCGTGCTGGTTCCCGCACAGGCGCAGAGAGAATGCCCAGAGTCGCGGCAGCATGCCCGGTAGAAGACTGGGCAGATTCTCGACATCTGCTGTTGACATGGTTGACTGGCTCAAAGCACGGTTACCGTCCGGCGCGCCGGACGCTGACTGACCGTTCCTGCAGGTGGATGGGTTCGCGGATTGTACAGCCTACGTCAAACGTTTGCTGCGGAGCCGCTACGCCGGTTTGCCGCGAAGAGCCGCCGCTCTGCGCGAATGCCCAAGGGTACGACTAAACACGCTGAAACGCGCACTAAACAGCTGACCGGGAGCTTTCGCCCTGCCGCTCGAACATGCATCGCCGCATCGGTCCGGCGGCGCAACCGGCGCCTCGCCTTCGCGATGGAATAACCGCTCGCGGCCAGTTGTTCTGTCATAAACAGCAAACACCAATCTGCATCGCGCGAGCGCGCCCGCTGCTTCCGCGCGCGCTCGCGCACGCTCTCTTCTTCCAGTCCGACATGACCGACTCCTACGCAACGAACGCCCTGCTTTCTCCCATCGACGATGCGGCGCCGGCCGGGCTTAACCTCGAATACGATCCCGCCTTCACCGAGCTCGAACTGCTCGCGACACCCACGCCCGAGCGCGCGATGGGCGACAGTCTGAAAGCCGCTCAGGAACCGGACTGGGACAAGGTGGCAAGCGCCGCCGGCGCGCTGCTCACACGCACCAAAGATCTGCGCGTTGCCGTTCAACTCTGTTGCGCGCAAACCCATACCGAAGGTCTTTCCGGATGGGCAGCGGGCCTCAGCCTCGTTCGCGGGTTGCTCGAACGCTACTGGGACCATGTGCATCCGCAGTTGGACGCCGACGACAACAACGACCCAACCGCCCGCGCCAATGCGCTGATGCCGCTTGGCGATCCGCAAAGCGCGCTGGGCATTTTCAGGCTTGCTCCATTCGTGCAGTCGCCGCGTCTGGGCCGCTTTGCACTGCGCGATCTGCGCGTGGCAACCGGCGCGATTAACGCATCGCCGTCGCAGGACGGCGCGCCGGCTCCGACGCTCGTCGACCTCGAAGCCTGCTGCATGGATTGCCCCGAAGACCAACTGCCCGAATCGGCCGCAACGCTCGCACAAGCGCAGGAACATGCCGACGCCATCGTCGCGCTGGTGCGGGAAAAACTCGGCACGGCCGGCCCCGACATGGCGCTGCTGTGCGGCGATATTGCAGAGCTGAAAAAATTCGTCGATGCGCAACTGCTGCGCCGCTTCCCAGGCCGAGCGGACGCGGGTGTCGCCGCACCGTTGGCCTCGCTGTTGGACTCGTCTTCGTCGTCACCGTTGTCGGTCCACGGGAGCGGCGATCCCGCAGGCGCTATGCATGAGCCTGCGAACGCCGGAATCTCCGGCCAGGCTGATGTACTTTTGCGGCTCGACGAGATTTGCGACTACTACGAGCGTGTCGAACCTTCGAGCCCGTTACCGATCCTGCTCAAACGCGCACGGCGCCTCGTCGGCAAGAGCTTCGCCGACGTGCTCAAGGACATCGCGCCAGGCGGGCTGTCGGAGCTTCAGGCGTTGTCGGGCCCGGAGAGCGAATAAGCACTCGGAGACCGGCCTGACTCCTTGAGCCGCTTTTTGCGCGACTTGTTGAGCGATACCATCGGCAACGGCACTTCAGCCGCCGCTGGATAGATGCTTCTGCGCATGGACCTCGGCGCGTGATCTTCGACGCGTGCTCTTTGAAACGTGCCCTTCGACGCATGCTCTTCGACACGTGCTCTTCGACGCGTGATCTTCGACGCGTGCTCTTCGACGCGTGCTCTTCGACGTGTGCTCTTCGACGTGTGCTCTTCGACGTGTGCTCTTCGACGTGTGCTCTTCGACGCGTGCTCTTCGACACGTGCTCTTCGACGTGTGCTCTTCGACGTGTGCTCTTCGACGTGTGCTCTTCGACGTGCGCTCTTCGACGTGTGCTCTTCGACGTGTGCGCTTCGACACGTGCTCTTCGACGCATGCCCTCCGACGCGCGACCTTGATGCATGCCCTTCGACGCATGCCCTTCGCCACATGACCGCCATCGCATAGCCACCGACGCGCAACCTGGCGAAACGCAACCTGGCGAGACGCGAGGTGCAAGCCAGCGACCGGCGACGCCTACCCCCGCGATGCACCCCGCGCCCCCGCCTTCATCAAACCACGCCCCCACCACACGCGGCCATCACGACGCCAGCATCAACCAGCCGGCGGCAAGCGCCCCGACCACCACGACCAACAGCAGCATCCACAGCGCAACCCGGCGGCCTCGCATCCTGGGCATCCGCGTACTGCCCGCATCGCGCCGCCGAAACGGCACCGGCTCGCGTCGTGTGTCGCGCGCAGGCACGCGTCGGCGCACCGTATCACGGTCGTCGGAAGGCGCTTCCCCGCCGAGCGATTCAAGCAGCCGTCGCCGCCGCTGCCGATACTCGTCGCGTTCGATGCGGCCGAGCCGGTGCATTTCATCGAGCATGCGCAACGCGTCGTTGACTTGCCGCTCGCGCACACCCGGCTCCTCGTGCGCAGTCACTGCAAGGTCCGGCTGCATGTCGCGTCGCGCCGCCCGCGTGCTCTGTGCGGCCGGCCGCATATCGCTGCCCGTCATGCGTTCGCCTGGCTGTGCCGGTCGCTGCGCGCGGGCGGTGCCATTGAAACCGATGCGGGCGCGCTCGCCGCGTCGCCGCTTTCGACGCGCGCCTTGATCTGGTCGAGCACCGCGTTCAAGCCGCCTTCCGGCAACGCGATACTCGCGCCGATGTCGCGCTCCATCTGCTTCATGGCTTCGGGGTCGGCTGCCTGCGCGGTGTCAAAGCGTGCCTGCAGCGCCTGTAGGTCCGGGTCGGCCATCGGCTGATCGCGCGCGTCAAGAATGGCTGCGGCGAGAAGATAGCGTTGTGCCGCGTCGCCGAGTTTCGGGTCGCCGGAAAGCGCCTCGGCGCCCTGTGCGGCGACGCGCGCGGCTTCGTGCAGATTGCCTGAGCGGCCAAGCGTGCGAGCGTTGCCGAGATACGCGTTGACAACGAGCTGCGGCGCGCCGCTCGCGAGAAACGGGTTGCCGGGTTGCAACGCGCGCATCCGGTTGAGCGCCGCGAGCGCCCGCGCTCCGTCGTTGGCGGCAGCGGCGAGCCGCAGCGCGTCCATTTGCGCAGCCGCGTCGCCGCTCGCTGTTAGCTGGTCGATGCGCTGCTGCTGCAACAACTGAAGCATCCGGTCACGCTGAGCGGATAGGCCCGGCGAATGCGGCGCGTAACGCAACCCGACCTCGATCACGTCCAGCGTCCGATGCGCCAGCAGCGGGTCCGTCACGCGCGATGCAGCGGCGACGATGCCGTCGGCGAGCGCGTCTATCGCCGTACCGGTTTCCGGTGACGGGTCGTTTTGCAGCGCGGTCATCGCCCGGGTCACGCCGTCGAGCCACGCTGCACTTGCGGACGGAGCAGCCGCCAGTTCCACGAGCGAGCGGCGCGCATCGGGCACGCTCATCGCGGCGGCGGGCGACTCATGCTTTTGTGTCGCCGCTGCCGCTGCGGCCGACAGTTGTCCGCGCCGCCGCTGCAAGCGCGAGGAGTCTGGAAACAGTTGCAGGGCCAGCGCGATCCGCGCGCGCGCTTCATCGAACCGGGCCGAGTCGAGCGATTGCCCGATTGCAGCGTCGTATCGCGATTCGATCTGCGGACTCTTCAGCAACGCACTGCCTGGGTCCAGCAGGCGAATCCGGTGCAGGACATCCGCCGCGCTGCCTGGCTGGTCCTCGAACAACGCGTCCCGATCCAGCGCTTCGTCGAGGTTGCTGGCGAGCTTCGCGAGCATGTCGGCGCGCTCATCGTCAATCTGCTTGCGCCGCACGTCGAACTCGGGCGAAAACAGCTTCAACTGGTCGCGGATCTGGAACACGTGCTGGGCCGCCGCATAATCGATCCGCCCAAGCGGTGGGCTCCAGTATGCGTCGAGCCGGCTTGCGAGAAAGCGCTGAATCAGATCGTTCTGGTTCAGCACGAGGCGTTCGCGCTCGTCCACGCCGAGCAGCGCGAGCGCGGCGACTGCCTGGTCTTCGTTCGCGTAGTGGCGCAGATCGCTATCGGCAAAGCGCGCGATGGTTGCCTCCAGTTGCCGATGACGATGCTGGCTATGCCATGCAAAGGCGCCCGCCGCGAGCACCGCCACCGCGAGAGCGCCCGCACAGTACGGCAAGAGGCGTTCGTGCATTTTCCTCGGCCGCAGCCCTTCGACGAGCGCGCTCACCGTCTGCAATCGCTCGCCGCCGCGAAACGTCACCGCCTGGCACAGCGTGCGGTATTGACGCCGCCCGAGACCGGGCACAGGCGGCGGCACAGCGCTCTCGCGCAACGCCACGTCGGCGCTGTGCCGGTTGAACGGATGACGGCCGGTCAACAGCTCGAAGATCACACAGCCGAGCGCGTACACGTCATCACGCATCGACGGCGCGGCACCCTCGATCATGTCGAGGCTTGCATAGGCCGGTGTCATCGCGCCGAGCGTGCCGGCATCGAACACGGTCTGCTCACCGGCCGCGCCGGCGGCAGCCAGCCCCGCGCGCGCGATGCCGAAGTCGAACACCTTCGGCACGCCGTCGCGCGTCACCATGACGTTGCCCGGTTTGAAGTCGGAGTGCACGATGCCGCTCGCATGCGCCCGCTGCAGCGCGCGCGCCATCGCGTCGATCAGCGGCCACGCCTGCCGGAACGGCATGCCGGAAGGACGTTCGCGAATCAGCGTGCGCAGGTCCGTGCCGTCGATGTACTCCATCGTCATGAAAACGATCGTGCCGTCCTTGTCGAAGTCGTAGACGTGCACGATGTTGTCGTGAGCGAGCCGCTGCGCGCGGCGCGCTTCGCGTTGCAACGCAATCAGCGAATCCGGGTGGCGGCGGAACTCGTCGTTGAGCACTTTCACGGCCACGTAGGGATCGCGGTCGCGAGCCTCGACCTTGCGCTCGTCGCGCGCCAGATAGACGACGCCCATGCCGCCGCGCCCCAGTTCGCGCTCGAGCAGAAAGCGTCCTTTGAGCAGCTTGCCGACCGATGCATGGTCGCCGCTTCGCGCCCGGGCAACCCGCTGCCAGGTATCGCGGTTCAGGCTGCTGTCGCTGGAGCTGCTGTCGCCGATGCTGCTGTCGTTTATATGACTATCGTTCACATGACTGTCGTTCACATCATTGCTTCGGACTTCTGCGGATTCCGCGCGGCCGGCGGAACGGCTCGCGAGTTTGACGACCGTCGCGTCGTCCCGTGCTGCGCGCGACGCGCTGTCCTCTTGTTCCGTCCGGCCGTCGTCGCGCGACGACACCCCCAGTGCGGGTTGCACGACTGTGAGGCCGTCGTCGGCCTGGGTGGGCTTCGCGTCGAGCGCCACGACCACGCCCCGCTGCATGGAGACAGACGTAACCGGCGCAGCGTGCCGCGCGAACAGGCGCCGTGCATGGGCCTCGATCAGGAGGAACAGTTTCCGTGCGCGCGTGCCGCCGGCGCCGAGGCGTGAGTAGATGTCGTTCATCGGAGGTCTGTCAGGCTGCGTCGAGCCGTACGATCACGGCGGAGAGGTTGTCACGGGCGCGGCGCGCAAGCGAAAGCGCGAACAGGTGGTCCACCAGTTGCTGCGGAGACTGCGGATGGCGGCATGCGTCGGCCAGCTCGCCGTCGCTCAGTTCCTTGTTGATGCCGTCCGAACAGAGCAGAAACAGCATGCCGGGACGACTGCCCGCCACCGCCCAGTCGACGAACAGCTTGTCCTCGACGCCGACCGCGCGCGTCAGCACACCCGCCCCCGCTGCCGGCGCGCGCGAGCCGAACTGGGTGATGTCGGCTGGCTGACCATGCACGTGATCGCGCGTGAGCTGAACCAGCGTGCCGTTTTCTTGCACATAGACACGGCTGTCGCCCACCCAGCCGCACAGCACGAACGCCGGGGCGTGGACCATGAGTGCGAGCGTCGAGCCGATTACGTCGACCTGTCGCGCAGCGGCTGCCGCGCGCAGTTCGGCGTTGACCTGCTGCAACGTGTCTTCGATGGCCGCAATGAAGTCGTTCACGTCGGCGTCGCGGGTCAGCGCACCCAGCCGCTCGACGATCAGCGTGCTGGCGTAGTCACCGGCCGCGTGGCCGCCAAGTCCATCGGCGACGACCCACAGCCCGAGGTCCTCGCGCACCAGGATTGCGTCCTCGTTACGGCGGCGCACGTTGCCCGTCTCGGTGTGGCCGGCTGAGCGGCAAATCGTCGTCATGCGCCGATCTCCACGACGGCGAGCGGCCATTCTGACGGCGGCGCGCGAAGCCCCGCCACGCTCGCGAGATACGCGCGCGCGTCGTCGCAGGTTGGCAGCGCGAGCGCTGTTGCGAGACAGTCGCGCGAGAGCCGCGTGAGTTGACGTGTGGCGAGCAGAAGCAGACGGTCGCCGCGCTGCAGCGACAGCGCGGCTTCGTCGCAGCCGGGGTCGCCGCCGGCACCGATGCCGGGCATGTCGAGCCACGCGTCGCCGAAGAGCAGATCGTCGAGCTCGCCGCCCGCCCCGGCCGCACGCTCGACGAACGGCGCGAGCAATCGGCCCGATCGCCAGTGCCACGCCGCCGCGGCGCCGACGCGCAGCACGCTGGCGGACGCGCCCTCGAAACAGACGAGGACAGCGGCGCCGTTTTCGATCACCGCCCTGCTCGGTTCGCGGCTCGAGTGGCGGCTCAAGTCGCGGGGCATTTCGTGGCTCGTTTTGTGGCTCGTTTCGGGGCTGAAGTCGCGGCTCAAGTCGTGACTCAAGTCGTGACTCAAGTCGCGGCTGAAGTCGCGGCTCAAGTCGTGACTCAAATCGTGGCTCAAGTCGCGCAGCCGCTCATGCAGCGACATGAGCCCGGCCCTGAGCGTTCGGGTGTCCGGCCCATTGCGCAGCACCGTCTCGCGAATACACCGCGCGGCCACGCGGCCCGGATCAGGCGGACCGTCGTCGGCGCTCACGAGCAATGTATTGCCGTTGTCGAGCCACATGATCGCGCTGCCAGTCGCGGCGGTGCGCAGAGCCAGGCCCGCACTGTCTGACGAGGGCAACATTGAAGGTCCGCTTGCCAGGGCTGAGGGTGTCGTTGCCGTCGCGGCGTCGCTTGCATGGATGCCAGGCGCGCTGAAGGCGTCCGACGCGGCCACGTTGCGCCGATCGTCAGCGCGCGGAAGGTGCTCGTGCCGTTGATAGGGTTGATACTCTTGATGCTGTTGATACTGCTGATACTGATGCTGCGGTCCCTGCAGCCCTTGCAGTTCATTCAGTTCGTGCAGCCCATATGCCTGCTGAACCGGCCGTCGAGAAGGCCCGAGCAGCGCCGCATAATCGCGCGGCAACCCGCGCGTCGCCAGCAACCGCGCCGCGCCTGCGGTCCACCACAGGCACCACGGACCCGGCCTCATGCAAAGCTGGCGCCATGCCTCGCTCAGAATCAGGCCGGCGCACGTGCTGTCCGCTATACCGAGTTCCCATTGCCCGCTGTCCCACGGCAATTCGCGCCAAAGCGCCGCCAGGTCGCGCGCGTCGCTGAATGGCCGGGGCAGCGCCACGACGCGCGCGTCGAATGTCTCGACGCTGACTGCCTCGCCCTGAGCGCTGCGGTACACGCGTTCGAGCGCATCGAACCAGCCGGGGTTGCCGAACAGCCGCGCGACGTCGCCGGAACACGGCGCCGCCAGCACGGTCGGGAATGCACGCCCGACACGGTCCACGGCCGGACCCGCGAGGCCGCACCACGAGCCGTTGCCGCATACCTGTGACGGCAGCACGAAACGCCATGCCGGGGCGTGCTGCCAGGCGTCCGTCCATCGCTCGCCGGTCTCGCGCCGCCCGATCTCCACCGCGCGCTGGAAATGACGATCCCATGCGTCGACGAAGTCCGCCGGCAGCCGGCGCCGCACGAAGTCGCCCGCGCCAGGCAGCTTGCCGTAAAAACCGACGGCGCCGCTCATCGGGGGCACCTGAAGCGCCGTACTTCATTGTTATCGAACGGATTGCGCAGACTCGCCGGCTGGATCGGCAGCCTGAGCGCATGGCCGTCGAAGTCGAAGGTCGCCAGATAGCGCAGATCGCCCTGCTTTTGCAGGCGAGCGGCGTCGAGCGCATGGAAGAACGCCCATTCGCCGTCGAGGCGCAACGGCGTGCCGAGCGGATGGCCAGCCACGTCGAATGCGCTGACCGACACGTGGCCCGGCTGCGGACCCGGCCATGCCATTGTCACGCTCGACGCCCCGTTAGCTGAATAGTCGTACTTCTGCCCGTCGATCTCGATCACGGCCCGCGCAATGGGCGGCTCGAACTGCGGTGCGAGCAGCGTGAAGCCAACCCGTGGCTGCGCACCGTTCGGAAAGAACATCTGACGGATGTCGTCCGCTGCCTGCGCGCCGGCCAGTACCGATTGCGGCCCCGGCGGCGCGCCCGGTTTCCAGCGCCATGCACGGCTACCCGTATCGACTCTCTGCGCAAGCGTCGATTTGAAAAAGCTGTCGAATCTGCCGCCGTTGCCAAACAGTTCGGCAAAGTTCTGCAACGGAATATCCGACCCGCCGCCCTGTGCAAACGGATAGCGTCCATCGACGAAGTTGGCGCAGTCGCTGCCCGCCGCCGCGCGGAACTGATCGGCAAGCGCCGCGCTGCTGCCGCTTGCAACCAGATCGGCGCTCTTGCCGGTGAGCCCCTGAATCAGCCCGGCCACCTGCGGCGGCAGTTGCCCCGCTTCCTGGCGCGCGGCAAGCAGCGCCGGACTATTCTGCGCGGCGGGGTCGCTCAGGTCGTTCATGGTCAGCAGGGTTTTGCCGAGCTGATCGAGGACGGCCAGGCTGTGGTCGAGCGGCGTCGCGCCGCTTGCGCCCGCGCCCAGCTGATTGATCTGCGCGAAGTGTTCTTCGATGGCGGCGCCCGGCTGGCGCGAACCGGCCGGGTTCGCATCGCCCGCCTTAAGCGTGACGCCGACGGGCAGCGGCGCGCCGGCGTTGCGCAACTCGCCCGCGAGCCGCGTGTTCAATGCGCGCTTTGCCGCGATGTTTTCACCGGCAAGCCTCGCCTGCGAGGCCAGCGAATCAGGGCTCGCCGCGCCGCCGCCTGCCGGCGCGCGCAACATGTCGCTCGTATTGTCGCGAACCAGGTTGAGCAGCGCCTTGAGCGGCGAACTCGGTCCCGACAGTTTCGCGGCCATCGCGCTCGCGTCCTGAATGCTGGTGACAGGCTGCAATTGCAGATCGGCGAGCAAGTCATCCCAGTTCCGGATGTAGTCCTGCTCATAGAGCGTCAGCACCTGCTGTTCGTAGCGCGAGCGGGCGAGCGGATCGACGCGCCCGCTGTCGAACACCCAGTAGTCCTTCACGAAGCGGTCGACGGAATGGTCCAGCCCGCCGCTCACCTCCGACTGGAAATACGGCCGCGTGAAGAGAACCGGCAAAGGCTCGGAGAGCGGCGTCCCGCTCTTGCGACGGAACACGTTGCCAAGCAAGCCGAGCGACTGGTCGAGCCGCACCGGCGACACACCCGAGCGCCCGGCGTCCAGTCGCACGCTGCCGTAGATCAGCGTGGCGACGTCCGCCGTCTTCAGTGTCGAGCGCGCCTGAGCGATCAGTGCTTGATCGAGCGGCAGCGCGCGGGGCTTCTGCGCGTCGCCGAGCCGGGCCGAGAAGTGCCTGTCGAGCGCAGTGCGAATCGCCGGGTCTTGCGGGAACAGCCGCTGCCACTCGACGCGTGCAAGCGCGGCCAGTTCGTCCGCGTCGAGATGCTGCGGCTCGCCGAGCATCAGGTAGCCCTTCAGATCGTCGTACAGCGCTTGCGGGTTGCTGGCGTTTTCGCCGAGACCTTCGCGAAACCGCAGATCCACGCCGGGCAGCAAGGTGCCGTCGAGTTCGCGCAGATACGCGCTGTGCGCCTGCGCGTAAAGCGCGTTGCCCTGATACAGGCCGAAGCGCATCGACCACGGCACGTGCGCGCGGTACTGGCCCGCGGCGTCCTGCGTTGCGGCGATCACTTCGAGCCGCGCAAGCGCCCGCGCGAAATACGACTTGATGTCGGGTACGCCGGCAAGCGTAGCGGCGTCGGGCAGGTCCTTCAGCGCGCTGTCGACTTCGGCGACGAACGCGCGGTTGCGTGCATAGCTGGTCGCGAATCCCCCGACCAGCACGAGGGTCATGACGACGAGGCCCGCATACGCGGCCGCCTGCATGAACAGCTTCTGCCGCTCGAAGCGCGGATTCGTGCCTGCAAGACCGGACTCGCGAAACAGCACGTCCTTTAGCAGGCGCTCGACGAAGTAGGTATGCCGCTGCCCGGCGCCCGCCTGCACTCGCGCGGCGTCCACGCCGAAAGTGCGCGCGACCGCTCCGAGGACCCGGTCGATCGGCGCGCCCTCCTGGGTGCCGGAGCTCAGGTAAGCGCCGCGCAGCATCGGCGGCGTGCCGTACTCGTGACGCCCGAACGCAGCCTCGACGAACTGCCTCGCGATCTCGCGAAACGCACCCAGTTGCTGCGGAAAGCTCAGCACCGCCGCACGCCGGCCACGATCGCGCTCGCCATGCAGGCGCTCGATCAGACGCGTGTTGAGACGGTTGAGCAGCAGATCGTATTCATCCGCGAAACGACTGCACGCGCTGCCGTCCAGGCTCGCGTCGAGGGGAAAAGTCATACCCCACACCTGGCTGCGCAACTGGGCGCCCAGGTCGTCGAAGAACTCGCCGAAGCCCGCCACCAGGTCGCACTTGGTGAACACGAGATACACCGGCACCGCGACCTTCAGGTGCTGCGCAAGCTCGTCCAGACGAAGTCGCACGGCGCGCGCGTGCTGTTCGCGCGCGGCGTCGTCGAAGCCGAGCAGATCGGACACGCTCATCGTCACGATCACGCCGTTCAACGGTCGGCGCCTGCGATAGCGGCGCAGCAGCGCGAGAAACGACTGCCATGCCGCCCCATCGGCTTGCGCATCGGAATCCTGGGTGGTGTAGCGGCCCGCGGTGTCGAGAAACACGGCCTCGTCGGTGAACCACCAGTCGCAGTTGCGTGTGCCGCCGATCCCGCGCAACGCGTCCTTGCCGAAGCGCTCAGACAACGGAAAGTCGAGTCCCGAGTTTTGCAGCAGCGTGCTCTTGCCCGAGCCGGGCGGCCCGATCACGACATACCACGGCAGCGCGTACAGGTTGTTGCCGTTACGGCGTGTCTTGCGCAACGTGTGGATTGCTTCGCGAAACCGTTGCAGCAGTTGCGCACGCTCCTCGCTGCCGGGCTCCGCGGCGGCGAGCTGCGTTTCCTGTCCCGCGAGGTCGCCGGAAAGCCGTGCGGTCTTGCGCTGCGCTTTCCATTGCATAACCTGCAACGCGATCACCCACGCGAGCACCACAGCGAGAATCAATGCGACCCGCGCCGCCGGGCTCGCGAGCGGTTCGCGCTCGCCAATGCCGACATACGGGCCGCCCAGCCAGATCAGTGCCGCGATCAGCAGCAGGCCGAGCGCGTGCGTGAACCACCGGGACTTGACCCAGGTTTTCAGCGTGTTCATGGGTTCAGTTCTCCGGGATAAACAGAATTTCCACGCGACGGTTGCGCGCCCGGTTTGCCGGCAGGTCGGCCGGCGTCGCGACCGGCTGTGACGAACCGGCACCGTTTGCCTCCAGCCGGCGCGGATCGTCGAGTCCTTGTGCAAGTACCGCCAGCGTGTTCTGCGCGCGCGCCGTCGAGAGCGCGAAGTTGTCCTTGAATTTGAGCGAGTGCACCGGTTGATCGTCGGTATGGCCCACCACGATCACGCGCCCGCGCACCTCGTTGAGCGCCGAGGCCACGCGGCGCAGCAGCGGGATCTCGTCGGGCGAAAGGTCCGCTCCGCCCGAGGGAAACAGTGCGCCTGCCGCAAGGCGTATCGTGTCGCGGCCGTCGGGCTGCTCGTCGACGGTCAGTGCGCCGGATTGTTCAAGCGGCGCAAGCAGCGCCTTCAGGCTGTTGCGCGCCGGCTTCGGTGCGGCGGCATTGCCAGGCGGCGGCGCGCTGCCGGGACCGATTGCGGCAAGCTGTGCGCCGACCGGCTCTGCAAGCGCGTTGAGCCGCGTGAAGAAATACAGGAACGCGCCAATCACGATGACTGCCGACGCGGTCGCCGCGATCCACAGCGGCACGTGACGCATGACCGGATTGCGGCGGTCGTCGACGCCGCGCCAATGCGGCGCCAGCTCGGCAGCAGGCGCTTCACGCAAGCCGCGAATCCGGCGATACAGATCGTCCTGAATGTCGGCAAGACGGCCGAGCCCGCCCGGCTCCACCAGATAGCGTCCGCCGAAACCGAGCGCGAGGCAGATGTACATCATCTCGATCAGATCGAGATGCCGCGAGAAGTCCACGCTCAGCCGGTCGAGAATCTGGAAGAACTTGGCGCCGCCGTAGGTCTCGCCGTGAAACGTCACGAGCAGCGTCTTTTGCGCCCAGCCGCTCAGGTCGCCCCACGGCGCATTGTTCACGGCTTCGTCGAGCATGGTGCACAGCACGTAGCGCGCGGCCACGACGGTTTGCGTGTTGACACCGGCGTCCTGCGCGTGACGCTCGAAGCTGTGCACATGTGCGACGGCCTGCTCGCGCAGCCGCGCGACGTCGGCGGGCGCCGCCACGCTGTGCCGCAACTGCACGCTGAGCAGCAGCAGCGGATTGGCGGCGCGCACGAGTGGATTGACGACGCCGCTCATCAGGTCGGCCAGTTCGATGCGCGGCGCGGCGGAAGCTGCCGGTTCGTGAGCGCGCGCAGGTGCCGGCCGCGGCATGATGCGCGTGGCGTCGTCCGCGCCGGCTTGCGGCTGCGGGCGGATTACCGTGGCGTCGAAACGCCCGGCCGGCTGATCGTCGCGATTGGCGGTATTCATGCGCGAACCGCCCACAGTTGCAGATCGAGACTGGGAAAGCCGCTGCCGAAATGCATTGCGATGCCGCCGGAGGTCTTCAGCATGCGCCACATCGCCGAGCCGCGGTCGCACTCGAAATACACGAAGCCGGACGTATAGGGCAACTGGCGCGGCGCAACCGCCATCGACGACACGCCGATGCCCGGCAGTTGCAGATTGACCAGATCGCGGATTCTTTCCACCGGGCCGATTTTCGATTGCGTGGGCAACTGCCGGCGCATGTCTTCCGCCTTCATGTCGGCTCGCGCCGCGAGCACGAACGTCGCCGTGTCGAGCAGCGTCGAATCGGGCACCACGCCGACCCACACGCCGTACTTGCGTTGTTGCAGCGGAATAGGCACCGCGCTCTGTTCGAGCACGGCGCTCAGCGCGATCCTCAATGCGCCGATCACCGGCTCGAAGCTCTCCCGCAGCAGTTCGTGCCGGTACGCGGGAAAGCTTTGCGCGCGCTTGGCGGGCGCGGTGAAGGTGGCCAGTTCGCCGGCCAGTTCGAGCAGCAGCTGGTACAGCGCTTCCGGATGCAATAGCGGCGCTTCGGCCAGATGCGCGACGAGCGGCTGATAACGGTTGATGACCTGAAGCATCAGGAAGTCGGCGATCTCCGCGGCACCGCCCCGATCCGTTTGCGTGACACGGATCGCGAGCGCTTCGCCGCGCTGGTGAAGCAGGCCGAGCAGTTCCGACAGAAACATCACCAGACGCTCGGCCGCCTGAGTCTGCAATGCGCTCGGCATAAAGCCGTCGTCGAGCGTCACGCGCCGGTCTGCCCGGCATTCGATCACGCGGGCGAGCGGAATCTGCATCAGTCCCTCGGCGGGCTGCGACTGCGGCATGAGCCGCGTGCTCATGCCCGCGACTTCGAGCACGGTGAGCCCTTCCATGCTGCCGGACGCGTCGTGGACTTCTGTCTCGCGAACCCGATAGCGCAATAGCTGATCGGCGCTGCCCGCGCCGCTCCAGCCGCTGTCTGGCCGCGTCGACGAGCGCAGCGGCAGGCTCAGATGAACGATCTGATCCCGCCAGTTCGGATCGATGTCGAGCGGCGCGGGCAACGGGTCGTCGCCCGGCATTGAAAACGGCGTGCCGTCGGGGAACACGCCACGCGCGCGCTTGATGCCGAGCTTGCCTATCGCGAGCAGGTCAGGTTCGAGTTCGAGTTCCTGGAAGCCCCAGCCATGCGGGCGCAGCGCGCCAGCGCGCAGTTCCACGTAGCGCTCGAAATAGCGCTCCTGCTGCTGCATGTGCTGCGGCCTGAGGAACAAGCCTTCGCTCCATATGACTTTGTTGCTGTGGGTCATGGTGTCGGTTCGATCAAAAGTTCTCTTTGCGCCGCCCGGCTGCGGACGGTGCGCTGACGCGGTGGCTGCGCTCACGCTTGCGGGTCGTCGATGGCACGGGCCTTGAGGTGCGCGAGCTGCTGCTCGTAAGCCCGCGCGAATTCGTCGCCGAACAGGCGCCGAAAGCATTCGTCGGGGTCGCGGGTGAGCGCGTCGAACTGCTCCTTGTAGCGCTCCCAGTGACGCGGCCGCCCACCGAGAGGCAAGCGTCGCGCGCGGCCTTCCGACTCTTCGATGCGCGCGGGATCGAACTGGGCCAGCATCGACTGGAACGCCGAGCGCACGCCCGCGAGCATTGCCATCTGATGGTTGCGGATGTCGGCGGCGGCATCGTTGAGCGCCGCGTTGCCGGACAGGAAGCCGCCGTCCGACGGCGCGAACAGCCTGCGGACCGCTTCCTGCGCGGTCGGCGCGAACTTGAGCGGGTTGTTCTCCGAACGCTGGATGAGCGTTGCGGGCAGCCGGAAGCGGTTCTTCAGTTCGGCGCGGGCGCGCAGCACGTCCATCATCGCGTCCACCGCGATGTGGAGCATGTCGGTCAATTGCTGCGACTGCGCATCGGCGGATGCCGGCGGGACCGCGCTGGTTGTGGTGGGGCCCGGAGTGGCCGTTGGTGGTGACGGCGGTGATGTTGGTTTGGCTGATGACGTTGATGACGTTGATGACGTTGCGGAACGCTCCGTAACCGGTGCCGCTGTCACCGGACCGATTTGCGAAACCACTGCGCCGGTCGCAACGGACGAGACCGGTGCAACGGACGAGACCGGCGCGACGGCGGAATCCGGAAGATCCGCGCTAGCCCGCGGCGAATGCTGCAAATCCGACGACTGCGGCGAGTTCGGCGTGTGCGACTGATCCGCCGATGCTCCCGCGACCTGCTCCTCATCGCCCGGCTCGGGTTGCTCCCCGGAGCCCGCTTCGACCCGGCTCGCAGTTGCATCCCAATCGTCCGGCAGCAGCGGGCCGCTCGCTCGCGGCTGTTCGACTTGCGGCGGGCGGAACCGGTCCGCGACCGCCGGCATGTGGTTCCAGTCCGGCGCAGCCGGACCCCCGGGCGCCGCCTCGTCGAAATACGAAGGGGGCGCGTCAAAGAGCGCGAGCGGATCGAGGCTCGACCCCGCCGCGGACGCATCGGCCGCACCGGGAATCAGACCTTCGGCAAAGCCTGCGCCGCCAGACGCGCCGGCGCCGCGGGACGGCAGCAGCACGCTCAGATCGAGCGGCTCGGCGTTCTGCACGCGATCCGCTGCCATGTCGGAGACAGGCGACGCTACCGCCAATGGTGCGGGCGCCGCCGTTTCGCGAACCTCTCTCGATGCATCGCGCGAGGTAGGGTCCTGCTCCACCGTCTCGCCGCCAACACGCACGGCGATCTCGAACGTATCGATCTGCAACCGGTCACCGTCTTTCAGCGCCGCCGGATCGCCCCTTTGCAGAGCGGCGCCATTGAGCAGCATGCCGTTGGTGCTGCGGTCCTCGACGAAATAGAGGCCGTTCAGATAGCGCACCAGAGCGTGCAGCCGCGACACACCTTCGGTGCCGAGTACCCAGTCGCAGTCTTCGGAGCGGCCGATGCTGCCGTCCCGACAGTCGAACACGTGCTCGCGCCGGCCTCCGAGACGCTCGCCCCGTTCGCCCTGCACCGAAAGAATCAGACTGTGCGCCGTTCTCATTGCGTCGCTCCGCTCGTACTGTTAGGGATGCCGAGCAGTCCCAGTGCGTCGCGCACGAACGCCGTACGGCGTGCGTCGATCTGCGCCGGGACCAGCGCGGCCATGTAAGTGACGGCCGCCATTGCCGCAATCGCGCTCAGGTGTTCGGGCGGCGGCGTGGGCTGCTCGTTGCGTGGATTCAGGTTGCCGCCGGTCCAGCCGGCTGACGCACATGCCCATGCGCCGATGGTCCGGTAGCGGTGCTCGCTGGCGAACAATGCCGCAGCGGCCCGCTGCGCCTCGCCCGGCGCACGCACCCATGCTTCGGCAAGCGCAACACCTTCGCGGTCGTGCGCGCCGAGGGCCTCGCGGCTCGCGCACTGACATACCCACGCAACCGTGTAGCGACGCGGCAGGAGGCGCGCGAGCAGACTGAGCGCGTCGGCGGCCAGTCCGTCGTCGAGCAGCGTCTGTACCGCGCCGCGCGGCGTCATGCCCGGTTCCAGGCGGGCGTTCGCCGGCGCGGAAAGCCGCATCTGCCGGGCAGCGTCGAAAAGCGTGGTCATAGCGGCAGGATCATCGGTGCCGCGCCGCCGAGTATTGCGCTGGCCGTGCCGATCAGTTGCAGGTTGGTGGATTGCACGAGGCAGTCGGCCTCGGACAGGATTTCCATCGCGGCAATCGAACTGATGTTCAGATTCGCTTTGGAATTGAGTTCCATCGCGAGCCCCGAGGTCATTGCCACGTTGAGTTCGCCGTTCACCGTGACGTTGGTGCCCTCGATCGCGATCTCGCCCGTGCTGTTTAACGTGATACTCGCGAGTCCGGTCACCAGCCTGATCTGCTTGCCGGCCGTGAGCGTGTAGTTGCGCGCCACCTGCACGTCGTGGTCGTGCTCCGATTCCTCGCGCAAATTTTTCTGCGCATGAATCAGCACCTCTTCGCTGCCCTTTTTGTCCTCGAAGCGGATCTCGTTGTAGTCCTCGGCGGAGCCGGTGAGGCTGCGGGTTTTCACGCCGCTTTGGGTGCGGTTTTCGGGCAGGCTGTACGGCAGCATGTTGTCCGCGTTATAGACGCTGCCGATAATCAGCGGCCTGTCCGGATTGCCGTCAAGAAAGCTGACCACCACCTCCTGCCCCACGCGCGGAATGAACTGCGCGCCCCAGCGCTTGCCCGCCCACATCTGCGCGACGCGCACCGGGCAAGAGCTCTGGGCGTTCGGCTTGGCCGGGCGGTTCCAGAAGAACGTGACCTGCACCCGGCCATACTTGTCGACCGCAATGTCTTCCGGCGTGTTGCCCTCTACTACCGCGGTCTGCAGGCCGGCAATCACGGGGCGCGGCGTGAGCGGCATGGTGCGAAACGGCTGACGGCTGCGAATCGCCCTGAACGCGCAGTGAAACGGCTCCTCGTCTTCGTCCGCGCCGCCGCCCGTCACGTAGTCCGGCTCGACGAGCCGCATCTCGGTTTCGATCACGAGATACTCCTGATTCGCCTCCGCAAGCGGAAAGTCCTTCAGCCTGAACAACGCACCGGTGGCGAGACCGCATGCGTCGGTGTGCCCGGCGCTCGTCAGCATCGGCACGTTGAGCGCGTCGACGCGCACCTGCGCGTAGCGCTGACCGTCCTGCAGGCGCTGGTCGTGGCCCACGTAGTCGTACGAGTAGTCGTAGATGTCCAGACCGCTCACGCTGTGGGCATCGTCCTTGTCGGTGACGTCCTCGGTGGCGAGCAGCGACGCTTTCGGTTTCAGATAGTCGTAGTCGTCCAGTTGCACGCGCGTTGCATTCATCGCACGCGCGGTGGTCCAGTCGCTGATAGACGCCTTCATGCGTTTGCCGCGTTCGGTAGGCGGCGCATAAGGGATCTGCTCGAAACCGGCTACAGGTGAGTGAGCGCCGAGCGCATCGGCCAGCACCATGGTGTGCACACCGTCCGCATGCGTGAAAAAGTAGTAAATGCCTTCCTGCTCCATCAACCGGCTAATGAAATCAAAGCCGCTCTCGCGGTATTGCACGCAGTAGTCGCGCGGAGCGTAGCTACCGCTTAGACTCAGTTTCAGGTCTACATAGCCGGCGTCGGCGAGCACCGACTTGACGATCTGCGGCACGCTCATGCTTCGATAAATGCGACAGTCGCGCCGGCGTGTCGCAAGCCACGGCTTCGGCACGACCCCGAACGTGTAGACGGCGTAACGCATGTTTTCGATGTTCACAAAGCCGCCCTGCTCGCACTCGTTGACCATACCGTTGAAGTACCGCGTATAGCCTTGCGGAGTGACGAGCTTGACTGTCATCGGCGTGCCAAGCAGCGCGCGCAAATCGATCTGCGGGTTCTTGCTGATCGCCTCGATCCGGTATGAAAAAAGACGGCCGAGCGATTCAGTCGCGGTCATGTTCGAGAACAACAGACTGGCGCCGAGGTTCGAGGCGAGCGTAATTGCGTGAGCCATGATGATTGACGGGAGCGGGTTGCGTGGAAAGTCCGGTCGGTGCGGCGCGCCAGGTTGTGCGTGGCGCGAGCGTCCAGGCGTGCTAAAGGACCACGTCCACGCTGAACCTGGGCAGATTCGCCGCCGACTTCACATTTCTCTCGACCTGCGTTTTGAGCGATGTTTTGAAGCTCTCGCGGATCTCGCCTTTGAAACGCGACACGGAGACCCACTCGTCAAGCATCTCCTTGAGTGCTTCGCTGGTGATCAAGCTTTCTTTTGCGGGCAGCGTCGAATCTTCTATCAGCTTCTTGCGTAGCGTTTCGAGGTTCGCGGCACGTTTGTCCCAACCGCCGTCGCTCGCCCCACCAATGTGGATCGACTCGGGTCCGACGTCGACCGTCACGCCGCTCTGGTGGATCGCGTCCTGCACACGCTTGCGCCGCACCGTCAGATGGAACTTGCTGACATTGATCTTGAGCGGCGAGGTCTTTTTCAGCTGACCGATTTTCAGCGTGGCGTTCACGTGCGCAGAGAGAAAAAGGACGTCCTCCGTACCGTCTTCTTCGCTCACTGTCCACGGAATCACGACGGCGTTCGAAATGAGGTTCACGGACTTCGACTTGTTGTCCTTCGCGTCGTCGGCCAGCACATTCTGGTATGTGAAGCGGGGATTCGATCCGTGCTCGAAGTTCTGGATGAGCCTCGTCACGAACTGCACGACATTCCTGTCGCTCAGTGTGGACAGTTCCGCGAATCCATCGTTGTTCTTTCCTGCTGGCATCGCCTTATCTCCCGACGCGGTTGGTTCGTCTTTCGAAGAACACAACAGCCGGGACTCGCGATCTATTCCTTCCTCGGAAAGCAAAAAATCGACAAACGCGGCGCACGGCAAGCGGGACAAGGCAGTGACGCGCGGTCGAACGCGGGGAAACTGAGCGGCACCGATGACGCAAGGCTCAAAGCCAGTCGTGGAAGTAGCTGTCTCTCACCTTGTGCATCGGGAAATACCAGTTATCGCGCATGAATAGCTTGTTCTCAAGGCTCTGATCCGGACTCTGCGAGCTAGCCAGGTCCGTGAACATCTGGTCGCGCAGTTTCGTGAAGCCGGAGCTCTCGGCCGCCGCGGTGGGGCCTGTCATCTTGATGGTGCTTCCGCGCACGTCGTTCAGGTACTGGGCGCGCAGGTCGTCGCTGGTTTTCAGCGAGCGAAACCTGCTATGGATGAGTGTCTTATACGACTTCAGGCCATTGCTGCGAGCGTGGCTGGCGATGATCGAGTTGCTGATGGGTGGCGGATCATCTCCGCGAATATTCGCTCGCCACCAGTCCGCACTTGTCCAGTCGTTTTCGCTCACGCCGTTGCGCCACACGGCATTCACGGCGGAAAAGCGCGGATAAGACTGGTGGCAGATAATGTCGCCGAGCGGACTCACGCAACTGACGTCCGTATCGACATAAATGCCGCCGTACTGCAAAAGAATCTCGATGCGCAGGATGTCGCTGGCCGAGCCGAAGTTGGCGCCGCGATTGACGAGTTCGCTGCGATAAATCGCTGCGTTCTTGCCCATCTTCAGGTCGCGCTGCACTTCGCGCAGCTTGATTCCGTTCGCCTCGCAAAAGTTGATGATGGAGTTGACCTGCTGCGCGCGCATACCTCGCAGAGTCTCGCCGCGCTGGTTCAGATAGTCTTTCAGATAGCTGATCGTGGCGGCATCGCCGCCGCTTTCCCCAAGGCTCCGCGCGACGTCTTGCCATTGCTCCACAGAAACGCGCCCACCGCTTTGCGCGCTGACGTGATCGCTGATCTGCCGGCGGCGTTCGCCGGTCAACAACTGGTTGGCGTCGATCCAGAGATTGACTTGCCAGTCGGGATTCATCCTCGGAAACGTGACGATGCAATCGCGGTTCCGCTGCGGTATATCGCCGCCGATCCAGATGATATGAATGACCTTTGGAATGGCTCTCAACTTTCTGAACTCCTCATATAGATCAGTTAACCCAAGCTCCTCGCGGCACGCGCGCCCTTCGCGCTATGCCAGCGCATTGGCAGGCGCATCGGCAGGCACAGTGACAGCCGGCGCGCAGGCGTCGAACGAATACGCGAAATCGCCCTGCTCTACGCTTACGCGAACCTGCCGGATCTCGCCGCCGTCGATCAACCGCGCCAGGAACTCGCGGCTGATTGCGGGCAACATGGTGTTGGTGAGTATTGCGTCTATCATCCGGCCGCCGGATTCGCTCTCGTTGCAGCGCCCGACGATCAGGCGAATAACCTCGTCGTCATAGTCGAACGACACGCGGTAGCGCTCCTCCACGCGACGCTTGATGCGGTTCATCTGCAGCGTGACGATTCGCGCCAGCATGTCAACGCTGAGCGGGAAGTACGGAATCGCGACGAGCCGGCCGAGCAGCGCGGGCGGAAACACGTCCAGTAACGGCTCGCGCAGCGCCTTCGCGAGCGCCTCGGCATCCGGCACGGCGGCCGGGCGGCTGCAAAGCTGCGCGATCCGTTCCGTGCCGATGTTCGTCGTCAGCAGAATCAGCGTGTTGCGGAAGTTGATCGAGCGGCCCTCGCCGTCTTCCATCACGCCCTTGTCGAAGACCTGAAAGAACAGTTCGTGCACGTCCGGATGCGCTTTCTCTATCTCGTCGAGCAGCACCACGGAATACGGCTTGCGACGCACCGCTTCCGTCAGCACGCCGCCCTCGCCGTAGCCGACATAGCCCGGCGGCGCGCCCTTGAGCGTGGACACCGTGTGCGCCTCCTGGAACTCGCTCATGTTGATCGTGATGAGGTTCTGCTCGCCGCCGTAGAGCGCCTCGGCCAGTGCCAGCGCGGTCTCGGTCTTGCCGACGCCAGAGGTGCCCGCGAGCATGAACACGCCAACCGGACGATCAGGATTGTCGAGGCCGGCGCGCGAGGTTTGAATGCGCTTTGCGATCGCTTCCATCGCATGGTCCTGGCCGATCACGCGCTCGCCCAGCACGGTCGCCAGATTCATCACGGTCTTCAGTTCGCTGCGCACCATCCGCCCGACGGGAATGCCGGTCCAATCCGAAACCACCGAGGCGACCGCCTGATAATCGACGCTCGGCAGGATCAACGGAGCCTCGCCCTGGAGTGCGGCGAGCTCGGCTTGCAGCCGCTTGAGCTCCGCAAGCATGTCCGCCTGCGCGGAAGGGTCGGGCGCGGGCACATCTGCGAACGCAGGCGCCGAGGCCGTGCCCGTTTGCGTGATCCGGTCCGCCTCGCCCTCTGCCGGCCGCGCGACATCTTCACTCGCTTTATCAACCGCGGCGCTACCGCCGCGCAGTTGCGCACGCAGCGTCAGAATCCGCTCCACCAGCGCTTTTTCTCCGGCCCATTCCGACTCGCGTTGTGAGCGGCGCGCGCGTGCTGTCTCGAGTGCGAGCGCGACGCGCGCTTCGCGCTCGGTCACGTCGATGCCCACGCTCCTTTCGCGCTCGATGATTTTCTGTTCGGTCTCCAGCGCCTCGATCCGCTTGGACATGTCGTCGATTTCGGCAGGCGTCGCATGCTGGCTGATCGCCACCCGCGCACAAGCCGTGTCGAGCAGGCTCACCGACTTGTCCGGCAACTGGCGCGCAGGAATATAACGATGCGACAGCGCGACAGCCGCTTCGAGCGCCTCGTCGAGAATCTGCACCCGGTGATGCTGCTCCATCGCGCTCGCGACACCGCGCATCATCAGAATGGCTTTTTCTTCATCGGGCTCGTCGACCGGCACCGTCTGGAACCGCCGCGTCAAGGCCGGGTCCTTTTCGATGTGCTTGCGATACTCGGCCCATGTCGTCGCGCCGATCGTGCGCAGCGTGCCTCGCGCGAGCGCCGGCTTGAGCAGATTTGCGGCGTCCGAGGTGCCGGCCGCGCCGCCCGCGCCAACCAGTGTGTGCGCCTCGTCGATGAAGAGAATCACTGGCCTGGGCGACGCCTGTACTTCGTCGATCACCTGCCGCAGCCGGTTCTCGAATTCGCCCTTCATGCTGGCGCCGGCCTGCAACAGCCCGACATCCAGCGTGCGCACCACCACGTCCTTGAGCGCCGGAGGCACGTCGCCGCGCGCGATCCGCAGCGCAAAGCCCTCGACAACGGCGGTCTTGCCGACTCCCGCCTCGCCGACCAGCATCGGATTGTTCTGGCGGCGGCGCATGAGTATGTCGATGAGCTGGCGAATCTCGCTGTCGCGCCCGACGACAGAATCGAGCCGGCCCTCGTGCGCCTGTGCGCTCAGATCCACCGTGAATTGCTGCAACGCCTGCTGTCTGCCCATCTGCGCCGGCGCAATGGAGCCGCTGCTTTCGCCGGGCGCAGGTGCGAGGCCCAGACGGAAACCGTCGGTCGCCTCAAGGCGCTCTTCCGGCGATCCCGCGACGATCTCGCCGAACGCATCCGCCAGCGCCTCCGCCTTCACCTTCGCGAACTCGGCGGACAACGCGTGCAGCGCGTTGCGCAAATGGCGCGTGCGCAGCGCGCCGACGAGCAGATAGCCCGTGCGAACCTGAGCCTCGCCGAACATCAGCGTGGCGAAGACCCAGGCGCGCTCGACCGATTCCTCCACGTCGGCGGAGAGATCGCTGATCGTCGTATTGCCGCGCGGCAGACGCTCGAGCGCCGCGGTCAGATCGCGAGCAAGATTCGACGGGTCCACGTCGAAGTGCCTGACGATACGGTGCAGGTCGGAGTCCTGCAATTGCAGGATCTGATGCACCCAATGCGCCATTTCGACATACGGGTTGCCGCGCAGTTTGCAAAACACGGTGGCGCTTTCGATGCTCCGGTAGGCAAGCGAATTGAGCTTGCCGAACAGCGCGCCGCGACTGATCTCGGCCATGATGACGATCCTTTCAAATAGAGTGGCCGGCTTGATGCCGCCGGTTGGAAGTCAGGACGCGAACGCGTCGGTGCAATGTATTCACCTGGTCTCAGTCGACCGGCGTCAGCACGACTTCATCCGCATCCACGGGCTTGCGGTAATGGCCGATCCATGTGCTGAACCCCATGCGTCCCATCTGGCCGAGATGGGTCGCGGGCACCTCTTCTTTCTTGAGCACGATCTGCAGGTCCCAGCGCTTTTCCCGGCCCACGTAGAGCTTTACCGCAGCCACCAGTTCGGCGAGCGCGTCGCCGCCCGGCAAAAACCGCTTGAACTCGCCAAGCGGCAGCGGCCCGATGCGCAAACGAAAGCGTTGCTGCGCGCCCCGCACATGTGCCCCGAGCGTCGCGTCGCGACCCAATGACGCCACCGCAACGCCCATTCGCAGGTGCGTGTCGCGCGGCAACTGCATCCAGCCCGTCATAAATTCGAGCACCGCAACGGGCACGCCGAAGTAGTGCGCAAGAAAGCCCCTGAGCCCCTCCGCATTGCGGGCCTGCGGCACCAGCCGCCCGGCGAAAAAGCGTTTGTACTGATCCGGCAGCGCGTCGCGTCCTGCCAGTTGCGGCGCCGCCATTCCAATCAGCGCGCCGACATACGTGCGAAAGCGGTCTTCGGTGGGACGATCGAGCTGAACCGTGGGCTGCGCATCGGCCCACGCGCGGTAGAAAAGACTCAGCATCCGGTGATGAAAGATGTCGGCAAACGCCACGAGTGACGTGTCCTTCGCGTTGCGCTGACGCTCGAGCGCATGCTCGGTCAGATGCAACGGCAACGGACCGTTCGGTCCGAATAGGCCGAAAAACAGCCCGTACAGCGTGCCTGGCGAGCCCGGCGCCCCGCGCTCGAAGCGCTCGATGCCGCGCGGCGCGAACTCGAGCGTCGCCGCATGAGCAAGCCGCACGGGATCGTCGGCAGGCTTGGTCGAATGGCCGAAGCGCGGATGGTCCGGGTACGCGCATTCGAGCCGGCGCATCGCCTCGAAAAACTCGAAGTCGAATGGCCGTTCGCTCAGCGCGACCTCGAGCGCTAAAGGATCGGACGCTTGCCGGGTGTGGCGGGCCATCGGGCTACCTCGTTACGTTCGAAGGTGCGCAAGACAGTCTCGGTGAACGAATTCAGCGAGACGTAGCGCGCGAAAAAGTGCTGAAGCACCGACGCGAGCAGAAACGCGCTGCTGCCCTCGAAGGCGGCGTCGCTGCAGGTCAGTGTGATTTCAAGGCCGCGTCCGTACGTGATCGGTCCGGGCACCGGCATCCGTCGCGTGGCGGGCCTTGCGGCGACCCGCTTGATGCCCTCGATCTTCCGGCGTGCCGCCGCGTCGAACTCGTCGCGATAGAGGCCGAGCATCTCGCGCAATGCCGCGGCATTCTTCTCGCCCTCGCTGTCGCGGTCGCCGTCACGGCTGTCCTCGAAGAGCGAGAGGTAATTGAGCTGCAGGTGACTGATCAGCCGCCATGCGGTCTCGCCGGTCGCGGTCGGCGCGCGTGGCCGGGTCGGACCGGCGATGCAGCGAATCGATGCGACCGGCGCGTCGGTGTCCAGCGTGAAATCGGTGTACGACTTGCCGACCGGCATGTGCAATGGCAGATCGCGATTCGTGCACAACACCCTCAAGCCGAGCTGACGCAGCGTGCTGGAGTACGGCGCGTCGTTGGCGTCGACGAGCGCAATAAACGTCTCGCTGCCCACATAGCTGGACCGCGCACCGTTCTGCAATTGCCTGCCCGAAAGAAGACGCGGCTCGCGGCGCAACGTATAGAACGCCGACTGCGCGTGATGCCAGGTGCGCGACGTGCCGCCATAGAACGGCAAGAAGCTTTGCTGCGGTTCCTGACTGTCGCCATAGCCCTGCACGTCGAGCACGCTGTGCACCTCGAAATCCATTGGACGCGTGCGGTCGCCGATCACGTGATACTCGCTCTTGCCTTGCTGCAGATGGATCCGGTCGGCCCGCTGCTCGAACAGGTTGACCGCCGGCGTGCAGAACAGCCTGAAGTTGCCGGCGTCGAGCGAATGATGCAGCCTGGCCACGCCACGACCGAGCCACACTATGATCTCGAACTCATTGCCCTGAGCCCGTGCGAGCGCGGAGCGCAAGCCTGTGAATTCCACAAAGCGAAAGCGCTCGGGGCACGCGAAATATTCCTGCAGCAGTCGGTAGCCGCTGAACGAACGGTCGCCGTATGGCAGCATCGCCTCGTGTTCGTCGAAGCCTGGCGCGCGCAGCGCCGCGGCGTCATGATGCTCGCTGACGAATTGGCCTTCCTGCGCGCCTCGCACCCGGACCGTATAGCCCGCACCGTTTGCGAGCATCTGCTCGTAGACGACGTTGGGTAGTTCGTCCGCGCCGGCAAGGTGAACCGGCAGGCTGTCGAGCGCCAGCATGTTGGTCTGCGCGCCGGACAAGGTGGACAAGCGCAGCCGCAAGCCTGCGCGAACTTCGCGCCCCGGCGGCGGCACGAGACCGGCAGCGGCAAGCGCGGCCGGCGTGTCGAAATAGCGCGCCTCGGTGAGTTCGAGCGGCCACAGCGTGACTTCGTGCGCGGTTCGATACTCGCATGCTGTGCGGTCGCCGAAACCCTTCAGGCTGCGCAGCACCGTGTGCCGCGCGACCGTATGACCGCCAACGGGCAGATCCTGGGTGCCGTCGGGATGCATTTGCACCACCGCCATCGACGGAATCGGCAGCAGATAGTGCGGATAAATCATTTCCAGCAAATGCTGGGTGAACACCGGGTACTGCGCATCGAGTTTCAGTTGCACCCGTGCGGCGAGAAACGCGAAGCCTTCCAGCAGCCGCTCCACATAGGGATCGGCGCATTCGAAGCCCTCCATGCCGAGGCGCCCCGCGATCTTCGGATAGGCGCTCGCGAATTCCGCGCCCATCTCGCGAACATGCTGCAGTTCGCGGTTGTAGTAACTGAGAAGACGTGGGTCCATGGTAGTCAACCGAAATGTTGCGAGACCCGGAATTCTCCGGTCTCGAGATCGACGTCGGTATGCAGATAGAGCGCAAGCGGCATGGGTTGCGCCCACATCTGCGACTCGATACGAAAACTCAGCGAGCGTGCGTTCATCACCGCGTCGTCGACTTTCACGGCCACTTGCACCGTGTCCGCAATCAGGCGAGGCTCGAAGTCGATAAGCGCTGTGCGGATACGCTCCTGCAACATGCCTGCGTCGATGCCGGACAACGGCGCGCCGGCCAGGTCCGGGATACCGAAGTTCAGGACGGAGTTGGCGACGTGATCCAGCCCGGGAAGACCGTCGCTCTCCCACTGCCGCGTGCAGTTCAGGAGCGCGGCAATGTCACGCGTCACGTACTCGCGCAGGCGAGCCGCCGTGATGACCCGCTGCTCGCGGCTCTCGTCTGGCTCGCCCGGCGCCATGTCGGTGAGCCGGTCGAGCAACGAGGGCTGCAAGCGCTCCTGAGGGGTTAACTCCGCCATCCGTTCGGCATCCTTATCGTAAGAAGCACCTTACCGTCGTGCAGCCAGGCCCGCTTACTGCTTCGCGACCTGCTGAATGTCGAACGTGAAGTCCTTCGTGCCGCCGCTTGCCTTGCCTTCGTCGTCCTGGGGCTGGAACGAATACTTGAACTTGCCGAAGTGGAGTGTGATGTTTTCGGTCAGACGCTCGTCGCCCCCGCTGCCGCCGGTCGCGACCGAGGTGATCAGCACGCCTTCGCTCAGTTCGATCGTGAGGAAGTCCGTTTGCTGACCGGTCGCATTAGTCACGTACAGATTGGCGGTTTCAAGCCGTGCGCCCGTGCAGCAGGCGTTGAGGATCGCGTTCGAGCAACTGTCGACGTACTTGGTGATGGTGATGTCCTGGATGTTCGCCTTGCCGCCCGACGCGTAGCCCGCGCCTGTGTGCAGGTTGCCGGTGTTGCTGACGCCCCACGACCACGCGATGATCGGCACCTCGTTCTTGTGCTTCGAATGATTGGACGCGCCCTGGATCGTGACCGAACCGGAGCCGAATTTCAGGTGCATATCGAATGCCATATTGACCTCTTCCCGTTGCTAATAAGTGTGCTCGCCACCAGGGCGAACGTGGAGCCCGTAGCATTTGCGCTGCGGACAGGTTCTTTGCATGGTGCCGCGGTGCCGCACCCCTACGCCGCGAGTGCGGAGGGCAGGCGCGATACGAGCCGCAGCGACACCGTCAGGCCTTCCAGCTGGTAATGCGGTTTCAGGAAGAACTTGGACGTGTAGTAGCCGGGGTTGCCCTCCACTTCCTCGACCACCACCTGCGCGGCGGCGAGCGGCTTGCGCGCCTTGGTTTCTTCGCTGGAGTTCACCGGATCGCCGTCGACATAGTTCATTACCCAGTTCGACAACCAGCTCTCCATCTGCTCACGCGTACTGAACGAACCGATCTTGTCGCGCACGATGCACTTCAGGTAGTGCGCAAAGCGGCAGCACGCGAACATGTAAGGCAACCGCGCCGAGAGGTTCGAATTCGCGGTCGCCGACGGATCGTCGTACTCTTCCGGCTTTGCCACCGACTGCGCGCCGATGAACGCGGCGACATCCGAGTTCTTGCGGTACACGAGCGGCATCAGGCCCATTTTGTCGAGTTCCGCCGAGCGCCTGTCGGTGATCGCAATTTCTGTAGGACACTTTATGTCGACGCCGCCGTCGTCGCTCGGGAACGCGTGAACCGGCAGGTTCTCGACCGCGCCGCCCGACTCCACGCCACGAATGCGTGTGCACCAGCCATACAGCTTGAACGAGCGGTTGATGTTCACCGCCATCGAATAAGCCGCGTTCTGCCATGTGTACTTGGACGAATCAGCACCTTCCGTGTCTTCTTCGAAATCGAACTCCTCGACGGGATCGGTCTTTGCGCCGTAAGGCAGGCGCGCAAGCGTGCGGGGCATCGTCAGCGCCAGGTAACGCGCGTCGTCCATTTCGCGCAGCGAGCGCCAGCCGGCGTAGTCCGGCGTCGTGAAGATCATCGACAGGTCACGCGGGTTGGCGAGCTCGCTCCAGTTTTCCATGCCGAGCAGGCTCGAATCGGCGGCAGAGATGAACGGTGCGTGCGCGGCGGCGGCAATCTGCGAGATGCCGCGCAACATTTCAATGTCCTGCGGACTATGATCGAAGTAGTAATCGCCGATCAGGCAGCCGTACGGTTCGCCGCCGAGCTGGCCATACTCCTCTTCGTAGATGCGCTTGAACACCGGGCTCTGGTCCCATGCAACGCCTTTGAAGCGCTTGAGGTTCTTCCCCAACTCCTTCTTCGACACATTCAGCACGCGAATCTTGAGCATCGGATCGGTCTCCGAATTCGTGACCAGATGATGCAGGCCGCGCCATGCACCTTCCAGTTTCTGGAATTGCTCGTGATGCATGATGCGATTCAACTGCTCTGTGATCTTGCGATCGATCTCCGCGACATACGCATTGATGGTTTGCGTCACGTCGTCGGAGACGATGTTCGAATCTTGCAGCACCTGCTCGGCGAGCGTGCGCACCGCCGCCTCGACCTCTTCCCTCGCGCGTTCGTTCTTCGGGCGAAACTCCTTGTTGAGCAGCGCGGCGAAGTCGCTCGTAACGCTCAGCGTGCCTTGTGCGGCCGCTTCCAACTGCTTCTGGCTTTCCATGATCGCGCTCACTCCTGTCCGGCTTCGGTGTCGGCAGGCTTCGGAGCGGCGCTTAGCGATTGCAGCAGCGCCGGGTCCTTCAGCGCCTCGGCAATCAGTTTCTCCGCGCCGGCCTTGCCGTCGAGATAAGTACCAAGATTCGCCAGTTGCGTGCGTGCCTGGAGCAGCCGCGCGAGCGCATCGACCTTGCGCGCGACTGCGGCGGGCGAAAAGTCGTCCATGCTTTCGAAGGTCATGTCGACTTCGAGATTGCCTTCGCCTGTCAACGTGTTGGGAACGTTGAAGTTCACTCGCGGCTTCATCGATTGCATGCGGCTGTCGAAGTTATCGACATCCACCTCCAATGCCTTGCGTTCCTCTATCGGCGGAAGATCGCCGCTGTTGGCGCCGGACAGATCCGACATCACGCCCATTACAAACGGTATCTGCACTTTCTTTTGCGCACCGTACAGCTCGACGTCATATTCGATCTGTACGCGCGGCGCACGATTTCGCGCAATGAATTTCTGACTGCTCTGTCTCGTTGCCATACGCTCGTTCCTCTGGATGCATTCGGGTTCGGGATTCGAAGGAGCCGGGGTGTTTGCGACCGGCCGGCTCGCCAGACGCGGCGTGCTGTGCCCGCGCATCGTCCACGCTCACACAACAGCGCAGAGCCGCGATCTATTCCATGGTTTTTGAATCGATCCGCCTGAGCGCTCGCACATCGACACAGCCGCCTTCCGCACCAACAACATCTGGGCCGGCGTGAATATTCCATCGCCGGATTCAGTGCGCGAAAAATGCGCGGGTTGCACGCTGCGCGCCACGCCGCAACATTCGTCACGACATGCCGGAATAAATTTGGGTAGCCGGCTGTTCAGTCAGCAACAGTGGTTAAGGAACCGTGGCTTCAGTACCCGGCACGCAATGACATTTTCCGAAGATCCCCTACGCTTGTGGCCGATCGCACCGTTGCGCTTGTTACCCCTTTGCCTGCTTGCGCTCGCACCCTATGCGCACGCCAGCTGGACTATTGTGCAAACCGGCGCACCAGTGACCACGATCCACGAAAGCAGTGTGTATTTGGCCGGCTCAGGTCAACGGCTCGCGCCGGACGATATAGTCGAAACGCAGCCGAGCCCCAATGGAATCGTTCAGATGCAGGACCAGACGGGCAATGTGCTTGCGCTCGGAGGCGACACACAAGTGTTGCTCGCGCGCGATGGCCGCGTCGCGCTGCTGCGTGGCTGGCTGAAGGTGCAGCACGTCTGCACTGCGGCCAATTGCGCGGTGCCTGTCGTGGAAACCGAGCGTATGCGTGTGACGCCGGCCGAGCGCAGCGCGCTCGTGATTGCTGCGTCCACGCCGGCTTATGCTGACGCTAACGCGAACGCCGTGTTCTGCGAAAACGGGTCCGCACAACTGGTCACGCCAGGCAAGCCGCATGGGAAGCCGGCGCAAACCGGAATGTCCGTCCATGAGTTCGCGCAGCTTTCGAAAACGAACGCCGGCATTGCCGTTTCGGCGCGTCTTGACCCCGCGTTCGTGGCCGCGATGCCGCTCGCGTTCCGCGACGCGTTGCGGCCTTTGCCGTTGCCGCCTGCGCCCGCCGCGCCCACCACGCCACGCCTCGCAACCGCATCGGCACCCGCCTCGCGCCCCGTGACTTACGCGGACGTGTCCGACTGGCTCCACAGCGCGCTTGCGGTGCGAACAGAGCCTGGCACGCGCTTTACTCAACGCTTTGGCGCTCGTTTGTCAGACCCGGCCTTTCGCCGCGACATCCGGCGAAACCTGCGCGATCTGCCGGACTGGCGGCCGCTCCTGCTGCCGCCTGTCAAGCCGTCTATGAAGCCGCTGATGAAGCCGCTTGCGGACCCACTTACCCCGCCACACCCGGCACCTGCCCGGTGGTCCGGCATAGCCGCTCCCGCCTCTCCGTCCTTCGCATCCGTATGGGCTCGACCATGAAGCTATCACTCGCCATCAAGTTCAATCTCGTGTTCATCACCATCTTCGCGATTGGACTGAGCGCGGCGGGCATCGTCGCAGACCATGTGCTGCAGCAACAGTCGCTCGACGAAACCCGCCACGACGCCAATGTTTTGATGAGCGCCGCCGAGGCGATGCAGGACTACACCGCGAAGCACATCACGCCGTTACTCTCGACACAGATTCAATATTCGTTCGTGCCTGAGTCGGTGCCCGCGTTTTCGGCAATAGAAATGCTGAATACGCTGCAGGGCGCGTTCCCGAACTTCTCGTACCGTTCGACGATGCTCAATCCGACCAACCCGCGCGACCGCCCGACCGATTGGGAATCCGAAGTGATTGCGCATCTGCACGACAAGCCCGCGTTGAAGGAGGTGACCGGCGAGCGGCGCACGCCCGGTGGCGAACATCTGCTCTTTCTGGCGCGTCCCAGCAAAATCACGGATGCCGCCTGCATGCAGTGTCACAGCACGCCGTCTGCAGCGCCGCGCACCATGCTCGACAAGTACGGACCGGCGAACGGATTTGGCTGGGCCATGAACGACGTAATCGGCGCGGAGTTCGTTTCGGTGCCGATGTCGGAATCGATCGCGCGCGGCCGGGCACTGTGGCGCAGCTTCATGACGGCGCTCAGCGTGGTGTTCGCAGTCGTGCTGGTGGTGTTGAACGTGATGGTGCACGTACTCGTCACGCGGCGCCTGCAGGCTCTCTCCCGTGCCGCCGACGAAGTAAGCCTCGGCAAACTCGGCGAGGTCGACTTGCCCACGCGCGGCAGCGACGAGATCGCCTCACTCGCGGTGTCGTTCGGACGAATGCGGACCAGCCTCGTAACGGCCTTCGAGATACTCGATGAAACCGGTGCAGCCGCTACGGTGCCGCACGGCTTGCAACCATGAGCACGATGAATGCGATGAGCGCAGTGCCGCGGCAGATCGGCCGCTATCTGGTTGATGGGGTACTCGGCCGCGGCGCGATGGGCACCGTCTACCTCGCGACCGACCCGCATATTCAGCGGCAAGTTGCGCTCAAGACGATCAACCCCGAGTTGCTGCGCGATTCGCACGAAGCGGGCAGCACAGCCGACGCGGAACTGCCCGCGCGCTTCATCAACGAAGCGCGGGCGGCCGGGCGGCTCGTGCATCCGCATATCGTCAGCGTGTTCGACTATGGAGAGGCCGACGGCGTCCCGTTCATTGCGCTCGAATATGTACGGGGAGAAACGCTCGCCGCGCGACTCGCAAAAGAAGCCGTGCATGGCACCAGATTGCCGCTTGCGCGCACGCTGACGTGGTTCGCGCAGTTGCTGGACGCGCTTGCGTACGCGCACGACGCCGGCGTGATCCATCGCGACATCAAGCCCGCCAATCTGCTGATCGCGCCGCGTGGCGAATGCAAGATCGCCGACTTCGGCATCGCGCAACTGGACACCGGCCGTCTGACACAGATGGGCATGATGATCGGCACGCCTGCCTATATGTCGCCCGAGCAGTACACGGGCGCGCCGATCGACGCACGCAGTGATCTCTTTTCGGCGGGCATCGTGCTGTATGAGATGCTGACCGGCAAGTGCCCGTTTGCGGGCTCGTCGGCAGCTGTGATGCAGCAGGTGCTGAACGGCGTGCCGCCCGCGCCGTCGAGCGAAACGCCCGGCCTGCCAGCCTCGCTCGATGCGATGGTGCGAAAGGCGCTCGCAAAGCAGCCCGAGGCGCGCTACCTATCCGCGCAAAGCTGGCGCGTCGAGTTGCTGAGCCTGCTGGATACGCTTGCGGCGGAACGCGATCCCGACCAGACGGTGGTCGCGACGCCGGCAAACCGGGAAGCGCTTTTGCCACCGCTGCCCCCGCCGCATTTACCGCCGCATTTACCACCGCTTCCACCACGGGTCGCCACCGCTACTGGTCACGCGGCGTCCGCCGGCTCCGTTGTCTGGCCGCCGGAATTGCTCGCGCAGATCGAAGCGCGGCTTGCGAGCCACGTCGGGCCTGTCGCTTCGCTGCTCGTGCGGCGGGCGGCGGCGCACGCAACGAATCCGCGCATGTTGGCGGCGCAACTCGCGCGTCATCTCCCCGACGAACAGACACGTCATCAGTTCGACACCCTGCTGCAACGGCACACTGCCGTGCAGGGAGCCGCGTCTCCGCGGCCGGCGAGCGAGAGTATCCAACCTGCGGCACGCGTCACTTCCTCCCAGGCACCTGTGCCCGATGCGGCGCATATCGAAGTAGCCGCACGGCAGCTTGCAACGCATATTGGTCCCGTCGCCCGCATTGTCGCGCAGCGGGCCGCGCTGGGCGCCGACACCGCGACCTTTCACAACCGGCTCGCCGACGCACTTCCCGCCACTGTCGACAGAACCGCGTTTCTCCGTGCGCTGAGCGAGCGCCTTGCAGACGCTCACGGGCGCTGAACCGGCGGCGTTGGCGTGAGCGTTCGCCTTGACGCTCGCACGCAAACGGCGGCCCAACGCGAACGGCTTATGCCGGCTCGCCTCGGGCAGAACGATTGTCGAGCGTCTTCACCAGCAACAGCAGCAGATGATTCACGGGGGTGGGAATACCAAGCGCAGCGCCGCGACGCGCGATATGTCCGTTGAGATGTTCGATTTCACTACGCCTGCCCCGCGACAGGTCTTGCGCCGTCGACGAATACTGGCCGGCCGGAATTGTCTCCATGATGGTTCGCACGGTCTGGTCGGCATTGCTCGAAATGTCGACGCCGTCGGCATGGGCAACCGCAATGCATTCCGCGACGATATCGCGCATGGCTATTTCGACGCCATCTCCGCCGCGGCGGCGCAATTCGCCAAAAGGCAATTGCGTTAGCGCGGACATTGCGTTGTACGCGCAATTGAGGATGAGTTTCTCCCACAGCACGCCGCGAACATTGGTGGACAGCTCAGTCCCGATTCCGGCGCTGTTCAATACCTGTGCGATATGCTGGCTCGCAGTCATTGTCTTTTCAATGATCAGCTCACCGCGACCGTGATGCCGTACGTGGCCCGCACCGGCCATCTCGCACGCGACATAGACTGCTGCCGATGAGACTTGCTGCGGTATCACACTCCGTAGGCGCTCGGCGTTGTCCACGCCGTTCTGTAACGTCAGCACGAAAGCGCTGCTTTCCAGATATGGCCGCATGGCAAGCGCGGCCTCTTCCGTATCGGATGATTTGACGCAGAAAAGTACGAGATCCGCATTCGCCACGCCCTCTGCATGGGTGCTGGCCGACACAGGAACATAGTCGTCGAAGCGCGCGCTTTCGAAACGCAGGCCACGCTGTGCGATCGCCGACACGTGGTCCTGCCGGCCAACCAACGTGACAGCGTGCCCGGCGCGGGCGAGCATGCCGCCGTAATAACAACCCACTGCCCCCGCGCCCATGACTGCTACTTTCATTCAATCCTCGAATGGCATGTTGAACTACATTTAATGGAGCGTCACGCGCGCTTGCCGCACGGCTTTGTGCAAAACACCCGTTACACCCGCTTATTCCGTTGCTTACGCGCATGCGTTGACGCCCCGGAGAACACCTCTGCGAACTACACCGTTCTATTCATGGTGCATTGTCAGGAGCGCGGAGCGCGTCCATCATGCGTACGAGATCGGCGACCGAGCGGCATTTCATCTTGCGCATGGCCTGGCCACGATGAATCTTCGCCGTGATCTCCGCAATTCCCATAGCAGCCGCGATCTGCCTGTTCGTCAGGCCGGCCACTACGTGTTGCATCACTTCCCGCTCGCGCGGCGTCAGGGTTGCCCAACGGCCGCGCAGTTCCGCCAGCGCGCGATTGCGCGCGAGACGCGCCCGGTCCCAGTCCAGCGCACCAATGACTGCATCGATCATGTCCTGATCGCGAAAGGGCTTTGACAGAAAATCCATCGCTCCGGCCTTCATTGCCTTCACTGTCATTGCAATGTCACCGTGCCCCGTCATAAAGATAATGGGCATGTGCGGCTTGCCTGCCTTCGCCACCGAGCTCTGAAATGCAAGGCCGCTCTGTTCAGGCAGTCGTACATCGAGCACAAGACAGGACGGCCCGGCGCTGCGCGGGGCCGCGATGAACGCCTCGATCGAGGCGAACGCATGAACTTTCAGGTTCATCGTGCGCAGCAGGCGCGCGAGCGCCTGGCGGACCAGCTCTTCGTGGTCGACGATATAAACCGAACCGTCGTCCTCTTCCGTGATTGATGGAGCCGTCGGCAAGGTCATCAAGTCGGGCATTGCGGCGTCGAAATTGTCAGTTGCGAGCCGCAATGCGGCCCAAGGTGGCTAGTCGGGGACATTCCGAGGCTAGGACGGGCATCCTTGTCATTGGAACGCATAGCGATTATTATGGACCAAATGATCCATAACTCACAATCGTCCTGCTGAACGGGGACTCAACTAGCAGCCACTCCGGGGGTTACCATGACAATCGATTTTTCAAACTTGAATGCATCGGCCGCAAACGGCGTTTCGTCGAATGGAAATGCGGCGCAGTCCACGGCGGGCAATCGGGCCAAGCCGTCGTTCCAGGCGCTGCTGGCAGAGCTCACCGACTATGTGAACGGCACGCCCGGCGAGCGTATGGAGAAAATGATTCTGGCGAAGCTCGGCGTAACGGAAGAAGAGTTGAAAAAGATGCCGCCCGAAGAGCGCGAAAAGATTCTCGCAAAGGTTCGCGAAATGCTGAAAAAGGAAATGGAAGCGCAGCGCGAGATTGAGCAGCAGAAAGCTTCCGGCGTGCAGGTCAATTTGTCGGCATGAACCAGGCGTGCGGCGCGGGCAAGGCAACGCGAAGCATCCACGCAGGTTAGAACCCGCGTCGATACCGGCATACGTGCGGCGGCGCTACCAGCGCGCCGCCGTCGCCGGAATTACGAATGGGCATAGATCGGGCCCAGACCGATGATGTTCTGCTGCGTGTCAGGCGTTTGAGTTACCGAAGCGCGTGCGCCCGCGGCCGAACTACCTTTTGCGACGCCACCGTAAGCGGCGGCGGCCGAGCCGTTCTGTGCGTCAAGACGCATCTGGGCGGCTTCGATGTTCTTCGGGTATTGCGCGTTGTCGCTGGCCGGGTTGTAGCCCGCCTTTTGCAACTGGACCAGTTCCGCGCGCACGTCGGCGCGCGTCAACGGTTGATTCGACTGGGCGAACGAAAGGGCCGGCACGGCAACGAGCGCTGCAACGACGAGCGATTGAACGAGTTTCATGAGTCTTCTCCAGAAAGAACAGTGGTAATCAGAGGTCGATGAGTTCAGGCGCAACACCTGGCGCGCGAAGCCTGCGAACCATGGTGTGGTCTGAACCGGACGCAGTGTTGCGAATCAACCTTGCGTGTCGATATTTGAACCCGCCGACGTATCTGGAATGTGTTCGTCCACCCCTCGTCATGCAAGCCAGTTTATCCGGGCGCGGCGCAGGTACACTGCGATACAAATCCGCGCCACGGACACGCCCAACGCACGGCACCGCACTATTCGACGGACTCGGTCCTCAATTCGCCAAACGGCATACCGAGGGGACGCACGCGCATCTCGGGGGCAAGCCGCTGCCATGGCAGATCGGCGGGATCGGCCGCCATCGGGCCGGGCGACTTTGCAACCAGAATGGCGTGAGCAATGGGCTGAAAATCCGCGCGAAAATGGACCGAACTTTTGTTGACGAGTATCTTCATTCGTTCCGGTTCGATGCCGGCCACACGGAACAGGTTGCGATCGAAGACCTGCATCTTGACGGTACTCACGGCAATCCGCACCCCTTCTATCCGCAGGCACGCAGTCGGCCCTAGCTCGCCGCGCATACCGTTGAGCATCGGGCCGTCGAAGCGGAACACGCCGTCCGACAACTGCTCCACCTCGAACTCGGCCGCGAGCGGCGAGTCGCCGGGCACGCCGGAGCGCCCGCCGAGCTCGATCGCGATGCGCGCTCCCACGCCCGCGCGATGCGCGGCGGCTGCGGCTTGTGCGTCCCAGATCACGCCTACCGCGGCTTCGCTCGCGCCATTGCGCAGCAGCGCGCGCACGAGGCCCATCGTGTTCGAGTCGCCGCCTACGCCTGGATTGTCTTGCGTGTCGGCGATAATGACAGGCTTGTCGGCTGCGGCGCTTAGACGGATTGCCTCCTGCGTGGCCTCGTCCGGCGTCAGGAAGGGCACGTCCCAGCGCGATTCGTCGCCGACGATCTTCGTCAACAATGCGTCGGCAGCTCGCTCGGCTGCGTCTTCGTCGAACGAGTACGCCCACACGGTGGGACCGCATTCCGGGAAATCCGCCGCTGGAAAACCCGGTGCGAATGAGGCGGACACAACCGGACGTGTCTCGATGTCCGCAAGCAAGCCGTAGGTTTCGCTCGCCGGCTCCACCAGCGTACACATGCCGTTGACCGGGATGAGGAAGGGCACGCGGCGTAGCGCGCCGTGCAACGGGCGCCGCTCCCACATGAGATCTTCGAGAATGCGCGCGGCCCGTTCGCCGGTTTCCGCCATATCGACGTGCGGGTACGTTCGGTAAGCGACCAGCGCGCTGGCATGCGCGAACATCCGCGCGGTGACGTTGGCATGAAGATCGAGTGAAACGACGACCGGCATGCTGTCTCCGACGATCCGGCGCACGCGCTCGAGCAGTTCTCCCTCGCCGTCGTCATACTGCTCTGTCACCATCGCGCCGTGAAGGTCCAGATAAATTGCGTCGAAGCCGCCGCGCTCGACGGCCGCGATGATCTCGCCGCCGATACGCTCGAACGCGTCGTTCGTGACATGGGCGGACGCGCTCGCACCCGCCCAGATTACCGGTTGCAGCTCGCGGCCGTTCGCCTCCATTGTCTTGATGAATCCGCCAATCGGCACGTTGACGTCACGCAGCCCAAGCACGTCGGCCCCGCGAACGAGCGGCGGAAACCCCTCACCCTGAACGAAACTCGAATATGACGCCCGCGTCGGCGCAAATGTGTTGGTTTCATGCTGGAAACCGGCAATCAGGATTTTCATGCGTTTCACCTTTTCTGGACCACACCGCAATGCGGCGCCTGAATGTTTCGGATACCTACTCTTTATGTCGACCCGCTCGGTGACGAATGCGCGCAGTTGCGCAGCCAGTTTGGGATGTGGATGCTTCGTCGTTGCGCGCTGGAACTGCCTTGTGCGTTGATCCGATAGTGGCAGGGCATAGCGCTACTAGCAAGAGCAACTAAGTTCACATGATGTTGCCCTGTGAGCAACGCTAGCGGGCGGGGCACTACGTGAATGCGAGCGAGCCTCCGGTGCGCGGCGTTCGGCGACACGGGCCGCCGCTTCGTCGGCGTTTGGAAATCGGTCACGCGGTCTCTGTGCTGATGACTGGGAGTTTGACGATCGGGCCCCTGAGTGTTCCGCAGGCGGCGGGAGATTTCATGACGTCGACCGGCAAGTTTGCCGCGCACCCTAAACTACGGTTCCGGTTGCGTATGCACTCCTCGAGAACGCCTGGGCTAGAGTGCCGGTCAAAGCTGATCGGCTGCTTACCGTGCGCCCGCTTAAGCTTCCCAGATGCGCTGCACAGACGAGCTGCACAAACGGATTGCCCAAACGGCTTCAGAAACGCATCCCCATGTTTGCCGCGCCTCAGCCACAGCAAGGTGCGCGGCGCAAGGCTTCGGAGCACAATGCTCATGACCGCAAGACGGGCGGCTAATAGATCGCTTCCTGGAACATTACGCCGGGCTGACAATATGGATAGAACAGTCCACAATCATCGGAATGCAATCAGGGTGGAAATATGGTGAGACCTCGTGAGTTCGATAGGGACGAGGCGTTGGATCGCGCAATGCGGGTGTTCTGGTCGAAAGGCTATGCCGGGACATCCACGGAAGATCTGCTCGCTGCCATGGAAATTGGCCGGCAGAGCCTTTACAACGCATTTGGCGACAAACGCAAGCTGTATCTGGAAGCGCTCGAGCGCTACCAGGAGCAGAGTATTGCGGGCCACATTGCGCGCCTCACTCGAGGTTCGTCCGCTGTGGCGGGTATAAAGGCCCTGTTGCTCGGCACGATTGCCGCAAGCGCCGACGAACGCGAGCGCGGCTGCATGGGTGTGAACAGCGCGGCGGAATTCGGCACTACCGATGTCGATGTCAACGCTATCCGCGTTGCAGGCGCCAGGCGGCTCAAGGAATCGCTCCTCGCCCGCGTCCGCGAGGCGCAGCGCAACGGCGAAATCGATGCAAACATGGACGCCGACGAAGTCGCGCTCTTTGTCGGAGCCACCATGCAAAGCCTGCAGTTGAATGCTCGCGCGGGCATGGCGCCGGCCGTGCTGCGGCGCCTCGTGCGGTTCGCTATCGAGCGGCTGGCGGTGTGCGCCTGATGCGCGGTCGTGCTGCTTCGTGTTTGCTGCACATAGGCGTTTTCTGCCAGTGCCCGGTGGTCAGCGCAAGTTCATGAATGGCACGTGGGAAATGATCCGGGGGGCGGTCGCGCGCGGTGACTACCAACGTGTTCGGCCTTTATTATCTGGCACCGCTTGCCGCGATGGAATAGATCACTCGCTGCGGGTGTTTAGCTTGATGTTGCATAGCCTGCGCCCTCCCGCATCGTTCCATGGAAACACACCAGCCATCGCAGCCGGCCACATGCGGCATGCATGAATCGAAATGCAGTGCGGCGCAGCCGCAACCGGCTGTGCGAAACAACGTCGCGTGCATGCCTGAGCCGACTGCGCAAGCGCGGGCGGACAGCGGCCGCAAAGTATCCGGCGATGGACGAGTTCGATGACCGCAGCAGATCTGTCCGCCCTCCTCCCGTCAATGCTTCCGCGCCTGTGGACATTCGCGCTGCGCATTTCGGGCGACCGGCACGACGCCGAGGACCTGGTGCAGCGCGCCTGCGTGCGGGCGCTCGAACGCGCGCATCAACTTCAGCAGGACACCGCGCCGCTCAGCTGGATGTTTTCGATCGTGCAGTCCACATGGATCAACGAGTTGCGTGCGCGCAGCGTGCGCAGTCGCTCGGGCATGGACTGGGACGATGAATTTCTCGAAACGGTCGCCGACCCAGCCGCGCGCACGCCTGAACAACACGCGATGGACGGACAGATCGTAGAAGCCGTGCAGCGGCTACCCGACGCACAGCGCGTAGTAATGCTGCTGGTAGCGGTCGAGGGCCTCAGCTATCAGGAGGCGGCACAAACGCTCGGCGTGCCGATCGGGACCATCATGAGCCGCCTGTCGCGGGCCCGTCAAACCATTGGGGCCCTGTTCAGCGAAAAACAAAAAAGCGCGGCCAGCGCGAGTAATGGCAGAGACCAAGGGGCTTGAATATGGACGACATCCTGCTCATGGCGTATGTCGACGGCAATTTACAGCCGCGCGAGCGCAAGGAAGTCGAACGCACAATCGTCGACTCGGCCGACGTCGCAGAACGCGTCGCGTTGCTCCGGGCGTCGGCGTTGCCGTATCGGCGCGCGTTCCAGCGGCAGCAACTGCCACCGGTTCCGGAAAGCCTTGCGCGCAATGTTGCGCAGCTTGTAGACGCGTACGCGGGCGCTTCTGGCAAAAGAACTGTCGGCAAAAAGGATCCAGTCGCGGCGTGGGCATCGCGGGCGAGCGGCCGTAGCCCGTGGTCCTCGTCTGGGCGCGCGCGCCCTTGGGCTTCGACCGGCGCGAGTGGTCTCGAATGCGCCCGCCCCGTGCGCGCGCGCATTCGCGCCTCGGCTCCGTGGGCCGCGCTCGCCTTCGTGGCTGGTGCGTTCTGTTGTGCGACCGCGCTGCGCTTGTCGGAGGGTAGCGCCCCCGCCGTTGTCGCGCAGACGCTCTTACCGCAGGCGAGGCCGGCGGGTCTATCGCCGTGGGTCGTCGCGGCAGTCAATTATCAGCGGCTCTATTCGCGGGAAACCGTTGCATCCGACTTGCCCATTGCCGGCCTTTCACAAATCGTCGAGGACATCCGCCGCGACGACGGACTGTCGATTCAAGTGCCCGACCTGCGTTCGCTCGGACTCACGCTCAAGCGCGTGCAACGTCTGCGCTTTAACAACAAGCCGCTGGTTCAGATCGTCTACCTGCCGGAGAAAGGCTCGCCGGTTTCTCTCTGCGTGATCACAGATAACAACCCTGACGGCACGCTCGCGCAGCAGCATGTCGACACAATGCAGGTCGTGACGTGGAGACAGGCAAAGCAGAGCTATGCGCTGATCGGCACGTCCGGCGACAGCGACCTCGCCGCAATCGGCAGATACATCGCTGAAAGCGGGAGCGGCGAGCTTCTCGGCCAGGTTCTCTCAACCCATCGGGCGGCCGGAAGCGAGTCATGACGGCCGACACTGTTTATGCCGCGCGGCGGCTGCCCGTCGCGGCGCGTCACGGCGCGTTCGCGTTCTGAACGGGCAGTGCACGGCAATCACGCGATCACGCGATCACGAGCGGCAGCGTGATCCGCACTTCGAGTCCGCCGGTACGGCGGTTCTTCAAGTGAAGCTCGCCACGCATGGCCGTTGTGAGGCGTCGTGCGATCGCGAGCGCAAGGCCCGAGCCCGGCACGCGTTCAGCCGCTTTCGGCGCCCGATACCAGGGCGCGAGTCCCGCCTCCATCTCTGAAGCGTCGATGCGGCGGCCCGAATACGACACCGCAAACATCGCGTGCCGTGCTTCCGCCTTCAGGCTCAGGCGTACGTCGCTGCCATGGTGCAACGCGTTGTCGATGAGATTGGCGAGCACGCGCCGCAGTGCATGTGGACAACTGACAACCGGCTGTCCGATTTCACCGTCGAGCGCGACGTAGCGGCCGGAGTCGCGGTAGTCGCTCAGCAGTTGACCGAGCAGGCCGTCTGCGTCCACGCAGCGTAGCTGTTCTGCGGCGCTGTATTGCATGCGCGTGCATGCAAGGCCTGCCGCAACCAGCTCGTTCATTGCGCGCAGATCGTGATTGAGCGCCTCGCGCGCGGCGGCATCGTACAGGGACTCGCAACGAATGCCCAGCCGTGCGAGCGGTGTGCGCAGATCGTGTAGAAAGGCGGCCTGCACGTCCAGCAATTCCGCCAGCCGTTCAGCATGGCGATGCTCGATCCGGTTTATCGCACGCATCAACCGCGCGACGACACCCGAGGCCGTGTCGGGCAGCGCTGCCTGAATACCTTCGGCATCCTGACGTTCGAGTTCGGCCGCGAGCTGCGCGAGGCTTGCACGCTGCTCGAACGCGTGCAACGCAATGACGGCAGCAAGCAACATCAGACACACGCCAACGGAAGCGGCACTCAGGAGCATCGCGTTGCCTCTCAGATGATCCGGCAAAAGCGCAAGCAAGGTGTCGCGACTTGCGCGGTGTACCTCGACGAGCAGCGCGCAGACCGCGATCGACAGCAGGATGGCATAGCGCCAGCGAGCGGCGAAAAGGCGCAGCCTCAGAAAGGGCGATCGCGCGCAATCCGTTCCGGCGCGGCGATTTACAACGGCTGCTTCATCGGCAGACTTCCCTGGCACAGTGGCGTGTGCGGTCATCGTCGTTCTCCTGTTGCCGTCGGCTGGAGTGCGCATGGATGACCTTGACTGTCCATCAATGCGCTTCAATGTGTTTGAGTTTCGATTTCCTGGCTATTGCCGGGCCGTTGGCCGAGCTTCGGCTTTCTGGTCGCGCACAACGGGCAAGGCGTCCGTAGCAACATGCCGTTTGCGGCCGGACTCCGTGGCTGGCTGCACGGCTGCACGGGTTCCAAGCTTACCTTCCGTTTCGCGGTGCGCAATCATATGTACGTATAAGCGAAGTAGCGCGCGCGAGCGAACGTACGTGCAATTCAGGCGCTACGCGAAGGTCTATGGTTGCCGATGGGTGTGTGACGGTGACGGGTAACCGCAGGCGGCGGACAGTACTGCGGGCACGCAACGCTTTCAGATGGTGGGGGGATGCGCCGTCAGAGCAGGCGGTGGGCGGTGGGCGGTGGGGTGGCATCGCTCTGGCCGGGCGGGCATTGTCATCACAAATGCCGTGTGTGAGTCGGATTGCGAGGTGTCGACGCGGGCGGCCGCTTTCGACGCCGCGCGGACCGTGTGCAGGCATGCATCCCGCCGCACGTGGTGCGGTTCAAAAAGACGCGGCGCTAGCGCCTTCTATTGGCACGTCTGTGTGATGTTCGATTGCTTCCGCGAGAATCACCTGAGCGCGATTGCCGGGAATCCGAACCTGACCTGCACGCGGGCGGAACACCCGGTCACCGCGCGTGATGGCGCGTCCGGTCAGCGCGCAGACGCAACTGACGCGCGCCAAACCGCTGCACCATATCTGCTCGGCGTACCGCCCTGTGCACGAGTCGCTCCATGAGACGCTAATGGTCGCAGACGACAACCATTCCACTACCGCAATCCGGGCAGACCGGCTCGCGCGATGGTGACATGCGTCGGTCATGGCCGAACGCGTACCTACACCGCACCGCTGGAGCGGCGTGTGACTCTTCCGCGCACAGGCGGCGAGTTGCTCCGCGGACGGATCGAGGACGTTCAGCAATGCGCGAACCACGATGTTGTCGTCGGATAGCACTCTCATCGACTGATCTCCAGAAGCCCGTGTGTTCGTGAGGTGGAACAGCAAAGCGGGGTACGTGGAAAAACACGGCGGGCGTCAACCCGCCCTGTTTCGCTGTCGTTCAACCCCCGCCTTGCTCGCGCAGCGTGAGTTTGCTGCTCACCGACGTGACGCCGCGCACCTGCTTCGCTGCCGCGACGGCGACGCCTTCCTGGTCTTCGCTGGAGATCTGCCCCGCCAGCGTCACCTGACCGGTTTTGGCATTGCCGAAGACCGCGATCGTGGTCTGGTCCAAGCCTTTGGTTTTTTGCAGCGACTTCTGCACCGTCCGCGAAAACGCACGGTTTGCTGCGCGCACGGACTTTTTGCTGGGCGCGGCCGGTGTTGCGGTGCTCACCGTTGCGTCGGGCGCGGCGGTCGCCGCTTCGGCGGCAAATGCCGGTGCATACGCGAAGGCCGATACAACGGCGGCAAGGCTGCCGCCGATCACCAGTTGTCGAAGGTTCATCGTTGAGTCCTTTATTCAGGTGGAGAGAAATTGAAAAAACGCACTGAACTGCATTCATCCGCGTTAGAGCGCTGCGAATCCGATGTATTAATTAGAACTGCGCAATGTATCGGCGGTGTTTCGGCCGCGTATCGAAATGTATCTGACGGGCAAGCCGAAGCGCCTACGCCGCGACGAGCGGCAAGGTGACGCGCGCCTCGAGTCCGCCTGCGCGGCGGTTTTCCAGTTGCAGATCGCCGCGCATGGCCACCGCGAGACGACGCGCGATGGCGAGCCCCAGTCCAGAGCCCGGCGCGCGCCCGGCAGTCTCCGGGGCGCGATACCAGGGAGCGAACACGGCGTCCATTTGAGCGGGAGCGATGCCCGGCCCGGAATCCACGACGGCGAGCACGAGACACCGTGCCTCCACGCGCACGCACACGCGCGCGTCGCCGCCATAGCGCAACGCGTTGTCAATCAGGTTCATCATGACGCGGCGTAGTGCATGCGGGCTGGTTACGACCGGACGGCCCACGCATCCATCCAGTTGCACATGACGGCCGGCGTCGCGGTAATCGCCGATCAGGGTGCGGAGCATCCCATCAACGTCGACGCGGCGCGAGGGCTCTTCGGCACTGCATTGCATCTTTGCGCACGACAGGCTCGCCTCGACGAGGTCGGCCATTTCGGCGAGATCGCGCTGCAGTGCCTCACGCAGCGAAGCGTCTTCCAGCAGTTCGCAGCGCATGCCCATGCGCGTCAACGGCGTGCGCTGATCGTGCGCGTACGCAGCAAGTATCTGCAGAAGTTCGGCCTGACGTCCGACGCGATGGCGCACCGAGCCGTTGATCGCGCGAGCAAGGCGTGCGATATCGGCAGGACCGTTCTCGCTCAGCACTGGCTCCTCGCCGTGTGTGCCGCCCTCTTCGATTGCAGCGGCCAACTGCTTCAGGTGGCTCGCGAGTTCGAACGCCTTGAGCGCCGTCACCACCGCAACGGTGGATGCCAGCGCCGCAAGCAGCATCAGCGGGAAGCCGACATGGACGAGGACCGGCCACGGAGCCATCTGGGACACATACGCGCAATAAACGCCCATGCCGGCCAACAGCGTGCAGACGACCCCGGTCGATACCGGGAAGCTTTGCAGCAACTGACCGGTGGATGCACGGACCTGTTCGGCAGGATTCAGCAACGTGTCTCGTGTATCCAGCGCATGCGCGATCATCATTGTTCTCCTGTCACTGCCATTGCGATTAGAAGTGGATGCGCGAATGATAGGCGGTTTGTACCCTTTTAGAAGGAACAGTTGAGAACTACAGACAAGCAACTGTACCCAGACCACTTTGCGCGTGTTGCAATGCATGAACGCTGGAATGGCACAGCGGCTTGCAACTGCCTGCCTTGAGAGGGGCTATGGCCGGGCAAATGCGCCCTTCTATCGCCGCTAGAAGAACTTGATGATTGCTGGCACGCTCAGAACAGCCGCGTAATAACCCATGAACTGGACCCCGGTGTTAAAGGCAAACAGACGCGCGAGAAGGCCGCCAAACAGACCGACAGTCAGGATCACAGCTAGACCGAGCAACTGTCCTTCCCACAAGCCAATAACCACGATCAGACCGGAAAACGTCGCGATGATCGCCTCGTGGCTAAGCTTTTTCGCAACGAACGAAGCCGCCCGGTGCGCGTAGTTCATGGCAAGCGGGTACGCGATCAGGGCCGCGAGCGCGACGGACAACAACCCGAAGATCAGGAATTGCGACGTCGACATCAACGTATGCAGATTGACGATGTGGCCGGTCGCGGCATCCACGGTAAAGCGCGGCGGCGCATTGAAAAGCGGCGCGGCCGGGCCGGCCGCGACCGGACTGAGCGGCAGACCGAAAGCGATCAGCGGAATCATGGCTTCCGCAATGTACGTGGATTCGGTCACACCATTTCTCACGGCGATCACTGTCGTGAGCCGCTGATAGGCGTGCTTTATTCGCGCGCCCACCACCTCTCCCATCAGAACGGTCATGGCAACCGGGCTGAACACGAAGGTTGCGCTCGACACGGCCGCCGTCGTTACTGTGCAGGCTATCTGTTGCCGGTCGAGCACTTTCAGCGGATTCGGGAAGTAGCCGCTCCAACGCTTGACGTCGGGCGCAAGCGCAAATTGGGACATGCCCTCGCGACGCATGCGCCGCCTTTCGACCGGCGAGAGAATGGAAAAAAGGTCAGCCACCAGCGGGCCAATCGCAATGCCGAGGAAGTAGCTTACGCTCAGGTTGACACCGTACTTGCGCGTGAGCGACTGCAAGCCCACGATCAGAAATACAAATGGAATCAGCAACAGGACAGAGGCCCAGCGGCCGGCGGAAAACCATGCGATGAAGACCGCGGCCACCAGAAACACCCACGGCGCAGCGCTTGCGATCAGTCCGCCGAACGGCGCAAGCATCAGCGCGAACAGCACCGCAAGCGGCAATGCGACGAACGCGGCCACCAGCGCGCCCGAGATCATCTTGCGCAACGCGATATGAGGCACGCCGAGCGCACGCAACATGGCCGCCTGTTGCAGAAGCGGCGCGGCCATCGTGTCGCCGGGAATGCCCAGTAACGCGGTCGGAATAGCATGCGTCATATGCTTGGCCACGGCGCCTGCGAGGAAAAACGTGAACACGCCAGCCGGCGGCACGCCAAGCAACGCGACCAGCAAGGTAAGCGGCGCAAGCGTGGTGGTTTCGTCAGTGCCTGACACGAGCCCTATCCCCGCGAACACGACAGCGCCGATCAAACCCATGACCATTGCGCTGGGCAACTGGTGGAGCAATTCGGTCATTTCAGTGTTCTCCTGCTCGCGTAGTTTTGGCGGAAACCTCGTACGAAGCGAACAGTTCGAACAGGCCCAGTTCTTTCAACTCTGATACTGCGCTCGGCGGAAGATCGGTGAGAGAACCGATACCGCCGCGCTCTTCAGCAAGGCGCTCGAGTACCCCCAGCCTGTCCGCTTCGTCGACCGCATGCTCCACCACGATCCGCTTCGGCCGGAACAGGACGGCACACAGCGCGCCCGCCGCGAGACAACCCCCTAGTCCAATCAACATCGCATAGGCCCGCGCGATAGCGGGATCGTTGACGAAGTGAGACAGCATGGCTTTGCCGCCCAGGAATGCGCCTACGCTAATGGCTACGCCGAGCACGATCGACCACGCCAGATGTGCAAGGTCCACTGTGTCGCCCCACACTTCCGCGAATGCCGGCGTCGTGCCGTCAATTGCATGGAAGCCTAAACCGTCTGCCGCGGCCGGTTCCGCCTTTGCACTGGACTGTTTCACTCGATTGCCTCCTGACCACTTGAATTTTATTGTGAGCCGCGTGAAAAGCACGGCCGATCAATTCGCCAACAACTGTTCGCTGTAAGTCTGCGTTCAGATGTCGGGAAAGAGCCAGCATGAGCGGCGATCGCAACGAGCTTGCCAGGCCTCATGCACGTGTTGCTTTGTTACTGTGCCGATGACAACGATGTTGCCGAAGCTGATGGGGCGATAGCTTTATAGATGCAGCCATGCGGCGATGGAGAAAAACGCACGCTATGTACGGCGAACCGTCCCGGCGAGGTGGTGAGCAACGCGGATTGTGTCCGTGCCGGCAACTGCGGGCCCTTCTTTGCGGACCACGGCTCGCCGCCCTGGACGGTTCGAACGCATAGGCTAACCTTCCCGCAATCCGGCTAGAAGCTCTAGCGCGAAGTCCATGCGAAAGTCAGCCGAAGTTATCATTTTATTGACTAACCAGTCAATATTGTCGCCCGTTGCCCCGGCGGCGACAGCGATATTGCGCGCATGCAGCGTCATGTGACCGCGCTGGATACCCTCGGTCGCCAACGCGCGCAGCGCTCCCATGTTTTGAGCAAGACCGACGGCAACCGCAATCTCGCCGAGTTCCTGAGCCGTGGTGACGCCCATCATTTGCAACGAGACCCGCGCAAGCGGATGAGTCTTTGTTGCGCCGCCCACGAGGCCGACGGGCATCGGCATTTCGATCGTGCCAACCAGGTCTCCATTGGCCGCTTTCTCCCACGTTGTCAGCGACGAATAGCGTCCGCCGCGCGCAGCATAGGCATGAGCGCCTGCCTCAACCGCGCGCCAGTCGTTGCCCGTTGCGACTATCACGGGGTCGATGCCGTTCATGACGCCCTTGTTATGGGTGGCCGCGCGGTACGGGTCGATGGCGGCAAACAGATAAGCGTCGATCACGCGGTCGATGACCTCCTCGCCCGAGTACTCCTTAGTCGCGAGCGTCGCGGCCGAATACCTCACGTGAGCGCGCGCAAGACGCAGATCCGCAAGATTGGAAAGAATGCGCAAACGCACGTTGCCGCCGGTTAACTCTTCGACGCGCCCGGCCACCGATTCCGCCATCGTGTTGACGGTGTTCGCGCCCATCGCATCGCGCACGTCGACGATCAGATGCGCGACGAGCATCGCGCCACGCGGCGTATCCGGAAACACATGCACTTCAATGTCGCGGCAACCGCCTCCGAGACGCAGCAGCACCTGGTCACGGCTGTTCGCGAGGCCGATCAGTTCGTCTTTGTGCGCGAGAATCGCGAGCCGCGCGCCATGTGGGTCGCTCACACCGACTATCTGCACCTGCGCACGCATTAACGGCCCGGTACTCGACGTGCGGAAACCGCCGCCTTCGCGCGCGAGCTTCGCCATGAACGAAGCGGCGGCCACGATCGACGGCTCTTCAACGGCCATCGGCACGATCACGTCTTTCCCGTTGATCTGAAAGTACCCGGCGACCGCGAGCGGCAACTGGAAAGTGCCGATCACGTTCTCGATCATGCCGTTAGCCGTTTCCAGCGGCAGCGCGCCGGGCTTTGCCAATTGCGCCCATTGCGTGTCGTCCAGATCCAGCGTGTTGCGAAGGTGCGAAAGTCGCTCGTACGGAGTGAGCGAGCGGAAGTTTGGAAGCGTCGAATCGGTGTCCATGAATCGCCTTTGTCGTGAGGCCGCCGCAGACAAGCAGTTTTGCTTGCGACCGTGATTGAATGGCTCAATAATAGGCATACCGTACCCATTTTAAAGGTACAGTTGGACGTAACAGTTGAATAACTGTACCCATAACGCTTTTGTGATTTGCGGAGCCGCGACAATGAACCTGCAAAAAACCGTCAGCCTGTCTAGCTCCATGGCGGACACGCTTGCCAGACAGATCGAAGAAGGCATTTTTCCAGCAGGAACCAAGCTGCCCTCTATTAGGGAATATGCCGAGGCGTCCGGTTGCTCGAAAAACACCGTGATCAGTGCTTTTGAAACGCTGACTGCAAACGGCCTGATCGAACCGCGCCGGGGCTCCGGTTTTTATGTCGCGCGCCAGGCGAAGTCCGCTGCGGAGCCCGAAGATGCGCGCGTACTGGACCGGGCGATGGACACCGTCTGGCTAATGCGCGAACAACTACAGGTAAAGCCTGGGGTCCTGAATCTCGGCGACGGTTTCCCGCCAATCGACTGGCTCGAAGGCACACGGCTTGACCAGTACCATCAGCGGGTGGTGCGCACCGGTGTCGCGTCGCTCTTCAGATACGGGAGCCGCTACGGCTATCTGCCGCTACGCCAGTCGCTGCAACAAAAGTTGTCCGGTTACGAAATCGACGCCCCGCCCTCGCAGATCGTGCTTACGCACGGCGCCAATCAGGCAATGGACCTGGTGCTGCGCTATTTCGTGCGGCCTGGAGACGCGGTGCTCGTCGACGATCCCGGCTACTATCCGCTGTTCGGCAAACTGAAGCTTAGCGGTGCCAATATCATTGGCGTGCCGCGCGAAGTGGACGGCCCCAATCTCGCGGAACTGGAGCGCTGCATGGTCGAGCACCGGCCGAAGCTCTTTTTCACTCAATCGGTAGGACATAACCCCACGGGTACGGATACGAGCGCGGCGAAGGCCTACCGTATTTTGCAACTCGCGGAGCACCACGACACAGTGATCGTGGAGAACGATGCATTTGCCGATCTGAGACCGCGCTCGCTCACGCGCATCGCCACGCTGGACCAGTTGCGCCGCACGATCTATATAGGCAGCTTCTCCAAGTCTGTATCCGCCGCATTACGCGTGGGCTTTCTTGCATGCAACGCAGCGCTCGCAAGCGACCTCGCCGACGTCAAAATGCTGATTCACGTAAGCAGTTCTGAATATAGCGAAAGAACGCTTGCCGCCATTGTGAGCGACGGCCATTTCATGCGGCATACCAACCAGCTACAGGAAAAGTTGCGGCGTGCCACCACAGCTGGGAAAAACGTGCTGAAAAAGGTGGGCGCGAGCATCTTCAAAGAGAGCGATCAGAGCATGTACTTGTGGGCTTCTCTGCCCGGCTGGCCTGATTCGATGAAGCTCGCCAAAGCAATGCTGAACCACGGCGTGATTCTGGCGCCGGGCGCCGTGTTTTCGCCGACATCGGACAAAGTGTCGCCGTATTGCCGCTTCAATGTGGGCTACCTGTCGGACGAACGGTTCCTCAGCGCGTTGCTTCTGGCCACACGATAAAAAAGCCGGGCGCCGTCATGCAGCGGAGAACGGCGCAACAGCGCGCCTGTCCCGCATGACCGCGACCAGAAGCGCGCCCACACCGCAGGCCGCCATCAGCGCGATCAAGGCGGGCGTGCCCATATGAACCAGCACCCAGCTTGCCACCGCCGGAAAACCGAACGTTCCGATGAAGTAGGCCACCACGAACCACGTGAGCGCCGGCTGGCGGTGCATGGCCGAGCAATCGTTCACGGCCTGCGCCTGAATGGTTGGATACACCAGCCCGTAGCCGATGCCGAGTAGTACTGCGCTTATCGAATGAAAAGCCGGCTGGTACGGCACGACGAACATGGCTGCCGTGCCGAGCACCATGATTGCCAGCAGCAGCTTGGTAGCGACACCGTGATACAGCCTGACCACGATGCGCGTGAGCAGCCCTCGGGCAAGCACCACAGTCACGGCGTAGAGGCTGAAGAACGTGCCGGCTTGCGCATGAGTGCCGCGAATGATGGACATCTGGAACGTCATCGACCCTGAAAACACGCACGCGCACAGCGAAATCATCACGATCGGATAAGCGGCGCGCGTGCGCCAGACAGCGCCTGACTCGCGTAGCCAGCCTCGTTGCACGGGCGCCTCCTGCCGGTGCGGCGATACGCGTCCGAACGCTTCGAGCATGAGCGCCGCGACCGCGCATAGTCCGCCCACCACATAGAACACGCTGGTAAGCGGCCAGTGCCAGGAACGGACCGCAATGGCGGCCACGGCGGGGCAGCCGCCAATACCCGCCATCTGGATCGTGCCGAAGCGCATGAACCAGGAACCCCGATCGGCGTCGTTCGTGCGCTCCGTCAGCGACATGGGCGCGGCGAGGCAAAAACCTCCCCAGCCGAACCCTACGAGGAAGCCGGGGACAACACCCATTGCGCTCATCCGGTCGAACGCGGCAAAACCGATCACACCCAGGCCGATGCACAGCGACGCGAGCGCGGTGGTCCGGGCACTGCCGATACGCCGCGCAAACCGGCCCACCACAAGCGCACCCACCAGCGTGCCGACCGTGGCTTCGGCAAGCGCGAGTCCGGTATCCAGGTCGTTGCCGCCGAGAGAGCGGAAATGCATCGACAGAAAAAACGTCGCCCCGTACCCACTCGCCGTGAGCAAGGTGCCGATGAGCACAAAGAAGGCGCTGAATGGGCGCATGGCCAAATAGGGATCAGGGATGAATCACAACGTTAAGGAGTCCCGCGGATAGCGGCTGCCTCAACCCGCGCCGCGGGCGTGCGGGTCTTGCGCGGCGTGCGGGGTGTCAGTGCTTGGGAACGCAACGGATTCGCTGACCTCGCGCCATTGGGCGTCCTCCTCGGCGCGGAACCTGGCGGCGTTGGCGGCCACCGCTACCGCGTCGCTGCCGACCAGCAGGCGCAACGGCGGCGCCGGCACTTCGGCAATGTCCAGGATCACCTGGGCAACCCGCGCGGGGTCGCCCGGCTGATTGCCGTCACTGCGGCGCAGGCGTTCCGCCACCGGACCGATGACTGCTTTGTAGGCTTCGCTGATCTCCGGAATGGTCATCGAGGAACCAGCCCAGTTCGTTCGCATGGATCCCGGCTCGACCACGGTAACCTTGATGCCGAAGTCGCGTACCTCTTTGGCAAGCACTTCGGAAAAACCGCCTACAGCCCACTTTGCCGCCTGATAGGCTGCGAGCCCCGGCCCGCCGACTCGTCCGCCGACGGACGAAATCTGCATGATGTGACCGGCGCGCTGCTTGCGCATCACGGGCAACGCCGCGCGGCTGAGATTGCAAACACCAAAGAAGTTGACGTCCATCTGTTCGCGCAACGCGTGGTCGGTCACGTCTTCGATGGATGCCAGGTCGGCGTAACCCGCGTTGTTCACCAGCACGTCCAGACGGCCGAACTGCTCGACCGCGAGACTGACCGCGTCGCGCGCGGCGACCGGGTCTGTCACGTCCAGTGCCAGTACGCGTACGCGCTCGCCGTAGGTGTCGACTAAACCCTGCAGGCGTTTCGTGTCCCTCGCAGTAGCGGTGAGCCGTTGACCGCTCGCGAGCACTGCTTCGGCTAGCGTGCGCCCCAACCCTGCGGAACAGCCGGTGATAAACCACACTTTGTCGCGAGTCATTTGCGCGCTTCCTGATGTCTGGAATTGATCTGTGGGTGTAGGCTGGACGGTGAAGAAACATCTTTGATGTTCGATCATGCGAGCGAGGAAACGCTCGCGTCCATGCCGTGCTGTGATTAAAAGCGCGCCATGTATCCCGCGTGTGTCGGCGAAGTATCAGAATGTATCGCGGCGGCGAACTGTCATCGCTATTGCAGAAGCACAGGCAGCACGCCCGGCGCGCGCAATTTGCTCAGGTAACTGACCCAAGACATTGCACGCACGGACGCACGCAAAAACTGGCGCCGCTATAATCCCTCTCATGAACCTCCTCCGGACCTTGCTCCTCTTGTTGCTGTGCGCTGCGCTGCCCCTCAGTGGGCTGGCGGCGAGCGGCTTGACTGGAGAATGTCCGATGCAGACGAGCGTAACTACAAGCGACGGCGGTGGAATGTCTTCGGACATGCCGGGTTGTGAGACCATGAATTCTTCACAACCAGAGAAAGCAAAAGGCTCATTCTGCAAAGCGACGGCACAATGCCAACTCGGCAGCCTGTATCACCCGGTCTCCACTCCAGAAGTGGCCCGTCCTGCCGGACTGTCCCGCCCGGTTGTTTTTCATTACGTCGACTCGCTGTCCGTCCGTGAACCGGCCGGTCCCTGGCGACCTCCTCGCGTCAACTGATCCCTATCTGACAGGTTCACCGCGTTTGCGGTGAGGTCGTCCTGCATCCAGGACGTGGATTCCCTATGGGAGTCCGCCGTTGGGGTTAGAACATGCCTTTCACTATTGGCACGCCGTCATGCCGGCGTGCACCACTGCGCGCGCACTCATTGTTCGCCGCGCTGATTCTCGCGAGCGTCATGAGCGCCACGAGCGTCACGACGCACGCTCAGGAAGCGCCCATCACGCTCGATGCGGCACTTCAGGCTGCAACCGACCGCTCGGCCGCGATGGGCGCGGCCCAGGCATCGGTGCGCGCCAGTTCGCAAGCTGCTGTCCGGGCCGCTCAGCTGCCCGACCCGGTGCTGAAGGCCGGCGTCGACAACCTGCCGGTAAGCGGGGAACAACGGTTCACCATCGGCCAGGACTTCATGACCATGCGCCGTATCGGCGTCGAACAGGAATGGGTGTCCGGCGACAAGCGACGGCTGCGCTCCGCGTTGGCAAACAATATGGTGGACCGGGAGCGCGCCGGCTTTCTTGCCCAGCTTGCGAATACGCGTCAGCAAACGGCTACGGCATGGCTGAACGCGGTCTATGCGAAGAAAGCGGTCTCGCTGCAGCAGGGACTGGTGAGCCAGATGGCCCACGAACTGGAGGCAACGAAAGCCTCCTATCGTGGCGCCAAAGCGACTGCCGCCGACGTGACGCAAGCTCAGGCCATGCTGGCACAAACGCAGGACCAGTTGCTCAAGGCGCAGCAGACATTTAAGACAGCGCTCATCAGTCTGTCGCGCTGGACGGCTGCGCCCGTCCCGGATGTGACAGGCGAAGCTCCTGCGCCGCAGTCGTATGTATCGTCGCTGCCCGTCGACGAGCTTCGTCAGGTGCAGCCGGTGCTGGTGGCTGCCTCCCGCGAGATCGAAGTCGCCGATGCGGACACCGCCGTCGCCAACAGTGACCGCAGTCCGAACTGGACGTGGGGAGTCGCTTACCAGCAGCGCGGCGGGCAGTATTCCAACATGGTGTCGGTTGGCGTCAGCATCCCATTGCCTGTCAACCGCAAGAATCGCCAGGACCGGGACGCGGCGGAGAAAGCGGAGCTCGGCACCAAGGCACGGCTGATGTATGAGGACGCGCAGCGCCAGGTGGAAGCCGACATCCGTACGCAGTCAGCCCTCCTCGCGAGCGGTCGCGAGCGTATCGCCAATCTCACTCGTTCTCTTCTGCCCGCAGCGGACCAGCGCGTCCAGCTCGCTGCGGCGGCGTACAGCGCAGGCACCGGTTCGCTCGCGGACACCTTCGCGGCCCGACGTGCGCAACTCGACGCCCGGCTTCAGGTGCTCGACCTGCAGCGCGACGTATCGCAAACCTGGGCCCAACTCGAATATCAGGTCGTGCCCGCCGCGATGTCCGCCTCGACGCCCGTCAGTCAGTGAAGGAGAACACCATGCAGAAGAAACAACTGGCACGCGCGGCCCTTATGGTTTTGGCGGCCGCGGCATTGCTCGGTGCGGGTTACGTTGCAGGTAACAGGCATGCTCCGGCGAGCGTCCCGACCGCCACCGCCACGACAGACGCCACGACAGCCGCCACCGGCGACAAAACCGCCTCCGGGAGCGGTCGCAAGGTGCTGTACTGGCACGACCCGATGGTACCGAACCAGCATTTCGACAAGCCGGGCAAGTCGCCTTTCATGGACATGCAGCTCGAGCCGGTCTACGCCGATGAAGGCGGTTCAAACGGCATCAGGATCGACCCGGGGTTGCAGCAGAACCTCGGTATCCGCTATGCAACCGTACGCAGGCAGGACACGACAGAGGGCTTCGACGCGGTAGCGACAACGCAGTTCGACGAGTCGAAAGCCGACGTCGTGCAGTCGCGGGTCACCGGCTACATTGACCACCTGTACGCCAGTGCGCCGATGCAACGTGTCGCGAAAGGCGCTCCCATTGCATCGCTGTTCGTTCCGGACTGGCTTGCGCCGCAGGAAGAGTATCTCGCGTTAAAGCGGGCTGGCATGGATAACGACATGCTGGCGGCCTCGCGCGCGCGGATGCAAGCGATGTCGATTCCGGACGGGCTGATTGCCAGCCTCGAGCGCACAGGCAAGGCGCAGACCCACGTCACACTGTTTGCGCCGCGAACCGGCGTGCTGACCGAACTCAACGTCCGCGATGGTGCGATGGTGTCGCCCGGTCAGACGCTGGCGAAGGTTTCCGGCCTCGACAAGCTCTGGCTCCTGGTCGAGGTGCCCGAAGCGCTGGCCCTCCAGGTGCGTCCGGGCATGATTGTGGACGCCGTGTTTGCGGGAGACCCGTCGCAGCATTTCACGGGGCACATCCGGGAGATCCTGCCGGGCATCAGCGCGAGCAGTCGTACGCTGCAGGCGCGCCTCGACATCGACAACGCAGACTTGCGCTTGACGCCGGGCATGCTGATGCGGGCGCGCATCGGCGCCGCGAAAAAAATATCGCGGTTGCTGGTTCCTTCCGAGGCCGTTATCACGACTGGCAAGCGGTCACTCGTCATCGTCAGGAATGCCGACGGCAGGCTGCAGCCCGTTCAGGTCACAGTCGGCAACGATGCCGGCGACGATACCGAGGTGAGCAGCGGCCTCACAGAAGGCCAGCAGGTCGTCGCGTCTGGCCAGTTCCTGATCGACTCGGAAGCCAGCCTGAAATCTGTTCTGCCATGGCTTGAAGGCAGCAACGGCGCTGTTCCCGGTGCAGCAGCATCTGCACCGGCAACCGCATCAGCATCGTCTTCGGCTGCGTCTCAAACCTACGAGACGACTGGCAAGGTCGAGAACGTCACGGCCGGCGACATTACCTTCTCTCATCAACCCGTTCCGGCCCTCGGCTGGGGCGCGATGACGATGTCGTTCGGCAAACCTTCGCCTACAGCATTTCCCGACGTAAAGCCTGGCGAGACCGTGCATTTTGCCTTCCGGCAAACCGACGACGGCTACCAGTTGACGAAAGTCGAACCGGCCGGAGGCGACAAATGATTGCACGGCTTATAAGGTGGTCCATCCATCACCGGTTTCTGGTGCTACTGGCGACCGTGCTCGTCACGGCGTGGGGTGTCTATTCGGTCGCGCAGACACCGCTCGATGCGTTGCCCGATTTGTCCGATACGCAGGTCATCATCAAGGCGTCGTATCCGGGCAAGGCGCCGCAGGTGATCGAAGACCAGGTCACGTATCCGCTCACCACCACCCTGCTCGGCGTGCCTGGGGCTAAGACCATCCGGGCGTATTCGTCGTTCGGCGACGCGTTCGTCTACGTGCTGTTCGACGACAAGACCGACGCGTACTGGGCGCGTTCACGCGTGCTCGAATATCTGAACCAGGTGCAGAGCCGTCTGCCGCCGGGTGCCACGGTATCGCTCGGACCCGATGCAACCGGTGTGGGCTGGGTTTACGAATATGCGTTGGTCGACAGGACCGGACAGCATGACCTCGGACAACTGCGCGCACTGAACGACTGGTTCCTCAAGTTCGAGTTGAAGTCCGTGCCGGACGTTTCCGAAGTTGCGTCCATCGGTGGCATGGTGCGTCAGTATCAGGTCGTGCTCGACCCGGATAAACTGCGCGCCTACGGCATCACCCAGGCGATGGTCGCCGATGCGCTCGGCAAGGCTAACCAGGCGTCGGGCGGTTCGGTGGTGGAGATGGCCGAGTCCGAATACATGGTGCGCTCTTCCGGATACCTGCGCTCGCTCGACGACTTCCGCAACGTCGTGCTGCGTACGAACGAGGCGGGCACACCGGTGCTGCTCGGCGATGTTGCACGCGTTCAGATCGGACCGGAGACGCGCCGCGGCGTCGCCGAGCTGAACGGCCAGGGTGAAGTGGCTGGCGGTGTCATCGTCATGCGTTCCGGCAAGAATGCGTTGACGACCATTGACGCGGTCAAGGCGAAACTCGCCAGCCTGAAGCGTTCGCTGCCGGCCGGCGTCGAAGTGGTGACAACCTACGACCGCTCGCAACTCATCGAGCGCGCGGTGGACAACCTGAAAGACAAGCTCGTCGAAGAATTCATCATTGTCGGGCTCGTTTGTGCGGTGTTCCTGTTCCATCTGCGCAGTGCGTTCGTGGCCATTCTGTCGTTGCCACTCGGTGTGCTGGCTGCGTTCATCGTCATGCGCTATCAGGGAGTGAACGCGAACCTGATGTCACTGGGCGGCATCGCGATTGCCATCGGGGCGATGATCGACGCGGCCATCGTGATGATCGAGAACGCGCACAAGCATCTCGAAGCGTACGACCATGACCACCCGGGCACGCCGATCACCACGGCCCAGCGTTGGGAGCTTATCGCCACATCGGCAGCCGAGGTGGGACCGGCGCTGTTCTTCTCGCTGCTCATCATCACGCTGTCGTTCATTCCGGTGTTCTCGCTCGAGGGGCAGGAGGGGAAACTGTTCTCCCCGCTCGCCTTCACCAAGACCTACACGATTGCCGCCGCGGCCGGATTATCGGTGACGCTGGTGCCTGTGCTGATGGGTTATCTGATTCGAGGCCGCATTCCGCATGAGGACGCCAACCCCATCAACCGCGGCTTGATACGGCTATACCGGCCGTTGCTCGAAGCGACGCTGCGTCGACCGTGGCTTGCCATTGGCCTCGCGGTGCTCGCGCTGGCCGCGTCGGCCATTCCGCTGTCCCGCCTGGGTGGCGAGTTCATGCCACCGCTCGACGAGGGTGACCTGCTGTACATGCCGACCGCGCTGCCCGGCATTTCGGCCGCGAAGGCCGGCGAACTGCTGCAGCAGACCGACCGGCTCATCAAGACGGTTCCCGAGGTGGAGACCGTCTTCGGCAAATCGGGCCGGGCCGACACGGCCACTGACCCCGCGCCGCTGGAGATGTTCGAGACCACGATCCAGTTCAAGCCGCGCAGCCAGTGGCGGCCCGGCATGACGCCGGAGAAGCTCATCGACGAACTGGACCGCACGGTCAAGGTGCCGGGGCTGTCGAACGTCTGGGTGCCGCCTATCCGCAATCGCCTCGACATGCTGTCGACAGGGATCAAGACGCCGGTCGGCGTCAAGATTTCCGGCGGCGAGCTCTCCCAAATCGACAGAGTCGCGGCGCAGGTCGAGGCGGCGGTCAAGGACGTGCCCGGTGTGACATCCGCACTGGCCGAGCGGCTGAATGGCGGTCGATATATCGATGTCGACATCGACCGGCTGGCGGCAGCACGTTACGGCCTTGCGGTCGCAGATATCCAGGCAGTCGTGTCCTCCGCCGTGGGCGGTGACAACGTCGGCGAGGTGATTGCTGGCCGTGAGCGGTTCCCTATCAACATCCGGTATCCGCGCGAAATTCGCGATTCGCTCGACAAGCTGCGTCAGTTGCCCGTCGTGACCGGGCGCGGCGCGCAGATACAGCTTGGCGACGTCGCCCACATCGCGATTGCCGATGGTCCACCGATGATTCGCAGCGAAAACGCCCGGCTCTCAGGCTACGTCTACGTCGATATCCGCAATACGGACCTGCAGTCCGCCGTGCAGGCGATGCAGCGTGCAGTTGCGCAAAAGGTCGTATTGCCGCCGGGTTATTCGATTGCGTGGTCGGGGCAATTCGAGTACCTGGAGCGCGCGGCGGCGAAGTTGCGCACGGTCATTCCGGTGACGCTCGTCGTCATCTTCGTGCTGCTGTTCCTCACGTTCAACTCGGCGGCTGATGCGCTGCTGCTGATGTCCACGGTGCCATTCGCCCTGGTCGGCGGCTTCTGGCTCATCTGGATGCTTGGCCATGCGGTGTCGGTCGCAACGGCAGTCGGATTCATTGCACTCGCCGGAGTGGCGGCGGAGTTCGGCGTGGTGATGCTGCTGTACTTGAAGGAAGCGCTGAATCGCAGGCTCAGAGCCGGCGAGCCGCTGACCGAGGCACTTCTGTTCGATGCGATTCGCGAAGGCGCCGTGTTGCGCGTGAGGCCGAAGGCGATGACTGTGGCCGTCGTACTCGCCGGTCTGATTCCCATCATGGTGGGTCACGGAGCGGGCTCGGAAGTCATGCAGCGCATTGCCGCGCCCATGGTCGGCGGCATGGTGACCGCGCCCCTTCTCTCAATGTTCGTTATCCCCGCAGCCTGGTTCGTGCTTCAGCGCCGCCGAGCGAGAAGACTTGACCCTGCGCAATTGCACCACGCAGTACCTTCCGGCATGCATGTGCCATCTACTCAAACTGGAGAAATTCAATGAAGAAGCTGATTGTTGCGGCTGTTGCTCTCGGCGCTATCGTTGCCGCACCCGCGTTCGCTGGCGACGACATGGCCGGCATGGACATGTCCATGAAGCCGTCGGCGTCGAAGACCTCGTCGAGCGCGGCGCTCACCGATGCAGAAGTCAGAAAGGTGGACACAGAGACCGGCATGGTTACGCTCAAGCACGGCGCGCTGGAGAACGTTGGCATGCCGCCCATGACCATGGCATTCAAGGCGAAGAATGCCGCGATGGTCAAACAGATTCATCAGGGCGACAAGGTCAGGGTGCGTGTTGAAAACGTCGATGGGACGCTCACTATCGTGAAACTCGAAAAGCAAGGTTGACAAGGTAAGTGAACGGCATTTGCAGGCTCGCCGTGCGGGTCGAGTCTATTCCGGGCAGGAGGATAAGACACGTCATCCAAAGTGACCGGCGGCGCAGGGAATATGAACGACCGTGCTTCCCGGGGTGAATGCAGTGACTCGTCTTGTCTGAGGCAGCGCAAACTGCAAGGACGGCATTCACCCTAACATTGGCGCCAGTCTCCTCAAACTCTGCTACGCTGCGCCCTTTGCAACAGCTTTGCTTTCGACTCGATGGAAACCCCTTTCAACGATCGCGGCGTGTCGGTCACCCGCAATGCGCTTTCATCCGCCGGCCAGGTCTTTCCGCTGCGCGACATCGCCGGCGTTCAGGTCGTCACGGTGCAGAAGAACAAGATATTGCCAATCACGATCTCGCTGGTGGGCCTTGTCGGCGCGATTGTCGGCGGCGTGCTCAGTGCTCCTGCGGGTCTCGTGTGCGGCGTGATGCTCGTGGTCGTCGGCTGGCTCACGTGGGCCACGCAGGACATCACGCACCGTCTGATGGTGCAAACCGCCAGCGGGGAACGCGAGGCGCTCTCGAGCGTCGACCGTGAATTCGTCGAGCGTGTCGGCGCGGCCGTGAACGAAGCCAAGGCCGCAGCAACATCACCTGCGCAGTAAGTTCAGGTAAGCGAAGCGGAGCCCGCGCCCGCGGGCTTCCGTAACCGCCCAACGCGCGTGCGTGTGCCCCACATCGCCCACGCAGAATTTCCACGCCGCCACTGCGCGGCTCAGCCCTTCACACATCTTTGCAAGTGCGACCTCGCGCGCGGTTAGAGTCGCCGCTCCTGTTATCGCGCGTTCCCTTTCGCAGGCCTCGCGATGCGTCGCATCTCCGGCATCGCAGCCCAATGCATCGCCTTCGCAAGGGACGGCATTTTTGCGAGCGTGCCTCATGCCCCTGCTTTCTGTCACTGGTTATGCCGTCCGCCGGCATCTGCGTCGTCGTTGGTGTCATCTTTGGCGTCGTCTCGCCGCCGCCGCGCTCGTCGCGATCCCCACGCTCGGCACACTCGCCACGCTGAGCGGCTGTGCGGTCACGTTCCCCGCGCCCACGCCGCCGGCACCCAGCGTTTCGCTGATCAACGGCGGCAAGGACGGCGTGGCGATCCCGCTGCACGTCGAACGTGCCGATGAAGACCATGCGCGTCTCGGCCTGCCGGTTGTTCTCGACGGCAAGCCGGTCTACCTGGTGCTCGATACCGGCACGCAAGGCGTGCGCGTGCTGAAGTCGGTGTTGCCGGGTTCGGGCTATGCAAGTGCGGCACCGTCGAGCACGCTGCTGCTCGCAAACGGCGCGCAGGTTTCCGGCGCCTCCGTCAAATTGCCGATGACCGTCGCCGGATCGAAACCCGTGACCATCGACGCACAAACGGTGGACACCGTCAGTTGCCAACCCACGTCGAAGCGTTGCGTCGCGATGGACGGCTACACCGGCGAATTCGGCTGGGCGTTCTCGGGGCTCTTCGGCGTGGGCGCCGCGCAACCGGACGACACCTGCTGCACGCAGCCGCTGCGCGCACTCGCCGGCCATATTGGCGAACGCTACGCGGTGCACGCAAACTTCGACCGGCCCTATCTGCTGCTGAGCCCCTCGGGCGCCATCACGAAGGACTACACGATGGTGCCGATGACCGTTGCGCAGGACGGCACGGTGCAATGGCCGCGCGGCTGTATCAACGTGGGCGACAAGATGACGTTCTGCGCGCCGCTCGTGTTTGCGACCGCGACCACCGGCATGATCCGCGTAGAGATCGACACCGCGCCGAACTGGACCGGCGACGACGGCGTCGGCAAGGTCCTGGTGCAAGGCAACTACAACGCGGCCATCGGCTCGGGCAACTGGGTGCACCGCTACGACGACGCGCAGGTGACGATCGTCAAGGCCAGGCCGGGCGCGAACCGCATCGTGGTCGGTCTGATGGGCATGCAGAATATCGACGTGCTGTTCGACTTTCCGCGCGCGCAGTTGGGCCTGCGTGCGAGCCAGCCTATCGAGAAACTATCGCCTTGAGCGCACGCATTAAATGAAAAGGCCGTGCGTCGCACGATAAGACGCACGGCCTCTTTCCGCGATTTGCGCGCGACGATCACACGATGTCACGCGCCGAGGCAAATCACCCAAACGCTCAACTCACGCTGAGCGGATTCACGCGCCAGATCTCGCGGGCATAGTCGGCAATGGTTCGGTCAGAAGAGAACTGCCCCATGCCCGCCACATTCTCAATCGCGCTTTCGGCCCATGCGCGCTTGTCGAGGAAGCGTGCGTCCACTTCGTTCTGCGCCTTCGCAAACGCGGCGAAATCGGCGAGCACCATGTAGTGATCGCCCCAATCCACCAGCGTGTGGAAAATATCCGAGAAGCGCAGCGGATCGTCCGGCGAAAAGTAGCCGCCGCGAATCTGGTCGAGCGCCATGCGCAGTTCGGCGTTCTCCTCGTACACTTGCCGCGGCCTGTAGCCGGTAGCGCGCAGGTTGTCCACTTCGTCCGCGGTGTGACCGAAGATGAAGATGTTTTCGCGCCCCACCGCGTCGCAGATTTCAATGTTCGCGCCGTCCATCGTGCCGATGGTCAACGCACCGTTGAGCGCGAGCTTCATGTTGCCGGTGCCGGACGCTTCGGTGCCGGCCATCGAAATCTGTTCGGACAGATCGGCAGCAGGAATGATCAACTCCGCCACACTCACGCCGTAGTTCGGCACGAACACCACTTTCAGACGGTCGCCGATCAGCGGGTCGTGGTTGACCTTCTGGCTCACGTCGCCAATCAGCCGAATGATGGTCTTGGCCATCCGGTAAGCGGAGGCGGCCTTGCCGGCGAACATCACGACGCGCGGCACCCAGTCGCGCTCGGGGTTCGCGCGAATCTGGTTGTAGCGCACGATCACATGCAGCACGTTCAGCAACTGCCGCTTGTATTCGTGAATGCGCTTCACCTGCAGGTCGAACAGTGCATCGGGACTGAAGTGCAGCTTGGTGTGCTGCGCGAGCCGCTGCACGAGCCGCACCTTGTTGTGGCGCTTCGCTTCGCGGAATGCCTCGACGAAATCGCTGTCGCCGCGCAGTTCGCGCAACTGCTCGAGCTCGAACAGATTGCTGCGCCAATGCGTGCCGATACGCTGATCGATTAGCGACGACAGCGACGGGCTCGCCTGCGAGAGCCAGCGTCGCGGCGTGATGCCGTTCGTCACGTTGGTGAAGCGGTCGGGGTAGATGCGCGCGAAGTCCGCGAAGATGTCACGCGTCATGAGTTGCGAATGCAACTTGGACACGCCGTTCACCTTGTGGCTCGCGACAATCGCCAGATAGGCCATGCGTACGCGCCGCTGCCCATATTCGTCGACCAGCGAAATGCGCCGGATCATCTCGCCGTCGTGGCCCGACTGCTCGCTCACATGCTTGAGAAAGCCCGCGTTGATCTCGAAGATGATCTCCAGATGCCGCGGCAACAGTCGCGACAGCATTTCCACGTCCCACGTTTCGAGCGCTTCGGGCATCAGCGTGTGGTTCGTGTACGAGAAGATCTGCGTGACGTGTTTCCATGCCTTGTCCCACGGCAGATGATGCACGTCCACGAGCAAACGCATGAGCTCGGGAATGGCCAGCACCGGGTGCGTATCGTTCAGATGCACCGCGACCTTTTCGGAGAAGCGCCCAAACGTGCTGTGCGTGCGCTGATAGCGGCGAATCAGATCCTGCATGGTCGCCGAAACGAAGAAGTACTCCTGGCGCAGACGCAGTTCACGGCCGGCCGGCGTGGAGTCGTCGGGATACAGCAGCCGCGACACGTTCTCGGACATGTTCTTCGTGTCCACAGCGTTGCGATAGTCGCCGCGGTTGAATGCGCCCAGGTCGAGTTCGTCGGTGGCGCGCGCGGACCACAGGCGCAACGTGTTGGTCGCGTCGGTCGCATAGCCGGGAATCACCGTGTCGTACGCGGTGGCGTTCACATGCTCGGTGTCGATCCATTCGACCTGGTCGCCGCGCTGCACGGTGCGTCCGCCGAAATGCACGGTGTACTTGATCTCGGGCCGCGGAAACTCCCACGGATTGCCCGCGCGCAGCCAGTAATCCGGCGCCTCGACCTGCTCACCGTTGACGATCTCCTGCCGGAACATGCCGTACTCATAGCGGATACCGTAACCGAAGCCGGGAATGCCGAGCGTGGCCATCGAGTCGAGAAAGCAGGCGGCCAGCCTGCCGAGGCCCCCGTTGCCGAGTGCGGCGTCGGGCTCGATGTCGATCAGCGCGTCCATGTCCACGCCGAGACTCGCCAGCGCTTCCTTCATCTGATCGTGAATGCCGAGCGCGAGCAATGCATTCGTGAAGGTCCGGCCGATCAGGAATTCCATCGACAGGTAGTAGACGCGCTTGACGTCCTGTTCGTATTGCAGGCGCGTGGTTTTCATCCAGCGCGCGACGAGCCGGTCGCGCACGGCAAGCGCCGCGGCATGCAGCCAGTCATGCGGATGCGCAGTGACGGCATCTTTGCCGACGCCGTACATCATGCGATTGGAAATTGAGCGCCGTAGCGCGTCGACGGTACTGTTGAGCTGGTCGAATTCCAGATCGACGGCTGTCATCGAGGCCTCCGGGAAAAAACGCTGCGACATGCGCGAACCGCACAGATGACGGACGGGAGGCGCGTGCCGGTCAGGCGGGTTAAGAAAACAGAGTAGGACATTTTACGGCTCCCGGATATCGTCGAGAGCGGGTGCACCTCACGCACGTGCCATGCCCGGCAGTGTCTTCGCTCACAGGCGACGGGGGCGGCTAAAGCGCACGGGCGTGGTGCAAGACGTGCGCGGGCGGGCACTGCGCTCGTGCATCGGACTGTCATCGCGGCGGATGCCAAAGTGTGAAGACGGCCACCGTAGGCGTGACATGATGCGACGGGAATCATGTGACATCGCGATTATTTTTTCGGCCGGTGACGCGCGGATGACCTACTGATCTGATCGAATCGACGGCTTCATCTGCTGAACGTTCGACGCTTCCAGCGAGCGCGGGCGGACGGGTTGCACTGTGCGCCGCTGCGTGAGCGATCACGCTCCGTACTCGGGCACGCGTGGCGGGGCTGACAGTTAGTTGCGTCTGCATGCGTTTTTCATCCTGCTTACAGTTGGGCTGTTGCTCTGCACGATCCCGGCGTCTCTGTAACAATGGCTTCATTCGCCGCGCGCGGTGGCCTTGGGCGCTCGTCCGGGCGGCCCGCGCGCCCGCAGTTGACCCACGCTTGCCGCTCGCGCCCCGCATCGCCTACGATCCTGCGGCGCGTCGCTATGCACATACCGACGAGCCACGCCTTGTCCGAACGACTCAGTCCCGCCGCGCCGCCCTTTCCCGCGGATGTCCCCATGTCCGCCGCCAACCGCCGCGCAATGGTGGCGATCATGCTCGCGGTCGCGCTCGCCACGCTCGACACCGCGATCGCCAATACCGCGCTGCCGGCAATCGCGGCCGATCTGCACGCGGCGCCCGCGGCCTCCGTGTGGATCATCAACGCGTACCAGCTGGCGATGGTCGCCACGCTGCTGCCGCTCGCGGCGCTCGGCGATATCGTCGGGCATCGGCGTATCTATATCGGCGGGATCGCGCTGTTCACGCTGGCGTCGCTCGCGTGCGCGATCGCTCCCACTCTGCCGATGCTTGCCGGCGCACGCGTGCTGCAAGGGCTCGGGGCGAGCGCGATCATGAGCGTGAACACCGCGCTGATCCGCTTTCTGTATCCGCCGCACCGGCTCGGGCGCGGGCTGGGCACGAATGCGCTGATCGTCGGCGTGTCGTTCGCGGTAGGACCGACGGTGGCGTCGCTGATTCTGTCGGTCGCGACATGGCCGTGGCTGTTTGCGGTCAACGTGCCGCTCGGCGTGCTCGCGCTGAGCTTCGCGTGGCCGGCGCTGCCGCACACCGAGCGCGGCAGACACAACTTCGATCCGGTCGCGGCGCTCCTGAACGTGGTGACGTTCGCCGCGCTTATTTTTGCGCTCGGCGAAGCTGCGCAGCGAGCGTCGACTCAACTGGTGCTGGGCGCCGCGGCGCTCGCCGTAGTCTTCGGCGTGCTGCTGATTCGCCGCGAGGCCGGCCACCCCGCGCCGATGCTGCCCGTCGATCTGTTCAAGCGGCCGGTGTTCGCGCTCTCCGCACTGACGGCGGTCTGTTCGTTCGCCGCGCAAGGGCTTGCCTTCGTGTCGCTGCCGTTCTATTTCGAGGATGTGCTGCATCGCAGCCAGGTCGAAACCGGCTTTCTGATGACGCCTTGGCCGGTGGTGGTCGCGTTGGCGGCGCCGCTTGCGGGCAGTCTGTCGGACCGCTATCCGCCGGGTTTGCTCGGCGCGGTGGGGCTTGCGGTGATGTCGGCGGGCATGGCGTCGCTCGCGCTGCTGCCGGTGCATCCGCATGTGCTGGATATCGGCATCCGCATGGCGATATGCGGCGCGGGTTTCGGCTTTTTCCAGTCGCCGAATCTGAAAGCGCTGATGGCAAGCGCGCCGCCGGAGCGCAGCGGCGGCGCGAGCGGCATTATCGCGACTGCACGGCTGCTCGGGCAGACCACGGGCGCGGCCCTGGTCGCGTTGAGCTTTGGGATTGCGGGCCGGCATGGGCCGACGCTCGCGCTCGGCGCCGGCGCTTTCTTTGCCGGCGCGGCGAGTCTGGCGAGCGGATTGCGGCTTCTCGCGCCGTCGCATCGCGCGGGCGTGCACGCGAAAGCGTCCGCGAAATAGAAAGCGCGCGGTTGCGCAACGCGCGCTGCGCCCCGTCATTGGGCGGCGAAGTACCCCTTCACCGCCGCGACGAACGTGTCGATGTCAGCGCGCGACACGTCCTTATGCGTGACGAAGCGCGAGGCGTACAGCATCTGCGTGAGAATGCCGCGCTCCTTGAGCCACGCTTCCAGCGGCGCGCAATGCTGCTGCGGGAACTGCGCGAACACCATGTTGGTCGCGACGGACTGCACCTTCACCTGATCGATGGATTCGAGCCCCGCGGCCAGATGCGCGGCGTTCGCGTGGTCGTCGGCGAGACGCTCCACATTGTGCTCGAGCGCATACAGGCAAGCCGCCGCCAGCACGCCCGCCTGCCGCATGCCGCCGCCGAGCACCTTACGCCAGCGGTGCGCGAGGTCGATCAACGCGCGGCTGCCCACCAGCACCGAGCCGACCGGCGCGCCCAGCCCTTTCGAAAAGCAGATGGAAACCGAATCGAACGGCTCGCACAGCGCCGCGACCGGCTTGCCCGACGCCACCGCCGCATTGAAGACGCGCGCGCCGTCGAGGTGTGCCGACAGGCCGCGCTCGCGCGCGAGCTGAACGGCCTGAGCAACATAACCCTCCGGCAACACCTTTCCGCCGATGGTGTTCTCCAGCGCCAGCAGCCGCGTGCGCGCGAAGTGGTTGTCGATGGGCTTGATCGCGGCCGCGATCTTGTCGAGCGGGATAGAACCGTCCGGCGCGTTTTCGAGCGGCTGCGGCTGAATGCTGCCGAGCACCGCCGCGCCGCCGCCTTCGTACTTGTAGGTGTGGGCGAGCTGGCCGACGATGTATTCGTCGCCGCGCGCGCAATGAGCCATCAAGGCCGCGAGGTTGCTCTGGGTGCCGCTCGGGAAGAACAGGCCGGCCTCCTTGCCGGTGCGCTCGGCGAGCGTGGCTTGCAGACGCAGCACGGTGGGGTCGTCGCCCCAGACGTCGTCGCCGGTTTCGGCGGCCGACATGGCCGCGAGCATGGCGGCGGTCGGACGGGTTACGGTGTCGCTGCGCAAATCGATCATTGTGTGTGTCCCAGTGCGTTTTTCGAGTGAGAAGCCGTGACAGCCGGCCAATGCGCCGCTTGTCGCTTGCCGCTTGCCTGGGCGAGGGCAACGCAGCGGGCGCCAGCCGTGAGCCACACAGTGTATTCAATTTGCGCCACGCCCGCCGGGGCGTGCGGCGGATTGGATGCAACCAGCGGGGCTTGATACCCGGCGGGAGCGCGCCTGGGAGCAGGCCTCGCTCGCCGCCGCGGCTTGCATATGCCCGATGAGTCGGCTTCGAGCGCCGGCGCGAGCCTGCTCTGGAACGATCCGGGTCGGCGCCTCGCGCGCGATGGCTTTGGAACAACGTCGTTCAATCACCCGGCGTGAGCGCGCCTCGCAACCTCGCATTAACCGCCAGGCCGCGGAAGCCACGCCAGTGGATCGACCGGCTGGCCGTTCTGCCGCACCTCGAACTGAATGGAGCCGACGCCGCGACCGTCCACGCCGACTTCGCCGATGGTCTGCCCTTGCGCGACCGCATCGCCTTCCTTCACGAGCAGCGTGCTGTTCTGCCCGTATGCGGTGATGAGCGAGTCATCGTGTTTGATGATGATGAGCGGCCCATACGCCTCGATGCCCGAACCCGCGTAGACCACGCGGCCGGTGGCGGCGGCCTTGACCGGATCGCCGGGACGCCCGCCTATCACAATGCCGTTCGAGCGGCCCGCCGCGAACGTCTTCAGGACGGGCCCGCGCAACGGCCATTGCAGCACACCTTGTTGCGGCACCGCCGACGCTGCCGGCGCGGGCGGTGCCGTCGGTCCGCGGGTTGGGGCGCCTGCGTTGGGCGCCACGCTGGCGGGCGGCGTCACGATACTGCCCGAGGCCATTGGCGGAGCCACGCGCAGCACCTGGCCGGGGGCGACGGCGGCATTTACCGGCAGGCCATTCCATGCGGCGAGGTCCTGCGGCCCACGGCCGTAGGCGGATGCAATGCCGGCAAGCGTATCGCCCGGATTGACGCGGTAGAAGCCGGCCGGCACCGGCACCGTGCCGAGCGTGGTGGGCCGTGCTTGCGTGTTGCCGTAGAACGGTGTGCTGTCCCACGGCATGCTGGTGCAGCCGTTCAGTAGCACGGCCAGACCGCCGGCCGCTAGCAGACGGGTTGCAACCGATGGAGTCCCCGCCCATTGCCATGGTCTCGTCATGTGATGTCCCTCGACATTTTTTGATTCAATCTTGTGATTCGATCGACTTCAATCGATGCCTTAGCATTTGCCGTGCCGCTGCCGGCCGCAACAGCAGGCGCCGCACTCAGACGCTGCCCTCGGCCTCGACCACCAGAACCCGCGCCGCGCCCAGCGGATGCGCGACATGCTCGGTGCCCACCGACGCATAGAACACATCGCCGGTTTCCAGAATCGTCGCCTGCTCGACACCGTCTTCGCGATAACGCATCTCGACGCGGCCATCCAGCACGGCAAAGACTTCTTCGCCGTCGTTGACATGCCACTTGTACGGTTGATCGGTCCAATGCAGCCGCGTGGTGATGCCGCCCATATTGGCGATGTCGAGCGCGCCCCAGGCGCGCGTGGCGGTGAAGCCCTTACTGCGTATGATCTTCATGGTTCCCCAAGGCACTCGCTAAAGACCGCGCCGTGCGGCGCGGGCCGCTGTCCGAACCTGACATGGCCGCCGCCGCAAGCCGCGGGCGCCACAGTTGAGAACGCCATTATAAGTCGCGCGGCACGTGCGCCTCGCGCAGGAAGGCGCGTCCCGGAAATGGTGTGACCATTGAATCCTCGTGCCCCTCACCTATACTCAACCTTGCTGCGCCCAGGCGGCGCGGACCAAACTACCGGATCCCGCAAGGAGTTGACGATGAACAAAGCCACCTTTCTGGCCGTGCAACTCAACGTCGACGACGTCGCCGGGTCGCCGGGACTTGTCGAACTGCTGAACAACCATCTGGTTTTCGCAGCCGACGTCGCCGAGGCTGCGGACGCGCTCGTGCAACTGGCGAGCATCGTCGGACTGGCGAGCGGGGTGGAAGCACGCGTGGAAATTCCCGTGCTTGCCGTCGAGCGGCTGCGCGAGGCGCTCGACAACCTGAGCGGCTACGACGAATCCTGGCTGCTTGCGCTAGAACCGAGCCGCGCGCTATTCGACGACATAGCCCGGCAACGCACGCTGCACTGAGGCTGCGCTCGCGGACGACATCCGCGTCGCTGCGCAGCCGGGCGTGGCCCGTGGAGCCGTCGCTCCGCCCGCCCGCGCCATTGACTCTTCGCTTTTCGCTCACCGCCCAAGCCACCAGTTTGCCGGAATGCCTGATTGCCGGCGCCGTCTGGTTCCGTCGGGCGAGTCAACTGGAGGAACCGCCGTGAAAAGTCTCCTGAACCGCCGTAGCGTGCTGACCGGTCCATCCCATATCGTGCGGATGGCGCAGAATCCTGCCGCCGCGTCGGCTTCTTCCCCGGAAGGGAACGCGGACGCGGACGACGTGTCGCGCGGCCGTGCGTCCGGGGCCGCATCGAGCCCAGCGTCCAAGCACGGGACGAACGCCGGCGCGGACGTTGGGGCGAACGTTGGGGCGAACGTTGGGGCGAACGTTGGGGCGAACGTTGAGGCGGACGCCAGGACGGACGGTGGTGCCGACTTCAGGGCCGATTTCAGGGCCGACTTGAGAGCCGATTTCAGGGCCGACGTGAGGGCCGACTTCGGGGCCGACCTTGACGGGACTCCCGGATCGGGCGCCGGGGCCGATGGCGCTTCCGGTGCGGCTTCCAATGCCACGAGGGCCGCGAGCGCTGCGGGCGCCGCCGTCGCGCGTCACGGCCCGCGCCCGGTGCTGACCTTGCGGCCCGTGCAGGCGGTGCCGTCCCAGGTCAGCGCGCGCGGCGTGCAGATCGCCAATACCGCCGAAGTCGAATGGCTGGCCGAAGAAGAAGCGCTCACGCCGTTTCGCGTGTTCCGCAGCTTTGCCTACTCGGTCAGCCTGCTGTTTCATGCGAAGGAGCTGGCGTATTACGTCGCGCTGTATCAGGAAGGCGCTTTATGGCGCGCGTTGAAAGCCGCCGACCTCGAAGCCGCCGAAGCCGCTTTCCGTCATTTCGAAGACCAGGCGACGCGCCTGTCGGACTGCGAAACGCGCCGCGCGCAACTCGAGGCGCAGAACGAGCAGTTGGCGCGCATGATCGCGCGCTCGGAGGCCGAAGCGGAGCGGCTGCGCAGCGACCTGCAGCGACGCAGCGCGCAGGAGCAGGCGGCCTCGAACCGGCAGCATCAGGTGCGCAAGGAGGTGTCGCAACTGGAGGCGCAACGCATCGCCGCGCAGGCGCACCTGAACAAGGCGCACCGGCAGATGCAACAACTGAAGATGACCAGCAACGAGGCCATTCCGCACTTGCCGGGTCGTTGATTGCCTGAAGCGCGCGGCGCCAAGGGTGGGCGTGCCGCGTGGATGTGGGCGGAACGGGTGCCTCACGCTCTGGACTTTGTGTCCGGCACTTTGCACCTGGGGCTGGGCTGGGGCTTGGGGCTTGGGGCTTCGGGCTTCGGGCTTCGGGCTTCGGGCTGAGCGCTCGCGCCTCGCTCAAGCCTCAACCCGCGCCCCGCGGAACGCCCCAGTCGTCGCCCCGGCAAACAACAAAACGCCGCCATGGCGACAAACCATGGCGGCGTTCTTTACAACAGCACTTACCTGTCTGCGAGCCAGCGCTTCATCTACTCCAGCTGGCCAGTGACCAATTAGTTGCCGAAATAAACCGAGCTACGGTCGGTCGTGACTGCGCGGCCGGCTTGCGAGCTGCCAGTGATCGGTGCGCCGTAGCCGCTGTCCGCTACCTGAGCGGAAGCCTGGGCCGTGCCGTTTTCAGCGTTGACACGCGCTTGAGCGGCTTGCAGGTTGGCCGGGTAGTCGGTACGGTCGCTCGCCGGGTTGTAGCCCGCCTTTTCGAGCTGGACCAGTTCGGCGCGCACTTGAGCGCGCGTAACCGGCTGGTTCGATTGAGCAAAAGAAGCAACCGGAGCGATCAGAGCAGCGGCGACGACAGCAGCGGAAATAAGAGTCTTCATGATGTATAACCTCCAGAACTTGTTGTGATTTGCTTCGGGCCTTGCTTGTCCCTAGCGCTTGAAAACAAGTTTAGGAGCGAGAGCATCTAGGGGAAACCCCTAAAACGACGAAACTCTATTCCGAAAATTGCAATAGTTGGCCACCAAACCAGAGTCGCCCCTATCGTGCCGATAGCTGTCGGCAATAATCCGACCGTCGCCACTGAATCGCCCCACCGCCGCGCGCGCCGCGCTGCATGCGCGCGGCGGCCGACGCGGCTCGAGCGCTTCAGCTCCAGTTCGCGTGGAAGCTGCCAGGCTTGTCGATACGTTCGAAAGTATGCGCGCCGAAGAAGTCGCGCTGCGCCTGGACGAGGTTGGCGGGCAGTCGCTCCGAGCGGTAAGCGTCGAAATAAGCCACTGCGGATGCAAAAGCGGGCACCGGCACGCCCGCGTTGATCGCCGCCACCACCACTTCACGCAACGCAGTCTGATAGTTGCTCGCGATGTCGCGGAAATACGGGTCGAGCAGCAGATTGGCGATCGCCTTGTCCTTCGTGTATGCGTCCGTGATTTTCTGCAGGAAGCGGGCGCGGATGATACAGCCGGCGCGGAAGATCTTCGCAATCGTGCCGAAGTCCAGATCCCACTTGTACTCTTCCGACGCAGCGCGCAGTTGCGCAAAACCTTGCGCGTACGAAATGACCTTGCTGAAGTACAGCGCGCGACGCACCGATTCGATGAAGGCGTCGCGCCCGGCGCCGAGCGGCTTCGCCGTCGGTCCTTCGAGCACCTTGCTCGCGGCCACGCGCTGATCCTTCAGCGACGACAGCACGCGTGCGAACACGGCTTCGGTAATGAGCGGCAGCGGCGCGCCGAGGTCGAGCGCATTCTGGCTCGTCCACTTGCCGGTGCCCTTCTGCGCCGCGCGGTCGAGAATCACGTCGACGAGATCCTTGCCGGTTTCCTCGTCTTTCTTGCTGAAAATTTTCGATGTGATTTCAATCAGGTAACTGTCGAGCTCGCCCTGATTCCACTCCGTGTAGACCTTGCCCAGTTCTTCATTCGACAGGCCCGCCACCTGCTTGAGCACCGCATAGCTTTCGGCGATCAACTGCATGTCGCCATATTCGATGCCGTTGTGCACCATCTTCACGAAGTGACCCGCGCCGTCCGGACCCATGTAGGCAACGCACGGCTCGCCGTCCGGCGCTTTCGCGGCGATTTCGGTGAGAATCGGCGCAACCAGGTCGTAAGCGTCGCGCTGGCCGCCCGGCATGATGGACGGCCCTTTCAACGCGCCTTCCTCGCCGCCCGACACGCCGGTGCCGATGAAATGCAGCCCGGCCTTTGCCAGTTCCTGATTGCGGCGAATGGTGTCGGTGAAATGCGTGTTGCCGCCGTCGATGAGAATATCGCCCTTTTCCAGCAGCGGCTTGAGCGATGCAATGGTGGCGTCCGTCGCCTCGCCCGCCTTCACCATGAGCAGAATGCGGCGCGGTTTTTCGAGCGATTCCACGAACTCTTCCAGCGAGAACGCCGGCACCAGCTTCCTGTCCGGATATTCGGCGATGAGTTCGTCGGTCTTTTCGCGGCTACGGTTGTAGACCGACACCGCGTGGCCGCGGCTCTCGATGTTGAGCGCCAGATTGCGGCCCATGACCGCTAGCCCCACCACGCCGATTGCCTGTTTGCCCATGTGAATTCTCCAGTGTCCAAAAGTGTCGTGACGCCGCGCCGCAAGCAAACGGGGCCGGACGTCGAGGGTGAAAGCATAAAAGAAATGCCGGTTTGCCGCTTGTTATCGGGCAAGCCAGGCCGCTTTCGCTATGTGGGGCGCCGTCACCGCGCGTCACCCGCGTGCGCGTGCTTCCTGAATACAAGGCTGAAATTGTTGGCCGGCATCGCGACCGGCTCGTCGCACACGAATCCCGCCGACGCCGCGAGCGCCACGACCTCTTCCATGTCGCGCACTCCCCACGACGGATCGCGGCTGCGCAATTGCTCGTCGAATGCCGCGTTGCTCGGCGCCGTGTGCGCGCCGCCGCGCTTGTACGGCCCGTAGAGGAACAGTACACCGCCGTCGCGCAGATGTCGGCTCGCCCCGGCGAACAACGCCTGCGCTGCACTCCACGGCGCAATGTGAATCATGTTGATGCACACCACCGCGTCGATCGTGCCGACCTGCCAGTCCGGCTGACGCACGTCGAGCGCAAGCGGGGCGCGCACGTTCGGCGGGCTGTCGTGCTCGATCCATGCGGCTACCGATTCGCGCGCCTGCAAGTCGGCGTCACTCGGCTGCCAGTCGAGACCGGGCAGCGCTGCAGCAAAGCAGACCGCATGTTGCCCTGTGCCGCTGGCAATTTCGAGTACGCGGCCAGTCGTGGGCAATACGGTGCGCAACACGGCAAGGATCGGCTCGCGGTTGCGTTCGGCAGAGGGCGAGCGTTGCCGCATCGACGGGACAGGTTCGGTCATGATGATGTGTGAGCGTTCAATTGTGTTAGCCGCGTGGGATGCATTGGATCGGGAGGCGCTCGCCGCTCAATCTAGCGCGAGACGGCCGGCAAGAGCGGTCAGCATATCGGCGCATGGCGCCGCGATTTTCAGCGCGAGAAGCGGGTCCGCACGCGTGCGTCCCAGGTTGATCGCGGCGACCGGCTTACGCTGCTTTTGCGCCCATACGCAGAAGCGGTAGCCCGAGTAGACCATTAGCGAAGAACCGACCACGAGCACGGCGTCTGCGGCGTCGAGCGCATGGGAAGCCGCCTCCACCCGTTCGCGCGGCACGCTTTCGCCGAAGAACACCACCGCCGGTTTAAGCAGGCCGCCGCAATTCGCGCACGCTGGCACTCGGAACGTTTCGAGTGCGTGCCATTCGAGATGCGCGTCGCCATCGGCGGCGGTTTCGGCGGTGACGTTCAGGAGCGCAGGGTTCTCAGCTTCGAGCGTCTGCTGGATCGCCGCGCGCGAATGCTGCGTTCCGCAATCGAGGCAGATCACGCCGTCGATACCGCCGTGCAATTCGATCACATCGCGGCTGCCCGCGCGCTGATGCAAACCGTCGACATTTTGCGTAACGAGCGTCGGAACGTGACCCGCTGACTGAAGACGCGCCAGCGCGACATGCGCCGCGTTCGGCTGCGCCAGCGCGACGACGGGCCAGCCGACCATGCTGCGCGCCCAGTAGCGCCGACGCATCGCATCGGTGCCAAGGAACTCCTGCAGCGTGATGGGCGGCGAGCGCTTCCATTCGCCGTTGTCGTCGCGATAGCCGGGAATGCCGGAGTCCGTGCTGATGCCCGCGCCTGTCAGCACGAAAAGCCGGGGATAGCGCTGCACGAAGTCATGCAGGTCGTCGAGCGTGTGCGATTCGTTCAACGGCGCAACGGAGTCGACAGATGCGGGCGGATGGTCGGTCATGGCGGATAAGTGATGGCTGCGGCATGGACTATGAACGCGCGATGGCGGGTTCAGCGACGCTTGCGGGCGTGAAGTTGGGCCGGTGGTTTTTTTCGGGCAGCGGTATTTTGGGGCGTGTCTGGTTGGGGCGTGTCTGGTTGGGGCGTGTCTGGTTGGAGCGTGTCTGGTTGGAGCGTGTCTGGTTGGAGCGTGCCCGGTTGCGGCGTGCCCGGTTGCGGCGTGTCCGGTTGCGGCGTGCCCGGTTGCGGCGTGTTCGCTTCCGACCGGTTCGGGTTGCGCGCGCTCCGCTCGCCTTTCACCTGCCGCGACCGCCCTGCTTGCCCTGCCTGCCCCGTCTGCCGCTCCTGCCGCGCCTGCCATTGCGCCACAGCGATCTCATAGCGCTCGAGCGCTTCGTCGTAAAGATCGAACACGCACGGACTGCAACCGCTATGGCAACAATCGTCGAGATCGGGCTGCACGGGCGGCTGCGGCTTGGGGTCGCTGGTGGATACGGCACGGGGCACGGCGAATGACGTCACCTGAATTCGCGGAAACGGATAGCCAGGCGCGAAGCGCAAACAACGGGCTGTACAGCGCCCAGTATAAGTGGATCGCCCGCGCCGCGCTGCGTGCCGCCGCGCTCAGCCGCGTCCCACGAACGGCATTTTGCTCGCCATGATCGTCATGAACTGAACGTTCGCCGACAGCGGCAATTGCGCCATATGCAGCACGGCGTCCGCGACATGGCGGACGTCCATCAACGGTTCGACCGCGATCTCGCCGTTCGCCTGGGGCACGCCACGTGCCATGCGCTCGGCCATGTCGGTGGCAGCGTTGCCGATGTCGATCTGCCCGCACACGATGTCGTATTTACGGCCGTCCAGCGACACGGCCTTGGTGAGCCCGGTAATCGCGTGCTTGGTAGCCGTGTACGCCGCGCTGTTCGGACGCGGCGCGTGCGCCGAGATCGAACCGTTATTGATGATGCGTCCGCCGCGCGGATTCTGCGTTTTCATGAGGCCGAATGCGGCGCGCGTGCAGAGAAATGTCCCCGTGAGGTTGATGTCGACCACGGAGCGCCATTCGTCGATGTCCAGTTCGTCGATGTCAACCGGCGAGCCGTTGCGTCCTGCGTTGTTGAAGAGCACGTCGAGTCGCCCGTAGCGTTCGCGGATCGTATCGAACAGGCCGCCGACGCTCGCCGCGTCCGCCACGTCGCACGGCGCGGCCAGCGCCTCGCCGCCGAGCGCGCGAGCCTCTTCGGCAACCGCCTCCAATGCGCCAAGGCGGCGGCCGGCGAGCACGACGCTATAGCCATGTTCCGCGAGCCGCAACGCACAGGCTCGACCAATGCCGCTGCCCGCGCCCGTAACCAATGCCACTTTTCTGATTCCCGTCACTGTCACCGCGTGTCTCCCTGTTTGCCGGCCCGCATGGGCCCGTGCCTTGCACCTTACCGCAGCGCCGGGCTCATCACAAATGCGCACGCCACGCGCTTCCCGCGCCGAAAGCCGACGGCCGAACGCTGAGGGCTGAGGGCCGAGGGCTGAGGGCTGAGGGCTGAGGGCTGAGGGCTGAGGGCTGAGGGCTGAAGGCTGAGGGCTGAGGGCTGAAGGCTGAGGGCTGAGGGCTGAAGGCTGAAGGCTGAAGGCTGCGGGCTGAAGGCTGAAGGCTGCGCGCTATCGTTGCCATTCCTGTCCGCCGGCGCGGCGGCTCGCGCATCAATGGTATCGTTCGAGGTTGCGTCGGCGCGTCGCGCCCCACGCATTGCGCACGTTGCCTTCGTGGCGCCCGCCCGATCCGCGCAAGCATCGAAAGCAGGTTGAATACACGTTTTATGAACCCACTGTCCACACCCGACCACGCCCGCCCGGCACCGCTGCGCCGCTGGCCGCAAACCGGCTATCCCGCCATGCTGACCGCCACCGCCGCGTGGCACGTCCTCGTGCTGGGTGCGTGGCTCGTCGCACCACGAGCATGGCCGTGGTGGCTCGCGGCAATCTTCGCGAATCATGCGGTTTTCACGGTGGCCGGCCTCCTGCCGCGCACCTCGCTGCTCGGTCCTAACTGGACGCGCCTGCCCGCCGGCTCGCGCAATGCGGACGCGATTGCGCTGACCATCGACGACGGTCCCGATCCCGTCGTCACGCCGCAAGTGCTCGATCTGCTCGACGCGCTAGGCGTACGCGCAACCTTCTTCTGCATTGGCGAGAAGGCGCGGCGTTATCCGCATCTCGTTCGTGAGATCGTTGCGCGCGGTCATGCGCTGGAAAATCATTCGCAGGTCCATGTGCATACATTTTCTGTCACGTTGCCACATGCGCTGCGGCGTGAGATCGATGCCGCGCAACGCACGTTCGAAGAGCTGAGCGGCGAGCGGCCCATGTTCTTTCGCGCGCCGGCCGGCCTGCGCAACATTTTTCTCGAACCGGTGCTGCGCAAGCTGGACCTGCGGCTCGCCGCGTGGACGCGGCGCGGCTACGACACGCGCGAGCGCGACCCTGAGATCGTCGCGGGCCGCCTGCTCGACGGTCTCGCGGCGCGGGACATTCTGCTGCTGCACGACGGCAACGCCGCGCTCACCGCCGACGGCAAACCGCTGATTCTTGCCGTGCTGCCGCGTATCGTCGAAGCAGCTCGGCGGCACAAGCTGCGTTTCGTGACGCTGCGCGAAGCACGCGTCGACGCTTGATAGCGAGCCCGCCGCAAGATTCAGACACGGAAGTCCGCCGCCATGTCCTCGTCTGAACGCGCTTGCAGCACGCCGCTGCGGCATGCCTTGACGAAGGCGTCGTAGTCGCGCTCAACCTGATCCGCGTAACTCGCCGCGTAGGCGGCGAGCGCTTCGGCGAATTGATCGCCGCGTCCGATATAGGCGCTCACTTCCACCGCCTGGCCGCTTGCCTTTGCATGGGCCCGCGCCATTACCCAGCCGCACAGTTGCGCATAGCCGGTCAGCAGGTCGGTATCGAATAGCTCGATGTTGGCCGACAGCTTCATGTCGCGCAATTGACGGAAGTAGTAATGCCGCCCAAGTGGACTCGTGGTCCAGCCGAGAAAAATGTCGCTCGCGGCCTGCAGCATGCGCTGCCCCTGCACGACACGCTCCCCCTGATGTTTGACCGGTGGGGTCTTGCAGTAACGCGCGATGACCGACGGCCTCGCTTCCTTCATCTGCAGAAAGAGCGGCTTGCCCATGTGATCGACGAGCAGCACGGCCATGCAGCGTGTGCCGACGCTGCCCACGCCCACCACTTTGAACACGATGTCCTGCACCCCGAAGTGCGCGATCAATTCGCGGCGATCGTGCGAGATCGTCTTGACGTAATCGCTCCACATGCTGTCCAGCATCTTGTGTCCGTGCGCGCCCTTCAGCACTTCGGTCTCCTCCTCCGTAAAGAGCGTGTTCGCGCCGAGCACGTGAAAGAGCGCGGGCGGCGCATCGCGAATCACCCAGCGATGACCGTCATGCTCGGCCATTTTCTCGAACAGACTTTCGTGCGTGCGGCTCGCCGCCTTTTCCATGCCGCGACGGACAGCGCGGCGCCGCTCAGGCGTGAGCGCGGTGTCGGCCATGCGGTCGAACGTGATGCGTTCGTACCAGAGTTCGAGTGCGCCACACTGAGCGTATTGCGCCATGCGGTTGCGATATTCGCCAATGGCGGTCATCACCAGATCTTCCGCGCTGCCACGGCTCAGGCGCATATGCCGCGCGGCAATCACGAGACTCGCGGCGAGGCGTTTCAGGTCCCATTCGAAGGGGCCGACCGACACTTCGTCGAAATCGTTGAGGTCGAACACGAGTTGCCGCTCGGGCGTCGCAAAGCCGCCGAAATTCATCAGATGCCCGTCTCCGCAAATTGGCATGACAAGGCCGGTATCGTGCACCTTGCTCAGGTCATGCGCCTGCAGGATGGCGGTGCCGCGAAAGAATGTGAACGGCGACACGGCCATGCGCCCATAGCGCAGCGGTACGAGGTTCTGCACGCGGCCCTCGCTGCTCTCCTTGAGCAACGGCAGCGGATCGCGCTGCAGTTCGCCGACCGTCCGGTGGCTCGAGCGCTTCGACTTTTCGCGCGCGGCACGGCCACGGGCTTCGCGCTCGGCAATGGTGCTGGCTTTCATGCTCATCTCCGTTCTTCTTGTGAGGTTCACTATCCGTTCGAGAGACCTGATGCCCGGTCGCATTGCATGCTAGCAGAGCGATCGGTAAAAAGGTGCGGGCATCTTTTACCGATGCCGCGCGCATTCATTCTCCGCATCCGTGCAAGCCCGCAAATTTCCGCTTTCGGTGTTGCCACCACTTCAGCATTTTCCTTTCGAGCCGTTTACCAGTACATGCGGAAATTCAGTGACGCACGCCGAAGCCCTGTGAGAAAGGCTTCTCTCGACGCATGACGTGCGGCGCGCCAGATATCGGAGAAATTATGTTTGTCGCAATTGGCTGGCTGTTGGTGATCGGCTCCGTCATAGGGAGCTTCATTGGTGTGGGCGGCCATTTGCCGGCCCTGATACAACCGTTCGAATTGCTATGCATTTTTGGCGCAGCGATTGGCGCGTTCGTCGTCAGCAATCCGACCTCGACCTTGAAGAAGACGCTGAAGGCGATTCCTTCCTGCTTCAAGGGCGGCGGCTATACGAAGGAAAAATATCTCGAGTTGATCGCGCTGCTTTACGAGCTGCTCCAGAAGGCACGCAAGGAAGGCATGATGTCGCTCGAAGCCGATGTATTCGCCCCTGAAGAAAGCGTGATTTTCCAGAAGTACCCGCACGTCCTTGCCGATCACCATCTGCTCGATTTCATCGTCGACTATCTGCGCATGATGTCGGGCGGCAACGTCAATGTGCTCGAAGTACAGGACCTGATGGACGAAGAGCTGGCCACGCATCATGCCGAGGCGTCGGTGGCGGCCAACGCGATCCAGAAAATGGCGGACGGCCTGCCCGCCTTCGGCATTGTCGCGGCCGTGATGGGCGTGGTTCATACGATGGGCTCCGTGGGTGCGCCGCCTGCCGTGCTCGGCGAGATGATCGCGGGTGCGCTGGTCGGAACCTTCCTCGGCATTCTGCTCGCGTATGGATTCATCGGTCCGCTCGCCGATCTGCTGAATGCGAAGGGCCGCGCCGAAGCCAAGCCGTTCCAATGCGTGAAGGCGGTGCTGCTTGCGTCGTTGTCCGGCTATGCGCCGCCCATTGCCGTGGAGTTCGGCCGCAAGGTGCTGTTCACCGCGGACCGTCCGAGCTTCCAGGAACTCGACGACGCCGTGCGCGCCACCAAGTCGCCTAAGCCTGCCGCAAGCGGAGCCGCGTAATGACGCAAAGACGTTCACGCGGCTCGCAGGATCAGGAAGCGGCGCCGCCGCCGATCATCGTGCGTCGCTCGAAAAAGGGCGACGACCACGGCGGCCATCACGGCGGCGCATGGAAAATTGCCTACGCCGACTTCGTCACCGCGATGATGGCCTTCTTCCTGCTGATGTGGCTGCTCGGCTCCACGTCGAAGTTCGACAAGCAGGGCATCGAGGACTACTTCAACACGCCGCTGTCGAGCCTGCTCGGCGGCAGCCAGGGCACGGCCTCCGCGCGCCCGAACGTGATAGAAGGCGGCGGCCGCGACATTTCCGACACACGTCCCGGCGACGGCAAGAAGACGCAGATCGAGCCGGCCACGCCAGTGAACGTGGTGCCGACGGTGGCGCCGGCCGACGCGGCCCGCTTGCAGCAACTGAAGGAAAAGCTCATTTCGCTGATCGAGCAAACCCCTGCGCTGAAAGCGTTCAAGGACCAGATCCGCATCTCCATCACGAATGAAGGTTTGCGTATCGAGATTGTCGATTCGCAGAATCGCCCGATGTTCGCGTCGGGCAGCCCGCGGCTGCAAACTTATGCGGTTGCGATACTGACGCAGATCGGCGCGGCACTGAACGACGTGGAGAACCGCATTTCGATTGCAGGCCACACGGACGCGGTGCCCTACACCGGCGGACCTGTTGGCTATTCGAACTGGGAGCTGTCGTCCGAGCGCGCGAACGCCGCGCGCCGCGCGCTGGTTGCCGGCGGCATGCATGGCGAGAAGCTGCTGCAGGTTCGCGGCCTCGCGGACGTGCTGCCCCTGAACAGCAATATCGTCGATGAACCGACCAACCGGCGCATCAGTATTCTGGTGATGAACAAAGCCGCGGAGCAGGCGTTCTTCCACGATGGCGGCCGTACCTCGATCGACGAAAGCTCGCCGGCCAGTGCGGCGATCCCCGCGGTCGCGGCGCGTGTCCGTCCGGCTCCAGGCGCGACGATCGTCCGCTAACGTTTTAGCCGCGCGTCTTGCGGCGCCTTGCGCTCATGTCGAGCTCCACCCATGTCGGCGCGTGGTCGCTGGCGTGCGCTTCGCCGCGCACCCAGCGGTCCACGCCCGCGTCGCGCAAACGCGGCGCGAGGTCCGGACTCAGCAGGATGTGATCGATGCGCAAGCCCGAATTCGTGTCCCAATGGCGGCGGAAATAATCCCAGAAGGTGTAGACGCGCTCATCCCCGAAGTGCTTGCGCAGCGAGTCTGTCCAGCCTTGCGCGAGCAGGCGCTGGTAGCGTTCGCGGCTTTCGGGCTGCAGCAACGCGTCTTTCAGCCATGAGCGCGGGTTGTAAATGTCTTCGTCGGTGGGTACGACGTTGAAGTCGCCGGCCAGCACGACCGGATGTCCGCTCTTGAGCAGATTCGCCGCGTGCTCGATCAGATGGTCGAACCACTTCAGCTTGTATTCGAACTTGGGGCCGGGCTGCGGATTGCCGTTCGGCAGATAAAGACAGCACACGAGCAAACCGCCCACGGCCGCTTCCAGATAGCGGCTATGCGTGTCGGCTTCGAAGCCCGGCAAGCCGCGGCGGCTCTCCAGCGGCGCCTCGCCCTTCGACAGGATCGCCACGCCGTTCCATGCGCTCTGGCCATGCCAGATGGCGTGATAGCCGGCGTCGCGCAATGCGTCGGCGGGAAATGCGCTGTCCGCCGCCTTCAATTCCTGCAGGCAGACAATGTCCGGCGCCTCGCGCTCGAGCCATTGCACGAGCGCCGCCTGGCGCGAACGAACTCCGTTGATGTTGAATGTCGCAATGCGCAGCGTCGCCACGGCAACTCCTCCCTACAGCCAGCTTATTTCGACGACGCCTCGCTCGACAACTGCGAAGCCGCTTCATCGCACCACTCTATCGCCCACGATCGCGCGCAGGAAATTGCATCGGCTTCGTTCGGGAAGGCGTCGATGTCGCCGGAATCGTGCGAGCGGAAATGCTCGTTTTTCTGCGGTATGCGAGTGATCCGGGCACGCGCGTAGTAGACGCCTTCGTCCGCGTGGCGTGCCCGGCAATCGATATGAAAATGCCTGTAGTCGAACTGCATCGGTTGTCCTCTGCAACGCGCTTGTTGCCGTTCAGCGGTAGCATCGTTCATACCCGCGGCCCGATTGCCGAGGGAACGACGCGCGCAACGCAACCGCCCTGCGCGTGTGGTCCGCCACCGTCAGCCAGCGTGCCTCAGTTCGGCACGTTCACCGCCCCGTTTGCGACCGTGATCGCATTGCCGCCAGGGGTCGCCACAATGGCCGGCAGGTTCGCGGTGGTCAAGGCGGGCGCGGCGCCGGGCGTACCGCCGCGCGGCACCGTATGAACGACCTGCGACGGCGGCAGCGGCGTGCCGTTTTTCAGGTGACTCCACATCAGGTTGAGCGCCTGAATGTTGTAGTAGTGCAGCGGCACGAAGCGCGTGTCGAAGCCGGCCACGCCAAGAAACGCGTCGAAGTGCTGACCGTTGGTGATTTCGTAGAACGACAGCCTGCTCGCCCCGCCCTCCACCAGTTGATTGGTCGCCAGGTAGGGCCGCGACGCATGGTTGATCGGCACGAGAGCGTCCGCGCGGCCTTGCACGATGATGGTCGGCTTGCCATGCAGATTCGCGTTCACCTTGATAGGTTCCACGTTCGCGGTAAGCGTGCCGTTGGTCCATAGCGTGCGCAGACAGGCCGCGCCTACGTAGCTCGCATCGACCGTGGCGAGACGGTGATCGAACGCGCCCACCGTGCCCGCGTTGTAGACCAGGCCGATACCGTTGGTAGGTGGCACACCGTTGCCGTTGCCGAACACGGTGAGCATCGGCGAAACGGCGGGCGTCACGCCGGCCGCGCCGGTCGAACTGGTGGTGCCGAAGCTGAAGTTGCACAGGTTGTCGGTCACGCTCGCTTTTGCATAGGCGTTCGCGTAAGTCACTGCTACGGCCGGCACCGCTTGCGAGTCCCACATCGGCGCGTGCAGCAGATCGGAATCGGTCTGATAGCCGTTCTGATGCAGCAGTGCCAGCGCATTGGTCGCCTGGGTTGCGGTGTCGCCGCCCGCAATCACGCCGTTGGTCGCGAGCGTCGTGCAACGCGCGGTGCGAATCGCGGTCGTGGTGGCGAGCGGCAGGGTCGTCAGATAAGGCGCGCCGGTCGCCGCGGGCGCCAGTGCCGCGCATGGTTCGAGCAGGTTGGCGAGCGTCATGTAGTCGGCAAGCGGTTTGCCGAACGCGCCGACGGGCACGCCGCCCTGCAGGACCGACACTTGTGAAGGCACACGCACGTTGATTTGCGGTTCGCCCACCACGACTGCGTTGATGAGGCCGGACGTGTCCTGTTCGGCCGCCGCAAGCGCAGCGCCGCCGCCGTTGCTGACCGATGCCGCGATGGTCAGAATGCTGCCGGGTTTATAGCGCACAGTGCGGGTCGAGCCGTTCAACGTGCCATATGAATCATTGAGCGCCCAATACGCGAACTGGATTGCCTGCAAGGTGTTCTTGCCCCAGTCCTGTTCGGGGTTCTGCTGCGAGTGTGCGTGTTTGAACGCGTAGCGGTTCGGGAACTGACTGTTAAAGGTGGCGAGATCGGTGTTGCCGAGGTTCGCCGTGAAGAGGCTCGCCTTGCCCGCGGCGCTCGCGTCCTGCAAGGTGCCGTCGATCAGCGTGACGCGATTCGTCGACAATTCATGCGCGCCGCTGCCCGAGCCCTTGTCGGTGTACGCGACCGCGCAGCCGCGCTTGAGGCCCCACTCGCCCGCCGCGGAAATCGCGCCGTACACGCCGCGCGAACCCGACGACGTGGCGGTGACAATGCACGGTTGATCCGCATTGAAGCTCGCCGGAATCTGCACAAGCACGCTGACATTCTGCTTACCGCTGCCGTTATCCGCGAAAGCCAGGTACTCCTTGCCTGCAATCTTGCCTTCGCCCAACGTGTCGTTGCCGTTCAGGTCGACATTGGGGCCCCAGAAGCGCCCATAGCCGCCGTTGCTCGTCATGTCGACGAGCGCGCGATAGTTCGACCAGATCGCGAGGCGCCGCAGTTCGGCGGCCGTGGGTTGCGCGGCGTTGGCAATGGCCGGCGCAGTCGCGGCTGCGAGGCCGGTTTTACCGAGTCCGGCCGTCAGCAGGTCGTCACTATTGCCGTCATACGACTGCGTTCTGACCGTGCCGACGATGAAGTCCGGCAACGCGTTCGCTTGTGGCGGCGGTGGACCGTCGTCGTGCCCCCCGTGGCATGCGCTCACACCGAGCGCGACGACGATTGCAATCGACAGCGCGGAGCTGCTTCGAAGGGCTGATGTCATCTGTGCTTGTCTCCATTATCTGCAATACCGTTTTGCGTGACTGTGCACACGCAGCGGCGCCGGGTTTGCTAACCTGAATTGTTCTCGCACGACACTTCGTATACCGACGCATCGCCAGCCTGCATTGACCTTTCAGCGGAGTCAATAGAACGTTATGGCAAGAGACAACGAATGTGTAAATTCGGGCGACGAAGTCGCCTTGCATCAACCTTCGCGGCGCCGTTTTCTACAATCGGCCGCGGCGGCGGCCACCGTCGGTGCGGCACCGCACCTTCGCGCGCAAAGCCAGGTGCCCGCCATGCCGGCCGCTCAGGCGCCCGTTGCGCAGCCAGTACCGGCGAGACCCGTCGAGCTCAACGTGAATGGCCGCACCTATTCGTTGCAACTCGAACCGCGCGTGACCCTGCTCGATGCGCTGCGCGAGTACGCCGGACTGATGGGCACGAAGAAAGGCTGCGACCGCGGACAATGCGGCGCATGCACGGTGATCGCAAACGGACGCCGCATCAACTCGTGCCTGACGCTTGCTGTCATGCACGAAGGGGACACCATCACCACTGTGGAAGGGCTCGCAAGCAACGGTGTATTGAGTCCGCTACAGCGCACGTTCATCGAGCATGACGCATTTCAGTGCGGCTACTGCACACCGGGGCAGCTATGCTCGGCGACAGCGTTGCTGGAGGAGTTTCGCAACGGCGCGGCGAGCGTCGCGACTGCCGATGTGCGCAGACGTCCCAGCCAACTTTCCGACGACGAGATTCGCGAGCGCATGAGCGGCAATATTTGCCGTTGCGGCGCCTATGCGAACATCGTGGCCGCGATACGCGCCGCGCATGAAGGCAATGGCGCCAATGCGAGCGCGGCCAGCGCGGCCGGCGCCGAACCTCACGTCGATCGCGGGCAACACGATCGATCCGACAACCCCGAGCACGCGTGAGGCCGAGCGAATGGATGCGATTTCCTACGAACGCGCCGCCGATATTGCAGGTGCAGTGCGAGCGGCACAGCAGCCGGGCACGGTCTTCATCGGCGGCGGCACGAATCTGCTCGATCTGATGAAGGGCGGTGTCGAACGCCCCATGCGGCTCGTCGACATCACGCATATCAGCGGACTCGACGACATCGCGACGCTGCCCGGCGGCGGCGTTCGCATCGGCGCGCTCGTGCGCAACAGCGACGCCGCTAATCATGCACTGGTGCGCGAACAGTATCCACTGCTGTCGCAGGCGTTTCTGTCCGGCGCGTCGGCGCAACTACGCAATATGGCGACCGTTGGCGGCAATCTGCTGCAACGTACCCGTTGCGCTTACTTTTACGACACCGCGTTTTTACAGTGCAACAAGCGCCTGCCGGGCAGCGGCTGTGCGGCGCTACAAGGCCACAACCGCATGCACGCGATTCTCGGCGCGAGTTCGCAGTGCGTGGCGGTGAATCCATCGGACATGAGCGTCGCGCTCGCGGCGCTCGACGCCGTGGTGCGCGTAAGCGGGCCGGCCGGCGAGCGAAGCATTCCATTCGCCGAGTTTCACCGGCTGCCCGGCGACAGGCCCGACCTGGATACCACGCTGCGTCCCGGCGAACTGATCACGGCGGTCGATCTTCCGCCGCCGCTTTTCAGCGCGCATTCGCATTATCTGAAAGTGCGTGACCGCGCCAGTTACGCATTCGCGCTGGTGTCGGTGGCCGCCGCGTTGCAGATGGACGGCGAGCGCGTGCAGACAGCGCGCATCGCCTTGGGCGGCGTCGCGCACAAACCGTGGCGGGCGAGCGCCGCCGAGCAAACGCTCAACGGCCAGCCGCTCACGCAAGCCACGCTGACCCGCGCGGCGGCGGCAGCGTTAAGCGACGCGAGGCCGCTCGCCGGCAACCGCTTCAAGGTGCAGCTCGCGCAACGCGCCATTGTGCGCGCGGTGAACGAGGCCGCCGGCCGCCAGGGAGGTGTCGCATGAATCTGATCGGTCAACCGTTGGACCGCACCGACGGTCTGCTCAAAGTGACCGGCGAAGCGCGTTATGCGGCGGAGTTTCCGGAAGCGCGTCTGGCGCATGCAGTGCTCGTCACGAGTACGATTGCGCGCGGCACCATCGCGTCGATCGATATCAGCCGCGCCCAGGCAATGCCAGGCGTGCTGCTCGTCATGACACATGAGAACGCGCCGCGTCTGCCGAACGGCGGCAAGGCGCAATTGGCGCCGCCGGCCGGGCGCCGTCTGTCGCTGCTGCAGGACAACGAAGTGCATTACAACAACGAGCCCGTCGCGGTGGTCGTCGCGGATACGCTCGAACATGCGACCGATGCCGCGCGCCAGTTGCGCATTACCTATCGGGCCGCTGCGGCTACGCTCGACTTCGCGCAGGCGAAGGCCAACGCGCATGCCCCCGACAAACCACAAGGACGCCAGACCGATACGCAGCGCGGCAATTTCGAGGACGGCCGGCAAAGCGGCGCCGTGCATATCGACGCGACGTACACGACACCCATCGAGCATCACAACCCTATGGAGCCGCATGCGACGATGGCGCGCTGGGACGGCCCGCAACTCACGCTCTACGATTCGACGCAAGGCGTGAGCGGCGAGGTGCAGGCAGTCGCAAAGACGCTCGGCATTTCCCCCGCGGACGTGCGCGTGATTTCGCCGTTCGTCGGCGGCGGCTTTGGTTGCAAAGGCTCGTCGTGGTCGCATGTGTCGTTATGCGCGATGGCTGCGAAACAGACCGGGCGTCCCGTGCGGCTCGTGCTCGAACGGCCGCAGATGTTCGGGCCGGTCGGCGCGCGCCCGCGCACCGAACAGCGCCTCGTGCTGGCCGCGCGGCGCGACGGCACGCTCACCGCCATGCGCCACGACAGCGTCTCGAGCACGTCGATGATCGAAGACTGGACCGAGACCTGTTGCATGGTCACGCGCATGCTCTACGCGGTGCCGAACCAGCAGACCACGCACCGGCTCGTGCCGCTCAACGTGGGCACGCCGACTTTTATGCGCGCGCCGGGCGAAACCACCGGCTCGTTCGCGCTCGAGTCGGCGATGGACGAACTGGCGGTGGCGCTCAGAATGGACCCGCTCGCCTTGCGCCTGAAAAATTACGCGGAGGTCGATCCGCAGGAAAACAAGCCGTGGTCGGGCAAGTCGCTGCGCGAGTGCTATCAGGTCGGCGCCGAAAAATTCGGCTGGTCGCGGCGCAATCCCACACCGCGTTCCATGCGTGACGGCAACACGTTGATCGGCATGGGCATGGCGACCGCTACTTATCCGGCCAATCGCAGCGAGGCTGGCGCGTCGGCGCGGATTCTGCCCGACGGCACAGCAATGGTAGCCTCGGGCACTCAGGACATCGGCACCGGCACCTATACGGTGATGACCCAGGTCGCCGCCGACGCGCTCGGCTTCGCGCCGGAGAACATCCGCTTCGCGCTTGGCGACTCGTCGCTGCCGAAGGCGCCGGTGTCGGGCGGCTCGCAATCCGCGGCGAGCGTGGCGCCGGCCGTGCGCGAGGCGGCGAACGCGGCGCGTGCGCAACTGATCGCGCTCGCGCTGGCCGACCCCGCGTCGCCGGTACACGGTCTCGCGCTCGACGACATCACCGTGGAGAACGGCTGGGTGACGAGCCGCTCACAACCGGCGCGGCGCGATCCGGCCGCGGCGATCATTGCGCGCTCGGGCGGCAAGCCCATTGAGGCCACGTCTACCGTGAAGCCCGGCGACGAGAAGCAGAAGTACTCGTTTCACTCGTTCGGCGCGGTATTCGTCGAAGTACGGGTGGACGCGGAGCTCGGCACGATCCGCGTGCCGCGCGTGGTCGGGGTATATGACGTGGGGCGCGTGCTCAACGCGAAGACCGCACGCAGCCAGATGCTCGGCGGCATTGTGTGGGGCGTGGGCGCGGCGTTGCAGGAAGAGTCGCGGCTGGATACGCGCTATGGGCGCTTTACCAACGCGAATCTCGCGGAGTACCACGTGCCGGTGAATGCGGACATCGGTTCGCTTGACATTACGTTTCTCGACCGGCCTGATCCGCATATCAATTCGCTCGGTGTGCGCGGCATCGGCGAGATCGGCATTACCGGCGTGTGCGCGGCGCTGGCCAATGCGGTGTATCACGCAACCGGCGTGCGCGTGCGGGATCTGCCGGTCACGCTCGACAAGGTCTTGCAGACGGCACGGGTCTGAACGACGCGGATCTGAACCACGCGGGCCGCTTGCCTCGCCGTGCGTTGCGCCGCACAATCGGAAGCATTTCATTGACCGGTGCTTCCCATGGCTTATGCGTCGCTTGCCACTGGCCTGTTGCTTGCCGCCGGCGTCGGCTCGCGTTTCGATCCGCACGGCGTGCAGAACAAGCTGCTCGCGCGCCTGCCCGACGGCACGCCCGTGGCTGCGGAAGCCGCGCGGCGGCTGTTGCTCGCCGTGCCCCACGTGCTGGCGGTGGTGCGGCCGGGCGCCGAAGCGCTTGCGCGTCTTCTGAACGATGCGGGCTGCGACGTAGCGTTCGCGCCCGCCGCCCAACGCGGCATGGGAGCAAGCCTCGCCGCCGGCGTTCAGGCGAGCGAGGACGCCGAAGGCTGGATCGTCGCGCTTGCAGACATGCCGCGCATTGAGCCTTCGACAATCGGCGCGGTCGCGCGCGCGCTCGACGGCGGCGCCTGCCTCGTCGCGCCGTTTTATGCGGGGCAGCGCGGGCATCCGGTGGGGTTCGGCGCTGTGCATCGCGAAGCGTTGCTTTCGCTCGACGGCGACAGCGGCGCGCGGTCGCTGCTGGCTTCGGAACGGCTGATGCGGCTCGATGTCGACGATGCGGGCATTCTGCGGGATGTGGATACGCCGGAGGATTTGCGGGGGATTTGAGCGCTGCGGCGCGTGCCATGTTGGCGGCGTTCCAAAAACAGCCGCACGCCCCTTCTAGGCACACGCCTTGCGCAGGACCGGGCACTCACAGCCATCGCCACCAGAACTACACGCGGACTGTGAATCAACCGCGCAACTCGCTGCAATTCCGCCTAAGCTGATGTGACGCCGCCATTATCACGCCCCATTCCGCCAACCTTCACGCGGCGCATGGTTTTCGAAACCACCGACTGCCCATGAGCGAAACCAGCCCGCGCCTTTTCATCGTGTCACCGCATTTCGACGACGCCGTCTTCAGTTGCGGCGCATTGCTCGCCGCCCATCCCGACGCTGCGGTCTGCACCGTGTTCGCCGCGCCGCCCGAGCACACGATGCACACCGAATGGGATGAGAAGTCGGGCTTCGGCAACGCGCACGAAGCGATCCACGAGCGCACGTTCGAAGACAACCGCGCGCTTGAAGTGCTCGACGCTATCCCGCTGCGCATGCCGTTTCGCGAGAGCCAGTACGCCGATTCGCCGTCGATCAGCAAAATGGCGGCGCAACTGGAGGAAACCATTTATCGAACCACGGCCAACACGTTGCTGATGCCGCTCGGCTTGCATCACGACGACCATGTGCGTGTGTTCGAAGCCTGCTGCGAGATTCTGCCGCGCCTGTCGCATCTCGCCTGGTTCGGCTACGAAGAAGCGATTCACCGCTGTACGCCGGGCGTCGTGCAGGCGCGTCTGGCGGATCTCGCACAGCGCGGCATCGTGGCGACGCCTGCCAATCCCAGCGCGGGCCACACGATCGACACCCAGCGCCGTGCAGAACTCAAGCGCGAGGCCGTGCATGCGTATCAGAGCCAGTTGCGCGCCTTCGGCCCGGGTAATTACGACGACGTGTTCGCAGCCGAGCGCTACTGGCAACTCAGCGTCGGCCGTCGTGTGAAAAAATAAGCGGCACGGCAGTGCAAGATGAGGAGAGATGAGCGGACAGAAACGCGCCAACGCAATGGCACGGCGCACAGTTCACGCGCGCCGGAAACCCCAGGAAAAACCGTCTACGCTTGAAGTGAACGGCACGCGCCGCCCCGCACAGTTTTCAACACAGGTGATGCAATGAGCTTCGACATGCATACGAGCCCGATTCCCGACCCCAACGCCGACCCCACGCGCGATCCGGAAGGCGATCCGCTGACGCCGCCGTCGCCCGGCCATCACACCGAGGAGCCGCAGCGCCCCGAAGGGCCGCCGGACAAAGATCCGGTGTGAACGGCCGGCCGCACGACGCCGCTACGTCAACCGTTGCAAGCGAAGCGGCAAACGCTAGCAGGCAATAGCTACATCAGCCGCATCAGTTGCATCAGCTACTAGCCGCACGGGAGACATCCGCCGTGCAACGCGCATCGAGTGCATGCAAGTTCGCGCCGGTGCGAACCGTGCCGGCGCGATCGCGGGCGCAATGATTAGCGCCCGCCGGTCGCATCAAGCGGAGGCCAGCGCCGCAATCAGCTCGTGAGTTCGGCGAAGCCCTGCAACAGGCGGTCGATGTCGGCGGCGTGAATGTTGCCCATCGTCGAGATACGGAACAGTTGCGCCGATAGTCCGCCCTGCCCCGCATAGATGACGAAGCCGCGCGCTTTCAGCGCATCGTGCAATTGCGGGTAGCTGACGCCGTTCGGCAGCCGGTACGCGCGCAGCACGACCGACGACTCCTGCGGCGCCAGCACGCTGCCGATGCCGCGCTCGGCCAACCCCGCGCGCACCTGTTCGGCGAGCGCGGCATAGCGGGCGTGGCGCGCGCGCCAGCCGCCTTCGTCGGCGATTTCGCGCAGTGCCTCGACGAGCGCGTAGTACGCATGCACCGACGGCGTGAACGGCGTATTGCGCTGATCCTGCAGACGGGCGAGCCTGCCCAGGTCCAGGTAGTAAGTGCGGCTCGCCGCCTGGGCTAGCGCCGCGCGGCGCACCAGCACGAACGATGCGCCAGGCACGCCGTGCAGACACTTGTTGGCGGTCGCGGCCACGGCATCGAGACTCGTGTCGGCGAAGTCGATTGCTTCGGCACCGAAGCTGCTCACGCCGTCCACCAGCAGGCGCAGGCCGCGCGCGCGGCACAACGCACCGAGCGCTGCAAGGTCGTTCAGACGCCCCGTGGTCGTTTCGTGATGAATCACCGCAACGTGCGTGAACGCCTTGTCCGCGTCGAGGCGTTCCGCGATCTTCGCGAGATCCGGCGCCTGCATCCACTCATGCTTGAGCGTTTCGTGCGCGATGCCGTATTGCGCGGCGATCTGCGCAATGCGCTCGCCATACACGCCGTTTTCCACCACCAGCAATTTGCCGTTCTGCGGCACCAGCGCGGCCGTCATGCTTTCCACGGCGGCCGTGCCCGAGCCTGTCATCAGTACGGCCTGCCACTCGCTGGCGTCGAGACCGTACAGATCGACGAGACGCGTGCGCGCCTCTTCCTGCAGATCGAAGAACTCGCTTTCGCGGTGGCACAGGTCGGTCTGCAACAGGCTATTGCGGACGCGTTCGGTGAGCGTCACCGGGCCGGGATTGAGCAGCAGCATGAGGCGCTTCCTTTGTGTGGCTTCAGCCGGCGCCAATGTGGCGCATCAGGCGCGCTTTCACATCGGGCGGAGTGATGGTGGGACGCGGCAAGCCGTCCGGCGTGCCACGACGAATCGCAAGGCGCGCGAAGCGTGGGCCTTCCAGCGGCGCGGATTCGAACAGTTGGTCGAGCACGGCCGGATCGTCGCTTTCCACCGCGGACGCATAGCCGCACGCCGCCGCCACGCCCGCGAACGAGACTTGCGGCGACACCGTCGCCTGGCCGCCCGTGGAGTCGTGCGCGCCGTTGTCGAGCAGCACGTGCGTGAGGTTCGACGGACCATAAGCGCCGAGCGTCGCAAACGCGCCCATGCGCATGAGCGCGGCGCCGTCGCCGTCGAGCGCCACCACATGCAGGTCCGGACGCGCGAGCGCGAGGCCGAGCGCGAACGGCGTCACGCAGCCCATCGAGCCGACCATGTAGAGCTGGTTCGGACGGTCGTCGATAGCGTAAAGCTCGCGGCCGCAAAAACCGGTCGACGCAAGCACCACGGTCGACTCGAGCGGCGTATGCGCAATCACTTTTTTCAGCGCGTCGTGACGCGACGCCAGATCGCTCGCGGCCACGCTGCCGAACTGTGAACGCGCGGCCGCCGGCACGCGCCGCGCGCCGGCGGGGCTCGCCTTCAGTTCGTACGGCGCGACGCTGCCCTTTTGCATGACGAGCGCATACGGACGACCGGTTTTGTCCATATGGGCGATGGCGCGATCCAATGCCGGGCCGACCGCCTCGGCTTGCGTCGGAAAGGTCTCCCAGGGAATTTCCATCGTGTCGAGCATGGTGGGCGTAACGGGGCCCATCAGCGCGTGCTGCGGTTCGTCGGCGACGCCCGGCTGACCGCGCCACGTGACGATCAGCAGTTGCGGCAGACGGAAAGTCCACGTGAGCGAGGTGAGCGGGCTCACCGCGTTGCCGAGCCCGGAGTTTTGCATCATGGTGATGCCGCGGCGCCCATTACGGGCGCCGAGCGCGACGCCCGCGATCAGCGCGACGGCGTCGCCTTCATTGGCCGCCGACACGTAATGCAGCGACTCGTCCTGCAGCACATAGTTGATGAACGGCGTCAGGTACGAGCACGGCACGCCGGCATACCAGTCGAAGCCGCGTTCGCGCGCCGCCTCGACAAACTGTGCTGCTTCGATCATTGCGCCGCTCCGTTCGCTGCGTCAGCGGCCGCACCGCCGACGGACGCCGCGAGCGGCGTCTGCCCGTGCGCGAAGTCTCCCGCACGGCGGAAGTCTTCCAGATCGTTGACGCCGCGCCAGTGGCCGTGCACGTACTGCACCTCGATGGACTCACCGGCTTCGATCAGCGCATTCAGCAGCGCAGGCATGTCGAGCGACGCGAAATCGGCGCGCGCCTGCAGCTCGCGCATCACGGTTTGCAGACGCTCGCGGCCTGCGCCGCGCACGTTCAGAAGACCGACCCAGCGGCCATGCGGCGTTTGTGCAGCAATCGCCGACGACGCCTCGTGCCCGCTCGATACATGACGCAGCACGACCTTGTTGCCGAAGAGACCTCGGTCGTCGGCGGCCGAGCACCACGCGAAGTCGCGCACGCTCGCGTTTTCCGCATCGGTCAGCGAAGAATCCACCACCACGCTGAACGCCGCTTCGCTCTCCACCAGATCGCGCAGAATGTAGCTGCGGAACAGCAGATCGCCGTAGGAAATCACGGTGTCGCCCGAGAGCTTGTCGAGCGCGCACGCGAGCGACGCGAGTTCGCCCGTCTCCGCATGCCTGTCGTTGACGACCAGCTTGATGCCGGCCGTGTCGATCGCATCGGCGCGATAACCGCCCACCACCGTGATGTCATTGACGCCCTGCTTCTTGAATGCGTCGACGAGCCAGCGCAACAGCGGCTTGCCGGCCACCGGCAGCATGACTTTCGGGCGGTCTTGCGTGACGGCCTCGAGGCCCTTGCCGCGGCTCGCCGCGAGCACGACGGCGGCGCCCGCCGCCCGGCCGCTCGACAGATAGCGGTCTTCGGCTTCCGAATATTCGTCGGCGTCCTGCAAGCGGAAAATTTCGTTGACGGCCGCGATGCGGTCTTCGACGTTCACGAGCGTTTCGCTCGTGTGGATCTCGCGCGCCACCGCCTGCATGGCAGAGGTCGCCGCGCGAATCAGATGGTTCGCCCAGATCACGGTGCTGATGCCGGCTTCGCGAAACACTTCTGTCGGCGTGCTGTAGTACTTGGTCGGCACGATGACGAGCGGCGCGCGGCCGGCCCATTCGCGCGCGAACTCCAGAATTTCGTCGGGGCGCGAGAGCTTGCTGTGAATCAGGATGGCGTCCGCACCGGCGCGGCGGTAGGCTTCCGCGCGGCGCAACGCCTCTTCCATGCCCCAGCCCGCGATCAGCGCTTCCACGCGCGCGACAATCGAAAAATTCTCGTCCGACTGCGAATCTTTGCCGGCCTTGATCTTGCCGCAGAATTCGTCGATGTCGGCAAGCGGCTGCGCCTCGCCGTTGATGAAGCTATTGGTTTTCGGAAACTGCTTGTCTTCGATGCACACGCCGGCAATGCCGCGCTGCTCGAGCTTGCGCACCAGACGGCGCACGTTGTTGAAGTTGCCGTAGCCGGTGTCGCCGTCGAGCAGGATCGGCAGGTCGCTCGCGTCGGCCATGAATTCGAGGTTGTCGACCACCTGGGTCCAGCTCGCTTCGTTGTTGTCGCGCACGCCGAATTGCGCGGAGATCGCGAGCCCCGAGCCCCAGATTGCCTTGAAGCCGGCCTCGCGGACGATGCGCGCGGAAAGGCCGTTATGGGCTTCCATCATGAATTCGAGTTCGTTGCTGACGAGCATCTGGCGCAGGCGTGCGCTGCGTGAAGCGGAAACAAAAGCGGGTTCGCGGGCGTTCATTTTATGCACTCCTGGTGGCGGCCTACTGCGGGCTACTTGGCGCTCTTTTTGCCCGATTGGCGTCTGGAAAATGGCGACTATAGCGGAATTTTCATTTATTCGTCATTGGCAGCGGTAGGCTTTTTCTGGCGTGCGATTAAGTGGAGAAATGTGTCATTTTTTGCAGAAAGACGCGCCGCAGGTCATCTGGAACCGGTTGGCGCTTTGCAGACTTCTTACCGAGTCGCCAATGCGATATCGGCTGGCGGTCAGGCGGGCGCCGAGCGCCCGCTCGAACACGGATGAGGCCGACTGACCGCCCTGATCGTTTTCGGTTTAGGCCAAAGCGCGTTTAACGAAACTCACCACACAAAATCGCCATTCGATTTCACCTCCGGGAAACAAAAGAAATAAATCCCGTCAATTCCCACGTCGAATCAACGCGATTAATCGCGCGTGCTCAACGGAGAGCCGCGCAGTGTCGTTTTAGTCAGACGAAACCCGTGCCAGCAGGGGTTTCCCCTGCCTCAGGAACCACCTGAAAGCTGCCGTTAAACAAGTCAGCAGCACCGGCCCATCCGATAGACCTTTTTGCCAAGCACGACCCCTTGCCATGACTCTGAACAAAAAACTGGCCTCAATGATCGCTGTTCTCTGGTTTGGCCTGATCCTGATCGGCGGCTTCGGCGCGTGGCAAAGCCGTGCGTCGATGATCGCCGACCGGCGCGACCAGCTCACCGCGCTGATCGACCAGGCGAATCACGTCGTCGGCCGTTACTACGCGTTGGCGCAACAGCACGCCCTCACGGAAGACGAAGCGAAGAAGCAGGCGCTCGCCACGCTCGAATCAATGCGCTACGGCAAGGACGGCTACATCTCCGTGAACGACTCGCAGCCCGTCATGCTGATGCATCCGTTCAAGAAAGAGCTGCTCGGCAAGAACATGGGGCAGTTCACGGACCCCGCGGGCAACCATCTGTTCACCGACATCGTGACAGCGGGCAAGCGCGAAGGCGGCGGCTTTGTCGACTATCTGTGGGCCAAGCCCGGCAGCGACAAACCCGTGGCCAAGACCAGCTATTCGCTGCACTTCCAGCCGTGGGACTGGTATGTCGTCACCGGCATGTACATGGACGACGTGCAGCGCGCGTTCTACGCGAGCCTGTCGCGCTGGCTCGCCATCACCGTTGCGCTCGGTGCGATTGCCACGGCCATCATGGTGCTGGTGCTGCGCAGCGTGCGCCGCTCGCTCGGCGGCGACCTGGAAGTAGCCGTCGAGCACGCGCAACTGATGGCGCGCGGCAATCTCGCAGTACGCGTGCCGGTGAAGGAAAACGACGCCGGCAGCCTGCTGCATGCGTTGCAGAGCATGCAGGCTGGTCTGGTCGACACCGTTTCGCGAGTGCGCATGGGGACGGAGAACATCAACATCGGGGCAAGCGAAATTGCCGCCGGCAATACCGATCTGTCGCAACGCACGGAGGAACAGGCCGCCGCACTGGTTCAGACAGCATCGAGCATGGATCAGATGACGGTCAACGTGAAGCAGAACGCGGACAGCGCGCAACAGGCGGCGCAACTCGCGGGTCAGGCCGCCGACGTCGCCACGCGCGGCAGCCGCGTCGTGGACGACGTGGTGCGCACGATGGGCGAGATCACGACGAGCTCGCGGCAGATCGGCGACATCATCGGCGTAATCGACGGCATTGCCTTCCAGACCAACATCCTCGCGCTGAACGCGGCGGTGGAAGCAGCCCGCGCGGGCGAACAGGGACGCGGCTTCGCCGTGGTCGCCGCCGAAGTGCGCAGCCTCGCGCAACGCTCGGCCACGGCCGCGAAGGAAATCAAGGCGCTGATCGAAACCTCCACCAGCACCGTGGAAGCCGGCGCGTCGCTGGTTTCGAACGCGGGCTCCACGATGGGCGAAATCGTGCAGTCGGTGCGTCGCGTGAATGAAATTCTCGAGGAAATCAGCAACGCGTCGCGCGAGCAGAGCGCAGGCATCGAGCAGGTGAATCGCGCGGTCGGCGAAATGGATCAGGTCACCCAGCAGAACGCCGCGCTCGTCGAGCAGGCGGCCGCCGCCGCGCATTCGCTGAAGGACCAGGTGGGTGTGTTGCGCGAAGCGATCTCGAGCTTCGCGCTGCCTGCGTGAAGTGGTACGTGCGAAGTCGTATGCGTGAAGCCGTACGGCCGAAGCTCTACCAGTGAAGGCCCACGAATAAAAAGCGCTCGACAGGCGGTGAGCGTCCCTTGAAAATCCCGCGTCAAAATCGACGCATCGATGAAGCAAAACGAGCCGCGCGGACGTAAAAGTCCGCGCGGCTTTTTTGCGCCTGTCGCGCGAGTTGGCTTGCAGTAATCTCGCATACAGATTACGTTCTCATTACAATGAGCCGTGCCGCAAGCTAACCCGCAGTTTATTCATCCATGATCCAGAAGAAAAAATCCCAGCCACGCGATCCTTACGCGCCGGTCGCGAAGAACCAGTTGCTGGTCGCGCGCCTGCCGATGTGGCGCTCCAGGCTCATCGTAGTGCTGGTGTTCGCCGCCTTTGCCGCGCTTGCCGGGCGTGCGTTCTGGGTTCAGGTGTTCAATCGCGACTTCTACGTGGACCAGGGGCAAAAGCGCTACCAGCGCACCATCGAGCTCGACGCAACGCGCGGGCGCATTGTCGACCGCAATGGTTCGATGCTCGCCGTGAGCCTCGCGACCTACGAGATCTGGGCTTCGCCAAAGCTGCTCGACGAAGCCGCGTTGCCGCCGCTGTCGAAGCTGCTGGACTTGCCGCTCGCGGAACTGCGCCGCCGTCTGAATGGCGACAAGACCTTCGTGCTGCTCAAGCGTCAGGTGGATGCGGAGACGGCCGGGCATCTGTCGAAACTCGGACTTGCGGGCATCACGCAGATCGCCGATTCGAAGCGCTTTTATCCGGAAGGCGAGTCGGCGGCTCACGTCGTCGGATTCACCGACATCGAGGACAACGGTCAGGAAGGCGTCGAACTCGCCGCGAACGAACAGTTGCTAGGCGTGCCCGGCCATCGCGAAGTGATTCGTGACAGGCTGGGCCGCGTGGTATCGGAAACGCGGCCGCTCGTGCCCGCGCAGAACGGCGAAACGATTCATTTGACGATCGACCGGCGCATCCAGCAGCTCGCGTATGGGCAATTGAAGGAAGCAATCGCGAAGCACCGCGCAGAAGCGGGCAGCGTGGTGGTGCTCGACGCGCGCAACGGCGAAATTCTCGCGCTCGCCAACTATCCGAGCTTCGACCCGAACGATCGCGCGCGCCTGACCGGCCGGCAGTTGCGCAATCGCGCGGTGGTCGACACCTTCGAGCCGGGTTCGACGATCAAGCCGGTAGTCGTCGCGCTTTCCATCGACGAGGGCAAGGTGCGGCCGCAAAGCGCGATCGACACCGCGCCGGGCTGGTACAAGATCGGCCCCGCGGTGATCCACGACACCTCGAATCATGGCGTCATGACGGTTGCCGAGGCCGTGCAGAAGTCGAGCAATATCGCGCTCGCCAAGCTGGCGCTGAATCTGCCGGCTGAAAAAATCTGGGCCAAATATCAGGAATACGGCCTTGGCGTGCGGCCCGAGCTGACCTTTCCGGGTGTGGCATCCGGCAAGATGCGCCCGTACAAACGCTGGCGTCCCATCGAGCAGGCGACGATGGCTTACGGCTACGGCCTCTCGGCATCGCTGTTGCAGATCGCGCAGATCTACACCGCGTATGCCGGCGACGGCACGATGCACCCTGTGCGCCTCGTGCGCGAGGACCCCAATGCGGCGGCCGTCGCGCAGGGCCGGCACGCGGTCACCACGCCGGCCACCGCACGCGCGATCCGCTCTATGCTGGAAATGGCCACCGGCGACGGCGGCACAGGGCGTGCGGCGGCGGTGGAAGGCTATCGCGTCGGCGGCAAGACCGGCACCGCGCGCAAGCAGGTTGGCACGAGCTACGCGAAAAACCGCTACCGCGCGCTGTTCGTCGGCATGGCGCCGATGAGCGATCCACGCCTGATCGTCGCCGTGATGATCGACGACCCCGCCGGCAAGGCGTTTTACGGCGGCACAGTGGCCGGACCAGTTTTCAGCGCGGTGACCGGCGGCGCCCTGCAATTGCTGGGCGTGCCGCCGGATGCGTGAGGGAAAGCGTGTGCGCTGCTGACGCGCGACCTGCCGGTGCTGTCACAACGCGCATCTTGCAGCCTTCCGGCGTGCCGCCGCGCCTGCGGTCATGCGTGCTCACGCGGGCGGCCCGGCCCATCCACACGCCACGCTCAGCACACCATCAACCGCGCGCCGTCTCGCCGAGCAGCGCCTCCACGCGGTTGCGCCCGTTGTGCTTGGCCTGATACATCGCGCGGTCGGCCTCGTCGATCATGCCGCGGCCCAGCGCCACCGCTTCGGCCGGCGAGCCGCTCACCGTACGGGCCGCCACGCCGATCGACACGGTCAACGCAATGCGTTCGCCGTCGTCGTCGAGCAGATGCAGTTTTTCGACCGCCAGACGAACCCGCTCGGCTACCGTCTGCGCGTCCGCACGGTCGCCTTGCACCAGTGCGGCGAACTCTTCGCCGCCATAGCGCGCCACCGTGTCGCCGAGCCGCACCTGCTGTCGCACGCACGCCGCCACCGCGGCCAGCGCGCGGTCGCCTGTCTGATGTCCGTAGGTGTCGTTGATCCGCTTGAAACTGTCGACGTCGATAAAAAGACAGGCGAGCGGCACGCCATAACGCGCCGCACGCATCAGTTCTTCGCGCAGACGCTCGTCGAAATAGCGGCGGTTGGACAGTCCCGTTAGCGGGTCGGTCATGCCCAACTGCTTGAGCCGTTCGCGATGCGAGACGTTGTCGAGGCTCGCGGTCACGATGCTCGCAAAACGCTCGAGAATGTCGGTCGCCATGCCTTGCGCGAAACGGTTTGCGTCGTCGCTGCCAAGGCACAGATAACCGCTCACGGTATGACCGGCGGCAAGCGGCAGGAGAATCGCGCTCGCCGGAACTTGCGCGTCGCCGAAAAATGCCCGGCGCGACGCCTCGTCCAGTTCGCGTGGCCGGCCAAGCCACGGTTGCCCGCCTTCGCATAGGCACTGTGCAACCATGCGTGCTTCGCGCGAGGTCTTCAGATTCGGACGGTCCATGGCGCGCAGTGCGGCGGGCTCGAGCAGTTCCAGCAGCATGGGCGCGCGTTCGTCGAGCCATAGCGAGACCGCCGACAGCGAGAACTCGCGCGGCAAGTGGCCGAACAACGTGTCGAGAAACGACACGAAGTCCTGCGCGCCGATCAAGCGCAGTTCGACGTCCTGAAAGCGGCGCAGCGTGCGTTCGTTGTGCTGCACGGTATCGACGAGCGAGCGCAGACGCTCGGAAAGCGGCGTTGGGGCAGGATAGATCACGTTATCGGCAGTATTCAGCGGTGCGGGCTCGTGGCCCGGAACTCGAACGAGGTCGGTGACTTTTATAACGGCCCTTTTAGCGGCGTCTTGAGGAAAACGCACAGCAAGCGGCCACGCAAAGATTTGGCGGCTCTTAAGTCTCGCTTAATTCTTTGCTGTAACCATGCGGTTCAACATCCCCTGTTGAGCCGCCAGATCATCGGCGGCGTTTTTTTCAGCGGTGTTTGCCGATGCGTCAAGAGACAGGCTGCATGCCTGCGGAAAGAAGGAGGTCAAATCATGGTTGAGAACGCGGTATTCGAACATCTGCGCGCCATGCCCGACAACGACTGGGTGCGGCAGATTCACTCATGCAAGGTCTCGGACCCGTTGCAGCCGCCTTGGGGACGTTCGTACCGGCTCGTCGAATGGACCATGAAGCACACGCCGGAAGCCAGCCGCCGCGTGGTGCCCGCGGAGAGCACGCCGTTGCAGATCGCGCAGGCCGTCGTCTCGCATGTGCCTGGCCGGCGCTTCTGTCAGCGGGGCGACGAATAGCAGAAGTCGAGCGCGTCGTCGAGGCGGTCGTTGCCCCAGAACATTTCGTTGCCGACAAAGAACGTAGGCGCGCCGAAAATACCTTTTGCCGCAGCAGTTTCTGTCTGTTGCCGCAGACGCAGCTTGTTCGCGTCGGTCTGCGCCTCGGCAATGATCTGCTGCGCGGGCAAACCGAGTTTCGCAAGCGCTTCGCTCACCACTTCCACTGAACCGATATCGCGGTCATGCACGAAATTCTGCTGCATGATCTCGCGGCAATACGCGGCGATCCACTCACGCTGCGCGCCGAGCAACGCCACGCGCAACGCAAGTAACGCGGCGCGCGGAAAAACGCTCGGGCGCGTCAACGCAAGGCCGTACTTGCGGCACTGGCGTTCCATATCCTTCCAGACGTAAGCGCCCTTCTCCTTCTGCAGCACAAACGGAGAGTTCTCGTAGCCGAGCGCGCGAAAAATCGGCCCGAGCAGAAACGGCCGCCACAGAACGCGCACGCCTCGCGCCGCGGCCTCGGCCTCGATCCGCATCACGCTCAGGTAGCTGTAATTGCTGCCGAAGTCGAACCAGAACTCCATGTCGCGCGCGGGCGCAACCGGCGAAGCGGTGGCGTCATTCATCTCTTCTCTCTTGCAATGTCTGACAGTCGAACAGCAAAACCTTGCCTATGATAAGAGTCTTTGCGGCCCCAACCCAGATGGAAGCATGATGCGTTACCCGTACGACCTGCTTGTCGCCGCGTGTCTTGCCATCATGGTCATGGCGGCCTCGATCGGCCTCGCGCTGAACTGAACTACATACAGGCAGGCCGAGGGTTCAGCGCGTTTGCGTCGCTACGCGCAGCCCGAGCGAGATAAACAGCACGCCAATAATCTTGTTCTGCCACCGGCGAAGCCACGTGAGGCGCTTGACGAGTCTGCCGAGCGGGCGGATCGTCAACACGATCAAAGTGGTGTAAAGCGCGCTCATGCCGACGAAAATCAGCCCGAGCACCGTGAACTGGAGAAACGTCGAACCGTGCTCGGGGTGCACGAACTGCGGCAGAAAGGCGAGAAAGAAGAGCGCTGTTTTGGGGTTGAGCACTTCGGCGGGAATGGCCTGAAAGAAGGCTTTGGACGCGGACACCGGCGCGCTCGCGGGCATATCGCCGCTCGCCGGTTTTTCGCGTAATGCCCGAATGCCGAGATAGACGAGATACAGCGCGCCGATCCACTTGACCGCGTTGAATGCGAGCGCCGAAGTCATCAGCAATGCTGAGAGGCCGACTGCCGCGCCGAGCGTGTGAACGAAGTCGCCGACGGCAATGCCCAGCCCCGTGAAAATGCCGGCTTTGCGTCCGCCATGCACCGTGCGCGTCAAAACCAGCAGCACGGCAGGCCCCGGAATCAGAAAAAGGCCGAGCACGACGGCAACGAAGGTGCCTAAAGTGGATAACTCGAGCATGCTGTCCATGGTGTCTCCGATTATCTGGCGGTCGTCCGTTTATGGTCTGCAAAGTGTACCTCGCTTATAGAAGAGACCACGTGGCAAACTCGCTATGATTCGGGGCGGCGCCCGAACAGGGCGGCGAACTCTTTCATGCCAGGCTAGCGAGCGGAATTCAAGTGACTTACACGTTGTCGACGCGGCACACTCACGAACTCGAGGTTCGCAAGAGCCGGTTCATTGCGTATGCGATACCCGTGGAGGATCGCGACGCCGCGATGGACGAACTGCGCCGCCTGCGCGACGAGCATCCGGCCGCGACGCACGTGTGCTGGGCGCTGCTGGCAGGCGGCCAATCGGGCATGTCCGACGACGGCGAGCCCTCCGGCACGGCCGGCCGGCCGATTCTGGAAGTGCTGCGGCATCACGACCTGGACGGCGTGCTGGCCGCCGTGGTGCGCTATTACGGCGGCGTGAAGCTCGGCGCGGGCGGCCTCGTGCGCGCGTACACCGACGCCATCGCCTCCGCGCTGCTGGACGCCCCGCGCGTCGAACGGATTGCCCAGGGCTCGCTCGTCGTCGAAGTCGGCTACGCGGACGAAGCAAAAGTGCGGCGCTGGATCGAAGCGCAAGGCTACGCGCTCGCCGATACCACGCATGGCATGCTCGTGACAATGACGATCCGTCTGCCGGTCAATATGCTCGACGACGCACGGCGCGCATTGGTCGATATGACGCAAGGCAAAGCGGGCTTTCTTTGATGTCGTCGGTCTGATATCCATTTAGGAGATGGGTTGCGGGTGGGCACTGTTACCATGCTGTTCTCCTTGGCATGTATCACCATTTAAAGGGCCACTCCTCTGATCTCGACCGCCGCTTGTTCCCGCGTAGCGCCCGAATCGGCGCCGCACGGTTCGCATCTGTCGCATCTGTCGCAACTGGCGCCCGAAGCCGCGCGCACAGCGGCGTCCCGAAAAAATACGGTGCTCAAGGGCTGCAGCGTGATCGCGTTGCCGTTGCTGCTGTCCGCCTGCTCCTGGTCATGGTTCGGGCTGAACAGCAGCAGTTCGCCGCGCGCCGCAGGGGTGCCCGCGGGCTCGCTGAGCGTCGCGCCCGCCCGCGAGTTCGCGTACATGCCGGCGCTCGACGGGCGCGTGTCGCCGAACCGCATCGAAAACACGGCCATGACCGGCGTGGTGCTGAAAACCGAGGTCAGGGACGCAGTGCGCGAAAGCGTGGCGAACCGCCTCAAGGTGGTGGGCCTTCACCTCGACGATAAGCGCAAGGTGCTGAGCGGCCGCATTGAAAAATTCAGCGTAGACGACGTTCGCTCGCCGGCCCTCTGGACCCTGCAGATACGCTACGTAGTCACAGACGCGTCCACGCAACAGGTCGTGTTCTCGACCACCAAGACCGTGAAACGCAAGTCGCCGAAATTCACCAGCAACACCATTGCCATCGAGGACACTGTGAAACTGAGCGTCGACGCACTGGTGCAGGACGCCGGATTCATCAAGGCAGTGAATTAGGCAACGCAAGGCGCCGCGCTCTCGCGCGGATACCCGCCGAGGCACGGCCACCGTTTCGCTACAATCGGCAGCAGCGCATCGCCCTGCTGCCTGTCGCTGCGGCCCGTCGCTGCTGTTTTTTCGCGTGCGCGCCCCGCCCACGCCGGCGCCCATCAACGCACACCCCGCGAGGCACCCATGTCCACGACCGCCTGGCTCTTCTTTCTCCCCGCCTGCTTTGCCATCAATCTCGCACCTGGGCCGAACAATCTCCTGTCGATCAACGTGGCCGCGCGGCACGGCTTCACGACTGCGTTCCTCGGCGGCAGCGGGCGGCTCGTTGCGTTCGCCGCGATGATCGTGCTGGCGGCGACGGGCCTCGCGGTCGTGCTCCACGCGTCCGAGTGGTTCTTTCTGACCATCAAACTCGCCGGCGCCGCTTACCTGATCTGGCTCGCCATTCAATTGTGGCGCAGCGACGCGCCCGCCATCGACACCATGCACGAAGAGTCGGCATCGCTCGCGAGGATAGCGCGGCAGGAGTTTCTCGTCGCCGCCGGCAACCCAAAGGCGATCCTGGTATTCACGGCATTTCTGCCGCAGTTCGTCGACGTTTCGCGGCCCATGCTGCCGCAATTCGCTGCGCTCGGAGCCAGCTTTCTGGCGCTCGAATGTGTGGCCATTGCGCTGTATTCGTGGGCCGGCATGCATCTGGGCAAATGGCTTGTGCGCGCTCACGTGAGACGCTGGTTCAATCGCTGCTGCGGCGCGTTTCTCGCGGCCATCGGCGTCAGCTTTCTGCTGGTGCGGCGGACGTAAATGCGTGGCGCTCAAAGAGGCGCTTCGGTCACGTCCATAAGCAATCGCTAATGCACTCCCCGAGAAACTTTAACTATCGCTATAGACGCGGCGCCCCTATGCTCGATCAATGACCCGCCGCCGTGCTCGGCGACACGCGGTATGGGCAAGCGACTTCTCATAGTCACAGGAGCGGCATCATGAAGATCTGCATCTTCGGAGCGGGAGCGATAGGCGGTTTGATGGGCGTGCAACTGGCACGCGCCGGCGCCGACGTAAGTTTCATCGCGCGCGGCGCGCATCTGGCGGCCATGCGAGAGCATGGCGCCCGTCTGATCATGGACGGCGAGACGCTTAGCGCTCCGGTGCGCTGCACGTCGGACCCGAGCGAGCTTGGCGTGCAGGACCTCGTGATCATCACGTTGAAGGCGCACTCGCTGCCTGGCGTGGTCGACTCCATGCAACCGCTGCTCGGCAAGCACACGGCCATCGTGACCGGCGTGAACGGCATTCCTTATTGGTACTTCTACCAGCACGGCGGGAAGTTCGCCGGCACGCGGCTCGCAAGCGTCGACCCGGACGGCAGTCAATGGACGAAGCTCGGCCCCGAGCGCGCAATTGGCTGCGTGCTTTATCCTGCGGCCGAAATCGTTGAGCCTGGCGTCATCAAGCACGTGTACGGCAAGAAGTTTCCGATCGGCGAGCCAAGCGGCGAACGCACGCCACGCATCCAGCAATTTCACGACATCATGCAGGCGGCAGGTTTCGAGGCGCCGATTCGCGACAACATCCGCGACGAGATCTGGCTGAAGCTGTGGGGCAATCTGTGCTTCAACCCGATTAGCGCGCTCACGCACGCCACGCTCGACGTGCTCACGAGCGATCCGGGCACGCGCGCCGTATCACGCACGATGATGCTCGAAGCCAAGCGCATCGCCGATCAGTTCGGCGTGCATTTCCGTGTCGATGTCGAAAAGCGCATCGACGGCGCCGGTGCGGTCGGCGCACATAAAACGTCGACGCTGGTGGACCTGGAAAACCGCCGGCCGATGGAAATCGACCCGCTTCTGACCGTCGTGCAGGAGATGGGGCGTCTTGTCAACGAGCCGACGCCGACCATCGACGTGGTGCTCGCGCTCGTCAAGCTGCGCGAGCGCATGGCCCTGCAGGGCGCCTGAACGGGATCGCGTTCAGGACACGAGCCGCGGTATGAATGAAAAAGGATCGGACGACGTCCGATCCTTTTTCATTTGCGCGGATACCGCACTGTCATTGGTCGCACGATCATTGGTCGATCGCGAGCCAGACCGCCTTCGGCTCCGTGAAGTTTTCAATCGCCACATCGCCGTGTTCGCGGCCAAAACCGGAATCGCCGGAACCGCCCCACGGCAGGCGCACGTCCGTATAGCCGTAGGTATTGATCCAGACGGTGCCCGCCCGAAGGTCTCGCGCCACGCGATGTACGCGGCCAATGTCCGCGCTCCACACGCCGGCCGCGAGGCTATACAGCGTGCCGTTGGCAATGCGTATTGCGTCGGCTTCGTCGTTGAAACGGATCACGCTTGCAACCGGTCCGAAGATTTCCTCCTGCGAAATACGCATTTCGTGTTCGACGTTGGCAAACACCGTAGGCTCGACGAAGAAGCCGCGCTCGCCGACGCGCGCGCCGCCCGCGACCAGAGACGCGCCTTCCGAGCGGCCCGCCTCGACATAACCCAGCACGGTTTTCATCTGCGCGGCGGAGATGAGCGGCCCCATCGACGTTTCGCGCAGCGACGGGTCGCCCACCTTGATCGACTTGGCACGCGCGGCAAGCCGCTCCACCACTTCGTCGTAGACATCGCGATGCGCGAGAATGCGCGAGCCCGCCGAGCACACCTGCCCCGTGTTGAAAAAGATGCCCGACGCTGCGGCTCGCACTGCGTTGTCGAGGTTCGCATCGGGGAAAATCAGGTTCGCCGATTTGCCGCCCAGCTCCAGCGTTACGCGCTTGAAGTTGCCCGCCGCGCCTTGCAAAATGCCGCGCCCCACCGAAGGAGAGCCGGTAAACGTGACCTTGTCCACGCCGGGATGCGCGACGAGCGCGTCGCCCACCACGCGCCCCTTGCCGGTGACGATATTCAGGACTCCCGGCGGCAGGCCCGCTTCGAGCGCGAGTTCGCCGATCCTCAATGCGGTGAGCGGCGTGATCTCCGCGGGCTTGACGATCAGCGTGCAGCCGCACGCGAGCGCCGGCGCGATTTTCCACATGCCGATCATCAACGGGAAATTCCACGGCACGATGGCTGCGACCACGCCGACCGGTTCGCGGATCGTGTAAGTCAACGCGTCGGGGCGAACCGGCACCACCTGGCCGTTGATCTTGTCGCACCAGCCCGCGTAGTACTCGAGCGTGTCGATCGCAGCCGGAATGTCCTGGCGCATGACAGCGGCAATTGGCTTGCCTGCATCCAGACTTTCAAGCGCAGCTAGCTCCTCGATATTCGCACGCATGAGGCCGGCAAGTCGAGCCAGGATGCGGCCGCGCTCGGCCGCCTTGATGCCGTTCCACACTTTCAGCGCTGCGCGCGCAGCGCGCACGGCCGTGTCGACGTCGGCGGCGCTGCCCTGCGCAACACGGGCAACCGGTTCTTCGGTGGCGGGATTGATGTCGACGGAATACTCGCCTGTGCCCGGCGGCAAGCGCTTGCCGTCGATCAACAGGTCATGGCTCACGAGGTCGGTCATCATGAATCTCCTTGCATGGGATGTTGCGTGGGCTGATTGCGGCAAGCCGGCCTGGGGAAGGCCGGCGCGGGCAAGGGCTGTGCGCCGCTAGGGCTCGTGAAGCGCCGCGCCGCTGCGCGCGAGCACCGGACGTGAGGATTCGCGGGACACTGCATTCGACGCGACGTCCGCAGCGAGCTTTGGACCTGCGGCCGGCTCCAGGTCAACGCTCGCACCACCACTCGAAGACGCTCCAGTGTGCTCCGCAAACTGCGCCCATGCAGCCGCGGCATTCGGCCTGAGCGAGCGGTTGCGGCGATGCACGAGCAGCGTGGCCAGGGTCACCTCGGGCACAAGCGGCCGGCTCACGAGCGATTCGCCGACAGTAGGCCAATGCGAGTCCACAGGCAGCACGCCGACACCGAGCCCGAGTTCGACCATGCGCAGCACCGCCGCGACGTGCCCAAACTCCTGCACCGGCCGACGTTTCAAACCGTTCACACTGAAGGCGCGTTCGAGTGCCGCGCGCACGCCGGCGTCGGCGTTCAGGGTGACGAGCGACCAGTCGTGCAACGCGTCCCACGCGACGCTCGCGTGGCGGGCAAGCGGGTGCGTCGACGGCATGACCGCGTGCAGAGGCGTGGTGAAAACCAGTTGCGCATGCAACTGATCATTGGCAAGAGGCTCGGCCAGCGAGACCACGCCGAAATCCACCTCGCCGTGCTCGACGCTCGCCAGCACGCCGCTTTGCGCCTGGTCCTCCACGCTGACGAGCAGTTCCGGAAAAGCGCAGGCGCAACGCGCGAGCCCCTGCGCAACCCAACTCGACGAGAGCACGGGATTGCTCGCCAGCACCACCACGCCGCGGTGCCCTTCATACGCGGCCCGCTCTTCACGCAAGGTCAGATCGATTTCATCGAGCAGGCGGCCAATTCTTCTTTCGAGGCTCGCGCCCGCATGCGTCAGTTCAACCTGGCGCGTCGTGCGGTCGAACAGCTTCAGTTCGACCGCATCTTCCAGCTCGCGCACGCAGCGGCTCACTGCGGACTGCGTCAGATCGAGCTCGCGCGCCGCACGCGTGAAGCTGCGTTCACGCGCTACGGCGACAAACACCTTGAGTTGCTGCAGCGAAACGTTCATGACGTCATGGCCGGGGTGCGAGCGGCTTGCCGGCCTACTCGCCGGTTTGCTCGGGCCAGTGGCTCAGGCGCGAGGCCTTGCCATTGCCGGCGACGGCCAGCACGCCCGCTTGCGGCTCGTCCTGAGAGTGAATCCAACGGGAGCGCATCGGCGCGAGAATGAACTTCGCTGACACGCCGGCGGCAATCGTGATTACCGCGGACACGGTGAACACGAGGCTCCATCCGCCGGTCGCCGACAGCACCGATGCAATCGGGACCAGCAGCGAGGCCGTGCCCTTCGCGGTGTACAGCGTGCCCGCGTTCGCCGCCGCATACTTGCTGCCGAACGTGTCCGCGCAGATCGCCGGGAAGATCGAGAAAATCTCGCCCCAGAAGAGGAAGATCAATGCGGCGAACGTCATGAACGCATACGGGTTCGTGCCGTATTCCATCATGCCGAGCAACGCGAGTCCTTCGCCGATGAAGATCAGGAACATCGTGTTCTCACGGCCGATCTTGTCGGAGATGAAACCGCACAGCGGACGTGTGAAGCCGTTGCAGACGTTGTCGATGGAGAGCGTGGCGGTGAGCAGCGGCAGCGTGACACCGAAGATCGTCATGGGAATGCGCGCGAGGCCCCAGTCTTTGGCAATCGGCCCGATCTGCGCGGTGGCCATGAGACCACCCGCTGCCACCGCGACGAACGACACGTAGATCACCCAGAACACCGGTGTCTTGATCATCTGGCCAGGCGTGAGGTCGACCTTCGACACGGAGAACTTCTTCTTTGCCGGCGTATGCTGACGCAAAACTGGTTTGACGAGCAGCATGGCGAGCAGCAGAATCGCGACGCCTTGCAGGACGCCGAAAAAGAAGAACGTGTGCTCATAGCCGGAGCGCGTAATCATGTTTGCAATGGGAATCACAGTGACCGCCGCACCCGCGCCGAAGCCGGCGGCCGTGAGGCCCGCTGCGAGACCGCGCCGGTCCGGAAACCATTTCAGCGCATTGCCGACGCACGTGCCGTACACGCCGCCCGCTCCAATGCCTGCGATCACCGCGGAAACGTAAAGCATGGGCAAGGTGGTCGCGTACGAGTTCATCACCCACGCGACACCCGCGCACACTGCGCCGCCCGCCACCACCGGCCGTGGACCGAACTTGTCGACGAGCCAGCCTTCCAGCGGCACGAGCCACGTTTCGGTGAGGATAAAAATGGCAAACGCCAGTTGAATCGAGGCCTGGCCCCAGTGATGCCGCGCGTCCATCGGCGCGACGAACAACGTCCATGCGTACTGCAGGTTCGCCACCAACGCCATGCACACCATGCCGATGACGAGCTGCCACCAACGGTTCGCCCAGAATACGCGGGCCGTGGTCTGTTGAGTGATATCGTCCATGTGCCTTGTCTCCGCAATTATTTAGTGCAGCCGGCCAACCGGCCGTGCTGTATGCGTCCCACCTTATCGTTATGACCCGGAAGGCCTTGTCAATCCGGGAATGTTTAATAGCTTTTAAAGCGCTTCCTTTAAAGGCATTTATTCAACGCCTTTGGAAGTTCTTAATTCCGACTAATCCGCTTTTCTTCTTCTTTTTCCGCCAGCCTGCCCCTCAGTCCCGCCACGCCTTGATCCAAGCGTTAACCCGAGTGTTGCGCCAGCTTTTCTTTGGTTGACCAACTCATGCTAGGGTCATTGCTGAATTACTAATAATTAAAGTTTGTTATTATGTTGATTCACATTTGCTTATACATCGGCCATGACGATGCGCAATGCCACGCTGCGTCAGTTGAAGGTGTTCGAGACTGTGGCGCGCCACCTGAGCTTTTCGCGCGCCGCCGAAGAGCTGCATCTCACCCAGCCCGCGGTCTCCACCCAGGTGCGTCAGCTCGAGGAGCACGCCGGCCTGCCGCTGTTCGAACAACTCGGCAAGAAGATCTACCTCACGCCGGCCGGCACTGAAATGCTGCACTACAGCCGCTCGATCATTCAGCAGTTCCACGAAGTGGACGAAGCGATGAGCCAGTTGAAGGGCGTGTCCGGCGGCAAGCTGAATGTCGCGGTGATCAGCGCCGGCGACTACTTCTTTCCGCGGCTGCTGGCCGAATTCACGCGGCGCTATGCGGGCGTCGTGCTGAACCTTGCAGTGCACAATCGCGAAGAACTTCTGCATCAGCTCGCGACCAACCAGACAGACCTTGCGGTCATGGTGCGTCCGCCGCACGAAATGGACGCCACGAACGAGCCGTTCGCGCCGCACCCTTACGTGATCGTGGCAGCGCCCACGCATCCTCTCGCCAACAAGCGCAACATCCGGTTCAGCCAGTTGGCAAACGAAGCCTTTATCGTCCGTGAGCGCGGCTCCGACACTTGGAATTCGATGGAAGAAGGCTTCGCCGGCCGCATTTCCAATCTGAAGATTGCAATGGAGATCAAAAGCACCGAGACCATCAAGCAGGCGGTGATTGCAGGCATGGGCATCGCCTTCCTGTCTGCACATACGATCAGCCTCGAGTTGCAACTCGGCCACCTCGTCGTGCTCGACGTCGAGAGCTTTCCCGTCATGCTCAACTGGTACGTGGTTCATCGCAAGAACAAGCGCCTGCCGCCAGTTGCCGTGGCCTTCAAGCGTTTCCTGATGGAAGAAGGCGCGAGCCTCATCGAAAAGATCACTCGTGTGAAGGAATTGAGCGTCTATAAGCGATAGGCTATGGAGATCCAATAAAACTTTAACTATTGCAAATCGTTCAGTACTTCTATGCTGCAAGCGAGTTCCATCACTTGTCAGCCCAGGAGGCCGATCATGAACCACGCTTCGGTTGCGACTCATGTCAGCGCGCGCACGGCACGCGTTGGCGCCGACCATTCCAACGATCCGCACCTGAGCGCCTATAACGCGGCGTTCAGCGATCTTGGCCTGCGCTTTCGCTGGGACCACGCGACGCTCGACGTCCTCAGCGAGTTCAATAGCGAGTCTGCCCGCATCACCGCTTACATCGAGCGGTTCCACGCGCATCTTCATCGCGCTTACGACCCGAACTTCCTCGCCCAGCTGATTCTGCAGAAGAAGGCACAGTACTTCAGCGAGTTCGCCGCGTTGGGCGAGTGAGCGGCGCGGCGGGAACATGTTCCCGCCTCTCCTGCGAGCGGCCGCTGCCGTTTCTCTCCGTGCGGCACGACAGGCCGGCGCGCGGCGCGCGCTGATGGTCGGGTCTTGCTTCATGTCTGGCTTCATGGATGCCGGCCCACAGCTGCACGATTGGAAAGGCGACGCGGCGCGCATACGCAAATGCTCCGTTGCCTGATCCCCTTGTTATGCCAGCGCGGGCCGTGACGGTATGCTGCCGCGCGCACCATGCCGGGCACAGTCGCGCTCCGGGTTTCGTCGTCTCGCCAGGCTATTGCCATGCCGCCTGCCGCTCCGCGGTTCGTGCCGTGCGAATGCCGCGGCCGTCTTTTATGTGCCCTCGAATAGGCGCGGCTCAGCATCACATGCACGCCTATCGACGACGCGAGCGCACTCATCCCGAGCAAGGCGGCGAGCCCGAACGGCTGCGCCGCTTCGGTAACAAAGCCATAGCCCAACCACACGCATAACAGCAGCGCGAGTACATTGACCGCGTCGTGTCCGCAGCGTGCCGTCACGCGCAGCGGCAACAGGCCACGCAGTTTGCAGAAGGCGACCGCCGAGGTCGCGAACATCAACGCACCGACGAAAACCGCGGCGTAGAGCTCGATTCGTTCAAACATCGCGAGATTCGCCTGATTGCCCGGCGACACATAGCGCGCCACGCCCACCGCTACGATCGATAAACCCATGCCGCTCGCCAGCAGCGCAACGAGCGCGGCCTGTCGCGTGAAATTGCGCCGGCGCACGAGCAAGGCACCAGCAGCGGCACCGGCCACCGTCGCGAAGACAAGGCTTTCGCTGGCCCCCAGGCCCGTCGCGAGTACGCCGGCAAGCCCAGCCGCGAGCGCCGCGGCGTGCCAGGAGGGGCGCTCGCGCCGCGCGGCACCCGAGCGCGGCCACAGCGGCCGTTGCCCCTGCGCGGCAAACACGGAACCCAGCGCGCAGGCCAGCAACGCGGCACATGCCGCGCTCAACGCGACGAATGCTCCCAGCCACACGGCACTTCCAGACGCTTGCGGCACGCGTACTCCTTTCCGTGTTGTGGCGTCCGCGCGAGCTTGTGGCTCGCGAGCCGGCCACCGTTCAAACGGGTCCCGGCGCTTCGGCTGCAACCGCTAGCGCGGCACTCAACGTGTTGCTCAGCGTGCCGATTCCCTCGATGGAGACCGACACTGTTGCGCCGTCCTTGATCGACCCGACGCCCACTGACGTGCCGCATGCGATCACATCGCCGGGTTCCAGCGTGAGGTCCTGCGAGATGAGGCTCACCTGCTCGGCCGGCGAAAACACCATGTCCGAGAGCGGATAGTTTTGCCGCTCGACGCCGTCAAGCACGGTCACGAGATGCGCGCTTTGCCAATCGAATCCGGAGACGATCGCCGGTCCGATGCAACAGAACGTATCGAAACCCTTTGCGCGGCACCATTGCGGAAAGTGCGGATTCTCGTTGAGCAGATCCGCCGCGGTTACGTCGTTGACGAGTGTGTAACCGAAGATCGCGTCGGCAGCTTCTTCGACGCTTGCATCGCGGCAACCCCGGCCAATCACGATGCCGAGTTCACCCTCATAGACAATCTTGCCTGCGTAGCTCGCGGGGCGCCGTATCGCTTCGCCTGAGCCGATCACCGAACCTGCCGGTTTCAGGAGAAAGAGCGGATGTGTCGGCACCGGCTTGTCGAGCTTTGCGGCCAGCGCGTGAAAGTTGTTCCAGAGCGCGACGATCTTGCCAGGCGCACAAGGTGCGAGCGGCGTAAGCGCACGCGTGGACAACACCGCGCCAGTCGGCACTGGCTGATCCAGGCTTTCATACTCGTGCAGATAAGCCCCTTCGACGCGGCCGAACACCACGCCGCCGTCGTTGGACATGAAACGCATCCACGTATCCATACGCCGCTCCTTGAGCGCTTCGGCACGGTCCTCTGCGGCTCGCAATTGGCGATGCAAAATTGCTGGTGCTACAGCATCGCCATTGCAATCAATACGCGCGAAGAAAACCGTGCCGCCTTCCGTTTGAGGCGTTAGATGAGGCCCGCGCCGCGTGCCCACTGATACTTCGCACCGAGCACCGCGACCGGAATTTCCGTCGAATACGCGTACGCAGGCACGCCATGCGCGTACAGGTACTCGGCCGCCTCTTCGACCTGAACGTCGCCCGCGAGCGACGCGACAATCGGCTTTTCGATGCCACGCGCCTTCATCTCTTCCTTGACTTCGACGACAAGACGCGCGAATACCATCGGCGGCGTGATGATGGTGTGCCAGTAGCCGAGAATGATCGCGTGAATGCGCGGGTCCTCGAGACCGAGACGGATCGTGTTCTGATACGTCGAGGGCGGCTCGCCACCGGTAATGTCGACGGGATTGCCCGCTGCGCCGAACGGCGGAATGAACTTGCGGAAGGCCGCGTCGAGATCGGCGGGCATGGTCATCAGCGACAGGCGGTTGTCAACGCAAGCATCCGACAACAGCACGCCGGAGCCACCCGCGCCGGTAATGATCACCACGTTCTCGCCCTTCGGCGTCGGCAGCTTGGGAATGCCGCGCGCGAACTCGAGCAGATCGCGCAGCGAGCGGGCGCGAATCACGCCGCATTGCCTGAACACGTCTTCGTAAATGCGATCGTTGCCGGCGAGCGCGCCCGTGTGCGAACTCGCCGCGCGCGCGCCGAGGCTCGTGCGGCCAGCCTTCAGCACCACCACGGGTTTCTTCTTCGACACGCGCGCCGCCGCTTCCGCAAAGGCACGGCCATCTTTCAGGTCTTCGCAATGCTGCGCGATGATGTCCGTGTTGTCGTCCTGCTCGAAGAAGGTCAGCAAATCGTCTTCGTCGATGTCGGACTTGTTGCCAAGGCCGACGATAGCGGACACACCCATCTTCGCGGAACGCGAGAAGCCGATGATCGCCATGCCGATACCGCCTGATTGCGACGACAACGCCGCCTTACCCTGCACATCGTACGGTGTGCAAAACGTTGCACAAAGATTCTTCGGCGTGTAGTAGAAGCCGTAGATGTTCGGCCCCATCAGGCGGATGTCGTATTCGCGCGCAATGGCCACGATTTCCTGCTGTCCTTCTACATTGCCCGTTTCGGCAAAGCCCGATGGAATCAGCACCGCGCCGGGAATATGCTTCTTGCCCACTTCCGTCAATGCGCCGGCAACGAACTTGGCAGGAATCGCAAACACGGCAACGTCGATCTCGCCCGGCACGTCCAGCACGCTCTTGTAGGCCTTGTGACCCATGATCTCGTCGGCCTTGGGGTGGATCGGATAGATCTCGCCCTGATAGCCGCCGTTGATCAGGTTCTTCATCACCGAGTTGCCGATCTTGCCGTCTTCCGCCGACGCACCGATCACCGCGACGCGGTCCGGCTTCATGATGCGGTTCATTTGCCGCACGATGTCTTCCTGACTCGGACGATAGCGCTCCACCGGCGGCGAGAAGTCCAGCACGATGCGCACGTCGGCGGCAATCGCGCCGCGCTTGCTGGCAAAGACGGGGTTCAGGTCCATCTCGGAGATTTCCGGGAAGTCCGAAACGAGCCGCGACACGTTTTCGATCAAACCGGCAAGCGCCTCGCGGTCGACCGGTTCGCCGCCGCGCACGCCCTTGAGCATGTCGGCAGCCGCAATGCCGTCTAGCATCGAGCGGGCATCGTCGCGCGTGGCCGGGGCAAGGCGGAACGTGATGTCCTTGAGCACTTCGACAAGCACACCGCCAAGACCGAATGCCACCAGCTTGCCGAACGACGGGTCCGTCACCGCGCCGACAATCACTTCCTGACCGCCGCCGATCATCTGCTGCACCTGCACGCCGAGCAGGTTGGCCTGCGCGTTATAGCGCTTCGCGTTGTCCATGATCGTGGCGAATCCTTCCGCTACGTCCGCGGCGTTCTTCACGCCGACGAGCACGCCGCCCGCTTCGGTCTTGTGAAGGATTTCCGGCGAAACGATCTTCAGCACCACCGGAAAGCCGATCTCCGTCGCGAATTGCGCGGCTTCTGCGGCGGTCGTCGCAAGCGCTTCTTTCGGCACTGCGATGCCGTAGACATCGCATACCAGCTTGCCTTCGGGCGCAGTCAGCGAGTTGCGGCCTTCCGCTTTGGCGTGATCGAGAATGTGCCGCACGACGTCCTTATTGGCGACCTGAACGCGGTCGTCCGGCGTATGAGCGGTGCCGCGTTCCTTCAATGAGAGCGTGTCTTCGTATGCCATGTCCTGCCGTCTCCAATGCGGGTTCGAAAGGCGCCGCCCGGCACCGCGCCTGCCAGAATGGCAAGCGGCGGGCGGCCTTGCACTACGGTTGGTCTGTGGTTTGCGCGCGCCTAAATGGCGCCGGCGGTACGCAATGCACTGATCTGCTCGGGCGAGTAACCCAGTTCCGCCATGACTTCGTCGGTATGTTCGCCAAGCAGCGGCGAGCGCCTGACTTCCGTTGGACTGTCGGACAGTTTGATAGGATTGCCAACTGTCAGATACTTCCCGCGCGTCGGATGATCGACTTCGACAATCGTGCCGGTCTTGCGCAGCGAGGGTTCTTCGGCAATCTCCTTCATCGAGAGAATCGGCCCGCAGGGAATGTCGTACTTGTTGAGAATCTGCATGGCCTCGAACTTGGTCTTGGTCATCGTCCAGCGTTCGATTTCCGCGAAAATCTCCTTCAGGCGCGGCAGACGCGCGACGGGCGTCGCGTAGTCGGGGTCAGTGGCCCACTCCTCCTTGCCGATCACGTTGCAGATCTTGGCCCACACCGGCGCCTGCGTGATGAAGTAGATGTAGGCGTTCGGATCGGTCTCCCAGCCCTTGCATTTGAGAATCCAGCCCGGCTGCCCGCCGCCCGATGCATTGCCCGCGCGCGGCACCGCTTCGCCGAACTTGCCATTCGGGTATTGCGGATACTCCTTCATCACGCCGGTGCGTTCCAGCCGCTGCTGATCGCGCAGCTTCACGCGGCACAGATTGAGCACGCCGTCCTGCATCGCGGCGAGCACGCGCTGGCCGCGGCCCGTTTGCGTGCGCTGATACAGCGCGGTGACAATGCCAAGCGCCAGATGCAGGCCGGTGCCGCTGTCGCCGATCTGCGCGCCGGACACGACCGGGGGGCCGTCGTCGAAGCCCGTCGTCGAGGCCGCGCCGCCCGCGCATTGCGCGACGTTCTCGTAGACCTTGCAGTCCTCGTAGGGACCCGGGCCAAAGCCTTTGACCGACGCAACGATCATGCGCGGATTCAGCTCCTGGATGCGCTCCCACGTGAAGCCCATGCGATCCAGCGCGCCCGGCGCGAAGTTCTCGACCAGCACGTCGCATTTCTGGATCAGCGCCTCGAGCACCTGCTTGCCTTCCGGGTGCTTGGTGTCGATCGTGACCGAACGCTTGTTATGGTTGAGCATCGTGAAGTACAAGCTGTCCACGTCGGGAATGTCGCGCAGTTGCTCGCGCGTGATGTCGCCGGCGCCGGCCCGCTCCACCTTGATCACGTCCGCGCCGAACCACGCCAGCAATTGCGTGCAGGTCGGGCCCGATTGCACATGCGTGAAATCGAGAATGCGCACGCCGTCGAGTGCTTTGCCCATGTCGTGTCTCCTAAGGTATCCGTATTACTTGTACATGGTCTGATTCTTGGTGCCCGGCGCATATTCGCGCGGATCGACCCAGATGTTGACGACCGCAGAGCGCCCGGTCCGATGAATCGCTTCGCGCGCACGCTGCAATGCGCTCGCGATCTGCGCGGGGTCGCGCACTTCCTCGCCGTAACCGCCCAGCATTTCGGCAAACTTGCTGAACGGCACGTCGCTCAGCAGATTGCCGACGTTGCCGCGCTCGTCGCCGTATTTGGCGAGTTGGCCGTAGCGGATCTGGTTCATCGCAGAGTTATTGCCGATCACCGCGAGGTACGGCGCGCCGAAACGGTTGGCCGTCTCCATGTCGAACGCGGTCATGCCGAACGAGCCGTCGCCGTAGTAGCAGAGCACTTCCTTGTGCGGGTGCGCGACCTTGGCGGCAAGCGCGAAGCCCGTGCCGACGCCGAGCGAGCCGAGCGCGCCTGGGTCCATCCACTGCCCCGGGCGACGCGGGCGCACGGCTTGTGCGGAAATCGTCACCACGTCGCCGCCGTCACCGATATAGATCGTGTCGTCGGAGAGGAACTCGTTGAGCTCGTAGGCGACGCGGTACGGGTGAATCGGCGTGTTGTTCGACTTGAAAAGCGGCATCAGTTTTTCAGTCGCGGTTGCTTCGGCGTCCTGAAGCTGCGCCATCCATTTGCGGCGCGCCTGGCGCTTGTCGTCTTTCAGGCGACCACTCGCGGCTTGCAGCACAGCCGCGAGAATCGCGCCTGGATCGCCGACCAGACCGAGGTCGATATCGCGGTTTTTGCCGACCGTGCGGTAGTCCATGTCGATCTGCACGAGCGTCAGTTCCTTGCTGATGCGCTTGCCGTAGCCCATGCGGAAATCGAACGGCGTACCCACTACGATCAGCACGTCCGCATTGGCGAAAGCCTGCGAGCGCGTGCGGTCGAAGTGATGCGGGTCGCCCGGCGGCAGCAGGCCGCGGCTCGCGCCGTTGAAGTAGCCCGGAATGTCGAGTCCGCGCAGCAGCGCGATCGCTTCTTCATGGCCGCGTGCGGTCCACACCTGCTGCCCGTACAGAATCGCGGGACGCTCGGAGTTCACGAGAATGTCGGCAAGCTTCTCAATGTCGCGCGGGTCGCCAATCGACCTGGTCGACGCGCGATAGTGGCCCGGCTGCGGCACGACCGCACGCGTCAGTTCCACTTCGCGGTCCAGCACGTCACGCGGAATTTCCAGGTAGGCCGGACCCGGCGCGCCGTTGAAACACTCGCGCGCGGCCATAGAGATCATGTCCGCCACGCGCTCCGTGCTCGACACGCTTGCGGCGAACTTGGTGATGGGCGCCATCATGTCGACGTGCGGCAGGTCTTGCAGCGAACCCATCTTGTGCTGCGTGAGCGCGCCTTGGCCGCCGATATGCAGTACCGGACTTTCCGAGCGGAACGCCGTCGCAATGCCGGTCACCGCGTTCGTGCAGCCGGGGCCGGCCGTCGTCACCACGCAGCCGAGCTTGCCCGTTTGGCGTGCATAGCCGTCGGCTGCGTGCGCCGCGACCTGCTCGTGGCGCACGTCGATAATGCGAATCCCTTCGTCCACGCAACCATCGTAGATGTCGATGATGTGTCCGCCGCATAGCGTGAAGATCGTATCGACGCCTTCGTTCTTCAGCGCCTTCGCGACCAGGTGGCCGCCGGAAACGACGCCGGCGTTGCGCGTCTTCTGCTTGAGCGTGTCTTCCGCCGTGGTGCTGCCCGTAACCGGGTTCAGGGATGAAACAACTGCGGACATGGTCGTCTCCTGTGTATGTCGACCGGCGCGGGCGCTTCAGCCGTTACGCCGGTTCCATGCTTAAGCATTGATGGGAGTTCGCGCTCGTGCGCTTACCCCGCGTCCCAAGAATCTGCTGCTTGTCGATTGTTTGAACACATTCCCAGACCACGCTGCCGGCTCTGTTCACATACGGTATGTGATATATCAGTTTCAGGCAAGGACGATTTCGCGGAAGGGCCAAGCGTGCTGTTTGCGCTGCAACCCTTGGCGGACGGGCAAGACGGTGATTCTTGGAAGCTGACTGATTCCGGCCGCAAGGGAAAACACTGAGCGCAGTCCCTAAACGCTCACTGTTGATATATCACATACCACATTTCAGACGGCGTCAAGCACGGTGTTTCCCTGAGCGGCGGCGGCACGAATAAAAAAGCCCGCGGTGCGTGAACACCGCGGGCTTTCGCCTGCGTCCTTCTCCGATGCGGTGCGCGCCTGAACCGGCGGCCCGCCCTACTCAGCGGTCAATCCAGGAAATCGCAGTTTTTCTCCACGAAGGCCGCCAGATCCAGTGAATGCTGGCGCGTGAGCCGCTCCGCAAGTTCGGTATCGCGCTTCTCGAGCGCCTCGATAATGCGCAGATGGTCGACAATCGAGCGCGACGCGCGATCGCTTTGCGAGATCGTCATGCGCCTGATGGCCCGCACGTGGATAAAGATGTTCTTGATGGTGTCCAGAATGATCTGGGACTTCGCCAGTTCGACGATAGCCTGATGAAACGCGATGTTCGCGTCGGAATACTCGGCGATGTGCTCAGCAGGGGTGGCGTCGCGGAAATTGTCGAACATATGCCGCAGACGGGCGATTTCCTCGTCTGTAGCGCGCTGCGTGGCGAGCCGGGCGGCCATACTTTCCAGCGCGGCCCACATGTGAATCATTTCGACGATTTCGCGTTTGCTCTTGCGCACGATGTAGATGCCGCGGCGCGGCACCATGCGCAGAAAGCCCTCCTGCTCAAGCAGCGTCATCGCCTCGCGTACAGGCGTGCGGCTTACGCCAAGCGTCTCGCTCAGCACGCGCTCGTCCAGACGGATTTCTTCGCGCGTCTGGTAAATGTCCGCGTCTGCGATAGCCTGGCGCAGCATGGCATAAGCCTGATCGCGCAAGCTCGCGCTTGCGCCGATAGGCTGCAACGACAACGTCAAAGGTGTGGCCACCGCTTCAGTTTGAAGTTCCGACGACATTCATCGCCTCAGATTGAACATGCATACGATAAGGCGCCACCGCGGCCCCGCGCTGCTGGTCAAGTCCGACAAAGCGGCCATGTTGCGCTGCAAGTTGCGCGACAGACTGCGGAATCGAGCGAGCCAGGAAAACCGTGGCGGCACTACCCAGGCCAACAACAGCAACGGCCAGCAGCGAGAGAGGAACAAATTCCATTTGTAGCTCCAAACGATTGAGTGAACGAATGACTCAATCATATGCTGCATCGCCGCAAAAATCAATATTCGGTATGTAGTATATCAGTCACTGTTGTTTTCCGATCATATCCTTACGGTAGCATGCGCCGCGTCATCGCGCGTGTCCCTCAAGTCGACTTGCATCGCGCTCGGTGTAAACGCTAGAAACGCGCGGAATGCGCGCAAAAGCGTTCGCATATCGCGCAGCCGACCCTCTGTGCTAATTGTGGGATGACGCCCACACCATTAACCTTCCGCACATCCTGCGATTGTTAGCCATGCCCCCATTCGCCAGACGCACGCGCGTCGGGCCAAGGCTCACGCGGCTAACCACACACAGCGTTCCCAGAATTCCAAGGAGACACCCGTCATGAGCACTACCGTTTCGCCGGCCGCAGCCATCGACCCTCGCACGGCACGCAGCCGCGCTCGCAAGGCGGCGCTGGGCAGTTTCGTCGGCGCAGTTGTCGACTGGTACGACTTTTTGCTGTACGGCATTGTCGCGGCACTGGTCTTCAATTCAGAGTTTTTCCCGAAAGTGAGCCCCGCCATGGGCACGCTCGCGGCCTTTGCGACGTTCGGCGTCGGCTTCCTGTTCAGGCCGCTGGGCGGCTTCGTGTTCGGCCATTTCGGCGACCGGCTCGGGCGCAAACGCATGCTGGTGCTAACGGTGATGATGATGGGCCTGTCCACCGCCGCTATCGGCCTGTTGCCGTCGTTCGCGACCATCGGCTGGCTCGCGCCCGTGTTGCTCGTCACGCTGCGCGCGATTCAGGGCTTCGCGGTCGGCGGCGAATGGGGCGGCGCGGCGCTGATGGCGGTAGAAAGCGCACCGGAAAAGAAAAAGGCGTTCTACAGCAGCGGCGTGCAGGTCGGCTACGGTGTCGGCCTCGTGCTGGCAACCGGGCTCGTCGCGTTGATCAGCCGCTCGATGGACAACGCGTCGTTCATGAGCTGGGGCTGGCGCCTGCCGTTCCTCTTCAGCGTGGTGCTGGTGCTGATTGCCATGTGGATCCGCTCGAGTATGGAAGAGTCGCAGGAGTTCGTGGAAAAGGTCGGCGCGCACGGCGAACGCCGCGTTCGGCTGCCGATCGTGGAAGCCCTGCTGCGCCACCCGAAAGCGTTCCTGCTCATCATCGCGCTGCGCCTTGCGGAACTGTTCACGATGTATATCGTGACCGCCTTTGCGCTCAACTATTCGACGGCGAATCTGCATATGCCGCGCGAGTTCTTCCTGAGCATCGGTCTGCTGGTCGGCGCCGTGAGCTGCGTGACGATTCCCCTCTTCGCGATGCTCGCCGACCGCTTTGGCCGCCGCCGCGTGTACATCGTCGGCGCACTGGTCGGCATGTTCAGCGCGGTGCCGTTTTTCCTGGCCCTCGAAGCTCGTTCGACGGTGTGGATCGTGGTCTTCGCGGTGATGCTCGCGAACATCGCCCACGACATGGTGGTGAGCGTGCAGCAGCCGATGTTCACCGAACTTTTCGGCACCGAATATCGCTACAGCGGCGCGGGCGTCGGTTATCAGGTGGCGAGCGTGGTGGGGGGCGGATTCACGCCGTTCATTGCGGTCGCGCTGGTCAGTTTTGCTGGAGGTTCATGGCACCCGGTGGCGGGCTATCTCGCGGTCGGCTGTCTGATCTCGGTGCTGGTCGCCGCGAAAATGAAGACGGGGCGCACGGTCTGACGGAATGCGCAGCCAGGAAAGGCCGGCGTGGCGATGCTGCCACCGCCGGACTTTCTGCTTTTGCGCTCGGCTCAGCGAGAGACACCGCGCGCGCGTAACGGACGTTTCATGCCTCGCCCTACCCGCCATTTGGGATTTGTGGACGCCATCCGACAGATCCGCGTCGCATTCCCTCGGGCAATGCCTTATGCATTGCTATCTCATATTGCCAACCTAGGCTCACCGCCCTATCGTTCGCACAAGCAAGTTCCCCACAGAATTTGCGCGCGTTCATATGAAGCCCAGCCGCATATATGAACGCGGCATCGTTCTGCAATTTTCACGCCGAAAAGACTCAAGCATTCGGTCTGATGCGCCGATAACAAAGACTTCGCTTCCCGGGAGACCGACCATGAGCAGTATTACCGAGCCACAGCACAATCGAGGCTCCGCACCATTCTTTTCCAAAGAAGCCACCATTGCGAAACCGGGGTTTTCCCGTTGGATGGTTCCGCCCGCAGCACTCGCCGTTCATCTCTGTATCGGCCAGGCGTATGCGTTCTCCGTGTTCAACGGCCCGTTGACCAAGGTCATCGGCATCACGCAATCGGCGGCTGACGACTGGTCGCTCACGTCGCTCGGCTGGATCTTTTCGCTGGCCATCGTGTTTCTCGGTTTGTCGGCGGCCTTCGCCGGCAAGTGGCTGGAGCACGTCGGCCCGCGCCGCACCATGTTCACCGCAGCCTGCTGTTTCGGCGGCGGCTTTCTGATTTCCGCACTGGGCGTGTACCTGCACCAGATTGTCCTGCTGTATCTCGGCTACGGCGTGATTGGCGGCATCGGGCTCGGCCTCGGCTATGTGTCGCCTGTCTCGACGCTGATCCGCTGGTTCCCCGACCGCCGCGGCATGGCGACCGGCATGGCGATCATGGGCTTTGGCGGCGGCGCGATGATCGCGGCGCCGCTCTCCGTCGCGCTGATGAATCACTTCAAGAGCGCCACCAGTATTGGCGTGGCTGAAACCTTCATCGTGCTCGGCGTTGTCTATTTCATCTCCATGTCGATCGGCGCGCTGGCCATTCGCGTGCCGCCAGCCGACTGGAAACCGGCAGGCTGGACCCCGCCTGCCACGTCGACGCAGAAGATGATCACGCGCAACCACGTGCACATCGACGAGGCGCTGAAGACGCCGCAGTTCTATCTGATCTGGCTGGTGCTGTTCCTGAACGTGACCGCCGGCATCGGCATTCTCGGCCAGGCGTCGGTGATGATTCAGGAGAGTTTCAAGGGCACCGTGACGGCCGCCGCCGCTGCCGGCTTCGTCGGCCTGCTCTCGCTGTTCAACATGGGCGGCCGCTTCGTGTGGGCGTCGGCTTCGGACTGGATTGGCCGCAAGAACACCTACTTCATCTTTTTCGCGCTGGGCGCGGTGCTGTATTTCCTCGTGCCGAGCTTTGCCGCATCCGGCCATATGGCGCTGTTCGTGCTGTCGTACTGCGTGATTCTGACCATGTACGGCGGCGGCTTTTCGACCGTGCCGGCGTATCTCGCGGACATGTTCGGCACAGCGTTCGTGGGCGGCATTCACGGACGCCTGCTGACCGCGTGGGCCGCAGCCGGCGTGGCCGGCCCCGTGCTGGTCAACTACATCCGCGCATACGAAGTCGCGCACGGCGTCGCGAAAGCCGACGCCTACACGATGACGGTTCACATCATGGCCGTGCTGCTGGTGGTCGGCTTCATCTGCAATCTGTTGGTCAAGCGTGTGGACGACAAGCATCACATGACCGACGCACAAGTCGCCAAAGGCGCATAAGGAGATTCGCATGTCGACCGTTGAACCCGTGCACCCGACCAACAAGGTCATGATCGCCGTCTTCTGGCTGTATGTGATGGTTCCGTTGGCGTGGGGTGTCTACAACACGCTCTCGCAAGCGATGAAGCTGTTCCAGTAAGCCAGTGCGCCCCGCCTTCACGGCGGGGCGCCTTCCCTGCGCCGCCGGCAGTTCCCGCCGGCCGGCTCCCCTACCACTGATATGCGGCACCGGCGCCCACCGCGGTGGTCACCGAACTGATGCCCGCGCTCAACTTCACCTTGAAGTTTTGCGCGACGCGCGCCGACAGCCCCACCGCCACAGCCTGATAACCCATGTAGCCGGCCGTGCCCACGCCGATTGCGAGGTTCTTGGTCGCATCGACCTCCGGGACCATGTTCATGGCCATTGCCGACGCCGCGCCGGCATACGCGCGCCGCGCCAGATCGCCCATGCCGCTTTGGAACTGCTGCACGTTGACAGCGTCGCCCGGCGCGCGCCCGGCGGCGAGGTTCGTAATGCGGCGCTCGTTGCCGCTCGAGCCGACGGAAACCGTATTCGGCTGATCGGCCACCGAGCCCTCGCCGAGCGCGACACTATTGGCTGCCGACGCCTTCGCGCCACCGCCAAGCGCGAGAGAACCGTTGCCGCTCGCCTGCGGCGCGCTAGCCGAACTGTTCGCGGCCACATAGCCGTTGCCGGTGGTCGCGTAGTTTTTCACGGTCTGGTCGATGCTACTGATCTGCTGGTTGGTCTGCCACAGTTGCGCGCCGGTTACCGCATCGCTGCTCGTGGCCGACACTTCGCCGTTCTTCAGATTGGTCAGTTGCACCGCTGGCCCATTCGCAGTGGTGCCGCCGAGGGTCACCTTGTCGTGCGCGGAGCCGTCGTACTGAACCGCATTGACCACCGTCCCGTTGATACGGCCAACGGTGCTCTGCAAACCCGCAATGTCGCTACTGTTCTGCGTGACGCGGCCGTCCAGATTGCCTAGCGCATCGCCGACGCTGTTGACCACCTGCCCGCCCACCTTAAAAGCGGGCGCGCTCACCGAACCGTCCGCATTCACCGTCGACCCGCCGCCAAGCGCCGTCGCCGTGCTCGCGGCCTGCGCGAACAGTTGTGAGCCGTTGACCGCGTCGGTACTGGTTGCGTTCAGCGAGCCGCGCCCGACACCCGTGACCACGCGATTGCCCTGCGTGCCCGCCACGTTGACCGAGCGGCCGTCTGTGGTCGCGCCAATCTTGATTACGCGTGAAGCCGGGTCTTGCGTAACGACGCCGATGCCGCCTTTCTCGACGTTCTGCTGCAACGTCGTGAGCCCGTTGTCGAGCGAGTCGAGCGCGTCGCCGACGTTGTTTTGCGTGCCGCGTTGCACGTGGTATGTCGGGCCGGTGACCGTGCCGTCGGTGTTGATCTGCGCACCGCCGCCAAGCGCGGCCACCACCGGGCTGAACTGCGCAAAATTGATCGCGGCGCTGTCCGTCACACCTGCCGCGACGCCGGTCAATTGACGCGCGCCGCCGGTCCCGGCCAGATCGACGCGCCCGCCGTCCGTGCCCTGCCCGATGCTGATCACACGCGAGGTCATGTCCTGCTGAACGAGGCCGATCTCACCGTTCGTGATCTGCTTCGCGACGTTCGTCAGATTGCCCTCGAGCGCTGTGGTGCGCGTGTCGAGGCCGGCGATCTTCGTCGTGTTGACACTCGTGCGCTGATCGAGGTCCGCAATGTCGGCCGCGCTGCTGGTGACGCGGCGGTCCAGGTTCGCGATGCTGTCGCTGTTCTGCGCGACGATCTGATTGGTGGCGAACAACTGACCGCCGTTCACTGCGTCCACGCTGTCGCTCGTGAGATTCGCGGCGCGCACGTTGGTCACTCGGACCGGCGCGCCGGCGTTGCCAAGCGTCAAGAGATCCCGCGTGGACGAATCGTATTGAACCGAATTGGCCGTGGCCGCTGCAATTGTCGACGCGCTCGCGGCCGCACTCGCCGCAGTGCTGGTTGCCACGCTGGTATTGACGGCCGCGGCGAGCGCCGACCCGACGTCGTTATAGGTGCTGCCGCCAATGGTGTAAGCCGGCGCTTTAGGCGTGCCGTCCGCAGTCACGGCGGAGCCGCCGCCGAGCGCCGCCGCCACGGTCGCGGCGTTGCGGTAAAGCTGGGCGCCGTTGACCGCATCGGTGCTCGACTCGCCGATCGCGCCGCGTGCGAGGCCCGTCAGCGTGCGGTTGCCGTTCAGTCCGGCAACGTTCACGCGAATCCCCGGTGACGACGTTGCGAGCAGAATGTCGCGGCTGTCGGGATCCTGCCGCACGAGCCCGATGCTGCCGGACACGACCTGAGACTTCAGCGCCGCGATGCCGGTGTCGAGCGAGGTCAATGCGCTGCCGACCGTAGTTTGCGTGCCCGATTGCAGGTAGTACTTCGGACCGACGGTCGAGCCGTTCGCGCTCACCGACGCGCCGCCTCCGAGTGTCGACACGACCTGCCTGAGCTGCGCAACGTTGACCGCCGACTGCGCAGTCGTCCCCGCCGCGACGCCGAGCAGTTCGCGCGGCCCGCCGGTTCCGGTGAAGTCGACGGAGTTGCCGTCCGTGCCCCGCCCGACGGTTAGAGCACGTGTGTCCGGGTCCTGCTGAACGAGCCCTATCTGGCCGCTTGCGATGTTGCCCGCGAGATCCGAGATGCTAGCGGCATTCTGCGACACCGCGTCGTTGGTGGCGCGCAGTTGCGCGCCGTTTACCGCGTCGGTGCTGTAAGGGTTCAATGCGCCCGCCGCGACGTTCGTCACCCTGACCGGCGTGCCCGGATTGCCGAGCGTCACAATGTCGTGCGCGCCGCTATCGTAGAACAGCTCATTGGTGATATCCGGACAGCCTGCCGATGTGCAGTCCTGGGCGGCAGCCGGCTGCACCAGCGCCAGCGCCCCGAACAGGCCCGCCGACGCAGCAGCAAGCGCCCGGCATATCGAAGCGCATTTCGCGCCCCCGCTTCTCGTTACCTCCGATGCCGCTATATACACGCGCTTCGCTTCATTCCATACCGCTTTATAAGTCTTGTTCAACATTCCTCCCACTCTTTATCCACGATCTCTTGCCGGGATTTTTCTTATGCCATCCTAAGTATTTAACGGACAGGTCGGACTCAGGACGCACCGCTTCTGCCCGGCAAACAGGGCTCAAGCGGCGAGTGTGCAGGCACGTCCGCAGTTCGCGAATACGATTAATCCGAAAAGCGATTTTTTAGCGTGAATTAGCTAAATGGCATAGGGCGAATAAGACGAAAAGCAGCCAAACATCGTAATCGGACATGCGCACGATTAAGAGCTTTTAGTCGAATACTGAAGGCGGCCGAGAACCGGCGTTGAAGAAATGCGAGCAAGGCAATGCTGGCCCGCACCACTAGAGAGCCGCCGAGCGGCGAAATGCGCGGGGAGCTCAGATCTTTTCAAACAACACGTCTTGCGCGCCTTCCCACAGCACCTTGACGCCCACTTCACGCAGCTTTTCCTTGCCTTCGACGATAGTCAGGAAGTGATTGCCGGCGAGTTGTCCCATCTTGCTTGCGAAGCAGCACGAGCCATAGGCGATCAGAATCTCCGTTTCGCTGTAGCCGCCCGGATAAAACAGAATGTCGCCGACCGACGGATGACTCGTGTGGTTTTCGAAGCCGACCGCCACGCCGTCGTTCTCCAGTTTGAACTCGCCAAGCGGCACCCAGCACCCCTCGCCGCTCCAGCGCACGTGAATGATCTTCTGGCGGTACGGCAGCAGCTTGAGGAAGGCGTTCACGGTTTGCGGCGCGTCCGGGTTGGTTTCGGCGATAAAGACATGGCCGCAGCAGGTGATTCGAAGTCGGGTCATTGCAGGTATCCGGTATGACGGTGAATGATGGAGGAGGTGGTCGACAAAAAACGGCCGGCAGGCAGCCGCAAGCAAGAAGCGCAAAGCAAGAAGCGCAAAGCAAGCAGCGGTCAGCAAGCAGCGATCAGCAAAAACCGCCCGGCGAGGCGCGGTCAACCGGAAGCGGCCGGGGCGGGCCGTGGGCTGGTCATTCTGTCGTGCCGTGCAAGGGTTCGACAGATACAGTTCGCATCGGGCCGGTCAGGCCAGTTCGGCCACCCGCCACGCAACGCTCGCCGCGGCTCAAGCGAACGGAAACACGACCCCATGCCAGGTCGAGCCACTGGCGCGCCACGAAAGTTCGTAGTTTGCAAGCCGCGCAATGCACAGCACACTTCGAAAGGTGCGTGATTCCTACAGACGGCTTCCGGCTTCCCCCTCCGCTTGTCAGGCGTGACCGGGCTGACCGTCAAAACCAAAGCCCAATAAGAGGCGCAGCGCCGCCATGCATCGGAGGGGACCGCTCGCAGCGTCGCGCGCGGGCACCGTCCATCACCGGCTGTTGCCAAAATCCCGCCCGCGGCTGCACCGGCCATCTTGCCGGCCGGTTAGTGGTCTGTTGTCGGCCAGGTTCATCGGTCACTGGCTGTCGACCGCCGCCGCGCAGGTCCGCGACTCAACCGCGCAACCGGTAGACAAGCGGCGTCACGCCGTAGTCACGCTTGAACTGCACGGAGAAATGACTGGCATTCTCGTAACCTACCGCAAGGGCAATGTGCTGCACGCTCTGATCGGTGGAGAGCAGCAGCTTTGCCGCTACCTCGAGGCGCATGCGGGTCACGTATTGATGCGGCGTTTCGCCAGTCTCACGGCGAAATACGCGGGCAAAGTGGAAGCTGCTCAGACCGGCCTGCGCGGCCAGTTCGCCGATTGAAAGATCGGCGCCCAGGTTCGTGCGAATGTAATCGGTTACACGCCGGATGCGGCGCGGCACCAGGCGTTCTGGCTGCGCCGGCTGTGCCGTTCCTGCTTGCCGGCCGTGCGAATAATGTTGAAGAAGATGCGCGGCAAGCGCATGAACCAGCGCATCGACATAAAGACGCGAGTCGGCGGGGTCGGCGGCGGCGCGGTGCAATGCGGAAAGCATCGCGGCCACCAGTGGATCGTGAAACCGCATCGCGTCGCCGAGCGACAGTTCGCGGCGCGATGCGCCGAGCTCCATCTGATCTGCCACGCTGTCGATCAGACTGCGCTCGATATGTAAATGGACGGTCGACAGCGGCTCATCGCTGATCGAACGCCAGCGCCAGGAGATTGGCGCGGGCGGCACGTACCAGACGTCGCCCACTCGCAGCTCGGCGCTTTCCCAGCGCCCGTTCAGATTGCGCTCAAGATGCTCGGCGCCGCTTGCCAGCGTCATCAGCGTAAGGTCCTGCAGGCCGGGCGCTTCCAGCAGTTCCTGCTCGTCCGGCTCGAGATAGGAGCGCAACACCAGGTGACGCCACGGGCGATCCACGCTCGACACCAGTTTCTGGCCCGCCAGGTAGCGGTCGTAGGCAAGCGTCGTTGTCAGCTTTGGAATTCGTGTCTTCACGTCCATTCCCAAGGAGGTGCCGTATGCAAATAGAGAAACCTGTCGAACCCGCGTCGCCGGTCGGCTGTCAGCGCAAGAATTCAAAAATGATAGCAAGGAACCGGCTACCGTAATTTCTGGAAATAGCTAATCATTCAGGTTGTCGTCTTTCACGCGTTTCGAACGCCGGAGCTACCGTTTCATGGAACACGAATGCGATACGCTGCCGCATTGGCTGACCGGTTCGCCGCAAGGCGAAGCGGGCCATGCGTCGGCAGCATACAACCCAGCGCTCACCGCACAACCGGCCTACCCGGCCGGCACGCGGCAGGCCGCGAAGACAGCCCACGCGGCTGAAGCATCGATCGTATCTGGCCGCGCGGCAACAGGCGCGGCGCCCGCAGGTTTTCTCACGCTCTTTACCGAGGAAGAGATCGGCACGCCCTCGCCGGCCGCGCGCCGCGCGCCGCTCATCAGTCCGCTGGTGCGTTTTGGCAGCGCGCAGGACCGCATTGAATTTGTGCGGCAGCGCATCAGGCAATTGGGCTTCAACTCGTTCAGCTATACGGCCACGCGCACGTCCGCGCATCGCAAGACCATGTTCGTGCTGACGAGCTATGAGTCGCAGAGCTGGCTCACACGCTATTTTCGCGAGCGTTATTTCGAGCTCGATCCGCGCGTGGCGCTGGCTTCGCCGACAGGCATGCCGTTCCTCTGGAATACGGTGGACATGCGCGCCGACCTGCCGCGTGCGCAAATGCGCAGCGAGCGGCTTGGCGGCCTGATCGACATGCTGGAGGAGACCGGTCGCAAGAGCGGCATTCTCACGCAGATGCCGCTGCCCGAGCCGGACTTGAGCGCGAGCCTGTGCTTCAACTCGGAGATCGGCAACCCGCGCTGGATGACGGAATCGATCGTGGCCGAAACGCTGATGTTCGCGCACACGATTCATGAGTTCATCTGGACGCACGCAAAGAGCGTGATCGGCATGACGCCCGCGCAGCAGCACCGCGTGACGTTGAGCGAGTTGCAGCACGCGGTGCTCAAGGCGGTGGTTCAAGGGCAACGCGACAAGGAAATCGCGTATTTCCTCGGGCTCTCGCCGCACAATGTCGACTACCACTTGCGGCGTTTGCGGCAGTTGTTCAACGTGCGCAACCGCGTGCAGTTGATCAACGTCGCGAAGGCGTACGTCTCGTAGAAGTGTCGCGCATGGGTGAGCGCCGAAAAAACGGCGTGGCGGCAGTTGTCGCCACGCCGTTTTTCTTATGGCAGCGCGCCGCTCAGCTCTTCAGGCGGTAGCCCGTCTTGAAGATCCACGCGACAATCGCGAGAAACACGGCCAGGAAAAGCGCCGTCATGCCGAGACTGATTTCGACGTTCACATCCGCGAGGCCGTAAAAGCTCCAGCGGAATCCGCTCACCAGATAAACAATCGGATTGAAGAGCGTCACCACCTTCCAGAACGGCGGCAGCATGTTGACCGCGTAGAAGCTCCCGCCGAGGAACGTGAGCGGCGTGATGATCAGCAGCGGCACCAGTTGCAGCTTCTCGAAGCTGTCCGCCCAGATGCCGATGATGAACCCGAGCAGACTGAACGTGACCGCGGTCAACACGAGAAACAGGATCATCCAGAACGGATGCTGGACTTGCAGCGGCACAAAAAGGCCCGCGGTGGCGAGAATGATGAGGCCGAGCAGGATCGACTTGGTGGCGGCCGCGCCCACGTAGCTCACCACGATCTCCAGATACGAGACCGGCGCCGACAGCAACTCGTAGATCGTGCCGGTGAAGCGCGGAAAGTAGATGCCGAACGACGCATTGGAAATGCTCTGCGACAGCAGCGAGAGCATGATCAGCCCCGGCACGATGAACGCGCCGTAGCTGATGCCGTCCACTTCCTTGATGCGCGAGCCAATGGCCGCGCCGAACACGACGAAGTAAAGCGACGTGGAGATCACCGGCGCGATGATGCTTTGCATCAGCGTGCGCCAGGTGCGCGCCATTTCGAACTTGTAGATTGCGCGAATCGCGTAGATGTTCATTGGTTACCTCGAAGCAGACTCACGAAGATGTCTTCAAGCGAACTCTGCGTGGTGTGCAGGTCCTTGAAACGGATGCTGGCGTCGTCGAGTGCTTTTAGCAGCGCAATGATGTCGGTACGTCCGCCGTCGCCTTCGTAGGTGTAGATCAGCTCGTTGCCGCCCTTCGCCACGTCGAGCCCGTAGCCAGCGAGCGACGGCGGCAACGCGTCGAGCGGACTCTCGAGCTGCAGCGTCAACTGCTTCTTGCCCAGCTTGCGCATGAGTTCGGTTTTCTCTTCGACCAGCATGATCTCGCCGCCGTTGATTACGCCTATGCGGTCCGCCATTTCCTCCGCTTCGTCGATGTAATGCGTGGTCAGGATGATCGTCACGCCGCTTGCCGCGAGCGAGCGCACCAGTTTCCACATGTCGCGGCGCAATTCGACGTCCACGCCCGCCGTGGGTTCATCGAGAAACAGCACGCGCGGTTCGTGCGATAACGCCTTCGCGATCAGCACGCGGCGCTTCATGCCGCCCGACAGCGTGATGATCTTGCTGTTGCGCTTCTCCCACAACGACAGGTCACGCAGCACTTTCTCGATGTAGGCCGGGTTTTTGGGCTTGCCGAACAGGCCGCGGCTGAACGACACCGTGGCCCACACGGTCTCGAAAGAGTCGGTGGTGAGTTCCTGCGGCACGAGGCCGATCAACGAGCGCGCGCCGCGATAGTCGGCGGCAATGTCGCGGCCGTCCACCATCACGCTGCCTTCGCTCGCGTTGACAATGCCGCAGATGATGCTGATGAGCGTGGTCTTGCCCGCCCCGTTTGGCCCGAGCAGGGCAAAGATTTCTCCGCGGTTGATTCCGAGGTTGATGTTTTTTAGCGCCTGAAAACCGCTTGCATAGGTTTTCGACACATTCGTGACTGAGACGATTGGCTGCATGGATTCGACGATGGCAGACACCGTTGCAAAAGTGGATGAAATGACGCGCAAGCGCGACCGCACCCGCAATGTAATGGAAACCGCGAAAGCCTGCAGCGCAGACCGTCGAAGCCTACGGAAAGTCGCGCACTGCCGTATCGGGCTGCCAACACGTCGTTGCAGCGCACGATAGTTCGGCTTCCATAGCGATATGGCGCAAATGGCGGCGGCCTCATGGGGCGCCCGTCCACGTCGCGCGAGGCCGGCGAGGCGCCGCGCCGGGAACGCGCCATGCTCGATTGTCGCCGTGCTACTGCACCCGTGCGCCGGGCGCCGGCACCAAGGCACAGTGTTTGCGGCAGTGTTTTCATGTGAGTGCGAGGCGCTCGCGTGACCTCAATCGACTCTATGGAGATGAATCATGAAACGCCTTACCAAGACGATCTTTGCTTCAGCGCTCGTAATGGCACTCTCGGGCGGAGCCTACGCACAAGCCGGCGGCGGTGCCGGCGGGGGCGGGGGTGCGGGCGGCGGCGCCGCGGCCGGTGCGGGCGGCGGTAACGGAGTGGGCGCGGGCGGCGGAACCGCTGGCGGCGCGGGCGGCACGCTCACTCCCGGCATGGGCCCCGGCACGATGAAGCACCCCGGCGATTCCGGCTATGGCTCGCCGGGCGTGACGGGCACCGGCGGGGGCATGGGCACGGGCACCGGCGCTTCGCCGGACAGCGCGACCACGAAGCGCCCGAACAACGGCATGAGCAACGGTACGCGCAGCGGCACCAGCGGCGCTAACGGAACCATGCAGAACGGGCAGTAAGTCAGGGCCCGGTTCCGTCTCAAGCCTCGGGCCTCGGGCCTCAAGCAGTAGCTGAATCTCGAGGCGGTGAAAGCGCTGGGACACAGCGACGGCGGCGCCGCATGGCGTCGCCGTCCTTTTATTGAGCTGACAGCCCCTCACGCCGATGGTGGATTTTGCAACGGTTTCAATGTAAAGAAGACGCGCCTCGCGACAGAGCAGGACCCTCGCTCGCAATCGCGGTTCGTCATGACGGCTTTCTGGTCAGTCACGGCTCCTTGCAAACAAAGCTGCTCGCAAGATTGACATTCCCCTTGCCCGTATAGCGCGGAAACAATGGATAGCGGCACAACGGTCGCGAGCGTCCGTTGGTTGCCGCGGCGATGTCGGTGGCGATCAGCGTTTCCGGCGACGCGCCGCGCGTGACCCAGTTATCGAGCGCGCCCAGCAGATCGACCGACGGCACGAACGCGCCGCTGCCATGCTGAAAACCCGGCACCATGTACAAACGCATGAAACGATTAACCTCATCCACGCCATAACGCTCGACTAGCGCCTGGCGGTATGCAATGGTCTGGTTCGGGCTGATGACTTCGTCGGCGAGACCCTGCAGCGTGATGAGCTTGCCGCCGCGCGCCATGTAGCGCCCAAGGTCGGGGTTCATCGCGCCGATGGTTTGCGAAAGCGCGATCAGCTGCGCGCGATACTTGCCCGGATGCAGCGGATCGAAGCGCAGAGAGTCGAAGTCCGCATCGCGCACAACGAAGTAGCGCACATAGCCGTCGCCTTGCGCGTACAGGTAACCGTTGGCAAAAAATTTCGGCTCCGCGAGCCGTTGGCCCTGATGCCCGAGGCCAAGCGAACCCGTCAGCTGCGTGCCCTGGAAAACGTTGTAACCGCGATAACCGCTGACGTCCCACGCGAGCTTATAAGGCAGCGACAAGCCATCGCGCAGCACCATCAACGTGGCCAGTTGCGTTTCGGTGAGGCAGGTGTCGCGCGGCTCGTCGGGCGAGAACGTGCGCCCCGCGCAGCGTAATGACTCGACGATTTCCGCTTCATGCGTGCGGCAGGCGGCGACGTCGCTGACAATGCCGTCGGCCGCGCCGTCGAGCCCGTCGCATACGGCAAGCGTGCGCTGATAGACGTGCTGCAGCATGAGCGGCGGCACGAACCCGCCCGGCGTCGCATATTCCGCCTGCCCTACTTTCACGCCGATCAGTCGCACGCCCGAAAAATTGAGCGCAGGCGAATTGGCGATCACGCCATCATAGTCGTCGGGAAAGCGCTGCATCACGGTGTAGCCTTCGCGGCCGCCCGTGGAGCCGCCGGCGAAATACATGCGCTGCGGCGGCCGGCCATACGCGCGCGCGATGAGTGCGAGCGCGGCGTCGTGCGTCTTCTTCAGATGCGCATAGCCGAAGTTGGTCACGGCTTCGTCGACAAGGCCGAACACCGCGAGCGAGGAATCGCCCACGTGCCCCGAATCGTCGCCGAAGGTCGCATAGCCTTGTGCAAGCGGCGCGCGGTCCGGCGAAAACGGCATCACGCCGGTGCCGCTCACCACGACGCCGTTATACCCGCCGCCGCCCACTTGCAGCGCGCGCCCGTTCCAGTGACGCGGCAGATTCAGGTCGAAGCGGATGTCCGGCGTGGTCGCCTTGAGCGCCTTGATGCGCCCCGTGATGCGGCAATACTCACCGCCCTGCTGATTGCCGGGCGCGGTGGCGCCGATCATCGTGGCGCTTTCGATCTGCGCGCCGGCTGTGGGCAGCGCGATAACTTCTGCCGGCAATACGGCGCCCGCGAATTCGGCGCAACGCATGGAAAGCGATGCTTCCTTCTGTGCGCCGAGAGCCGTGTGCATGCCCAGCGCGGGGCATGCCATCGCGAGCATGGCCCTAAGCATGGCCCCCAGCAGGCCCTCGAACATGGGCCCGAGCGTGGGCCCTTCGGCGCTGGCGCGCCCGCGCCGGGTCCACGCTATGTCTATGCCGCGCGTTCGCGCCATCATCCGCAACGCGCCCCGCTTGCAGCCGCGCGTGGCTGCTGTCCTCGCCATCCGTGCCAGGCGCGCGCAAGCATCAGCAACGCGCCAATCGCGACGAAGTCGCCGGCAAGCCCCATCAGCACGCCTCGAAAGCCATGAAACGTATGGGGCGTGGCCGTATCAACGATCAGCGACACCAGCGTACCGCCGACAAAACACACGAGCCCGGTACGGCCCACCGTAACGACCGCCGGCAGCCGCTGCGCGAGCCGCGCGATACTGCCCACCCGCACAAGTCGCGCCGGGAGCCAGGCTATGACGATAAAGTTGATCACGCGGTCCACGGAAAGATTCTGTTTGAGGGTGCCGGGCAAAGGCTGCGTCAGCACGACAAGTTTAACGGCGGCAAACGCGAGCACGGCGGCAATCGCGACGCGCGTGAACCAGCGCGCCGCATTGCCCGCATGAAAGCGCTCGCTGATCGGCGCGAGCCGGCATACGATGCCAAGCACGAACATCAATTGCCATGCGAAAGGATTAAAAGCCCAGTCGGCCACGTCGTCAATGCTCAATAGCGCGGCGAGCGGACGTGCGAGACACCATATGGCCGCGCTCAACGCAAGGGCCGCCACACGAGAGCGCAGGGCGAGCGGCACGACGGCGGGCACCAGCAGCGCGTAGAACATGTACATAGGCAACACGCTCGACAGATACGGCTGCCGGCGCAGCACTGCAATGTTCAACGCCTGCTGCAGCGGCTCGGCGGCAAAAGGCAACCAGCCCGTGAGTTCGACCATCGGGCGATTCAAGTGCAGCAACGCGAGCGCTCCGCCCGAGAGCAGCGTGAACAGCGCGGTCAGCAGATACGCCCGGTAAATCTCCCAGCAGCGCCGCACGAAACGCAGCCGGGCGGCCTTTTCGCCGCGCGCCGTCATGACCGCCGTATACGCCGCCGCCGACGCGTAGCCTCCGAGAAACACAAACACTTCCGCCGAATCGCACAGCGCGTACGCGTGCAGCATCACATGAGAAAGCGTGCTGCCGGGCATGTGATCCAGCACGATGACGATCAACACGACCCCGCGAAAGAAGTCCACTTCGACGGAGCGTCCGCGGCGAATGTCCATGCATGTTCTCGCAGGAAAGTTATCCAGCAACGCGCCACCATATAACGTTTCGGCAGATGCCGCGCAATGAAGTCATGGACGCTGACAGGCAGCCTTTCGTTCACAGCGATTCGCTGGCTAACTGAAATGCCGCTGTCGGCATGCGGTAATCGCGAAAACCGGAGTATTTCATTGGCGGCAAGTTTTGCGGCTTTCACGCACATTCGCCAATACATCCGGTAAATGCCGCCGAAAATAATCAACAGATCGCGGTATGCGATTTTTTTTGTTTTTTTTCATCGTACGATGAATTCATGCATGACCGTCGGAGCTCGTGCACCGCACGCGAACAACGCTCCGCACGGCGGCCACTCATGTGGACCGGACACGCTCGCACCACGACTGCAATCAGTGCGCGCGTTGCGCGTCGTTGCGACGCCTTCCTTGTGCCGCTGCCCGCGCTTGCACCGCTTGCACGACGGGCTGTTGGATTCACGCGGCACCGGTCCTTCCATTACCGACCCGAACGGTTGCGCACGCGCACCGCCCTCGCATTGGAAGACGCTCACATGAACAACAGGATTGCCGGCTTCGACGGACTGCGCGCCATTGCAGTCCTGATGGTGTTTCTCCAGCACCGGCTATTCGGCGACATCGGCGAGATAGGCCATCTCGGCGTATGGATCTTCTTTGCGTTGAGCGGCTTCCTGATTATGGGCATTCTCTCGGCGCAACGGCTGCGCATCGAGCAAAGCGGCAGCGGCTTTGTCGTTGAACTCAAGCGCTTCCTGTTTCGCCGCACTCTGCGCATTTTCCCGATCTATTACCTGATGCTGACGGTCATGTCAGTGCTCATGCTATTCGGCCTCGCAAGTCCGCAGCTCGCGAGCGGTATGCCATTTCATTTCGCTTATCTGTCGAACTTCTGGATCGGCTCGGTGCTGCATTACTGGCCGGGGCGCTACTCGCACTTGTGGAGTCTTGCCATCGAGGAGCAGTTCTACCTGGTGTTCGCGCCGCTGCTGTTGCTGCTCGCTACCCGGCGGCATCTTGCCGTGTGCGCGTCGACGGTCGCAGTGGGACTGGTGTCGCTATGGCTCATGCGCGCCGCGCATTGGCAGGAGATCACCATCTACACGCATCCGCTGAGCAACTTCTGGTTATTGGCGCTCGGCGGGATGGGAGGGCTTGCGGTTGTCCATCACGCGGGCCGTCTGCGCGCCTCGCTCGGGCATGGCGCAACGCTGTTTGGTTTAAGCCTTTGTCTGGTGGGTTTTTGTGCGAGCGAGCCGGCCTGGAGCGAGGTTCGGAATCCGGCGCTGTTCACTTGTATCGACGCCGCGTATGGCGTATGTATCGCGGCGCTGGTGTGTTCGATTGCGTGCTGCCGCAATGCGGTCGTCATGGCTCTGCTCGAAGCGCGCTGGCTCGTGGGGCTCGGGCGCATCAGCTACGGCTTTTATCTGTATCACAACCTGATTCCCGATCTCACGCGCAATCACCACGCACGGGCCCTGTTTGGCGGTGTGGTGCCGCTATGGGCACACGCGGTGGGAATTGCGGCGTCGTTTGGGATCTCGCTCGGGCTCGCGCTGCTGTCGTGGCGCCTGATCGAGGAGCCCATTCTGCGCTTGAAGACGAGGCGTGCGCCCAAAGACAACGCAAGTTCGACATCGACGCCAAAGACGGGGTTTGCGCCAACGCCAACGTCGGCGCATCACGAGTGCGGCTCGCGCGCGTTGACCGACAAAGGCGCTGCCTCGGATGCTGCCTGATACGGATGAGGCTGCCTGTTTCGCTGGCGATCACGGGCATGGCACAGGCATTGCTGCATTGATCGACATACCTGTTACCACTGGAGACGCGCCGTGGCCACTCAGCCGAATAGCCCGAACGAGCACGACCAGAACCCGCACGGAGACACAGACCCAGGCGGCCCGCCCACCGAAGTCTCGAAGCCGGTCGGCGATGCAATTCCGACGCCCGTCGAACCGGGGCTCGACCAGCCGCTGCCCGAAAAAGGCTCAACCGCGCCAGCGGAGGACGATGACGCCGAGGCGAAACGCGAGCCGTTGGGCGAAACAGAGACGCCTCCAGGGGTGCCTCCACCCGGGCCGTCGGACTTTGCCTAGCGTGGGTTTCGAAGAAGCGCGCGCGCCGCGCTCACGCTCGGGTTGCGGCCTTACGCAGCCTCAGGCTCGGGCTCCTGCTCATGCACGATCTTGAGCGTGCTCTTGTGTTCCTTGATCAGCCGATACACCGTCTCGCCCGGCACGGTTTCCTGTTCGAGCAGTTCATCGGCGATAGCGCGCAGCACGGGCTCGTAGGCATGCAGCAGGTTGTAGCATTGCTCGTTCAATTCCTTGAGCAGCACATTCGCCTGTTCTATTGCGCTCTTCATCTGAAGCCCCGCGTACTGCGAAGGCAATGCAGCGAGGCTGAACAGATTGCCGTCACTGTTAAAGCCGAACTTCGACACCATGTCGAGACTGATACGCGACGCTTCCTGCAAATCGGACGCCGCACCGCTCGATGCTTCGGAGAACGCGAGAATTTCCGCGTTGCGGCCGCCGAGCAGCACCTTGACCTCGTTGCGGATCTCAGTCTCGCGGTACAAATGCTTGTCCTGCGCCTTGGTGATCAGCGCCACGCCGAGCGCGCCGCCTCGCGGCAGAATCGTGACCTCTTCGAGCACACCCGTGCCGAGCAGCGCGGCAACCAGGCCGTGGCCCGCCTCATGCACCGCTATGCGCGTGCGTTCGTCCTCGGTCAACGCGCGTTCCGCGCCGCTTACGTCGCCAATGCGGGCGATCTTGATTGCCTCGATGAAATGCTTCGCCGCGATTTCCGTGTCGCCGGCCTTGCGCGCGACGAGTCCCGCCTGGTTCACGACCATCGCGACCGTCGCGGGCGAGAGGCCCGTGGTCAGACGCGCGAGCTGATCGTAGTCGATGTCCGGTGCCTTCGCTTTCAGCTTTTCTGCATAGAAACGGAAAATTTCCGCGCGATCCTCGCGATCCGGCAGGCGAACCTGCACCGTGCGATCGAACCGGCCGGGCCGGCGCAATGCCTCGTCGAGATTGTCCGGGTGATTGGTGGCCGCGACGATGATCACCCCTTCATTAGAAGCGAAGCCGTCCATTTCCGCTAGCAACTGATTGATGATGCGGTTGCTCTCGGCTTCGACAGGACCGCCGCCTGTGTCGGTACGTTTCGCAAGGCCGTCGGCTTCGTCGATGAAGATCACGGTCGGCGCATTCTTGCGTGCCATTTCGAACAGATGCTTGACCTTCTGAATGCCGACACCGTAATACTTCGCGCTGAAATAGCTGCCGGTGATCGAAATGAAGTTCGCGCCGCATTCGCCGGCGAGCGCCTGGGCAAGCCGCGTCTTGCCGACGCCGGGACCGCCCACCATCAGGATGCCGCACGGCGCGCGCACGCCCATCGACGTAAATTGCTTCGGGTCGGACAGGTAGCCGCGGATGTCCGCGAGCGCAGCCTTGGCTTCACCGGCGCCGATCACGTCGTCGAAACGCAGCGTGGGTGCCTTGCTGAGCAAGGTCGCGCCGCCGCGCATTTCGCGGCGCATGAACCACACCATGCCGCCAATCAGCAACAACGGCAGCAGCAGGCTGATCACGTCGCGCGTCTGGTCGAACACCTGGAGCCAGCGCGAGCCGCCCGTGCGGATATCCGCATCGGGCAACCACACCAGCTGATATGAAGCGCCCTCGCCCGAGCGGGTCTCGCCGAGCAGGAGCGCATGCGAGAAGGTCGCGTTGTGGTCGGTGACGAAATAGCGTGAACCGTCGCGCTTCGACACGAGAATAGCGTTGGGACTGACGCCGATCGCGGAGACCTTCGCTTCCCGAATATCGCGCAGCATTTGCGATGCGTCTTTCTCTTCGCGCGTCCAGGCGGACGTATCGTGGCGCATCTGACTCGCGACGCCGGTCAATGCCGGGGCGAGCTGTGCCACGCGCTGCTGGTGATGCCAAAAGCTGAACGCAAGTACCACCGCAATGAGCACTGCGCCAGCCGCAATGGCGACTTTGCGCGCCCGTGTTTTCCCAAGCGAATTCTTTCCCGGCTTCATGAGTCACTTCCAAAAACGGGCTCACGGGAGCCCCAAAACGTATCGAATCAGAGGATGAGCGGTTGGAAGAGGAATCGGCTATTGCGATGCCATGCCTGCAAATGCCTTCAAGGAACAAGGACACCCAACCATGCGTCCCTTTTAACCAGTCGCGTAGAGCCAGTATGCTCTGCGGCTGCTTTTTCCAAATCGCAGAAAAGGCCTGTTTCTACCGCTTATCCCGCCGTTTGAGGAGTCGGAATATAAGGGCACGAGCGGCCCATGAAATACGGTAGAAAACTGCTCCGCCGCACAGTGTAGCAGCGTAAAAAAGGCGGTGTATTCTGTAGACCTATCATTTGCACCCTGCCCTATTTTTGTATTCTTGTAGCCGGCCCATTGCGTTGCCATTTTCCCTCGCATGCCGCGGCGCGGCGGCGTGGGCCGTTAACCGGTCGCGTGCCCGCGACAGCATTCGAAGCGCCGCGCGTTTTTTGCTAGGCTCCGCTATTCTCGCCAGCCTTCGACGGCAAGCGTCGCTGTTGCGCGGGGCAAACACTCGACTTTCCCCGACTTATGCTTCGATTCGAAAACCTCAGCAAGCGTTATGGCGACCGCGTCGTCTTTCAGGGACTGCGCCACCACTTCGCGGCCGGCTGCATTGCGCTCAATGACGAGTCGGGTAGCGGTAAATCCACCCTGCTCGGCATTCTCGCCGGCGCCATTGCAGCCGACGGGGGCGACGTGTGGGTCGGCGGCCATTCGCTGAAGGCATCGCCGGCAGCGGCGAAGTTGCTGCTGACGTACGTGCCCGAGGATTGCATGCCTTCGCCCGATTGCGCCGGCCGCGACTATCTGCAGAGTGTGGCCGCCTCCCGCAACGCCACGGTAAGCGACGCCGTGCTGGCGCTCGCGGATCGCTTCGGGCTCACGCCGCATCTGGAAAAACGCTTCGAGCAGATGTCCTTCGGCACGCGCAAGAAGTTCTTTCTGACCTCGGCGGCGCTAGGCGAAACGCGAGTGTTGATTGCAGACGAGCCCGTAGGCGGGCTCGACGCCGCCGCGCGCGCCGTGCTGGTCGACCTCTTCAGGACGCTTGGACAAACTCGCACGGTGTTTTTCTCGAGCTATGACGAAGCCTTCACCGAAGCATGCGGGGCCACACGCCTGAGCTTCGCGGACCTCGCGCAGCGCGGCTGAATGCACGTACGCGCGGGGCGCAGGCGCCGCCCCCGCGCCACGCTCAGATCGACACGCAAATCTTGCCGAAGTGGGCGCCCGACGCCTCATGTCTGAAGGCATCCGCGAGGCGCGCGAGTTCGAACGTGCTGTCGATCACCGGCTTGATACCGGTCGCCTCCAGCGCGCGAACCATCTCGCGCTGGTCCTGCCGGCTGCCGACAATCAGGCCTTGCAGCCGCTGTTGGCGCGCCATCAGCGCGGCGGTCGGCACCGGTCCGGCGCGTCCGGTCAGCACGCCGATCAACGCGATATGGCCGCCAATCCGGCACGCCGTGATCGACTGCGGCAAGGTACCGGGGCCGCCCACTTCGATCACGTGGTCGACGCCGCGCCCGCCGGTCAGCGAGCGCACTTCCTTGCCCCATTCGGGATTGTCGCGGTAGTTGATCGTATGAGCCGCGCCCAGCGCGCGGAGCTTCTCGAGCTTTGCGTCCGATGAGGAAGTGGCGATCACCGTCGCGCCCATCGCCCTCGCCAGCTGCAGGCCGAACACCGACACGCCGCCCGTGCCGAGCACGAGCACCGTGGCGCCCGCTTTCAACTGACCGTCGACAACCAGTGCCCGCCAGGCCGTGAGTCCTGCCGTGGTGAGCGTGGCGGCCTCGGCGTGGCTATAGCCGCGCGGCGCGTGCGTGAAATAGTGGCTTGGGAGCACGACGACTTCGCGCGCGTAGCCGTCGACGCCGTCGCCGGGCGTAGTTTTGAAGTCGCCGATAGGAGGTGGGCCGTTTTCCCAGAACGGGAAAAAGCATGACACCACGTGATCGCCGACCTTGAATTCGTCGACGCCCTCGCCGACCGCCTCGACCACGCCTGCACCGTCGGCCATTGGAATGCGCCCCGCTTCGGCGGGCAATACGCCGCTTACGACGCCGTAGTCATGGAAGTTGAGCGAGCTCGCGTGAATGCGAACTCGAAGCTGGCCCGCGCGGGGCTCTCCTGGGTCGTCGATATCGACGACCTGAAGAGAGTCGACACTCGCGGGCGATCCAATTTTGACGGCTTTCATGGGGTGACTCCTTTGGGGTTTGCCGGGGGCGGTTGAGGTGGGGGCGGTTGGCCTGAGGATATAGCAAGCGGGGGTTGTCTGTCGGCGAGTGCGGCCGGTGAGGAAGACCTGGCCCAAGGATTTCTTCCTTCGATTTGTGCCGGCGCTATTGGTGCAGAGAAAACAACTTCAGCTACTCGATTGATAAAGATATCAAACGGACCGGAACATGACAGTGTTCCGGTTTTTGATTCTATTGAACTGGTCTTCGTTTAACGGAAGCTGCAACGGCCTTCGCGATCCGCTCGAGCTCGTCTCCGGAGACCGGCGGAACGCCTTTGGCGGCATACCTTGCGGTCCGCTGAACGAGTAACTCGAGATCGGGCGTATCGACCGTCGCGTTGGGATCTCCCTGCACCGTGACAAGATACGCATAGTCCGTTGCGCCATCGTAGCCCGTGACGGTGGCAAAACTCGCCGTGCCCCAGCGTCCCGCCATCATGGTGGGGCGGTAACGTAGCGGTCCGTGTAGGTGGATGACTCTGCCAATGGCGTCGGAAGTCCAGACGAACTCGTTTCTCTGTTGCGAAGTCATTTTTGAGAGATCGCCTGCTGAGCGATCGGCGAGGAAGATCGTCACGTCCGGGTGTTCTTTTAAGCGGAAGGTCACGCCAACATTGCTAACATTGACTGCTCTGCTCTGCGAAACAAAAATTCCCGGAAGACAAGCTCCTTCCTCAACTGGAACTTGATATGGTTGACGCACATGAAGATTCATAAACGTGTCCCTCGCGCGCTGCCTGACTAGCGCCCGGCCGCCATCGTATGAAACTGCTTTAAAACCTATGAAACGCCCATCTTTGTAAACGTTGAATTCGGACACACCATCTCCAGATATCGCGAACGAATTCGACGCATCAACTTCTCGCGGGAAAAAGCCCTGATCTTCTATTATCTTTTCCGCGTTTAATTTGACAAAATGTCGCTTTTTCTTCAAATACCCTTCAACCCATCCTGCTGGCGGATTCTGAACTACGATGAACGACCCATTGAACCCAAAGGAGGAATACATTGCGGGCTGCCCATCGGCAAATTGGGTAGGATTCCGTATAAATTCGCCATCCAATATCTGCGGTGTCGTCGTAGCAACGTCGACCGGTCCCGGGAGCGCGAGCGCGTAACGCCCGACGCACTCGTTATAGCCGTTTGCCATTGCATTAGAAGTCAGCAAAAACGGCAGATACACATATGGCGCTAGTCGAATCGCCTTCTGCAATAACGCAATATAATCCATCATTCCAAGTTCTCCCGAAATTTTCTCGCTTGTGATTGATGCTTGCAGGGCATCTATCGCCGGCACCGCCTCGTTGGAACAGAGTCGTTTTTCGCAACTGGCGACGTCGCAAAACCGAGACTGTTATCTAAAACTCTTCCAGACATATCGTAACCTTAAGTTTTCTAATTACTTGGCATGGACTTGTATTTCTTAAAAATAGATTCGACAACCTTTCTGTCTTGGATGTCTAACCTCAGCTTTGTGTAGTCAGCCTCAATAAAAGGCCGCAAGATATCGATTTCCGCAGTGCGGCCGTCATGCTTTTTTATATTTTCTGCGTTTTGCGCTTCCATCCGCATGAAGTAAGCAAAAATGCTGGCATATTTTTCACTTTCCTGCCGGATTTTTTTGTAGTCACCTGAAAAATCTATGCCGTCGGCACAGATACCATCAACCTCGATTTTTCCAATGCGGATACGAGACGGATAAATATATGCACCGGCTAGCCTTCCAGAAACAGAATCCAAATCAGCGTCGATTATTTCGTTATGGACGGAATCAAGCTGACCTTCATAAAAATTGGGTTTCGTTTTTAGACTAAGTGTGGCTTTTGCAAAGCAATCAGATGCCATACCCGCTCCTCGAGGTATAGCTCCTCCAGCTACAATCAGCGTTTTATTTTTACCAGCGTCGATCAATATGGCGTCACCGTGCGCCCCCGAGTAGATGTTTAACGCGGTTCCGGACATTGCGTGGGTGGCGTGAACCAGAACAATAGAGAACAAGAACAGCCTAATAATCGCTTTCATTTTTCAATTCATCCTGGGCTTTTGGTTTTTCCGACATGTATCGCGCTACGCCCCTGCTTGTTAGGCAGCCGAAGAGTGGATAAATCTGATGATCTGGCCGTGGGCGTTGGTTTTTCCACGCTCTGCATAAATGGCATTGATCAATGCTTCACCATAACCGCGGGTCTCCGGGACCTGCATATCTAGATCTTTTAACGCCGACGTAACAAAATCGGTGGTTGGGCCATGTTGAACTGCAGTAGACCATACGACATCGTTTATTGCATGTGAGTGATATCGGAGGTTCACGTCGGCCCTTGCTATCACGGTATTGATCTGCACGTCGAAATCGGTTCTTTTCATAAACTCATGTTCGACATGATATAAATCGATCAAAATTGTTTTGTACGACTTCTTTCCATTTCCTTGATTGCAGGATTTCCGGAAATGTGCGCACGCGCCCCGGACCGTTTAGATGACATTCCGGTTCGTCGGGCGAACCGACCGACGATAACGGCCTCTGTAAAAGAGGCCACAGCGACTTGTGCTATAGCAGAGTTTCGGTGTCCAGTTCTATTGACCTGGCCTTCGTTTAACGGAAGCTGCAACGGCCTTCGCGATCCGCTCGAGCTCGTCTCCGGAGACCGGCGGAACGCCTTTGGCGGCATACTTCGCGGTCCGCTGAACGAGTAACTCGAGATCGGGCGTATCGACCGCCGCGTTCGGGTTCCCCTGCACNGTGACAAGATACGCATAGTCCGTTGCGCCATCGTAACGGGTGACGGTGGCAAAACTCGCCGTGCCCAAGCGTCCCGCCATCATGGTAGGGCGGTAACGTAGCGGTCCGTGTAAATGGATGACTTTGCCGATGGCATCTGAAGTCCAGATCAACTCGCTCATCTGCACAGAAGTCAAACTTGATAGATCACCTGCCGAGCGATCAGCCAGAAAGATGGTCACGTCAGGATGATCCGCCAGTCGAAAAGTAACTCCGATATTGCTAATGTCATCTGCACCTGTGGATGACACGAATATTCCTGGAAGACAGGCACCTTTTTCATTTGGGACCTCATAGAGCTGGCGCCAACGGAAATTCCGCAACGTTTTCATCATCCGTCGTTGCGTTACGGCAGGGCTATCCTCATAAGAAGTGGCTTTGAATATTGCCAATCGTCCACTCTTATAAACATCAAACTGCGAGAGCATCGTCCCAGACACCGAAAACGAATCCGGCTGACCCGTCGGTACTTCCGAAAATCTCCTATCTATATTCGATTCGTTCCTGCTTTCAGCAGCGAAGCTACGCATTTCAGTCAACAGCCTAGCTGTCCATTCTTGGGAGACGCCCTCGAAAATTTCAAATTCCCCATTGAAGACAAATGAGGAGTACATGGTCGACTGGCCGTCGAGAAACCGGATGGGATATTTTATAAATTTTCCATCGAACACGGCGGGAGTAGTTGTGGCCACGTCTACCTGACCAGGAAGAGCTAGCTCGTATCGCCCTACGCACTCGCGGTAGCCACCGGCTGAGGCGTGATCTGCAAACACGAATGAACACAGAAGGTATGCGGCGCGCCGATACCAGTTGCATCGGGCGCGTAAGTCCTTTATCAAGCTAGGTCTTCCTGTACGTTGGGATTTTCTACTGACGCCCGAAACGCCTTTTCCGGCGCAGCGGGTCTCTATCGACAAGTCAGCCTGTGATTTTCCGTTAAACGGTATCGAAATCATGCCGCCGAAGCCATCTGGGACCGCCATCCATGTCGGCCAAATCGGCGGTCGATCGGATTCTGTTCGTCCGCTTAGCGTGATTTCAGGATTCCGGGGAAATGCGCACCCGCCCCCGGACCGTTTAGATGACACTCCGGTTTGCCGGTCGAACCGACCGGCGATAACGGCCTCTGTAAAAGACGCCGCAGCAGCTTGCGCTATAGCAAAGTTTCGGCGTCCAGTTCTATTGAACTGGCCTTCGTTTAACGGAGGCTGCAACGGCTTTCGCGATCCGTTCAAGCTCCTCCCCGGAGACCGGCGAAACACCTTTGACGGCATACTTTGCGGTACGCTGAACAAGTAACTCGAGATCGGGCGTATCGACCGTCGCGTTGGGATCTCCCTGCACCGTGACGAGATACGCATAGTCCGTTGCGCCATCGTATCGGGTGACGGTGGCAAAACTCGCTGCGCCCGAGCGCCCGGCCATCATGGTGGGGCGGTAACGTAGCGGTCCGTGTAGATGGATGACTCTGCCAATGGCGTCGGAAGTCCAGACGAACTCGTTTCTCTGTCGCGAAGTCATTTTTGAGAGATCGCCTGCTGAGCGATCGGCGAGGAAGATTGTCACGTCCGGGTGTTCTTTTAAGCGGAAGGTCACCCCAATGTTACTAAAGTCATTCGCTGCTTTCGACGCAACGAAAATCCCAGGAAGGCAAGCTCCGGCCTGACGAGGAATCTCATACGGTTCGCGCGCACGAAGACTAGCCAGGGTGTTCATCATGCGCTTTCTGGTTACCTCTGGGCTGTCCTCGAACGACGTAGCTGTATAAACGATCATTTGACCGTTCATATAGCGGTCGAACTCTGAAACCCTCGTTCCCGACAATGCAACCGAATTCGGTTGTCCCGTCGAAACTTCGATGAACTGTTGGTCCGCGGTTGGCTCACGTTTGCTGGCAATCACGAAGTCTTTGCTTTTCTGCAGAAAAGCCTTGGCCCACGCATCCGAAATCCCCCGGACAATTTGGAATTTTCCATTGAACCCGAACGAGGAATACATGGTCTGCTGGCCATCCGGAAATTGAATAGGATACAGTATATGTTTATCAGGGTTGCGAATTACGGCGTCATCAAATACAAGAGATGTCGTTGTTGCGACGTCCACCTCTCCGGGCAAGGAAAGTTCGTAACGACCGACACATTCGTGATAGTTGGCGGCTACAGCGTTGTGAACGAACAGCGAGAGTCCGCATAGACATGCAACCAGCCCAATATGTAATGACCGCAAAACAAGACGACCCCTCACCTTGATTTTCCTCGCATATTCTCATTGCTCGTCCATGCCCGGAGAGCGGTCTCAGACAGGACCCGGCTATTTGATGATGCATTGAGTTTCCAGACTCTATTGAACTGGCCTTCGTCTAACGGAAGCCGCAACGGCTTTCGCGATCCGCTCAAGCTCGTCTCCGGAGACCGGCGGAATTCCTTTGGCGGCATGCTTTGCGGTCCGCTGAACGAGTAACTCGAGATCGGGCGTATCGACCGCCGCNCGGGTGACGGTGGCAAAACTCGCCGTGCCCAAGCGTCCCGCCATCATGGTAGGGCGGTAACGTAGCGGCCCCTGTAGATGGATGACTCTGCCAATGGCATCGGAAGTCCAGACGAACTCATTTCTCTGCTGCGAAGTCATTTTTGATAGATCGCCTGCAGATCGATCGGCGAAGAAGATCGTAACATCCGGGTGTTCTTTCATGCGAAAGGTGACTCCGATATCACTGACATCATCCATACCTGTTGACGCAATGAATAGTCCAGGAAGACAGGCGCCTCTTTCGTTCGGAACCTCATAAGCGTTGCGCAAACGAAAGTTGCGCAAAGTATTGATCATGCGCTGTTTGATCACCTGCGGGCTCTCGTTGTACGACACCGCCGTAAATCTTGTTAATTGTCCATTTTGGTACACATTGAACTCAGAAAGCATCGTGCCAGACATCGCAAATGAATCCGGCAGACCAGTCGCTACCTCGGAAAACCTCTTATCTTCGTTGGATTCGTCTTTGCTTCGAGCAGTGAAAGTGCGCATCTTGGTCAAGAATCGACCGGCCCAATCTTTTGAGACGCCCTGGAAAATCTCGAATTCGCCATTGAAACCAAATGCCGAATACATGGTCGACTCTCCGTCGGAGAACCGAATGGGATAATTTATAAACTGTCCATCGAATACTGCAGGAATAGTTGTGGCCACATCCACCTGACTAGGAAGCGCTAGCTCATATCGCCCTACGCACTCGCGGTACTCACCGGCTGAAGCACAATCCGCAAACACGAAGCAACAAAGGACCGATGCTGCGCGGCGATACAATCTGGATAGAAAGTGAAAGTGCTGCATCACCCTATTTCTCTTATCGAATTGTGACTCTCTATTGATGCCCGAAGCGCCTCATTCGGTGACACTTTTTCGGACGATGTCTTGCTGTCTGCAACCAGCGACGTAGCAAAACCCAGATTGTTGCTTTCGCCGTTCGTCCAGCCAATTGGCAGAGAAGTAATGAAGCCTTTCACGAGTCTGAGATTGACGGCAGCTGGTCTGTGCTGAAAAGTTAGCCAAAAACTCTCGTTAAATGGCATGGGGATCATGCTGACCGTGGTCGTCTGCCTATGCCGATTCCACGTCGGCCATATAGATGCCGGTTTCAATTCTTCTGATCCGTCCAAGGCAACTGCGTGATTTCTCGGAATAAAATCAAACGCCGCCTCATAAAGCGCTGTATTTGCATCCGCCACCGCCTGAATCTCCTTCCAGTTCGCCGGATTTGCAGGTTGATCGATAGCTGCTTGAAGCGACGACGCCGGCCGGACGTTCCCCGTGATTCCAAAAATCTTTTTCCAGACAGCCTGTCGAAGCTGACGGGCAAACTTGCGAGTTGACTTGAGATGCCCGCTGCCATCCAGGTCGTGCTTTTCGATCTCCGAATCGACTATCAACGCCGCGATTTCCGAATCGCGTGACCCCAACATACTGCGGTCATTGATATTAGCGCTCCCGACAATCGCATACAAATCATCCACGATCATCATCTTGTTATGGATATAAATCTGCTCCGTCACGTACCGGTCGCCAAGTTTCGCCCAATTACGCAGATTGAGTAACGTAACGTACTCGCGACAGTTTTCAATGGGCAACTCCTCATAACGACGATCATCAACATCGGTCAATACCTTCCTCCAGTCTCCCGCTTTCTTGTCCCAAAGCTCTCTCGCCTTCAGATATCGACGAACCCGATTGAGCAGACTGAACGATCCGAATACCAGCGACTGCATGGTCCAATGCACCTGGTTCATGACACTCGCGTCATTCAAATTGCCTTCTGGATGAACGGGCAATGTGATGATGACGTGAAAGTTCTCCTTCACGCCGGACATGATGGCGCGCCCGATCCGTTGCCCGAGCCGTTCGCAAATAAAGTTCTTCGGCGCTTCGTCGGGATGCGATGAAACACCCCAAAGACGGGTTGCAAGTTGGTTGAATCCCCTTCCCTTGACAAGCTGCGCTGGCCCGGAAAGGTTCCTCTGCGAACTAATGTCCGATGCCTGCTTGTCAGGATGAGTCTGTTCGCTCACGAAGCCTGACACGAAGAACTGATTCTCAATGTAGATAAACGATGTCGCCCTACTGATCAGGTTGCCCATCGCTGCCGCGATTTCTCGCTGGCTCCCCGTCGGAACGGGCCGAAGCGACTTCTCGCGGCTGCTCAGATTGTTGTACTCGCCCTTGCGCATCCTCGCAGAGGCGCTGCGCAAGATCTGCACGCCACATCCACCGGTTTGGTCCGCCGGCGTTGACGGCAAGGGGAGTTTGCTCTTGCCTCCTTCACTGTTCCAGCGCAATACGAAGTTCAGAGCAACATCGGTTGCGGAGGGACCATCGATGCGCACATGGGAATCCTGCCACGGCATGCGTGGCTGCCGAAGTTCGTCTAGGGTACTGACATCACTACCGATCGTCTGAAACGCACCCGCCTGAATCCTGGCAAGTGTTTCGGGACGCCTGGAGACGACGTAATGGTCATCTGAGAATCTCGTCAGAAGATCTGGATCGACACACTTATCGGGTGATATTTTCCCAACGTGCGGTATGCAGGTGTTATAGCGATTTGACGCTTGACGGCCCGCCGCGTCGGCCCTGAGATCATAGTGCTCATCGTCAAACCGTCCATAACAAACGTCCATGCCGCCAACAAAGGCCGTTTGTTCATCGATCACCACGAACTTCTGGTGATGGCTAAAAAATAGGGAATCGTCGTCTGCCAGCGATTTCGCCTGCGTTACCCAGACACAGGTACGCCCCGTCAGGTCGTTGATTGCCTCAAGCACTGATTTGGTCTGCGCGTCGTAGGTTTGTACAGGGTCAGCGTGCTTCCACGGCATGACATAAACGTTCAGACCGCGGTTCTTCGTCACCGCCTTTAGTAAAACATCAAAAAGCCGGCCGCCTAGCCCCGGCGTAAGCTGTGCGTCCCAGTTCACCTGCCAGCCGGCCATGTAAACCGTCTTCGTAGCCCCTTCGATTGCCTGCACCAGGTTGGCGAAATAGGCTACACCTGTAGTGAACGGCGTGACCTTGTTTCCCCACTTGGGCACGGCGAACGGTTGACCGGCAAGCTGCCAGATATTTTCCGTCCCGTATGCCTTGTATGGTTCGCCTCCCTTGTCGACAATCTGCCGCAAAGACGGGACCATGAAATCAAATGAATCTCCTGTCGGTGGCACTTTCGCCATCACGTCGAGCATCAATTACTCCCCCGAAGTTTGCGCAGAATCGCCGCGCCGCTATTGACCTGCAACTCCTGTTTTGCTAGCGGCAAAAAGCTGTGATCAACATCTCCAAGCTGCGCCGTGTACACCTGATCGCTGTAACCCATGGCGTCCAGCGCTGCATAAAGGCGACGTCCGTCGTCCCAACTCTTCTGTTCCCGTTGAAGGTGAAGCTGACGGATCTGCCCCGCGTACACTAGCCACGTTTGAGCGGGCGCCTCGTTGTATGCCTCGTGCAATTGTTTTTGCTCTGCATCTGTCAACGAGACCTTGCCGTCAGCATCGCTCCTGCCGGCCAGAATGATTTCGGAAGACATTAAGGCTTCTTCGGGACTCAGTGCCTGGACCACCCGCCAGGCAGTACCGGAATGTGCCGTCCCAGTTGGGCCGGGTATGTCGGACAGCAGCATGTTGAACTTCAATGGACCCTGCTGGGGCTGCGCTGGTAACGGTCCAAGCTTTGGATACTGGGACGCCGCCCCCTTCTTCTGGATCGTGATCACCTTGAAGAACAGATCAGCCGGACCGCCGAGCGTGATGTTCCCGTCTTTAAGCTGGATAAATGCGCCGCCGCATTCGAGAGTCAATTCCTTCGCAGCCGCAATCGTGACCTTTCCGTTCACACTCGCCACCGACACATCCTGATCCGCAAACAGTGACATCGCATCGCTCTGAGCCTGAATCTCGACGGGGCCTTTCGCTGCAAATATCCTGATGCCGAGCTTCTGGGCAAACAGCGAGATCTTCTCGCCCGCGGCGACCGTGAAGCGTTTGACCACGCTCCAGTCGGCGTTCTTCCCCGCAACCGCCGAAA
>NZ_KI421432.1:418576-667857 GCF_000472545.1 Burkholderia sp. WSM2232 | reverse complement strand
CGGAATCTCTCCCAGGCGCTTTCCGGGTTGTAGTCCGCGACCACGAACGATGCCGGCACCGTTACGGTATGGGTCCTGAGTGACGTGAGCGCTTCCACGCCGCCCGCTTCAAGGCCCGCTGTTTCCCGATACGGCACGACCAGTTGCGGATCGTAGAGGTAGTGATCGATATCGTCGCAAAACACCACCATATCGCCGAATTCGGTCTCCACGATATAGCAGTAGATGCCCGCCTTCTGCATGAGCATCTGCACATACGCGAGGTCGTCGATCCTGTACTGGAAGCGGAACAGATGCTTGGGGTACTGCCGCCTCAGNCGAAACGAGAACTGGTGCTCCCTCAGGCCGTGGCGCCGCAACACGGCCGCAATGATCGCGGGCGTGGTCTGATGCTGGTAGATCTGGGTGTTGGTGGTGGCCGCAAGCCGTCCGAAATGCGACTTGATGACGATCTCGTACCGCGTGCAGTCGCGGCTCGTCTGGATGGTCGAGAACTGCTCGATGTAGCCTGAGAATTGCCTCGGCAATGCATCGTCCGGCACGATCCGGAACATCGCGTCGCGGCTCAGGTAATCGGCGCGCACAAGCTGTCCCGGATGGGTCACCACGACGCGTACGACGTTCGGTTCACCCAGCTCTTCTGAAGCCTCGAACGACACGACCGAGAGCTGCGCCGCGCTGTCCGTACCCGGCACGTCCAGGAAATGCGCCTGGCGTCCCGGTATGGTCGTCACACTGGATACAAACTTCCTCGCTTCGTCATACGGGCTGGCCATCTTTTGCAAATTCCTCACCTGGTCAGTACTGCTTCGGAGCTGATAACGGATAGGGCATCTGGGGGAATACGTTACGCGCCTTTATTGGACCAGTGAAGCATTGCGCACTTGGGAAAGCAACGCTTGTTGCTTTTGACCACTCTGTGACAATTGACTAATTTCAAAGCTGTTTTTGAGAGGGATTGCATGCTAAACATCGACTTCTCAGTAACAGCGGACTAGGTCAGCCACTGAACGATGACCGCAGGACTCCATAACAGTGCGCAGCAAGAGGATGGCGACTGTCTAGAAGTTCGCGCAGCGTTCAGTCCCGCGGTCGACCGATATGAATCAACAACGTTATCAACGATGAACCTCACACTATCTCTGCCGGCACGTGGCGTTTTAACGATACCGCAGCACTTCAAGCAGCAGCCGCTGAGCGGGCAGAACTCCACTGCGCAGGTGGCCAGTAACGCCAGTCGCGCCCCGTGGGGGAGGATTGGTGCCGCAGTAGGCATGCAGACACTCGGTGTCGAACGCCTGCGATGAAATCCTCCTCCGCACAACAGGTCTCAGATCTGCTTCCTGTTGCCCTACGCGACACGGCCAGTACTGTCGTTGCGCTTCGAAGCGGGAACCCGCCTTCGCCGGAAGTCTTGTTCAAGGACTCAGATGCTCAAGTCGCCGCCCTGCGCGACGAACTGCAGCGGCGCGGTCTCCCGCTCGACGTAATTAACGACGCGCTTTATGCGCAATGTGCGCTGCTCGACGAAGCAGCCCTGAACGGGCTCACTGCAGCGGCGCGCGATTCGTGGGAGCGTGAGCCACTCCAGGTGCGCGTGTTCGGCCGCAACGATGCGGGCGAAGAGTTGCTGAGACGGATCGATCAGCGCCTGCAGGAGCAAAACCCCGTAGAGCCTCTGCTAAGAATCTTTGCCGCTGTGCTGAGACTGGGGTTCAAGGGTCGTTACGCCATGGACGACACCGCAGCGCGCGAGAAGCTCATTCATTCGATTGACGACTGCATTGCGCGAACCGGTGGGACCATCACAGACAGCAGCGTGGCGAACCAATCCGCGCCGCTCGTCATCAACCCCTCCCCCAGGCGGCTGCCGCCGCTGCATCCTGTCGCCTGGGTCGCCGTTGCGGGTGTTACCGCCGGACTGGTTTGGCTCGCCATCGACCGCTGGCTAGAGTCATCCATTGCCGTTATGGCGCACTGAGGCACCCATGCGAATCGGACCAGGACTTTTCGAGCGGATCACCGGGCATTTTGCCGACGGCTCTGCAATCAGCGACTTCACACCCGAGGAACAAACCTTCCTTTCGGTACGGGACAACATCGAGCGAATTCTGAACAGCCGGCGGCGCTCTCTCGCGCATTTGCCGGACTTCGGGCTCGACGACCTGTCTGAGATCTACCGGCACCTGCCCTCATCGACTTTCAGGCTGCGCAATGCGATCGAGTCCACATTGCTCAAGTACGAGCCGCGGCTCAAGGCAGTCGAGATCGAGGTACATAGCGCGGAGCCAGGCATGATGGTCAGCTTCACCATGGCGTGCCACCTGCATAAGGAAGGGCTCGTGCGGTTCGACACAGTGTTCACGCCTGACGGCAAGACCCGATTGAAAATGCTGCAGGCGGCGCTTGACCGGTATTGATGCGGCCGACGGATCAACAGATCAATCCAACAAGGAGAACTCGAATGGCAACGATGCTGGCAATCAAAGGCAACAGGACGACCACCGGCGGCGTGGTACTCGATGGCGACGAGAATTTTGCGGACGAGAACGGCGCACTCGCGAAGGACGGCGGACTCGCGTCGTGCGGACGCTGCGGATACACCGGCCCTATGCTCGGCACCGCGCAAGGCTGGGGGTTGACCGGCGCCACCGCCGCAGTGAAGGACAACGATATCGTCGCATGCCAGTGCCCGCACGGGGTCAATCGCGTGATTGCCCGCTCTGAGTACTACGACGGTTGATCGTGACTCGGCTTTTGCCGGCAGAAGGGACCTTTACCAAAAGTGCCAACAAAAAGGTGGCACATGCTCGCTGCGGCGACGGACATCTTTTGTGAATGCGGAGGTACGTTTATCCGCATTCAGGACAGCAGTATCACTCACCTCAGGCAAGCATTCGGAAGAAGGAAGACCCGAGCCGGCTGCACTAACCCCTCACCCCACCCGCCCCCCATCCCTTCTGCGCAGCGACTCCGGCAACCCCCACAACACAATCGCCGCGCACACCACGCTCAGCGAGCCGATCACATACAGCGCCGGCGTCGTGCTGCCAGTCAAATCCCGCACACGTCCCACCATGATCGGACTCACAATCCCGCCGAGCTGACCCAGCGTGTTGATCAACGCGATGCCGCCCGCTGCGCCCGCGCCCGTCACCAGCTTCGGCGGCAGTGCCCAGAACGCCGGAATCGACGCCACTACGCCCGCACCCATTACGGCCAGCGCGACGATCAGGAAACCCGTCTGCTTGTCGAAGAAGCCCGCCGCGAAAAATCCGAGCGCCGACATCAGCAGCAAACCAACCACGAACTTGCGCCGCTCGCCGTTGGCGTCGGACAAGCGCCCCACTACCACCATGCAGATCGCACCACACACATAAGGCACCGCCGTCAACAGACCGATCAGCGTCGGATTGTGCGTACCGGCCACGCGAATCAGATGCGGCGCCCAGAAATTCAATCCATACGACGCGATCTGAATCAGAAAATAGACGAGCCCAAGCGTCAGGAAACCCGGCGTGCGGATCGCACCCAGAAACGAATGTCCGGTCTCCGGATGACGGCTCTGCTGCGCAATCTGCTCAGCGAGCAATGACTTCTCCGCAGGCGAAAGCCAGTTCGCATCGTCAATACGGTCTTTCAGCAGCTTCAGCACCAGGTAACCGAGCAGTATGCACGGCAGGCCGCCGAGCAGGAACAGCCAGTGCCATCCTGGCATGCCGAGCACGCCGTTCATATGGCCGATAACGAGCCCCGCGAGCGGCGCGCCGACCAGTCCCGAAAACGCTGACGCAAGAAACAGCATGGACGTGATGCGTCCGCGGTAGCTCGCCGGAAACCACAGCGTGAGGTAGTACAGCACGCCCGGCGCAAAGCCGGCCTCCATAGCGCCGATCAGAAAACGCAGGCCGTAAAATTGCCATTCGTTGTTGACGAACACCATCGCCGCGGTCGCAAGGCCCCACGAAATCATGATGCGCGCAATCCAGCGCCGTGCTCCCACTTTGTAGAGGAAAAGATTGCTTGGCACCTCGAACAATACGTAGCCAATCACGAACAGACTCGCGCCGAGACCATACGCGGTATCTGACAGCCCGAGGTCGCTTTGCAACTGGAACTTCGCGAAGCTGATATTGATGCGGTCAAAAAACGCAAACAGATAGCAGATCATGATGAGCGGCATTAGCCGCCATGCCACTTTGCGGATGATGGCCGCCGCGCCGTCCGCGCTCTCTCCACGCTCGCCGGTTGCGATTGCGCCAAGGTCACTCATGTTTCGTCTCCAATGCCGGATTCGGGCTCTGCCGTCCGGTCGTTTAGTGGATCAGGAAAAGTCAGATATGCAGCACGTAGTCGGGCACGGGATGCAGGTCGCTATTGCGTCCTGCCTTCGCGACTTGCCCGGGCACGTCGTGGCCGAGCAACTCGGGCAACGCTCGCGACAAGGCGAGCAGCTTCATCAGATCTATTCCGGTGGGAATGCCCATTTCGTCGCAAAGATTCACGAGATCCTCTGTGCAGATGTTGCCGGACGCGCCCGGTGCAAATGGACAGCCGCCAAGGCCGCCCAACGCAGCGTCGAAGCGGCGCGCGCCGGCTTCGTATGCGGCCAGCACATTGGCAAGCCCAAGCCCGCGCGTATTGTGAAAGTGCAGCGTGAGTGCAGAAGGCGGCACACGTTGCAGCACCCGTTTGACGAGCCGCCCCACCTGGAGAGGATTAGCCATGCCGGTCGTATCGGCGAGCGTAATGCCTTCAATGCCCATCTCGCGATAGGTATCGACAATGCCGACCACACGATCCTCGTCGATTGCGCCTTCGAACGGGCAGCCGAATGCGGTTGCGACCGTTGCATTCAACCGCACGCCAGTGCCCTTCACGTGACGCACAATGTCGCCAAACGCCGCCAGCGACGACTCGCAACTCATGCGCATGTTCGCGCGGTTATGCGTCTGACTCGCCGACATCACGAGGTTCAGCTCATCTGCCTTTGCGGCGAGCGCGCGCTCGGCACCCTTCAGATTGGGCACCAGCGCCACGTAGATCACGCCCGCGCGCCGCTCGATCTGAGCGAACACGGCTTCGCCGTCGCGCAAGGCAGGAATGGCTTTCGGCGACACGAACGAGCCTGCTTCGATGCGTGTGAAGCCGGCCTCGGAAAGGCCGTTGATCAACGCGATCTTGTCCGCGGTCTCTACCCACGTCGGTTCGATCTGCAAGCCGTCGCGCGGGGCGACTTCCTGCACGATCAGTTTCTCTGCAGCTTGCATTGAGTCGGTCAATGCCGGGGTCATCGCATCTGTCATTGGACGGCTCCTTCGCGGCGCAGCCGCTCGATTTCTTCACTCGCAAAACCGAGTTCGCCCAGCACACTGCCGGTGTGTTCGCCAAGCGCGGGGCCTTGCCAGCGCACTTCACCCGGCGTGTCCGACAGCTTCGGTACGATGCCAGGCATCTTCACCGAGGCGCCGCCCGGTAGTTGCGCCTGCAACAACATGTCGCGCGCCTGATAGTGCGGATCGGCGACGATGTCCGCCACCGAATAGATGCGCCCCGCCGGCACTTCGGCGCGTTCGAGCGCGGCGAGCACGTCGTCGGTGCAATGGTGCGAGGTCCATGCGGCGATGGCGTCGTCGAGCATCGCGCAGTGCTGGGCGCGGCCGTCGTTGTGCGCGAGCGCGGGATCGTCGGCGAGATCGGGGCGGCCTATCACTTGCATCAGGCGCCGGAAAATCGGATCGCTGTTGCCCGCAATCACCACGTAGCCGTTGTCTTCGGTGGGATAGGTATTGGACGGTGCGATGCCCGGCAGCGCGCCGCCGCTGCGCTCGCGCACATGGCCGAGCAGGTCGTATTCCGGCACGAGGCTTTCCATCAGATTGAAGACGCTTTCTACAAGCGACACGTCCACCACCTGACCCTCGCCCTGCCCCGTCTTCACCCGCAGCAAGGACATCAACGCGCCGATCACGCCGTGCAGCGACGCAAGCGAATCGCCAAGGCTCACGCCGACGCGCGCGGGCGCACCGTCCACTTCGCCGGTCGTATAGCGAATGCCGCCCATGGCTTCGCCAATGGCGCCAAACCCCGGGCGGTCGCGATACGGACCCGACTGGCCATAGCCGGAAATCCGCACCATCGTCAGCTTGGGGTTGATTGCGTGCAGCACGTCCCAGCCGATGCCGAGCTTTTCGAGCGCACCGGGCCGCAGGTTTTCGATCACGACGTCGGCCTCGGCGGCCAGCCGCTTGACGATTTCCACACCGTCCGGCGACTTGAGATTCACGCAAACCGACTTCTTGTTGCGCGACTGCAAGTACCACCAGAGCGAGGTGCCCTCATGCAGTTTGCGCCATTTGCGCAGCGGGTCGCCGGTTTGCGGCGCTTCGATCTTGACGACGTCTGCGCCGAATTCGGCCATCAGACGCGCGGCAAACGGCGCGGCGATGAGTGTACCGATCTCGACGACGCGAATACCCTGAAGGGGTCCACCCATGTGCTGTCTCCAAAGCAGTTTTCTGTTGGAAGACAGCTTGCAGCCATCTGGCGGGGGCGTCCAACCGCAAATCGCCAACGACCGTTCGCGAACGGCGAACGCTCAGGCGCGGCGCGAGTTCAGGGCGCCGGGCGTTGTGCGGTTTGTGCGGCTTGTGCGGTTTGTGCGGTTTGTGCGGTTTGTGCGGTTTGTGCGGCTTGCGACGCTTCGATCGAGCGCAAGTGATCGAACAGCAGACGGCTGACGGGCGACAGCGCCTCCACGTCGCGCACCGCCAACACGAGGCTGCGGTGCGACCAGTCGTCTTCGAGCGGCGCGCCTACAAGCCCCAGCGGACGCCCCATCAGCTCATACACCTTTTGCGGCAACACGCCGACGCCCATGCCGGCCTGCACCATCCGGCACACGGCGTCGAAACCCGGCACGTGAATGCGCAGCCGCAACGACTTGCCCGCCTGACGCGCGGCGATGTGCGTTCGGGCGTTGATCGAACTCGCGGCATGCAGGCCAACGTGATCGCCGTCGAGCGTTTCGGCAAAAGCCACGCTGCTGCGGGCGGCGAGCGGATGATCGTCGCGCATCACGAGCACCAAAGAGTCGTGCCGATAGTGTTCAACGTGCAAGTCGCGCGTGTCGGCGTCGGCGGAACAGATGCCGAGATCGGCGAGGCTGTCGTCCACGGCTTCGACCACCCCGCCGCTCGGCCGCTCTTCGAGGTCGAGCTTCACGCGCTCATGCAGCAGCTGGAACGCACGCAAATCTTCGGGCAGGAATTCGACAATGGCGGACAGGTTCGCCATCATCCGCACGTAGCCGCGCACGCCGCTCGCATGGCCAGCCAGTTCAATGCCGATGTTCTCGATGTCGCGCAGCACCCGCCGCGCGTGATGCAGCAGCGTTTCGCCCGCCGGCGTGAGGGTCATGCCGCGCGCGTTGCGCTGAAAGAGCGTGGCGCCCACCGCCTGTTCCAGTTCGAGCAGGCGCTTGCTCGCTGCCGATACGGCAATGGCCTCGCGCTCCGCGGCACGCGTGAGCGTGCCTTCTTCATACACGGCGAGAAACAGCTGAAGCGTGGTCAGGTCGAGCTTTCGCAGGAGGTTTTTGATCACCATGGCGCGGCGCGGGAGTTCGTTCAATCGCTCATCATCCCATATGGGGCCGCGCGGGCCCCGTTATGCTTGCATTACTCCTTCCACGAAGAGCCGAGAATCATCGTGCAGAAATTCTCCCGATGATAATGCGGGTCCTTCAGCTCGAGCACGTCGGCCTTCACGTTGCCGAACGTGGTGTGCGGCTTGTGGATAATGCCCTGCGTGAAGGCGTCGATAATGCCTTCCTTGAAGTGCGCGCCGCGCGGATGCGCATGCGTGACCGCTTGGCGTTGCTCTTCGGTGAATTCGTCGTAGGCAATGCCGAGCACGTCCATTTCCACGCCCGCCGTGACCAGCGCGACGACCGGCTTCATGTGCTGGGGAATGCCCGGCGTGGTGTGCAGTGCAATCGAGGTCCACACCTGTTCGATGTCGTCTTCGCCGATACCGTGACGCTGCAGGAAGTCGCGCGCCGCGTTGGCGCCGTCCACCTCGAAGCGCTCATGCTCCGTGCTGTACGGCGCAACCAGTCCCATGTCATGGAACATCGCGCCGATATACAGCAGCTCCGCATCGTATTTCAGTTGCTTGCGCTCGCCGGCCAGCGCGCCGAACAGGAATACGCGCCGCGAATGGTGATACAGCAGATCGGTTTCGGTATCGCGCACGAGTTCGGTGGCTTCGCGCGCCATCATGCTGTCGGGAATATGAATGCCTGCAATCGTGGTCATTTGCCTGATTCCTTGAATGCGTGGATGAAGGGAACGCGCTCGCCGCGCAGCGGGCCAGCACGTTTGCTATGCTGGACCACCGCGTCAGTCGTATGGCTTTTACCGTCGATGCGGTGCGTCCGATGAGGTTCAGTATTGACCAACGCGCTTTGCGCGACAATCGCGTGAAGCCGTCGAACACTGCCAATCGCACTACGTTGACTGCCGTGCCACGCGCGCTTGCCTTTGAAGAGAAGGAATCATTCGATGCCCACCGTCGCAATCGCGATTTTTCCTGGCGTGCAGGCGCTCGACGTCGCTGGCCCTGTCGACGTGTTCTCCGAAGCCAACCGCTTTATCGCGCCTGACGCGCGTTACACAGTCACGCTGCTCAGTGCGAAGCAGGCGCCGCTGCGTGCGTCCAACGGCATGACGCTGATCGCGGATGCCGCGTTCGAGCGGGCTCGCGAGCCCTTTGACCTCGCGTTGGTCGCAGGCGGCCCGGCGCTGCCGGAAGGTGAGCCGCCCGAGGCGCCCTTGCTCGACTGGCTGATGAACGTCGCGCCGCAATGCGCCCGTTACGGCTCCATCTGTACCGGCGCCTTCGCGCTCGGCCACGCCGGTTTGCTGGATGAGCGCAACGTCACCACGCATTGGCAGCACGCGGCGCAACTTGCCGCGCAGTTTCCCAAGGCGCGCGTCGACTATGACCGCATCTATCTGCGCGACGGAGAACTGGTCACCTCAGCGGGCGTGACTGCGGGCATCGACCTTTCGCTTGCCCTCGTCGCCGAAGATCACGGGGCGCATATCGCCCTCGCGGTGGCAAAACGGCTCGTCGTGTTTGCGCAGCGCCTGGGCGGACAATCGCAGTTCAGTCCGTACCTCACGGCGCCGGCCGACGACACTTCGCCGGTTGCGAAAGTGCAGGCGCATGTGATGGAGCACATCCGCGAGAGCTTTACGGTCAGGCAACTCGCCGATGTCGCCGGTATGAGCGCACGCCATTTCGCGCGCGTGTTCGTGCAGGAAACCGGCGTGACGCCGCATGAATTCGTCGAGCGCGCGCGGGTTGATGCGGCGCGCCAGCTGCTGGAAAGCAGCGCCGCCGCGCTCAAGGCCATTGCCTACGATTGCGGTTTCGGCACGGCCGACCGCATGCGCATTGTCTTCATGAAGAGAATCGGCGTCACGCCGACGCAGTACCGCGAACGCTTTCGCGCCGCCTGAGAGCACGCGGGCCGCAGCGCTGCGCGTCTGAAACATGCGTGAGAAGATATCGGCCTGCATCAGCCAACGTATAAGGACCGACATGAACCCCTCTTCTCCGATTCGCGCCATCGTCACCGGCCACACGCGCGGCCTGGGCGCGGCGCTCGCCGAGCAACTGCTGGCACGCAACGTCGCCGTGCTCGGTCTGTCACGCTCGCGCCATGCGTCGCTCAAACAGCGCTTTCCCGCATTGCTCGAAGAAATCGAACTCGAACTGGCCGAGACGGCGCGCGTTGTGCAGTGGCTGCAAACGGATGCGTTGCGGGCATTCGTGAGCGGCGCGCGCACCGTCCTGCTGATCAACAACGCGGGCATGGTGCAGCCGATTGGCCCAATCGAAGGACAGGACGCGACGGTCATTGCAACCGCCGTGAGCCTGAACGTGGCCACGCCGCTCATGCTCGCCGGCGCGCTCGCGGCCGCGAGCCCGGACGCGAGCGACCGGCGCATCATGCACATTTCGAGCGGCGCGGCGCGCAATGCGTACGCTGGCTGGAGCGTTTACTGCGCGACCAAGGCGGCGCTGGATCATCACGCGCGCGCCGTCGCACTGGATGCGACCCGCGCGCTGCGTATTTGCAGCCTCGCGCCGGGCGTCATCGACACGAACATGCAGGCGCAGATTCGCGGCACGGGCGTCGAGCAGTTTCCGCTGCGCGAGAAGTTTGAAGACCTGAAGCGCAACGGTCAGCTTTCCACGCCCGAGCAAACCGCCGCACAATTGCTCGAATACGCATTCAGCGATGCATTTGGTGAAGCGCCGGTGGCCGATATTCGCGAGATAGCTAAGCCGGTGTGAAGCGTCCCACTGCGCCTATCGTGAGTCCCGAAAAATCTCACCTTTGAGCGCCCGCGGCAATGATTTGTCTGCTGTCGTAACGGCGCATGTTGCGAATCCCGGTGTTTTCACAGCGGCTTGGCAGCCGGTCTGCCGCGTTTTTGCGGAGATTTGTCGCCTGTCCGGCGTATTGTTGCGAGGGTTTCCCGGCACGCATGCGCCGCACCGCCGGCTCCCGAAAATCCTCACCTTTGACCACGCGGCAGTTGCGGATCACCGCAACCAGCGGTTTTATGGCTCCCGAAAACCCTCACCTTTAGCGCCCGTGGCCATGTCGCAAAGCCATGCTGGGCGGGGGGTCGCAGTCGCAGGGCAGGCCATTCCCGAAAAGTCTCACCTTTGAACACGCGTGAATAGTCTGGATACCCAGGTAAGCAGTTGACGCGCGCTGTCGATACCAATCGACTTGTGCGCACCCAGACTTTTCAGGCTTGCAGGTTTCGCGGCTGCGGTTAGCGGTGAGCCGCACGACCCGCAGCGGCTCACGGATCGTCGCAGCAGTCCCAAAGGCTCCCGAATCTTCTCACCTTCGGCGTTGCAGACGAGGCAACGGTTCGTGCTTTCGCTCCCAAGCCGGGCGGACCTCTAGCGGATTCCTCGCATTCCGGCGGCAACCACGCGGCTGATCCGGCGTCCGCATCGCCGCGCCGAAGCGCTCCCGAAAACGCTCACCTTTAGCGAGCGTATCCGCGTCTTAGCTCGCGAGCTTGCGAAACGTCTCCAGCACGGCGTCGCCTTTGAACGGCTTCACAATCCAGCCCTTGACCCCCGCCGCCTTGCCGCGCTCTTTCATTGCCGGGCTGCTTTCCGTCGTCAGCATGATGACGTTGACGGTCTTGTTCGCGAGCTCGCCGCGAATCTTTTCGACCATCGTCAGGCCGTCCATGTTGGGCATGTTGACGTCGCTGATCACGAGCTTGATGCCGGGGCTCGCCTTCAGTTTCGCGAGACCGTCTTTGCCGTCTACTGCGGTGTCCACGTCGAGACCGTTCTTCTTCAGGAAGCCGGCCACTTCGTCGCGTACCGTGCTCGAGTCATCCACCACCAGAATTTTCGACATATCGTTTCCTTCACTACAAACTATCAAACGGCCAAACGCTCAAAACAACTCCAGCTCACCGCTGGTTTCCTCGACGGCGCTCGTGTCGGCGGTAAAGTCGACCGGCGCATACGCGCAAACGCAAAGAGTGGCGCCAAGGCGGGCAGTGCCGCCAAGCGTCACCGAGTACGACGACAGCAGCGCAGGCTTCAATTCACGCAGATGCGGCAGGCAACGCGCGCTCAGCACATAGGGCGTCGACATGCCGAGGTCCGGGAAATAGCGCAGCAGTTCCTGGTTCATCGCCCCGCAGCACAGGTTGCAGATTTCAAGGAAGGCTTCCTGAAAGCGCCGTTGGTCGGCTTCGTCCTTCAGGTAGTAGCGCCGCGTGCTGTCGTCTTCGTCGAAATGGAGAATGAGCAGGACCCTGAACACGATGGACGAAATGGTCAGCACGACCACGTGGCTGCCCAGCGCCGTGGCCTCATCCGCTTGCGCGACCGACACGATGTCGCACGAGTCGTCCGGATCCAAAGGCAAGCGCGCCTGCGCGGCCTTGCGGAAAATGCGTTCGAAGCTGTCTTTTGCATGCGCCGTGATCACGCGGGTACCTCGTCGAGCTTCGCGTGAAATTGATGGGCCATCGATTCAACGCTGGCAAGCGAAGCCGCAATCATCTTGCCGCCTGCCTGAATGTCCTGAAACGTAGACGTCGTGGTCAGATCGTTGCGATGCAAACTGTCGCGATAGCTCTTCGACAACTCCTCGGACCGCGCGGCGAGCGAACGCACCTCGCTCGCCACCACGGCAAAGCCGCGGCCCGCGGGGCCCGCACGCGCGGCTTCTATCGACGCGTTGAGCGACACGATCACCACATGCCGCACAATCGACGACAGTTCCTGATTCTTCGCGTGCATGTCGTGGTTTTGCGTCATCAGCGAGATCATTTGCTCGTGCCAACGCTCGAACGCTGCGCCCAGCCCTTTCAGACGCGCCGCTTCGCTCGCCAGTTGCTGCGCCTGCTGTGCCCACTGAGCTTTATTCTGAGTGACGGCCGCGAGCGCCGTGCGCAATTCGTCGGCGCTTGCGGATTGCCGCGCCAATTCCGCGCGCAACTGCTCGTTCTGCGCGAGCAGCGCCTGCTCGGCTTGCTTGTGTTCTTCCGCCGATACGTCGAGACTCGCGTGCTCAAGCCTGAGCGAATCGACGCGCGCCTCGGCCTGCGCATGCAGCCGCGCCGTGAGCCTTGCGCTGTAGAACCGATGCGCGACAAAGCCGAGCAACGCCGTTGCGGCGCTGCCGGCCAGCGTCGCCAATAAATACTGTTGGATCACAACCATTCCTTGAAAAGCGCCGCGATGTCCGGGTGCAACGTCACTGCTCGACGCGTCATTGCGTTATTGCGCGATTGCGTCCGTGCGAAGTTCGCCGTCTTTGTCGCGGGCTTCGGTGCCGAGCGTATCGACGGCCATGCTGTCCGGCAGACACACGATGGTCTGGAACTGACGGAACGCTGCACCTTTATGATCGTCGGTAAAACGCAGTTGAATGCTGCCGTTCTCGCGCTTCAGGAAGTCGCGCACCGCATCCATGCCGACGCCGCGGCCCGATACCGCCGTCACCGTTTCCGCCGTCGAAAAGCCGGGTCGGAAAATGAAGTCGGCAATAGCTTCATCGCTCATAGCGTCGTCCGGGCCGATCCAGCCCCGCTCAATCGCGATGCCGCGAATGCGCTCGAGCGCGAGGCCGCGGCCGTCGTCGCTAAGTGTGATCTGCAACGCGCCGCTGTCCACGCCGACCTCGATGGAAATCGTGCCCGCCGGCGCCTTGCCTTGTGCGCTGCGCGCCTCGGCAGATTCAATGCCGTGGTCCATCGAGTTGCGCAGCAAATGCATGAAGACGTTGTTAAGCAGGCTACCGGCATGGCCGCGCAGACGATAACCGTTGTCGTCGATTCGCACGGCCGGCGCCGGCTTGCGCAGTTCGCCCGCAAGCGAGGGCAGCGAACCGAGCACGCCTGAAAGCGCGTCGCGAATGCTTTCGCTGCCGAGCGCGCGCAGGTTGCGGCGCAGAGTGTCGTGCATGGCCTGCAACTCGTGCAGCGCGCTGACATCGGTTGTATCGAGCAGACTCAGCGTGCGCTGGATCTGCTCCTTCTCCACCATCACGTAGCGGCCTGCATTGCCGGCGTCGTTGCGCCGCGCCTGGCCCCGGCGACCCAGACTGTGTTCGTTGATGCGCGCGTAAGCTTCGATCGCCTCGCGCACGCGCGCCAACTCCTGCATCAGATGCTCCTGATCCCACGAACGGTCCGCGTCCGCGCGGCGCAGTTCGTGATAGCTCTGCTCCGTTTCGTGAACGACATCGGTCAGATGCTGCAGGTTATATGTGCGCGCATTGCCCTTGATCGTGTGCATATTGCGGAACAGTTCGGCAATTGCCGCGTGATCCGCTTCCGAATGCTTGCGAATGATGCGCTCGTTTTCGCTAATGAAGCCCGCCGAGCTTTCAATGAAGTGGTGAAACTTCTCTTCGCTGACGGCGAGAATTTCGCCGATCATGTCGAGGCGCCGACGCTGTTCGCTGGCCTCCGCCGCGAGCTTGCGCAACTCGGTCACGTCGCGCACACACAGCATCAGGCGCACGATGACATCGTTTTCGTCGGTAATCGCGGACCAGCTCAGGTCGAGAATTTTCACGCGGCCGTCGGGCATGCGCTTCGAAATTTCGCCGACCAGCAAGTGCTGATTGAATGCGAAGTTGATGCAGTCTTCGCCGAGGCACGCATGCGTGGCGGCGTCGACTTGCGACAGCGCGTCGGCGCCAAGATCCGTTTGGGCAAAAACCAGATCCATGAGTGCGCGCCCGGCAATGTCCCTGGTCTCGAAGATGTCTTCCAGATACGCCGAGTACTCCGCGTGAATCACGGCGCCGTCGATCACCGTCAGAATGCCCTGCTGCATGTTCTGCAACATCGCCTGAATGTCGGCGGTTTTCTGCTTCAGTTGCGCGGAGCTTTCCTGAATCTTTTCGATCATGCCGTTGAAGGCGACAATCGAATGGCCAATTTCGTCGAGGCGCCCAACCGGCACACGGCGGGTGAAATCCTGGCTCGATGCAATCTCGCTCATCATCGCCTGCATGCGGCTAAGCGGCCGCGTAATCTGGCGATACAGCAATGCGCCGATCGAAGTCAGCAGGAGAATCGCGATACCGGTGACGGCAGCAATTGCCGTCGTGGTGGTTGCAAGCGTGGCATTGAGCGCGGTGATCGCTTCGTCCTTCTGGCGGTTTTTCTCGACGCGCAGCGTGTCGACAATCCCTTCCAGTTCGTCGCGATACTGTGCGACGTTCGCGAACAGATACGCCTGCGCCAGTTCGTTCTTGCCGTCGGCTTTCATTTTTGCCGTCTCGGCAATCGCGGAGAAATAATTGTCGAGACTGTCGCGGGCCTGCGAAACAAGGCCCTTTTGCGCATGACTGGCAGCGTCTTTGGCCTGCAAGGCGAGCGCCTGTTCCAGCGCGAGCCGTTTCTTCTTCAGTTCGTGCTGCGCCTGCGCGACCATGTCGCCGTCGGGCGCGTAGACGAGCGTCATGGTGGCGATCTGCACGTCCTTGACCTGCGAAACGAGGTCGGCGGAAGCCAGCGCGCTCGGCACGACGCCCTCGGTAACCTTGCGCACTTCGGCTGCGCTGCCGCGCGTTTGGTAGACGGCGTAGCCGCCTATCGCCGACAAGGCGACGAACATCAAGACAACCAATAGCGTGATGCGATGACGGATAGTCATGTGAACCCCGGGTTCTGGCCTTCGCGTCTGCCCTCGTTGGAGCAGCGCGTTTTTTCGTGCGATATGACTCGCGCGTGGAAATGCGTTTGAATCGTGCTTGCAGCGCTGCGGAGTATTGCTCATACGTGTTACCAAGCGATGACGACAGCCTTCCTGCCCGCGTTTGAGGGCGCGAATTTATTTCTAAAGTTTTTGGCGGCGCTGCCGTTAATTCACGGCCGCTAATTTCTGCGTTGTCACCATTCCAACAAACTGCGCGTCCAGACTCAAATCTTTATCTGGCAAAGTGGAGCGAGACAATGAACGTCAGCGTGCGCAGCTATCTTTCTCCGACACTCGTACTACTCGCGTTCGATTGGCCCGAAGGCGCAACACGCGACGATTTTCTCGGCTTCGCGATCAAGCGCACGCCCGGTTTTCTTTCTGCCGACGGACGGCAACGCGAGGCAAGCAGCTGGCTGCCGAACCGGTTGAGCTTCACAGGCGCCGTGCCGGACACGCAGAAAGACGCGCCGACAAATGAAGCGCCGATCCAGAAATTCATGTGGTGGGACGCACGCATCGACGAAGCGGATCGTGAAAGGTCGTTCACGTATCTCGTGTATCCGGTAGTCGGCAAGCCGGACGCACTGCATCTGCTCGACGCGCAGAAAGGCGAATGCAAACTGACGTTGCCCTCGCATATAGAAGCTGACATCGGCACGTGGTTCAACCGCGCGGTGGTCAGTTCGCAGGCATTTGCGCGCAAGGTCGCGGCCTTGCATCTTGCGCCGAACCAGGCGCCGTCGGCGGAACAGGCTTTGCGCCTGCGCACCTGGCTCGCGAACGATTTGCAGGAGGTGTTCGCGTTGACGCTGAAGGACGCGCGTCGCGCGGCGTCCTCGGTGTATCACCTTACCGATCAGCTATGGGCCATCCCTGCATTCGCCGCGTTCGGCGAGAAAGAGGGCAAGGCGGCGCTCGCTATCGTGTATGACGCGCACCAAGTGTCGCGAAAGGGCAAGCCTCCCGCGCCTTCGCCGAACCAGCCCGCCGTCGAACAGCTTGGCGCGGTCGCCACGTTTGCGCCGCGCGACAAGACGCACATCATGCACGACAAGTTCATTGTCACTGACGACGGCAACGGGAAACCCACGCCCGCGCGCGTGCTGACCGGCTCGGCAAACTTCACGACCGAGGGCATCACGGAACAGGCGAACGTGCTGCATCTGTTCGACTCGCCGGAACTCGCCTCGCTTTACAGCGAACGCGCGAAGGCGCTGGCGGGCAACCCGGGCATTGCGGAAACAGCGAAGCTCGCGCCCGGCTGGTCGCAGGCTATCGAAATAGGCAGCGCGAAAGTGCGGGTGTGCTTTTCACCGGAGCCGAAGAACTCGCGTACGCAGATCGATACCATTATCGATGCAATCAACAAAGCGAAGCACTCGGTGGTGTTCTGTCTTTTCATGCCGACCGACCAACCATTGCGCGACGCATGCTTTGCGGCGGGCGATAGAGACTTGATGATGTTCGGACTCGTCAACCACATCAGCCCGAGATCGGCGCAGGCGGCGCAAGAAGCGCAGGAAAGTGGACAGATTGTCACGACGACCGCGCTCGCCAACATGGATCTGTATCACCGGGGCCGCGAAAAGCACGACGTTATCGACGCGGAATACTTCTCGCCGGCAACCGTCCCGGCAGGCTTCGAGCCGGAGCTGCGCCTCTTTCCTGGCGAAAACGCCCCGCCCTATGCACCTGTGATCGTTCACCACAAGTTCGTCGTGATCGACGCCGAGGGCGCAAATCCGATCGTCTACACCGGCTCGGCGAATATGAGCAACAACTCGGAGCATTTCAACGACGAAAATCTGCTCGAAATCCGCGATCGCCGCATTGCCGGCACGTATCTCGCGGAATTTTTGCGGCTCTACGAGCACTATCGCGCACGGGCTCTGGCGATACGCGAGCGGCACGGCGGCGCACATCAGTCACTCAAGCTCGCACCAGACGGCGCGTGGTCGAAGAAGTACTTTGTCGCGCATAGCCCCGAGTCGAAATCGCGCGTGGCGCTCGCGCACGGCGGCGATTGAGTGAGCGGAACAACGGGAGCGCGTCACCACACTGCGCTCCCGAATCCGCTCACCTTTAACTACAAAGTGCGCAGACAGTTACGCATATTCTCACCTCGCCGGCTCCCGAAAAGTCTCACCTTAGCTGTTCGAGCCGTCCCATCCGCCGCCCAACACCTTGTACAGCGTCACGAGATTCGACTGCCGCGAAAGGATGTCGGTTGCGAGTTGCTGCTGCGCCGTGTAAAGGGTACGTTGGGCGTCGAGCAAGGTGAGAAAGCTGTCTGTTCCCGCCTTGTAGCGTGCTTCGGCGAGGGTGTAGTAGCTCTGCGCAGAGGCTACATATTCGCGGTCCGCCTGCACCTGGTCCACATACGTTGCACGCGCCGTCAGCGCATTCGCGACCTCCTTGAAGGCCGTCTGGATGGCGCTTTCGTAGTCGGCCACCTCGATCTGCTTTTCGATCTTCGCGACATCGAGCGATGCCTTGTTGCTGCCGTAATCGAAGATGGGCACCGAAACGCTCGGGGCGAACGTCCACGCGCCGGTACCTGCCTTGAACAGATTCGAGAGCGCAGTACTCGACGTGCCCGCGCTGGCCGTCAGTTCGATCTTCGGGAAAAATGCCGCGCGCGCCGCGCCAATATTTGCGTTGGCCGCCTTCAACGCATGCTCGGCCTGCACGATGTCCGGCCGACGGGTGAGCAGCAGCGACGGTGCACCCGCACCGATGTCCGTGAACATGGATTCGTCGTCGAAGGTGCGCGCAGGCGGCAGGTCGTCCGGAATCGGCGCGCCGAGCACGGCCGCGAGATTGTTGCGGTCCTGCGCGGCGGCGCGACGGTACGAAGCCAGATTTGCCTTCGCACTCGCAAGTGAGTTTTGCGCCTGTTGCACGTCGAGCAGCGAAGCATTGCCGAGTTGCTGCACGCGCCTCGTCACGTCGTAAGTGGCCTGGTCCGACTTCACCGTGTCTTCTGTCAGTTGCAGTAGACGCTCGTCGGCGAGCAAGGTCAGATAGTCGGTCGCCACCGTCGCGATCAGGCTGATTTGCGTGCTATGCCGCGATGCATCGGTTGCCAGATAGTTTTCCAGCGCCTGGCGCTTCAGGCTACGCAGGCGTCCGAAGAAGTCGATTTCCCACGACGTCGTCCCGACGTTCACGTCGCTAGAACTCGCTATCGCACCTTGCGTCCGCTCGCGCGTCATGCTGCCGCTCGCGGCGATGGTCGGCGCGAATGCGGCGCGCGTGATCCGGTATTGAGCCTCGTATTCCGCGACGTTCAGCGCCGCGACACGCAAGTCTCGATTGTTGGCGAGCGCAACCTCGATCAGGCGCTGCAGACGCTCGTCGCGAAAGAAGCCGTGCCACGCGGTGTCCGCAGCGAGCGGGGAGGTGTTCGATGACGTAGTGGCTGTTGTGGCTGTCGCACCCGTTCTGCCCGTTGCGCTCGTTGCGCTCGTTGCGCTCATTGCGTTTACCGCGCTCGTCGCGCTCGCCCCAGCGTCCGCAGCGGCTCGCGCCGCCGTTGTGCTCTCATATGCGTCGCCTTCCGGATACGCCGCGGGAATCGGCGCGGCGGGCCGTTCATAGTGCGGGTCGAGCGTGCAACCCGCGAGCAGCGCGAGGGCAACTGCGCATGCACTCAGTTTAAGTTTCATCATTCAACACCTTCCTGTTGCCTCGCACCGCCGTGCTCGCCAAACAGGCGGCGCACGACGACAAAAAACACCGGCACGAAAAAGATCGCCAGCACCGTGGCGGCGATCATGCCGCCCATCACGCCTGTGCCGATCGCATGGCGGCTCGCGGACCCCGCGCCCGTGCTGATCACAAGCGGCAGCACGCCGAACACGAACGCGAGCGACGTCATCAGAATCGGACGCAAACGCAGACGCGCAGCTTCGATGGTGGCCTCGATCAGCCCTCGCCCTTGCGCTTGCAGGTCTTTCGCGAACTCGACAATCAGAATCGCGTTTTTCGTCGAGAGCCCAATTGTCGCGAGCAGGCCGACCTTGAAATAGATGTCGTCGGACAGGCCGCGCAGGTGCGCGCCGAGCACCGCGCCCAGCACGCCGAGCGGCACCACGAGAATCACTGCGATTGGAATGGACCAGCTCTCGTAGAGACCCGCGAGGCAGAGAAACACCACGATCAGCGAAATGGCGTACAGGTAAATCGCCTGCGAACCCGCCACCCGCTCCTGATACGATTGCCCCGTCCAGTCGATGCCATAGCCCGCCGGCAGCTTTTTCACGAGCGCATCGACGGCGGCCATCGCCTGGCCGGTGCTGGCGTTCGCGCCGGTTTGCGCGGTCATCTCCATCGCAAGCGTGCGGTTGAAGCGCTCGATCTGCGGCGGCCCGAACGTCCACTTGCCGGTCGCAAATGCGGAGAAGGGCACCATCTGGCCGTCGTACCCGCTGGTTGTGCTGGCAGCACTCGTCGTGCCGCTCGTCGAACTGCTGCTGGACGCGCTTGCAGTCGTGCTGCCGGAGGTGCTGCTGGACGTGCCCGACTTCACGTACCAGCGTCCAATGTCCGACGGCATCATCCGGTACGGCGCATCGGCCTGCACGTACACCTTCTGGATGCGCCCCGTGTCCACGTAGTTGTTCACGTAAGACGAGCCGAACGCCGTTTGCAGCGTATCGTTCACATCGGAGATGGAAAGCCCGAGTGCGCTTGCCTTTTCCCGGTCGATATCCACGTGGAATTGCGGCGTGTCCTCCAGCCCGCCTGGCCGCATGCCGGCTATCGCGGGGTCTTTCGCTGCGAGCGCCATCAACTGCTGGCGTGCGGCCATCAGCTTGTCATGCCCCTGGCCTGCGCGGTCTTCCAGTTCGAAGTCGAGACCGCTTTGCGTGCCGAGTTCCTGAATAGCCGGCGGATTGACCGCGAATACCTGCGCAGCGCGCAAGGCAGCAAAGTGCATGTTCGCGCGTTGGATTACCGCGCTCGCCGACCCGTTGCTGCCGCGCCGCGCGCTCCAGTCCTTCAGCTTGACGAAGGCGAGCGCATTGTTCTGCCCCGAACCGTTGAAGCTGAAACCCGTCAGGGTAATGAGCTGATCCACCTCCGGCTGGCTGCGATAGTAGTTCTCGACCTTCTTCACGACTTCGAGCGTCTGCGAAGCGGGCGTACCCACTGGCGCGGAGATCGACGTAATGATGCTTCCCTGGTCTTCGTCTGGCAGATACGAGGAAGGCAGTTTCATGAACAGCAGCGCGACCACGCCCGCAATCAGCACATAGATCACCATATAGCGCATGGGCTTGCCGATTACGCGCGCCACCGCCGAATCGTAGCGGTCCGTACCGCGCGAGAGCATGCGGTTGAACCAGCCGAGCACGCCGCGCCTGTCATGATGCTCGACGTCGGAACGCTTGAGCAACGTCGCGCACAGTGCGGGTGTGAGCGTCAACGCGAGGAACACCGAGAGCAGCATTGCCGCGACAATCGTGATGGAGAACTGCCGATAAATTGCGCCCGTCGTTCCCGCGAAAAATGCCATCGGAATGAACACGGCAATCAGCACAGTCGTAATGCCGATCAGCGCGCCGGTGATCTGCTTCATCGCACGGCGCGTGGCTTCCACCGGCGATAGCTTTTCCTCCGCGATCAGGCGCTCGACGTTTTCCACCACCACGATTGCGTCGTCCACCAGCAAGCCGATTGCGAGCACCATGCCGAACATGGACAGCACGTTGATCGAGAAGCCGACCGCCGACATTACCGCGAACGTGCCGAGCAACGCGACGGGCACCACGATAGTCGGGATCAGCGTTGCGCGCAGGTTCTGCAGAAACACGTACATCACGACGAAGACGAGCAGCACCGCTTCGATCAGCGTCTTGACCACCTCTTCAATCGAAATGCGCACAAACGGCGTGGTGTCGTACGGGTAATCGACGACGACATTGCGCGGCAGTTGCGGGCTCAACTCCTGCAGCTTCGCGCGCACGGCTTTGGCCACGCTCATGGCGTTGGCGCCGCTCGCGAGCTTGACCGCGAGCGAGGCGGCCGGCTTGCCGTTCAGGCGGGAGTCGGTGCTGTAGTCGTCGGCGCCGACCTCGACGCGCGCGACGTCCTTCAACATTACCTTCGAGCCGTCGCTGTTCACGCGCAGCAGAATCGCGCCGAACTGCGCGGGGGTGGTCAGCAGGCTCGACGCGGAGATCGTCGCGTTCAATGCCTGAGCTCTGGTCGACGGCGAGCCGCCGATCTGACCGACGGAAAGCTGCACATTCTGGTTCGTGATCGCGGTGGTGACGTCGCTGGTTGTCAGACCGACGGCCTGCAACCTGACCGGATCGAGCCAGATGCGCATGGCGTGCTGCGCGCCGAACAGCGTGACGTCGCCCACGCCGTCTATCTGCGTGAGCGGGTCCTCGATCTGCGTCGCAATGATGTTGCCGAGGTCGATGGAATTGATGCTGCCGTCGCTCGACGAAAGCGACACGATCATCAGAAAGGAGTTGGCCGCCTTGGCGACCTGCACGCCCTGTTCCTGCACGGTCTCCGGCAGCGACGAGGTCGCCTGTTCGACCTTGTTCTGCACCTGCACCTGGGCGATGTCCGCGTTTGTGCCTTGCTGGAACGTCAGCGTGATGCGTGCCTGGCCAACGGAGCTGCTCGTCGACGACATATAGAGCAGATGGTCGATGCCGCTCAGTTTCTGCTCGATCACCTGAGTCACGGTGGTCGCGACGGTTTCGGCGGACGCGCCGGGGTACGTTGCCGTGATCTGCACGGAGGCCGGCGCGACGCTAGGATATTGTTCGACCGGAAGCGTCGCGATTGAAGCACCGCCAATCATCATGATGACAATGGCGATGACCCACGCGAGGATCGGTCGGTTGATAAAGAAACCTGCCATGAGATTCTCGCTTTAGCTATGGGCGGCAGACGCCGGGAGCGCGCTGCCCGCGGTGGCCGGCGCAGGCAAAGCCCCGGGCGCCTCTACCGGCTTCACGACAGCGCCGGTGCGCGCATTCTGCGAACCGGACACGATCACGCGGTCGCCCGCCTTCAGGCCGCTTGTGACGACCCAGTCGGAGCCGGACGCGATGTCGGCGGTGACCTGGGTCTGCACGACCTTGTTGTCGGCACTCACCGTCAGCACGCTCGCGGAGCCGTCGGACGCACGCGTTACTGCGAGTTGCGGAACCGTAATCGCCTCGCGATTCACGCCTTCCTCGAGCCGGGCCCGCACGAACATGCCGGGCAGCAGCACGCCGTCCGGGTTCGGGAACACGCAACGCAGGGTGACGGAGCCGGTGGTGGCATCGACGGTGATGTCGGAGAACAGCAGCTTGCCTGGCTGTGCGTATGTGCTGCCGTCTTCCATCACCAGATGAACCACGGCGCTGTCGGCGCCCGACTGCTGCAACTGGCCGCTGGCGAACTCTTTCTGCAGGCGCAGCCAGTCCGCGGACGAGCGGGTCACGTCGAGATACATTTCGCCCGTCGCCTGCACGGTGGCGAGCGCGGTGGTCTGTTCGGCGGTGACGAGCGCGCCCTCGGTCACGCTCGATTTGCCGATGCGCCCTGCGATAGGCGCAACCACTTTGGTATAGCCGAGATTGATAGCGGCGGTCTTCAGTGCGGCCCTATCGGCGAGCACGTCGGCGTTGGCTTCTGCGAGCGCGGCCACGGCGTCGTCGTAATCCTGCCGGCTCACGCCCTGGATGTTCCACAATTGCGCGTAACGCGTGGCCTTGGTTTGCGCCGCGTTCGCGGTCGCAACGGCTTTTGCAAGGGTGCCGACTGCCTGGTCGTAGGCGGCCTGGTAGCTGGCTGCGTCGATCTGGTAGAGCACCGCGCCGGCCGTGACCTGCGAACCCTCCGTGAACAGGCGCTTCCTGATAATGCCTTCAACCTGCGGCCTCACTTCCGCGACGCGAATAGCGGACAGCCGGCCCGACAGTTCGGTGTTCGAGACAACGGTGTGCGGCTTGATGGTTTCGACGCCGACTTCGGGCGTCACATGCGGCGGGCCCTGAGTCGCGTGGTCGCCGCACGCCGCGAGCATCAGTATGGCGGCGGCAACTGACGCGGCGAGAAGTATGGAACTGGGCGCACGCGTCGGGGATGCGACGGGATTGGACGGGGTTGGCATGCTCGGGGCATCCTTCGACTAGATTCGACAAAGGACCGTCTGGCATGCGTCGCCGGTTCAGGTAAGAGCCACACAACGCGAAGCCAGCGGCAACGGATGGCCCACAATAATGAAAGGCGCCTTACAGTGGCTTAGGCAAGCATTACGCGCTGTAACACGGTGCGTGGGTTGCGTAGGGTGCGTGGGGTGCGGATCATTGCGCGATTCGTCGCAGCCGTCGAAGACACGCCCCTACCGTGCAGCGCGCCCGAGGCGTTGCATCATGAATGGAGCGTGGCCGGATACTCCGAAACGGTTCCGTAAGAAACGGTAAGCTTGGAAAAGGACCCGAAAGCGCGGGCATCGGGCAATTCGCTATATTCGGCTACGGTGGCAGGGCGCCCCGTGCACGCCGCCAATGACTTCATCGAGCAGGGCCGATCATGCAAGACATGTCCATCCAGGTTTTACTGGTCGACGACGACGCCGATCTTCGCGACCTGCTGCGGACGTTTTTCCAGCAACGCGGCATAGCGATCTCCGTATTGCATGACGCCAACCAGCTAGCACGCCGGCTCGAGCGCGAACGGCCGTCCATCGTCGTGCTCGATCTGATGATGCCGGGCGTGGACGGCCTCACCGCACTCAGGCAACTGCGTGCGAGCGGCGACACCATTCCGGTAATCATGCTGACGGCGCGCGCCGACGGTGTCGACCGTGTGGTCGGCCTCGAATTGGGCGCCGACGACTATCTCGGCAAGCCCTTCATGCCGCAGGAATTGCTTGCCCGCATTCACGCCGTGCTGCGACGCCATGCACAGCCGGCGCCGGCAACGGCACCAGTGGAAAAGCGCGAGGCGCTGCGCTTCGGCCAGTTCCGCCTCGACTTCGCGAGCCGCACCTTGTTTCGTGACGGCGAGCCGCTCAAACTGACCGGCAGCGAATATGCGTTACTGGAAGTGCTCGCGCAGCATCCGATGCAAACGCTCTCGCGCTCGAAGCTCGTGGACCTGCTGCATGGCCCGCACTCGGAAGTGACCGAGCGCGGCATCGACGTGCCGGTGTGGCGCCTGCGCCGGCTCCTGGAAGACGACCCCGCCAACCCAAGACGCATTCAGACGGTGCGCGGCATCGGCTATATGTTCGTGCCCGGCAGCAGCGACGATGAAGAATCCCTTTAACACGCTATTCGGCCAGCTCGCGTTGATGACGGTTGGCCTGATAGTCATCGTCCACGTCACTTCATTGCTGCTGGTGGACCGTGATCGTGGGCAGCTCGACACGGGGCATGCGCAGCGGGCGCTGTTGCTTGCGGTCGAGGCGCAACGTAGCGGCGCAGTGACTGCTGCGCAGATTTCGGCCACGCTCGGCGTGGTGCCGATCAATGCGAGCGACGCCATTCCCTATGGCTGTCCCGCGCCGTGCCGGGACACATCAGGCCCGTTCCAGAGCGCGCTGCGCGCGAAGCTGCCACCCGGAAGCGAAGTGGTCGCGGACCCGGAGAATGGCAACGTCTGGGTGCGTTATGCGGGCAATCCTGGTTGGCTCAAGCTCGAGAACTCGATGCTGCCTGCGCGCCGCTTTATTAGCGCGTCCGCCATGATGCTGGTGTTCGCGGTGATTCTTGCGCTCTTCGGCGCGTGGCATTTGCAACGGCCGTTGCACCGCCTCGCGATTGCCGCACGCGAGTTTCGCCTCGGACATCGAGCACCGGTCGTACCGGCGAGCGGTCCACGCGAGGTAAAGGAGCTCGTCGACGATTTCAACCAGATGATGCATCAACTCGCGCAGGCCGAGCAGGAACGCGCGGTGATGCTCGCGGGCGTCGCGCACGACCTGCGCGCTCCGATCACGCGCATGCAGGTGCGCGCGGATCTGCTGCCGGACGAAGCAAACCGCAGCGGTTTTCTGCGCGACGCAGAGTCGTTGTCGCGCATCGTCACGCAGTTCCTGGATTTCGCACGCGAGAGCGCCGACAATTCGCCGCGCACGAGCGTCGATGCGCATTGCCGCCGCCATTACGGTGAGAGTCTCGGCAACGACGCGCTGGTTCGTCTGCACCTGCAGGCGGGCGACGGCTTTGGCTTGCCGCTCGTCGACCTGGACCGCATTCTCGGCAATCTGATCGAAAACGCGCTCACGTATGGCGAGCCGCCGGTCGAAGTGTCGACTTCGCGTCACAACGGACACTACACGCTGACAGTGCGCGATCACGGTAGCGGTATTCCGGGCAGCCAGCTGGAGCGCGCATTGCAACCGTTCGTACGACTGGACGAAGCACGCAGCAGCGACGCACATTGTGGCTTGGGTCTCGCGATCGTGCGGCGTCTCGTGCGATATAACGGCGGCGCTTTTCACGTGGACAATGCGGCCGATGGCGGGCTGGTGGTTTCGATGAACTTCCCTGCCTAGGACGAAGGGCGGTCCGCGCCCGCCCTTTGCGACCATCGCCTTAGCGGCTCACATCAACCCTGCGCGACGTGGCCCGGCACGACGACCGCTCCATGCGGACCCTCGCCATGACCGCCGCCAGGACCACCGCCGGGGCCGCCGCCGCCCCAACCTGGCGGCGGTCCCCACCAGCATCCGCTCAAAGTTGCGCTCAGGGCGGCCAACGTTGCGATTGCCAACAGCTTCTTCATTGTTTCTCCTTCGGTGGATGAATGGTCACGCAAGCGTTGTCGCGCTGCGTGTCAGTCCGCAACTTATCAATTCACCAAAGAGGATGTTTTACCTGGCCGTTACAAACGGCGCATCAGATGCGTTGCGTCGTATCAGGTATCGAGGCGGGAATTCGCGCTGCATGTGTGTTGCATGGCGCTTGCATGCGGGCGGGCGCCGCCTTTTCGCGCTAACGCTTTGTTCGGATATGGAAGCAGATGTAAGGAGATGAGCGCCGCGCGCAAGCATGCGGCGGCATGGAATGCTTTATCTCCTGGAACAGCTCACCTTTGCGGCGACCTCCTGGAACTCCTCACCTTTGTCGGCACCGGCGCCTCAGCCAGGCTGAGCGGTGCGGTGCGGTGCGGCATGAATCTTGGGATTACTCACCATTGCCCGAGGCGCGACACCTCTTGGAACGTCTCACCTTTGGCCCGGATACGATCACGGTGAGGCCGTCTCCTGGAATTCCTCACCATCCTGGAACGGCTCACCCTTGGCGATATTCGAGAGAAACGTGGTGGCTCGCCCGACGCGTCATCGCGTCAGCCTGATCACATTGGAAAGCCCCGCTGCGGACGAAGCACCGAAGCTATAGGTCGAGCGGCCGCTGCGCTTGGCCACGTACATGGCCGCATCGGCGACATCGAGCAATCCGCCCACGCTCTTGACACGGTCGGGAAACGTCGCAATGCCAATGCTCACGCCAATGGCGAAACGGCCACCATACTCGCGTTCGCCCACGGCCTTCACGCTCGCAAGAAGGCGCTCGGCAAGATCCCGCAATTGCGAGTCGTCGCCGCAATCGGCTGCAAGCAACACGAACTCGTCGCCGCCCACACGGGCCAGCATGTCGTTCTGGCGCGTCGCCGCCCGCAACGATTCCGCGAGCCGGCGCAGCAGCACGTCGCCGGCGCTATGGCCGAGCGCGTCGTTGACGTTCTTGAAGCCGTCTATGTCGAGGTACAGGAGCGCGACTCGCCGTGATTCGCCTGCCTGGTTCGACAGCTTGTCTATCGCGGACAACAGCCGACGGCGGTTCGGAAGTCCCGTTAGCGTGTCCTGCGCCGCTTGTTGATCGAGTGCATTCGAATAGGCATGCACCCTCGCGAACGCACGGCGCTGAACATAGACCGTGTAGACCATCAGGCAGCACACGAGCAAAGCCATGGCCACAAGCGCAGCGCTCCCGAACGTGAGGCGTTGGTGAGCGTCCTGCATGGCGGCACTGCGTCTTTCCCGCCAGTCGTTCAGCAACAGGCCGAGATCCTGGCGCAGCTCATCCATGTAGAGCTTGCCTTCGTTCGTCTGCACGAGCGCGATGGCAGCCGCGCGGTTGCCGCTGCGAGCCAGCTCGATGGTGCGCGCCAGTTCGCTTACCTTGTCGGTCTTCGCATGCTGGACCCGGCGCAACAGTTCGAGCGACTTTTCGTCGCTGCCTGCCGCTTGCTGCAGGCGCAGTATGGTGTCGTCCAGATCGCGAATGCCCTGGCGGTACGGCACGAGGTAACTTTCATCTCCGGTGAGCAGATAGCCGCGCTGTCCGGTCTCCGCATTCTCCAGATCGTGCAGCACGCGATTTGCGGCGCCCAGCACGGAGAACGCTTCTTCGTCGCGCAGGCTGTCGGCGACGATCACCTTTGCCTCGTACACGAACAGACCCGCCGCGACGAGCAAGCCAATGGCCATGCTGACGTAAAGCGCAATGAAACGGTTTCGATCAGCTTTCGCGGAGCGGAACAGACGCGCGGGCACAAGTGGCTCCAAAGCAGGTTAGGAAGCAGAATGATACTGGAGACCCGTGATTTCTTCGCGGCAAGCCGCCACATGTAGGCGCTGTCGGCCAGCGGCTTGCTGTCGCGCCTGACTTGAGATACAGGAACCGGCAGAAACATGCTGCTTGGAACAGCTCTGCGTCGCCCTGTGAACCAGGCTTTTATCGCCTTGCTTTACATCTGCCGTCTGCTATCTTTCTGTATGGTTCGGGCCACTGCCAACATTCAATTAGTTTTCCTCAACCACCCGTGCGAGGTAGGAATGAACGCTTGCCCCAGACGCCTGGCGTTGGTATCCGAGGTCGGTGCAGCGCTGGTTGCACTTTCGTTGCTTGCAGGACCGGCGCAGGCGCAGGCAACCCGGCAGAAGCCCAACATCATCCTTCTCGTTTCAGACGATACCGGCTGGGGCGACCTCGGCATGTACGGCGGAGGCGAAGGTCGCGGCGCGCCCACGCCTAACCTCGACAGGATGGCACGCGAAGGCATGCAGTTCTGGAACTTCTACGGCCAGCCAAGCTGCACGCCGGGGCGCGCGGCAATGCAGACGGGGCGCCTTCCGAATCGCAGCGGCATGACGACCGTTGCGGCACCAGGCCAGGGCGGCGGCCTGCCGCGCGGGGAGGTGACGATTGCGGACGTGCTCAAACAAGCCGGCTATTCCACGTTCTTCGCGGGCAAGTGGCATCTCGGGGAAGCGGAATACGCGCTGCCTACCGCGCACGGTTATGACGAGATGAAGAACGTTCTGCTGTACCACCTGAACGCGTACACGTACGCCGACCCCGCCTGGAATCCCGATTGGCCTGAAGGCGTGCCGAAGGTTGATCCACTGGGCGAACTGGAAGGCAAGGCAGGGCAGAAATACACGGAAACGAGAAAAATCACGGGTGATCAGATCGCCACACTGGACCAGGGAATTGAAACGTCATCGGAAAACTATATCAAGGCGCACGCGCATGACAGCCGCCCGTTTTTCATGAGCATCAATTTCACGAAGAACCACCAGCCGAATCTTCCCGCGCCCGAGTTCGCCGGCAAGTCCGCGGTCAAGACGAAGTACGGTGATGCGGTAGTCGAACTGGATACGCGCGTCGGCCGCATTCTGGACACGGTCAGAAACGCCGGCATCGAAAACGAAACGCTGGTGTTCTATACGGTGGACAACGGCGCGTGGCAAGACGTCTATCCCGATTCCGGATGGACGCCCTTTCGTGGAACCAAAGGCACGGACATGGAAGCGGGCAGCCGCGTGCCGGCCATTGCGTGGTGGCCGGGGCGTATCAAGCCTAACGGCAGTTGCTGGGATATCGTCGGCGGGCTCGACCTGATGGCCACGTTCGCAGCGATCGCCGACACCAGACTGCCGACCGTGGACAGGGACGGCAAGGCCACCATCTTCGACAGTTACGACTTCTCGCCGGTTCTGCTTGGAACGGGTAAAACCAAACGCAACTTCTGGGTCTACCAGACCGAAGACGAAATATCTCCGGGAGCGGTGCGGGTCGGCAAATTCAAAGTGGTATTCAATCTGCGCGGCGACTACCCACCTTTTTCTAACGACAACACCACCGGCTGGCGCGGTCCCGACAAATACGTTGCGACCGTCCCTCGCCTTTACGACCTTCAGGCGGACCCGGGCGAGCACTACGACATCTTCATGACGAACTGGACAGAGAAAAGCTGGACCATGCCCATTTTCGACGACGTGCTCAAACGCGTTTTGCAGTCGTATATCAAGTACCCGCCTCGGGAGCCGCAGAGCCTTAGTTATACCGGGCCGGTTCGCAATTCGCAGTTCCAGCGGGTGGAAGCATTGAAGAGCCGGCTAGATGCGCTTCAGCGCGCCGCCGCCGCAGGCAATTAACAAACAGCGCCACGCGAAGCCGCGTGGCTTTTCAACAGGTACTACCGGATTTCAGATCTATGGCCGAGGCCAACCACGCGTTTCCGATTCACTTTTTTCCTACCGGCCAGTCTGGGAATGAACCGGCCCCACCCGAGCGCAAGGGCCGCTTCCACGCGATGGCCAAGGCGATCGGCTCAACTTGCAATATCGATTGCACCTACTGTTATTACCTGCACAAAGAGCACCTTTTGCAGCAGCGTCGTGGGCATCGAATGGAGACCACGATGCTCGAGCGCTACATCCGCCAATACATCGAGGCACAGAACGGCGACGAGGTGATCTTCTCCTGGCAAGGCGGCGAACCGACCATGCTTGGCCTCGAATTTTTCCGCGACATTGTCGCGCTACAGAAAAAGTACAAGCCCGAAGGACGACGGATCGAAAACGATCTCCAGACAAACGGCACGCTGCTAACGGACGAGTGGTGCGAATTCCTGAAGGAGCATGGCTTTCTGGTCGGCATCAGCATCGACGGTCCGCGCGAGTTGCACGACATTTACCGCCTCGATCGGAAAGCGCAGCCTACGTTCGACCAGGTCATGCGCGGCGTCGCACTGCTGCGAAAGCACGGCGTGAAGTTCAACACGCTGACCGTCGTCAACCGCAGCAACGCAAAACGTCCCGTCGACGTTTATAAGTTTTTGCGCAACGAGATAGGCTCCACGTATATGCAGTTCATCCCGTGTGTCGAACCGAAGGACTTTCGAACGGTCGCGCCGGGCGTTGCATCCTCGCAGTCCATGCCGCTCGTCGGCTCCGACGCGGCGCGGCCCGGAACCGCCAACTCCATCGTGACGGACTGGTCTGTCGATCCGCAGGACTGGGGCTACTTCCTTTCTCGCACGTTCGACGAATGGTACAAGCGAGACATGGGCGTGATTCTGGTCAATCTGTTCGAGACGGCCGTTGTCCAGTCGATGGGCCAGCCGGCGCAAACTTGCGTCACTGCAGAGTTCTGCGGAAAAGCGCTGGCCGTCGAGCATGACGGTACCGTCTACTCCTGCGATCACTTTGTGTATCCTGAGTATGCGCTAGGCAATCTCCAAACGGCGCACCTCGGCACAATGGCGTTCTCCGAGCGGCAAATGGATTTCGGGTTCTCGAAACGCGAGAGCTTGCCGAAGTACTGCCGCGAGTGCAAATACCTGAACTCCTGCTGGGGCGAGTGCCCGAAAAACCGCCTGCTGCGGACGCCCGATGGCGAGCCGGGACTGAACTACCTGTGCCAGGGAATCAAGCGATTCCACGATCACGCCGGCCCGCGCATCAGACAAGTCGCGGCTACGCTTGCCAACGCGTCGAGATAGTGTGGATAGTGGGATAGCCGCGATTCGCGGCTTTGCGACGCCGCTGCCGTTTGTCTGGCACGCCGTCAGCGCGTGCCGCAATCCATGTCGATGGTCAGCGCGTTCAGGTAAGCGTTGCCAATAATGTGCTCGACCAGAGCCGCGAATTCGTCCGGCTTGCCCATGCGGCGCGGGAACAGCATTTTTTCGACGAGCGCGTCTGAGACCTTCGGCGGCATACCGGCGGACATCCCGGACTCGAACAGACCCGGCGCGACCGATACCACGCGGATGCCATGCTCGGCCAGATCACGCGCGATGGGAAGCGTCATGCCGATCACACCTGCTTTGCTCGCGCTGTAGGCGGCCTGGCCCATCTGGCCCTGGCGCGCGGCACCGGATGACGTGTTGATGATCACGCCGCGTTCGCCGGTATCCGCGGGCTCGTTATGTGTCATCGCAAGTGCCGCGTGCCTGATCACGTTGAACGTGCCAGTAAGATTCACGGACAGCACCCGGTTCCACACATCCGACGGAAACAACTGACCTTTGGAGACAGTCTTGCAGGGCCCGAGGATGCCTGCGCAACTGACCGCCACGTGGATCGCGCCATGCCGGTCGACAACCGCGTCGATACCCTCTTTCACGCTCGACTCGTTGGCCACGTCAACTGCAATAGCCGTCATATCGCGGCCTAGCGCCTCACTGAGTTTCGACTGGTTAAGATCGAAGCCGACCACGCGCGCTCCCGCTGCCGCAAGCCTTCGACATGTCGCGAGACCGAGACCTGATGCCGCGCCCGTCACCACCACTACCGCGTTCTTCAAATTCATCTGAGATCCTCGGTTTTGTCGTTGAACCAGGACGCCGCAACTGCAACTCGCGTCCCTCGAAAAGGCGCAGTCACTCGAGCGGGGACAGCGCGCAACGCACGCAATCCGAAAGCGGCTTGGGCCTGGGCATGGCACGAAGGCCAGGCTTTCGCTGCCCCGACTGCCCCAATACTGTCTCGCGCACTTCACGCGCCGTCTTCAGCACTTCTGCTTTCGCGTCGCGCTTGAGCTGGCAGCCCGCTCGTTCTGAACACGGCTTGAAGATTCGGCTATGTCGCGCCTCGTCGACGAACCCGCCGCCGGTTCACCGCATTGCGATCCGTACAAGCATAGGCGACTCTGAATCACCACTGTCCCCCTCAAGAATAGGGGGAGCCGCGGCTACCGGTGCTCACTATCATGGGTTGCGTCCCATAAAAGGTAGCCACCCATGACAACAAAGAGACAAGGTCCGCTAGCCGGGCTCAAGGTGCTGGAAATCGCGGGCATTGGACCGGGGCCTTTTTGCGGCATGCTGTTGGCCGACCTCGGCGCGGATGTCGTCGTGGTGGACCGCGCCGAGGCGGAGCCCGGCGCGCTTGATCTGGGCCGCGCGCAGATCGCCAATCGCGGCAAGCGTTCGGTGAGCGTGGACCTGAAGACGCCGGAAGGCGTCGAAGCAGTGCTGCGTCTTGTGGGGCAGTGCGACGCGCTGATCGAAGGCATGCGTCCGGGTGTCATGGAGCGGCTGGGTCTCGGGCCGCACATCTGCCTGCAACGCAATCCGCGCCTCGTCTATGGGCGCATGACCGGCTGGGGACAGCACGGCCCGCTTGCGCACGCCGCGGGTCACGATCTGAACTACATCGCGCTGTCCGGCGCGCTCTGGTACGCAGGCCAACCGGGCGAAGCGCCGATCACGCCACCGAGCCTTGTCGGCGATGTGGGCGGCGGCGCCATGTACCTTGCCGTGGGTCTGCTCGCGGGCATCATGAACGCACGCGCTACGGGCACGGGCCAGGTGGTCGATGCGGCCATTGTCGACGGCAGCGCGCATATGACGTCGCTACTGCTGGCGCTCCAGGCCTCAGGACACATGCGCGTGCAACGCGGCCAGAGCCTGCTGGATGGCCCGCACTGGTACAACACCTACCAATGCGCGGACGGCGCTTACATCTCCGTTGGTTCTCTCGAACCGAAGTTCTATCGCGAGTTGCGCGAGAAGCTGGGTCTCGGCACCGACCCAGAGTTCGACAAAGCTTACGATCCCTCCGCATGGCCGCGCTTGCGGGAGCGGCTAGCTGCGCTCTTCGCGAGCCGCTCCCGCGATGAATGGTGCTCGCTGCTCGAAGGCACGGACGCGTGCTTTGCGCCGGTGCTGGCTCCCGACGAAGCAGCCGATCACCCCCACATGCGCGCGCGCGGCGTCTACCTGCGGGAAGACGGCGTTCTGCAAGTGTCGCCCGCCCCACGCTTTTCTGCCACGCCCGCCGGGCGGCCCGGGCCGATTCCACGACGCGGCGAGCACAACGAAGCCGTGCTGCGCGACTGGTCCGGCGGCTGATCCGCAGCCCACCATTAGAAACGCATGATCAACGCGAAGGCACATCCTCATGACTGACACCTCCAACGCATTCTTCACCGAGCAGCAGACGCTGATTCGCAATACCGCGCGGCGCGTGGCAAGCGAGATCGTCGCACCGACCGCCGCGCAACGCGATGTGACGTCCGCGTGGCCGGGCGACGAGTTGAAGGCGCTCGCCGAACTCGGCTTTCTCGGCATGCTGATTCCCGAGCAATACGGCGGCACAGGGACCGGCGTGCTCGACTTCTGCCTCGCGCAACATGAAATTGCCGCCGTGGACGCGGGCGTCGCCACTATCGTGCACGTCCACAACTTTACGGCGATGTGCATTGTCCAGCACGGAACGCAAGAGCAGAAGCAACGTTATCTGCCCGCCATGGCGCGTGGGGAATCGATCGGCGCGTTCCTGCTGACCGAGCCGCACGCCGGCTCGGATACCGCCGCGCTGCGGGCCACGGCGCGCCGCGATGGCGACCATTACGTGCTCAACGGCACCAAGCAATTCATCTCGAACGGAAGCGAGGCCGGTGTCGGCGTCGCGTTCGCGATTACTGACAAAACGGCAGGCAAGCGCGGCGCGAGCACATTCATCATCGACCCGAAAGCGCCCGGCTACCACGTGACACGCGTCGAAAACAAGCTTGGTCAGCACACCGCGCATACCGCGCAGATTTCGCTCGAGGACTACCGCGTGCCGGCCGTGAATCTGCTGGGCGCCGAGGGCGACGGTTATCGCACCGTAATGGGCGGGCTTTGCGACGGCCGGATCGGCATCGGCTTCATTGCGGCGGGCGTCGCGCGGGCCGCGTTGGATGCGGCCGTGCGTTATGCGCGCGAACGGGAAGCCTATGGCGCGCCCATCATCAAACTCCAGGGCGTGGCGTTCGACCTTGCGGATATGGCCGCGCAGGTGGAGGTCGCCTGGCAGTATTGCGTTCATGCCGCGCGTTTGCGGGACACGGGGGCCGACTGCATCAAGGAAGCGTCCATTGCCAAGATGTTCGCGAGCGAAATTGCCGAAAAGGTCTGCTCGGACGCCCTACAGATTCACGGCGGCTACGGCTATCTGACCGACTTCGCTGTCGAACGGTTTTTACGCGACGTGCGGATTTGCAAGATTTATGAAGGGACAAGCCACATTCAGAAGCTGATAATTTCGCGGCATCTTGAGTGAGGTGATGAGGTGATGAGGCGTTGTGTTACGTCAACGCTCGAGGCCCGTGGCGCGCGGTGCATTGCGCGCCATGCGGGGCATGGTGTCTGTTGGTTCCGTGGTTCCGTGGTTCCGTGGTTCCGGGTTCCGTGGTTCCGTGGTTCCGTGGTTCCGTGGTCCGGTGGTCCGGTGGTTCGGTGATTCACAACGTCACGCCATGAGCCGTGAAGCGAGGCCGGAGACCGGAGACTTCGCGACGCGCTCAATGCAAAAAGGCCGCCGCACATCGCGGCGACCTTGGAGCCCGTGCGTTTGCTTCTCTTATCTATTAGCCGCACACGAGCTTGAGAAACGCCTGAACCTGATGGCCCGATTCGTCGTAGGCGCGCGCCGTGCTCCAGTTGGCGATATCGCCGAAGCGTGCCGCAACGCCTTCGGGAGTGACCTCTTCATCGGGCAGCAGCACCGGCTCGGTTTCCACCACCGTCGCAGCCGCAAACGCGCCGCCGCCGGCCGCCACGATAGTCTTCGACGGCGCTTCATCGCTCGCAAGAAACAGCACGGCAGGCGTCACGCGCTCGGGCTGGATTCGCTGCAACATTACTTCCGGCAGAATATCGGCGGTCATGCGCGTGGCAGCGACCGGCGCGATCGTGTTCACCTTGATATTGTTCTTGCGGCCCTCGGTGGTCAGCGCATTCATGAGGCCGATCACGCCCATCTTGGCCGCGCCGTAGTTCGCCTGGCCAAAGTTGCCATACATGCCCGACGATGACGTGGTCATCACAATTCGCCCATAGGCCTGTTCGCGCATGATCTCCCACACGGCCTTCGAGCAATTGATGGAGCCCATCAGATGCACGTCCAGCACCGCGCAGATATCGCGCATCTCGAGCTTCGCGAAGCTCTTGTCGCGCAAGATGCCCGCGTTGTTCACGAGAATGTCGACGCGGCCGAACTCGGCTGCCGCCCGCTTGACCATCGCCTGCACCTGCTCGTAGTCGGCCACGTTTGCGCCGTCGGCAATGGCCGTACCGCCAGCCCTGCGAATCTCCTTGACCACAGCCAGCGCGGCGTCAGACGATCCGCCGGTGCCATCGCGCGCGCCGCCGAAATCATTGACGACGACTTTCGCCCCACGCTCAGCGAAAGCAAGCGCGTGAGCGCGGCCGAGGCCAGCGCCCGCCCCCGTCACGATCGCGACCTTTCCGTCGAAACGAATACTCATGTGAATGTCTCCTGATTCATTGTCAAAGGGGAACGTCAGGGAAAGAGCCGTGTGATCGATTCGGCGATGCACGCGGGCTTTTCGGCGCCTTCGCATTCAACGGTCATCTCGGTCTTTATCTGTGCGCCGCCGCCGTTCACTGCCGTCCAATCCATGAGCCGGAAGTGCGCGCGAAGACGGCTATTCACCGGCACGGGCGCAATGAAGCGCACCTTGTCCAGGCCGTAATTCAGTCCGCTCCTTGTTTCCTTGATCTCGAATGCGGTAGCGAGGAACGCAGGCAGGAGGCTCAACGTCAGAAAGCCGTGCGCGATGGTGCCGCCAAACGGCCCCTGCCTGGCACGCTCGACGTCTACATGAATCCATTGATGATCGCCCGTTGCGTCTGCGAACTGGTTGATGCGCTGCTGGTCGATCAGCAGCCAGTCACTCGTGCCGATCGCCTCGCCGACGAGCGGCTGCAAGTCCGCAATCTTCTCGAAACTTTTCATGCGTGGTTTTCCTTTTCAAGCAGATCTTTTTGCAGCTGTGCCGCACACGCGGCGTCATGTGCATCGCCGCTGCCGAACAGCACGTCGGCCACGACTGCCCGTTTATAGAAGTGACCGACCTGGTACTCTTCCGTCATGCCAATGCCGCCGTGCAACTGAATGGCTTGCGCGCACACGAAGCGGGCCGCCCGCCCGACAATCGACTTGGCCTGTGATACGGCGCGCAGCCGCGCCGGTTCGTCGCCGTTTTCGATTGACTCAAGAAGCGCGTACAGCATCGAGCGCGCGAGTTCCATTTCGGCGGCCATGTCCGCGATGCGATGCTGCAATACCTGGAAACTGGCGATAGGCACACCGAACTGGTTGCGCACCTTGAGATACTCGGCCGTCAGTTCAATCGCCTTTTCCATTGCGCCGACCAGTTCCGCGCAGAGTGCGGCCGTCGCGTGCGCCAAACCGACGCGCAGCGCGGGCAAGCCCTTGCCCCGTTCGCCTAGCACGGCATCGCGCGTGACCTGCACCTGGCCGAACGCGAGTTCGGCGGCAAAGCTTCCGTCGTGCAGCGGCACAACACGGCGCGAGAGGCCCGGCGTGTCCGCGTGCACGAGAAAGAGCGTGATGCCGTCTGCGTCGGGCGTGATGGCCGACACCACGAAACTCTGCGCGTCGGCGCCGCCCAGCACCAGCGTTTTGCTGCCGCTAAGCGAATAGCCATTCGACGTTGTGCTCGCACGCAAGCTCACCGTTTCCGGGAAGCCACGCGACTGAGCCTCGCTGTACGCAAGCGCGAACTTGCGCGAGCCGTCGGCGAGTTGCGGCAGCCAGCATGCGTTCTGCGAAGGTGTGCCCGCCGCCAGCAGCGTTTGTGCGGCCAGCACGGCACAGCCGAGATACGGCTGCGTCACCAGTCCACGGCCGAATTCATGCGCGATCAGCACGGTATCGAGCAATGTGCCGCCAAGACCGCCGTACGCGTCAGGCAGCGCCGCAGCCAGCCAGCCGTTCGTTGCGAAAGTTTGCCAATGCGCCGCGTCGCATGTGGAACGCGCGTTGATGAGCGCAGTGCGGGCTTCAAAGCTGTATGCCCTCTCCACAAAACGACGGACGCTGTCCTGCAGCAATTGCTGCTCTGCATTGAGATTGAAGTTCATGATCGGCAGGCGGCTTAGAGTTGAAACAGCATCTTTGCGATAATGCCGCGCTGGACCTCGCTGGTCCCGCCGTAGATCGTCGACGCCCGGCGGAAGAACATCTCGTTGGCCACACCGCGGCCGAGGTCCTGAAACGGCAACGGCTCGTCATGGCAGGGGTCATGAGGCTCAGGGTACGCAACGGCGCCGTAGTCGCCGAGCGCCTCGACCATGAACTCGCTCATACGCTGCTGCAACTCTGTACCGCGCACTTTCAGAATCGATCCGAGCGCATGCGCCGCCGGGCTGTGGTCCTGCTCCATCGCCGCGACCCGCTGAACCATCATCGCAATTGCGTTGACTTCCGCTTCCAGACGGGCGAGCCGCAACGCGAAGGCCGGCTGTGCAATCAGCGCCTCGCCGCCGACACGTTGCACGGTCGCCAGCTTTCGCAACTGCATCAGATAGCGGCGCAACAAGGGCAGCTCGGCCGCGCTCGCATGCTCGTTATTCAGCAGAAACTTGGTGATTTTCCAGCCGTCGCCTTCCGCGCCTACCCGGTTAGCAACCGGCACGCGCACGTTGTCGAAGAACGTTTCGTTCAGGTGATGACAGTCGTCGATACTGCGGATCGGCCGCACAGTGATGCCGGGCGTTTTCATGTCGACCAGCAGGAAACTGATGCCGGCCTGTTTTTTCACCTCGGTGTCGGTGCGTACCAGCAGGAAAATCCAGTCGGACTCGTGTGCATAGCTCGTCCAGATCTTCTGGCCGTTGACGACATAACAATCTGCGTCGCGCTCGGCGCGGGTGCGCAGCGACGCAAGGTCCGATCCCGAACCAGGCTCGGAAAAGCCTTGGCACCACAAACGCTCGCCATCGAGAATGTGCGGAACATGCGCGGCCTTCTGCTCCTCAGACGCGAATTCGTTTAGCACCGGTCCGAGCAGCTTTTGCGCGAAGCCGTCTTGCGTGGGCGCGCCTGCCGCCACGCACTCTTCGTCGAACACAAGCCGCTGCAACACGCTCCAGCCTGTGCCGCCATCTTTCTTCGCCCAGTAGGGCGCGCCCCAGGCTTTGCTGTTCAGAATTTTCTGCCAGCGCACGAGATCCGGACGCATTGAGCGAACGCTGCCGACCGGCTTGCCCGCCAGGTCGCGCGGCAGATGCTCGCGCAGGAACGCACGGACCTCCGCGCGGAACGCACCGAGGCCGGGATCGGGTTGGAAATCCATCGATGTCTCCCTCAGTTGCGATACATGGTCACGACGCACGCGCCGCCAATGCCGACGTTGTGCTGCAACGCAACGCGAGCATTGCCGACTTGCCGCTCGCCGGCAGCGCCGCGAAGCTGCTGGACCAGTTCGGTACATTGCGCGAGACCTGTTGCGCCAAGCGGATGACCCTTCGACAACAGCCCACCCGACGGATTGACGACATAGCGCCCGCCATAGGTGTTGTCGCCCGCGTCGATAAATCCGGCAGCGCCCCCTTCCGGACACAGACCAAGCGCTTCGTACGTGATCAGTTCGTTGTGCGCGAAACAGTCGTGCAACTCAATCACGTCGAGATCTTCGGCACCGATGCCCGCCGCCTCGTACACCTGGCGCGCCGCGTTCTTCGCCATGCCGAAGCCGGCCACGTCGCGCAAGTCGTCGCCTTCCAGCGATTCGGGGCCGTCTGTAGTCAGCGCCTGCGCTGCAATCCAGACCCGCGAATCCAGGCCGCGACTGCGCGCGAAGTCCTCGCTACAGAGAACAGCCGCCGCCGCGCCACAGGTTGGCGGACAAGCCATCAGGCGGGTCATGACGCCGGGCCAGACGACCTGGTCGGCCATCACCTCTTCAGGCGAAACAACCTTGCGGAACACGGCGAGCGGATTGTTGGCCGCATGGCGACTGGCCTTCGCGCGAATCTTTGCGAAGCTTTCGAGCGGTGTGCCGAAGCGCTTCATGTGCTCCACGCCCGCCCCGCCGAAGATACGCAAGGCCGGCGCGATTTCCGTTGGCACACCGAGACGATCGCACTGCTTCAGGAACAGCTCGGAGGGCAACGGCCGGTCATTGAAGTAACTGCCGAGCGCGCCGGGGTTCATCTGCTCGAAGCCGACAACGAGCGCAATGTCGAGCGCACCTGCTGCAATCGCCTGACGCGCGAGGAAAAGCCCCGTGGATCCTGTCGAGCAGTTATTGTTGACGTTGATGATGGGCAGCCCCGTCATGCCGACGTGATAAAGCGCACGTTGTCCCGCCGTGGAGTCCCCATAAACGAAGCATGCATACGCCTGCTGAATCGTTTGATATGAGACGCCCGCATCGGTCAATGCGAGCCTTGCGGCCTGCGCGCCCATCAGGTCATAGGTTTCGCTGGCGCCAGGCTTCCTGAATGGGACCATGCCTACTCCCGCGACGACGACTTTGCGCGTCATACGTTCTCCTCCATTCGTTATGAACGCCCCACCGAGCGAGCCGGTATCACTTCATGATACGCAGCCGCGCCGACCACCGCGCCCCTGGTTTCAAGGGGTAATCGCGACACGCTCGCCGCTATGCGGCCACAACGTTGCGCCGTGGACCAGCCAATGCGACGCGTCGCACTCAGACGAAAGCAGCAACGCCCGTCAGCGCGCGCGAGATGATCAGTTGCTGGATCTCCGTGGTGCCGTCAGGAATGGGGATGATGATCGCCTCCCGAAGCAGACGTTCCACGTTGAACTCCTTCGTGATGCCGTTGCCGCCGTGCAATTGAACCGCGTCACGGCACACCTGGACCGCCGCCTCGGTCGCGAACGCCTTGGCCATCGAAGCCTGCATGTCGCACCGCACCCCGGCGTCGATCAGGCCGAACACGCGCTGACACATCAACCGCGCCGCATCGACCATGATCGCCATGTTGGCGATCTTTGCGGCGATCAACTGGTGCGCAGCAATCAGCTTGCCGAACTGCTTGCGCTGCGTCGCATACGCAATGGACTCCTCCAGCGCCGCGCGCATGATGCCGACCGAAAGCGTGCCGACGTGCGCCCGCGCAGTCTCGAACACCTTCATCGTATTACGCAGACCGTCGCCCTCTTCGCCAATCAGGTTGGTGGCGGGTACTCGCGCGTCCGTGATAAAAATTTGCGCGGTGGACTGCGAACTGAGTGCGATTTTCTCGATGTTGCGCGACTCGTAGCCGTGCTCCTTGCGGTCGATCAGGATATGCGAGAGGCCTTTGTCGCCCCGTACAGTGCAGATCAGCACGTCCGAATACACGCCGTTCGTGATCCACGTCTTTTCACCGTTGATGATGAAGTGATCGCCGTCGCGCACGGCCCGCGTCTTGAGCTCAGCCACGTTGGAGCCCACGTCGGGCTCGCTGATGCAGATGGAGCCGAAAATCTTGCCGGCAAGGCAATCGGGCATATAGCGCTCGCGGACCTCGGGCCGGGCGTTCGCCAGCATCGACGCGAGCCCCATGTTGAGCATCACGCACAGCGCCACGTCGCACGAACAGGCCACCAGTTCTTCGAACAGCATGCCTTGCATCGTGAACGACCACCCCATGCCGCCGTACTCGACGGGAATCGTGCACCCGGGCAGGCCGAATTCCGCAATGCGCTGCGTGAGTTCGCGCATGCGCTCTTTCGGAATGAAACGGTCGCGGTACTCTTTGACCACGGGTTTGACTTCCGACTGCAGGAATTTGCGGAAGCTTTCTACAGCCAGGTTTTGCTCTTCAGTGGGCAAATGGAACGGCATGTCGTGTCTCTCGATTATTTGATTTAAGCGCGCCCGAAGATACCGATGTGGTCGATGCTTTCCTCGACGCCCCAAAGGCCGCCGCCGTTGCCCTGAATGGCGAATCTTGCGCCATGCACCTGGCGCGGTCCGCATTCGCCACGCAACTGCTCGACCAGCTCGAAGATCTGTCCGAGACCTGTCGCGCCGATCGGATGTCCCTTCGATTCGAGGCCGCCCGACGGATTGATCGGCAGACGCCCGCCGAGGCTCGACTCGCCGCGCTCGGCCATCGCGCCGCTTTCGCCGGGCTTGCACAAGCCCAGGTTCTCGCACAGCGCGATTTCGCCAATTGACGAAGCGTCATGCAACTCCGCCACGTTGATGTCATCGGGCCCGATACCCGCTTCCTCGTACGCCAGCTTCGCGGCGTGTACCGTGATGTGGTTCGCCAGATCGTCGCCTGCGCGCTGGGACGCCGAGCGCACGATAGTCGCGAGCACGCGTACCGCGCGGCTGCGATTGAAACCGTAGCGCTTGAGAGCGGACTCCGTGCAGAGAATCGCGGCGGCCGCACCGTCCGATATCGGCGAGCACATGGGCAATGTGAGCGGAAAGGTGATAGGCGGCGCTGCGAGAATTTCTTCGACCGACATCGCCTTACGGTATTGCGAACGCTCGTTGTGCACCGAGTGGCCGTGGTTCTTCGACGAAACCGCCGCGAACTGCCGCTGCGTGATGCCGTGCCGAGCCATCAACTGACGGCCGATGCCCGCATAAACGTCCATGAACACGCTATACGGTTTGTCCGATGTCGTGCCGGGCGGCGCCGTGACGCCCTTGCCCAGTTCCACCATTTGCGCGGCGTTTGCCTCGGCTGTCTCCACGTCCCACGCCGAATCGAACACGGAGAACATGCGTGCCTTGTCGTGCGAGTACATTTTTTCCGCGCCCACGGCAAGCACCACTTCCGCCATGCCGGCGCGCAACTGCGTCACCGCTAGATGGAATGCGCTGCTCGCCGACGCGCAGGCGCTTTCGACGTTGTGAATCGGAATGCCACCCAGGCCGAGCGGAATCAGCGCGACCTGGCCGCGGATCATGTGCTGCCCCTGCATGTGCCCTTGCGTCGTATTGCCGAAATACGCCGCCTCGATCCATTTGCGCTCGCAACCGGAGTCCTTGAGCGCGTCTTCGACGGCCCAAGCTGTCAGTTGCTTGACCGACTTGTCCAGATGACGGCCAAACGGCGTCATGCCGACGCCCACGATATAGATGTTTTCCATGGTCTTTGCTTCGAGTTCGTATCGGTTAGCGGAGCCTCAGCAGCCTTTGAACTGCGGTTCGCGCTTTTCCGCGAATGCCCGCAGTCCTTCTTTAACGTCGTACGAACGCTGGTGATTGCGCAGTTCCAGCAGCTCGTGGCGCAGCGCATCCGCCGCGGTCTTGTCCGCGGCTTCGTTGGCGACGCGTTTCATGCGCGCGAGCACCAGCGGGCTCTTTTTCGCGAGACGGTCTGCGAGCGCCTGGGCACGCGGCTTCAATTCAGAGTCCGGCAGCACCTCGTTGACTAGACCGTGCAATTTCAATTCGGCAGCGCTCATTGAGTCGCCCGTGAAGAGCAGATAGCGAGCGACGTTGGCCGGCACTTTGCGCGGCAGGATAGCGGCGCCGCCCGCACCCGGAAACACGCCGAAATTCGAATGGGCGTCGCCAAGGCGCGCGGAATCGGCGGCAAGCACGAGGTCGCACGCAAGCACGACTTCCAGACCGCCCGCCAGTGCAATACCGTTGACGGCCGCAATGACCGGCTTCGGAAACGCACGCAAGGTGTCGAAGAACTCGACGATCAGTTCGAGAAACTCGCGCTTTTCCGGGCATGGCGGCTCCGCCGCCTCGATCAGATCCGCGCCTGCGCAGAATGCGCGCCCGTTGCCCGTCAACACGACGACGCGCACCGCGTCGTCAGTGCGCCAGGCATTGAGTTGCGCGCTCAGGCCCGTCGCCATGTCGCGATTGAGGCTGTTCATTGCGGCTGGCCGGTCCATCGTCAACCAGCCGACCGAACCCACCACCGTCTGCGAATAACTCATCTCCCCTCCGGATGTTGACGAACGCCATTGCGTGACGTTGCGGTTGTGATAAGTTAGGTCCGGCCATCCTATTAATCACCCCTCGTTGTGAGGGGGCCATTTACAGCCGCAGATGAGCGAAGGTGGAGGGCAAAGACGGAGCCGCAGCGCCGCCCGTCTGCCGCCATGCATAGACCGTGTGACCCTTTGAATACGCCCTTCATCAAACATCTGGTTTCTACCAGGTTCTCGCCACCGCGCATCGGCGCCAAGCACGTCGAGCGCACCGATCTGCTCGCGCAGCTCGAGCGCATGCAGCACTGCCGGCTTGCGCTCGTCACGGGCAGCGCGGGCTATGGCAAGACCACGCTGCTTGCGCAATGGCGCCAGACATGTCTGAAAGCAGGCGCGGAAGTCGCGTGGCTGTCGCTCACCGCGGAGGACAAGGGCTACATCGCTTTCTGCACTGCGCTGTTCGCTGCCATGCAGCGCGGCGGTATTCCTGTCGAAATGGATTTGCCGCTTGAAGAAACAAGCGCGCCGGCCATGGACGCCTCCATTGCCGCGATCGTCGAGGCAGCGCTGGATCTACCCAAAGACCTCTATCTGATCATCGACGATTATCACTACGTCGAAGCACCGCTCGCGCACCGGTTCATGCAGAAGCTGCTCGATCACGGCCCGGGCAACCTGCATCTCGTGATCGCCTCGCGCGTCGCACCGCCGCTCGGGCTGAGCCGGCTGCGCATGATGGATCAGATCGTCGAGGTGGACAGTGCGGCACTGCCGTTCGACCTCCCGGAAACACGCGCTTTCATCGACGAAAATCTCGGACCCGGCAAGCTCAACGCAGACGAACTCACGCTCATTCACGACCTCACGAGCGGCTGGCCTTCGTGCATCCAGCTTATCGCCATCATGCTGAAAAACCGGCCTGAAACACGGGCCGCACTGCACGATCTTGTCTGGCGCTCGAGCGATCTGCAAACGTACCTCAGCGAAGAAGTCATGGCGTATCTGCCGGCGGAACTGACCAGTTTCGCCGAAGCGCTGTCCGTGTTTCGCCGCTTCAGTGCGCCGCTTGCGCGCCATGTCACGCACAACGCGAATACGGCTCAACTGCTCAAACGCATGGAAGACGAGAATCTGCTGATCATGCGCGTCGACTCCGACGACCGCCTCAGCTGGTTCCGCTTTCATCCGCTGTTCGGCGAGTATCTGACAACGCGGCTCGCGGGCCGAGACCCGGCTGCGGTGCGCGACCTGCACAGGCGGGCGGCTCAATGGTTCGCCGGTCACGGCCTGCTCGTCGAAGCCGTGCGGCACGCCAGCATGGGCGAAGACGTGGAGTTTGCGGCCTCCGTCATAGAACGGGCTGCGCCTGCCACCTGGAGCCTCGAATATCTGGGCCCAACGCTTCATCTGCTGGAACATCTGCCAGAAGAAATCCTGCTCGCGCATCAACGGCTGCTGTTCATCGCGTGCCTGGCGGTGGCTTTGACCACGCGGCCGGTAAAAGCCAAAACGTGGCTCGCGCAACTACAATCGCGCTCGTCCTCAGGCGATCCCGAGGTCGCGCACAGCATCCCGCTGATCAGTGCGGCCATTGCATTCCAGCAGGACGACTCGCAGCGCATGATCGATCTGCTTGAACCGCATCGCGACGTGCCGCTGGAAAATCCGTTTCTCGAATACATGCGCCTCGCCGCGCTGAGCGCGGCTTACGGCGCGGCGGGCCGATACGCGGATGCAAAACGTCTGTTCGACACGCACCCCATTCCGCCCGCCGACGAGCATAACGACATGGCTCTCGTAGCCCAGGCAACACACGCGTCGGCATTGCTGCTGCAGGGCAACGCGCGCGAAGCCGAGCGCGTGGGCTCGGCACTGCTGACTCGCTCCATTCAGGCGGTCGGCCGTTATTCGATCAGCGCGAACATCTGTGCGAGCGTGCTCGCTGAGGTCTACTACGAACTGGATCGCATCGACGACGCCCGCGAAACCATCGCCAATCGCCGTGGCCTGCTGCAATCGTCGGGGCCGGACGTGATGATCCGCACGTCGTTGTGCCGTGCGCGACTCGACCTGCTGCAAGAAAGTGCGGACGCGGCGTTGACTTTCTTGCGGCATCAGGTGGCGCACCTGCGCAGCATGCGCCAGGTGCGTGCTGTCGCTCACATGCTGGCCGAGCAGGTCAAGGTGTTGCTCGTCAAGGGAGACCGCACGCAGGCGCGCGAGGTTTACCTGTCGCTAGAGGAACTCGCGCTGGCGTATCCGGCGGAACAGGGCCTGAAGGCGGAAATTCCCGCCATCGCAGCGCTGGCAAAGGCACGGCTGTTACGCGACGAGGAGCCCGAGACAGCATTGCGTGCGCTGCAGGTGACGCGCAGCCACGCCGAGGCGTTCGGCAGAGGCAGGTTGACAGCGCTGACGGACCTGCTTTCGGCCATTATCTTCGCCGACCAGAAAAGCGCTGACGACGCCCAGGTGTGCCTCGTAAGAAGTGTGGAAGCCGCGCAGCGCCTTGGCCTCGTGCGCACCTTCATCGACGAAGGGCCGCCGGCCGGCAAGCTGCTGGCCAGCATGGTGCGCGAGAGGAAACTGGACGGTGCCGCGCTGCGCTACGCGACGGAGCTGCTCGACAAATTCCCCGAGGCCGCCGTTCCAGACGGTACGTCGGGCAGCGTGCGTCGGCATGGAGGGTCGAAATTGCAACCCGTCCTGACACAGCGCGAAGTCGAAATCATTGGCCTCGTCGCGCAGGCGATGTCGAACAAGCGCATCGCCCTCTCGCTCAATATCACGCTGGAGACGGTCAAATGGAATCTGCGGAACATCTTTGGCAAGCTCGGCGTGTCCAGCCGCTATGACGCAATGGTGTGGGCGCGCAAGCATGACCTGATTCAATAGCATGTGCGTGTGCTCTCAATCTTCTTCCACGACGACAGTCTGCCCAAGCTCGGCCCATATCCTGGCGAGCGGGAGGTATCGTTCCTCGATCGCTTTACGCCGCGTTTTCATGGTCGGCGTGAGGAGGCCGTTGCTGGCCGTCCAGGACTCCTTCACGAGCACGACGAAGTCCAGCTTCTCATGGGCTTCCAGTTCGTCGTTCGCACGATCAAGCAACGTTTGCATCTGCTTGCACAGCGCGTGGCGTGCTTCACCGTTCTGTAGCTCGACCCGCGCGGCGGCCGACATCAACAGCAACGCGAATGGCTGCGCATGGCCGTGGCCCATCACGCAGGCCGCATCCACCTTTGGATGGCTCAACCGGTTCTCGATCGGCGAGGGCGCAACGTATTTGCCCCTGCTCGTCTTGAAGATTTCCTTCACGCGCCCCGTGATCTTCAGCCGGCCCAGTTCGTCCAGTTCTCCGCAGTCGCCCGTTCTGAAGAAGCCGTCGGCGGTCATGCTCTCGGCCGTCAACTCCGGCTCGCGATAATAGCCGAGCATCATGGTCGGCGACTTGAGCACGATCTCGCCACCTTCGTCGATGCGGCACTCGACGCCGGGCATAGCCTGACCTGAGTAACCCACTCTGACCTGGCCCGGCCGGCTGTAGTGCGAGTATGAGAAGTTTTCCGTCATGCCGTACACGTCGAGCAGTTCCAGGCCAAGCGCGCGATACCAGTCCATAATCTCCGCAGGCAGCGGCGCGGAACCCGTGAATGCCAAGCGGGTTTCGTCGAGCCCGAGCATCGCGAGAATGTGCTTCTTGAGTGCGCCGGCTTCGGGCGACTCGGTATGCAGCAGTGCCTGCTCGCTCGCACCGAGCCGCGCGCACACCGCCTGGTAGAACTTCGTCCACAACCGCGGCATCGAGATGAACACCGTAGGCCGCGCGCGATGCAGATCCTCCGTGAAGCTCGCGAGGCTGTCGTTGAAATATACGCGAAAGCCATGACACAGCGAGTTCGACTCGACAAACGAGCGCTCTGCGGTATGCGCGAGCGGCAGGTACGAGAGCACACGGTCGCCAGGGTGGTAGCCACAGAATTCCCCGCTCTCGATGGCGTATGCGTAAATGGTGCGGAAGCTATGCATCACGCCTTTAGGCCGGCCCGTAGTACCCGACGTATAAATAATCGTGGCCAGATCGTCCGGCTCGGGAAGATGCACGTCACGCAGCGGCGAGTGTTGCGCCATGATGGTTTCCCAAGCCAGCGCGTGTGGCACGGGCGGCGACATCGGCAGGCTCACCACGCGCACATGCGCCGGTACGATGTCGCAGACTGCGTCCCAGCAATCGGTTTGGCCGTCCAGCTTGCCCACCAGCAGCAACCGAACGCCGCTGTGTTCCAGGATGTACCGCGCCGTCACCGCGCTGATGCCCGGATACAGCGGCACCGACAAGTGGCCGGCCAGCCAGATCGCCAGGTCGGCGATGATCCAATGGGCGCTGTTCTTGCCCACTATCGACACCGCACTGTTCGGCGCAAGCTCCTGCGAGCGCAGCCATGCCGCCATGCGTCGCGCCTCGTCGCCCACTTGCCGCCACGTGTAGTCGACTATGCGGCCGTCCGGCAGAGACTCCGTGAGATAGACGGCATCCGGCTGCGCGTTCTCCCAGTGCAGAAACCGGTGCACCAGCGTGTTTGTGTATTTACCGCTCATCTGTGTCTCCACGGTTTATCGTTAGCATCGGTACATGTTTCGACTCGCATCTTTCCGCTCCTGCCGCAAGCGCCTGCACCTTTTCACTGCGGCTTCTGCGCCATGCGAGCGTCCGCGAGCGCCTTTTTCTTCGCTGCCGCTTTTGCCGGGCAAAGGAAAAAGTGGGACAACGCCGGAATCAGCACGAGCGCGCCGATCATATTCCAGACGAACATGAACGTGAGAAGAATGCCCATGTCCGCCTGAAACTTGATGGGCGACCATATCCACGTCAGAACCGCCGACGCGAGCGTCACGCCAATGAGCGCAATCACCTTTCCGGTAAAGTTCAGGGCCTCGCGATACGCGTCGTCGAGCGAGCGCCCGCGCCGCTGCAACGACAACTGCACACTCAGCAGGTATAGCGCATAGTCGACGCCAATGCCCACGCCGAGCGCCGTAACCGGCAGCGTTGCGACTTTTACGCCGATGCCGAGCACAACCATCAGCGCCTCGCACAATATCGACGTGATCACGAGCGGCACGACGGCGACCACGACCGCACGCCAGCTACGAAACGTAATGAAGCACAGCACGATCACGGCCGCATAGACGAGCAGCAGCATCGAACGGTTCGCCTTCTCGACCGCGATATTGGTCGCGGCCTCGATCCCCGCGCTGCCCGCCGCGAGCAGGAATTTCCGCTCCGCCCCGTCATGCCGCGCTGCGAAAGACTCGACCGCTTTCACCACGCGTTCAAGCGTCTCCGCCCGATGGTCCGCGAGGTAGGCCACAACGGGGGCGACCGAGCGCGTATCGTCGACCAGTTCCGGGTTGGCTACATAGGCGTTATTGACAGCATCCGTCGACACGATGGGATCGCGGCTGAGCGTCATCCAGCGCGGGTCTCCCTCGAATCCCGCCGCCGTATTGCGACGGCTCAGGCCGCTGATGGACAGGGTTGTCTGAACGCCCGGCAGGTCGCGCAGTTCCTGTTCGAGGTTGTCCATTTCCACCAGCGTCCTGAAGTCGTTGATCTGGCCAGGCGGCGTTCGGGTGATCACGGCGAACTGGTCGGTCGACAGGCTGTAGTGCCCGGTGATGTAGGCGGTGTCGCGGTTGTAGACAGAATCGGGGCGCAGTTCAGGGGCGCCGGGGTCCAGGTCGCCGATCTTCAGATGCTGCCCGATAACCAGACCGCCCGCGGTCAGCACCGCCGCGCACACGACCGCCGCGGTGGCCGGGCCGCGCCGCGTGAACGGCGTGAGCAGCCGGATGAACGGATGATGGTCGCTCGGACGCACGCTGCGCGCGGCCGCCTTTGCGTTGACGCCGGTGTAGGAGAGCAGCACCGGCAGGAAGACAAGGTTCGTGAAAATGAGTACGGCGACTCCGACGCTCGCCGAGAGCGCGAGCCCGCGAATCACGGGAATGTCGATCAGCATGAGCACTGCAAAGCCGACGGCATCGGCGAGAAGGGCAGTCAGCCCCGCGACAAACAGCCGTCTGAACGTGTATCGCGCGGCCACATAGCGGTCCGTTCCGCGCGCGATGTCCTGCATGATGCCGTTCATTTTCTGCGCGCCGTGCGACACGCCGATCGCGAAGATCAGAAACGGGACGAGGATCGAATACGGGTCGAGATCCACGCCCAGCACATGCACGATACCGAGTTGCCACAATACGGCCGTCAGCGAACAGTAGATGACAAGCGCCGTACTGCGCATGCAGCGGGTGTAGGCAAAGATCACGGCGGCCGCAATTACTGCGGCAATCGCAAAGTACACGGCCACCTGCATCAGCCCGTGAATCAGATCGCCGACCAGTTGCGCGAAGCCGATCACGTGCATGCGCACATCCTCGCCGGAATACTGCCGGCGGATTTTGTCGATTTCGTCGTGGACGGCGCGCGCATCCACGGGCCGGCCTGTGTCCGCGTAACGGTCGAGCAGCGGCACGAAGATCATGCTGGAACGCAGGTCGTTGCCGACAAGCGCACCGACGATGCCCGAGCGCGCCACGTTCGTGCGCAACTGGGCCATGCTCGCCGCGGACCCATCGTAGTTGTCCGGCATCACGGGGCCGCCGCGAAAACCCTCTTCGGTCACTTCCGTCCAGCGGACCACGGGCATCCACAGCGATTTGACGAACGAGCGGTCGACGCCCGGAATCAGGTAAATACGGTCGTTAATCTCGCGCAGCGTCTTCAGGTAGGCGGCGTCGTAGATAGTGCCCTTCGGATTTTCGACGACGACGCGCACCGAATTGCCGAGGCCCCGAAGAGAACCCATGTTCGCCAGATAGTTGCGAATGAAAGGACTGGACTTGGGCATCATCCTTTCATAACTTGCGCTGATGGTGGATTGCGTGGCCAGCAATCCGAGCACGACGGTGAGCAGCGCGCACACAGCCACGATCCAGCGCCGGTGATTGAAAATGAGCCGTTCAAGCCGCGAGCCGGAGGCCGCGTCGAACTCCGCAAGATTGCGGATGACAGGCATGGCGTTGACGCGTTCGCCGTCCGATGAAATTCCCATGTTGATCTTCCCGATGCGAACGAATTTACGGAAGCGCGACGGCATGCACGCCGTCCAGTCCGCAGAGCACGATCTCGTGCGCGGAGCGCGGCTGCACGCCCGTGACGGCGACCGGCCGGGTGGTTTTAAGGACATGAAACTCGTGCGCAGTTTCGTCGGCGAGCGCGATTTCTCCGGCCGCCGTTACCAGCACGAACGCCCTCTTGTGCGCAACGTAAGCCGCAGCGGTAACGAGGCCGTGCAACGGACTGTCGACGCGGGTCCAGCTCGCGCCGTGGTCGAGACTCCGATAGACCGTGCCTTTCAGTCCGTACGCGATCAGTACGTCGCCCTTGCCGGTCACGCCGAAGAGACTGCCCGCGTAGCCCGTTTCGACCGGGCGGAAAATGCCGGTGCCGCGATCGAGCTTGAAGATGGTTCCCTTTTCGGCCGCGATGAAAACATCGCCCGCTACTTCACTGATCGATTGCAGATGCAGGAAGCCAGGATTCTCAATGCGCTCCAGCATGGGGGCCCAGTGCTTGCCGCCGTCGTCCGTGGCAATGGCCATGCCGAACGGTCCGACTGCGATGCCGTGCAGCGCGTCTTTGAACCACACGCCGAGTAGCGGCAGCGAAGGGCCGGCCTTGTAGTTGAGCAATAGCTGGTCGAGATACGGCTTTAGCGCGGCATCGCCCGCGGCGATGAGCGTTTTGTAGTGGTCGATCAACGCCTGCTGTGCCACGCGTCCGTCGAACTGCTTGTTCCATGTGCGGCCGCCGTCCGCCGAATGCAGGATCACGCCGTCATGACCGGTGATCCAGCCGTGCTCGGCGTCCGGAAAACTCAGCGCCAGCAAGTCGCTTCTAACGGTGGCCTGCGCTTGCGACCACGTCTTGCCGCCGTCGCTCGAGCCGACGATCAGGCCGCGCATGCCGACCGCAATCAGGCGGTGCCCGGCGAGCGCGACGGCCATTAATGGCCGCTTCGCGATGTCGGCGTGCATCACCGCCTCGGCATCCAACGGATCGACGAACGGATCGCTCGGCGCGGCATGCGGCGCCGCCGCGCCGACGCCCGTCTGTGCACCGGCCAATGCTGGTGCCGCTGCCGTCAGTGTGGGCAACACCGTCGCCAACAGTGCGGCCAACAGCGTGGCAAGCAGCGCTGCCGCAAAGACCCGCCCGCAAGCGAGGCCCGGATACTTTTGCTGAAACATGTGCCGCCCTCGGTGATTCAGAACCTGTTCCGCACATCCGACGGGCGTTGCCCAGCTGTTCGCCCGCCGGCTCGTACCTCTACGATCTGCCGTGCGGCAGACCGGCATGCATCAGCGAAGTCCGGTTCCCGCCATGCCTGCTGGCGTGAAGAGATTCGGCTTCTCGAGTTTGTCCGCTACACGAAGCTGTGGGCTGCCGCGCGAACTGCTGGTGAAGAACGAGAAGTAGTTGCCTTTTTGCAGGTCGTAGAACGTGTTCGCGCTAATGAAGACGCCGCCATTGCCGTCGTAATAGTTGATCGGATAGTCGAGGCCCACGCGCCACAACTTGCCGTCGTGACCGTAGCCGTCTGCTTCCAGGAGGGTCCAGCCGTCTTCATCCACGTAGAACACGCGCTTCGAATACGCATGGCGTGCGTCCGGCTTCAGGCTTGCCTCCACCACCCACACGCGATGCTGCTCCCAGCGCAACGCATCGGGCTTGATGTGCTTCGGCCCGAACACTTCGTCGACGGGAAGCTGCGAGTAGCGGTAGTTGTTGTACGGGACAATCATCTCCTTCTTGCCGATCAGCTTGAAGTCGAATTTGTCCATGCGGCCGGCGAACAACCTCGCCTCGTCCCAGAACAGCACGCCACCGTAGGCGGCTGTCGGCGTGTCGTACTTGAAGTCGGGCGCCATGCGCACGCGGCGCTGCGACGGGAAGTACGCCCAGCTCACCTGGTCGGCTTCCGAGTAGTTGATCGAATAGTCGACCAGGTTCGACGTACCAGCGGACGTGGCGGGCGTGAGCAACGTCAGCCACATGCGGTCGTGCGGTCCCTTGAACTTGTCGCCAGCGCGGCTGCGGTCGTAGTACGGCTTGTACTCAATCACATTCATGACGGGCAGCTCGGTGCGCGCGCCAGACGTGTCGACGAGATATGCGCCGACGTTTTGCGCGTCGTACTGCGTACGCTGATAGCTCAACTGCGCGTTCCACATGACCTCATATCCGTTCTTCGGCATGGGGAATGGAATGCCGCCGAATGCGCCCTCTACACCATCGCCTTCCACTTTGCCGGTGAGCTTCGCCTGGGTCGCGTTCTTCTGCGTATTGTCGAGCACCCACTGCGGGTAATGCATGGTTCGATGGGTCGGATAAACGTCGACCCGATAGTCGGGGAAGCGCTGCAACAGCGCCTGCACGCCGGGCGTCAGTTTGTCCGCGTATTGCGCCATGTTGGCCGCCGTAATGCGAAGCACGGGCTTCTCGTTCTTGAACGGGTCTGGCCACACGCCGCTGTTCGGCACGAAATCGGCAGGCGGCTTTGTCAGACCGCCCGCATATTCGGGAATCACGCCGTCGCTCGAGCCGGCCTTCTCGGCACCGAACGCCGTCAGCGTGGTGCCCAGCTGTTTGGCCTCATCGGCCGGGACGGCGGCAAATGCGCCAAGCGCATTCAGCGTCACGACGCCTGCCGTTATCAGATGAAACAATGTTTTCATGTGCTTGTCTCCAGTCGTTACCAGGTCCGCGTCAGAACCACGATTGAACAGTCAACGAGATCCACGGACGGTCATTGAGGTCGAACAGCCCATTGCCGCCGGACGCGTACGGCAAGCCGCTCGGCGTGACGGAGCGGGTGTTCACGTGTGCGTGGTAGCCGTTGTAGGCCAGCGTTACGGTGGCCTTCTGGCGAACCAGCGCCTGCAAGCCGACCGAGTAGGTGAAAAAGCCTTGGCCCGCCGCGGAGGAGCCCGGGTTCTGCGGGTTGTTGCCGTACAGACCCACTGTCATCGAGGTGGGCATGCTGAGGTCCACGCCCGGCAATACCTGCAGCCATTGCGGCGTAAACACGAAACCCGCGCCGACGTAGTCTTTCGTCGAACAACCGTTCCACTTGTTGTTGCTGGGACATCCGCGGTAGCCCACGCCGTTGTAGATCGACGCGTTTCCTGTCACCGACAGCAGATGCGAATACGACAGTTCCGCGACCAGCGAGCCCGTTTGCCACAACGGCGAGCTCGACAACGGAACGATTGCGTTCGCAATCAGGTTGAGCACGTCGCCTTTGGCGCCTTCCGTCTGTCTTGCGATGTTGGAACTCAGCGCCGTATTGAGCGCCGTGTTATGCCGCCAGGACAGTTCGAAGCCGGCGGCCACGTTGCCGATGGTCGTGTCGAGGCTATAGCCGAGCAATTGCGCGCCGCGGTTGTAGGCGAGGTGATAGTCGGTGGGAAGCCCGCGCGACCAGTTGGTCAACACCCACGGTTGCGACTCGTCGAAGCGGCGATAGTAGAAGCCCATCTGTCCGGTGAAGAAACTCGGCGTCCAGCCGAGCTTCACGCCGAAGTTGTTGTCGATCTGCGGCGGCGTGTTCGAAGCACCCTGCGGCACGAACACCGGCACAAAGCCGCCGGGATGACCGACCACGGCGCCCGGCAGCGTCGTCACGAGAAGTCCGGAGGGCCCTTGCGCGATGGCGTCGTTTGCCTGCAGGTAGGTGCCGCCCGTAGCCAGCCGGTTGTACGTCCAGCCGAGCGCGTACTGTCCCGACAGCGAGAGCTCCGGCGTGATCTGCGCGGTCATGCTGATTTGCGGGCGCGGGCGCAGCAGTTCCTTGGTCTGCGTGCCGGGAGAGTTCAAACCTTTGATGCTGTCGAGCGCACCTTGTGCGACCGAAATGCCGGAAAACGGAAACAGCAGCGAGTTGCCCCAGTATTCGGTGAACTGGCCCGCCTTCAGATAGACCGCTTTGCCGCCGATTTCGGTGTTGTAGAACGCGAAGCCGTCGAGCAGTTGGGCGCCCTGAACGTAATAGCGATTCGTGAACGAACCGTAGTGACCGTTCGGATACGCGGCGAGCGAGCGGTATGTCACGGCCGGCAACCCGCCTCCAGCCGGCGCGAAGACGCCGGGGTTGGTGACGTCGCCGCTGCCATAGGCGAAGTCTTTCCATGCCGAGCCGGAGAGTTTGAAACCCATGTAGCCCTTGTAGGCGGCCGTGAATTCGGAAACCATCGCGACGCGATTGGTGACCACGTCGCCGGCATGCCGGAATTTGTAGTCGCCGTCGTCGAAGTTCGGGTTGTTGCCGATCATCGGGTCGATGCCGCGCGCGCGAACGCCCAGGTTATACGTGACGGTGTTGTCCCAGTTCAGGTCCCAGTCGGACGAGGACGTGTTGATCTTGAAACCGTGCGCGTTCGATCCCACGACGGCCGCAATCATCCCTGCAAGAATCGTCACGCGATGTGGTGCCCTGTTTCCTGCTCGTGTGCTGCGAGACATCTTGGTTCTCCCTCCTCCGTTGTGGCCGGCCATGCTTTGCCAGGCATGCCTGTTGTCTGCGCCAATCGGCCCGCCCTGGTCTCCTCGTCATAGCGCCTGGCGTTGTGTCGGTGTTTGCGCCTGAAGCACTTGATCGTTAGGTTGCCAGCAGACAAACTGCGCGCAGCCCCCTTGAAAAGAGGGGGATCGGGTTTACCGGGTGGGGATCGGCGCGACCGCAAGGCCGCGGGTCGAATTGGAAGAAAGTGATCGCCAGCGCGCACTCGTCTGTTCGGCTGACAGTGCTCGCAGCGCCTCGATGTCGGAACCTTCTGTGGCGGCGGGAAGTACGGCGTGTGGCCGTGCGGGTCGAGGCGGCATTGAACGAAAGCCGCGAGTCAGAATACTGTCTCCCGTAAAGTCTCACCTTTTGTTTTGGCGACCAGGCAATGCCTATCAAGGTGAGCTATTTCGGGATGGTGAGGAGTTCCAGGAGGTTGGACACTTAAGGCTGGAGCCGTGAGCAAAGACGAGCGCTCGCCAGCGGTGTTTTCATCGAGCCGACGAAGGACCGACGACGCGAAAAGAAAGCCGGCGCAGGAAAAGGTGAGAGTTTCCGGGAGCCCGCGCGCTCGACGCGAGAGAACGCCGACCAGGCGGTCACCGTTCCCCACGCCACTGGCGTTATCACTAGAACTTGACCTTCAACTGAAAGCCGAGGGTGAACGGCAGGTCGTCGGACGGAATCGGCGGAATCACGATAATGTTCGCGCCGACACGTTTGTATTCGACCATGACGAGCGGTGCGAGCACCGGTCCTATGGTGTGATCGCGACCGAGCCCCCAGTTGCCGTAGTTGTAGCCGGAGATGATGCCGCCCATCGCCGCGATGCGCACAATGCCCCAATGCAGGAACTCGGGCGCCCAGACACCGCCGCCATAATACGACGGCCGGCGCAGCGAATTGCGAAAACCGCCTGCCGTCAATGCCCATTGGTTGTTCAGCCAGCACTCGACGCCCAGGCCCGGATTGAACTGCTCGAAGTGCTTATCGGGATCAGGGCGGATGTGATAGGAGCCCAGCATCGCGTCCACCCAAATGCCGCCCTCGCACCAGGTGCCCGCATGCGCGGCGGATGCGCCCGCCAAGCCGGCGGCAAGCGCGAACAATGTGCGGGCGAGGTGTTTTCTGAGGTTGCCGCTGACTTTGCTGCTGAACTCGCCGCTGACTTTGCTGCTGACCTCACCGCCGACCTTGCCGCGAATGTATCCGCTAAACGTTCCGCCGAGGTTCGTGCTGTTAAGCCTGCTCATCTGCCGAAGATGCATGTCCTCTCCATCGCCGGTCGAGCGCCGGCGTGACGCTGTGTTGGTATTGGCGCGTGCCGCCCGTCGCGCACTGTACCGCAAGCCACTCGTGCGATGTTGAAGACGCACTCGGGCTTGCGGGCACAAGACGTGCCGGCAAGCGCAACACAACCATAACGGAGGACCGATGGCAAAGCGGTGAAGGCGCCGCGCGCGCCTCCACTTCAGAAGCGCAAAGCCTACAAGCCGAGGTCGGACAGGCCTGGATGATCGTCGGGACGACGGCCGAGCGGCCAGTGGTAAAGCCGGTCGGCTTCGCGAATCGGCAGATCGTTGATGCTGGCGTGACGGCGCGCCATCAGGCCGTGTTCGTCGAACTCCCAGTTCTCGTTGCCGTACGAGCGAAACCAGTTGTTCGAATCGTCGTGCCACTCGTAGGCAAAGCGCACGGCGATGCGGTTATCGGTGAAGGCCCACAACTCCTTGATCAACCGATAGTCGAGCTCCTTCGCCCACTTGCGGCGCAGCAGGCCGACAATCTCGGCGCGGCCGTGCGTGAATTCCGCGCGGTTGCGCCATACGCTGTCCACCGTGTACGCGAGCGACACGCGCTCGGGGTCGCGCGTGTTCCAGCCGTCTTCAGCGGCGCGCACTTTCTGGATGGCAGTCTCGCGCGTGAACGGCGGCAGGGGCGGGCGGGTTTCGATCTGTTCGGCCATGAGATACCTCGCTGGTTGGTCAGGTGGTGGTTACGTTGTGGTCCGCCTCGCGGGCGGGCGCTTGCTTGAAGATGGGCGGGAGGACTTGTTGCCTGCAGGTGCATCGCGCTGGCCGGACAATCCGGCAAATTGAGCGTCCAGCAAAGTTCGGGCGACGGCCTGGGCGTCGAGCGCCGCATCAGGCTCGCCGCTCACGAGCGCAACCGCGATTGCACCGTCGAGCAGCACCAGCCACTGCCGCGACAAACCCGCGGCGCGCCTCGCGTCCAGATGCGTTTCGGCGACGAACGCGTCGAATTGCGTCCGCACGAAGGCAAGCAGACGTTCCTTGTGCTGGCGCGCGACGATGCGGATCGGGTCTTCGGCAGAAGCAATCTCGCCGGCGGCATTCAGGAATGCGCAACCGTGAAAGTTCTCGGACGCAAACCATTCACGCAATACGTCGAACATGCCGAGCAGACGTTTGCGCGCGCTCGTGCCGCGCTGCTGCGTGCCCGCGATAAACCAGTTCATCCAGCGTTCGCCGCGCCGTTCGAGCGCCGCCGCAACGAGCGCGTCTTTCGATTCGAAATGGGTATAGAAGCTTTTGCGCGCGGTGCCGGACTGCCGCACGATCGCGTCCACGCCGGTGGCGTGAATGCCGCCCGCGTAGATCAACGCCTCCGCAGCGTCGAGCAGACGCTCGCGGGCACCCGGCGCTGGTGTCGTTTCAGTCGAAGTATTTGCAGCCATACGCGAAGGGTAGAACGATCATTCCACCTCGTCAAGTGCCAGCGGATTGTGCTTAAGGTTTGCCTCGGCTTTTGCGCGAGTCGCTCGGCAACTGTTATCTTCGTGGCAAGCAAACAACCGGAAGTCATCACATGATTGCGTTCACTGCCCGCGCCGTCGTCGTACGCGCTCTGCTCGCGGCAACGCTGCTGACCGCCATGGCCTGCACACCGCTGCAAGTGCTGACGCACTCCGTCAGCCAGAACGAAGCGCGCGTGCCGGTGGGCCGCTACAACCTCGATGCCGATCATTGCAGCATTACGTTCGACGTCGAGCACTTCAGTTATTCGCGTTTCCAGATGCGCTTTGACCGCAAGAAGGGGCAATTGAACTGGAAAGAAGGCGGCCTCGAGAACAGCAGCGTGTCCGTTTCGATCGATGCCGCGAGTATCGACACGAACGTGCCGCTGCTCGACAAGATGGTGAAAAGCGCGAGCCTGCTAGATGTGGAGCAGTATCCGGAGATCCGTTTTACGAGTACGAAGTTCGAACGCACCGGCGACTCTCGCGGCACGTTGACGGGCAATCTGACCATTCACGGGGTAACGCAACCCGTCACGCTCGCGGTCACGTTCAACGGCTTTGCACTGGATCCGCTGACGAAAAAAGACACGCTCGGCTTTTCCGCTGACGGGCGTTTCAGCCGTGCGAAGTTTGGTCTTGCGACGTGGTATCCGGCGGTCGGCGACGAGATTCATGTGCGTATCGAAGCCGAATTTGGCAGAACGCCCGCAGGCGGCTGAGCGCAGTGCGGGCGTTCCAGTTCGACAAGCAAGCTGAGTCTACGCAGCGGTCCAGTCGAGAATAACCTTGCCGCTCTCGCCGGAGAGCATGGTCGCGAACGCCTGCTGATAATCGTCGACCTTGAAGTGATGCGTGAGAATCGGCGAAAGGTCGAGTCCGCTTTGTAGCATCGCCACCATCTTGTACCAGGTTTCGAACATCTCGCGGCCGTAAATGCCCTTGATTTCGAGGCCTTTGAAAATGACCTGCGTCCAGTCTATGGCGGTTTGGGCCGGTGGAATACCGAGCAGCGCAATCTTGCCGCCGTGGTTCATTGCTTCTAGCATGCTGGTAAAAGCGCTGGGCACGCCGGACATTTCGAGGCCAACGTCGAAACCTTCGGCCATGTGCAGGTCCGCCATCACGTCGCGCAACGATTCACGCGACACATTCACGGCGCGCGTCGCGCCCATCTTGCGCGCGAGTTGAAGCCGGTAATCGTTGATGTCGGTAATCACAACGTTGCGCGCGCCGACATGCTTCGCAATCGCCACGGCCATGATGCCGATCGGGCCCGCACCGGTAATCAAGACGTCTTCGCCGACGAGGTTGAACGATAGCGCGGTGTGCGTGGCGTTGCCAAACGGATCGAAGATCGCCGCGAGGTCATCGGATATTTCAGGCGGAATCTTGAACGCGTTGAACGCCGGAATCACCAGATATTCGGCAAACGCGCCCTCGCGATTCACTCCGACGCCCACCGTATTGCGGCACAGATGCCGGCGTCCCGCGCGGCAGTTGCGGCAAAACCCGCAGGTGATATGCCCTTCGCCCGACACACGGTCGCCAATCGAAAAACCGCGCACCTCCTGACCCATTTCGACGATCTCGCCGACATACTCATGGCCGACATGCATCGGCACCGGAATGGCTTTTTGCGCCCAGTCGTCCCACTTCCAGATGTGAATGTCCGTGCCGCAAATCGCGGTGCGCGTGATGCGGATCATGACGTCGTTATGGCCCACTTCGGGCACTTTGACGTCGGTGAGCGTAAGACCCGGCGCGCGTTCGAGTTTGGCCAGTGCTTTCATGCGCCCTCCGCCCGAATCACGCCGAGCTCGCGGCCGACGCGCGCAAATGCATCCACCGCGCGGTCGATCTGTTCAGTCGTGTGCGCCGCGCTCATCTGCGTGCGGATGCGCGCCAGGCCTCGCGGCACGACGGGAAACGAAAAGCCGATCACGTAGACGCCTTCGTTCAGCAGTGCATCGGCCATTTTCGAGGCAAGCTGCGCGTCGCCGAGCATCACCGGAATGATGGGGTGTTCGCCCGGCACGAGCGTGAAGCCGAGCGCGCTCATCCTGCGGCGAAAGTGCGCGCCGTTTTCGCGCACGCGTGCCCGCAGTTGCGCGCCTTCGTCGCTTGCGAGCAATTCGAGCACTTTCAGCGACGCCGCCGCGATGCTCGGCGTGAGCGTGTTCGAAAACAGATAGGGACGCGAGCGCTGACGCAGCAATTCCACGATTTCCTTGCGTGCGGCGACGTAGCCGCCCGAGGCGCCCCCGAGCGCCTTGCCGAGCGTGCCGGTGATGATGTCCACGCGCGACAGCACGCCGCACTGCTCGGGTGTGCCGCGCCCATGCTCGCCAACGAAACCCACCGCGTGCGAATCGTCGACCATGACCAGCGCGCCATAGCGGTCTGCCAGATCGCAGATGCCGGCGAGGTCGGCGATGATGCCGTCCATGGAAAACACGCCGTCTGTCGCGATCAGCTTGAAACGGGAGCCGGCCGCATCCGCTTCTTTGAGGCGCGCTTCGAGGTCCGCGAGGTCGTTGTTCCTGTAGCGAAAGCGCTTCGCCTTGCAAAGCCGCACGCCGTCGATAATGCTCGCGTGGTTCAACTCGTCGCTGATGATCGCGTCGTTCTCGTCGAGCAGCGTTTCAAAGAGGCCGCCATTCGCGTCGAAACAGCTCGAATAGAGAATGCAGTCGTCGGTCTGCAGAAATTCGGCGAGAGCCTGCTCAAGCTGCTTGTGGACCGTTTGCGTGCCGCAGATAAAACGCACCGACGCCATGCCGAAGCCGTCCGTGTCGAGCCCCTGCTTCGCGGCCTCGATAAGGCGCGCATCGTTCGCGAGGCCAAGATAGTTGTTCGCGCAGAAGTTCAGCACCTCGTTGCCGTTTGCAAGGCGAATGTCGGCCGATTGCGGGCTGGCGATCACGCGCTCGCTCTTGTAAAAGCCGTCGGCGCGAATCTGCTCGAGCGTGCCGCGCAGATGGGCGAGAAAGTTGTCACGCATGAACCAGGCTCCTGAATAGGTGAGACTGCCGTGGGCGAACAGGGTGCGGCCTGTTATAGTCGGCTGTCAGTTTTATCGGATATTTTCGTTTTTTCGAACTAAAATCCGATATATCGAACAACTCTAACCGATGGGTCTGGAAATGGCAAGTTCGGGTATTCGCCGCGCGGGCGCTGGCGCGGCACCCACTTCAAGTGTAGTCGCGACTGCGGCGGTCGCGGCGCCGCCGCGCGTCGGCGAGCAGATCCAGCGTTTGCGCGCCGAGCGGCGCATGACGCTAGACGATCTGTCGCGCGCGGCCGGTGTGTCGAAGTCAATGCTTTCGGAAATCGAGCGCGACAAGGCAAACCCGACCATTGCCGTGGCTTGGCGGCTCACCAATGCGCTCGGCGTGAGCCTCGATTCGCTGTTCGCGCCGCAGAAGACGCCCGAGGCGATCGCCGTCGCGGGTCCGCACGAGATTCCCACGTTGAGCGGCCACGATGCCAAATATCAGTTGCGCGTGTGGGGGCCGATCGAGCTGGCCGGCAAATTCGAGTGGTACGAGTTGACGCTGCAGCCAGGCGGAGCGCTGGTGTCGAACGCGCACGAACCGGGCACGCGCGAACATTTGACCGTGCTGCAGGGCACGGTCGAGATCGAGGCGGCGGGCGCGACCAAGCGGCTGAAGGCCGCGGACACCGCCCGTTATGTCGCGGACGAGCCGCACGCTATTCGCAACGCGGGTAAGGGCGAGGCCAAAGCCTTGCTGGTGGTGATTCACGGCTGAGTTGTGGCCTCACCCTAGGCGTCGCTGAGACTCCCAGACACCCGTTCGCGGAATCGGGGCTTGCGCGAGGTTGCGCCTGATACTGTATGTTTGTACAGTATAGGGCTATCGACTGGAGCCGATAATGAACGACCTGAAAACCGCCCCGACCGACCGCGCTCTGGCCGCGCTGCGCTATCAGACCGCGGCGCGCGATCTGGAACATATCGTGCGCAACATCGCCGCGCGCTACATCGTGCAGCAGGTTCCGCTCACCTGGCGCCTGCTTCACGCAATCGAAGCCGAAGCGCTCGCAGACCTGGGGTTCGCCAGCCGGCATGACGCGCTCATGCTCGGCCTCTTTCAACGTCCGTCGGACCTGCCTTACCCGGAGACGGACGAGACCGTGGACTTCGGCGTGTCCACGGCGCTGCCGGCCGTGTTCGCGTTTGCGGTTTCGGCTTATGAGGAGGCGGCTCGCGGCGCGGCGCAACAGGCGTCGCACGAGGCGTCGCAACAGGCTGCGCCGAGGCGAGTGCAAGCCTGGGGCGACTGAACCCGGGTTCCCGTCGGTCTACAATGTGCGCAACTAACCGATTGAATGCGCATGTCGCCTCCTCATCTGTCCGACCCGGTGCCGCGTCCGCAACCGTCCACTGATCTTTTCGATCAGCAACGTGAAGACTGGCGCCGCGATCCGCAACTTGCCTTCGACGCGTGGCTGGCGCGGCAGCATTTCCGACGCTCGTCAGCCGAGGTCTACCAGGCGCAGTGGGGGCTTTTCCTCGAGTGGCTGCGCGCCCGAGGAAAAAGCCTCATGACGGTCGATACGCCTACCATCGCAAATTTTGTCGCCGGTCTCGAGGTTCGCAAGCCGCAACGCATGCGCTATCTGCGGCTGATCGAACGGGTGCTCGATCATGTGCGCGAAGTGGAGGCATCGTCCACCAATCCGGCCCGCTTCATTGCGCAAGACGGCGAAGCGGCATGGCGCAACGCACGCGACAATGAGCCGACCGGGTTTCTCGATCACGCCGAGCGGGCCGCGCTCGTTGCGCATCTGTTTTCGCCGGTGCAGGGTCTGGCACGGGCGCAGCGCTGGAAAGAGCGGCGCGACCGTGCGCTGGTCGCTGTGTTTCTCGGCGGCGGACTGAAGACGGGCGAAGCCGCCGCGCTCACGGTTAGTTGCGCCACGCCGGGCTCGCCCTGGGTGACGATCGACTCGTCAAATCCGATGCTGGTGCGGCGGACACGGCTCGCACCTTTTGCCTCGGCGATTCTGGACGCGTGGCTCGCAGAGCGGCGGCTCATGCAACTGGCTGGCGATCTCGTTTTTGCGGCGTCGCCCTCCGGCAGGCCCATGCACAAAGCCACGATGCTGCGCGCCGTGGATGCGCAGGTCGACGCGGCCGGCATTGCCGCGTCGCGCACCTCGCGCGCGAGTCCGCAAACCTTGCGCAATACTTTCGCCGCAGATCTGTTCGAAAGCGGGGTAGAGGCCGAACTCGTCGGGCAATGGCTCGGATTTGTCCAAAGGGTGTCCGCTAATCGTCTGTATCGCGCCTGGCAGACGTGGATGGACAAGCAGAATTCGCCTGCCATCGACGAACCGGATCCGGCCGCACCGCGTCTCCCAGAAGCTCGCAGGGACGGGCGTTTTACGACCAGGCCAGGATCCACGGAATCCTGAATGTCCTCACGTCAGGATCCCGAATTCCCTCACCTTTCGCGTCTATCGGAGCCGTCACTCAGGCCGTAGCGGAAAGAGAGCCGCGCGACAAGAACCGGCTCACGGCTTCGAGCCGGGAATCGCCCGGCCCCGACGTGTGTTCGCATTCCGGACATTGCACCTCGAACCGGTGATCCACCTGTGAGAGCTCCGGCTCACCTTCCGCACACTTCGGGCAACGCAGCGGCAAGCTAACGTGGCCATCCGCCGCGGTGCCGATGGTCCGCAATTCGTCGCTCGTCAGCCGGCCGCCCTGCACGAGCGAATACAGCAAACCGCCGATAGCCGGATCGATGCCCTGCTGGCTGCGCAGCGTCGCCAGTTCTTTGGTCAACGCTTCGAGTTCGTCCGACTTTTCGCGCAACTGGGCGTCGAGCCGGTCGCCGCGCGCCTTGGCCGCAGCCAGTTGCTGGATAAACTCGAACTCCTTGCGGCTCGCGTCTCGCACGCCGGACTGATAGGTCGCAGCCATGCTACGCAACGAATCGAGTTCGACGAGCATCGGTTTGACCCGGCGCTCTGCCTCCGCGATCGCGTCCTTGATCTGCTGTGCATAGTGTTCGGTGCTTTGCCGCAACTCCAGATGCAAGGCGTCGATACGGTCGCGCAGCGTCGCGTTGCTTGTCTGTTCGTGATCGACGCGCTGGCGCAGGGTCTCGTTTTCCTGCTCCAGCCGCCGAACCGTGGCCTGAAGCCCTTCCTGGTGAACTGAACCGTGCGTGGTCATGCTGAACAACTCTGCCTCGAGCGCACGGACGCGCTCCCAGGCGCTTTCCGCCCGTTGTTCGCTGCGTGTGACGGCTGCGTCGGAAGCGTCGCGGCGGATTTCTGCGTCGCGTGCGCGTTGCTCGGCCTCGGCGATCTGGGCGCGGACTTCCTCGCGCTCTTCGTCCAACAGCGCACGCGCCTGCGCGACGGCTTCCTGGAAAAGTGCGCCCAGCAATTCTCCCGCGCGCTCCTCCAAAGCTTTGGGGATTGCACCTGCTCCGACCTTCATGCGCGAAACGTCACGAATGCGTTCCCAGAAGTGGTCGATGTCCTTGGGAATGTCACTGGCGCTGCCGGTCTGTGTGAGATCGCGCACGGCTGCAATGGACGGGCGGATTCCCAGATCGAAGAACAATCGCTTGCAGGCGTGCAGGGACAATTCCTGCCGCCGGGCGCCGGCATTGCGCATCCTGTCGAGTTCTTTGCGGATGGATTGACGTTCGTCGTCCAGACTCATATGGGCCTCATGTACGGGGATTGGACGAATAATAACAATTTACGTATCGTACGCTACATTTTTCCAGTGCTAATACGTGTGCGCGCGGTAGGGCCCAAGGCGGGCCTCTTTTTCCTTTGTTCGAACAGGCGAGGCGGATCTTTCCGTGAAACAAAACGAAGAACGGCGCATAAGTCCTTGTTGAAAAAGGGAAATAGACACCGTAACTTTCATCGCGCACTGTTTCACGATGCGCAAACTCTGCCTTCAGGTTGGGGGTAGTGGTTTGTCTGAAGGACTCGCGGGTGTCGAGCTTGAGAGTAATAAATATAAACACCTTTGAACCCATGTTAAAAACGTTAACGCCAAGGCAAAGCCTTATCCAGCGGGCGTTTGCGGGAAGGAAGGTGAAGCTTTCCGGGAGGCTTGGTGAGGTCTTGCGGGAATCTGAAGTGATGGGGTTCGGGGACACCGGTGAGTAGGTCCGGGACAGATCGTGAGCGGGTTCGGGAGACGCGCGTTGGTGGCGAAGCGGCAAAAGGTGAGATTTTGCAGGAGCAGATGGAGGGCAAGCGCCCGGCACACCGCGGGGGCGGCTTTCTATCCGTTCCGCGCTAAGGTGAGGCGATTCGGGACCGCTGCAACGCTCGGTTTACATCGATATTGGGTGGCCAAAAAACCGCGAGGTGAGCGAAGACAGGAGAAAACGCTGAGGCAAGGTGAGGCTTTACGGGGCTTCCCGGCATGTTTTGCCTCAATTTTGTGCAGCGGAGCCTTCAAGGTGAGCTTTTACGGGAATCGTTTGATGACAAGTGGCGTTTTCCCCGCCCTCGCCCGCGATGATGAGAGCACAACAGCCGGGCAAAGGTGAGGCAATTCGGGACCTCACTGTTTTTCTCATGTCCGGCAGGGATCGGGGCACCCAATCCGGGAAAGGTGAGCCTTTTCGGGAGATTCAGGAGCTCTTTTTTGACGCAATGGTGAGTAGATGCGGGAGCTCGACACCTCCTTGGCCTGCAAAAGCCCTCCGGACGGGGTGCGGCGTCTGCCGCTGGGGGGCCATGTGGATCGCAAAGGTGAGAGTTTGCGGGAAGGAGCGGTCGGGAAAGGTCGAATGCGATTGGGACCGATGAGGTGCAAAGGTGAGGCTTTACGGGAAGCCGGGCGCCAGACGCATGACGGTTCGGCACTTGGACGTGTGATATAGGTCGTTGAATATAAATGGTAAATGGACTTTCTATGGCAAAGGTGAGGGTTTTCGGGAAGTGCAGAAGCCGGCACGGTCGACGCTGGCTGAATGGCAAAGGTGAGCGTTTTCGGGGGGCTTTCGAAAGCGTTTTTGAGGCCCGGACTTCGGGGACTCCCGTCATTCGGTGCGTTGAACTTGGCCAATGGTGAGCGTTTACAGGATGCCCCTAGCCGCGTTGGTGCCACGCGTTGGCAGGAGCGTTCAACGACTCAGTCTTGGAGCGAGGGGAATGGACACCGTACCGGCGGATTCCCGTTGCGGTTGCCAGGTTTTGCGCCCCGTTGCCAGCGTGCGCGCGCGCTCTGTGGAAAGGCCGACTACAGGCGCGCCGCTCGAGAGACTCAAAAATTTTTTGAGGTGAGAAGGTTCAGGATAAGCCTTTCCTCTTTGATGCAATGGCCAAAGCCGCCTGATTTTTTCGAACCCGCGACGCTAAAGGAAAGCCGCAATCTCGCGTCAAAGGATGAGGTGAGACTTTTCGGGAGTCGCTGGAGGTGAGCCGCGTCGCGCAAACTGCGATCACCCCCAATGGTGAGAGCCACGCTATAGACGCGTATCACCGCAGTCGGTATGCTCTCGGCAAATCCCTCCTTGACCAGACGCATGGCCACGAAGCGCGCCAAGAAAACCGATGTAGTCAGCCCCAGCTCGGCGGAGTTGCGCAAGGCCGTCGAGGCGATCGCCATTCAGCCCAAGAGCGGCAAAATTACGTTGCTAACGCGCAAGCTCTTCAACGTGTTGCTCGCTGTCGCGCAGCAGGCGGACGAGTCGGGCGACACCTATCGCGCGCTGCTCTCGGACATCGTCGCCAATTCCGCGTTCGACTCCAACGACACGGCGCTCGTGAAAGAACACCTGCGCCGCATGGTTTCGGTTCAGGTGGAATGGAGCACCGGAACGTCCAGCCAGAAGCCTGGCCGCAAATGGGGTATCTCGACGCTGATCGCAGACGCGGAAATTCTCGAAGATCCGACTACTCGCCGCGTTTGGGTTGAGTTCTCGTTTGCGCCGAAGATCAAGAAAAAGCTGCTGGACCCGGTCCAGTATGCGCGTTTGAGCCTGCAATTCCAAAGTCAGTTGCGCAGCAGCGCGGGCCTTGCGCTGTACGAGATCTGCGTGCGCTACCTCACCAATCCCAGCCATTTGACGATGCGCGAATCGTGGGAATGGTGGCGCCCTATCCTGTCGGGCACACCCGACACCGAGGCCGGCGACGAAGCGAAACGCGAGTACAAGTACTTCAAGCGCGACTACTTGCGGCCGGCCATCGCCGAAGTCAATGCGGTGACGAACATTTTCGTCGAATTGATCGAGCATCGCGAAGGCAGGCGTGTCGCTGAAATCCAGTTTCGCGTGACCGAACGCAAGCAGCCAATGCTGGCTCTCGACGAGCATCCAAACGTGTTTGACAGCACGCTGGTAGACCGGATGGTCAAGATCGGCATCCCGCTGAAAGAAGCACAAACGCTGTATGCGGATAGCGAGGAAAACCGGATACGTGCCGCGTTGCAGATGACAGAACAACGCATGCGCAGCACGTCGCTGCCGCCGGTCCGAAGTGCGCCTGCGCTCTTCAAGGACGCGCTCAAGAAGGGCTATGCCCCGCCGGTCGAAACGGTGGCGTCTGCGGGCGGCGCGAAAGCCGCGGTGGCGGCGCCGGCCGACGACCTGAAGGCGCGTCTGTTGGGCGAATACTCAGCGTATCGCCGCCGGGAGGCTCGCGAGCTGTACGACGAACAAGGTGAGTCGGAGCGTGAGATCGCGCGGCAGTCGTTTGAGGAAGAGGAGTTGCCCGGACTCGGCGCTCACATGCGCGACGACTGGCGCCGGCGGGGGCTGGACTCGAAGATCGTCGAGACGGCATTTTTCGACTGGCTCGCTCGCAAGACGTGGGGCGAGCCGACCGACGGCGATCTACTCGCCTTTACCTTGAGCCAATCGCGCGCAGCGTGATTGTGGGGCTGGCGGTTGGTTCGGGTTGGTGGCGGGCAGCAGCAGGTTGAGCCCATGCGCCGCCACGATAGGTTTGCATCTGCTACTTCAACATCTTTTCGATCTGACGAAGGATGTCGTCACGTTTTTCTCGCGTCAGGCCCTTCAGGCGCAGCTCGAGCCGGTCATCCCCATACGACTTCAGATCCCCTACCGATACGCCGTCCAGTTTGATTTCAAGCCGCTGTGCATAGCGCTGGCGGCCCGAAGACTTGGTGCTCTCCTGCGCGGTGGCTCTCCCCTTCACGATGTCGGCGACCTGCCGCGTGCTGAGGTCGTCGGAGACGATTTTGTGGATGAGGCGCAAGGTTGCGTCGGCTCCGCGGGCGGCGTGGTATCGGCCCACCTGATAGGCCATGTTGGATCCGAAGCGGTCAGGCCGGGCAACCATCTCCTGCATGACGGCCTCCGGCAGCTTGGCGATCGACAAAGCGACCGCCACCGTGGACTCGTCCAGTCCGAGATGCTCGGCTAGTTCCTTCTGACTCTGGAAATGACGATCCTCGAGAAAGCGTTTCCACACGACGGCGTTGTCGAATACGGTCTGTGAATCGCGCTGAACGTTGAGGTCATACCCGAGCTTGTAGCTCTCCATGCCGATCGGCAGATCGATAACGATCGCCTTCACGGCTTCCTGGTTGGCTTCCTTCAGGGCGCGCACGCGACGGCCGCCGTCGCTGACGAAGTAGGTGCCGGCGTTGTCGTAGTCAGGAATGACGTGGATCGCTTGCTGCTGCCCTTGCTTCGCGAGATTGACGGCCAGTTCGGCAATCGACGACTTGAGATAGAAATGCCGCGGATTGAACGGGCTCGGCTTGATCGCCTTCAAAGGCAGCTCGATGACTTGGCCCGCGCGGTAACCGTGTTCGGTTCTCCACGCACGGTAGGCGGCCGACTCGTTTTCGGTATCCGCTGTATTGCCGACCGACAACGGCTGCGGCATAACGGACGCCAGCGTGCGCACCGGTCCGTCCTGCGACGAAGTGGCGTTGTTCTTAACGAGACCGTCAATGGCGTTCAGACGGTCCAGCGCCGTCCGCTTCTCGCTGCTGGTCGTATCAGGACGTGCTTGAAAGCCTTTGGCGAATTGGGAGGGTTTCATTCAGGGTCCTTTATGCGCATAAACTCAAGGGAGCAAGGCGGCGATCTCGTTCGCACACGCCCTGACTTCGATGGCGGCGAGCTTGGCGCCGCGATCGCTCATCTGTAGCACTGTTTGACCCAACGCCATGGCCTGCTTGTAGGCTTCACGCGTGGGAATCTGGGTCTTGAGAAGAGGGAATCCAAGCTCCTCCAGCGCCCGCTTCAGCTCGCGCGTGAGCATGCGCTTCTCTTCCGTCTTGTTGAGGAGGAACACGGCGCGCAGGTCTTCATTCATTACTTGCGCCTGCTGGACCAATTTGACGAGGCCAATGCTGGACCAGTAATCGGCGGGCGACGACGACGTGGGTATCACCGCCACGCTCGCCGCCAGCAGCACCACGCCGGACACTTTTTCGGTGATGGATGGCGGACAGTCTACGACGATGATGTCGTAATCTGAAACGAACTTCTTGATCTCACGGTGAATCTGACTGCCTGCCTCGGAGAGATTGACAACGGGAAATGGGATGCCGGTGTGGCCATCGGCTGATGCGCTGGCCCAGTGGATCAGTGTGTTCTGACCGTCTGCGTCGACGACGAGGACCCGTTTGCCCTTCTCATGAAAGGCCGCCCCGAGATGCATCGCGATCGTACTCTTACCGACGCCGCCTTTCTGTTGAGTTACCGCGATGATTTCCGCTGCCAATGTTCACCTCCTTTTTAGACGCAGATGGATTTTACCTGGATGATTTCTTATTTCAATGGTTTCTGTAAAAAGGAGATGGAGATAGCCGATCGGCCAGGTTTATGCGCATAAAGCGACGGGCCGTTGAGAGAGAAGCGGTAAGGCGTTGTAGTGGTGAGGTGGTGATGTGGCAGGCGGTCAGGCGGTCAGGCGGTCAGGCGGTCAGGCGGTCAGGCGGGGCGTGGTGGTACTTGGATGTGGGAACGTTGTGACGTCTTGCTCACGTTGCTCGATCCGTGAGCCGCGATGCGCCACCCCGCCTGCCGTCGTGTTCGGCGACACATATCGAAGGTCACTAGGGCGCGGACTGCACTATGGCGAGATACGGGCGGAACGCTCCGCGAATGCCTCGCCGAAAAGAGCGCTGCGGTCTTGGGCTACGCGGCAAATCGATTCGCCACCGAAAGTGGGCGGCTGTATTGCGCGCGTACCTGCATCGCACTTTGGCGGTCCCTGCCCACGAGCGATCGTTGGCTAGCACTCGGGCGGTTTATGCGCATAAAGTCCACGCGCGCTGTGCGGGGCAAGGCGGGCTGGCAGCCGGGAGGCCCCCGTGGCTGCAACTCGGGTTGTTACTGCCTCAAGAGTGAACGGACTAGGTCTGCCCTACTGACCGTTTAACACCCGACGCGCGAAATCCTCCGCGGTTCGGTACGTCCTTCGGATTTTCGACGTTGACCAGTTCGAGGTCTCTGTGTGTTCGTGCAAGGGCGGTTTATGCGCATAAACCACTCGTCGGCTGTCCTTGGCCGCCGATATACGCGCGTTGTGAAGGTTCACAGCCGGTTGCTCAGCAGTGCTGCGGCATCGGCGGCAAATCGGTCCGGTCTCTCCCATGCGCCCGCCACGAGGAAGCACATCGTCTGCGTCCCTTGCATAGAACCGCCTAGGTCGCCGATCAGCGAGTATCTAAGCAACCGAGCAAAAGGTTCGTCGCGAAGACCGCACCGAGTGTAGCGATGACAATCCATCCACCGCCTGCAGCCGATATCAACCGGCCACGTGAACCCACAGCGTACCACTTGGCCAAGCATCGCACTTAGCACCACAGCCGACAGGCTAAAATCCCACCACTGGTCACCCACCACCTTCAGTCACCTAATCCGAATCAACGCCTTCTAGCCCACCATCACTAAATCGACGATGATCACGATCTACCATAACCCGCGCTGCTCCAAGTCGCGCTCAGCCTGCGAACTTATTACCAGCCAATACAACCGCGACGAAGAACCCACGCAGATCATTGAATACCTGAAACAACCGCTCTCGACCGCGCAATTGAAGGACCTCAGCCGGCAATTGGGCCGCCCGGTCCGCGAAATGATCCGCGAGTCTGAGCCGGTCTACAAGGAACTGGGCCTCTCCGACCCGACGCTGTCTGACGCTCAGTTATACGAAGCATTGGCCGCACACCCCATACTTCTGCAACGGCCGATTGTCGTCAGGAACGACCGGGCCGTGATCGGCCGCCCGCCGGAAAACGTCGCAACGTTGTTCGTCTGATACGCCGCGCGGCGACGTCGAAATATCAAGCAAGAATCAAATGGCAGTAATTGATACACCGGTGTCGCTTCCCGACTTTGCGCGCGGCTCACACTCGGTATTCGCTCGGCGGGAACTGTTCACCGTAGAGTGCGGCCCAGGCCAAATCCAAACGTGGAGTGCGAATGCTTGAACTGAGACCGTCCTGTGAGGGATGCGGCAAGTCCCTGCCGCCAAACGCCACCGACGCAATGATCTGCACGTACGAGTGCACATTCTGCGAAGTCTGCGCACTGACTACTTTGCGCAACGTCTGCCCGAACTGCGGCGGCAATTTTCAGCATCGGCCGATACGTACTCGTGCGCAACTGGCCAAACACCCCGCCCGAAGCGAGCGACACCCGACCGCAATCGACGAAGCCTCCCACGCCAGCTTCTTCGAGCTATACCGGAACACGCCGCCTGACGAACGCTAACGCAATCCGTCCTGCTCGCGCGGCGGCCCCAACGCCACCTCAATCGTCGCTGCTTGCCTTGTCGGGCGTCGAAATACCGCTCATGGTTTGGGCGGCGTCACGAAGCAGGCGGATCTGTTTGCGATAGTTGCGGCAGCCGCTGCATGTGGGCAAATGCAACCGGATCGCAACCCATTCGCCGGTCGTTAGGGAGCGGTCGAGCGCGTCGGACAGCAGGCGGGTAATGTGCTTACACTTCCCCATTGGCATCCTCGCTGGATAAACCCTTCTCGCTCAGGCACGTGCGCAAGCGCAGCCGGGCGCGATACATCAGCACGCTGCAATGATTGGCGGTCATCTGCAATTCAGAGCAGATCGCGTCTGTGTCGAGATCGAGAAACTCGCGCATCATAAAAACGCGGCCGATATGCTCCGGCAGATGTTCCAGACACATCTCGAACAACGCCCAGAATTGCTGTTGACGCAGTGCCGTTTCAGGCGTTGGCCACGGCCGCGGTTTGGTCTGTGGGGTCCAGTGGCCGTTGTCCTTGAAAAGCTCGCGATCGAGCAACGCCTCGTCTGCCAGTTCCGACTCCAGCGCCGAGAGGTTGACCGTCCGTTGTCGCATGCGCAACGTATCCACCAGTTTGTGCCGAAGAATTCCGAATACCCACGTCTTGTGTTCGGACTGTCCGGCAAAGCGGTGCGCTTGCGTCCAGGCGGCGGCCAGCGCTTCCTGCACGGCGTCCTCCGCTGCCGCGGCATCGCGCAATTGCAAGCGGGCGAAACGAACGAGATCGCGACGAAGTTGCGTCAGATAGACTGGGTCGTCCAGCGCGGGTTCGCCGGTAGGCGCGACGCCTGGAGCGGACCCGCTTCGATGGACCGATCCACGGTTTCGATCGAAATGCGATTTAACCTCCGTTGTGCGGTGAGTCCCGCGTTTTCGAGGGACGGGCGGCGGGTCGTCTTTCAACACCGCAACACGCCCGGCGGTACCAATCCGCGAGAGCACGGCCAGATTTCCGTCTGCCCGTCGTGGAATCCGAGCGGCGAGCGCTACCCCGTGCTGCCGAGTAGGCGGCGCCGGTTGCCTGGGCCTTCCTGCAACCGCCGTCCTGCCCAAGCGCTCACGGGCATCAAAGCGTTCCCGTGGGCAGCTTCAATTCCAGTTTCTGAGGCAGGATCCGCTCATTGTGGACCGATGGCAGTGCCACGGCCGCATCTATCGACCCTGCACGCTCGGTTCGCGAGCGCGCGCGGCGGGGACAATCGACGTGTATCCACTGTGGTGACCGGACTGGAGCATAACCCAGCCAGCCCAACGCTGCGCGCGCGGCCAAAACTCCGCATCAAGGTGACAGGGAATGGGCCAGCAATCTGACTGAGTCTCGTCCGATCAGCCATATCCGGTCACCAACTTGCTGACGCCCAGGCTGGACCCAAACCACAACCACCACGTAACCCACGACGGGACCACAATCCCGGCCACGAGCACGAGCACCACCCCTCCGCCTACGCGTTGAACAGCTCGCTGCGTGCGGCGTCGATGATCGTGGCGACAGCCGGATGACTGATGCGGCGTTCAATCGAAATCGCGAAGAATTCTTCGACGATGGTGCCAATCTGGCCGACCGTCGTCAGTTTATGTTCCGCCTGTAGCTGATTCTCCAGCACCGTCGGCGCGAACAGCAGACCGCGGCCCTCACGGCCGAACGCGAGCGCCATCGCACTGTCGTCGAACTCGCCGACGATGCGCGGTGAAATCGCCCGTGATGCAAGCCAGTGGTCCAATTTGCGCCGCACCGCCGACTCGGTGCCGGGCAGCAGCAGCGGCAATTGACCCAGCGACAGCGGAAAGCGCTTGTGAACGCCCTGCAGCAGCGACTGCGCGCCGAAGCAACTTAGCGTCGAACGGCCCAGCCGGTGGTTGAACGCCTTGATGTTGACGTCGGCCGGGATGGGCGCGTCCGCGATGATCAAATCCAGGCGGTGCACGGCAAGCTGCGCGAGCAGCGCGTGCAGCTTGCCCTCGTGACAGATCACGCGAAGCGACGCGGGTGCGCTCAGCGCTGGTTCGAGCAGCCGGTAGGCAATCGCCTTCGGCACCGAGTCGGCAATGCCGACGCGAAACCGCGATTGCGTGCCCACCTCCTTCTCCCGGCGCACCGCGCTTTCCAGCTCGGAGCCTAGTGAAAAGATCTCATCCGCATAGTCGAGCGCGAGCCGCCCTGCATCGGTGAGCTCGAGTGTGCGGCCGCTTTTCTTGAACAGCTTTTTGTCTAGCGCTTCCTCGAGCAGTTTGATCTGCCCGCTGAGCGTTTGCGGCGTGACGTGCAATTGCTCACCGGCCCGGACGATTCCGCCCGCATGCGCCGCTACCCAGAAGTAATACAGATGCTTGAAATTCACGTGATTCTCCGTCGACCGGTCGACGTTACGATTTATACGAACGATCAGCAACAAAAATACGAATTTTTCTTAAGCTTGCCTTCCGCTAGATTAAGGCTTCACAGGTCACGTATTGCAGATTGCCCCCAGACCAGCGGCAAGACGGATGACCGAAAAAAATTACCGTCCGTAAGGTCGTCGCGCGCGAAGTATGACGTGCGATGCGGACGCCCGATTTATCACGAGAGGTTTTATATGCATACGCAAGCCATCAATCAGTTCCGGCGTGTCGCCAGCAAGGTGACGCGCGGTACCGCGGCGCTTGGTCTCGCGGCTGTGCTCGCCCTCGGCGCACTCGCGGCCAATGACGCCGAAGCCAAGCGCGTGGGCGGCAGCCAAAGTATCGGGCGACAGTCGCAGATGGCGTCGCCGTCCGCGCCCGCGCAACGCAGCCAGCAGGCGCAGCCCACCCAGCAGGCCGCTCAGGCGCCGGCGGCAACGCCCGCCCGCAACCGTTGGCTCGGCCCGTTAGCCGGTCTCGCCGCCGGTCTGGGCATTGCCGCGCTGCTGTCGTCGCTCGGCCTCGGCGCGGGGCTTGCGCAAATGCTGTCGAACATGCTGCTCATCGGCCTCGTGGTGGTTGCCGGCGTGATGCTGTTCCGCTTCATCGCCAATCGGCGTCGTCCGGACCTGGCGTATGGGCATGGTGCCGCGAGCCGGTCGCAGAGCAATGGGATGCCGTTCGCGAATCAGAACGGCCAGGCTCGGCCCGACACGAGCTTCTTCGGCAGCCAGCGCACAGCCGCGAATCAGGCCGGAGCAGCGGGCGTGTTCAACGCGCCGGTGCAGCCGCTCGGGCTCGATCAGGCAGAACTGGTGGCTTCGGCAAAAAGCATGTTCATGCGTCTTCAAGGCGCATGGGATCGCAACGAGCAAGGCGACCTGTTCGAGTTGACCACGCCGGAGATGTTCGCGCAGCTCAAGCGCGACCTGGAAGGCCGCGGTAGCCAGCTGAATCGTACGGAAGTGCCGCAACTCGAGGCGGAAGTCCTCGGCGTGGAAAGCACAGCGGACGAAGCGTTCGTCAGCGTGCGCTTCTACGGTCAGATGCGCGAAGACGATGCGCCGACCGCCCAGCCGTTCCAGGAGGTCTGGAACATTGTCCGCAGCGCACACACCGGCAATGCGTGGCGACTCGCCGGCATCCAGCAGCTGGACCGCTAAGCGGGTGAAGAGATGGCGCGTGACCTCACCTAACCGGTCACGCGTGTCTGCGAGGGCGTGCATGTCTTGATGCACGCCTTCGCGGTTTGCGTTTGACGACGTGCCGCAGCTTGAGCGCCGACAGTGTCCGGGGCGCATGACCAGCCCGTGTCGCGCCGAATCGCCAGGTGATCCCGGGGCGTGACCGCGCCCTTGGCGTTTTCAGCGCAGCCCCAAGCGCAACGACATATGTACTTCGTCGTATGGCTGGCCGTCGACGATCATCGAGGCGGGCTCCAGGGCAAACTGTTCAAAGCCGAACGACGCGTAGAGCCGGATAGCCGCATGATTGCATGCGTTGACGCTTAGATTCACCTGCGTAATGCCCGGCATCGACTGGGCAAAGCCGATCGCCTCGCCAAGCAGAATCCTGCCTACGCCAGCGCCTCTTTTCTCCGCCGAGACATACACGCCCCATAGGAACGCCTTATGGCGCAGCTTTGTCAGGCTTTCTCGGCCAACTCCCACCATACCGATCAGCCGCGCGCCTTCGAACGCACCGAGAACTCGGCGATCGTCTCTTGCGGCCAAGTGGTTCGCTATGTCCTCAGGCGAGCGATGCACTTCTTCCTCATAGCTCGATGCAAACGATGTGGGCGTCTCCTTCAGCCCTGCAAGGCGCAATGTTTGAAAGGACGACGCATCGGACTCAGTCAGTTGACGAACACGCAATCGGGCCACCTCTGTGAAGGGCGAAGACAGTATCGGACGAAATGAAAAAGCACCGCAATCTGCCGACAGCAAAAAAACCTGGAATAAACGCCAAAGCCTTGTGTTTGCCCCTACGTAGCCTGATTCAAAAGCGTTGATCTGCGACTGCTCAAGGAACCAAGCTCCAGAGGAAGCCGCACTGATTCACCGTAATGAATCGTCCAATAGTTAGGAATCCGACTGAATCGACGAGAATCGAACATCGATCAGGCGGTCCTTTTTGCAACGAGATTCGCGGCACGTGCCGCACAGCCAACACACTTATTGAAGGAGTATGAACCATGTCGAAGATCCTGATGGGCCTCACCCTCGTCGCTTGCGCCCCTGACGCGCGCCCAAGTCCGCGCCGACCTCGTGCGCGTTGAGCGCGCCGGCTATCGGCCCACCAGCGGGGACGACGTGAACTACCCCGCGGATATTCAGGCTGCCGAAGCAAAACTCGCTGCCGGGGCGAATGGAACGCTCGCCGCGCAGGCAATGGGCGGCGTCGCGCAGGGCGGCAGCTCGGCATCCGGTGCTGCAGCTCGAACCGCGATGCAGCCGGCCTGTGTGGGCCCCGTCAGCTTCTGCAACCCCTACGCCGGTAGTTAAGCGACGCAAGCCGGACAGTTCGCCGTGGCCTCGCGCGCACTGTTCGACCTCGCTACTCAATCATCATCAACGGAGTACATCATGAGAATCTCCTCGCTCGCTGCGGCGGCGCTTTCGCTGTCCGCATGCATGTTCGCTTCCGTCAATGCGCTGGCGCAGGATGCACAGCCATCCAAGGCACCGGCCAAAAATATCGTTCTGGTCCACGGTGCGTGGGTGGACGGCTCGGGGTGGCAGCCGGTCTATGACATCCTCACGAAGGACGGCTACCACGTCTCGATAGTGCAGGAGCCGCTCACCTCGCTCGAGGAAGACGTGGCCGCCACGAAGCGCGTGATCGACATGCAGGACGGCCCCACCATTCTGGTCGCGCATAGTTACGGCGGCTCGGTGATTACCGAGGCCGGCGCCGATCCTAAGGTGGCGGGCCTGGTGTACGTCGCGGCGCACGCACCTGCCGTCGGTGAAGATGAAAGCGATCTCGGCAAGCAGATGCCGAGCTATACGTCGATGCAGACGGGCGCCATCAAGAAGCTGGACGACGGTTACACGTATCTGAACCCGGCTGACTTCCCGAAGGACTTCGCTGCGGATCTGCCCTCGAAACAGGCGCAATTCGAATCGCATTCGCAGGTTTTCACGGCGGCCAAGGTCTTTTCAACGCCGATCAAAGTCGCCGCGTGGACTAGCAAACCAAGCTGGGGCATCGTGGCCGCGAGCGACAAGATCATCAACCCGGACCTCGAACGCTTCTATTATCAGCGTGCGCACAGCCACACCACGGAATTGGCAGGCGCAAGCCACGCGGTATATGAATCGCGTCCGAAGGAAGTCGCCGCCGTAATCGAAGACGCCGCCAGGCATGCACAGCAGTGACGCGGCAATCCGGGCACCTGTCTGCTAACTGCAGCCCAAGCTGCCCGTGTTGCCCGGCGTTCCCGTCGCGCAACGCGGGCTTACACTGTTTCCGCGCGCAGCCATTGCACGAGCGCGGTGTCGTCCCCGGTTTCGAGCGCGTGTGCAACCCGCTGGCCGACCGCGGCGCCAAATGTGTAGCAGTGGCCCGAACACGCCGACACGACTAACGTCTTGCCAACGCGTCTGGAAAAAATCCGCTGATCGGCCGTGAAGGTGGACACGCAGGCTGTCACCTCGGTCACCGTGTATTCGTCGATGCGGCTAAACGGCGGCGCAAAGAGCTGTCGCAAACGCTGGCCTTCGCCGGGCATGACGTCACAATCGGTTTGCGCATCCGGCACTGCTCGCTTGAGCGTGCCGGCACCGAACTTCAGATCGACACCGTCGATGGGCGGCAGCACATAACCGCCACTCGAGCCGCCGATATCCACGATCGCGGGCGCATTCGACCACGCGCTTTCCAGATCCGCGGGCGGCGTGAGGTAAGCGACGGCGTTGCGATAGATCGTGAGGTTCCCATTGAGCGCGGGAAAGAGTTGCAGAGTCCCCGCACCGGCTGTCACCACGAGCCTGTCCGCGCGCACCGTGCTGCCATCTGCAATGCGTACGCTCGCCGCATGCGGATCGATTGCAACGGCCTGTGCGTGCATGCGAATCTCGACGCCGCGCATGCGCAGCCATGCTTTCAGATCGTGCGCGATGCGCTGGCTAAAAAGCGCGCCCCCCTCGTGATCGAGGTACGCATAACGAAACGTGGAGGCATCGAGAAACGGATAGCGCGTTGCTGCTTCTCGCGAATCGAGCCGTTCGTAGTCAGTGCCGAGGCGCTCGAGCCCCATGCGAAACTGCTCGGCGCCGTCGCCGGCAAACTGTGAGATCCCGAGTACACCGCAATTCGCATAGTGCGACACGCCGAGGTCATCCCACAGCATGTCCCAACTATCGAAGGCTTCGCCAATGGCTTGCGCGTAACCGTCTGCATGGCCGTACGCGCGGTGAATCATCCGATGCCGGTCAGCCGACGCGGTGAGCGGGTGCGGAATGGCCCCCTGCTCGATCAGCGTGACGTCATGCCCCAGTTTGGTGAGCGCCCACGCCGTGCTGAGTCCAGCGATTCCCGCGCCAACGATTGCCACACGCATGCCAATCCCCCGGTCGGTTGAACGGGGTCCAGTCTAGCAGCGGGAAAAAATAAGCGGTGGGCTCCATGCAATCGCGCGCGCATTCATTCATTCAGCCGACGAATGACAGATCGCCAAAGCAATCGGCTGCGCGCTACGACGGCCATTGCGCCGGGGCAGCGGCCGTATCAGTGCTCGCGATGCGACCCATCGCGAAGCTTGTTGCGCACCTTCTTCGCCGCGAATAGCGGCACGTAATCCTGTACGCGGGCCTGATGGCGATAATCGGCCAACGTGTCCGCATACATCTTCGAGACGGTTTCGGTCGGCGTATCGGTTTCCTCTGCAATGCTTCTCACCACTTCGTCTACATTTGGCTCGGGTTGCGACATCGGATCTCTCCAGTTAAGCGGCGTGGGCCAGGCGAGTGCGGCAAACACAGGGCTTTTTATTAGAGGATGCGATACGCTGCCATGCCAATTGAATCGGTCTATCGCGCGTTGCACGCCACAGAGATTTTTTTCTTGCGTCGCGAATAGCGCGACCCTTGGGCGCGCTCGCAGACCGGCGAGATGAAACGAACCGAAACAGATCATTCAGCGCGAGATGGAATAAAACGGCACACTGCGCGGTTCTGTCAATGAACGGCACGCCACTGCAAGCCGCCCCTCGAATCTGTCGCTGCGGTTTGGCCGACATTTTCCCGACGTTTAACTGAAAATTTGCTGACGATCTGCTCGCCGATCGCACGACCTATGAACACGCACGCTCAACGCCTGACCGGAGAAACCGAAGCAACCGCGCCATCGCGCTACACACGCACGGCGATCACGCTGCATTGGCTGATCGCTCTGCTCATTGTGGGCAACGTCGTGCTGGGCCTCGGCGCGGAGTCGCTGCCCGACGACTGGGTGCGGCTAGCGGTCGATACACACAAGTCCATCGGCATCACGGTGCTCGGCCTTGCGCTGATGCGGGTCTTATGGCGCGTATCGCACAAGCCACCGCCGCTGCCGCGCGAATTTCCGTCGTGGGAAAAGATTGCCGCCCATGCGGCGCATTTTCTGCTCTATCTGTTGATGATCGCGCTACCGCTCTCCGGTTGGCTGCACGATTCCGCGTGGAAAGATGCGGCTACACATCCCATGCGTCTGTTCGACCTGTTCGAGTGGCCGCGCATCGGCTACATCATGAACATGGCGCCGGCACTCAAGGAAACGCTGCATGACCGCTTCGGCGCATTGCATACGTGGCTCGGCTATGCACTGTACGCGTTGCTTGCCATGCATGTCGGCGGTGCGCTGAAGCACGAGTGGATCGACCGCAAATCGGTGCTGAAACGCATGCTGCCCTGAGCGCTGCGTGGCTCATGTTCCGAAACCGCAACCACACCCATCCTTCCCGACTTTGAAAAACACCCTGGAACAGGCGTTCGCGCTTGCATCGCCTCGTCTCGTGCCGCGCGGCACGACGTTTTCGAGCACGCTGATTCATGCCGCCGTGGTCGCCGCGTGGTTACTGCTGTTCGCCCGTGCGTTCTTTCTGCACGGCGTGGTGGCGTGGTCCACCGGCATCGTCTACGTGCTTTACGACACGTTGCTGCTTGCGTTCGTCACGTGGAAAGCCTTGCCCTTGATGCGCCGTGCGCCGCCCCTCGAGCCTGACAACGATCAGCGCAGTTTGCCTGACATGGGCGTGATCGTGGCCTCGCACAACGAAGCGGCCGTGCTGCCCGTCACCATCGCGGCGTTGCTTCGGCAGGTGCACGGTCCCGCGCAAATCGTAATTGCCGACGACGGCTCCACCGATCAGACTCACACGCTGCTCACTGACCGCTTCGGCCTCGTTGCGCCCGCCGAGGGCAAACTCAGCGCGCCGAGCGCGCTTTACCCGAATCTGTTCTGGCTGCGCATGCCGCACGGCGGCAAGGCGCGCGCGCTGAACGCGGCGATCACGCTCATGACCACCGAAACCGTGATGACGGTCGACGCCGACACGCTTCTCGACGACGACGCCACCTACGCCATGCGCGCCGCTTTCGCGAGCGACCCGAAGCTCGTCGCGGCTGCCGGCATTCTGGTTCCGGTGTGCGGCAAGTCGGCGTCGGGCCGCGTGCTGCAATGGTTCCAGACCTACGAATACATGCGCAACTTCATCGCGCGTTTTGCGTGGATGCGCGCCGACAGTCTGCTACTCGTGTCAGGCGCCTTCGCGTCGTTCAGGCGCGACGCGCTCGTCGACGTCGGCGGTTTCGATCCACAGTGCTTGGTGGAAGACTACGAACTGATTCACCGGCTGCGCCGCTATTCCGTCGACCACGGCCTGGGCTGGGACGTGCGCGTGATCGGCGGCGCGCATGCGCAGACGGACGCGCCCGACAACCTCGCGGGTTTTCTGCGCCAGCGCCGCCGCTGGTTCGCGGGCTTCCTGCAGACGCAGTACTGGAATCGCGACATGACCGGCAACCCGCGTTACGGCACGCTCGGCATGCTGATGCTGCCGGTGAAGGCGCTCGACACGATGCAGCCGATCTACGGCCTGACCGCGTTCGCCTTGCTGCTCGCATTCCTGTTCGGCGGCCACGGCGCGCTTGTGATTTCCATCTTCAGTGTGATCGGCGTCAAAACGGCGATCGATCTGGCCTTCTATCTTTGGAGCATCCATCTCTACCGACGCTGGACCGGCGCGCGCAGCGGCGCCGGCATGGGGATGGCAATGCTCGCGGCGGTGGCCGAGCCGTTCACGTTCCAGTTGCTGCGGCACGCGGGCGCGGCGCTCGGCTGGCTGCAGTTTCTGCGCGGCGGCCGCGCGTGGGGCGTGCAGCGCCGCACAGGCCTGGTGTCGCGCGAGGACGCCTAAAGAGCGACCCCAGCAAGGCTCGCTTTTCAGGTCCCGCGGCGCGGCGTTATGACCCCGCCGGACCCATGCCGTGCCCGCTTCGAGTAGACTGACGACGATAACGGCCGCGACAGGCGGCCGCCTACTCTATCCGCACGTGCACGGAGGCTCCACACTATGCATGCTGTTCCCCCGCTCGAACAAAACACCGTCGAGGCGTCGCCAACGCATGCGGCATCGCCGAAAGCCGCTCCCGCGCAGGGGCCGGCTGCCAACGACGCGCCAGTGCGCGACTTGCGCCGCGTCGGCATCCATCCGGATTACTGGTATCCGCTCGCGTGGTCGCATGAAGTGAAGCGCGGCAAGACGCATGGGGTCACGTTCGCGGGCGATCCGATCGTGCTCGCGCGTACCGAGTCCGGCAAGGTGTTCGCGCTCGAGGACCGCTGCGCGCATCGGCAGGTGCCCTTGCACCAGGGCGTGGTCGACGGCGAATCGATTCGTTGCGGCTACCACGGCTGGACTTACGACTGCTCGGGCAAATGCATCGACGTGCCGTACCTCGGGCGCGAGCGTCTGCCGAATGGCGTGCGTTCCTACCCGTGCCGGGAAGTGGAAGGGCTCATCTTCGTGTTTCCCGGCGATCCGGCGATGGCCGAGGTGCGTCCCCTGCCCAAGCTCGGCTCCGTGTCGGACAAGAAGTACAAGACGCGGCGCTTTGGGCGTCCGGTGAATTGCCACTACTCGTTCATGCACGAAAATCTGATGGACATGAACCATCAGTTCCTGCATCGCCGGCAGATGGGCCAGATGCGCGCGCGTTCGCTCGGTCGGCGGCGCGGCGAAGGCTGGGTCGAAGTCGACTACACGTTTGCGCGCATGGCCGGCCAGCAGCCTATTGGTGAGGCGATCGTGTTCGGCCAGAGCCGCAAGACGGGCGGCGACAACGACAAGGACGTGATGACGATCCGCACCGAGTATCCGTATCAGACGCTGCAGATTCGCACGTCCGAAAAGACACTGGTGATGGATCTGTGGATCGTGTATGTGCCGCTCGACCGCGAGCAGCGCACCAACCGCACGTTCGGGCTGTTGTCGATTCGCAAGCCGGGCATTCCCGGTGCACTGAATCTCGCATGGCCGCTGCTGGTGTGGTTCACTGAGCGCATCTTCAAGGAAGACCGCGAGATCGTCGAGGCTGAGCAACGCGCGCACGATTCGCAGGGCGCAGACTGGAATCATGAGGTGTTCCCGGTTATCAACGACTTGCGCGCGCTGCTGCGCGAAAGCGGGGCGCCCGACCAGGTGGTTGGCGCGGGCTCGGGGCATACCGAAGTGATCCGTTTCTGGGACTCGCGTCAGGGCAATCCGGTGGCTAAAACCTGAGCCTCGCGCGGCGGGCCGCTTTCCGGCTTGCCGCGAATGAATGCATCTCCGCGTTGTGAATAATCCTGCACGGGCAGGCGGCGATAATAGCGCTCAGTCGGCAACGCCTTGCTAACTGATGCGAGCGGGTTTGCGCCAATCGGCATGGGCCGCGGCGCGACCCGTGTACTATTGCGCTTTTTCTGATCTCTGAAGACCGCCCCGTGACCACGCAACAACTCCCCGCCTCGGCTCGCAAATCCCTTACTCTGCTTCAACTTCTGGGTCTGATCGCCGCCGCCGGTGTGATCGCCGACATCGTGCTGAATCTGTTCGTCTAACGCCGTCATGTACAAGAAGGGCGTAGCACTGGAACTCCAGTTTTCACCCGAACGGCTCAACGACGGCGCTGGCGACCCATACTGGATCGATCTTACGCAAGACGAGGCGCAGCGCCTGCTGGAACGGTTGCAAGCGCGCCTCGCCAGCCACGGCGCGAGGACTGAGGCGCCGCTCGTCGTCAGCCTTGACCAGACCGCGGATTCGCAACCGCGCGGCACGCCGAACCCGCCGGCCGCGAACGCGAATGCCATCAATGCCGCCAATGCCTTGGCCGCCGCCGACCTGAAGCAGTGGGTCTGTGTAATCTGCGGCTGGATCTACGACGAAGCCGCCGGCTTGCCGGAGGAGGGCATCGCGCCGGGCACGCGCTGGGCCGACGTTCCCGCCGACTGGCGTTGCCCGCTGTGCGACGTGGGCAAGGAAGACTTTGCGCTGGTGGAGTTCTAGGCGTCCGGGTAATCGGCGCCTACGGTAGTGGCTTCCCACGCATCGAAGTCGCCGCGCATGGAGTCCAGCTTCTTGCGCGCAAGTTCCAGCGCGGTTTTGCCGAGCAGCAAACGCAGAGGCGGCTTGTCCGAGAGCGCGGCGTCGATGATCGCTTGCGCCGCGCGCACCGGATCACCGGCCTGCTTGCCGCTGCGCGCCTCCGTCTGCTTGCGCCGCTCGCCGGCCGTGGCCGCATAGTCGTCGATGACGGTGGCCGATTGCTTGATCGACGGGCCGGCCCAGTTGGTGCGGAACGGGCCGGGCTCCACTATCAGCACGCCGATGCCGAGCGGCGCGACTTCGGTGGCAAGCGATTCGGACAAGCCTTCCACCGCGTATTTCGTCGCATGGTAATAACCGGTTGCCGCAAAGCTGGTGAGCCCGCCGATAGACGACACATTCACGATGAGGCCGCTACGTTGCTCGCGCATGATCGGCAACACGGCCTTCGTGATGTCGACCAGACCGAACACATTGGTCTCGAACATGGCTCGCACTTCGCGATCTTCGCCTTCTTCGATTGCGGCGAGATAACCGTAGCCGGCGTTATTGACGAGCGCGTCGATGCGGCCAAAGCGCTGCTTGGCCTGTGCGACGACGTTGTCGATCTGCGCGCGGTTCGTCACGTCGAGCGGCGCGACGAGCGCGCGCTCGCCGTACGGCTCGGCAATGTCTTTCACTTTGGATACGTCGCGCGCGGTGACCACGGCGCGCCAGCCGCGCTCCAGCACCAGTTTTGCGAGTTCGCGGCCAAAGCCGGTTGAACAGCCGGTAATCAGCCAGACGGGATTGTCTCGATTCATCATGTGGGAAAACTCCTGTTGATGGTCTGCGACATTGCCTCGCGCTTTCGTTTTGATTAACGCATTGAATGCTGTGTGAATGTTGTGTGCGCCGGGCAGGGGGCTCCAATTGTAGTCGCAGTGCGGCGGCCTTGCTGGCAGCGCCCGCGACGAACGCGCGAGCCAGAGAATGCCCGGCCGATGCTCCCGTGGCACCAAGCTTACGCGCAACGGCGAGGCCGCAACCGCGTCAGTCGTCTTACCGCCCTTGCACCGTACGCGTGTACGACGCGAGTATCGTCGCAAGTTCCTGCGCGGCGGGTGTGAGTGGAATGGCTGCGCGTTGCAGCAGGCAGACGGTTTGCTCGATCGCGCGTTTGGGGCGCACAGGGCTCGCTGGCGCGACGCCGCGAAACGCTACGCTTTGACGAAGAAAAATTGATGTGCGACTTTTCACGCTTTAGTCGGCAACCGAACTTCGGTGTGTCTGATGTCCAGTGCATCGCCCGTAATTTCGAGCTTTCCAGTGGCCGCAAGCATTCCTATCCTTTGTGCGTAAAAAAGATCGGGTATGTCTTTGATGTGCTCGCTGTTTTCAACGAGGGCCGTTCCTACCACCCTTGAAACCTTTCGCCAGTTGCTGATGACGTTGCGCATAATCGCTTCGTCAATCTGCTGAAGCTGCGCCGCATTCAAGCTCTGCACAGCTTGTTCTTGTCGCGAGGTCATTGGAATAGTTTCACTCTGTTTTGGATTCATAGAGATACGTCGAACAATTTGACCTGGAAGCCGGCCCTCGATCCAACTCCCAAGTGTGAGGGCCGAGGCTGATAGCGAGGCCGGCGCGCACTAGCGATTTTCCAAGCGCCTCCGCATCGAGCCGGCAAACAGCCGGACATGCATTTTTGCCATGAACCGCCCCAGACGGTCTGTCGGTTGGGATCATAGCGCGCCGTTGAACATAACGTCCTGCAGGCGGACCTTTCTTCCGCACAGCCGTCAGTGCACCTGGTCGCGGCGAAAAGCAATTTCGACCCATACGGCAATTGATGCCCGCGCTTGGGGCTCTCCAACCACACGCTCTTCTGTCATGAACAGGCAATCGCATCCGCTTCTTTCGCCGGCTATCGGAACACATCGCGAACTCGTGTCGTTTCACTTCGGCGCGGCCCACAGCGGAGAAAAGATCTATATCCAGGCCTCGCTGCACGCCGACGAAACGCCCGCCATGCTGACCACGCTCCTGCTCAAGCGCCGTTTGCTCGAACTCGAAAGGCAAGGCGCGCTGAATGCACAGGTCGTGCTCGTGCCCGTCGCAAACCCGGTCGGACTCGCACAATATGTGCTCGGACAGTTTGTGGGGCGCTTCGATCTGGCAAGCGGCAAGAACTTTAACCGCCATTTCTTCCAGTTTCCGAAACTGGTCGCGCAGGCTCGCGAAGCGCTAGGTCCGAACCCGGCGGAAAACGTGCGGATCATTCGCCGGCTGATTGCGGCGGAACTTGCCGCGCACAAGCCGTTGAGCGAATTCGAGTCGTTGCAGTTGTCGCTGCTCAAGCTTTCGTTCGACGCCGACGTGGTGATCGACCTGCACTGTTCACTCGAAGCCGCAATGCATCTCTACACGAGCGAGGCGGCGTGGCCGCAGTTCGAACCGTTGGCGCGTTATCTCGGCGCACAGGCGTCGCTGCTTGCAACGAATTCCGGCGGCGAGGCGTTCGACGAAACGCACAGCCTGCTCTGGTGGCGATTGCAGCAGGAGATGCCGGCCGACAAGCCGGTGCCGAACGGCGCCGTTGCGGTGACGGTGGAATGCCGCGGCCAGCGCGACGTTTCATACGAAGCGGCGCAGCAGGACGCCGACGCGATCGTCGATTACCTTGCGTGGCGCAAGGCCGTGGTGCTTGAGGCGAAGCCATTGCCGCCGCTACTGACGGCCGCCACGCCGCTTGCCGGCAGCGAACAGTTTTACGCGCCCGTGAGCGGCATTCTCGTGCATCGCGCGAAGATTGGCGACAAGATCAGCGTCGGGCAGCCGCTGTTCGATATCGTCGATCCGTTGACGGACGAAACCACCACGCTGACCAGCAACACAGAAGGTGTGTTCTACATGCGCCGCGCCATCCGCTTCGTCACGGCAGGCGCGCCGCTGGGCCGTGTGACGGGCGCACGGCCCTTTAGAACCGGAGTGTTGCTGGGCGCGTAAATGGCGGCGTGATGGCGGCGTAATGGCGCACTCATGAAGTCCCGCCGCATCAAAATGCTGCGCGCGACCGAGGCTCCAGCCAGACGCGCCGATACCGCGCGCGTCTGACCGAAGCCTCACATTTCCTGCCTCAGTTCGCCACCAGCACCGGCGCAATAGCAGCCGGATCGCTGATGCTCGGTCTGCCATTCTCCACATGGCCCGCCATGCGGCGCGAGAAGCTGTCGTCGTCGTTGCTCGTCACGGTCAAGTCGTACCAGTGGTGGCTCGACGCGAGCACCCATGCTTCTTCGATATGCGCGCCGGCCGGCACGATCACCGGACGCGCGCGGGCACCATACGCGTTGTCGGTCACCGTCAGGCGCGCGAGGCTTCCGCCCTTGTTGCTGAACTTGAGGAACACGTTGCCATTGGCGACATCGTATTGGACCTTCACTTCAGGCTGCGCCGGCTTGTCCTGGTGGTGGCCGCCCGCGGTTCGCGCGAGCTGCGTTGCAGCTTGCGCCGCGGCTTGCGTATTACCCGCGAATTTGCGCACGAAGCCATTTGGGCCGAACACTTCGAATGCATAGACGCCGTTGGTCAGCGTCAGGTCGAACGACTCGTCAAGCGACTTGCCGGCTTCGACGGTGTAACGCCACGGACCATCCGTGCGGTTTGCCGAGTACACATAGAAGTGCGCGCCCTGTGCGCCGGTATTGCCGAACGAAATCTCGAAGGTGTTCTGCTTCGCGTTTGCGTGGCCGTTCACATGCAGTTCGTACGGCAAGGCGCGTGCGAAACGGATACCGCTTTCCTGCGGATCGATCGTGCCTGGCGTCGCGGGAACCGTGGGCTTCGGCTGCGTGGCGCACTGGTTGTCGGCAATGCTCTTGTAGTTGCTCGTGTCCGGCAGGGGCGGGATTCGCGAATCAGGCGTGCGGAAGTCGAACGCCGTGGTCAGATCGCCGCATACGGCGCGGCGCCATGCGGTGATGTTGGGCTCCGCCACGCCAAAGCGCGTTTCGATGAAGCGGATCACCGACGTATGATCGAACACCTGCGAGCACACGAAGCCGCCCTTGCTCCACGGCGAGACGATGGTCATCGGCACGCGCGGGCCGAGGCCGTATGGCAGACCGTCGGCCGTATATTTGCCGCCGCGCCCCGGGTTCACCACGTTGTGTATTTCGCCTTCCGTGCTGACCGTGGACTTGCCCTGCGCGGCCGTGGTGGCGGGCTGCGGCGGCACGATGTGGTCGAAGAAGCCGTCGTTCTCGTCATACATGATGAAGAGCACCGTCTTGCTCCATACCTCCGGGTTGGCGGTCAACGCGTCGAGAATCTGCGACGTGTATTCGGCACCGTAAGCGGGCGTGTATTGCGGATGCTCCGAGTATGCGGCGGGCGGGCACAGCCACGACACTTGCGGCAAGCGGTTCGCGAGTACGTCGGCCTTGAGGTCGTCGATGGTGCGCACCGTTTGCGCGCGTTCATACAACGGCGAGCCCGGCTGCGCATTGATGAAGTTCGTGAAGTTCTGCAGGATGTTAGTGCCGTAGTTGCCGTTCAGCGGATCGGCGCCCGTCAGCCCTTGCTGGTAGATCTGCCATGAAATGCCGGCCGCTTGCAGGCGCTCGGGGTAGGTCGTCCACGAAAGCAACTGATAGTTCGGCGGGCCGTCGCCGTCCACCCAATCGTTGTTGTCGAGCAGCGGGCCGCCGAACTTGCCGGTCGGGTCCACGGTGCCCGTCATGAGGTACGAGCGGTTCGGGTGCGTCGGGCCCGGCAGCGAGCAGAAGTACGCGTCGCAAACCGTGAATGCGTCGGCGAGCGCATAGTGGAACGGAATGTCGCTGCGCAGGTGATAGCCCATCGTCATGTCGGTCTTGTTGGCCGGCCACTGGTCGTAGCGACCGCCGTCTATCGCGGCGTGCGTCTTGTACCAGCTGTGATCGAGGTCGCCCACGCATTGCGCGCTGGTGGTCGATGTATCCAGGTGAAACGGCAGCACGGGCCTGGTCGGGTCCGCCTTCGACGGCTGATACCACACCGGCTTGCCGCCTGGCAGCGGAATCGGGAAGCGGTCGTTGTAGCCGCGCACGCCGCGCATATGGCCGAAGTAGTGATCGAACGAGCGGTTTTCCTGCATGAACACGACAATGTGTTCGACGTCGCGAATGGTGCCGGTGCGCGAGAATGCGGGAACGGCCAACGCATTGCGAATGGACTCGGGCAGCGCGGTAAGCGCGGCGGCAGCACCCGCGGATGAAGCCACGGTCTGCAGGAAACGGCGACGGCTATTTGATGTCATGGAATATCACCTTCTGCGGGGGGAAGAATAGCGCGCCTCGCGCGCCGGTGGAATCGGTCAGTTGCTGCTCGCGCTGTCGCCGGGTGCGTAACGCATGACGGGCGCCACTTGCTGGCTGTCCGCAGCCAGGCTGGCTTGCATGTTTTGCGCGATGGTGTCGGAAGCGAGAGCGGCGTTGGCGGCGAGCGCCGCACTTGCGTCGGGCATCGCGGCGGCAGACAAAGCGGGTGAGCGTGCCGTGTCGAAGGCTGTGCGACTTTCGCCGTTATTCGAAGAGGCCGACGATGGCGATGCAGACGCATTGGCATTGGCGGATGTAGAGTCGTCCGCGCCGCAGCCGCTTAGCGTGAAGGTTGCGAGTGCAACGAACATGACGACGACGAGACGTTTTTCTCTGCTCATGTCTGCATCCTGTTTCGTGAAAGCGGATGCAGTCTCCAACCCTTTCAAGAAATAATTGTGAAACGTTTGCGAGTGGAAAAAACGACTCGCGTTTGTGAGTTGTTCGAAAGGAACCGGAAAGTGATAAGTAGGAGAATGGACACATCAGCGCCTTCTTTCGCACCATTGCTCACGCCATGACACATTTCGAACGACCTTTCGACATGAGGCGCCTCGAAGACGAATGGCTGGAAGCAGACGGCCTGGGTGGCTTTGCGTCGGGCACCGTGGGCACGTTGCGCACGCGCCGCTATCACGCCCTGCTGCTCGCGGCCACGCGTCCGCCGGCGGGCCGCATGGTGCTTGTCAATGGTGTGGAGGCGTGGCTCGAAGCCGATGGCGAGCGTTATCCACTGAGCATGCAACGCTATGAGCCCGACGTGCTGTACCCGGATGTCACGGCGAACCTGCTCGAGTTCACCACTGAGCCGTGGCCAACTTGGCGCTTTCAGTTCAATGCGCAAACGCTGATCACGGCGGAAGTATTCGTGAGCAAGGCGACATGCGAAACGGTATTGCGCTGGCGGCGGGAACCTGTGCCCGAGGTGTCGCCAAGTGCATCGCAATCTGGCGCGCTTACGTTGAAAGTCAGGCCCTTGCTGTCAGGCCGCGACTATCACGCGCTGCATCACGAGAACGCGGCATTCAACTTCACCGCACACATCAGCAGCGACACCTGTTGCGCGAGTTGGCAACCGTACGGCAACGTGCCGTGCATTTATGCCGCGACCAACGGCAGTTATGTGCACGCGCCCGACTGGTATCACAACTTCAGCTACGTTCGGGAGTATGAGCGCGGCCTTGACTTCAGCGAGGACCTCGCGACGCCTGGCGTGTTCAGCTTCGATCTGGCAAATGCCGGAGCCGAAGCCGTGATGATTTTGAGCGCATCCGATACGACGTCCGCGAACACTGCTGCCGCAAGCCGCGCTGCAACGCTCGCGCAAACCGAACAGCAGCGCCGCACCGCATTCGGCTCGCGCCTGCAACGTTCCGCCGATGCCTATGTCGTGCAGCGCAACGAGGGCCGCACGATACTCGCGGGTTTTCCGTGGTTCACGGATTGGGGTCGCGACACGTTTATTGCAATGCGCGGCTTGCTCATCGCAATTGGCCGGCTGGACGCCGCCGAAGCGATCTTGCTCGAATGGTCCGGCACCTTGTCCGACGGCATGCTGCCGAATCGTTTTCCCGACTATGGCGACACGCCCGAATACAACTCCGTGGATGCAGCGCTGTGGTTCATCGTTGCGGTGCACGACTACCTCGCAACTGGCCATGCGGGCGCCGCAACGAAGGCGCGCCTTCAGGCAGCCGGCGACGCCATTCTCGCAGGCTACACGCAAGGCACGCGCTATAACATCAAGGCATCCGCGGACGACGGCTTGCTGTGCGCGGGCGTCCCCGGCATGCAGCTCACGTGGATGGATGCAAAGGTCGGCGACTGGGTCGTGACGCCGCGCATCGGCAAGCCGGTTGAAGTGCAGGCACTGTGGATCAACGCATTGCGCATTGCAGCAACGTGGAACACCCAATGGCAGAAACCGGCGGAGCGCGCCTTGCAGGCGTTTCAGGCGCGTTTCGTCGATCCTTCGACGCAAGCGCTTTTCGACAACATAGACGTGGATCATGTAAGCGGCGCAGTGGACCGCTCGATTCGTCCGAATCAGATATTCGCGATCGGCGGCCTGCCGTTCTCCTTGCTCGAAGGCGCGGCGGCGCGCGCAGTGGTGGACCAGGTAGAAACGCATTTGCTGACGCCGCTCGGTTTGCGCACCCTCGCGCCCACGGACCCCGCTTATCGCGGCCGCTATAGCGGCGCGCCCTACGAACGCGACGGCGCCTATCATCAGGGAACGGTGTGGCCGTGGCTGCTCGGCCCGTTCGTCGAGGCCTGGCTGCGTGTGCGCGGCAATGCAGAAGAGGCCCGCCAGCAAGCCAGAACCCGTTTTCTCGATCCGCTTTACATGCATCTCGATCACGCCGGGCTCGATCACATTTCCGAAATCGCAGACGGCGACGCACCGCATGCGCCCGCCGGCACGCCGTTCCAGGCGTGGTCGCTTGGCGAACTGCTGCGCGTCGAGCAATTGCTTGCACGGTTGGATCGCAACATCGCGTAAACCGCGCTACGATGTGTGTCCCACCGCCAAGCCCGACGCAAGGAAGCTGTCATGCCACCGCTGCGCGCTGCGAATCTGTTCGCCACCACTGAGGGTTCACGTCTGCATTCGGCGGATTGTGCTCACTGGCAGCGCTGGGGACCGTACCTCAGCGAACGTCAGTGGGGCACGGTGCGCGAGGACTACAGCGCGAACGGTACCGCCTGGGAGTACTTTCCGCACGACCATGCGCGCAGCCGCGCGTACCGCTGGGGCGAAGACGGCATTGCCGGTTTCGGCGACGACACGCTGAGCTGGTGCGTGTCGCTTGCGCTATGGAACCGCAAGGACCCCATTCTCAAAGAGCGGCTCTTTGGTCTCACGAATGCGCAGGGCAATCACGGCGAGGACGTGAAGGAGTTGTACTTCTATCTCGACGGCACGCCCACGCATTCGTACATGCGCATGCTCTACAAGTATCCGCAGGCCGCTTATCCGTATCAGGACCTGATCGAGGAAAACGCGCGGCGCGGCGGCGACATGCCGGAGTACGAAATTCTCGATACTGGCGTGTTCGACGATTTGCGCTACTTCGACGTACAGGTCGAATATGCGAAGCACGCGCCCGACGACATCGTGATGCGCGTGACAATCGAGAATCGCGCGGACGAGTCCGCGTCGCTCGATGTGCTGCCGCAAATCTGGGCGCGCAATTCGTGGTCGTGGAAAGAGAACCCCGACAAGCCGTCGCTGGTCGCAACTACCGACCATGACGGCAACGCGCAATTGATCGGACACCAGCATGGACATGCGCCGATTGTCGTGACGGCCTGGTCGAACGACGCACCGCACGTTGCGTGGCTCTTCTGCGAAAACGACACGAACGTGCAGCGCCTCTACGGCATGGAAGCGCAAGGACCCTTCAAGGACGGCTTTAACGATTACCTCGTGCATGGCGATCAACAAGCGGTGCGTCGCGACCGCGGCACGAAGGCGGGCGCGCATGCGGCGATTGAACTTGGCCCGCATGGACGCGCCGTGGTGTACATGCGCTGGCGTCCCGAGGCGAGTCCCGACGAGGTGCCGCTCGACGCCGACGCGCTCTTTGCAAAGCGAATCGCCGAAGCCGACGAATTCTACGGCGCACTGCAACGCGACATGGACGACCCGGACGCGCGCCTCGTGCAGCGCCAGGCGCTAGCGGGCATGCTGTGGTCCAAGCAGTACTATCGGTACGACGTGCATCGCTGGATAGAAGGCGACCCGTTGCAGCCCGAGCCGCCCGCCGCGCGCAAACGTGGCCGCAACGCGGACTGGATGCACCTGTGCAACGCGGACATCGTGTCGATGCCGGACAAGTGGGAGTACCCGTGGTACGCGTCGTGGGACCTCGCGTTTCATGCGGCGGCGTTCGCATTGATCGACCCTGCGTTTGCGAAACGTCAATTGCTGCTGCTGGTGAAGGACCGCTATCAGCATCCGAATGGGCAATTGCCGGCGTATGAATGGGCGCTCGGCGACGCCAACCCGCCGGTGCACGCCTGGGCCGCGTGGCGCGTGTACGAGATCGACCGCGCACTCACCGGCAAGCCTGATCGCGACTTTCTCGAGCTTATTTTTCACAAGCTGCTGCTCAACTTCTCCTGGTGGGTGAACCGCAAGGACGCGGACGGCCGCAATATTTTTCAGGGCGGCTTTCTCGGCCTCGACAACGTGGGCATTTTCGATCGTTCGTCGCCGCTGCCTACCGGCGGGCATATCGATCAGGCGGACGGTACAGCGTGGATGGCTGCCTACGCGCTCGACCTCATGCGTATCGCGCTTGAACTGGCGTATGCGAACCACGTGTTCGTCGATATCGGCGTGAAGTTTTTCGAGCACTTCCTGTATATCGCGCAAGCCGTGAGTTGCGACGACGGCTGCGACACCGGACTATGGGACAGCGAAGACGAATTCTTCTACGACAAGCTGCGCCTGCCCGACGGCACCAGTGTGCCCATGCGCGTACGCTCGATTGTCGGGCTCATTCCGCTGTTCGCCGTGCATGTTCTGGAAGAGCGCCTGCATGGCGAATTGCCCGGATTGCGCGATCGGCTCATGTGGTTCCTCAAGCATCGGCCAGACCTTGCGAAGCTGGTCTCGCGCTGGAACGAACCCGGCAAGGGCAACGCACTGCTGCTGTCCGTGTTGCGCGGACATCGGATGAAGGCGCTGTTGCGGCGTGCGCTCGACGAAAGCGAGTTTCTCTCCGACCACGGCGTGCGCGCCCTGTCGCGCAGTCACCGCGATCATCCGTTTGTGTTCAATCACAACGGCAACAGCTTCACCGTCGCCTATCTGCCGGCGGAGTCGGACACGCGCGTGTTCGGCGGCAATTCGAACTGGCGCGGCCCGGTGTGGATGCCCGTCAACTATCTGTTGATCGAGTCGCTGTATGAGTTCCACCGCTATTACGGCGACGCGTTCCGCGTCGAATATCCGACAGGCTCGGGACAGAAATTCTCGCTGTGCGAAATTGCCGATGAGCTCGCGCGTCGGGCCACGACGCTGTTCCTCAAGGACAAGAATGGCGAGCGTCCTGTGATGGGCGCCTACCCGTTGCTGCAAGCCGACCCGCGTTCGAGCGATCTGATCCTGTTCCACGAGTACTTTCACGGCGACAACGGACGCGGCGTGGGCGCCTCGCATCAAACGGGCTGGACGGGGCTTGTCGCATTGCTGCTGCAACCACGCGAGATGGCCGCGTCAGGCAGTGTGCCGCTCGCGGGCGAGCCGGGGCGTGCACCGATCCCAATGGCCCCGTCCAGTCCGGCGCCGCGCACGGAGGCCGCCCCCGAGGCCGCGCCCGAGCCGGCGGCTGAGCACGAAGCGGCCTCGGCGTTGGCAAGTAGTCCGGTGAAATAGAGCTGTGTGGTGGTTGAACTGTGTGGGTGCGGGCGTGGTCTTTCCAGTATTGCCACGTCCGTTTCATTGGCGCTTCCAAGTGAATCCCATGTCGACTACACCGAACTCTCAAGCCGCTCATGCTTCGAACGCGGACGCTAACAGCAATGTCGCCACGGCGCGCAGTTGCAAAGTGAGCGCGAGCGCTCACGGCGCGCCGGCGTCGCCCGCGGGCAAACGGCCTGCGCCGCCTTGCACGCTGGTCATTTTCGGCGCGGGCGGCGACCTGACAAAACGGCTTCTCATGCCCGCGCTCTACAACCTCGCGGTGGACGGCCTGCTGGACGACGGCATGCAGATTGTCGGCGTGAATCACGGCGAGCGCGAAACCAACGAGTGGGTCGAAGACCTGCACCAGTCGCTGCAAAAATTCGCTGCCGACAAAGCCAGCACCTTTCACGCCGGTAAGCTCGACGACAAAGCGTGGGACTGGGTCGCGCAACGCCTCGAGTACATGACCGGCGACTTCGAGACGCCGGACACCTTTGCGCGTCTCACGCAGAAGCTCGCTCAGGCGCCCGGCGGCAATGTGATTTTCTATCTGGCGGTCGGCTCGCGCTTCTTCAAACCGATCGTCGGGCATCTCGGCGAGTCGGGCTTGCTGAAGGAGGGCGCTGGCTTTCGCCGCATCGTGATCGAAAAGCCGTTCGGCAACGACCTCGCATCGGCGCGCGATCTGAACGCCCACATTCTTTCGTACGCGCAGGAATCGCAGGTCTATCGCATCGATCATTTTCTCGGCAAGGACACTGTGCAAAGCATCCTGGCGGTGCGCTTCGCAAACGCACTATTCGAGCCTGTGTGGCGGCGCGAATATATCGACAGCGTGCAGATCACGGCGGCCGAAACCATTGGCGTTGAAGGGCGCGGCAAGTTCTACGAGCAGACCGGCGCGTTCCGCGACATGGTGCCGAATCACCTGTTCCAGTTGCTCGGCATGGTGGCGATGGAGCCGCCCAACTCGTTCGACGCGGAAGCCGTGCGCGATAAAAAAGCGGAAATTTTCGACGCCATCTTGCCGCTCACACCTGATGACGTCGTATTCGGCCAATACGAAAAGGGCCCTGCGGGCGTGGCTTATCGCGAGGAGCCCGATGTCGCGCCCGACAGCAGCACGGAAACGTATGCCGCCGCACGCGTATTCATTGAGAACTGGCGCTGGGCCGGCGTGCCTTTCTACCTGCGCACGGGCAAGCGGCTGGCCGCGCGGCGCACGGAAATTTCCGTGCAACTCAAGCCTGTGCCGTTCCGGCTGTTTCGCGATACGCCGGTCGGCGCACTCACGCCCAATGTGCTGACCTTGCGCATCGATCCGGCGCATGGCACGAGCTTCGATTTCAACGTCAAAACGCCGGGACCGGTGATGCAGGTCGGCCCGGTGCAGTCTTCGTTCGACTACGGCGATTTCTTCGCCGAGCGGGCGAACGTCGGCTATGAAACGCTGCTGTACGACTGCATGCTCGGGGACGAGACGCTGTTCCAGCGCGCCGACAGCATAGAAACGGGCTGGTGCGCGGTTGACGGAGTGCTGCACCCAAAAACCGGCGGCGCGCTTGCGGTGCACGGCTATGCAGCGGGCAGCGCAGGACCGGCCGAAGCCGATGCGATGCTCGCACGCGACGGCCGCGCATGGCGGCCGTTGACCACAGCCGCGGTCGAGAAGAAGTGAAAGCCCTGAGCATAACCACACCAACGGGGGTAACCGTGGCGACATCCAAAGATAAGGCAGCAACCAGCAACGAAAGGATTCTTGCAATCGACGTTGGCGGCACTGGCCTGAAAGCGGCCATCATCAATGCAAACGGCGAGATGCAAACCGAGCGCGTGCGCGTGGGCACGCCGCACCCTTGCACGCCTGAGCAACTGGTCGATGCGTTGGCCACACTGGTCGAGCCGCTCATCGCAAAGGCACCCGCGCAGTTGATGTCGATCGGCTTTCCCGGCGTGGTGCGCGACAACCGCATTCTGACGGCGCCGCATTTCGGCGTGGAAGGCTGGCGCAACTTTGCGCTTGCCGACCTGCTCGCGCAAAAACTCGGCGGCGTGCCGGTACGCATGATCAACGACGCGGAAATGCAGGGCTTCGCCGCGATAGAAGGCAAGGGCATTGAATTTGTACTGACGCTCGGCACGGGCGCGGGAACGGCGCTCTTTCGCGACGGCGAGCTGATGCCTCATCTTGAACTCGCGCATCATCCGGTCAGCAATAAGGGCGTGGCTTATGACGAATACATTGGCGAAGCGGCGCGCGAGAAAGCCGGGAATAAACGCTGGAACCGGCGTGTTCATAAGGTGATCGGCATACTCGAATCGCTCGTGAACTACGACCGGCTGTGGATTGGCGGCGGCAACGCGGCGCGCCTCAAATTCGAGTTGCCCGCGAACGTGGCAACCGTTTCGAACGACGCGGGCATTCAAGGCGGGGCGCGGCTGTGGCATCCGCGGTCGGTGCGCGAAACGCGGCAGTTGCCCGAAGCCAATGCACGCACGGGCAAGTTCAGGTAGACCTCGACAGACGCGCAGCTATAGCTGGAGCAAAAAGTACATGATGGGAACGGCTTACCGTGGCGCTGTACGGCGCCTTGCTTGTGTGGGTGCGTTGCTCGCGCTCGGCGTGGCGCAGGCTCACGCCGCTGAGGCATTTACCCTGACTTCGCCTGGTCTGTCCGACGGCGGCACACTTGAATCGACGCACGCGGCCAGCGCCAACAACTGCGGCGGCGGCAACGTGTCGCCCGCGCTGCAATGGCGCAACGTGCCCGCGGGTACCAGGAGCTTCGCCGTGACGATCTTCGATCCCGACGGCGCCAAGGGGCTGGGCATTGTGCATTGGGTGCTGTATGGCATTGCCCCTTCGGTTACCGCACTGGAGGCGGGCGCCGCGCCGCCTGCAGGCAGCGTCGCGGGAACCAACCGGACGGGCGGCCCCGGCTATTACGGTCCGTGTCCGCCGGTCGGCGACGTGCCGCATCACTATCTCGCGCAGGTGTATGCGCTCGATCTCGCGCCGAACGCCTTACCGGCGGGCCTCACCCGAGAGGCGTTGCTTGCCGCCATGAAGGACCATGTGGTTGCGGCCGCCAGCACGGTGCTCAGATACGGGCGCTGAGCGCAGCACGTTGAGCCGCGCCCAGTCGCCTTGCACGGCGGTGCGGCGATCAGCGCGCCGCGTCACCCCAGCGGTATTCGACACTGGCTTCGTCGAGCTGCTTTTTCAGTTCTGCGTCCAGTTCGAACTCGGATGCCGCGAGCGTATCGCTTAACTGCTCGGCGCGGCTCGCGCCAATAATCGCCGACGTGACGAGCGGGTTGGCGAGCACCCACGCAAGCGACACTCGTGTGAGCGATTCGCCGGTCGGTGCCACAACCGCTTTCAGACGCTCGATAGTCTCGAACTCGCGTTGATGCCAGTAGCGCTCCTGATACATCGAACCCGCCGTGCCGACGCTCTCAGTGAAGCGGCCCGACGTGGGCGTTGCATCGAGCTTGTGCTTGCCGGTCAGCAAGCCGCCCGCCAACGGGTTATACGGCATCACGGCGAGTTGCTCTTCGGCGGCGAGAGGCAGCAGTTCGCGTTCGATCTGGCGGAACAGCAGGTTATAGCGCGGCTGCACCGACACGAAGCGCGCCACGCGTAGCACGTCCGCGCGGCCGAGCGCACGCGCGAGCCGATACGCAAGAAAATTGGACACGCCGATATAGCGCGCCTTGCCCGAGCGCACAATCACGTCCAGCGCTTCTAGTGTTTCGTCGAGCGGGGTGTTGGCATCGTCGGAATGAAGTTGATAGAGGTCCACGTAGTCGGTGCCAAGACGCTGCAGCGAGGCGTCGATCGCATCCAGCAGGTGCTTGCGCGACGCGCCCTGGTCCCAGGCGTTCGGGCCCATTTTGCCCACTGCCTTGGTCGCCAGAATGAAGCGGTCGCGCTTGCCTTTCAGCCAGCGCCCGACGATTTCCTCCGTGCGTCCCGCGTTTTCTTCGCCGCCGCCGAGCGGGTAGACGTTGGCCGTATCAATGAAATTCACGCCGGCATCCGCAGCGGTGTCGAGAATACGGCGCGAAGCGTCTTCTTCGGTTTGCAGGCCGAAGGTCATGGTGCCAAGACACAGGCGCGAAACAGTCAGGCCCGTGCGGCCGAATTTGCGGTATTGCATGCTCAACTCCGGAATTGGATAAAACGATTGCGATGGAAAGCCGTGCGAAAAGCGTGCAAAGAGGATAAACGCAAAACGAGAGTCGCGTTCGCGGGCGCGGCAATGCGCATTCAAATCGTAAGCTGCGTGCCTGCGCGCGTACGAAGCGCCGCTCGCGCTAGAATCGTTGCAGCCCATTCGTCTGCCGCTCATGCGGAATTCCAACGATGACACAGCCGATGCACGAAGCCCCACCTCACGCGGCCAATCCGGTCGACGCCGCACTGCTCACGCGCCGCTCCGTGCGCGCGTTTCTGCCAACGCTGGTGCCGCGCGCCGAGATCGAGGCGATTCTCGAAGTGGCAAGCCGCGCGCCGTCGGGCACCAATACACAGCCGTGGAAGGTGTATGTGCTGACGGGCAGCGCACTCGCGCGTTTGTCCGGAGCGTTGGTCGCGGCCTATGACAATCCGCAGCGCGACGAGCTTTATCGCGAGGAGTACGCGTACTATCCGCGCGACTGGGTGTCGCCGTATATCGACCGCCGCCGCAAGATCGGCTGGGACCTGTATGGCCTGCTGGGTATCGGCAAGGGCGACAAGGCCCGCATGCATGAGCAGCACGCGCAGAACTATCGCTTCTTCGGTGCGCCGGTGGGTCTGTTTTTTACCATCGACCGGGTGATGGAACGCGGCAGTTGGCTCGATTACGGCATGTTTCTGCAAGCCATCATGACCGCGGCGCGCGGGCGTGGCCTCGATACCTGTCCGCAGGCCGCTTTCACGCCGTTTCATCAGGTGATTGCGGCACAACTCGGGCTGCCGCCCGAAGAGCAACTGGTGTGCGGCATGTCGCTCGGTTTTGCGGACGAAAGCGCGCCGGTCAACGCGCTTCGCACCGAGCGCGAGCCGGTTGAACGATTCACGCGATTTCTCGATTGAGCGGTAGCCAGTCAGCGCTTGTTGTCAGCGCATGTCCCCCAATTCGCATCGGAGAAAAACAATGAAAACGTCGCGCCGCCATTTTCTGTTGATGAGCGTGAGCGCCGGCTCGTCGCTCGCGCTTTCACGCACGGCATTCGCCGCCGGCGCGAATACGCTCAGCGAAACGGATCCGCAAGCCCGGGCGCTCGGCTATACGGAAGACGCGGCAAAGGTCGATAAGGCCAAATTTCCGCAGTACAAGGCGGACCAGAAGTGCAGTACCTGTTCGCTGTTCCAGGGAAGCGCGACCGACACGTACGGCGGCTGCACGCTGTTTGGCGACAAACAGGTTGCGGCGCGCGGATGGTGCAGTTCGTACACGAACATGTGAGCGGCGCGGCCGCGTATTGGTCAGATCAACGCGTCGAGCACAAGCTGGTGTGAGCGGCCAATCCATATCGCGGCGTCGCGATGATCGCGCAACGCGTCGCCAGTGTTGGGATGCACGAAGATGTCGAGCGCGCCGTGGTTGAGCGTGAGCCATGCAATCAGATCGCCGAACTGCTCATGCGCGAACGCCAACTGATACGACCACATAGGATGCGGCCCGACCGGACGCTCGTGAAAGCGGCCCATTTGCAGCTTGCCTTGCCAGTGGGCTTCGATTTGCTCGCGCAAAGCCCACGCGGGCTCGCGCGTCGTCGCATCGAAATAGACATGTGCGTGCCAGTTGCGAATGGCTGAAGTGTGACGAAGAGTCATGCTGGGTTCTTGATGAGTCAGTCGTTATCCGCCATTTATTCTGCTTCGGTTTCCGCCGACACGCGCCGCGGCGCGCGCCTCATGTGAAACTCTCTTTCATCTTCGCCCGTAATTGCGAAGCCGAGTCGCTCATAAAGGCGCCGCGCCGGATTGCCTTTTAGCACCTTGAGCGCGACGGGTAATGCGACAGCGTCGGCCGCGCGCAGCACCGTGCGCAGCGCGTGCTCGCCGATGCCGCGCCCTTGCAGTGCGGGCGCGATCTGCAATTGAACGACCAGCCACTCAGTATCAGTGCGATGTGCTTTGAGCAAACCGGCACGCATTCCGTCGACACATATGACGCGCGCCGCGTCGTAACGGTGCAGCACGCGCGCGCGATGCGCGGTGTCGTCCGTGGGCTCGCCGACGCGCGCGAGGTGCTCGGTCATCGTCGCCTTGCGCAGTTCGAAGAGAAACGCTTCGTCTTCGGCGGTGGCGGGGCGCAGCGTGATAGCAGGGTCGGCATCGGACATGTCCAGGCGCTCTCGGGCGCGCGGCCCGTTAGTAAGAATGGGCGTGAATTGTCACGCCGGCAGCGCATTTTTACCATGCATCGGCATTTGAGCGGTTGGGCCTGCGCAGTGAATGGACCCGCCTCGCGGTTCGTACTGCGGCCCGACGTCGCGCCGTCGGTCGCGGTTTTTTCCGCGGTGCATCAGGCGCCGCCGATGCTTGCCGCTTGCGTGCGGCATCGCGGGTGCCTTTGTCGCACGCGGCCGAAGCGAAGCGTAGTGCATTTTGGGTCTATTGGCATGTGCCTTGCTTTTGTCGTACCCGCGAATCGATACGCGCGCAGGTCCAGGACCTCGCGGCGCGACACGCCGAAACGCCGCCGAACGGTAGCCAGCGCTACAGAACGATACCCACGGCGCCAACTGGCCCACGACCAACAATGCTGAATACGAAACCACACATTCTGACGCGCGCAATAAACGGCGACGTGACAACGCTTGTGTTCTATCCCGACACAGGCTGTCTGCGTTTCACCGATTCGCGCGGTGTGGTCAGCCAGGAATTGCGACCGCCGCATTCCTGGTTTGCAATTGCGTCCGCGTCGCGCGGAGTGCGCGGCGGGACACACGCGATGTCCGCTAGCTTGAGTACGCTGTTGCATGACTTCTGTGTGAAACATTCGCGCGCGTCGAGTAACGCGCCGCGCGTGCCGACGCTTACGCACGCGCGTGCGTTTTCGTCGCCGATGGGCCTCGGGAATTTGCCGGCGTCGCCGCCGATGAATTCGTCGACGGGTTCATCCAGTCACCCAGAAATGCACGCGTTCCCACCTTCGCTTACGATGGATGTAATCGCCGCGCAGTAGCCGATTCATCAGCGGAAAGCCATGCGGGCTTGTGTGTGTATTCAGTTTTGTTCGGTGTCGTTCGTTGATGAGGGCGGACGGCATAACCAACTTTGCGAGGTGGGCCATGGAGATTATCGAGCTTGAACCTAGCGTCTCGGCAGACGGGCGCGCGGTGATTTTCCAGCTTTCGGCGCGAGGACGGGACCTCGAATGCGCCGTCACGCGTGAAGCGCTGGAGCAGCATTTCTGGCTGCAACGCGGTGCTGCGGAAGACCGCATGCTGAAGACATTTGCCGATGGCCGCAAACGCATTACCGCCGTGGCCGAAAGAAAGATGCTGGCCCGGCCGGGCGAGAAAGTCCTGCTGACCATCAGCGACTTTGCCGCGCGCTAATGTCCGTTGCTTAATGTCCGTTACCGTATGCGCACGCAGCGTCGGCATGACGTTGCGTGCGTTTTCGTTGTATCGTCTCCGGTTGCGTTGAGTTGGCGCGGCGGCGCGCGGTAGCCGTAGTCGCATTAGCCTTATTTGCTGTCTTGCGGTTTCTCTCCTGCAGTGCTCCCCCACATGCGTCCCCGATTGTTACGCTCATTCGTCAAACAGGCGTCGCAAATCCCTTCCTTTTGCCCAATTGCCTGGGCCCTCGCTCGCATAAACTGTTTTCCATGGAGCGACAAAACACCGAGCCCATCGATGCGGTCTTCCCCCCGCGTCGTTTTGAACCGTACCGTTGATGGCAGTTCGCCGCGGTGGTCAACGCGGCAGTGCAGTAAGCAACACGAAGTAGAAGCAAGGCAATTGGCGCAGTGGCAGGTCAAGCAGCAAATCGTTGTTCGCAGTTTTTGCCGTACTAGCAGTGGTTGAATCAGCAGAATGTGTGTTTGCGGTGGAGGTAGCGGTAGTAGCAGCAGCGGTGGCAGCAGCAGTAGTTGTGTAATGGCAGTCGCAGTGGTTATGTAATCGCAGTAGCGGTACTAGCAGTAGCAGTAGTCGTAGCAGTGCCAGCAGCACCAGCAGTAGTAACCGCAATCGCAGTATCAGTTGACATCGCAACCAACGTCTTGGCAGTGGCAGTAAAGCTTGCAACACACTTTTTCGCAGCAGCAGTAATACCAGAAGCAGCAACAGCTCTATCAGTTTCGATGGTCACAAGTCTGCGAGCATCCACGCGCAAGCACGACTCTTCCATCCTGTCCGGCCCTGTTCTCTCGCGGGAACAGGGCTTTTTTTTCGTCTATGTCGTGGACGCCCGGGAATTTCCGCGTTTAAGCCGGTCTTAATAAAGGCTTGCCATCATGCTTACACAGACTCACATTAGAGGCTGTCGAGCCGCCGGCGCATCGGCGGCATTCGTCGCCGGAAAATCGTACCGATCTGGCGATGAAGCCGAGAGTTAGCGAAGGAGGTTGAACGTATGTCCAGTAAATCGCGAGTCCGCAAACACAATCGGCCGGCCATGTCGCCGCTGCTGCGTGCGCTGACCCATAGCCGTACCGCGCACGAGCCGGTCACCGCCACGTTGATCCTGCAGTGCTATGCGGCGCTCGACGCATTCCGGCGCGGCCACGGCTCGCGGGATCTGCACATGACGCTGAGCAGGCATTTGCTGGTGTCGCAGGAACTCGCGCGTCTGGGCCTGGGCGAAGACGCACTCGACGATATTCAGCGCGGGCACGCTGCGATGGTTCATCTGGATCAACGCGAGCAGCGGACCGGCGCATGGACGCTAAGCGACGACGAATACGCCAGCCTCTGCACGGCTGTGGCGATTCTCGACGGGCAATTCGCGGTTGCGTCGTTGAGCGAGATTGCCAGCGCCCAGGCGCGCATGATCGAAGGCCTGATGCGCTCTGCGCGCACCAACGCGCTGGCCGACGCGGTGCTGTGACGCCCGCATCGGCTTGAGATGATCACACGCCCCGCATGGGGCGTGTTTAACGCGGCGGTTAATCGTTGTACTGCGTCACGGCGTAGTAGCCGATGCCCTGTTGACTGCCGCCGAGTTCGACCACGCGCGACGCACCTGAGGTCAACGCGGGGAACGGGCAATTGGTGCATGTCTGCGCACCGAATGAATCAATGCCCGCGCTCACCGTTGTCTGATATTGACCAAGCGTCGTGTTGTTCGGTTTGCCGACTGCAAAGCCGTCTATCTCCCCATTCACACCCGCCAGCGTCAGCCCCGATGCCTGGATTCGCACCGAGTTCACCGGATAAGCCACGTCCTGTCCATTGACGAGGCTCGACCAGCTCACGCTCATCGCGTACTGAATGCCGGCGAGCGATCCGCGAGGCGTGAGAAACTGCGTCGCGAAGTCCGGCAGCAAGGTCGGCCATGCTACGGTTGCGCCCGCCGCCGCGCCGAGCGGGCTGCCCGGATTGATCACCTGCGACTGGCCGAGCTTCGCGCCGTTGCTGTCGTAGAACGTAACCGTGTAGGTTGCAAAGAGCGGAACCTTGCTGACATCGACAGCCTGCGCGGCGTACACGCCGCTCGAAGCGGGTGGCGCGAAGCTCGCCGTCGACGACAGAGATTGCCACGACCAGCGATACATGGATGTGCCGCTTGCGCTCATTGCGGGCGTGACCGGCGCGGCGCTCAATGCGGCATCGGCAAGACCCAGCGCGCTATTGCCCGCGGCGGCACGCGACAGCAGCCAGACTGGCGCGGCGAGGCCCGGACCGCTGACGGACGCGGAGTAAACACCAAGGTTCCGCGAAGTGGGAATCGTGATGTCGAGCCCGGACTCGTAGCGGTTCACGTCGTTAAGCCGCGTATCGAGAAACGTGGTGCGCTGCATTCGCGAATTAATCGACACCGCGAATTGCGACTGATTGCCGATCAGGTTCCAGCCAAGCTGCGTGCCGTTGGCCAGCGTCACCGGCGCTGTCATTTGTTGCGCGATGCTGTACGCAGCGGTTGCGGTGCCGTCCGCGAGCGTAAGGGGAATCTGCACGAGCGCCTGTTGCTTGCCGTTGCGCGTGAAGAAGGCAAGAGTTTTCGGCGAGCCGAAGCGCGCGCCCATCAGCAATGCGTCGGACAAGCCCTGGCCGACGGCGAGGTCGCTTGAACCGTTGTCCAGATAAGTCGCGTCGATGGCCGGCGAGCACGACGTATTCAGCGCGCCCGTCGCGGCGCACGCGGTCAGCAGCGACGCGAGCGGCTCGAGATAATTTGCCGCGACGGAAGGCGCGGCGAGTTTCGTCGACAGCCCCGTCTGCTTGTTCAACGCGATCGTGTTGCCGGGCGCGGCATTCGACGCGAGCAACAGGCCACCGTTTGCGCCAGGAACGAGCAACAGCGTGTCGATGACCGCGTCCGCGCCCGTGTGATTCGGCGTGAACGCCGTGCCCACAGGATTGAAACCGGCCGCCTGAAGGCCGTTTTGCGTGAGCACGTCGGCGAGTATTGCGTCGAGCGTGATGATCGCAATCTGAACCGACGACAGCGTGACTTTGGCGAGTGCCGTGCTTGACGCGAGATCGGACAGATTACCCGAGGCCGTCAACATTGCGGCGATTGCGGTGGTCAGCGTGGTGATGTTGGCGATGGCGGGCGCCGTTCCGCTGGGCAACTTGGCGAGCACAGAGACCAGTGGGCGCGACAGGCCGCTCGCGTCCGTTGCGGTGAGCAGGAACGGCGCGGTCATGCCTTTGATCGCGAGCGTGTAGGCGCCCTGGGCGTCGGTAGTTGCGGTGGCCTGCGCGCCGGTGGCGTCCATCAAGGTCACGCTCGCGCCGACCCACGGGCTGCCGCTCGCTACCGTGCCGGTCACGGAGCTTGGCGTCGTGGTCTGCGTACTGGACGAACCGGACCCCGAGCCTGAGCCGCCGCCGCCGCAACCGCCCAGTTGAAGCAAAGCAATAGTCACGGCGGCCGCAATGGCGTTGCGTGCTGACAGTCGATGCATGTGTTTCCCCGATGGTGTGATTTGTTTTGCTTTGAAACCGGCTGCTTATGCCGGCATCAGTTTTCGATTCGCCGCCGTCGCGTTAAATCGTAAAACACTGGTCTCTTTTCTCGCAGATTAATGGCCGGCATTATCGCGGCTGTCAGCGCGTGGGGAGAATACTTCAATCCGCGCCATCGTGCCGCGCGTCGGGTGCAAATCCGCGCGCTGCGAAGCGCTTACGAGTCTTCGTAAAACCGCGCAGCGAGGCGCGCAGTAATCGCCGACGCAGGTTTACCGGAACGATCCGCGCTTGTTAGACTGGCTTTTCGCGTTCATGCTGGGCGCTTTCAATCCTGCTGTACGACTGCCGGGCTGCCGGTCCGCAGCGTAATAACTGGAGACACCATGTCTTATATGCTGCTGATCGTCGAGCCCCCGGAACAACGCGCGGAACGCGGCGAGGCCAAGGGCCGCGAAGTGTACGACCAGATGCTTCGCTTCGGTGCCGACCTCAAGGAGCGCGGCAAACTGCTCGCGGCCGAAGCACTGACTTCCTCCAGCGACGCCGTGCGCGTCCAGGTCCGCGGCGGCCAGCCAAAGCTGCTCGACGGACCCTTCGCAGAAGCAAAGGAAATGATCGGCGGCTTCTACCTGCTGAACACCGAGTCACGCGAAGAAGCCGTGGCAATTGCGCAAGCCTGTCCGGCGGCGACATGGTGCACTGTCGAGGTACGCAAGCTCGGCCCGTGCTTCATGTAGGCGAGCGAATCTTTTTGCTCGGGGTTTTCCCCAGGCGGTGCGACGTATTTGTCGAATCGCTCCTGCATTGCCCGTCGTGTGAGTAAGAGCGGCCAACCGGCCGCGCTCAACCTCACTTCTCACGACAAACGGAGTAACGGCGATGCGATTCATGATCCTGGTCAAAGCGACTGCCGCAAGCGAAGCCGGCGAAATGCCCGAAGCGTCCCTAATGGCGGCAATGGGCGCCTACCACGAAGAACTCGCCAAGGCGGGCGTGCTGCTCGACGCCACCGGTTTGCAGCCAAGCTCGAAAGGCTGGCGCGTTTGCTACAGCGGCGGCCAGCGCACGGTGATTGACGGCCCGTTTGCCGAAACCAAAGAACTGATTGCCGGTTACACCTTGATCCAGGTGCGTTCGCGCGAAGAAGCAATGGAATGGGCGCGGCGTTTTCCGGCGCCGTCCGGCGAACACGTCGACGGGGAAATCGAAGTGAGGCAGCTCTACGAACTGGAGGACTTCGAGCCGAGTCCGGAACTCGAGCGTTTTCGCGAGCTTGAAGCGGGCCGTCGCTGATTTGCCGCCAACCGATTATTGGATTTCATCATGCACAAACAAATCTTTGTGAATCTCGCCGTCGACAATCTCGAACGGTCGAAGGCGTTTTTCAGCGCGCTCGGTTTCAGCTTTGACCCGCAATTCACCAACGAACAGGCGGCGTGTTTGGTCCTCGGTGAAAATCTTTACGCAATGCTGCTGGTGAAAGAGCTGTTCAAATCGTTCACGCGCAAATCGCTTTGTGATCCGAAGGAAAGTACGGAAGCACTTGTTGGTTTGTCATGCGAAAGCCGCGGCGAAGTGGACGCGCTGGTCGCGAAAGCGGTGGCCGCGGGCGGCAGCGTGCCGCGCGCGCCGCAGGACTACGGCTTCATGTATGGCCACGGCTTCGAAGACATAGACGGCCATATCTGGGAACTGATCTACATGGACCCGAACGCCAGAGCGGCGGGCTGACTCTGTGACGAAACTGGCCACTCATCGTGCCATCGAGGCCGTCTGGCGGATCGAGTCCGCCAAGGTTATCGCCCACGTCGCGCGGATGGTGCGCGACGTCGGGCTCGCCGAAGAACTGGCGCAAGACGCGCTGGTGTCGGCGCTCGAGCATTGGCCCGACGCCGGCGTACCCGACAATCCTGGAGCGTGGCTGATGGCAACAGCAAAAAAGCGCGCGCTCGACCGCTTGCGGCAGGAAGCACTGCACGCACGCAAGCGCCAGGAGCTGGGCCACGACATGGACGCGCTCGAGGCGCATCTCGTGCCCGATTTCGTCGACGCACTGGACGCCGCGCGTGCCGACGACATCGGCGACGACTTGCTGCGGCTCGTATTCACCGCGTGTCATCCGGTGTTGTCGACGGACGCCCGCGTCGCGCTCACGCTGCGCCTGCTCGGCGGCCTGACGACCGACGAAATCGCGCGCGCGTTTCTTGTGCCGGAGCCGACCATCGCGCAACGAATCGTGCGGGCGAAGCGCACCCTTTCGGCGGCAAAAGTGCCGTTCGAGGTGCCGCAGGCTGAAGCACGGGCGCCCAGGCTCGCGTCGGTGCTGCAAGTGATCTACCTGATTTTCAACGAAGGCTATTCCGCCACCGGCGGCGACGACTGGATGCGCCCGGCGCTCTGCGAGGAAGCGCTGCGGCTTGGGCGCGTGCTCAGCGGCCTCGTGCCCGACGAAAGCGAGGTGCACGGCCTTGTCGCGTTGATGGAGATTCAGGCTTCGCGCATGCATGCGCGCACCGACGCGCAAGGCCGCCCGGTGCTGTTGCTCGATCAGGATCGCAGCCGTTGGGACCCGCTGTTGATTCGCCGCGGACTGGCTGCGCTTAGCACGGCACACGCGTTGGGCGGCGCGAGCGGGCCATATGCGTTGCAGGCGGCGCTGGCCGCATGTCATGCGCGCGCGCATCGGGCGGAGGACACGGATTGGGCGCAGATCGTCGCTTTGTACGACGCACTGGCGCAGGTGGCGCCTTCGCCGGTTGTCGAGTTGAACCGTGCGGTTGCGGTGGGCATGGCATTCGGTCCGGCTGCGGGACTTGAGATCGTGGATGCGCTCGCCGCCGACGCAAGGCTGGCGAACTATCACTGGCTGCCGAGTGTGCGCGGCGATCTGCTTGCCAAACTCGGCCGCATGGACGAAGCGCGCGCGGAGTTCCAGCGCGCTGCCGCAATGACGGGCAATGCACGCGAACGCGAGCTGCTGCTCGAACGGGCGCGCTCCGCCATGCAGTAGGCCGCGGCGAGTTTGTGCGCATAAACTCGCCGCGCGTCTGCCCGTCTGCCCGTCTACCCGTCTACCCGTCTGCCCGTCTGCCCGTCTGCCCGTCTGCCCGTCTGCCCGTCCGCCCGTCCGCCCGTCCGCCCGTGCACCCGTGCACCCGTGCACCCGTCCACCCGTCCACCCGTCCACCCGTCCACCCGTCCACCCGTCCACCCGTCCACCCGTCCACCCGTCCACCCGTCTGCGAGTCCGCGAGTCCGTCCGTCCAGCCGCCCAGCCACCCAGCCACCCAGCCACCCAGCCGCTCAGCCGCTCAGCCGCCCATCCGCCCATCCGCCCATCCGCCCATCCGCCCATCCGCCCATCCGCCCAGCCGCCCATCCGCCCAGCCGCCCAGCCGCGGCGCACGGCAACCCGCGTCGGTGAGGGCAGGTGCCGCGCAAGCCGTCACCGAAGCAACTGACGCACACCCAGCGCAATAATAACGCCGCCGCACACGCGGTCGACCCACGCCTTGCTGCGCCGATATGCCGACGCTATGTGCGCCTGCGACAGCGTCAACGCGACAAAGCCATACCAGCTGCTTGCCACGACGAACACCATGCCAAGCATCGCCAGAAAGGTGTCAATGGTCTCGTTCGGCGGTGCCGCCGACGAAAACACCGCAGCGAAGAACGCGACCGATTTGGGGTTCGCGATATTCGTCGCGAAGCCTTGCACGAACGCCTGACGGAGGCTGCCGTTCGCTGCTTGCACCGTCTGCTGGTGCTTGCCTCGCGAAGCCTTGAAGATGAGCCGTCCGCCGAACCACAGCAGATAGGCGGCGCCTGCCACCTTCACGGCGAACGCGAGCCACGGAAACGCCGCAAACACAATGCCGACGCCCAGGATCGCGCAACTCGCCCAAAAGAGGTTGACGAGCACGATGCCCGCCACCACCGCAAGCGCTTCGACGCGCGTAGCCGACGCGGCCTTATGGGCGACGGCAACGAAGTTCGGGCCGGGAATCACCACGCCCGCCACATAGACGGACAACACGCCGAGAACGGCTGCGCTATCAACCACGCCGAGCTCCTTTCAGGACGCGAAAAATGCCAGCGCGCCGGTTGCGACGCCCGCCAGCGCGACCACGAAAGAAACATTGCGCAGCCACTTCTTGCGCGTCAGCAACGTGATCGCGCACAACGCGATGGCGACCTGAATGAGCGTGGTGGCCTGCGCCCAGCGATGGTGGCCATGCAACAGCGCTTCGCTTTTCGTGTCGTTGTCGAGCACTTCTTTTTCAAATGCTTCCGCTTTGGCGCGAATCGGCTCTTTCTGCTGCTTGTACTTGTCGACGTCCGCGACAAATTTTGCGTGCGCCTCGGAGTTCTCGCCCGACAGCGCCGCGCCGAGCTCGGCCAGGTTCTGCTTCTCGCCCTTGGCCTGGTAGTAGTTCCATTGGTTCGAGGCTTCCGTCTTCTTGATGGCGGCTTCGTTCTTGTAGTACAGCGCGAGGTTTTCGCTATTGCCGCTTTGGTACGCGCATAGCGCGCCGATTGTCGCGAGCACCGCCGTGATGACGGCCATGCGGCTCCCGAAAGAGTCCGCGTCGTGATTACCGGCGTGATGCACCGCATGGTCGTGCGGACCGTGCACTTCATACTCTTCAGACATCAGATTCTCCAAGGCAAACTGTCTTGTTTCGCCGGGCGTCGCGAGCGCCCGGCGGCATGAATCTTAGCCTGTGATGCGGCACGGCTGGAAAAACGGTGCGTCTGGCAGAGGCTAGGGCGTTCTGGTTCAGGTGCGATGGCCCATCCATAGCAGGAGAAGCGAGAGCGTGACGACGGAACCCAGCGTCGACAGCAGGATGGTGCGCGACGTGATGTGCGCTTCGCGGTCGTAGAACTCCGCCAGCATGAAGGGTCCCGTGCCGGTGGGCAGCGCCACCAGCACGACCGCCATTTCGACCAGCGCCGGCGAGAGCCCGAAGACGCGCGCGGCGAGCCACCATGTCAGCGCCGGCTGCGCAATCAGCTTCACGAGCGTTAGCAGCCACGCAATGCCGCGCGTGCCGGGCGGCGACGGACGCTTTTCCGCGAGAAACAAGCCGAGGCTCACCAACGCGCAGGGACTGGCCGCGCCGCTCAGCAGCTTGAGAAACGTCTCCGCGCTCGCGGGCAGCGGCACGTGCGTGCTGGCGAACAGCGCCCCTGCGACAGGGGACACGATCAGCGGATTGCGCGCCAGAGAGCCGAGCACTTTCAGGCCGAGTTTGTGCGGTGTGCGTTCTGTCTGCAAACCGATTTCGATCAACACGATGGCGCCCGCGAACAGCACGCACGCCACCAGAATGGTCGCGATGGTGGTGGGCGTGAGGCTCGCCTGACCGAACGCGATCAGGCCGAGCGGAAAGCCGATGTAGCCCGTGTTCGGATATGAGGCGGCGATGGCGTCGACACTCGCGTCGGCGAGATGCCGGCCGTTCACAAGGCGCACGACGAGAATCAGCGCAAAGATGCCCGCACATGCCACCGAAAACGTAATGACGAAGGCAGGCTGATACAGCTGCTGCCACGTGGCGCGCGCCATGGTGTCGAAGAGCAGCGCAGGGAGGGCGAGCCACACCACGAAGCGATTGAGCTCCGACGCCGAGTTCGGCCCGAGCACACCTCGCCGGCGGCAGGCAAAGCCCGCGAATATGAGGCCGAAGACGGGAAGCAGAATCTCGAGAGTGGCTAGCATCGGTGTAAAGCGCGTGAGCGAAGGCGCGAATAGGAAGGGCGACGCGTCAGCGTAGTGATTTGCGTTGATACAATCCAATACTGTTTTTTGGCTCCGGCGATACCTTTTATGCATCGTCGAAATGAATGGGTGAAACCGTGCTCGACATCAAGCCGCTGCGCTACTTCGTGACGCTGGCCGAGACGCGCCATTTCGGGCGTGCGGCGACGCGCCTGAATCTGTCGCAGCCTCCGTTAAGCCGCCAACTCGCGGCATTGGAAGCGAGCCTCGGCGTGACGCTGATCGAGCGCAGCCCTCGCAGCGTGACGCTCACTGCCGCGGGCGAGCGCTTTTACGCGGATGCCAAAGCGATTCTCGCTTCGGTGGAGCAGGCGGTGAGCAATGCCCAGGCAGCGGCGTCCGGCAACGCGGGCAAGCTCGCCATCGGCTTCACCATGTGCGCGGCCTATAGCGTGGTGCCGGGTTACGCGCGGGCGTTCGGTGCGGCATATCCCGAGGTTGCATTGAATCTGCGCGAGGTGGTGTCCAACGATCTTGCCGCGCAGGTCGTGGCGGGGCACATCGACGCGGCCATCATGTTTCCGCATCAGCCGGACAAGGGGCTGGCCACGCGCACGATTCTGCGCGAGCCGCTTTGCGTGGCGTTATCGCGCGCTCATCCGCGAGCCCGCGCGCGGCGGCTCGCCATTGCGCAATTGGCCGGTGAGCCGTTCGTGCTCGCATCCGAGGAAGTGGCGCCCACTTTGCGCGCCGCGATTCTCGATCATTGTCGCTCGGGTGGTTTCGAGCCGGACGTTCGGTTCGAAGTGCAATTGCAGCAGACGGTGCTGAGTCTCGTTGACGAAGGCGTGGGTGTCGCGCTCGTGCCGGCTTCCATGCGCAAGGCGCAGCTTGCGGGCGTGGTGTTCAAGCCGCTGGTCGATGCACCTTTAATCGAGCAGGTGCTGGCGTGGTCGCCGGGTAATCGGAATCCTTGCTTGGGGCGGTTTTTGGAGTTGGCGTAGGGAGCGCGGCCGTCCTTGTTCCCGCCATTGCCCTTATGCTTGCTTGCGTTCGATGGCGCGTAACAACGGACTGTCTTTCTTTGCCCGACAATGCCTGCGGCCGCGCTGAGCGGAAAAGATATTATCATTTAGGTAAGCGTAATAACTGAATGAACACAGTTCGTTGAAACGAGATTCTCTATTTGTTATGTCCAATCACCCCCCACCCTCACCACCGCCCGCCTCACCCTTCGCGCGCCCACCCGCGACGACTTCCCGGACAGCCTTGTCATGTGGTCCGATGCCGAGGTAGTCCGCTTTATCGGCGGCAAGCCATTTACACGCGAGGAAGTGTGGGCGCGACTACTGCGTTACGTCGGTCACTGGGCGTTGCTCGGCTACGGCTTCTGGGTGGTGCGCGAAACAGAAAGCGGGCGGTTCGTGGGCGAAGTCGGCTTTGCGGATTTCCAGCGTGACATGGAGCCTTCATTGACCGGCACGCCAGAGATTGGCTGGGCATTGAGTTCGTCGATGCACGGCAAAGGCTATGCGACCGAAGCCGTGCGTGCCGCCATTGCTTGGGCCGATGAGACATGGCCGAGCGTGGCCACGGCCTGCATCGTGGCGCCTCAGAACGAAGCGTCGCTGCGAGTCGCGCACAAAACCGGCTATCGCGAGCAACTTCGCACCGCATACAAAGGCCAGCCGACCATCGTGTTGCGGCGCGCGCCACTCGCGTCCGAATAGGTAGCCCAGCACCCGCCGCCTTCCACCCGCCTCACTCCCCAGCGTCAACCCGCGTCCCCGGTCCCCGCCCTTTGCCGCGCAATCAGATCGCCCAGCTTGTGAACCTGCCGGCCTTCGGCATTAAAATTCGCGTCGTCGAGCCAACGTGGATAGCTCGCACGCAGCGCGGGCCATTCACTGTCGATAATCGAAAACCACGCCGTATCGCGGTTGCGCTGACGATAAACAATCGCCTGCCGGAAAACACCTTCGAACGTGAAGCCATAACGCAGCGCCGCCGCGCGCGACGGTTCGTTCAGCGAATCGCATTTCCATTCGAAGCGCCGATAGCCGAGTTCATCGAACACATATTGCATGAGCAGGAACATCGCCTCGGTCGCCACGCGCGTGCGCTTCAGACGCGGCGAGTACACCGCGTGCCCCACTTCGATCACGCCGTTGGCGGCGTCGATACGCATCAGCGCAAAGGTGCCGACCGCCTTTCCGCTCGCGCTGTCGATCACCGCGTAGTGCAGCGGATCAGCCGATGCAGCGAGGCGCCCCAGATGCTCGCGATACGCGTCGGCGGTCTCGAACGGACCGACGCCGAGATAGGTCCAGTCGCGGCCATCCGCCGCCGAGTTGTATGCGTCGAACAGATCGGCCGCGTGCGCTTCCACGTCCACCGGCTCGATGCGGCAATAGTGTCCCGCGAGCTGCGCGCGTCCGGGCGGCTTCGCGCCGTTCCAGTCGGGCAGCGGCGCGCCAATTGGCTGGCCGTAGGCGTTGCGTCGGGGTTCCATGTGCGTAGTCCTCGCGTTCTGGTCATTGTTGGTCGTCTGAATCAGATGCACGATACGTCAATCGTGGTATGTTAAAAAGATCCAACTCAGACAGATTCGATAGGTCCAGCCGTCATGATCGAAATTATTGGCCCGCTTATTCATACGGCCGCGAACCGTGACAAAGCCCTGCGCGCGAGCGCCAGCGCCCACGCCAACGCCCCGCACAGCGCGCAAAAGCCCGCGCCGCTGCAAAAGCAGTTGATCGAACGCCTGCAGCAGGCCATTCTGGGCGGCCGCTTGCCGGCGGGCTCGCTGTTGCCGTCGTCGCGGTTGCTATCGGCGGAAATGGGCGTGTCGCGCAATACCGTGGTGATCGCGTATGAGCACCTGGCGGCGGTCGGCTATGTGGTCGCGGACAAGAAGGGCACCCGCGTAAGTCCGCTCTCGAGCCGCGCGGCGCGCGGCGAGCCGCCTGCGCAGCCTGCCGCACCCGAGGTGACGTACGCCGCTCGCGTCGGCCAGTTCACGGCCACGCGCACGCATGTCGATAACGCGCTGCCGCTCACGGCCGGCACGCCCGCGCTGGACCGCTTTCCGCTCGCCGCCTGGCGGCGCGCGCTCGAACGGGCGATGGAGCGCTCGCTGCCGCTCGCGCTCGGCTACGGCACGCCGGCCGGTGAACCCGCGCTGCGCGACGCGATTGCTGCCCATCTGCGCATGGCGCGCGGCGTGCGCTGCGAGGGCTCGCAGATCGTGATTACCGAGGGCGCGCAGGAGGCGCTCAACCTGTGCGTGCGGCTTTTCACCAATCCCGGCGACACAGTGTGGATGGAAGACCCCGGTTATCGCGGCGCGAAAGCGGCGTTCAGGCAGGGCGATCTGAGCATCCAGCCGATGCCCGTCGACGCCGAAGGAATCTGCGTGCCGCCCGGCGCGTGGGCCGCGCATCCGCCCAAGCTCATCTACACGTCGCCTGCGCACCAGTATCCGACGGGCGCGGTGCTCTCCGTGGCGCGGCGGCTCGAACTGATCGCCGAGGCGCGCCGCGCTGGCGCGTGGCTGATCGAAGACGATTACGACGGCGAATTCCGCTACTCCGGCGAGCCGATAGCGAGCATGCAGGGCCTCGTGGACGAGGCGCCCGTTCTCTACGTCGGCTCCTTCAGCAAGACGATGTTTCCGGCGCTGCGCATCGGCTTCGTGGTGCTGCCGCGCGCCATCGCCGAGCATGCCGAAGTGGCGGTGTACGAGATGCTGCGCGGCGGGCATCGGCTGGAACAACTGGCGCTCGCGCATTTCATGGAAAGCGGCGAATTCGGGCGGCACCTCGGGCGCATGCGGCGGCTTTATCGCGAGCGGCAGCAGGCATTGCGCGAAGCGCTTACCGCGGACTTTGGCGCGTCGGAGATTCTGGGCGGCGACTGCGGAATGCACCTGACGCTACGGTTGCCCGCGCACATCGACGACGAGACGCTCACCGAACGCGCGTTGGCGAGAGGCCTCGGCCCGCGCGCGCTGTCCGGCTTCGCGCTCGCGCCGCGCGGCGCGACCAACGGCCTTGTGATCGGCTATGGCAATACCGCGGCGGACAAGCTCGCGCCGGCCGTCCGCGTGCTGGCGGAACTGGCTGCGGACATGGAAAAACCGCGTCGGCGGCGCGCTTAAGTTTTTGCGTTTGTCCGCGCGGGGCATGTCGCGCTATCGTGTCGTTTATGCGCGGCGAACTGAACACGTCATGTGGACGGGTCGCCCGCATCATGTTCCGCGCGCCGTGGTGCGCGTCGCCGGATGGCTGTCAGTCCGGGCATGAAGCATCCCTTTGGTGTGGTTTTCTATGACGATTTATCCGAGTGGAGATGACATGAAGGAAATCGAACCGACCCCGTGGTTTGAACTGGCCGTTCACTCGCCCGCGCGCGACGGCTGGTACGAGGTGCAACTGACAAGCGGGGACACGGCCTTTGCGAAATACGGCGAGGGCGAGTGGACCGAGAAGCCGGACGACGAGTTCACGCACTGGCGCGGGCTGTCCGCCGACCCATCGCAAGCGGGGGTGGACGGAGCGCAAGAAGAAGTGAAAGCCGCCGCCGACGGTGCCGAAGCTCCAGCCGAGGCGAAAGACGCCGACGAACCTATCGATGCGGAGGCCACCGCGGCGAACGGCGTACGCGCCGCCTGGAATGCGTTTTTCCCCAGCTTGGCGGAAGAGCAGCATAAGCCGGTGGACGCCGTTCCCAACGGCAAAGCGCCGCATTGACGCGTGAAGGGCGGCGGCTTGCTGGCGGCCGCCCTGACAGGACCAGACCCTCGGGCAAAAATCGAATATGCAAGTTAGCCGGGAACCCGTGGCATTGCCGCGCGCCACGCAGTTACTCAATCATGGGCCTGTGACGATTATCACCAGCGCGCACGGCGGGCGCTCGAACGTGATGGCGGCTTCATGGGCCATGCCGCTCGACTTCAACCCGCCGAAGGTGGTTGTGGTGGTGGACAGCCGCACGCTCACGCGGCAGTTGATTGAAGCAAGCGGCGTATTCGGCTTGCAGCTGCCGAGCCGCAAGTTTGCTGCGCAGACGCTGGCCGTGGGCACCAACGCGGGGCTGGAGATCGACAAGTTCTCCGCGTTTGAACTCGAGACTTTCGCCGCCGAAAAAATCGACGTGCCGATGCTGGCCGGCTGCATTACGTGGATGGAATGCAAGGTGATTCCGGACGACAGCCAGCGACACGACCTGATTATCGGCGAGGTGGTGGCCGCTTACGCGGACAGCCGCGCGTACTCGAACAACCGCTGGCATTTCGGCGACGACCCTGACCTGCGCACCTGCCATTACGTTGCGGGCGGGACGTTCTTTGCGACGGGCGAAGCGTTCGAGGTGTCGCCTGCGGCAAATGCCTTGAGCGCTTCGCCGGCGAGCCGGTAACGCACCCATTCGCTTTGCGCGCTTGCGCCGATGGATTCATAGAAGCCGATGGCGGGCGCATTCCAGTCGAGCACGCTCCATTCGAAGCGGCCGCAGCCGGTCTCGCACGCGATGCCCGCGAGGTGGCGCAGCATCTGTTTGCCTGCGCCGCTGCCGCGCGCTGTGGGCGACACGTAGAGGTCTTCCAGATACAGGCCTTTTTTGCCGAGCCACGTGGAGTAAGAAAAGAAGTAGACGCAAAAGCCGATGGGCTCGCCGTTCATTTCGCAGATGAGCGCCGTTGCCGTGGATGCAGCGGAGAAAAGGCTCGCTTCGATGTCTGCGACGGTGGCGACGACTTCGTGCTCGGCCTTCTCGTACACCGCGAGTTCGGTGATGAAGTGGAGGATGAGCGGGGCGTCGGCGGCGGTGGCGGGGCGGATTTGGGTGGTCAAGGGTGGGGGGGCGATGCGCGTTGGGAAATGTAGGCAATAAGCATAGCAGGAAGCGGCTGGCGTTCCGCAGGAACGGATTCTTTGGGATTTTCCGCAGAGGCTTGGCGCCTGTTCGAACAGTCATCAAGAAAGCAGTTGGCCGTCTTTAACGATTTACGTACGCCCATTTCTACCATGAAGATTGCGCTCGCGATGACCGCTTTTCGAACCTCGCTTTTTCACTGGAAACTAGCCGCCTCCTTCAACATTTTCGGGCCTTCGACCGGGACGGTGGTGAGGACGTGCGTATATTCGCTGTGGCGTTTAGGTGAGATCCGTCGCTCGCGTTCGGCTGCGGGATGTCGGAAGGCTGCGTACAGGCGCCATGCTTCTGGTCAACGTATCGACCGTCGCGAGCGCCCGTGGTCATAACTTTATCGAAAGATGCCCGGTGGAATGTCAAGTTCTTCTCTCGCCAAGAAGCACATTCTTGGCTAACATTCCTTCCAATTAGACATTAACACGACGCCTAGAACTACAAATGACCAAAACCAACTACACTGCAATTGACCTGTTTTGTGGTGCTGGAGGCTTGACGGTGGGGTTGAAGAAGGCGGGGTTTCAAGTCCTTGCGGGAATCGAAAAAGACCCCATCGCCGCTGAAACATACCGAATGAACAATAGAAAATCTCGCATGTATAAAGGTGACATCCGAGATATGTGCCCAGAGCAGGTTATGAGCGACTTGGGACTTAAGCGTGGATCCTTGGACATCCTAGCAGGCTGTCCCCCGTGTCAGGGGTTTTCAAGCCACAGAACCCGCAACAAGGCCGCTTCTATCCACGACGACCGTAATGACCTCATCTTCGAGTTCGTTCGTTTTATCGAAGCAATGCTCCCAAAGACCGTGATGCTGGAAAACGTCCCAGCCCTGGCAAAGGACTGGAGGATTGACGAACTTCAAATAAAGCTCAGGAGTCTTGGATATCACGTGGATGATGCGTTTGCTCAAATTAAGAATGCTGCGGACTACGGGGTTCCCCAGCGACGCAAACGACTTCTCGTCAAGGCATCTCGATTTGGCGTTATTCCGGAAGCAGAAACTGCGCCGCAGCGGCGAACAGTCAAGGATGCAATTTCTGGATTGATGCCGCCGGGACGCAGCGGCGATCCGTTGCACGATCTGCGAGAATTGAGAAGCGAGAAGGTCCAGACTATCATCTCCCTTGTACCAAAGAATGGAGGCTCGCGATCCGACATCCCAAAAAAATACTGGCTAGACTGCCACGTCAGGCGGCCTGACAGTTATCGAGACGTCTATGGTCGGATGGCATGGGCAGATGTTGCGCCAACGATTACCGGCGGATGCACCAATCCTTCGAAAGGTCGATTTCTACACCCTGAAGAAGATCGGGCGATCACACTCCGCGAGGCAGCGCTTTTGCAGACGTTCCCACCGAAATATAGATTTTCAATGGCCGGGGGGAAAGATGCTGCAGCGTTGATGATTGGCAATGCATTGCCACCGGAATTCATTCGCCGTCAAGCCGTTCAATTCAAGGCACATTTGCGGGGAGTCGAGACGTGAGCATATATGAACTGAAGTTTGACCCCAAGACAATCGAGCATCTGGGCGTGAAAATGTATTCCACGCTACCTCCGGCACTTGCAGAATTGATCTCCAACGCATATGACGCGGATGCGGCCAAAGTAGAGGTTGAGTTCCTTGAGCAGAACGGTGCCCCGACTGCGATTACGGTCTACGACGATGGCACTGGGATGTCATCGTCTGACATCCAAGAAAAATTCCTCGTGATCGGTCGAAACCGGCGTAAGGACGATGGCGACAAGCCTTCAAGCAAGTTCAAGCGACTGCCTACAGGAAAGAAGGGATTGGGCAAACTCGCGCTTTTTGGTTTGGCAAAAAATGTTATCGTCGATACAGTAAGGGACGGGCTCCGGAATCGATTCACCTTGAATTGGGACTCCTTGCTGCTGGCGGAAGGTGTTTATAGTCCACAAGCCGACTTAACCGATCAGAAAACAAAAAATAGACGCGGCACGACTATTCAGCTAACCGACCTGAAAAGAAAAAGTCCTTTTGACTTGAATGGGGTGGCAGATAGTCTTGCTCGAATATTCATCGTTGATAAGAACTTTCGGATCATATTAAAGGGGCCTAACGGCAAAAAAATAGAAGTCTCCAATGATCGGAGATATGACAACGTTGAAGAACAATTCAAATGGGAAACTCGCGATCTCGTCAAGACTGGCGACAAATACCATGGTAAGTTGGAGCTTAGCTTCATTACTGCGAAGACGCCGATTCCTCCAAGTTCCGGGCTGAGAGGTGTGGCGATTTTTTCGCGGGGAAAACTTGTTAATCTCCCAGAATATTTCTCCGACAGCGCATCTAGTCACTTCTACCAATATTTGACTGGCTGGATTAAAGCCGACTTCATCGACCTTCTGGATGAAGATGTTATATCGACCAATCGGCAGTCCATTAACTGGGACAACGCCGAGATGGGCGAGTTCAGGAAATATCTCTCGCAATTGATTGCGCGAGTCGGTCAAGACTGGCGTAGAAAACGTGCGGACAAAAAAAATAAAGAACTGAAGAGACAGACGGGAATCGATACTGAAAAGTGGTTTGAAACTCTTCCAGAAAATGTCCTTCAATCGGTGCAGGCGATCGTGAAGGAGATGGGCGGGAACGAAGAGGTGTCCGAGACATATGCGCCAGTGGTACAAGCATTGTATGCGTTGGTTCCTGAATATCCACTTCTACATTGGAGACATTTGCACGAAAGCATAAGAGATGGTGTCTTCGACTACTATAAAAATAAGCAGTACGGCCATGCTGCAGATCAAGGCGCAAAGCTTTATGGTGAGAAAATCCGCACGCTATCTAAAAAGGACATCGACGGTGTCGAACTTGCCAGCGTATTTTCCTTTGCTTTCGAGAATGGTAAATTCAGGAAATATCCCCAAATACAAATATCCGAGTTGGACACAGAATCAAAGAGGAACATGCAAGACGGTCAGCAATTTTTGACGCGAGGGCTGTTCAAAGGATTTAGAAATCCGATCAATCATGCTCCAATGTCGAGCGTTGTTCCGCAAATGATTTCTGAGCTGGATTGCCTGAATATTCTGAGCTTGGTTTCGTATCTCGCGTCGCGATTGGAAAAAGCAGAGATTAATGAGGCGTCGAATTCTAATTGCTAAAGGCAGGTGCCCGGTACCCGTGCAGATCTATTCACGCGCAGGATTTTCATCGTAGGGATCGACGTAATTCATGCCATCCGATCTGCCGAACGCGAAAAGCGTCTTCCGCTGTCTGATCGAGGGCAGCCGGAAGACGCCATTTTTGAAAGAGGGAAGTCAACGAGAGCACAGACGTTCGCGCAATGTCCTCAAGTGAGCCCGCCTTCCCACCCGTCCTACGCCCTTCAGCCAAAATCAAAAAACACCTGCCGAGCCACTTGCAGCACCCTCAATCCCCTACCTTATAATCATCAAGTCGTCGGGAGACACCCGCGACCAGGTTTGACAGCCTGACGTTCCAACCGCACACCCGCCCATGCGGGTCGTGCGTCTATCTCTGCGCGTCTATATTTCAATGGGCGGGCGGTGGTGAGGGAGCCGCAAGGCTCGCCGGATCGTTGGAACGCCGGTCTGTCAACCACATCACATGCCCGCTCACCCTTCCCAAAGCGTGCCCGGGCGACCCACCAAATCAAGGGAGATCGCACCGCCATGACCAAGCCAAGCAAGTCAACCAAGCCCGAAGCAACGCTCTCACGTCCCCCCGTCGACGCTCTCCAATACGAAAAGCTCGCCCTCTCCGCGTTCGACCTCTGCGACCGGAGCCTGACTCAACTGGACACACTGATCACACTCGCGTCCTCAATATGTAGGAATCCTGCTATTACGCGCGACGAGCGTCAGCGTCGTCAGAAGCTGCTCGAACTGCTGATCGAAACCGCAGAGCAATATCAGCAGGAGCTCGAATGCGACCGCGAGCTTTTCCAGGTCATCGCATTGGATGCAAAGGGCGTCCCGCACAGCCGCATCACCGCGCGCCACGCGGCGAACCTGCTGAGGGAGGCATCGCAGAAAGGCGGCGCGTCGCAGGCCACGGCGAACAGCAAACGCCGCAAAAGCCCGTCCGCGAAAAGCGCCGCGGCGTTGACCGTGGACCTCGCTTCGCGTCCGCTCGTCGCGCGACGCCAGGTCGAACACTGAGCGAATATTGAGCGAACACCGAGCCGCAGAGACAACGGCGGGCAACAGCAATGCCGCATAACGGGCTAGAACGATAAAACGCGCGACAACCCGCCCGCCCACGACTCAACCAGAATCACGCCTTCAAAGGCAACCAGATCTCGAACCCGCCCATTCCGCTAAGCGGATCGAACTTCTCGTCGTAGCGCTCGAAGCTGGGCGCATCGGCGGGGGCCTGGCCCGATGCCGGCAACCACGTGTTCCAGATGCTGTTCCACGTGCGCCCCACCGTCGACACATGCTCGCGGTGGCTAAACACCGCATAGCGCTGCGCGGCAATTCGCAAGCGGCTGAGTTCGGCGGGCAAGGCCGAGAAGTCGCGCACTTCCACGCCGCACAGGTAGTCCATGTTGCCGGCGTCGTCCGCGTTGTAGCAGACGCCATACGCCACGTTGCCCACCTGGCCGGGCACTTTGCCGAAGTACTCGTTAAAGCGCTGCCACTGCGACGGAATCGCGGCGGCGCCCTCCAACGTATAGCGCTCGCCCAGACCGGCGACGAGAAACGGCCTGCCGTCTTCAAAGCGCGGCGGCTCGAGATGCGTGAGATGGGTTTCGTCCATTTTGATCGGCTCCACGATGACAGGGTTGTCGAGATGACCACGCGCGCGCAGCGCTTCGGGCGTGAGTCCGAATTGCTCGCGAAACGCGCGCGTGAATGCTTCGTGAGAGCCGTAACCGGCGTCGATGGCAACCGTCAGTATGTCCGGCGCGCCGTCCGCGAGCCGTCGCGCGGCCTCGCTTAAGCGCCGCCCGCGCACATAGCGCATGACCGGCATGCCCGTCGCCGCTTCGAAAGCGCGCGCCAGGTGAAAGCGCGACACGCATGCGCAGTTGGCAATGTCGTCGAGCGTGAGTTCTTCTGCAAAGTGGCTTTCGACAAACCACAGCGCTTTTCTAACCGGATTCATAGCGGCCCTCATGTCAGCAGGAGGCCAGCATAGCCGCACGCCAACGCGTGCATTTGATCGCGCTTGCGGTTTTGCAGTCGGCCCACGCAACGCATTTTGCGCACACGCCGCAACGGCTGGCGCTCGCGCGGTCACAACCGCGAGCGCATCCAAGCAACACAGCCGCGCGGCGCCGGCGGGCCAGCGCGTTGAATGACGATCACAGGTTTTCCGTCGCCGCCGCGTTGCCCGACGAGCGAGGGCGTTCGGCGGCGGCCGCGCCGTGTCCAGTGTCGGCATCCGCAGGAACGGCAGCGTCCGCACCGCCGGGCCGCCCCGCGCGCAACATCAGACCGCCAATCAGGCCCGCCGCCGCTGCGAAAATCGCGCCGAACGCGAACGCCACGTGATAGCCGCTGTTGAGCGCGGCGAGCGCGTTTTGCGTCGCCAGCATGTCGCCGCTGCGCGCAGCCGCAAGACTCGCGAGCACCGCGAGGCCGAGTGCGCCGCCCATCATGAACGACGTATTGACAATGCCCGACGCAAGCCCCGAATCGGCGGGATCGACGTCGCTCATTGCCGCGAGCAACACGGGATTGAACGCAATGCCCGCGCCGAAGCCGAGCAGCATCATGCCGGGCAGCACGTCGACGACAAAGCTTCCCCCCACCGGCGCGCGCGCAAACAGCGCAAGACCGCACGCGGCAACCAGCAGACCGACGGCGAGCGGAATACGCAGCCCGAAGCGCATCACCACGCGCGCGGACAGCCCTAGCGAAAAGAATCCCATGATGAGGTTCGCCGGCAAGAACGCGAGCCCGACTTGCAGCGGCCTATACCCGAGCACGCGCTGCAAATACAGCGCGGAAATGAAGAACCACGCGAACATTGCAGCGGCCCACAGCACGCCGACCACATTCGCGGTCGCCACGTTACGCAGGCGAAACAGGCCGAGCGGCATCAACGGATGCTGAACGCGCGACTCGATCAGAAGGAACGCAGCGAGCAACGCGAGTGCAATGAGCAGCAAGCCGAGCGTTTGCGCCGAGGTCCACCCGGCTTCGTTGCCGTTCACCACGGCGTACACGGCGAGCATCAACGAAACAGTGACGGAGACGGCGCCGGCCACGTCGAGCCGCTCGCCGTGCGCGTGACCGCGCGCGGACGGCAGCAGCGCGACGCACAGTGCATACACCGCAATGCCGATAGGGAGATTGACGAGAAAGATCCAATGCCAGCTGAGCAGATTGGTCAGCAATCCACCAAGCAATACGCCGATGCTGCCGCCGCCCGCGCAAACGAAGCCATACACGCCCATTGCTTTGGCACGCTCGCCCGGCTCGGTGAACAGATTCATGATGAGCGACAGCGACACCGCCGACACGATCGCGCCGCCAAGACCCTGCACGGCACGCGCGCACACCAGCAGCACCTGCGAGTTGGCGAGCCCGCAAGCAAGCGACGCCACCGTGAAGAGCGTAATGCCGCCGAGAAAGAGCCTGCGATGACCGTACAGATCGCCGAGCCGTCCGCCAAGCAGCAGACAGCCGCCGAACGTCAGCATGTACGCGTTGACCACCCATACGAGCGACGTTTCGGTAAAGCCGAGGTCCGCGGCAATGGACGGCAATGCGACGTTCACGATTGTCGTGTCCAGCACGATCATCAGCACACCGAGGCACAGCACCATGAGCGCGAGCCAACGTTTATTGCCGTGGATGGAATGGGTCATGGGAGGGCTCCTGTGCCGCGATTGACTGTATAACGGCGGCTTCGAGGGTGTTGCCAGATTGAACGCGATGCCGGACGGGCCCGCCGCCCGGTGCGATGTTGACCAGCCTGTTGGAAAAACGTGGAGGGCGAGGGGTTTTTCAGTCTAGCATTCGCCGGATTTGCGTCACAACTACGAGTTCCTGGGCGCGGTGGACTTTGTTGGATATCCCAATCGCTGTCCGAGAGCAACTGAGGCGCAAGCTCGCGGTTCTTCAACTTTCCTATGTTTGCCCCGAATCACGACAACCACGCGGCCATCTTCTGATGCACTGCGTCGACAATTTACGTGCCGAGCTTAACCGAGTGAAAGCTGACCGAAACTTTAAGAGTTGTCGGATGTGAAGATATTCAAATCTCCTTAACAGTTGTCGAGCCGACTCCGGCACTAACTGACAACAAAAGGAGAGGTATGAAATCGTGGAAATGGAAAGACGCGTTAGCGAGCCCACATGTCCGCTTTATCGTTGTGCTCTGCATGCTGATATGCGGCACTTACGCCAACGCCGCAACTTACATGCAGTGCATGCAGGTTTATCAGAAGTCTCTAGGCATTCCTGGAACGCCGAATTGCGCTGTACAGGTGGCAGGCACCGCGCCCATGTCCAATGGCAACGACGATCCGTACAACGCAATGAATTACTACAACTGTCCTAACGCGACAAGTTGGATTGCGGACTATTGCGGCGGCGTGCCGGTTCCCCCGCAGCCTGACGAGTCTTGTCCAGTAGCAGATCCAGTGTTTCCAGCAAAGGGGATCGTCACGCTCTCTGAGGCCGACTTTGCTAGCGGCGATGTTTCCCCTCTCGTCTTTAGACGCACGTATCTGTCAAAGCCATTTGACGCCGCACAGACCATGATGGGCCGAAACTGGGTCAACAACTGGCAGCGGCGGCTCGATCTGGCCGCAGTAAAGGCAAGTGTCCCGCATATTGTTGCCTATCGTGGTAACCAGCAGCCGGTGACGTTCAGTTGGAGCGGGGGAGCGTGGGTTGTCGCGGGAAGTAAAGCACTGTCCTTGAGCAAACCCGGTGACGGCTACTTCTACTTGAAAGACGAATTGCTTGGCACCACGGAAGGCTACTCGGATACCACCGGGAGGTTCGAATTCGAGCGCACGCGGACAGGCATGATTCGCAAGCTTGCTTATGACGATAGACAGCGAGTGGAAGCGATCGGCCAATGGCCAATCGACAACACAGCGCAGTCGTCAATGACCATCACCATGACATACGACAGTAGCGGTCGTATAACCAGCATGGTACGTCCGTCCGGCCAGACTACTCGATATTCGTACGATGCCGCGGGCAATCTCGCATCCGTGACCCAACCAGACGGTTATGTCCATCAATACCTGTACGAGGATGCGCGCTTTCCCAACGCGATGACCGGCATAAAGGATGAATCCGGGTCGCGAATTGCAACGTGGACATACGACGACAGCGGACGTGCGATCACTGTCACGCATCCCGACACGAGGCGCAATACGACGTTGAGCTACGGCCGCGGGAGCACGACGCTAACTGATATGTCGGGAGTGAGCACATACAGTTTCGATGTCCTGGATACGTTGCGTCCTCGTTCGATCGCAACGCCGGGAGGCACGGTGTCTCGCACTTGGGATGTGGTTGGCAATCTCAAGCAGAGGCAGACGCCAGACGGCGATGTTCAGTACACGTGGGATAGCGAAAACCGGCCAACGAAAGCCGTTGCAACCATCGGTGGAAAGAAGACGGTAACAACGGTCGAGTACAGCGATAGCAGTTCGTTGCGCCCGCATCTCGTGGCCACGCCTGGCAAGGTGAGGGCATTTGTCTACGATTCCGCCGGGAATGTGTCGGGCTACGCGGAAAGGCAGACGACCGATCTGACGGGAGAGCAGGGACTACAAGCCGTCGGGACGGGAAGTCAGTTGACGGTCGGTGCTCGCTATGATGGTGCGGGGCGGTTGCTGTCTGCCACAATTGCCCAGGACGGTAGGACGGTGGAGGATTGGAGCTATACGTACGACATAAGAGGCAACATCGCCACGACACGCGATGCTGTGTCAGGTTGGGAAATGCGAACTCTCGATCGCGACGCCTCGAACCGGGCTACGCAGATTGCAGGAAATACTGGCCAGGCGGGAATCAGCTACGACGTGCGCGGGCGCGTCTCTTCCTTCCAATACAACGAGGAAGCAAGCGCTGCCAACGGCGGACAGAAGCGCTACCTGGCAGTCCAGTATAGCTACGGGCCCGATGGGAGGGTATCGAAACGTACCGGAATAGTTTCAACGAACGGAGGCTTTCCGCAGGCCATCAGCGACGCTGAAATTGATGCATGGCTCACCAACTGGGAGCTAGGCAATGATCCAATTTCGCCGCCTGCGAACTTCAACGGTGTCAGTTTTGGTTCGACCAAGTTCATTCCACCGCTCTGCGTTGAATGCTACATGACCTGGAAGGCTGCGCTTACGGGCAAGCTTTTTAGCGATGAACTGAGCGCGACGCTCCCGAGGTGGGGCGACACGGCAGAGCTGATGTTGAGCGATCAATCACAAGTTCCTTACCCTGTTCTTGTGCCTGACGTGACTTCCTCGGCGAAGCGGTTCGCGCTTTATAGTCCTATTACGGGGGCCGTGAGCAACGAAGGTGGGATAGTCAAGTGCGGCGGCGGGGAAGAACACTAGAGCGAGTGCTTTGCGCACACACAGTATGAGCCCCGCGAATGATCAAAAATCGACGATACGTTCGCAGGACCGGTAGGCGAAGCCATGCTTAGCACCATCGCATTGGGTCAACCGGCTCTGGGCTCAATACATGAGCGTTACCATCAATTCGATCGACTAGCTGTAACGGCTCACAAATCCGTACGATCAGTACGTTGAGGCGGCTAAGGGAGGGCGAGCAATGACCTCGCCCTTTTCGCCTATAAATCCCGACCAGGTGCCGCCATCACCCCCCACCCAAAATCCCATACTCTCCACCCCTCTCCAAAGCCCGCCCGTACGCAGGCCGCGCATGAATGCGCTGCAAGAACCCACTTACACCAGGCAGTTGCGACTCCAACCCACCGCGCGCTGTCGCCGCCTCGAGCGGAAAACTCATCTGCACATCCGCGGCAGTGAAGTCATCGCCGGCAAACCACTGGCTTTTAGCCAACTCTTTCTCGATGTAGCCCAAGTGCAGCTTCAATTGCGGATCGATAAAACTCGACTGCAACGTCGCCGCAATCTTGCGTGCAATGGGCTTGGCAAAGAACGGCATGGGCGCACTTGCAATGCGCAGTGCCACCAGCTTGAGCAGCAACGGCGGCATGGCCGACCCTTCGGCGTAATGCAACCAGTACGTATAGCGCAACCGCTCAGGCGTGCCCGCGGCCGGCACAAAACGCCCCTGCCCATACTTGCCGACCAGATACTCGATAATCGCGCCCGACTCGGCAATGGTCAGCCCATCGTCCGTAATGACGGGTGACTTGCCGAGCGGATGCACCGCGCGCAACTCGGGCGGCGCGAGCATGGTTTGCGGATCGCGCTCGTATCGCTTGATCTCGTAAGGAACGCCGAGCTCTTCGAGTAGCCACAAGACGCGCTGCGAGCGCGAGTTATTCAAATGATGAACAGTCAGCATGGGTCGACAAACGTTGGCCAGTGGAACGTCACATCATAGGGCTATTGTCCCGAGTCGGGCTTCTAGCCGCACGCCCAACGCATTCACACGCGCGACTTGCTGCCCATCAACTGGTTGGAAGGCAGGCTTTCGTCAAGCAACTTTCGCGCGCTTTCAATTCCGGCCACGGGCAACCCTTCGGGATTGAGCAGGCCCACTTGCACAAGCACGCTCGCCTGATCCCAATAGATGTGCTCGTTATACAGCTTGTCGCCGCGAAAGCACACCACGGCAAGCATCGGCACCTCGAAGTACTTTCCGGTCGGCGCGACGCCTGGCAATAGCCAGTCTATTTCGCAGCTATGCGTGCAACTAAAAATGAATTCATCTACGATACGATCCGCGCCTATGGTCCGCGAAATCGGAATCAGCTTTGTGTCAGGCGGATTGGAGTTGACGAAGTGATGCGTGTAAAACCGCTTGAGATTGTCATGACCGACGCCGCCCGTCATCGTAGGAACATGGTTGACGTAGGGCTCTGCAACCATGGTGGGCATGACGGCTTCCACGTCGCGCGTGGCGAACTCGTGGTAGCAATGCGCCTCCCACAGCGCATTCAGATCGTAGACCGGGCCGAGCGCCTTGCGCAGCAAGGCAAGCGTGCGCGAATACGCCATCATTGCGGCGGGCTTGTCGTATTGCGGACGCGAAGGCGCGGCAAACGCATGATCGCAACCGGGGTACACGTACTGCTCGATTTGAGCACGCGTGCGTAGCGCGGCGCTGATTCGCTCGCGGGTTTGCGGCGGGCACAGCGCGTCGTTTTCGGGGAAATGAAACACCATCGGGCAGCGCACGGCAGGCACTTCGTCCAGATACGCGTCGAGTCCCACGCCGTAATAGCTCACCGCGCAGTCCACATCGGTACGGGCCGCGCTCAGGAACGCGAGCTTGCCGCCGAGGCAATAACCAACCGTCCCAACCTTGCCGACCTGCTCGGGCATGGCGCGCAAGGCCGCGATGGTGGCCGCGATATCGTCGATGGCGAGGTCTGTATTGAACTGGTTCAGATAGTCGAGCGCCTGCTTCATGTCGGCTTCGCCATACCCGAGTTCTATGCCGGGTTTGATCCGCCAGAACAGATCGGGCACCAGCACCACGTAACCCTCTTCGGCGAAGCGTTCGGCCGTCGCTTTCATGGTGTCGTTGATGCCGAAAATTTCCTGCAGCAGAACGAGCCCGGGTCCCGAGCCCTGCGCGGGACGTGCAACGTAGGCGTTGAAACGGCCGCCGTCCTGGGCGACCACTTCCATGAAAGAGCCGGCCATGCGTATGTCTCCTGAAGTTTGCGAGGAAGAAGGCTATGCCATCGTACGCAATTCGAAGCGCTTGAGCTTGCCTGTTTCGGTGCGCGGCAGTGAATCGACGAAAGCGACGACACGCGGGTACTTGTACGGCGCCACCGTATTCTTCACGAATTCCTGCAACTGTGCGACGAGTTTGTCATCCGGCGCATAGCCGGGGTTCAGCACGACGAAGGCTTTCACGATCTGCCCGCGTGTGTCGTCCGGTGCGCCGACCACCCCGCACTCGGCCACGGCTTCATGTTGCAGCAGCACGCTTTCCACTTCGGGACCGGAAATGTTGTAGCCCGCGGAGACGATCATGTCGTCGGCGCGTGCCTGGTAAAAGACGTAGCCGTCTTTGTCGATATAGACGGAATCTCCCGGCAGGTTCCAGCCGTCGCGCACGAACTTCGTTTGCCGTTCGTCCGCGAGATAGCGGCAACCGGTCGGCCCGCGCACCGCGAGCTTGCCGATGGTGCCGGGCGCAACCGGCTGCATGGCGTCGTCCACGGCTTGCACGAGGTAGCCTGGCACCGAGCGGCCAATTGCGTTGGGACGTATGTCACTGCCGGCTGCCGAAATGAAAATGTGGATCAACTCGGTGCCGCCAATGCCATCGATCATGTCGATGCCGGTTGCCTCGCGCCACAGACGCCTGGTCGAATCGGGCAACGCCTCGCCGGCGGATACGGTCTTGCGCAAACTCGACACATCGTGACGCGCAACGAGCGGCGCCATTTGCCGATAAAACGTCGGCGCGGTGAACATAACGGTCGCGTGAAAGCGCTCGACGGTTTCCAGCAGCGTCTGCGGCGTGAGCTTTTCGATCAACACCGTGGACGCGCCGACACGCAAAGGAAAGCACAGCAAGCCGCCCAGCCCGAAAGTGAACGCAAGCGGCGGCGTGCCGCAGAAAATGTCGCTGGCAGAAGGCTTCAGCACATGGCGCGGAAAGAGATCGCACATGGCGAGCACGTCGCGATGAAAATGCATGCAGCCCTTCGGCTCACCTGTCGTGCCGCTTGTGAACGCGATCAGGCAGACGTCGTCGGCGGCGGTATCGCAGGCAGTGAATTCAGCGGGCTTGTTAATGGCTAGCGTATCGAGCGATCCGGCCGCGTCGTCATGAAACACCAGCGTCTGCTTCAACTCGGCGCAGTAGAACTCGTCTTGCGAATCGGTGCAGCGCGCGAGCTCTTCTGTCAAACGCGCATCGCAAAGCGCGGCGCGCACTTGCGCCTTCACAATGATCTGCTTCAACTCCTTCGCGCGCAGCAACGGCATGGTCGGCACCACAACCAGCCCGACCTTCAGCGCGGCCAGTGCCGCCACCGCCATCTGCAACGTATTCGGCCCGCGCAGCAGAACGCGGTTGCCCGGCTGCAAACCCATTTCGTCGACCAGCACATGCGCGCTGCGATTCACCATTACGAGCAGTTCGCTGTAGGTGGTGGCGCGCGGCTCACCATCCACCAGCGACCACACGGCGGGACGCTCGCCGTGACCCGCTTCGATCGTTCTATCCAGCAGTTCGGTCGCGCAATTGAAACGTGCCGGATAAGCCACGTCGGGGTTGTCCAACAGAAAAACAGGCCATTGATCCTGCGGCGGAAGATTGTCGCGCGCGAAAGTATCGACGTGTGCTGACGGTTCCATCGTGGTCTCCCCGGTATCGAGCCGGCTCCAGCGCTTCAGTTGACGAGGGCTTGCATGTTTTTACTGCGGAATGACGGCGGTTGCTTCAATCTCCACTTTGGCTCGGTCTTCTATCAACGCGACAACCTGCACCGCGCTCATTGCAATGTCGTAGTCGCCGATCAACTCGCGAAACGCGCGGCCAATCTCTTTCAGCGACGCCAGGTACTCGCGCTTGTCGGTGACGTACCACGTCATGCGCACCAGGTGCTCTGGCTTGCCGCCCGCTTCGTGCAGCACGGCGAGCACATTGCTCAGCGCCTGAATTGCCTGAGCCGCGAAGTCGTCGGTCTGGAACTGCGCCTGTTCGTCCCAGCCTATCTGGCCTGCAATGAACACCTGAATGCCGGTGGCCGCGACGCCGTTTGCGTAACCGCGCGGCTTGACCCAGCCGGCAGGAAGAAGAGCTTTTTTCATGAGCGTTGCGCCTCGCTGAATTCAGGCTGTGGAGCGAACGTCGCGAGTGCGCTCGCGATGTCGGCGGGAATCTCGATTGAGCGGCCGCTTTCCAGCGACGTCGTGACCAGCACCTGTTTCGCCCGGAAACGCGCCTCGCAGTTGCAATGACCGAGAATGTCGAGGCTGATGGAGCGCCGGCCGATTGCGGTAACGTTGAGCGTGAGCATGATGGTTTCGCCCATCTGGCTCGGCCGCGAAAACTCGCAGTCGAGTTTGACGATCGGCAAGCCGATGCGGCGCTGGCCGATCATCTGCGCATAGTCGATGTGCAGGCCCTCGTTGAACCAGTCTTCAACGAGCGCGTTGGTCATGACCAGATACTGCGGAAAGAACACGATGCCCGCAGGGTCGCAATGCGAAAAGCGGATACGTACGGGCCTTTCGAACTGGGCGGTCATTTGAGGTTTGCTCCCGCGCCTGAGCCTGCGCTTACGCTCGCATTTGCGGCTGCGTGCGCCTTCAACAAATCGCGGCCCACAATCAACTGCTGCACTTCAGTGGCGCCTTCGTAAATGCGCAGCGCGCGAATCTCGCGATACAGCATTTCGACGGCCACGCCGCTTTGCACGCCCATGCCGCCATACAGCTGCACCGCAGCGTCGATCACCTGTTGCGCGCCTTCGCTTGCGTGCCACTTCGCCATGGCCGCTTCGCGCGTCACGCTTTCGCCCTGATCGCGCAGCCATGCCGCGCGATAGACCAGCAGCGCGCTGCTGTCGATGGTCAAAGCCATCTGTGCGAGCCTGGCTTGCGTGAGTTGGAAGTCGCCGAGCGTCTGGCCGAACATCTTGCGCGACGCAGCGCGTGCGAGTGCTTCCGCCATTGCATGTCGCGCGAAGCCGAGCGATGCTGCAGCAACCGATGTGCGAAAAATGTCGAGCGTACGCATGGCGATCTTGAAGCCTTCGCCGGGCGCGCCGAGCATCCGGCTGCGCGGCACGCGTGCGCCGGCGAAACGCAGACGTGCCAGCGGATGCGGCGCGATCACGTCGATACGTTCGGCAATCTCGAGCCCCGGCGTATCCGCGTCTACAACGAACGCGCTGATGCCGCGCGCGCCTGGCGCTTCCCCGCTGCGTGCAAAGACAACGTAGAAGTCAGCAATGCCGCCGTTGGATATCCACGTCTTTTCGCCGTCGAGAACGTAGGCGTCGCCGTCTGCGCGCGCAGTCAGGGACATGGCCGCGACGTCCGATCCCGCTTCCGGTTCGGACAACGCAAACGCGGCAATTGCCGTGCCGTTTGCTACGCGCGGCAAGTAGTGCGCTTTCTGTTCATGCGTACCGGCAAGCGAGATCGCACCGGAGCCGAGCCCTTGCATGGCGAGTGCGAAATCCGCGAGACCTGAATGCTTCGCGAGCGTTTCGCGCAGCAGACAGACCGCGCGCGTGTCGATTGTGTCGCCGTGGCCGCCGTAGGCGACGCCGCCCACGCCATACTTGAGCCAGCCGGCCGCGCCGAGGTCGCGCACGAGTTGACGGCAGGCGTCATCCACTTCGTGGCGCTCGACATGCGCCGTGTGCGAAACATGGTCGCGACACCATGCGTCGATCCCCGCAGCCAGTTCCCGGTGACGCGGCTCGAAAAACGGCCACGCCAGCGGGCTATGCAGATCCATGTTGGTAGGGGCGCTCAACTCAGTCTCCTTCGAACACGGGGCGCGACTTGGCGGCGAACGCCTGATACGCACGCTCGAAGTCGCGCGTGCTCATGCAAATGGCTTGCGCCTGCGCTTCGGATTCAATGGCTTCGTCAATGCTCATGCTCCATTCCTGGTGCAGCATTTTCTTCGTGATGCCGTGTGCGAATGTCGGACCGGCGACAAGATCGGCGGCGAGCTTCTGTGCTTCTTCGAGCAGGGCGGCCGGTTCGCACAGCCGGTTATAGAAGCCCCACGCGTAGCCTTCTTCGCCGCTCGCGGATCGCCCGGTGAACAGCAGTTCGGCGGCGCGCCCCTGACCGATGATGCGCGGCAGAATCGCGCAAGCGCCCATATCGCAGCCCGCCAGGCCGACGCGCGAAAAGAGAAACGCGAGCTTGCTGCGCGCGGTGCCAACACGCATGTCGGACGCCATCGCGAGAATTGCGCCTGCACCGGCGCACACGCCGTCCACGGCCGCAATCACCGGCTGCGGGCAATGGCGCATTGCTTTGACGAGATCGCCCGTCATGCGCGTGAAAAGCAGCAGTTCGGGCATGGGCAAATCGATCAGCGGCGCGATGATGTCGTGCACGTCGCCGCCCGAGCAGAAGTTCTCACCCGCGCCGTGGATCACCACCGCCTTCACATCGGTCGCATATGCGAGCTGACGGAACAGGTCGCGCAACTCCGCGTACGACTCGAATGTGAGCGGATTCTTGCGCTCCGGGCGATTCAGCGTGATAGTCGCAACCTTGTTCGCGACCGCCCAGCCGAAGTGCTGCGCTTCATAACCTGCGAGCGTGACGCGATTGCCGGCCAGAAGAGCTTCGGCGTTTGCTTGTGGCATGTATGTCTCCTTCGGTGCCAAAGGCGTGGATCAGTCTTTCAGACTATCCAGCAGATGCTTTTTCAATTTGCCCAACCGCTGATGTGTGCGCGACTTTTCCTCGAGGCTCAGGCCGCCGAACAGTTCGACCACCCATTGCTCATGTGCGGCCGCCATCTTGTCGAACGCCTTGCGGCCTGCGGGCGTGAGGCATACGCTGATCGAGCGGCGATCGTTCGGGTCGGTGTCGCGCGAAACCAGCCCTTCTTTTTCCAATTGATCCGTAATGCCGGTCACATTGCCGCCCGTCACCATCAGGCGGCGCGACAGTTCAGTCATCTTCAAGCCTTCAGGATGACGCTCCAGTTGCGCCATCAGGTCGAAACGCGGCAATGTGGTGTCGAATTCGTTACGCAGACGCTTGCGCAATTCGGCCTGCACGAGATTGGTCGTGGTGAGCATGCGCAGCCATAAGCGCGGGCCCATGTGGCTGTCCGCACCCGTGCTCATTTCCAGATCCACGACGTTCTCCGCAGGTTTGGCGACGCCCTTGCGCGGCGCCCTGGTGTCTGCTGCCTTGCTGTCGCTCGCCGAAATCTTCTTGACGTTGGCTGGCTTGCTCACATTACTTCTCCACCGGAGATGGAAACGGACTGCCCCGTGATTGCATCTGAACCCGGCTGGCACAACCACAGCACCGCATTGGCCACCTGCTCGGGACTTATGAAGCGATGTTGCGGGTTCGAGCGAAGCAGGCTTTCGCGCGCTTGCTCTTCGGTGCGCGAGGTCTTGCTGGTGATCTGTTGCAGCGATGCGTGCAACAGTTCCGTTTCCGTATAACCGGGACATACCGCGTTCACGGTGATGCCCTTGGTCGCGACTTCGAGCGCAAGCGAGCGCGTCAGACCAATCACGCCATGTTTAGCCGCGCAATAAGCGGCCACATACGCATAACCGATTTGCCCGGCAGTACTTGCCACATTGACGATGCGCCCGCGACCGCGTTCGAGCATGCCCGGCAACACCGCGCGCGTGCCGAGAAAAACGCCGGTGAGATTCACGTCGAGCATGCGCTGCCACAGCGTCATGTCGGTGTGCGTGAATGGTGCGGCTTGCGCCTGTCCTGCGTTGTTGATCAGGATGTCGACCGCACCGGCCTTGTTGAATGCTCTACGGACCGATTCCTCTTGCGTGACGTCTACGCTGATGCACGCGACTTCGCCCAATGCGCGGCACTTTTCGCGCTGCATGTCGAGGCGCTCTGCATTGCGGCCCATCAACGTCACGCGTGCGCCGGCGCGCAGCAGCGCTTCGGCAATGGCGGCGCCAATGCCGCTGCCGCCGCCCGTAACGACCGCGTGTTGTCCCGCGAGGGTCGACTGGTTTGGATTCACGTGGTTCCTTCCGCGCGCTGCGCGCGCTCCTGCGCCGAAAGCCCGGCATTCGCCGCAGCCTGAGCGCGTTCGCGCTCCAGGTTGCGTTCGAGTTGCGACTTCGCGGCGGTGTACTGGTTCGGCCACGTCACGTCGAAATAGCCGATTTTTGCGGCCTCGTTCAACGTCCATGATGGATTGGCGAGATGCGGACGTGCAATCGCGCAGAGATCGGCGCGGCCCGCCGCAATAATGCTGTTCACGTGGTCCGCTTCTGAAATCGCGCCCACTGCGATGGTCGCAATGCCTGCTTCGTTGCGCACGCGATCCGCGAACGGCGTCTGAAACATGCGGCCATACACGGGCTTTTCTTCTTTGCTGACCTGACCCGACGATACGTCGATCATGTCGGCGCCCGCGGCCTTGAATGCGCGCGCGATCTGCACCGCGTCGTCGGGCGTCGTACCGCCTTCCACCCAATCGTTCGCGGAGATTCGCACGGAGATCGGCTTGTTTTCTGGCCACGCGGCGCGAATGGCCTTGAACACTTGCAACGGATAACGCAGGCGGTTTTCGAGCGAGCCGCCGTATTCGTCCGTGCGATGGTTGGTGAGCGGCGACAGAAAGCTCGACAGGAAATAGCCGTGCGCGCAGTGCAATTCGAGCCAGTCGAAACTCGCTTCGGCGGACATTTGCGTTGCGCGGACAAACTGCGCTTCGATTTCGCGCAGATCGTCGTGCGAGGCTTCGCGCGAATGCTGGCTGATGCCGCGCAAATACTGCTGCGGCGAAGCGGAAACGAGCGGCCAGTTGCCCCGCGCAAGCGGCTGATCGATGCCTTCCCACGCGACGCGCGTCGAGCCCTTGGCGCCGGAGTGCCCAAGCTGGATGCCGATTTTCGCGTCGGACTGGCGATGCACGAGATCGACAATGCGCTTCCACGCGGTGAGGTGCTCGGGCGCATACATGCCGGGACACGCTGGCGTGATGCGAGCTTCCGGCGACACGCAGGTCATTTCGGTCATGACGAGCGCTGCGCCGCCCATTGCACGCGCGCCGAGATGCATCAGATGGTAGTCGCCGGCAATGCCGTCGACGGCGGAGTATTGCGCCATCGGCGAGACCACCACGCGGTTTTTCAGCGTGACGCCGCGCAATGTGAACGGGGTAAACATTGGCGGAATGGAATGCTTTTGCGGCGCGCGCTCGACGCCTGAGCGCCGCGCGAGCCAGTCTTCGAAACCCGACACATAACGTGCGTCGCGTTCGCGCAGGTTTTCGTGCGAAATGCGCTGCGAGCGCGTGAGCAACGAATACGCGAACTGTTCCGGCTCGAACGACGTGTAGCGGTCCACATGCTCGAACCATTCCGTTGAATTGCGCGCGGCGTTCTGAATGCGCAATACGTCGACGCTGCGTACTTCCGTGTAGTGCTTTAACGCCGCGTGCAGATCGCCGGGATGCGCGCCGATGCTGTTGGCGAGTTCTATCGAATCTTCGAGCGCGAGCTTGGTGCCGGAGCCAATCGAGAAGTGCGCGGTATGTGCCGCGTCGCCCATCAGCACCACTGGCGTTTGCGTGCCGTCGGCATTATCGCGCCAGTGAACCCATTCCTCGTTGACCACGCGCGGAAACCGGATCCACTGCGACGAGCCGCGCAAATGCGCGGCGTTGGATAGCAGCGAGTGGCCGTCCAGGTACTTTGCGAACAGCTTTTCGCAGAACGCGATGCTCTCTTCCTTGCTCATTTCGTCGAGCCCGGCGGCACGCCATACGCGCTCCGGCGTTTCGACAATGAAGGTGGAGGTCTGGTCGTCGAAACGATACGCATGGGCCTGGAACCAGCCGAATTCGGTTTTCTCGAACGCGAACGTGAAGGCGTCGAATAGCTTTTTCGTACCGAGCCAGACGAAGCGGCAATCGCGCACGTCCACATTCGGCTTGTACGTTGCGGCGTAGTGCTGGCGGATCGCGCTGTTCGCTCCATCGCACGCGACGATCAGGTCGGCTTGATAGTCGGCGTCGTTCGTGACCTGCGTTTCGAAGACGAGCTTCACACCCAGTTCTTCGCAACGGGCCTGAAGGATATTCAGCAGACGTTTGCGGCCAATGCCGCAGAAACCGTGGCCGGATGAGCGCACGGTACGTCCGCGAAAATGGATTTCAATGTCGTCCCAATGGTTGAACGCGTTCAGTATGGCGTCGGCGGTGGGCGCGTCTGCGGCCCGCAGATTGCCGAGCGTCTGGTCCGAGAACACGACACCCCAGCCGAATGTGTCATAGGGACGGTTGCGTTCGACGACGGTGACCTCGTGCGCCGGGTTGCGGCTTTTCATCAACAGGCCGAAGTACAAGCCCGCCGGGCCGCCGCCGATACAGACGATACGCATGCTGTCCCCACTGTGAACTTTGCTGGTGGGGTTAATTTAGGTGTTGATAGTTTAGATGTCAAGTAAATGTGCGGGGTGAGCGCCGTGCACTGCGGGCGATAGAACAGTGCACCCGCTTGACCGCGCGCAACTGGCGCATGCCGTTAGCGCAAGCGGACGGTCTGCGACGGAAGCTCGCCAAAGCGCTCCCTGTAGCTTTGTGCGAAGCGGCCGAAGTGGGTGAAGCCGCAATCGAGCGCGATGCCGGCGATGCGCACGTCGGCCGAGGTCGCGAGAATCGTTTCGCGCGCGCGTTCGAGCCGGATCTGCCGCAAGAAATGCATTGGGCTTGTTTGACGGAAACGCAGGAAGCCGTCGCATAACGTGCGTACCGGCACGCCGACCGCCTCGGCGAGGTGGGCTAGCTGCAACGGCGACGCGAGCCGCGCAACCATGATTTCCTCCGCGCGGCGCACGAAGCCGGGCGTCACGCCGGGGCGCGACGTGGCGGCGGCCGGGGCGTCGTTCTGCGTGCAGCCCGCCGCAAGCAGATTGACCAGTAGCGATTCGACGTGTTCGCCCACGCGCGCGTTGCCGCACGCGCTCGCGAGCAGTTCAGGTGAACTGGCAATCAGCTTCACCTGTTGCTGCCAGGCGCGCAAAGCGCCGCGCGCGAAGCGCACGAGCGCGCCGCCCGGCTCTGCGCCGAGCGCGGTGTCTTGCGGCAACGCGCCTGGGTCGATACGCAGCACCAGTTGCTCACACTGCGGCGACAGCTTCGCAATGAACGAGTCGCCGGGCGCGCGAACCACGCCCTGGCGATCGTTCACTTCGATCGTGCGGCCCGCCGCCTGCACTTCCGCGTGGCCGGACACGCAGAACATCAACAGGTAGTAACCGTCCACGGCTTCCACGTCGACATGCATGCCGCTGCCGAAACCAATGGTGCCGATGCCAAGCCGGCCTATTTTCACGAAGTCCATGTGCGAGCGTCCGCTGCCGCCGCCAAACGGCACGAGCGAATGCGGCTGCATGACTCGGGAAATGAGTTCGCGGGTTTCATCGACGTCTTTTGACTCGAACAGACGATGATCGCGCAGCGCGTGAGGACGGAAAGCGGAGCGGGTCATGACGGCAAAAGGTAAGGCGCGGTATGACGGCCGTGACCGGCGCCGCGCATAAAACTGCCTGAATTGGACAGGCGGCGCGCGCACTGCCGGAAGCGGATAGCAGCACTATTCTGGATCTCCAAAAATAACTCCGCAGGCGTCAAAAAACGTCGATACGAACGGCGCTTCCCTTTCATACGCAACACACAGCAACCTAGCGGAGTCATCAGCATGGAAATGGCCGGAATGCCCGTGCATATCGTCCGGAACGCGGACACGGATCAGGTTGTGTTTCCGAACGACGACGGTTCACGCGTCCCGTATAAGGTGTTCAGCTCTCAAGCCGTATATGAGCGCGAACAGGAGCGCATCTACCGCGGCCCGACGTGGAATTTCGTCGCGCTAGAAGCGGAAATACCGAATCCGGGCGACTTCAAGAGCACCTTTGTCGGCGACACACCTGTGGTCGTGACGCGCGTGCAAGACGGCTCGCTCGCGGCGTGGGTGAACCGCTGCGCGCACCGTGGCGCATCCGTGTGTCGCAAGGCGCGCGGCAATGCCACGTCGCACACCTGCGTTTATCACCAATGGAGCTTCGACAACAGCGGCAATCTGCTCGGCGTGCCGTTTAGGCGCGGACAGAAAGGCATGAGCGGCATGCCCGCCGACTTCGATCCGAAAAACCACGGCCTGCGCAAGCTGCGGGTGGACAGCTATCGCGGCCTGGTGTTCGCGACGTTCAGCGACGAAGTCGCGCCGCTGCCCGACTATCTCGGCGCCGAAATGCGCCCCTGGATCGACCGCATTTTTCACAAGCCGATCGAATATCTCGGCTGCACGCGCCAGTATTCGCGGTCGAACTGGAAGCTGTACTTCGAGAACGTGAAGGACCCGTACCACGCGAGCATGCTGCATCTGTTCCATACGACGTTCAACATTTTCCGTGTCGGCATGAAGGCGCGTTCGATTCCGGATGCGACGCACGGTCTGCACAGCATCATCACCGTCACGAAAACGGGCGAAGACACCGCCTCGGCCTACAAGCAGCAGAACATCCGCTCAATGGACGAAGGCTTTTCGCTCGAGGACGACAGCGTGCTCGGCCACATCTCCGAGTACGAAGAGGACACGACCAACCACATTCAGCCGGTCTTCCCGCAGCTCGTGATCCAGCAGATTCACAACACGCTGGTTGCGCGCCAGTTGCTGCCCAAAGGGCCAAACGGCTTCGAACTCATCTTTCACTTCTTTGGCTATACCGACGACACGCCCGAACTGCGCGCACTGCGCATCAAGCAGGCGAACCTGGTCGGCCCGGCCGGCTACATCTCGATGGAAGACACGGAAGCCACCGAACTCGTGCAACGGGGCACGGTCCGCGACGCCGAGGCCACATCGGTGATTGAAATGTCGCGCAGCAATCCAGAGCAACAGGACACGGTCATCACCGAAAGTCTGATCCGCCGCTTCTGGGTGGGTTATCAGCAACTGATGGGCTATTGAAGGGGACCGGAATGGAAGCGATGAAGTTGTGGTTCGAATTGCACATGCTGCAGAACCAGTACGTCAGCAATCTCGACAACGACCGCCTCGAAGCGTGGCCAACTCTGTTCACCGAAGACTGCACTTACGAAATCGTGCCGAAGGAAAACGCCGACATGGGCTTGCCAATCGGCCTCATTCACTGCACGAACCGGCGCATGCTGCGCGATCGCGTGGTGTCGCTGCGCAACGCCAACATCTTCGAGGAACACACGTATCGCCACATGACCTCGGGCCTGACGGTCTTGAGCGACGAGAACGGCGTGATCGAGACTGAAAGCAGCTACGTGGTGGTGCAGACGCGCGCCAACGGGGAGTCCGACGTCTATCAGGCGGGCAAGTATTACGACCGCGTCGTGCGGACCCCTGAAGGGCTGCGTTATCAGAGTAAGCGCGTGGTGTACGACACGTCGCGCGTGCAGACGCTGCTCGCCACACCGATCTGAAGGAACACACATGGAACAGGCTCTCGATAACTGGCACACGATAGGCACGCTCGACGACTTCGCCGAAGGCGAGCCGGCGGCCGTCATTGCGGGCGACCGGCAGGTCGCGGTCTTCCGTCTTGGCGATGAAGTATTTGCGCTGAACGATTTGTGCTCGCACGGGCACGCGCGGCTGTCGGACGGATTCGTCGAGGACGGCTGCGTCGAATGTCCGCTGCATCAGGGGCTGATCGACATTCGCAGCGGCGCGCCGCGTTGCGCGCCGATCACTGAGCCAGTGCGCGCGTTCCCCGTTCGCATTGTCGATTCGCGGGTCGAGATTCATGTCGAGTGACCGGCATGTGATTGTCGGCGCCGGCCATGCCGCGCGCCGGGCCGCCGAATCGTTGCGGCAACGCGACCCGAACGCGCGGATCGTGATGATCGGCGCGGAGCCGCATGCGCCTTACGATCGGCCGGTGCTGTCGAAAGACGCGTTGCTGGCGGCCGGCGGCGAACGGAAGGCGTTCGTGCGCGAGCTGGACTGGTACGCCGCGCACGGTATCGAACTGCGGCTCGCTACGACGGTGGAGTCGATCCACCGCGCACAGAACCGCGTTTATTTGCACGACGGCACTGCGCTCGGCTACGACAAGCTGCTGCTCGCAACCGGTTCGCGCGTGCGCGAGTTTCCCGGCCCGGTGGACGAACGCGTGCCGCTTTACTACGTAAGAACGCTTGCCGATTCTCTTGCACTGCGCGCCGCGCTCGCACCAGCAAAGAAGGTAGCGATTCTGGGCGGCGGCTTCATTGGGTTGGAAGTCGCGGCAGCGGTAACGCAGGCCGGCTGCGAAGCCACGGTGATCGAGCCGGCGACCACACTGCTGCAACGCTCGCTGCCGCCGGTGGCGGCGCGCTTTGTCGCGGAGCTTCACGCGCAGCACGGCGTGACGCTCAGGCTTGGCGAAACGCCTTCGCGCATCGGCTATGAAAACGGTTGTGCGCTCATCGAGACGAACCGCGGGACGCTTGCGGCGGATATCGTCGTGGTAGGAATCGGCGTGGTGCCAAACGTGGAGTTGGCCCGCGAAGCCGGGTTGCAGACAGATAACGGCATCGTGGTCGACGCGCAGTGCCGCACATGCGACCCGCAGATTTTTGCGGCGGGCGAAGTGACCCGGCACTTCAATCCGCTGCTCGGCCGGCACGTGCGCATCGAATCGTGGCAGGTCGCGCAGGACCAGCCGGTTGCCGCCGCGGCCAACATGCTCGGCGCGACAGAAGAGTACGCGCAATGGCCGTGGCTCTGGTCGGATCAGTTCGACTGCAACATCCAGACGCTCGGCGTCATCGAGCCGTCGCATACGTTGATCGAACGCGGCGATGCGCGCAACGGCCCGTTCTGCGTGCTTGCTGTCGATGAGCAAAGCCGGTTGCGCGCGGTCGTCGCCATCAACGCGGGGCGGGAGATGGGCGCGTGCAAACGGCTCGTCGCATCGGGCAAGGTACTCGATGCAGGCCGGCTTGCCGATCCGCTGGTGGCGCTGCGCTCATTGCTGTGATGTGAAGGGTCGTGCGGCCGTCAACTCACGGCCCTGAATGCAAGCAGACATGCGTGTGTGGGTCAGGAGCCCGCAGCAAAACGCCGCGGACGCAAGCCCGCATGAAACCATTGCACCATTGTCACGATATCGAACACTGGCAGACCGAAGCGTTCGCTGATCAACGCCGAGTACGGCGCGAAATTGCTGCACTCGCTGACGATCGCGCCAACCTCAGGATGCGTCCGCAGCAGACCCCCCGCGCATTGGAGCAGGTCGTCGGCCTGCTCGTCGAAACTGACGCGCGGCGCGTTCTCCAGATGGTTGCGAAAGAACCGGCTGTCTTCGGCGAGCCCGGCCACGGGCAGATCCAGCGGTGCGCGCGCGGCAAGCAGATGCCGGGCCGTCAGCGAGGCCGCGCGCGCGGTCAGGACGCCGACACGCTGACGACGCGGCAGCAGCGACGCCACCGCAGGAATCTGTAGTAGCGCCGAGGTCGCGACGGGAACGGCGCAGCGCTCGCCGAGCGCTTCCTGAAAGGCTACGAGGAAACCACAACTGGTCGTAATGCCGTCCACACCCAGAGCGACAAGCTGCTGCGCGGCCTCGACAAAGCGCTCGATCAGCGGCGCGGCGGCCTGCGCATCGCCGCCCGTGGCGGCCATCACCTGCGGCGCGGTCACGCCCGTCATGAGGCTGTACTGCACAGGAAAAGGCCACGTCGCGCCGTGACCGATGTCGCCGGGCAGGCGCTCAAAGCCGGTATCGAGCATCAGAATGCCGATGCTGACGCCGTGGATCGTGCGGCGGCGCGGGTGCAATGGCTGCGCTGCGCAGCCGCGCATTGCATCGCTTGTGCCGGGCTCATCCGGGAAAGCGTGCGCGCTCACGATCAGTTGACAAAGCAGTTGCACGCGTCGAGCGCGGGTGGAACCGGCAGACCGAGCGCCGCCATCTTGCGGCGGTTGATCAGCTCCTTGTAGTCGGCGGGTACTGCGCGATACACGGGCATGGCCGAGGGCTTCACGCCCTTGAGCATCCGCAACGCCATGTCGGCGGCATGCGCGCCTTGCGATTCGTACGACGGGGCATACGCAACGGCGATGATGTCGCCCTTGCGGATCAGTTCGTGTTCAGCGCTCAGGATCGGCACATGCATGTGATCCGTGATCGACGCGACCGCCGGCAGCGACGACTGAATCAGGTTCGAGCCAATCGCGTAGAAGAAGTCGATGCCTCGCAAAGTGCCGGCGCGTTGCGGCACATCGACGGTGGAATCCGCGGACGTGGCCACCATCTCGAGGCCCGCCTTGGCGGCTGCCGCTTTCAGGCTGCCGATGGCGGCGACATCGTTCACTTCGCCCGCGTTGTACAGCACGCCGAACTTTTTCGCCCTGGGGAAGACCTTTTTGGCAAACGCGAGGACCACATCGTAGTCCGTCGCGCTCGACGTGCCGTTGATGCGGCTGCTGCCGTGTTGCCAGTCCGGCACGATGCCGGCCTTGACGGGGTCGGTGACCTGCGAGAACACGAGCGGCGTGTCGAGATTGCCGACGTTGCGCACGGCGGCCTGCGCAACCGGAGTAGTCAGCGTGAGAATTACGGACGGTTGCTGCGCGACGATCTGCGCGAGCGTCTGCGGAATCAGGCTCGGCGTGAAGTTAGCGTCGCTGTACACATAGCGCACGTTCTTGTTTTCGACGTAACCGTGCGCCTGCATCTCGTCCTTGAAGCCCTGGATCGTGCGCGAGAGCGCCGGATGCGGCCCGAAGTTCGCAATGCCGACGACGATAGGCGCGGCCGGCGTGGCCTGAGCGAGCGCCGCCGTCGGCGCGAAGCTGCCGAAGCCGAGTGCGGCGCTCAGCAAGGTTGCCGTGATGGCGCGGCTACGGCCGATCTGTCGAACACATGCGCGGAGTAGCTTCATGGCGTGTTTGCCTGGAGTAGAGAGGACAGAAAAGGATCCGCGCCGCCAGTGCGCAGATCGGATGGTCCCATTCTGGTCGTGCAATGACCGCTCGCCCACGGCGCCGAAATAAAGAGTTCCGAAAACCTAACTATTGGTCCTTCTGGCGATGTCCCGCCACGGCGAGGCCGTTGTCGCGCCGTGGCGAAAGCCATGAGGCGTGCGCCGCAACAAGGCAGGAGAGGCCGTGCGCCGACACCGTGTCCGACGCGGCGCTCTAGTGAAGCGATTCAGAATTGAAGGAAAACGGGTCTAACTATTTTGAGGAGATTGTCACTGGTCTGTGCCGTTTCTAGTCTTCGCTCTGGCAACGGCGTTGCCGCACCGGCGCGTTGAACCTGCTACGAACGGATGTTCTCGCAACCATCGATCCCTCTACGGACCTTCCAGATGAAACGTATCTGCACAACGGCTCTGCTTTTTTCCCTTGCCGCTGCCGCACACGCGCAAAGCGCGCCGGGCTCCAGCGTCACGCTGTACGGCGTCGTAATGTCGGGTTTGATCTACTCCAACAACTCGCTGAAGGGCGCCTCGATCGGCACCGCGAACGGTCCGAGCCGTTGGGGCGTCAAGGGCGCCGAAGACCTCGGCGGCGGCCTGAAGACGATCTTCGTGCTGGAAGGCGGCTTCGACCCGAACTCGGGGAGGGCAGCGCAAGGCGGCCGCGAATTCGGCCGCCAGACCTACGTTGGGTTGCTCGACGAGCGGTTCGGCTCGCTGACGCTGGGCCGCCAGTACGACCTGACGCAGGACTGGCTCGCGCAGTATTCGTCGCCGCTTATGTGGAACGGCTACACGGCCACGGTCGGCGACAACAACAACTTCAACTTCCAGTTCCGCACCAATAACACGGTGAAGTACGTGTCGCCTTCGTATCGCGGCCTGCAGGCGGGTGTGCTGTACAGCTTCGGCGGCGTGGCGGGCAGCTTCGGCAACCAGAGCGCGGTCGGCTTCGGGCTGAACTACGCACAAGGCCCGCTGAAGCTGTCCGCTGCCTACATGCGTATGAATCACCCTGCTTCGGCGGCGAGCGAAGGCTTGTGGAGCACAGCGTCGTTCGCTTCGATCTCGGCCGCTTCGCCAACCGTCGCTTATGCCATCACGCCTTCGAGCATGGAAATCTACGGCGCGGGCGGTCAATTCGCTTTCACGAAAGACACGTTCGTGGGTCTCGTGGTCACGCATAGTCGTTATGACGACCTGGGCGTGGCGCAGCTCGGTCTTTCGCACGGCCGCGCGAGCTATACCAACATCGAAGGCAACGTGAGCCACTTCTTCACGCCTGCGTATCAGGCCGCAATCGACTACACGTACACCACGGGATCGGTCCAGCCGACCGATTTCAAGCCGCAATATCACCAGATTTCGCTGATCAACAACTACTTTCTGTCGAAACGGACCGCGCTGTACCTGGACGGCATCGTCCAGCTGGCCGCAGGGGACGCGCAGCACGCCAACATCGAATACGCCAGCGGTTCCGGCGGCGCATCGTCGACCAAACGGCAGGTGGCGATTACCGCTGGTATCTATCATCGGTTCTAATGGCGCAGGCGCCGCGGCCGCTGATTGGACGCAATCGCGCCGCTTTTCGTCACGTCATGTTGCCATGTAAAGGGAGTCGTATTACAGATGAGTCGCGAGCACACTGAAGCTTCAGTGCAGTCAGCAGCAACGCGCGAGGCCGCGGGTGGGTCCGCGCCCGCATCTTCGAATGAGCCCGTGGCTGGCCAAGGTGCGAGGCCGGACAATGCCCTTGACGAAGTGAGCGGCGCGCGGATCGTCGCCGAACTGCTGGGCGCCTACGAGGTGCCCGTCGTCTCCTTCATTCCGGGCGAAGGCATTCTCGAAATAGTTGACGCGCTCGCAGTGCATACGCCGCAGATTACGCTCGCCAGTTTCCGTCACGAAGCGGGCATGGCGTACGCGGCCCAGGCGATCGGTCAATTGACCGGCCAGCCTGGCATCTGTTTGGCCGGGCGGGCGCCCGGCGCGTTGAACACGACGCTCGCGGTGCATACGGCGTACACGGACAGCGCGCCGATGATTCTGATCGTCGGGCAGCCGAGCCAGGCGATCTCGGGCCGCGAGGCAATGCTCAACGTCGACGACTTTCCGCGCGTATTCGGCCCGCTTACCAAGTGGGTCGGCTACATCGACGCACCCGCGCGCATCGGCGAAATGTTCGCGCGTGCCTGGCACGTTGCGATGAGCGGGCGTCGCGGTCCTGTGGTGCTGGTGCTGCCCGAGGACGTCGCGCAGGCAAACGCGCGCCTGCGGCTCCCGACGATGCCGCAGGTGCCCGCGCCGTCGATCGCGCACGCCGATCTCGAGCGTCTGCGCGGCCTGCTGACAGCCGCGCGACGGCCGTTGCTGGTCGTGGGCGGTACGGGCTGGCGCAGCGCCTCGCTGCAGGCGCTCACAGCACTTGCACGGCGGCATGCCGTGCCGGTGGCCACCACCTACCGCCGTCGCGACCTGATCGACCACGACGACCCCATGTTCGTCGGCGAAATCGGCATCGGCATTGACCCGTCGCTCGCGAGACGCGTGAGCGAAGCTGATCTGCTGATCGTGCTGAACGGCCGGCTCGGCGAAATCAACACGCTCGGCGAGGGCTTCAAGGGCTATGCGCTGGTCCATCCGCAGATGATGACGGGGCGTGACCGTGTCCAGCGGCTTGTCCATATCCACGCGGATGCGGCCGAACTGAACGCCGTCTATCAGGCCGATCTCGCGCTGCTTGCGGAACCCAACGCGGCGGTCGACGCCTGGCACAACGCGGGCGCGGCCAGCGCGCCGTGGTGCGACGCGGACCTCCTTGATGCGCGACGCGAATGGATGGACACACTGCGCGCCGGGCGCCTCGCGTTCGTGGCGGGCGGACGCTGCGATGGCCCCGTCGATCTGCGTGCCGTCTATGCCACCCTCGACGCCGCGCTGGACGACGACGCGCTGCTCACGTCCGGCGCCGGTGCCTATGCGATGTGGCCGCAACGGTATCTGACGCACCGTCGTCCGGGCACGCAACTCGGGCCAAAAAGCGGCGCGATGGGTTACGGGCTTGCCGCCGCTATCGGCGCGGCGCTGGTGTCGCCGCCGCGCCGACAGATCGTCGCCATTGCCGGCGACGGCTGCCTGATGATGCACGCAGAGGAGCTGGAAACGGCGGTGCGGTTGGAGCTATCGCTGCTCGTGCTGGTAGTGAACAACCGCGCGTACGGCGCGATCGACGGCGCGCAGCGACGGCTCTTCGGGCGCACTGCGGGCACTGAGCTCGGCAACATCGACTTCGCAGCGTTTGCCCGCGCATTCGGCGTGCAAAGCTGGGTTGTCGACGCTACCGCGGCATTCAAGCCGGTGCTCGAAACAGCGCTCGAGCAGCCTGGCGTCAGATTGATCGAGTTGCGCGTGCCGCGTTCAGTCGGCAAGCCGCTCCCATAAGCAGGTCTTCGAAAACACCGAGCGGCGCTGTCTGTCGGCAGCGCCTTGTGGCATTCCCCTGGCAGTGACATGACAATGATCGAAACAACTACGCCCAAGCGCGATGAGCGTCACCCGGCGGCGGGCGCGGGCAGCAGAGGCAGCGCGCTCGTCGTCGGGTCCGGGATCGCCGGGCTGACCGCTGCGTACCGGCTGCAAGACGCCGGCATGCAGGTGACGGTGCTCGAAGCGAACGACGTGATCGGCGGGCGCATGGGCGACCGGCGCGTCGGCGATATTGCGTTCAACAGCGGCGCGCGTCTGGTGTATCCGTTCGGCAGCGCCTTCAATCGGCTGATCGCGGATCTCTCGCTGGGCGACGTGCTGGTTCCGCTGCGTAATCTGACAGCGCAGTGCGTGTCGCCCGCCGGCAGTCACACGATCGAACTGATGCCGTCCGTGCGCTCGCTGGCGACGCCCGCTCTGTCGATGCGCGAGCGTTTCGCGCTGGTGACGCATGCGCTGCGGATGCGTGCGCAGCGCGGCCGCGTCGACCCCGACTGGGCGATGAGCGCCATCGCCGTCGATCCAGCCGCCGACCAGCAGACGCTCGCCGACTACGTGCGCGCCGCTATCGGTCAGCAAGCGTTGTCCAGCATGGTCGAACCTGTTTTCCGCTCCACACGCAGCTTCAATCCAGAAAGCCTGTCGGCACTTTTCTACCGGTCGACGGTGCCGCATCTGATCGGCGAAGACACCGTCTACACGCTAAGGGGCGGCATGGGGACGGTGTGTCAGGCGCTGGCCACGCGGCTCGACGTACGCACGGGCGCCGCCGTTGCCTCGATCGAGACCGTGCCGCCTGCTGCGCAGCCGGCATTCGGCGATGCGGCACGGACAGCGGCGGCCCGTCCCGCTACGACGTCCGCCGCGCTGCGTCGTCCGCGTTTCGCGGTGACGCTGCGCGACGGCGCGGTCATGCTGGCCGATCATGTTGTGTGCGCAACCGAAGGCTCGCTGGCGAGGGCGCTCGTGCGCGATCCGCAGCGCGAGGAGCGCGAGATGCTCGATGCGGTGCGCTATAACGCTCTGGGCGTCGTGCATTACGGCTTCGCACAGCCGCTGCCGCCCTTGATGCAGTTCGCGGCCCGCGGTGCGGCAAGCCGGATCTCGACGTTCCAGCAGTTGCCGGCCGCACCGGCGAGCGGACGGCCGCTGACGCAGATCTATTGTCAGCTCACGCCGGAGGCCGCCGAGGAAGCCGAGCGCCGCGGTTTGACCGGGAACCTCGACGCGCTGCTGCGCGACGAGTTGCGCGCACGGATTCCCGACTTTGACCGGCACGTGTGTGCGGTTGTGAATCAGTGGATCGCGCGCAAGCTGCCGGTGTTCGTCCCGGGCTACGGAGCGCGTCTGCAAGCGTTCTGGCGCTGGCAGGAGGACGCGGCACGCAATGCGGCCCCGCCGGTGGTGTATTGCGGCGACTGGACGTCGCAGGCGCTTCTGACGGGCGCCTGCGCGAGCGGCGAACGCGCGGCGCGAATCGTCCTGGCGAGGACGCAAAACTAGGCAAAACGGCTCAACTTTTAGCGAAACGGCAAAAGCCGGGAGTGGAATAAATTCGGCTCCCGGTTCGATGCTACAAATTCACTACCCCATTTACGCTACGGAAATCTGCAATGAAGGGTTCAAACAGCACTGTCCGACGCCAGCCTGCTGCCCGGCGCACGATCCTTGCCGCGCTCGCCGGTATTGCCGGCGCTGCCGGATTCGCCAGCCTGGCTGCGCTTGCCGGCATTCTGGGCGCACCTGTGGCGCTTGCCGCCGGCGCGCCGGGCGCCGCGACGCCGCTCGTGCAGCCCGGCTCGCCCGTCACGATCGGCATTGCGAATCTCGGACCGCACCCGTCGCTCGCCATGACCATTCAGGGTTTCAAGGACGAGATGGCGCGCGAAGGCTACGTAGACGGCAAGAACGTGAACTACGCATACAGCGACGCGAACTTCACGCAGGCGCTGATGCCGCAAATGTTCTCGCAAATCCTGACGAAAAACCCCGCGTTGATCCTCACGGTGACCACGTCGGTCTCGCAGGTGGCGCGCTCGGTGGTGACGAACCCGGCTATTCCCCTCGTGTTTACGGAAGTCACCGACCCGGTGGCAGCGGGGCTCACGCCCAACTGGCAGCACGGCAGTGACCGCTTCAACGGCTCGTCCGACCTGCAGGACTTCGACGCCGTACTCGCCTTTGCCAAGAAACTGCTGCCCGGCGTCAAGTCGTTCGGCACGCTTTACAACGCGGGCGAAGCCAACGACGTTGTCACCACGCACGCACTCGAAGCCGCCGCGAAGCGCGCCGGCCTAGAGTTCAAGCCGGTCAGCGTCGACAGCGTCAACGACATCCCGCAGCGCGCGCAGATGCTCGAAGGCGTCGGCTTCGTCTACATCACCGGGTCGAATCTCGTGCAGTCCGCGATCCCGGCGGTCGCGGCCAGCATGCAGCGCATGAAGGTACCCGTCATCAGTTCGGAAACCGAAGCAATCAAGAAGGGCATGGCGACGGCTTCGTACGCAGTCTCGCTGCAGTCCGTGGGCGCGAACGCAGCGCGTGTGGCGGTGCGCGTGCTCAGGGGCGAAAAAACGAGTGCGATGCCGGTCATGCTGCCGGGCAAGGCCGACTACGTCAGCCAGATCAGCCGCAGTCAGTTTGCAAAGATCGGCCTGACGGTGCCGAAGTCATTCGAGGATTGCAAATGCTTCATCGACTGAAAGACCAGCCGCCCGCAAAGGTAATGACCATGCGCGAGAAACACATCCCGATGCTCTCGGTGGAGCAGATCAGCAAGACCTTCCACCCGGGCACCGTCGATGAGCGGATTGCGTTGACCGACGTGTCGCTCAAGCTGCAAGCCGGCGACTTTGCCGTCGTCGTGGGCGGCAACGGCGCGGGCAAATCCACGTTTCTCAACATGCTCGCCGGCGAAGTGATACCCGACTCGGGCGTCATTGCGATCGACGGTGAGGCGATCACCACGTTGCCTACGCATCAGCGCGCGAAATACATCTCACGCGTGTTTCAGGACCCTTCTATCGGCACTGCTGCGGCGCTGAGTCTGGAGGAGAACCTCGCGGTGGCCAGTCAGCGCGGGCTCAAGCGCGGCTTCGCGCGCGGCCTGACGAAGGCGCAGTGCGAGGCGTTTCGCGACCGCATGGCGTCGTTCGACCTCGGTCTGGAAAAGCGTATGAAGGCAAAGGCGTCGCTGCTGTCCGGCGGACAGAGGCAGGCGCTGTCGCTGCTGATGGCGGTGCTCCAGCGCCCGCAGTTGCTGTTGCTCGACGAGCACACGGCCGCGCTCGACCCGCGCACGGCGGCCATCGTGATGCGCGTGACCGAACAGGTGGTGCGCGAAGCGGGCCTGACGACGCTAATGGTCACGCACAACATGCAGCACGCGCTGGACTACGGCAACCGCCTCGTGATGATGCGCGACGGACGCATTGTCGGTGACCTGACGGGCGACGCGAAACTCGCCATGACGATGGACAAGCTCATGGCGACCTTCAACGAAGAGCCAGCACTGGCACGCACGGTGAACGCATGAATCTGATCAATGGTTTTATCGGCCTCGTGCCGGTCGGCATGATGCAGGGGCTGACGTACGCGTTGATCGCCGTGGCGATCATGATCCCGTTCCGCATCCTCAACTTTTCGGACATGACGGGCGAAGGCGCGTTTCCGTTTGGCGCGTGCGTGTGCGCCAAGCTGATGATGGTTGGCTTCAATCCGGTGATGGCGCTGCTCGGCGGTGCGCTGGCCGGTTTTGCAGCGGGCGTGCTGACAGGTTATATCCACGAAAAGGCGAAAATCAACACGCTGCTGTGCGGCATTCTGGTTCTGTCGATGCTGTATTCGGTCAATATCCGCGTAATGGGCCAACCCAATTCGGCGCTCTTTGCGTATTCGAGTGTGTTCTCGTGGCTGCCGGACGCGGGCGGCGGCTATCTGCCGCGCATTGTGCTGCTTTCGGTGATAGATGCGATCATCGGCGTGGGTGTCCTGTGGTTCCTCGGCACGCAACATGGTCTCGCCATGCGGGCAATCGGTTCGAGTCCTTCGATGGCGAAGGCGCAAGGTATCAACGTGAAGGTGTACACGCTGGTCGGCCTCGGACTCGCGAATCTGTTCGCGGCGCTCGGCGGCGCGATGCTCGCGCAGAATCAGGGATTTGCAGACGTGAACATGGGCTTCGGCGTGCTCGTCAACGGTCTCGCGGCGCTGCTGCTCGGCGAAGCCGTGATCGGCAACCGCTCGATGCTGCGCCAGGTGCTCGCGCCAATCCTCGGCTCGATCATCTACTTCCAGCTGATTTCGGTCGTGCTCGCGATCGGCTTTCAGCCTTCCGATCTCAAGCTCGTCACCGCGCTCTTCGTGCTGGTTACGCTGCTTTCCATGGCGTCGCGCAAGAAGCGCGCCGGCAGCGGTAGAAAGAGCGCGACGGCCGTTGCGCGGGCATAGCGAACCCGGCAAGCCCATGAGCAAATGCCCGGAACTGTGTTCCGGGCATTGTCGTTTGCGCGCAGCGAAAATGAAGGAACCGTGAGAGGCGCACCGACTCCGGCGCGGCACATGTATCAGCGCGACACGAGCGATGCCGCGAGTCCTTGCCACCTCGGGTACGGTCGATCCGGGTCGATGCCGAGCTGATCGAGCACGCGCATGACGGTGTAATCGACGAGCGCCTCGATGCTGTCCGGTTTTGCATAGAACGCCGGCAGGGGCGGCATGACGAGCGCGCCCATCTCCGTTGCGAGCGTCATGTTGCGCAAATGGGCCAGCGTTAGCGGCGTTTCGCGGGCGAGCAGCACGAGCTTGCGCCGCTCCTTGAGCGTAACGCTCGCCGCGCGCGCGACGAGGTTGTCGTCGAAACCGTGCGCCACGGCGCCCAGCGTTTTCATCGAGCAGGGCGCAATCACCATGCCGTCATGCTGGAACGACCCGCTTGCAATGCTGGCGCCCACTTCGTTCTGATCGTGACAGACGTCGGCGGCTTCGCGCAGCGCCGCGCGCTCCAAGCCGGTCTCGTCGGCGAGCGTCATCCAGCCGGCCCGCGAGACGACCAGATGCGTGGTCGCGCCGCTCGCACGCAGCGCATACAAAAGCCGCACGCCGTAGATCGCGCCGGTCGCCCCTGTTATCGCAACGACGATGCGCCGTGGCCGCTCGTCTGCCTCGCGAGCGAAAGCGGTGAGGGGCGCGTTCATGGCGTGGTCCGCGACAGGTGCGGCAGGTAGTCGCCGAGCACGATGTCCTTCACGCCCGGGATCGACTTGCGCTCGAATTCGGCTTCGCGTCCCCACGGCTTCGTTGCATCGAGGGCGAGCCTGCCCCAATGGTCGTTGTGCGGATCGCGATAGAAGCCTGGCACGTCGTGCAGCACCATCGTGCGTGTATCCGCGCGGCCGCGCGTGAGAAACGCCCAGATCACTTCGTCCATGTTGTAGATGTCGATGTCCTTGTCCACGACTATCACGAGCTTGTTGTAGTCGAGATGCGAACCGAGCGCGGCGAGCAACGCGTGCTGCGCGTGTCCTTCGTATTGCTTGTCGAGCTTGATGACAGTGTTCATCACGGTCGGGCGGCAGCTCACGTCGAGCACGCCGCGCACCTGACCGGCAATCGCCTTGTAGATGCGGGCGGCGGTGGCGGCTTCGAGCGGACGCAAGTCTTCGTCGGAGCCGCAGATCAAGCCTTGATACACGGCGCCTTCGCGCCAGCCCACGTGCGTGACTTCGAACACGTGGTTGTCGCCGACCTCGACGTAGTAGCCCATGAATTCGCCAAACGGGCCTTCGGGGCGCTTCACGTTCGGCAGAATGCGTCCTTCGATGACGATCTCCGCCGACACCGGCACGTCGAGATCGACCGTGAAGGCGGGACGCACCGCAAGCGGGCCGCCGCGCATGGTGGCGGCAAGCGCGAGTTCGTCGGCGTCGGGCGGCAGTGACACGCACGCGCTCATGAAGATCTCGGGATCGGCGCCTAGCAGGATCACGGCTTCAAGGGCTTCACCGCGCGCTTCGGCTCGCAACTGGAACTGCGCGAGGTCGTGACTGCTGCCGAGGCGAATGCGAAGTTCGTCGTCGGCCACCACCATCGAGCGATGAAACGAAAGGTTGCTGCGCCCGCTATCCGGATCTTTCGCGAGAAACACGCCGGCCGTGATGTACGGCCCGCCGTCGCGTTCGTGGTGGGTGAGGATAGGCAGATCGGACAGCTTGCCGGTGATCCAGTCGGCGGGCGGCGCGACGCGTTCGACCGGCGTTTCGAGTTGGGCGGCGAGCGAAATCTCTCGTGTAAGGCGGGCGCAGAACGTCTCGTCTTTTTCGCAGCGGATGATTTCGCGCAGGCGGTCGTGGTCGGTGTACAGGTTCAGCAGAACCGGCAAACGGCTGCCGCGCACATTCTCGAACAGCACGGGCCGCGTCGTTTCCTGCTGCAAACGACGCGCAACCGCGGCGGCTTCATAGCGCGGATCGACTTCGCGCGACACGGTCAGCAGTTCACCGCGTGCGCGCAGCCGGGAAAGATAATGTCTCATGGTAGGGCAGGTCTCATCGATAAGAGCATGGCGCGGCTGTTGCCGCGCGTGGCCTACTTATACCTGCGCCAATTGGCGCGGAGCCTGGGCGATCGGGACGTCGATCTAGGCAAAACGATCTTTCGGATGAGCCAGCCTGCATTGCGCATGCCGGGTGGGGAACGCACCAGGAGCGGAGTATTTTTGGAGGCGCAATAATAGGCCGGTCTGCGGTATGGCTGATCGCGCAACACCTGTGTCCGTTATCTGCTTCTGGAGTCTGATATGTCGATGTCCTCAGGAACGCCTGCCGGTCTGTTTCGCACCTCGCTTGCGGGACCGCAATCGCGACTCACGGAAGCGTTCGACGCATTGCGCACGCGGCCCGACTGCATCAGCGTGCCTGATTTTGGCCTGTATGGCGCGGTGGTGCCGGTGCCGGGCAACGCGGAAGAGGGCGTGTGGCGCATGGCAAGCATCCGGGACGAAATTTTCATCGTTGTGTCGGATTGCAACTACGCGCATAGCCGCTCGGAGAGCGTGTTGCCCGAGTCGTTCGTCGAATTTCACTTTTCGCTGTCGGGTCCGGCGAGCGTCGACTTTTCCGACACCGGCAATCTGCAGGTGAACGCACCGAATCTGCTGGTATGCCGCCAGGGCGCGGACGTGCGCTACCAGGTCACGTGTGGGCCGGGTCCGTGGCAGTCCGTCGGACTGTATGTGACGCAGCGTTACTTCGACCGGCTGCTGCGCTCGCTCGGCGGCGAAGCGGACCGCATCCGCGCTGAGCTTGCGGCCATCGGTTTCGACCAGATCTACAACCGTCAGATGCCGTTCAGTGTCGAAGCATTGCATATCGCAGAGCAGCTGCTTGCGTCGCCGTATCGGGGCGCACGTCACATGCTGTATCTCGAAGGCAAGTGCACCGAGATTCTGTGCGCATGCATCGAAATGTGGCTCGCGCATCTGAACGCGGACAAGCCCGGCGAGACGCTGTCCGCGCGCGATCTGCGGCTGATCGAGAAGGCGCGCGAGATGATTGTGGAAGACTTGCGGCACGCGCCGACCATTCCGGAACTGGCCCGTATCGTGGGCACGAACGCGTCGAAACTCAAGCGCGGTTTCAAGTTTCTCTACGGCATGACCATATTCGATTACGGTCATCGCTGCCGCATGAATCACGCGCTGCATCTGCTCGTCGGCGAGCGGCAACCGGTAGGACAGGTAGCGTTCGCGGTGGGCTATCAGCATCAGACGAGCTTTACTGCGGCGTTTCGCGATTACTTCGGCTTTGCACCGAAAGACGCACGCCGTCTCGCAAGTCCGATCGCGCCCGCGCCTGCAAGCACGACGGACACAGCCGACTCTCACGCTCCCTTTGCGTCACGCACTTTAATTTAGGAATTCGGCCGGATCGCCCGAGGCACGGTGTTCGCCGTGTTATTGCGTTGCTAGCATCGGTCATCGTCAGACATGTCGCGCATCTGAAGCACGGCATGCGATGCCCGAATGACCCGCTCACGCGGGCAAAACCACGCAACGTAAGGAAACACGATGACGTTCATCGCAGTTCGAAACCCTCGCACCGGCGAGCTTGACTACCAAATTGACGACATGGACGAAGCGCGCATCGGCGCTGCCGTGTCGGCCGCTCGTGAGGCACAACGTGCCTGGGCGCAAGGCGGCCTCGAATATCGCATCAAGGCGCTGCTCGCCTGGGCCGATGAACTGGAAAAAAACGGTGCGCAAGTGGTCGAGGCGCTCTCGGTCGATACGGCGCGCCATCGCATCTCGGCGGAAGAACTGGGTGCCGTGATTCACTTCATCCACGGATTCTGCGAGCATGCGCCGACCGTGCTCGCCACGCCGTTCCGCAAGCTGGACGCGCATCCCGATGTCGTGTTCAAGGTGACCTACGCGCCGTATCCGGTCGTGGGCGTCATCAGCCCGTGGAATTTCCCGCTGGTGCTGTCGTTCATCGACGCCATTCCGGCGCTAGTTGCGGGGGCCGCGGTCATCGTCAAACCGAGCGAGGTCACGCCGCGCTTCATCGAGCCGCTGCGCCGGACCATTGCGGCAGTGCCCGCGCTCGCTGACATCATCACGCTCGTGACGGGCGGCGCGGCAACGGGCGCGGCACTCGTCGCACAATCCGACGCCGTCGTTTTTACGGGCAGCGTGCCGACCGGGCAGAAAATCGCCGCAGCGGCCGCAGCAGCGTTCATTCCTGCCTATCTGGAACTCGGCGGCAAAGACGCGGCAGTGGTGCTGGCCGGTTCCGACGTGCGGCGCGCGGCGACCAGTATCCTGCGCAGTGCGCTGTATAACTCGGGACAAGTCTGCTATGCGATCGAGCGTGTCTATGCACATGAATCGCTGTACGACGCGCTGGTCCGCGAACTGTGCGTGCAGGCCGCGGCGCTCAAACGCAGCCATGCGGCCGGCGACGGCGGTCACTACGGCCCGATGATCTTCGGGAAGCAGGCGGACATCATCGACGCACAACTGGACGACGCACTCGGCAAGGGCGCGTCGATCGTGCTGGGCGGTAAGAGCGAAAAGGTGAACGGCGCCGTGTGGATAGACCCGACGATCGTGACCAACGTCGATCACACCATGACGCTGATGACCGAGGAAACTTTCGGTCCGGTCGTGCCGGTCATGCGCTTCAGTGACGAGACCGAAGCAGAGCGGCTCATGAACGATTCGATGTTCGGTCTGAGCGGCGCGGTCTTCGGCCCCGACACGCACACGGCCGGCGATTTCGCGACGAAGATGGAAGCGGGCGGCGTGAGCATCAACGACACAGAGTTGCCGCGCGTGATGATGTTCGATGGCGAGAAGACGGCGTTCAAGAAGTCGGGCATGGGCGGTTCCCGTTATGGCGCGACGAGCATCATGCGCTACGTGCGTAAGCGCGCGCTGCTGGCGAACGAAGGGGAGGTCGCATCGCTCGATAAGTTGGCGGAAGTCGCGGGCTGAGCGATAGCGCGTCGCAACGCTTGTTGCGACGCGGTGGCGGTGGCAGTGGCAGGTGACGGGAAGGATCGGCTTTAGTCGCCGCGAGACGGAACGGCAACTGCGCGCCCTTCCGTGCAACGAGCAGCAATCGGCACACGCCTCTCGCCGCTGCCATCACGCAGCGTGCGCAACCGCATACGCTGCCGCCTGCACACGCGAACTCAGCTTCAGCTTGCGCAGAATGTGCTGCACATGAATCTTCACCGTCGCTTCTGCGATATTCAGCGCGCGTGCTATTTCCTTGTTGGTTCTGCCCTGTGAGATATGCGCGAGAATCTCGGCCTCGCGTACCGACAGATCACGCATCGGATTCTGCTCGGGACGGCCTTCGTCCGCTTTGACGCCGTTTTGCAGCGCATTAAACGCGCTCACCAGCTTGCCGGTCATTTCGGGGCTGATTGCCGATTCGCCTGCCATCGTTCGGACGATGGCGGTGGTCATTGCGTCGCTGTCCACGGTCTTCAGCAGATAACCACGTGCGCCGCCGCGCAACGCTGCAGCAAGATCGTTCGCATCCTCGCTGACCGTGAGCATCAACACGCGTGCCTGTGGCGCGGCTTCCTTGAGCCCTGCTAGCGCGTCGACACCCTTCACCCCTGGCAGGTGATTGTCGAGAAGAATGATGTCGGGCTGCGTTTCTGCAGCGCGCCGATACGCTTCGCCGGCGTCGCCGGCTTCGGCCACCACGACGAAGCGCGGGTCGGCCGTGAGCAGCGCAATCACGCCGCGCCTCAATAGCGTATGGTCGTCAACGACCAGCACACGAATCTGTTTCTGTTCGGTCATGCCGCCAGTCTCCTCGGTTCAGGTAGCGTCAGCACGATGCAGGTGCCCGAGCCGGGCACGGAAGCAATCTCCACGTCCGCGTCGATACGCTCGGCTCTCTCATGCATGATGCGCAAACCCACATGGGTTTCGTCGTGCGCGGCGCCTTCCACTGCAAAGCCGCAGCCGTCGTCACGCACTTCCACGCGCCACTGCGGGGTCTGCTGCACGTCCACCCACACTTCGCGCGCCTGTGCATGCTTGCGGACGTTGGAAAGCGCTTCTTGCACGACGTGTAGAACCTGCACCTGCACGTCGGCGGGCAAGGGTACGCCATGACCTTCTATGGACAGATGCGTGGTGAGGCCCGTCTGGTGCTCGAACTTCTGCAAGGTGGTTTGCAGCGCGGCGGTAATGTCCTCGGCGTTGGTGCGGGTACGGAAGTGCATCAGCAATTCGCGGACGTCGGACAGGCTTTCGTGAATGCCGGCCTCCAGTTCGCCGACCGTCTGTTCCGTGCGCGTTGCGTCCGAATTCTTCAACGCGCTGCGCAACAGACCGGTTTGAATCTTCATGAAGGCGAGGCTCTGCGCAATCGAGTCGTGAATCTCGCGGGCTATCAGGCTGCGCTCCGCGGCAACCGCGGCCTCACGTTCCAGAGCGCCGGCGCGCAGCCCTTCGATCGCAACGGCCAGATGGCTCGCCATTGTCTCCAGCAGCGTGCGGTCTTCGCTGGTGAGCGCTGTGGGGGCACGGTAGAACAGGTCCATTTCGCCGATCATGCGGTCCTGAAGCTGTACAGGCACGCTCACCATGTCCGTGAAACCCGCTTGTCCACAATCGCGCGGCATGCCTTCGCCGTCTACCCGGATCGGTATGACGCGGGTGTCCGCCTGCGCCAGCGGTTGCCCGCAATGACAGTCGCCAGTTGGAATGCACTGTTCCCGGTCGGCCATATGGCGCGGCAAACCATCGGACGCCAGCAGCAGGTAGCGCAGATTCGCTTCGTCGGACCAGCGGATCGCCGATGCATCGGCTTTCGCAACGCGTCTAACCTGCTTCGCGAAGCCGTCGGCCAGTTCTTCCAGCGTCGACGCGTGAGCGGCAAAGGCGCTCGCTTCGTACAGCGTGGTCAGGCGCGCATGCTGGGCCGCGAGCCGCAAGGTCTTTTCCTCCACCTTGACTTCGAGGTTCTGGTAGAGCTCCTGCAACGTTTCCGCCATGCGGTTGAAGCCCTCCGAGAGCGCGCCGAACTCGTCGCTCGACTCCACCGCGATCCGTGCCGACAGGTCGCCTTCGCGCACGCGAGCGAGGCCCGAGCGCAGCCGCTCGAGCGGATTGAACACAAATAGATACGCCGAATACAGGAGCGTGACCGCGCTTGCGATGGTCAGGCCGACCATCAGCACCTGCAGGAGGTTGAGGATGGTGGTCAGATTGGACAGGCGCACTTCGATGGCCGAAACCAGTATGTCGATGTGTTCGACGAAGCGCTGAGCCTGTTGCGCGGCCAGCGTCGGGTCCGGCGCGGGAGTGGCGGTCCAGGCCGTGCGGATGGTTTGCCACTCGCGTTGCACATCCGCAAAGGCCGCGCTCGAACGTACATCGCGCGGCACCAGCAGGGGCCGTGCGGGATCGCCGTCGCGCAACAGGGCAACGCTCTGATCGAACTGGCCGAGCTGGGCTTTCGCTGTGAGCGCGTCGCTACGCGCGAGCGTTTGAGCGAGCCGCCAGGTTTGCATGCGCATGCGGCCCGCTTCGTTGACAGCCGCTGCGCCGCCCTCGAGCTGCCAGCTTGCCCACAGCGTATAGCCGATCGAAGCGAACGCCGCCAAAAGCAGCGTGCCGCCGATAATGCCTAGCTTCGCGGCCAGTGTGTGGAATCTGCGCATGGGGGTCTCTGCATCGCTCTGGACTGCGTGCGCGAGGTCGCGCGCGCGGAAATGTCAGTCGATATATTTACCGGCCGCAGGTCCGGGACCCACTGATCCAGATCAATGCGAGGCGTATTGCGCCGCTCAGAAGAAGCGTGCCAGCACACCTAGCGGGTTGTGCATGACAGCAATCGACGCAATGAAAAGATACAGGCCAATCGCGCATCCATAAGCGGCGGCGCGCAGAGCCAGGTTCGGCGAAGGCCTCATGGCGAGCGAGCCGGCCGCTATGTAGAGCACAAGCAGCAAAAGCTTCACGCCGAGCCATGCGTCGCGCGCCGGGTTCAGGCGCAGCATGAACCACAGGGTGACGCCGGCGGCGAGCAGCAGCGTGTCGACCGCGGCGCTGAGAATGCGCCAGTGCTTATGCATCGGCCAGACGCGCCCCGTCAGCACACTCGCGCCACGCACGGCAAAAAGCGCACCGCTCACGCTGACGAGTGACACGTGAGTCACTTTCAGCGCCGGATAAAGATCAGTCAAGGACATGCCGCTCCTCGAGCCAGATGAAAAGCTGCAAGGCTACTGCACAAGTGGCGAGGCCGCACCATCCATCTGCACACCCGTCATATCGGCGCGGCCCACAAGCACGCTGATGTATTGGCGCAGCGCGGTCGCAAACGCCTGCTGGCGAAGCGCCTGCGCGACCGCTTCGCGAACGGTATCGAACTCGGGCACGATACCGGGATCGCGCTCCATCACCTCGACCACGTGCAGGCCGAAGCGGCTATGCACGAGATGCGGCAGGACGCCGATGTCCGGCCGGCCGAACAGTTCCTTCGCGAACTCGGGCGCGCATTCGTCTGTGCGCAGCCATCCCAGATCGCCGCCGTCGGCGCCGCTCGGACAGTTCGACATGTCGCGCGCGACGCGGGCGAAGCGGTCGCCCGTGGTGGCCTCTTCGCAGCGCAGTTCCAGCAGGCACGACTCGGCACGTTTGCGCAGGGCGCCGATATCCAGGCCGGGCGTGACGGCAAACAGCACGTGACGCGCGCGCACCCGCTCGCCCACGGCAAAGCGGCTGGTGTGCGCGGCGTGGTATCGGCGGCAGGCGTCTTCCGTCGGCTCGGGCAATTGCAGGGCGCGCGCGAGCAACGTGTCGATGGCCGCGGACGCAGCGACGCTGATAGCGCCGTCGACGGGGGCGGGGTCGTGCGCATCGAGCAAGCCTTCTTCGATGGCCGACTGACGCAGCAGTTCAATGCACGCGCGCTGCCGCAGCGCTTCGGCGGATAGCGTTTCGCCTTCTCTGTACAGCGCAGTTCCGTTGACGGTTGCAACGTCGCATAGATTGTCTTGCATGGCCGATTCTCCTGCGCGTCAGATTCTGCGACGCGATTGTTGATGACTCGCCGGCACGTTCAGGCGGCGCGAGCGCACCACCTGATACGGGCGCAACAGATAGCCGACCGATGCAAAGCCGCTCCATACGTGCACGAGCCGCGTGAACGGGAACAGCAGAAACACCGTCATGCCGAGCACGATATGCACTTTGAACGGCCATTCCACGCTCAGGAGTCCGCTGGCGTCGGGCCGGAACGTGACGATGCCTTGCGCCCAGTCGGCGAGTGCAAGCATGGTGTGCGCGTCAGCCCGATCAGCGAACGAATAGGGCAGCGTGACGAGCCCGAGGCACAACTGCACCCACAGAATCACGAGAATGGCCAGGTCCGTGCGGCGGCTCGTGAGACGGATGCGCGGATCGAACATGCGCCGGTGAAGCAGCAGCGTCAGACCGGCAAAGCAGATCGCACCGGCTGTACCACCGGAGACGATGGCGAGCAGTTGCTTGTGCTGCGCGCTGATAAACGGCGCATAGATGAAATGCGGGGTCAGCAGCCCCACCGTATGCCCGAACAGCAGGAACAGAATGCCCACGTGAAAAAGGTTGCTGCCCCAGCGCAATTGCCCGGCGCGCAGAAGTTGCGACGAATCGCTTTTCCACGTGTACTGGTCGCGATCGAAGCGCGCGAGGCAGCCCATCAGAAACACGACGAGGCAAATGTACGGATAGACGCTGAAGAAAAACGTGTGCGCGGTAATGTTCATGTGGACGCTCCATGCGCGGATTGAACAAACTGACCCTGCTGGCCGGGTTGTACCGGTAGCGGCTGGCGTGACGGTCTGACGATATGCACCGGCTGCACTGCGCCTGCGCTGCGTTGCCCCTCCGATGAGCAGCCGCCGAAAGCGGCTGGTTCGCGCCACGTTTCGTCGAGCGCCGGCTCGGCGGGAACCTCGACCAGCTTTGTCGGTTCGCCAGCAAGTTCGAGCAGCGCCGCGAGCACGCTTGCGTAGGCGCTCTCACGCCTCGTCAATGCGCTAAACACGTTGCGCAGAATATGCGCGATCTCGCGCAGAAAATCAGCGGCTGCTGCGGGCGGTTGCGTGGACGCATATTCCAGCACCACGGTCAGATGGTCCGGCAGTTCGTGCGACGACAGGTAAAGACCCGCTTCTTCGTAAGTCCGGATCAGGTCGATCATCGCCGGACCGCGGTCGCGCGAATCGCCGTGGACGTGCTCGAACAGGTGCAAGGCGGTGCCGCGTCCGCGATCGAAAAGGTCGACATACGACGCCTCGGCATGGAGGCCATCAGCGTCGAGGAGCTGACCGAACAACGCGTCGATTTCAGTAAGTCGTTGCTCGCTCAACGTGCGCTGCGCACGCAATGCCGCGCGCATGGCGGGCAGATGCGCGCGCAGCGCCGCATCGGGATAGTCCAGCAGATGCGCCAGCACACGCAGTGTCGTGGCGAGCGAAGCGGGGGAATCGGTATGGGTGGACATCGCTCAAACCTCGACCTTGATGGGAATCGTGCGCTTCTTGTCACTGCCGAACAGACTCGTATGCGTGGTGCCGTCGGAACAGCCGTTGCCGAAACTGAACCCGCAACCACCGCGTACGTTGAAAGCGTTCTCCGCGTACTCGCGGTGCGTCGTCGGAATCACGAAGCGGTCCTCGTAATTGGCGATGGCCATCGTGCGGTACATGTCTTCCACCTGCTCGACGCCCAGCCCCACCTGGTGCAGGGCCGCGTGGTTTTCCCAACCGTCGACATGCTTGCCACGCTGCCAGGCGCGCATTGCAAGCATCCGTTCGAGTGCGCGCACAACCGGTTTGGTATCGCCTGCGGTGAGCAGGTTGGCCAGATATCTGACCGGAATGCGCAACTGGTTCACATCCGGAATCTCACCGTTTGCGCTGATGTGGCCCGCATTGGCGGCGGCCGTAATCGGCGAAAGCGGCGGCACGTACCAGACCATAGGCAGCGTGCGGTATTCCGGATGCAGCGGCAACGCGACCTTCCAGTCCATCGCCATCTTGTAGATGGGGCTCGCGCGCGCCGCATCCAGCCAGTTCTCCGCAATACCATCCTTGCGGGCCTGCTCGATTACCTGCGGATCATGGGGGTCGAGAAAGATGCCGAGCTGTGCTTCGTACAGGTCCTTGTCGTGCTCGACGCTCGCCGCCTGTTCGATACGATCCGCGTCATACAGCAGCACGCCCAGATAGCGGATGCGCCCCACACATGTTTCTGAGCACACGGTGGGCTGTCCCGCCTCGATGCGCGGATAGCAGAAGATGCATTTCTCCGCCTTGCCGCTCTTCCAGTTGTAGTAGATCTTCTTGTACGGGCAGCCGCTCACGCACATGCGCCAACCGCGGCACTTGTCCTGATCGATCAGCACGATGCCGTCTTCCTCGCGCTTGTAGATCGAGCCGGACGGGCACGACGCGACACATGCCGGATTCAGGCAGTGCTCGCACAGGCGCGGCAGGTACATCATGAAGGTATTCTCGAACTGCCCGTAAATGTCCTTCTGGATCTCGTCGAAGTTGCGGTCCTTGCTGCGCTTGCTGAATTCGCCGCCGAGAATTTCTTCCCAGTTCGGTCCCCACACGATCTTTTCCATGCGCTGGCCGGTAATCAGGCTGCGTGGCCGGGCCGTCGGGGCCGCTTTCATTTCCGGCGCGCTTTGCAGGTGGTCGTAGTCGAACGTGAAGGGCTCGTAATAGTCGTCGATCTGCGGCAGGTTCGGGTTCGCGAAGATGCGCATGAGCAGCTTCCACTTCGCGCCCTGGCGCGGCGCAATGGAGCCGTCGGCGTGGCGCACCCAGCCGCCGTTCCATTTGTCCTGGTTCTCCCATTCCTTGGGGTAACCGATGCCGGGCTTCGTTTCGACATTGTTGAACCAGGCGTATTCCACGCCGGGACGGCTCGTCCAGACGTTCTTGCAGGTCACGCTGCAGGTATGACAGCCGATGCACTTGTCCAGGTTCAGCACCATGCCGATCTGTGCGCGTATTTTCATGATTTGGCTCCTTGAGACCGGCGATGTATCAGGGGTTCTCGCCCTGTGTCTGATAGGCGCGAGAGAACTCGTCGCCGCGTGGCGTGTCCAGCCAGTCGATGTTCTTCATCTTGCGCACCACGACGAACTCGTCGCGGTTGGTGCCGATGGTCCCGTAGTAGTTGAACCCGTAGCTCAGTTGCGCATAGCCGCCGATCATGTGCGTGGGCTTGAGCACGATCCGCGTAACCGAGTTGTGAATGCCGCCGCGCACGCCGGTAATCTCCGAACCCGGCGTGTTGATGATTTTTTCCTGCGCGTGGTACATGAGCACCATGCCCGAGTTGACCCGCTGGCTGACCACCGCGCGCGCCGCAATCGCCCCGTTGATGTTGAAAAGCTCGACCCAGTCGTTGTCTTCGATACCGGCGCGCTTCGCGTCGTCTTCGCTTAGCCACACCACCGGCCCGCCGCGGTTCAGCGTGAGCATCAACAGGTTGTCGCTGTACGTGCTGTGAATGCCCCACTTCTGATGCGGCGTAATGAAGTTGAGGACGATTTCCTGGTGACCGTTGGGCTTGATGTTATGCACGCCGCCCGTTGCCTTCAGATTGACTGGCGGACGGTAGGTCGAAAAGCCCTCGCCGAACGCAATCATCCACGGATGGTCCTGATAGAACTGCTGGCGCCCAGTGAGCGTGCGCCACGGAATCAATTCGTGGACGTTGGTATAGCCGGCGTTATAGCTGACGGTCTCGCTTTCGATGCCGCTCCACGTCGGCGAGCTGATGATCTTGCGCGGTTGCGCCTGCACGTCGCGGTAGCGGATCTTTTCGTCCTCGCGGTAAAGCGCGAGGTGCTTGTGGTCGCGGCCCGTGGCTTTGGAAAGCGCTTCCCACGCTTTTACCGCTACGTGGCCGTTGGTTTCGGGCGCGAGCTGGAGGATCACTTCGCAGGCGTCGATGTCCGTGACGATGCGCGGCATGCCCTTGGTGGGGCCGTCGTCTTCGGTCAGGCCGTTCAGCTGGCCGAGTTGCGTCACCTCGGTTTCCGTTTTCCACGCGATGCCCTTGCCGCCATTGCCGACGTTGTTCATCAACGGGCCGAGCGCGGTGAAACGCTTGAAGAGATTCGGGTAGTCGCGCTCCACCACGGCGATCTGCGGCGCCGTCTTGCCGGGAACGAGATCGCATTCGCCCTTCTTCCACTCCTTCACTTCGAACGGCTGAGCGAGTTCCGCCGGAGAGTCGTGCATGAGCGGAGTGAGCACGACATCGCGCTCTACGCCGAGGTGGCCCACGCACACTTCGCTGAACGCTTTGGCGAAGCCCTTGTAGATTTCCCAGTCGGAACGCGCCTGCCACACCGGATCGACCGCTGCCGAGAGCGGATGGATAAACGGATGCATGTCGCTGGTATTGAGGTCGTTCTTCTCGTACCAACTGGCGGTCGGCAGGACGATGTCCGAATACAGGCAGGTCGTGCTCATGCGGAAATCCAGCGTGACGAGCAGGTCGAGCTTGCCCTGCGGCGCTTCGTCGTGCCATTTCACTTCAACGGGGCGCGCGTCGTCGTTGCCCAGATCCTTGCCTTGCACGCCGTTTTCGGTGCCCAGCAGATGCTTGCAGAAGTACTCGTGGCCTTTGCCCGAGGAGCCGAGCAGGTTAGAACGCCACACGAACATATTGCGCGGCCAGTTTTGCGGTGCGTCGGGGTCTTCGCAACTCATCTGCAGGCTGCCGTCGGCAAGACCTTGCACGACGTAGTCTTTCGCTTCCATTCCTTGTGCTGCCGCCTGCTTTGCGAGCTGGAGCGGATTGGTCTTCAACTGGGGCGCGCTAGGCAGCCAGCCCATGCGTTCGGCACGCACGTTGTAGTCGATCATGCTGCCGCCGTACACGCGCTTGTCCGCGAGCGGCGAAGCGATTTCCTCCATGTTCAGCTTCTCGTAACGCCATTGGTCCGTGTGCGCGTAGAAGAAGCTCGTGCCGTTCATCTGCCGCGGCGGACGAATCCAGTCGAGCGCGAAGGCGAGCGCCGTCCAGCCGGTTTGCGGACGCAGCTTTTCCTGGCCCACGTAGTGAGCCCAGCCGCCGCCGCTCTGGCCGATGCAGCCGCACATCATCAACAGATTGATCACGCCGCGATAGTTCATGTCGGCGTGATACCAGTGGTTCATTGCCGCGCCGATAATCACCATGGACTTGCCATGCGTCTTGTCCGCGTTGGCGGCAAACTCGCGCGCCACGGTGATTATCTGATCGCGCGGCACGCCGGTAATCGACTCGGCCCACGCGGGCGTGTAGGCGGCATTGTCGTCGTAACTGGCCGCGCCGCTGCCGAGGCCCCGGTCGATGCCGTACTGCGCCGCCTGAAGATCGAACACGGTGGCCACCAGCACCTCGCGCGCGTCGCCTTCCTTGCCGAGGCGCAAGCGCACCGCCGGTGCTTTCACATGATTGATCTCGCCTTGCAGTTCGTTGGCGGGAAATTGCGGCGAATGAACACCGCCGAAGTAGGGCAATGCGACATCGACGATTTCATGCGGCTGCGCGCCGTCTTCGAGCACGGAGAGCTTGAGCGTGACGGCCTCGCCGTGACGGGCTTCCTTTTCTTCCAGGTTCCATTTGCCCGCGTCTTCGTCCGCATTGGCATGCCAGCGAAAACCGATCGATCCGTTCGGCAGCACAGCGTGGCCGTCCGTATCGAACGCCACCGTCTTCCACTCCGCATTGTTCGATTGACCGAGCTTGCCGTTAAAGTCGCTCGCGCGCAGATAACGGTCCGGCACCAGCGTCTGCTGCCCGTCCGGCAACGTGTGCGTCTTGAGCATCACGAGCATGGGCAGGTCGGTGTAGCGTCGCGCGTAACCGTCGAAGTATTCGCTGCGCTTTCTGAAGTAGAACTCGTTGAGCGCGACGTGGCCCATTGCCATCGCGAGGGCCGCGTCGGTGCCCTGGCGCGGATGCAGCCACAGGTCGGACAGCTTCGCGACTTCGCTATAGTCCGGCGTGACCGCGACGGTTTTGGTGCCCTTGTAGCGGACTTCTGTGAAAAAGTGCGCGTCCGGCGTGCGCGTTTGCGGCACATTGCTGCCCCACGCAATGATGTACGAGGAGTTGTACCAATCGGCCGATTCCGGCACGTCGGTCTGTTCGCCCCAGATTTGCGGACTGGCCGGCGGCAGATCGCAATACCAGTCGTAGAAACTCATGCAGACGCCGCCGAGCAGGCTCAGGTAGCGGCTGCCCGCCGCGTAGCTGACCATGCTCATGGCAGGAATCGGCGAAAAGCCGATCACGCGGTCCGGGCCATGCGTCTTGATCGTGTAGACGTTGGCCGCGGCGACGATCCGGTTCACTTCGTCCCAGCTGCTGCGCACGAAGCCGCCCATGCCGCGCACTTGCTGATAGTCGCGCCTCGCTTCGGGATTTTCGACGATCGACGCCCACGCCGCGACCGGGTCGCGGTGTGCCTGCAGGGCCGCGCGCCAGCGTTCGAGCAGGCGTGCCCGCACCATCGGGTATTTCACGCGGTTCGCGCTGTACAGGTACCACGAGTACGAGGCGCCGCGCGCGCAGCCGCGCGGTTCATGATTGGGCATGTCCCAACGGGTGCGTGGATAGTCGGTCTGCTGGGTTTCCCACGTGACGATGCCGCCCTTGACGTAGATCTTCCATGAACAGGAGCCGGTGCAGTTCACGCCGTGCGTGCTGCGCACGATCTTGTCGTGGGCCCAGCGATTCCGGTAGGTGTCTTCCCACGTGCGGTCTTCGCCTGTGGTTACGCCGTGACCGTCCGCGAATTGCTCTTTGGGGAGCGCGAAGTGGGTCAGTCGGTCGAGAAAATGGCTCATGGAACGGGCTCCGGTTTCAACAGGGCATGGGTGCGTTGCGGCGGGCGTAGTGCCACCACGTCACGGCGATGCACACGAGATAGAAGGCAATGAACACGTACAGCGCGGCTTGCGGGCCGCCGGTGAGGGCAATGGAGCTGCCGTAGCTCTTGGGAATGAAGAAGCCGCCGTAGGCCGCCATTGCCGCGGAAAAGCCCAGCGTGGCCGCGGCTTCGGTGTTGCCTTCCCTGGTTGCGCGCTGCACGGCTTCGCGGTCGGACGGGTTGACTTCGCGCAGCTTCGAGTTGAGAAAGATCACCGGGATCATGCGGAAGGTCGAGCCGTTGCCGATGCCTGTCGTCAGGAACAGCACGAGAAAGCACGCGAAGAAGCCGCCGAAGCTGCCCGCCGAAGAACCGTTGGGCAGGAACGTCAGCACGCCGCCCACGGCACATGCCATGACCACGAAATTCCAGAGCGTGACGCGCGCGCCGCCCAGCTTGTCCGCGAGCCATCCGCCGAACGGCCGCACCGCGGCGCCGACGAGCGGCCCCAGCCAGGCGTAAGCGAGCGGATTGACCGCGGGAAACTGGCTCTTGATGAGCAGCGGGAAGCCCGCGGCATAGCCGATAAACGAGCCGAAGGTGCCGAGGTAAAGCACGCACATCAGCCAGTTGTGCTTGCGCCGGAAGATCACTGCCTGCTCGGCGAACGATGCCTTGGCTTCCGCGAGATCGTTCATGCCGAACCATGCGGCGAGCGACGCCAACGCAATCCACGGCACCCAGATGAAGGCCGCATTCTGCGTCCACACGAGCGTGGTCTGCCCGGCTTTGACGACGCTTTGAGGCTCGCCGGCAAAGATGCCGAAAATGCCTGCTGTCACGACGAGCGGGCTCAGGAACTGAACGACCGAAACGCCGAGGTTGCCGAGTCCCGCATTCACGCCGAGCGCGGAACCCTTGCGCTCCTTCGGAAAGAAGAAGCTGATGTTGGCCATGCTCGAACTGAAGTTGCCGCCGCCCAGGCCGCACAGCAACGCGAGCGCGAGCATCGTCGGATAGGTCGTGGTGTTGTCTTGCACCGCGAAACCGATGCCGATGGCGGGAATCAGTAGCGAGGCAGTCGAGATAGCTGTCCAGCGGCGGCCGCCGACAAGCGGCACCATGAACGAATAGAAGATGCGCAGGGTCGCGCCGCTCAGCGCGGGCGCCGCCGCGAGCCAGAACAACTGGTTCGTCGAATAGCGGAAGCCGAGCGTCGGCAGATTCACCGCCACGACGCTCCACACCTGCCAGATTGCGAATGCGAGAAACAACGCCGGGACCGAGATCCACAGGTTGAGCCTGGCAATCGCTTCGCCTTCGCGTTCCCAGAAAGCCTTGTCTTCGGGAGACCAGATCGCGAGTGTGCGACCAGGCCGCGCTGTTATGGGCCGGGAGTTCATTGCAATTCTCCAGTTGGGTGGTCGATCCGCGCGGACCTGCGGGATCGGAGCAGTGCGTTGCGCTGGCGCAGGTCGATCGCGAGGCCGGCCATCCACACCGCCACGGAAATGCACAGCATCAGCACCGCGGCGTCCTGCAGCGGCCACGCGTCGAAAATCGGGTTTGGCAGAGCGTTCATGACGTGATGCCCCTTTGAATGACTGAGCATCATTGTCTGCATGTGCGCTGCGGCTGAATATCCACCGAGTGGGGGTGGCACGCGCGGCATTGGAACTACGCCGTTGCGCGTGGCGATAGTCCTGAAGAACTACTGGGCGCTTTGATTGACTGGCAGTTGAGATGGATCAACGGGCGATGCGGTGATCGAGTGTGGCGCGTAGGATGCGCCGATGGCGGCTGCGGCCAACGGCGGGGCCGCGCTCTGGGCCTGCGCTTTCAGCGCGAGCTTTGGGCCCGCGCTCTGGGTTTGGGCCCCAATACGTCTGACGTTTTCGCGCGCCAGAGCGGCTTCGCTCCACGTTGCCCGATGCGCGTTCAGGTGGTGTCGCCGGAACCTCGACCGGTGCAACATGTCAATAGAAGATGTCGCGCATTCACCCGGGGGATGCCAAATGACTGCCACGCAACCAGGGGCGCTGCCCCTCTCCGAAGAGGACGCGCGGCGCCAGTTGCGCCGCGCCGTTATCGCCAGCACGATCGGCACCACGATCGAATGGTATGACTTCTTTCTCTACAGCACGGTAACGGGTCTGGTCTTTGCGAAGCTGTACTTTCCGCAGTCCGATCCGCTCGTCGGCACACTCCAGGCGTTTCTGATCTACGCGGTCGGCTTCATCGCGAGGCCGGTAGGCGCGGCTATTTTTGGGCACTACGGCGACCGTATCGGTCGCAAAGCCACGCTCATCGTCACGCTGCTGCTGATGGGGTTCGCCACGTTCGCCGTGGCTTTTATTCCGACTTATGCGTCCATTGGAATCTGGGGCGCGGTGATACTCACGTTATTGCGCTTCGTTCAGGGCGTTGGCGTGGGAGGCGAGTGGGGTGGCTCGGTGCTGATGTCGATGGAATGGGCCCGCACCAACGCGCACCGCGGCTTCGTTGCGTCGTGGCCGCAGTTCGGTGTGCCCGCCGGGCTGTTCCTCGCCAACCTCGCGGTGCTGGCCATGAGCGCCATTTCCGGCGACGCGTTCCTCACATGGGGCTGGCGCGTGCCGTTCTTCCTGAGCATCGTGCTGGTCGGAATCGGCCTTTATATTCGACTGAACATTCTCGAGACGCCTATTTTCGCGAAGCTTCTGGCGGAGCGCAAAATCGAAAAGACGCCGATGCTGGAAGTGATCCGCCGTCAGCCGAAAGACATTCTTCTTTCGGCCGTCGCACGCATGGCGGAACAGGCGCCGTTCTATATTTTCACGGCGTTTGTTTTCACTTACGGCGTGACGACGCTCGGTGTTTCCCGCGATCTGCTGTTGACGGCCGTGCTGGCCGCCTCGGTGCTGGAATTCGGCACGATTCCGCTGTTCGGCCATGTGTCCGATCTCATCGGGCGACGCCGCATGTACATCATAGGCGCGGCGGCGGCGGGCCTCTTTGGCTTCCTCTACTTTGCGATGGTCGACACGCGCAATCCCACGTGGATTTTCGTCGCCATCGTGCTCTCGCTGGTGCCGCACTCGATGATGTACGGCCCGCAAGCCGCGTTGATTGCCGAGTCGTTCACGGGGCGGCTGCGCTACAGCGGCGCATCGCTTGGCTATCAGCTTGCGTCGGTGATCGCGGGCGGCCCTGCGCCGCTGATCGCGACGGCGCTGTTTGCTTACTATCACACGGGCTACGCCATTGCCTTCTATGTATTCCTTTGCGGCGTGCTGAGCGTGATTGCCGCTTCGCGTCTGGGCGACTACACGAACAAGGACATCTCTCAGGAATATGACGAGCCGCAGTCGATGAGCGGCGGCGAGCACGGTCATCGGCATGCCTGAGCGTGCAGTGCGGTTTCGCTTTTGCGGCATGGAGTGTGGAGATTCGCGAAGCAAGGACTAACAAGCACTAACAAGCACTAACAAGCACTAACAAGCACGAGCAAGCACGAGCAAGCGCAAGCAACCGCTGCCGACCGCCACCAACCGCCGAAAGCCGGACCGTAGGCAACTTGCGTTGCCACGGCCCGGCTAATTTCCGCGGTTTGCAGCCTTTCCAACGCTCTGTGCGTCAGATCAGATCAAGCCGCCCGATAGCGCGGCGCCGGCGTATTGGTCGACAGCAGCGTTGACATCGCGCGGCGCGCCGCCTCGTAGTCGTCCCACTTCTCGAGCGCATGCAGCGACGGAATCGTGACCAGCTCACGCCGCTCGAAGCCCACCAGCGCGGCGTCCACCATGTCGTCGGCGGACATCACGATCGACTTGTCGAGATTTTCCAGCGGCAGGCCGCCGGTCTGCCAGAACTCGGTTGCGGTCGCGCCCGGCAGAACGGCCTGCACCTGAACGCCCTTATCGGCCAGTTCATGATGCAGCGACTGGCTGAAGGCCAGCACGAACGCCTTGCTGCCGCCATACACGCCGTTCAGGATTTCCGGCGCAATCGCGACAATGGACGCAATGTTGATCAACGCTCCCTTGCCGCGCGCGACAAAGCCCGGCACCGCCGCATAAGTGAGCCGCGTCAACGCGCTTACGTTGAGGTCGATCATGCGCTGCATCGCGTCGACGTCGCTGCCAAGAAGAGGCGTATGCGTGCCCACGCCGGCGTTGTTGACGAGCAGCGTGATGCTCGCGTCCTGCTTGAGCTTCGCTTCGACGGCGGCAAGTCCGGCTTTGTCGTTCAGATCGGCGTCCAGTATTTCGACGCTGCGACGCGTTGCGTTCGTGATGCGGCTCGACAGCGCCGCAAGGCGCTCGCGGTTGCGGGCAACCAGAATCAGGTCGTAGCCCTGCTTCGCGAGACGGTCCGCATAGATCGCGCCGATGCCGGACGACGCGCCCGTGATCAGCGCGGTGCCCTTGTGTGCTTCAGTCATGGTGTCGCTCCTTTGCAATACGTTGTGATGGCGTGACACCATTCTGTTCGGTTTTGACGATGTCGCAAATGACATATATCGTCATGTTTTCAGACATAAGGAAAAAACGGCATGCATCGCATTGGATATTTGCTGAGCGACGGCTTTCAGGTGATGGCCATTTCCACCCAGTCTGTTTTCGAATATGCGAACCTGGTACTGGGCGAGCCGTTTTACCACGTAGAAAATTTTTCGATGTCGGGCGGCGAGGTGCGTTCGTCGCTCGGCATGAGCATTAGCACGCGGCCGGTAAGCGCGCGCCGCCAGATCGACACGTGGATTGTGGCGGGCGTCAACGATCCGTTGGCATCGCCGCCGCCTGAAGATGTGCTTGCGTTTCTGCGCAGAATGGGGCCGCGTGCGCGGCGTATCGGTGGCATCTGCACGGGCGGTTTCGTGGTTGCCGGGGCTGGTTTGCTGTCACAGCGCCGTGCCACCACGCATTGGGCCTATGCGCGCGAAATGCAAAAGCGCTTTGCGGACGTCCGTGTGGAAGACGACCGCATCTATATTGTCGACGGCCCCATGTGGACATCGGCCGGCATGACCGCCGGGCTCGACATGGCGCTCGCGATGGTCGAAAAAGATCACGGCGCGGAGGTGGCGCGCTCGGTGGCGCACAAGCTCGTTATGCACCAGCGGCGCTCGGGCGGACAGTCGCAGCATTCGGAAATGCTCAACCTCGCGCCGAAGTCCGACCGCATTCAGCGCGCGCTGACCTACGCACGCGAGAACCTGAGCCGCCCGCTTACAGTAGATGAACTTGCGGAGAAGGTGAATCTCAGTCCGCGTCAGTTCAGCCGCGTTTTCACGCTGGAAACAGGGCAATCGCCGGCGCGTGCTGTCGAGAGTTTGCGCCTCGAAGCCGCGCGCCTGATGGTCGAACAGAGCCGGCATTCGCTCGACGTCATCGCGAAAGAAACGGGCTTTCGCGACCGGCGGCATCTACGTGAGGCGTTTGTACGCGGGTTCGGGCTCCCCCCGCAGGCAGTGCGTCGCGAGGCGCGCCAGCCTGGGTGAGGACACTGTGCGAGGCAGGCGGGTGTGCGATGTGGGGGGTGCGATGTGAGCCGGGTGACGCTTATCAGACTTCGCCGGTAGCGCGTTGCGGACGACGCACGGCGCGCACCTTGGCGCTATTGCCGCCGCCGCAAAAGAACTGCTCGGCGCCGTCCGATTCGAGGCCGGACACGCCCACGCCGGCCGGCATCTCAAGGCTTTCCAGCACTTCGCCAGTGCGCGGATCGACGTGCCGCAGCTCGCTCGCGTCGTCTTCCCAGGTACCGTGCCAGAGTTCTCCGTCGACCCACGTCACGCCCGTCACGAAGCGATTGGACTGGATGGTGGAGAGCACTGCGCCGGTCTCGGGATCGACCTGGTGGATCTTGCGCTCGCGATACTCGCCGACCCACAGCGAACCCTCGGCCCACGCAAGTCCTGAAGCGCCAGTGCCGCCGGGCGCGGGGATGGTCGACAGCACGCGGCCGCTGGCGGGGTCGATCTTGTGGATGCGGCCCTCGGCGATCTGGTAGAGATGCCGGCCGTCGAAGGCCGTGCCCGCGTCGGCGGCCACCTCGATGCTGCGCAGCGTTTGACCGCTGGCGGGATCGATTGCGTTGAGTGTCTTGCCGGCCGCAATCCAGACGTGCTGGCCGTCATACGTGACCCCGCCCACTTGCTGGACGTCCGGAAAGGGACCGTATTCACGGATGATGGTGGCGTTCGATCGGTTCATGTGGTCATCCTAATTGAGCGTGACCGGCGTGGGGAGTAACAACGTTGTCGCGAATCCCGAGGCGGGCGGAGCCATCCAGCGGCGCGCGCGTCCTTGACCGAAAGACTGTGCCTTGCCCGCGGCCGCGAGCGAATCGAGCGTGCGCTGCACGGTGCGCTGGCTGGCGCCGAGTGCAAGCGCGAGTGCCGAGCTCGACCACGACTCTCCATCGGCAAGCAGCGCGAGCATGGCTGCATAAGCTTCGTCGACGGGTCGCGCGAGCAGCACCACCGCATGCCCGCGACGGGGCGCCAACGCAAAGCCGTGGCGCGTTGCGTTGATATCGGCTAACCCGGCAAGCACCGTGCGCAGCCGGCCCATTTCGACGCGCAGGCGGGCGCGATGCGAGTCGTCGGCGTGGCGTGTTTTAAAGGCACGCGCGATTAGCGCGTCGCGCGGCACGTCGGCAGGCCACGCTTCGGCAAGATGGTACGCGAGGTTGAACAATATTGGACGCCGCGTCAGCGAGACTGCCGTCGCGGCATTCTGCACGACGTGGCGGCATGCGTCGACCACGAGCGCGTCCGACGCGAGCACACCTTCGACTTCGTCAAGCAGCAAGAGGCGCTTGTCTGCACCTGCTATCAGGCGCGCGGCCGGCAGTTGCAACACATGTGACGCGTTTTCCACTTCGGCAATCAGCGCGGGAATGCGCGCTTCATGCGCGGCATGCCGCGCCCGGGCAAATGCAACACGGGCCGCGGCGGTTTGCAAACGCCGCAGCGCGACGCTCGCCACGACAAGCTCATGCGCGGCTCTTAACGCGGGCGGCAACGGCGCGGGATCGAGTGTGTCGAGCATGCGCTCCGCTTCGTCGATCTGGCCGATCAGCACGAGCCGCCGCACTTCCAGATAACTGGCGTGCGCCGCGTTGATGCGGTCGCCGTGGGCTGCCAAGGTCGCGCGCGCGTCGGCGAGCGCCTTGGCGCGCCACGCAAGATCGCGCGATGCCAGCGCTATCTCCGCTTCGGCAATCACGCAGCGCGCGCGGGCCACCGCCTGCTTCGCGCCAAACGCGCGGGCCGCGCTTCGCACGAGCGCCTTCGCCCGCACCAGATCGCCGAGTTGTGCCATCGCGATGCCGCGCAGCGCCAGCGCCGGCGCGTCGTCGCGCAACGCGACGCGCTTCAATGCGTTAAGCGGATCACCGGCCGCGAGCGCCTGCGCCGCAGCCTGAATGAGCGGGTCGGTCTTCATGGAAATCGCGCCACACTTGTCACTCCCACCGTCGGAAAGCCAGGTACTAATCTAGCACGACCGCAAACCAGTACGTCGTGTCGAAACGATCGAGCGACGACAGAAAACCGAACGGAGAGAGAGCCATGACCACAACCCATACCACCGGCACCCGCGAGCAATGGCTGGCGGCGCGCCTCGACCTGCTCAAGGCGGAAAAGGAGTTGACGCGCCGCAGCGACGAACTGGCGCGGCGGCGTCAGGAATTGCCGTGGGTTCGCGTCGACAAGACATACCGGTTCGAGACCGAAGGGGGCAGTGCGTCGCTCGCCGATCTGTTTGCGGGACGCTCGCAGCTTCTCGTCTATCACTTCATGTTCGGGCCGGACTACAAGGCGGGTTGCCCGTCGTGTTCGTCGATTGCGGACGGGTTCGACGGTTTTGCGGTGCATCTCGCCAATCACGATGTCAGGCTGATGGCGATATCGCGGGCGCCGCTCGCGAAGCTGCAGGAATACAAGCGGCGCATGGGGTGGACGTTCCCGTGGGCTTCCTCGGCGGGCAGCGACTTCAACTTCGACTTCAACATCTCGTTCACCGAGGAGCAGCAGCGCGAGGGCAGCGTCGAATACAACTATCAGCGTGGGCGTCACGCGATGGACGCGGTGCCGGCGCCCGAGCCTGTCGCGCAGTTCGCGGCGACCTGCGGGACAGACCCGTCCACCTACGCGCGCGATCGGCCAGGACTCAGCGCGTTCGTGCTCGAGGACGGCGACGTGTACCACACGTACTCCACCTACGCGCGAGGACTGGACGGCCTGTGGGGCATGTACCAGTGGCTCGACCGCGCACCGAAGGGGCGCAACGAGACCGGCATCTGGTGGCGGCGTCACGACGAATACGAAAAGCGCTGAGGCGCGTAATGGACCTCGTTGGCGTTGGCGAATGCCGCAAGTTCGCGAGGGCAAAGACCGGCGCGCGCATGGATGCGCGCCGTGCGGTCTTTTACGGCGTCTGCGGCTTGCTGTTCGCGATCAGCACGGCGCTGACGGTCGCGGCATGCCTCTCGATGTCGGCGATGGGCGAAATGCCCATGCCCGGCGGCTGGACCATGTCGATGATGTGGCTGCCGCTATGCGGGCAGACGTGGCCTGCAGTTGCGGCATCGTTCGTCGGCATGTGGATTGCGATGATGGTTGCGATGATGCTGCCGGCGGCTGCGCCTGCCTGGTGGCGCTATGGCGAAGCGCTTCGCAAGGCAGGGCATAAGCGCGTGGCAATGCAGACATGGTTGGCCGCCCTCGCGTATTTCGCCGTCTGGGCGGCGTTGGGCCTCGTCGTGTTCGCGCTCGGCGCGGCCCTCGCAATGTTAGAAATGCGGATGCCCGCATTTTCGCGCGCGATTCCCGTTGTTGGCGTCGTCGTCGTGCTGCTGGCGGGCGCGTTGCAATTGTCCAGCTGGAAGGCGCATTATCTGCGCTGCTGCGGGCGAGCGCCGGATTGCGTCCACACAGTATTGCGCTCGCGTGCCGCTGCTGCATTACGATACGGTTCGCGCCTCGGCCTGCACTGCTGCTTTTGCTGCGCGAGCCTGACCGCGGTGCTCGTCGTAGCGGGCGTGATGAACCCGCTTGCCATGTCTGCGGTGACGGCTGCCATTACGCTGGAACGGCTCGCGCCGCGCGGGCGGTTCGTCGCGCGAGGTATGGGGCTTGTAATCGTGGGCATCGGCTTGTTGATGATCGTGCGAGCTGCCGGACTCATATGAATACGTCTTCACAACGCTAAATAAAACAGAATCTGACCAATGATCCGATACGTTGCTTTTCTGCGCGCGGTGAACGTTGGCGGCACCGGCAAGCTGCCTATGGCCGAGTTGCGCAGCATGTGCGAGTCGCTCGGCTTCACTGAGGTTCGCACCTACATTGCGAGCGGCAATGTGGTGTTCGACAGCAAGTTGGCCGAAGCTTCGGTGAAATCCCGGCTCGAGCGTTGCCTCGAGCAGTATGCGGACAAGCCGGTAGGCGTCGCGGTGCGCACTGGCGCGGAACTCGCGCAGGTGCTGGCCGCCAATCCGTTCAAGTCGGCGGCCTCCAACCGGACAGTGGCGATTTTTCTCGACGCGCCTCCACCTGCTGATGCCCTCGCCCACGCAAGCGGCCAGCGCAATGAAGAAATGGCGCTCGGCACACGCGAGATTTACGTTCTCTACAACGACGGCATGGCGGACACGAAACTAAAAATTCCTGCCGCGAAGACGGGAACCGCACGCAACATGAACACGGTCGCGAAACTCGTGGAGATGGCAAACGGGTAGTGGGGAAGCAAGCGCGCATCGGAAACGGCATTGCCATTGCCCTTGCCATCGTTATCGGCGCACATAAAAAAGGCGGCACACCGTGCCGCCCATTCACACCCATGCCCACTGCGGCGCGAGGCGCTCAGCGCACCTTGCCCGCCTTCCACGCCGACAACAACTGCTCGTACTTGACCGTTTCGCCCTTCGGCTTTTCGTTGGCGAGCTTCTTCCACGGTGCGTGCTGGTCGGACAACCACTTCGACGGATCGCTCTGCGGATTCAACTCGGGCGCGCAGACCTTCATGCCGGCCCGCTGCAAACGTGACAACACCTGGTCCATTTCCTTCGCCAGGTTATCCATTGCGGCCTGCGGAGTTTTTTCACCGGCGACCGCGGTGCCGACGTTTTTCCACCAGAGCTGCGCCATCTTCGGATAGTCGGGCACGTTGTTGCCGGTCGGCGTCCAGGCGACGCGCGCCGGGCTGCGATAGAACTCGATCAGACCGCCATACTTGTCCGCGTTCTTCGTGAAGTAGTCGCTATGAATGTCGGAGTCGCGAATGAACGTAAGACCGACAATCGACTTTTTCAGCGACACGCTCTTCGACGTCACGAACTGCGCATACAGCCATGCGGCGGCGCGCTGATTGGCCGGCGTCGACTTGAAGAAGGTCCAGGAGCCTACGTCCTGATAGCCGTTCTGCATGCCGTCCTTCCAGTACGCGCCGTGCGGCGAGGGCGCCATGCGCCACTTCGGTGTGCCGTCCGGATTCGTCACGTTGCCGGGCTTGAGCATCGACGCGGTGAACGCGGTGTACCAGAACACTTGCTGCGCGATCCTGCCTTGCGCCGGCACCGGGCCCGCTTCGCTGAACGTCATGCCGGAGGCTTCGGGCGGCGCATATTTCTTGAGCCAGTCGATGTATTTGGTGGTCGCGTACACGGCTGCCGGGCTGTTGGTGCCGCCGCCGCGCGACACCGACGCACCGACCGGATGGCAACCGTCCGGCGTCACGCGAATGCCCCATTCGTCCACCGGCATGCCGTTCGGAATGCCCTTGTCGGCTTCGCCTGCCATGGAAAGCCATGCGTCCGTGAAGCGCCAGCCAAGCGACGGGTCTTTCTTGCCGTAGTCCATATGGCCGTACACTTTTTCGCCGTCGATGGTCTTTACGTCGTTCGTAAAGAACTCGGCAATGTCTTCGTACGCGGACCAGTTGACCGGCACGCCGAGCTCATAGCCGTACTTCGCCTTGAACTTGTCCTGCAAGTCCTTGCGGGCGAACCAGTCGGCGCGGAACCAGTACAGGTTGGCGAACTGCTGGTCGGGCAACTGGTAGAGCTTTTTGTCCGGCGCGGTGGTAAAGCTCGTGCCGATAAAGTCCTTCAGATCGAGGCCGGGGTTGGTGTATTCCTTGCCTTCGCCCGCCATGTAATCCGACAGCGGGATGATGACGCCATAGCGATAGTGCGTGCCGATCAGATCCGAGTCGGAAATCCAGCCGTCGTAAATGCTTTGGCCTGATTGCATGGACGTTTGCAACTTCTCGACAACATCGCCCTCCTGAATGATGTCGTGCTTCACCTGAATGCCGGTGATTTCAGTGAACGCCTTCGCGAGGGTTTTCGACTCGTAGGTATGCGTGTCGATGGTTTCCGACACCACGTGAATTTCCTTGACGCCTTTCGACTTGAGTTTGTTCGCCGTGTCGATGAACCATTTCATTTCGTCCATCTGCTGCTGCTTCGAAAGCGTGCTCGGCTGAAACTCGCTGTCGACCCATTTCTGTGCTTCAGGCACGCCCGCCATTGCCTGGTTCCCAAAGGCACCCGACACGATGCTTGCCACTGCGAGCGCGACGATCCGTCTCCTCTGTTGCATGGTCTTCTCCTGTGTCCTTCGTGCCCCTTCGATCTTTCCGGCGCCCGCCTGGGGCATCAGCGGAACCGGCAGTTGCGAGTGCTCATTGCGTGTGTCTGTTTTTAGCCTTTCCACATGATTGCGAGCAGAACCACGAGCGAGGCCAGGAAGCCGGGCCACGAATTCGAGCCTTCGGCGCTAATGCCGATCCAGGCGAGATTCACATATGCGGCCGCGAGCAGGCCGATGAAGAGGCGATCGCCGCGTGTCGTCGCGATCGGCAGAAAGCCCTTGCGTTCGTGCGTCGGCGAGCGCAGTTCCCATGCCGTCATGCCGGCCAGCATCACGACGATGCAGACGAAGAAAATCGCCACCTCGGGCGTCCAGTACATCCACGTGAACATCAGACTCTCCCCATCGCGAAGCCCTTCGCGATGTAGTTGCGCACGAAGTAGATCACCAGCGCGCCGGGAACAATGGTGAGCACGCCCGCCGCCGACAGCACGCCCCAGTCCATGCCCGCCGCCGACACCGTGCGGGTCATGACCGCCGCAATTGGCTTGGCGTTCACGGAGGTGAGCGTGCGGGCGAGCAGCAGCTCGACCCAGCTGAACATGAAGCAGAAGAACGCCGTGACGCCGACGCCCGACTTGATGAGCGGTAGAAAGATCTTCACGAAGAATGCCGGGAACGTATAGCCGTCGATATACGCCGTTTCGTCGATTTCGCGCGACACGCCCGACATGAAACCTTCGAGAATCCACACCGCAAGCGGCACGTTGAACAGCATGTGTGCAAGCGCAACCGCGATATACGTGTCGGTCAAACCCACGCTCGAATAGAGCTGGAAAAAAGGCAGCAGGAACACGGCCGGCGGCGTCATACGGTTCGTGAGCAGCCAGAAGAACATGTGCTTGTCGCCGAGAAAACGGTAGCGCGAGAACGCATACGCCGCAGGCAACGCGACCAGCACCGACATCACCGTGTTCATCAGCACGTAGATGATCGAGTTGATATAGCCCCAGTACCACGACGGGTCCGTGAAGATGATCCTGTAGTTCTCGAATGTCACGTGCTGCGGCAGCGTGGCGAATGTCGACATGGTTTCTTCATTCGTGCGCAGCGAGATCGACAGCATCCAGTAAAGCGGAATCAGCGCGAACGCCATGTAGACCACGAGAACCAGGGTGCGCATCCAGCGGCGCTTATCCTGCATGTTCTTCTCCTTGCGCAGCGGGGCCGCCTTTGCCGACGCGGCTCATCCAGTTATAGAGAATGAAGCACAGCAGCAAAATGATGAGGAAATAGATCAGCGAGAAAGCCGCAGCCGGGCCGAGGTCGAATTGGCCGACCGCTTTTTGTGTCAGGTACTGGCTCAGAAAGGTTGTGGAATCGCCCGGGCCACCGCCCGTCAGCACGAACGGTTCGGTGTAGATCATGAAGCTGTCCATGAATCTCAGCAGCACGGCGATCATCAGCACGCCGCGCATTTTCGGCAATTCGATGTAGCGGAACACGGCGAAGCGGCTCGCGCCGTCGATTTCGGCAGCCTGATAAAACGCATCGGGAATTGCGCGCAAGCCGGCGTAGCAAAGCAGCGCGACGAGCGGTGTCCAGTGCCAGATGTCCATCACGAGCACGGTGACCCATGCGGCCGTAGGGCTTGCGGTGTAGTTGTAGTCAAAGCCGAGGCTGTTGAGCCAGTATCCGAGCAGGCCGATATCGGGGCGTCCAAAAATCTGCCAGATCGTGCCGACCACGTTCCATGGAATCAGCAAGGGCATCGCAAGCACCACGAGCGCCGCCGACGCGCGCCAGCCCGAAGCCGGCATGGAAAGCGCGAGACCCACGCCCAACGGAATCTCGAACAGCAGCACGCACGCGGAAAAGATGATCTGCCTGCCGAGCGCGTCGCGCAGGTCGGGATCGGTCATGATGTTGCGAAACCATTCGGTGCCAACAAACACATGCTGTGTGGGACTGATGATGTCCTGCACCGAATAGTTGACGACGGTCATCAGCGGCAGGATCGCGGAAAACGCCACGCAGATGAACACGGGCACGACAAGGAGCCACGCTTTCTGATTGACGGGCTTGTTCATCGCGCGACCCCTTCGGAGATGCGTGTGCCGATTCTTTCGTCGTTGCAGAAGAACACCGTTTCGGGCGCGGCCACGCGCAGCCAGGCGGGGCCGTCTACTACGCGCAGATGCGGTTCCAGCTTCGCGTTAAAGATGTGGCCGTCGCATTGCGCGGTGACGAGCTGATAGTTGCCAAGCTGCTGCGCGCGCAGTACCTGAACCTGCACGGCGCCCGCTTCCCGTTCGCTTGCAAGCCGCACGAACTCGGGACGAATGCCCAAGGTCAGCGCGCCGTTCGCGTGTGCATGTGCGTCCTTGAGCGTCGTGAGCGTGGCGGTGTCGAGCGCGAGGCGTTGTGAGCCGATTCGCGCGCCTTCGGCATCCAGTTCGAGCGGACAGAGGTTCATGCCCGGGCTGCCGATGAAGTAGCCGACAAACGCATGGTCCGGCCGCAGAAACAGCGCGTCGGCACCACCCTTCTGAACGATGCGGCCGTTGGTCATGACCACGACTTCATCGGCGAAGGTGAGGGCCTCGACCTGGTCGTGCGTGACGTAGATGAGCGTGAGCTTGAGCTGCTGATGGATCTTCTTCAACTGCCGGCGCAGCATCCATTTCATGGCCGGGTCGATCACGGTGAGCGGTTCGTCGAACAGAATTGCCGCAACGTCCTGGCGCACGAGGCCGCGACCCAGCGATATCTTTTGCTTCGCGTCCGCTGCGAGATTGCTGGCCTTGTGGGGGAGCTCGCGTGTCATATCGAGAATCTCAGCCACTTCGTGCACGCGCTTTTTCACTTCCGTTGCCGGCATCTTGCGGTTGCGCAGCGGAAACGCAAGGTTGTCGAACACGCTCATCGTGTCGTAGATCACGGGGAACTGGAACACCTGGGCGATGTTGCGCTCGCGTGCGCTCAGCGCGGTCACGTCGCGCCCGTCGAACAGCACCTTGCCCTCCGACGGTTTGACGAGACCCGAGACAATATTCAACAGCGTGGTCTTGCCGCAACCCGACGGCCCGAGCAGCGCATAAGCGCCGCCGTCTTCCCACACCATGCTCATGGGTTGCAGCGCGTAATCGTCCAGCGTCGCGGGATTCGGCCGATACGCGTGGGCGAGATCGTGGAATTCAATGCGCGCCATAAGCGGCCTCCGGGCTGGACACCAGCTTTGTATCCGCGCCGAACACAAAGAGTTCGTCCGGGTCGATGAAAACGTCGAGGCGAGTGCCGAGTTCGATCTGATGCACGCCCTGCAACTGCGCAACCAGGTCAATGCTGCCTGTCAGCGTGCGCAGGTGCAGATAGGTTTCGGAGCCGCTCAGTTCGGCCAGTTCGAGACGGCATGGAATGGCCACCGCGTTGGCGGACTTCGCCTGAAGACGCAGATGTCCCGGCCGGATGCCGATGCGGCACTTGCCGTTTGCCGTGGTGCTCGTGCGGACAGGAACCTCGATGCCGACAGGCAGACGCGCGCTGCCGTTTCCGCTCAGCTCGCTCGTCAGCATGTTCATGGGCGGGTCGTTGAAGACGGCTGCGGCGTCCACGTTGACGGGCGCGTTGTAGACGTCGAGCGTGGGACCGAATTGCAGCACGCGGCCTTTATCCACGACTGCGGTATGGCCGCCGAGCAGCAGCGCTTCGAGTGGCTCCGTGGTTGCGTACACCACGGTCGTCTTGCCGTCCGCAAAAAGCGTTGCCAGCTCCATGCGCAGTTCCTCGCGCAGTTTGTAGTCGAGGTTCACGAGCGGTTCGTCGAGCAGCACCAGTGAGGTGCGCTTGACGAGGGCCCGCGCGAGCGCGCAGCGCTGCTGTTGACCGCCCGAGAGTTCGTTCGGCCGCCGCTCGAGCAGATGCTCGATATGCAGTTTGGCCGCGACTTCGAGCACACGCCGGCGGATTTCGGCGGAGTCGGTCTTCTGCAACCGGAGCGGCGAGGCGATGTTCTCGAAGACGGTCATCGCCGGGTAATTGATGAACTGCTGATAGACCATGGCCAGGTTGCGCTGGCGCACGCTGACGCCTGTCACGTCCTGACCGTCGGCCAGCACGCGGCCCGAATTCGGTCTGTCCAGGCCGGCCATGACGCGCATGAGCGTTGTCTTGCCCGCCTGCGTCGGACCCAGCAGCACATTGATGGCGCCTGGGACAAGACGCAAATCCACGCCGTATAGATACGGTTGCCCGCCAGAAACGACACTGACTTGCTCCAGTTCCAGGACCAAATTGCTCTCCTTTCAGGCGCGCGGGACACCGGCCGCAAAGCCGGGCTTTACGGCGATATCGATTGGTTGCACTTGGATTACACGCAGCAGACAGAATTTCCCTTTTGTTGGTTTGCGTTTAAATCGGGGTTAACCTTACGAAAGGGGAAAATAGAGAACCTCGTCGACACGGGTTTCCGTAAGGGCTCGGCACAACCGTTTGCTGTCGCGCCTGTGCTCAACAATTGGGAAGGCGATAGCCGCCACCGTATGGCCGAATTAACCTTCTGAACAGTGTTTACGTAATAATCGGGACACACGCTGCCGGCTGCGATCCCTTCACCAACAAAAATGCGTAGGTCATGGCTTTTAGTGAACCAAGGTCTCCATTTTTCAGGTGGATCGTCTCGTCCGCTCAGAACCTGAGCGCTGAGAACCGGCAGATACTTCTCGCCAATCTGTTCACGCGCACGGCATCAATTGTTTTTGCGTCGGTATGCGAAATCAGTGTCTGCGTGACCGCTTACTACCTGCACCCGAGCCTGCTGTACGCCACATGGACGGGCGCCGTGGTCGCGTTGCTGACGGTGCGTCTGGCGCTGATCTGGGCATGCCGCAGCCGTAGTGCGCGCAATCTGCCTACTCCTACCTCGGCGTTCCTGTTGGCGAGCATTCTCTGGAGCGCGCTGTTTGGCTTCGGCGCGCTCTTGTGCAACGTCAGCGCGGACCCCACGCTCTTTCTGCTGGGCAATGTGTGCGCGGTCGGCGTTGTCGGCGGACTCGCGGGACGTAATGCGGCCACGCCGCGGCTCGTGTTGCTGCAGATTTTCTTTATTCTCGGCCTGCTCGGCGTGGGCGCGGCGCTTTCGCCAGGTTCGGGCAAACTGGTGCTGCTGTTTCAGGCGCCGTTTTGCGCGGCCGGTTTCCTGACCGTGGCGCTGCGCAGCAATCGCGACACCGTGGCCTTGCTGCTCGCACGCGAAACCAGCCAGCGCCTCGCGCATCACGACAGCCTTACCGGATTGCCGAATCGTGCACGCATCAACGAATTGCTGCTTGAGCGCACAGCGCTCAGCGCTTCGCAACGCGACAAATTGTTCGCTGTTCTACTGATCGACCTGGACGGCTTCAAGGCCATTAACGATAGTCTGGGGCACGCCGCCGGCGACCAGATTCTTCAGGAAGCCGCGCTTCGCCTACTTGACGCAATACCGGCCACCGATATTGTCGGGCGCCTCGCCGGCGATGAATTCGTGGTGATTTCAGAAGCGCCCGACCCGTCTCGCGACGTGCGGCTGCTCGCGGACAGCATCGTCAAGACACTGGCGCGGCCATTTTCGCTGAGCGAAGCGCTCGTGCATATCGGCGCGAGCGTAGGTGTCGCGCTGTATCCGGAGCATGCGTCGACCGGGCCGCAGCTGCTGATCTGCGCCGACCGTGCGCTATACGCGGTCAAGCGCAGCGGCAAGAGCGCCTACGCGATTTTCGACGCCGAACAGCATGTCTCCGACGAAAGCCTGAGCCTGTTGCGCAGCGACCTCGAAGGTGCGTTGCGCACGTTCGGCGGCTTGCGCATGGAGTATCAGCCGATTGTGGACCTCGCAAGCGGCGTCGTGACGGGCCGCGAAGCGCTGATTCGCTGGACGCATCCGACGCGTGGCGAACTCTCGCCGTCCGCGTTCATTCCCACGGCGGAGCGCACCGGCCTGATACTCGCGCTCGGCGAGTGGGCGTTGCTGCAGTCATGCAAGGAAGCCGTGATGTGGCGCGACAAGGTGCCGGTTGCGGTCAACGTGTCGCCGGTGCAGTTGCGCGAGGAAATGTTTGCGTCGATCGTGGCGGGCGTGCTTCGCAAAACGCGCCTGCCGCCCGAGCGCCTGAACATAGAAGTGACCGAGACAGTGTTGCTTAACGACGACGTGGTGACCCGGCGCAACATCTCGCGGCTACGTGCATTGGGCATCGGTCTCGCGCTCGACGATTTCGGCACCGGCTTCTCGACGATGTCCACGCTCGTGCGCTTTACGTTCGACAAGCTGAAAATCGACAGTTCGTTTGTCAAGGAGTCCGTACATCGGCGCGAGTCCGCAGCAGTGGTGCGTGGAATCGTTGCATTGGCACGCGAAATAGGCATGCCGACCACTGCGGAAGGCATCGAAACGCAGGAACAACTCGATTTCGTGCGGCGCTCGGGCTGCACCCATGCACAAGGCTTTTTGCTCGGCAGGCCGGTGCAGGGCAGCGAAATCGCGCGCATCGAAGAGCAGTTGCCCGCTCAGTCCGTGAACCAGGCATAAGCGGTCAGCCGCTTCGGCCCGATACACGACTCACATCGACTGGGAGCAACACGTGGACTCGACCTTGAAATTCCAGCTTCGGCTCACCGTCGCGCCGGAATTGGCAGATGTGCTGCGCGCCGATGCGTCCGGCGCCGGGCACCAGGAGCTTCAACGGATATTGCATCGGCATGACGCGAGCGTGAAGTGCCAGTACGACGCGTTCGCGGACTACGTGAGCGAGGCGGAGCGCGTCGGCATCCAGCAGTATCCGCTTTACCAGTGGACGCGCGACACGATTGAAAATCCGCAAAAGAAGGCGAAGTACTTGCGTTCGTTTACGGTCTACGTAAAGGGCGAACAGATTTACGAAAAGCATACGGCCGATGCGATGGAGACCGAACTATTGAAGCTCGTGAACGAACACGGCATTCAAGGCGTCTCGAAGTTCGATACCGATCCCGCCAACAACCCGCAGCCGCGGCAGTCTTAGTCGCGGGGTCGTTAGCGCCCGGTCGTTGGCGCGTGGCGCTCGGCGTTTGGCCTTTTCATTCAACTGTCACCGTTTCGCGACTAGGATCGCTGGTCAAAAGCCGCCAGTTCTTCCTACCCACAAACACTGACATGTCGAATACAAAAAACGCTAAGGCCTCGCCAGCCGATGAGGGCGCTACCATCGTTTCGCGTCGCGGGTTTCTGAAATTCGCCGGCGCATCGGGTCTGGCCGGCGCGGCCAATGCACTGTCGACGGCGCGCGCCGCGAGCGGCACGGCGGACGGCACGCCCGAGCAGATCCATCTGACCTGGGGCAACGATCCCACGAGCGAAGTGACCGTGTCATGGGCGTCGCTCGCGGCGGCCGTCAAGCCGCATCTGCGCGTGGGCCGCCCGGGCGGCCAGAAGCACATCGTGCATGGCGTGCAGACTACCTACACCGACGGCCTGAACGGTGAGGTCGTGTTCAACTATCATGCGCGTTTGGGTGGTCTCGAGCCGGATACGAACTACGAGTACGAGGTCACGGCCGAAAACGACAGCCACGCGGCGCAGCCCTTTACCGGCCGCTTTCGCACAGCGCCGCACGGCCGCGCGCCGTTTCGCTGGACTAGCTATGGCGATCTCGCGACACCGAACACCGGCTGGGTTCTGTCCTCGCCGCAAAGCCGCTTTGCGGTGCAGGCGGTGGAGCGTTTCCAGCCGCTGTTTCATCTGCTCAACGGCGACCTGTGCTATGCCAATCTGAACCCCACGCACCAGCCGCAGGTGTGGCGCGACTTCGGCAACAACTGCCAGAGCTCGGCGGCGAATCGTCCGTGGATGCCGTGCCCGGGCAACCATGAAATCGAATTCCACAACGGCGAGCAAGGGTTCGCATCGTATCTCGCGCGCTATGCGCTGCCCGACAATCACACGCATTTTCAGGGGCGCTGGTACAGCTTCCGCGTGAGTTCGGTACTGTTCATTTCGCTCGATGCCGACGACGTCGTCTATCAGGACGCCGCCGCGTTCGTGGCCGGACCCAATCCGCTCGTGCCGGCGGCCAGCACCGGCAATCCGCCGATCCAGCCGGGCACGTCCTTCTATGTGCGCGGCTACACCGGCGGCGAACAGACGCGCTGGCTCGAAAAGACGCTGCGCCACGCGGCGGGCGACGACGACATCGACTGGATCGTCGTGCAGATGCATCAGGACGCGCTCAGTTCGTCGAAGACGGGCAACGGCTCGGATAAAGGCATCCGCGAGGCGTGGCTGCCGCTGTTCGACCGCTACGGCGTGGACCTCGTGCTGTGCGGCCACGACCACGACTACGAGCGCAGCTACCCGGTTCGCGGCTGCAATCATCACAAGGGCACCGACATTGCAACGGGCCAGCCGGTCGATACCTTGCAGCCGAAGCCGGTCATGTCCGCCATTTCTGCGGGCGCGTCCACCTTCGACACTAGCCAGGGCACGATCCACCTGATTCTCGGCGGCGGCGGCACGAGCGCGCCGCTTGACGTGTATGGCGTGGATGCGGGCACCGGTTTGCCGCAAGCGCGCATCTTCACGCGGCCCAATCGTCCGGTGGCGGGCACGACGGCGGGCACCTTCGTGCGGGCAGGTGCCGATGCCGTGGAAGACGCGATCTGGTCCGCGCAACGCGATACAGGCACGGGCTACGGCATTGCCGTGTTCGATCACGACCCCGGCCACGCGGGCGGCGAGACCACCATCACGATGAACTACTACCACGCTCCCGGTGCGGATCAAACGCCGACCGCGAACTACGAACTGTTCGAAACGATCCAGTTGAAGAAGAAGCGCAGGCGCTGAGCGCGGGGGCATCAAGAGGTAAAAATGACGGCGCTATCATTTGTTACACGTCTTACCGGTAAGCCGTGCCACAGTTACAGAGGGCTTTCAAGCCTCCGGTTATACTCGGCGCCGTCTCATAAAAAATCAAAGACCTTTTATGTCCAGGAAAATCCTCCAGATTGTGGCTGTGGCGGCGCTCGCAAGCGCGGCTTCCTTGTCGGCGGTTGCCGGCGACCTGAATAACGCGCTCGGCGGCGGCCTGGGCGGCGTCGCGGGCGCCGCGCTGGGTGGCGCGGTCGGCGGCAGCACCGGCGCCGTGATTGGCGGCGCAGTGGGCGGTGGTGCGGGCGGCGCGGTGACGTCGAACCGCCGGGAGCGCACCGGTGCGATTATCGGCGGCGCGCTGGGCGGCGGCGCGGGCACCGCGGCCGGCAATGCAATGGGCGGCCGTGGCGGCGGCCTGGTCGGCGCAGCCTTGGGCGGCGGCGCAGGCGCGGCGCTCGGCGGCAACATCTCGCGCTCGAACTCGTATGCCGACGACTATTCGCGTGGCTACCGTTCGGGCAAGAAGCGTCACAAGCATCGCCACTACGATTAAGTAGTCGCGCGGCGGCGGGGACGTCAAGAACGTCGCCACAAAAGCTGCCCCGAGGCACGCAAAAGAGTGCGCGAGGCCCGATGCGCCGCGTGAGCGGCGCATCTATCGGTCGGTGCGACGAATGCGGCTTTCTCAGTTCATCTGCTTCAGATAGCCGTTCAGTCGCGGGATCGGCGGCTCGTAAACGCCGCTACAGCTTCCCGGAAACGACTGCTGCCATACACGGCTTCGATCAGGTCTTCGTCGTCGAGCCGTTGTTCGATCACGATGCGTCGCAGGCTTTCCTTCACCGCCTGCTGCGTCACCGGCGAGAGCGCCATCAATCGTTGCGCGAGTGTGTGCGCCGCATCATGCAATGCCGCGCGGTCGCAAACCTCCTGCACGTAGCCGCACCCAAGCGCTTCTTCAGCCGTCAGATAGTCGGCGAGCATCAGCATCTTCTTGACACGCGGTGTGCCGAAGGCCGCTTGAAGCCGCGCGATGTTGCGCGACGACAGCGTATTCGAGAGCGTCTTTGCAATCGGCGCGCCAAAGCGCGAGGCGTCCGTGCAAACGCGGAAATCGCACGCCGTGGCGAGCGCGAGACCGCCGCCCACGGCCCAGCCGTCGATCACCGCAATAGTCGGCACGGCGATCCGCTCGACGGTGTCTATCACGCGCTCCACGAACGCTTCGTACGCAACGCCGTCACGCCCATCGCGGAAGTCCTCGAAATAACCAATGTCCGTGCCGGAGATGAAAGACTTGCCGCCCGCACCGCGCAAGAGAATGCAGCGGACGTCGCGATTCGCTTCACACTGCGCGACGTGCGCGAGCAACGACTCGTACATATCGAGCGTCATCGCGTTATGCCGCTCGGCCCGGTCTATCAGAATTTCGGCCGCGCCTGACGCATGCACCGTAAGACGAACCTGTTGCGCTTCACTCATGACGCGGCTCCGTTGACTTCCGCGAAGATTTCGTCGTTGTGCTCGCCGAGCAGCGGCGGATGCCGGCGCACGGTGGGCGGCGTGCCGAGCAGTTTGACCGGAAAGCCGATGTTCTTCACCTTGCCTTCGTTCGGGTGATCGATTTCCATGCACATGTTGCGATGCAGGGCGTGTTCGCTTGAAAATGCTTCGGGATACGAAAGAATCGGCCCTGCGGGAATGCCTGCCGCAAGCAGCACGTCGACCCATTCCGCGCTGTCGCGCTTGCCGAATTCCTGCTCCAGCGCCTCGATCATTGCCTCGCGATTTTTCAGGCGCAGCGACACGCTCGCGTAATCGGCATGCTCGAGCAGGTCGCGGCGATCCAGCACCTCGCATAACCGTGTCCACAGCTTCTGGTTCGTCGCGCCCATCACGAAGTATGCGTCGCGCGCCTTCACGGCCTGGTAGGGCGCGCTCATCTTGTTGCTTGTGCCAAGCGGCGTCGGCGGCACGCCCGTGCCCCAGTAGTCGGACATGTCCCAGATCGAGAAGGCCATGATCGAATCGAATAGCGACGCGTCGATATGCTGGCCTTCGCCGCTTTTCTGCGCGCCGATGTAAGCGGAGAGCACCCCGTACACGGCAAACAGCGCGCAGCCGATATCCGCAACAGGCACGCCCGCTTTCACCGGCTTGCCGCCTTTGTAGCCCGTCACGCTCATTACGCCCGACATGGCCTGCGCCATCAGATCGAAGCCGGGCCGCGACGCCCACGGCCCGCTTTGCCCAAAGCCGGAAATGCTCGCATAGACAATCTTCGGATTGATCGCCTTGATGGATTCGTAATCGATTCGCAAACGCTGCACGACGCCGGGTCGATAGTTCTCGACGATCACGTCCGCTGTTTTCGCGAGCTTGTAGAACATCTCGCGCCCTTCGTCGCTCTTCAGATCGAGTGTGACCGAGCGCTTGTTACGGTTCAGGTTCAGAAAGCCCATGCTGTCCGGGCCTTTCATCTTGAAGCCCATTGAACTGCGCGTCTGGTCGCCTTCGGGCGGCTCGACCTTGACGACGTCCGCGCCCAGGTCGGCGAGCATCATGCAGGCGAACGGGCCCGCCATGACCTGGCTCACATCGAGCACGCGTATGCCTTGCAGCGGTAGATGCGGTGATTGGGTCATGGCGGGCTTGCTCCTCGGTCGGGTGGTCGTGTGGTGACTCCACTGTCGCCGAGTTGCGGGACGCGCGGCAAGGATCGCGGCGTCATGCCTGGTTTCGCGATTGGCGAAACCACGTACCCAGGTTGCGCGCTAGCGTCCGGCGAGCAATGCTTCCACGACGTTGCGCAGAGTTTGTTCCTGAGCGTGTCCCTCGATGCAGGACAAGACGTAATGGCGACTTGCCCAGTCTCCGTCCAGCTCGACTGACGCGAGCGCTGCCTCGGGGCGGAAGCTCTGCAACACAGCGGGCGGCATAAGGCCGACGCCAAGTCCGTGACGCACCATGGCCAGCATGGTGTCGAAGCCGCTCACCGTGAGGTTGTTCGCAAACAGCCGGCCGCGGCTGCGATATGCGCGCTCCACGGCTGACAGCACCGCCGAGCCCTTCCCGAGACTCACGATGGGAACGTCGAGAAGATCGTCGATGCTGATCGGCGCAGCACCGAATTCGAAATGCGCGCGGCTATGAACAAGCACTAGCCGGTCCTCCCTGTACGCGAATTTCTCCAGGTCGAGAAAGCCGCTTTTCTTCTCGTAGATGCCCACGTCGATCACTTTGTCGCGCAGCAGTTGCTGCACGATCCTGCTGTTTTCTTCGACGATTTTCAGCGCGATACGCGGGTACTTCTGCTGGATGGCCGCGATCTCGCGAGCCAGAAACTGAATCACCACTGCCTTCGGGGCGCCAATGATGATTCGTCCTTCAAGGCCGTGATTGAGCGCCTCGGCGTCGCCTTCCATGCGGTCGATCAGGTTGTCGATCTGCCGGACGTATTCGAGCAGCCTGCCCCCCGACTCGGTGAGCTCCGCCCCATGTGGCACGCGTCTGAAGAGCTTCGCGCCGAGTTGTTCTTCGAGGTCCGACACGCGTCGCGAGGCCGCCGCGACTGCCAGGCTCAGCTTGTCGGCGGCTCGCGAAATGCTGCCTTCCTCGGCTATCGCGAGAATCAGGCGGACGGTTGTCGTGTCGAATTTCACTTCGTCTCCCATGAGTATTGGACGGTGCATCGGGGCATGCGTCGCCCGATAGTTTAGTGCGCGGCCGCCATACACCCGCCGTCACGATAACGAAAACGCTATCGGCACATGCGGTTTCGACATTGGAGGTCTCGCGCTCGCGTCCGTACACTTGTCGTTCAGTACATGCATACAAGTGCCGGTGCGCTGCACGGTGCGTATCGGCAAGGACGAATGGCCATCTCGGCCACCTGGACGGAGACATGATGGACAAGCCCACTGGTTCGCTCACGGCCGCCGCGGTGCGGCCGGCTCGCTTCAATTTTCGCTGGCACGTGCTGATCTGGCTGCTGATTGGCGGAATCATCAACTACATGGACCGCGCGAGTCTTTCCATTGCCGCGCCGGGCATGATTCAGGAACTCGGTTTGACGCGCACGCAAATCGGTTTGCTGGGGAGTGTCTTTGCGTGGACCTATGCGGTCATGCAATTGCCGGCCGGCTGGGTGATCGACCGCTTCGGCGCGAAGCGCGCTTATGCACTCGCAATGATCTGGTGGAGCGTCGCCACCTGGCTCACCGGCGTGGTCGGCTCTCTGTCCGGGCTGATCGTCATGCGGGCATTGCTTGCCGTCGGCGAGGCGCCATGCTGGCCGACATCCGCGAAAATTACCGCGGCGTGGTTTCCGGCAAAGGAGCGCGGCTTCGCTACCGGCGTGTGGGATTCGTCATCCAAGTGGGGACCGGCCATCGCGCCTGCCGTGCTGGTCGCGCTGATGGTGGCGTTTGGCTGGCGCTCTCTCTTTCATGTGACGGGGGCATTTGGCATTGCATTCGCGCTGCTGTTCCTGATGTTGTATCGCAATCCGGCGCAGAGCAAGCGCCTTTCTCAAGACGAACGCGAGTACATCGAGGCGGGCGGCGGCGGCCATGAAAGATCTTTGGCCGATTCGTCGCTGCGGTGGCGATCGCTTTTCACGCGACGCAGCGTGTGGGGCATGATTCTCGGCTACTTCTGCACCATCTGGCTGTGGAATATCTTTCTTGTGTTCCTGCCGCTCTATCTGCTCGACCGCTTTCACATCTCGTTTGCGCAGCTTGGCGTGTACGCGGGCATTCCTTGGGTTGGCGGCGCGCTCGGTGAGATTGCCGTGGGCTACCTTGCGAAGAAGATGGTGGACCGCCAGTTCGCTTCGCCGATTGATGCCAAGCGCCTGTTGATTGCGTGCTGCGCGGTGGGAGCGGCTGCATGCGCTATCGCACTGCCGTTCACGCACGCGCTGAATGTGACGCTCGCGCTCTTCACGGTAGGGCTCGCATTTATCGCGGCGGTGATCGGATCTGCGTGGGCGCTTGCAGCCGACATCGCACCTTCGTCGATGATCGCCTCCGTCAGCGCGATCCAGAACTTCGGCGGCTATTTCGGCGGGGCGTTCTCGCCGGTCGTGGCCGGCTTCATCGTGGACCGTACCGGTTCGTACGCGCTTGCCTTCATCTCGGGCGGCGCGATTGCCGGATGCGCCGCGATCTTCTACTGGTTCATGGCTCGCAAACCCATTGTCGATGACGCGCTTGCGTGAGCCGCATTGCGAAAAAAAAGCCTGCCGCCCGAGGGAACGGCAGGCCGAAAGTCGAGGGACGGGGTAGTCCTGAGATAGCGATCCCTCGAAGACCGGAAGCGAGTTTAGCCGCGCAAATCGCTCATTGCGAAGGCGCGGCCGTTTTACCCAAGCTCTTGGCCGAACGCGACAATCCGGTGCATCGCGCAACGGTATAAAAGCTTCGCAATACAGACGAATACGCGCGATGAGTAGTCGTCGACTACGCAACCTTGCGTGCCTGCCGACGCGGCATATCTCTCGGCAGCTACGACGTGACTGCCATCGCCGTGCCGCTCGCTACCGCATGCTGCGAACCTTCCTCTTGAACCTTCCCCACGCACTTGGTCGCATCCGCCAATAGGTGGATGCAATCGGACACCTTGAAATTGGGCGCGAAAGGTAGCGCCTATGATGCACTGCAGAAAAAGCGGATTTCGCCATGTTGCAGGGGCAGCGATATGAATTGTGCGTGCGATCTAGTTGGGACCGGAATGACGGCGCGAAGGGGCGAGGGATTTGAAGCGCCCGAGTTGCAAGCGAGCGAGCCGATTCGCGCGGCCGCTCAGCAACTGCGCGTGGGCGTGGAAGGGCGCGTGTCAATCGCCGCAGTCGCGCGTGGTGCGGCCATGAGCGAGCGCAATTTTCTGCGGCGCTTCAAGAAGGAAATTGGCGTGACGCCTACCGAATTCGTGTTGCGTCTGCGGCTTCTGAAAGCCTGCGATATGTTGATTCAAACCGAGTTGCCCGCGGACAAGATCGCGCGCCGCACAGGACTTAGCAGTGGCGACCGGCTTGCCAAGCTGTTCAAGCGGCATCTTGCGATGACGCCTACCGGATACCGTCATTCGGAGCGCGAGCGTCTGGCCGACACTACGTCAGGGAATCCGCGCGGCATCGCGGAAGGCGAGGCCCGCGATGACTGATCTGCATCGTTTGCTCAACGACGCCCAGCTGACTTCGCTGCTAAGCCGTCTCGGCGTGCGGCCAGGCGAATCGCGCGATGGTGCAATGCCGATTTGCCTCGTTGCGTCCATCTTCAACGTGAGGCAGATCGAGGCCGCCTACGAACGTTCGCTCGGAGCCACCGTGCGGCGCGCGGTGCTCGAGCGCGCACGCCAGCTCGTTGCGGTGGAAGGCGGCATGGTTGCACGTAGCGGCGATCACATTCTGTTTGCTTTCGACGCCGGCTCGCAGGCCGAGTTGCTGAGCGGCGCCTTGCCGATGCGCGAAGCGGGTCTGCCGGATCGCATTGTCGAAGCACTCGGCGGTGCCCCCGTGTATGGAGACAGCGGGATCGTTTACCCGGCCATTTCGGTGCGCGTCGCCGGTTATGGCGACGAGCCATTCGACATAGATGCGGTCGGCATGGCTTCGCTTTTGCCGGGACGGCTGCCGGGTTGGCGCGAACAATATCAAGGCGACATGGCTACGGCTATCGCGTTGTTTCGCGCGATGGACGAGGGGCGGCTTGCAGTCGAGCTCTCGCCATCGGGGCAGGGCGCGAACGCTCAGGCCACCGGTTACTTTGCGCTCACGCTGACCGAGCGCATCGGCGGCAAGACCAGACCGCTGGGCGCGGCGCTGGACGCCCTCGAGCGTCTTGGCCTGACGCGCCGTCTGGACCGATGGGTTATCCATAGCCTGCGCGAGCGGCTGGTTCTCGATTCGTCGATCAAGGTCAAGCTGAATACGTCGATAGACGGCATGCCGCCCGAGGCGTGGCGTCTGCGCGTGATGAACGCGTTGCTGCTGTCGCCGCAAACCGCGTCGCGGGTGAGCATCGACACCGCTAATACAGCGGCGTTGCCAAAGCAGCGCGGCGCTGCCTGATGATGCGCAGCATGGCCTGAAGGCGAGTGCGCGTGTCGATTCATCCGCTGTTCGCTTCTGCTGATGCAAGCGAATCGCGTAACGCGAGAGCGGGCGACGGCAAGCGACGGACACCAACCGCAAGCGGCGCAAATCCGCAGGCATTCAATGTCAATGGGGTCGATTATGTTGAAAGTGACAAAGGCTGTGTTTCCGGTAGCGGGATTGGGCACGCGGTTTCTGCCCGCGACGAAGGCAAGCCCGAAGGAGATGCTGCCGGTTGTCGACAAGCCGCTGATTCAGTACGCAGTGGAAGAGGCGATTGCAGCCGGCATCACGGAAATGATCTTCGTGACAGGCCGAAGCAAGCGTGCCATTGAAGACCACTTCGACAAGTCGTATGAGATCGAAGCGGAACTCGAAGCGCGCGGCAAGCAGAAGCTGCTGGAACTCGTGCGCGGCATCAAACCGGCAAACGTCGACTGTTTTTACGTACGCCAGGCCGACGCGCTGGGTCTGGGCCACGCCGTGCTATGCGCGGAGAAACTGGTGGGCAACGAGCCGTTTGCCGTGATTCTCGCCGACGACCTGTTGTACGGCGAACCGCCTGTGCTCACGCAAATGGTGGATGTGTTCAATCATTACCATAGCTCGGTGATCGGCGTCGAAACCATTGCACGCGAGCACAGCAGTTCCTATGGCGTGGTGGGCGGCCGCGAATGGGACGACGGCTTGCTGAAGGTGTCGACAATCGTCGAGAAGCCCGCGCCGAAAGATGCGCCATCGAATCTCGGCGTGGTGGGGCGCTACATTCTGACGCCCGCGATCTTCCGGCATATCCGCAATCTTTCGCCGGGCGCGGGCGGCGAGTATCAGCTTACCGACGCGCTGCAAGCGTTGCTCGCAAACGAGCAGGTGCTCGCGCACCGCTATGCGGGCACACGCTTCGATTGCGGCAGCAAGATCGGCTATCTGAAAGCGACCGTCGAGTTCGCGCTGCGGCATCCGGAAGTGGCGCAGGAGTTCGACGCGTATCTGCGCGAGCAGCTCGCCTCGCGCATGCTCTATCCGGACGCCGTCGATCTCGCAACGGTGTGACGCAGTGCGCGTCTATTGCGTGCCAGGCTGCTTTTGCACGCCAGATGCGGGCGCCACGCGCGCCGACTCCTTGACCAGTTGGTCGGTCATTGCAGCCGCCACAGGGTTCGTACTGCGACGACTGAGGTCGACCGGGTCGGTGGGAGGCGGAGGAGGCAACGACGGATCGAGTTTCGCCGACTCACGCACGAGCAGTTCGGTCATCATCGCGCCCACATCGCTCGAGCCGCGACGACGCAGATCTTCATGGCCGCGCGAATCTTCGGCGTGCTGTGAAGCTCTGGACCTTGCGTAAGAGCGTTGGGATGGCGGTTGCGACGGCTGCTGTTGAGCTTGTGCCTGCGCTTGTACCTGCGGCTGCTGCGCAGGCTGCACGGACTGCACCGGCTGCGCCACTTGCGGAACGTGAGAAACCTGCGGAAGCTGCGTCTGCGTTTGCATGTCCGCGGCGGGTGCATTCGCGAGGCCGTTGACAGGCGCTGCCGGTACGGCGGGCGCCACAGGCATGGCCGGCTGCGTTGCAACCGCCGGTGCCGCAGAAGGCGGCCGCACGTCCACGCGGCTCGTCTTCGTGCCGCTTTGCGCGCTGCTGGTATTCGCGTTGGGATTGGCAGCCGCAGCCATGTCGGGCGACGTCGGACGCACGATGCTACCCGCAATGACATGATTTTCGGCTGGGCGAGAATTGCTGCCGTCAGGGGCGCTCAGCACCGCTTCGGGTGCTGCCGCCGACTTCTTTTCCTCGCGCGGGTAGAGCAAATAGGCGCAGATCACGAGGTCCGCCAGCACGAGGCCGACGATCAGCGTCTTTCCGGTATTGGTCATATCTAAACTAAAGCTTCATTGCAAAGGCACGGGTCCATGATAAACGACGACTCGTTGCCTGACCGTGAACGGCAGGTCGCTGCGTTTCAAACGCGAACGGTCGACCGTCGACACACCGCGTGAATCGTAAGAAGAGTTTCTATAGAACTGACGGGTTTGTCATCCGCGGCGGTTCAACGTTTTGGGCCATCTTTTTCGGCCAGGTGGCGCAATCCGCAGGGGTCAATCCCGGACGAACCGGCCCGCCGGGTCGACGGACACTGGCCGGATTGGCCGTGGCTGCCCTCGCGCAATCTCTGTTACGCTCCTGCTTCTCTCATGACCATCAACCACGAGGAGCGTCAAATGAGCAAGGGGTATTGGGTAACCACGTATCGCAAGATCAACGATGCGTCGAAGCTGGCGGCCTATGGCCAATTGGCTGCACCGGCAGTAACGGCCGCCGGCGGCAAGTTTCTCGTGCGCGGCGTCGCCGACGAAGTGCGTGAGCAGGGCCTGAAGGAGCGGACGGTGGTGATCGAGTTCCCGTCGTACGAAGAAGCGGTCGCCGCGTATGACAGCGACGCCTACAAAAAAGCGCTGGCAGTGTTGGGCGACGCGGCAGAGCGCGATCTGCGCATTGTCCGCGGCGCGCAATAACGGGACAAAGGCTGTTCGAGGTCAGCGCCCCATGCGCTGACTGCAATAACGGCCGCGACAGCGCTGAAGCTGCCCACCGTCAGCGCTGTGCGCTTGAAACTACTTTACTGCACCAAGCGCCAGACCCTTCACCAGATACCGCTGCAACCACGCGAATACCACCGAAACCGGCAACGTCGCGCAAAGGGTCGCGGCCATCACCAGATGCCACTGCACAACATACTTGCCGGCGACCATATCGGTCACCTGCACGGTAAGCGTCTTGTTCTCGGGCGAGCGGATCAGCGTGTAGACCACCGCGAATTCATTCCACGCGTTGATGAACGTGAATATCGCGGTGACCACAATGGCGGGCACGGCAAGCGGCAGAAACACCTTGAAAACCGCCCGGGTTCGTCCGCATCCTTCCAGCCATGCTGATTCCTCCAGATCGCGCGGCACCGTTTGAAAATACGAAGACAGCATCCAGACAGCGAAGGCGATGTTGAAGGCCGCATACGAAACGATCACGCCAATTTTCGAGTCGACGAGATTGCCGTCGCCATAAGGAATCATCGCGGCGAGGCGGAACAGGCCGACAACCAGCAGAATTGGCGAGAGCATCTGCGTGACGAGCAGGAACTGGCGATACGTTCCGCGCCCCCGAAACGGAAAGCGCGCCAATGCATAAGCGGCGGGCAAGCTGACCGCGAGCGCGAGGAGCGTGGAGAGCAGACTGATAACCGTGCTGTTGCGCAGCGCCACGCCGAAATTGGCGGCTTGCCACATGTCGGCGAAGTTGCTCCACTGCCAATGCACCGGCAGCCAGCGCGCGGGATAAACGAAAATCTCAGAAGCCGGTTTCAGTGCGGTGAACAGCATGACCGCGAACGGAAACAGCACCACCACCACCAACGGCGACAAGGCAATCCAGCACCACAGCGAGCGTCTGGCTTTCGCGCTGAGCGTCACGACGGTTCTCCTTCTTTGGCCGGCTGCAGGCGCAAGTACGCCATCGAAAAAACGAACAGCATGACGAGCATGATCAGCGACACTGCGGCTGCCTCGCCCGGTCGGCCGAGCCTGAAGCCGAGTTCGTATAGGTAGGTGACGAGAATATGCGTGCTGTTGTCGGGGCCGCCCTGCGTCATGACCCAGATAATCGGAAACGAGTTGAACACGTAGATCACGTTCAACAGAATGGCCATATTGATGAAGGGCCGCAGCAATGGCAGCGTCAGCTTGCGAAACTGCTGCCATGCGCTCGCGCCGTCAATGCGCGCCGCTTCGTAGATGTCGCCGGGCACCGAAGACAGGCCGCCTAACAGAATAGTCACGGTGAACGGAATCGACACCAGCACGCCCACTGCGATTTCCACGGGAAACGCGAGCTCAGGCGTTGCCAGCCAGTGAATCGGACCGCCAATCAAACCGAGGCGTTCAAGCGTGACGTTGACCATGCCGTAGTCGTCGTTGAACGCCCAGCGCCAGACCACCGCGGTCATGGTCAGCGAAACGGACCACGGCAGCATGACGATGGTTCGTGCGACGCCGCGCCCGTAGAAGTCCTGATTCAGCACCAATGCGACCGGCACCGAAATCCCGACCGTACCGCCGACCACGAACACCGTCCACACAATCGTACGACGCGCGGCCGCCACGAACGTGGGGTCGCCGAAGATCGAATAGAAGTTCTGCAAGCCACTGAAGTCGCGAATCGCGCCGAAACGCGACACCTCGTGCAGCGATTGCCACACGATGTTGAAAATCGGATAGCTGATGATGAAAAGCGCCAGCACAAGGCTCGGCGCAATCAGCAGCCAGGGCGCTTGCAGACGTGAAGAAGCGGAACGGCTCATACGTGCTCGATCGTGAGACGCGCCCGCATGAGGCGTGCAGGCGCGTCGGAATGGGCCGGTTAGTCGGAGGCAGCCAGCGTGAGGGCCGATTGCGCGCCGCGCTCGTTGCCGCGGCGGAAATTGCAATCAGGGCGGCGCAACTGCCGTGCAGCGGTGAGCGCAAGGTCAGCGCAGGTCAGCGCGCCGCGTGCATCAATGGCCCAACGACTTGTTGGCCTGGCTGGCCGCCGCATTCAGCGCATCTGCCGGTTTCGCCTTGCCCAGATAAATGGACTGCATAGCGTCGGTCACGGCTTTGGCCGTGTCTTCCCAGCCCGTCACGGTAGGCGCGAAGCGGGCGGTGGGCAGCAAGGCAACGAATGCTTTGGTATCCGGATCATTGAACGCCGGATCGGTGGATTCCGCCTTGGTGGTCGGCAAGAAGCCTTCTGTGGTCGTGAACTCGACGCGCGGTTCCTTCGTGAACAGATAGTCGAGGAACTTCCACGCGGACTTCTTCACTTTCGAGTTCTTGAACATCACGATCGAATCCGTGACCGCATAGGTGGCGTGCGTGCTGCCCATCGGAATAGGATCGATGCCGTACTTGAGATTGGGTGCTTCCTTCTTGATCTGCTTTGCAAGGAACGGCGCGGAAATCATCATTGCCACGCGGCCCTGCTTGAACAGATTCTGCACGTCTTCACGGCTATAGCCGGTCACGCCCGGCTGCGTCAGGCCCTGGTCGATCAGCGATTTATACAGCGTGGCCGCCTTCACGCCCGCTGGCGAATTGAACGCCGCCTTGTTGTCCTTGCCGACCACCTCGCCGCCGTTGGTCCACAGCGCGTAGTAGTAGTACACGTCTGTTTCGATTTCCTTGCCTTGCAGACCGAAGCCGGCAACGCCTTGCGCCTTCAGTTTCTTCGACGCCTCGATCACATCGTTCCAGGTTTTCGGACCATCCGGATAGCCGGCCTTGGCGAGCAGGTCCTTGTTGTAGTACAGCGCACGCGCCGATGCTGCAATGGGCAGGCCATAGACCTTGCCGTTAATCTCGCCGGGCGCGAGGAACGGACCGATGAAACGTCCTTTGAAATTGGCGTCCATGTAGCCGTCGAGCGGTTCGGCCACGTCGTCCTTCACAAAGTCGAGCAGCCAGCGCGTGCCGACAATCGCGAGGTCTGCGTTAGCGTTGCCGGAAATGTCGGTCTGCAGCTTCTGCTGCAGCGTGTCCCAGTTCACGTCTTCGATCTTGATGGTGGTGCCGGGATTGGCCTTCTCGAAGTTGCGCGCCATCTTTTCGAAGTACGGAGCGGTTGCGTCGCTGTAGTGCGCAACGGTCACGCGGACCGTGTCGGCATGAGCCGCTACGGCGATACCTGCAAACGCGAGCGCCACGGCGACTTTGCCGAGCGCGAGGGAAGCACGGGCATGCAACGACATTTCTCTCTCCTGAACAGGTTCGCTGCCGTCGCCGGCCGCTGTGTGTTGAATTGTTTGAAAAAATCCTACACGGCTAAAAATGGGTTGTCACGTAGGGTCTGCGATATTTTTAACCGCGCGGGTTTGTGCATAAGATGCCCGTAAAACAGGGAGATTCTCAGTGCGCGCTGCCTGCCTGTTGCCCACTATGCGGGACACGGGCCGGTGGCTACCCTACGCTGCTGTAAGAAATTTACACGTAATGCGAAGCGCGCCGTGTCTGCGAATGCGAGGTCAAAATGAATCGAGTGGTGTTGATAACCGGCGCTTGTGGCGGCATTGGCAGTGTGTTGTGCAGGCGTTTCGTCGAAGAAGGCGATACCGTGTTGGCGCTCGACATCGACGCCTCCGCGCTCGATCGCCTGAGAAAGCAGCTCGGTGAATCGCGCATAACCCCGCTGGTTGCGGATCTCGGCGACGCCGCCGCGGTGCAGCAGGCCGTGTCCGCCGCCGTGGTCAAGCGCGGCCCGGTGGATGTGCTCGTCGCAAACGCGGGCGCCGCCGAAGGGCTTACGCTTGCCACGACGGACGTCGCCAGCTGGCAGCGCGATATCCATCTCAACCTGAACGGCACCTATCACACGGTGGAGGCCGTGCGCGCTTCCATGATCGAACGCGCGCGCGGCGCGCTCGTGCTGATCGGCTCGGTGAACGGCATGGCCGCGCTTGGCCATCCCGCGTACAGCGCGGCAAAAGCCGGCTTGATCAGTTATACCAGGGCGCTCGCGCTCGAACTGGGCCGTTATGGCATCCGCGCGAACATCGTGTGTCCAGGCACCGTGAAGACCCAGGCGTGGCAGGCGCGGGTGGAAAAGAACCCGCAAGTCTTCGAGGACCTGAAGAAGTGGTACCCGTTACGCGATTTCGCCACGCCTGACGATATCGCCGACGCCGTACTGTTTCTCGCTTCCCCCATGGCGCGCGTCATTACCGGCGTCGCGCTGCCGGTCGACGGCGGCTTGATGGCCGGCAACCGCTTGATGGCGCAAGAACTGACGCTCGAATCGCTTTGACCCAAACCCGCACACGATGAGGACAGCATGGCAGCAGTGCAACTGAGCGGCATCTACAAACGCTACGGCGATACGCAGGTGGTGCACGGCATCGACCTGCACATCGACGACGGCGAGTTCGTCGTGCTGGTCGGTCCGTCGGGCTGCGGCAAGAGCACGCTCATGCGCATGGTGGCGGGGCTCGAGGAAATCAGCGGCGGCGATCTGCTGATCGGCAAAACGCGCGCGAATCATCTGCCGCCGCAGCAGCGCAATATCTCGATGGTGTTCCAGAGCTACGCGTTATATCCGCATCTTTCGGTCTACGAAAATATCGCATTTGGTCCGCGAATCCGCAAGGAAGCGCCGGCCAGTTTCAAGCCGCGCATCGAGGCCGCCGCGAAGATGCTCAACCTCAGCGGCTATCTCGAGCGCCTGCCGCGCGCGTTGTCGGGCGGCCAGCGCCAGCGCGTCGCGATGGGCCGCGCGGTGGTGCGCGAGCCGTCGCTGTTTCTGTTCGACGAGCCGCTCTCCAATCTCGACGCAAAGCTGCGCGTGCAAATGCGCACGGAGATCAAGGCACTGCATCAGCGCCTGAAAAACACGGTGATTTACGTGACGCACGATCAGATAGAAGCGATGACAATGGCCGATCGCATCGTCGTGATGAACGCGGGGCGAATCGAACAGATCGGGCGTCCGCTCGAATTGTATGACCGTCCGGAGAATCTGTTCGTCGCGAGTTTCCTCGGCTCGCCTTCAATGAATTTCGCAGAGGGCATCGTGGTGAAGCACGCGCACGCTTCGGGGCTCGCATTGAAGCTCGCGGACGGCAGCGAGATCGTGCTGGAAGGCGCGCCTGCGTCGGCCACAACCGGCGCGAAGGTGACGCTGGGCGTGCGCCCCGAGCACATTGAAACCGTCACGCAGACGCCCGACGTCACCATGCAGGTCGAGGTAATCGAGCCGACTGGCGCAGAGACGCACTTGTACGGGAAAATAGGCGGCAACACGTGGTGCGTGACGACGCGTCAACGCTCGGAGATGCAGCCGGGCGAGCGCGTCACGCTGCGCCTGCCCGCGGCTCACATTCACCTGTTCGATACGGAGAGTGGACGCAGGCTGGTCTGAGCCGCGTGTTGCCGATTGAAGCTGCGAACGACGCGGATTCATCTAACCCTTGAGGAACACCGGGTGTCCGCACCGAACTTGATTCCCCACATCCGCAGCGCACTGGTCAGTTTGCGGCCCGCCGAACGCAAGGTCGCCGACATGGTGCTGAACGACGTCGACTTTGCGATGCGCGCGAGCATCACTGAACTCGCGCAGCGCGCGGACGTCTCCGAGCCTTCGGTTACGCGCTTTTGCCGGGCCATCGGCGCGCACGGTCTGCGTGACTTCAAGATGCAACTCGCGCAGAGTGTGGCGGGCGGACTGCCGTATTCGTCCGCCGCAATTGGGCGGGACGACGACGTGCAAACGTTGATGGACAAAGTAGGCGAAGCCGCGGTCGAGGGCATCACGCACGCGCGCGGCGCGTTGGACCCCGCCGTGGTGGAAAGCGCGATTGCGGCGCTCGCTAGCGCGCGGCGTGTGTTCTTCTTTGGCGTCGGCTCCGGGTCGGGGCTCGTCGCGCAGGACGCAGCGCTGCGCTTGCTGCGCCTCGACATCGCGGCCAGCGCTTTTACCGACGCGCACTTGCAACGCCTGTACGCGGGCATGATGGAGCCAGGCGACGTGGCCTTCGGTATTTCGCACTCGGGGCGCAGCGTCGAGGTGAACGAAAGCATTCAGATCGCAAAGGAACGCGGGGCGACCACCATCGCGCTGACCAATGTCGGCTCGCGCCTCGCATGGCTCGCCGACATTGCGCTGCTGCTGCGCGTACCCAGCCCGATTGATCCGAATACGCCGGGCGTGTCGCGGCTCGTGCATCTGTGCATCATGGACGCACTCGCCATTGGCGTCGCGCTCAAGGCCGGCCCGAAGACGCTGGAGAAGATGCGGCATGCGAAGGCGCGGTTGTCGTCGCATGAGCCGCAAACGGGCGATTAGGAAGGCGGACTAACTAGCGCCTGCGCCGCGGGGTTTGTGGATGCGGCTGTGAGCCTGGCAGCGGCTGTGGCTGTGACCTGGGTTGCCACTGCGGCCTGCGCTACCGCTCGCGAATCCGTAGCTCACCCCATCCACCCAAACCGGCGCGACAGGCGCAGCGTTGCCGTGCGCAACGTCTGCGCGGGCCCGGCTGTCACGGCGCTGTCGAAGCTGCCGCTCGGCCCCATCAGCGCGAGCACCAGGCAGATGCTGCCGGTGTGATCGAACACCGGCGCAGCGAGTGTGTCGATGCCCGGTACGGGGCGGCTCAGCGCCGTGTCGATGCTGTCCGCGCGGATCTGGGCAAGGCGTTGCGCGTAGGTCTTTTTCAGCGCCGGCGGCGTGCCTTGGTCCGCGAAAATATCGGCTTCGTTCGCCCCTGCGAGGCGCAACGGGTCCTGCGCGAGCAGCCCGGCGCGCACGTCGTCTGCGATATGCGCCGCGAAGACTCGCCCGATCGCCGTGTTCACCAGCGACATCACCGTGCCTACGCGCAAACTCACATGCAATGGACGCGGCGATTCCTCCAGCCGCACCACAGTTGGCCCGAGCGGACCGAGCACCGCCATTGCGACGCTCATCGCAGTGGATGCCGCCAGTTCCACCACTTCGGGCTCAGCCTCGCGCGTCGGCGAAAGGCGCTGCAGGTTGATCAAACCGAGTTCCAGCGCGAGCGGCCCGGCCTCGAAACAACCGGACGCATCGCGGCTTAGCAAGCCGGTTTTCAGGAGGCTCACCAGATGCGGGAACGCCTTTGCCGGCGGCATACCCGCTGCGGCTGCGAGGTCGCGCAAGCTTAATGGCCGCGCCGCCGCGACGAGCGCGGCCAGCAGCTCTCCGGTGCTGTCGAGCGACTGGATGCCGCGTTGCGGTTTCGCATCCGCGGAAACGGGAGAAGGGTGTTCGGTCACGATGCGGACGATGCAAGCAATGAAGGTTCAAGCGCGAGTTGCGCGCCGATTTCGCGAGCGGTGGCGACGAGCGCGCGAGCGGTCGGGCCCTCGGCGGCTGCATTGATTGCGCCGGTCGAGCCGATCACCGTCAACGCCAGCGCCAGATGTCCGTGCTCGTCGAACACCGGCGCGCTCAGACTGCTGATGCCGGGACTCGGCGCGTCCACACTGCACTCCAGCCCGCGCGCGCGGATCCTTTCCAGCGACGCCTGAAATGCGGCGTCGCGCGGCGCGCTCGCCCCGCTTTCTGCTGCGCCCGACTGGTTTGCCCACATCGCCTCGAGCTTTTCGCGCGGCAGGCAAGCGCAGAACACGCGTCCCGTCGATGTCGCCGGCAGCGACATGACTGTGCCCACGTGCAGATTCACATGCAGCGGAAAACCCGCATGCTCGTAGCGGACGATGGTCGGTCCTTGCGGCCCGGCAATACAAATGGCCACGCTAAAGCCGATTGCTTCAGCGAGCGCAGCCACGCGCGGCACGGCGGCACGAAACGCCGGCTGATGTTCCAGATGCAGCAGCCCAAGCCGCAATGACAAGGGTCCCGGCTCATAGCGGCCCGACAACTCGTCGCGCTTGACGAGACCGAGTCGGCTCAGGCTCACCAGATAAGCGTGCGCCTGCCCCGGCGCCAGCTCGGCGGCAACGGCCAGATCGGACAGTGCCAGCGGCACGCGGGCCTGCGCCAGCGCGAGCAACAGTCGTCCGCCCACTTCGACGCTCTGAATGCCGCGCTGCGTCTTGCTGCCTTCCGCTGTCTCGTTGGCGCCCGGGCCTTTGCCCATCACGCCTTCGGCTGCTTTCACTGCTTTGCTCACACCCGCGCCTGTCCGTTAAAAAGGTCCATGTTAACCGAACCGGGACCGCGCACCGCGACTGTCCCTGCTCGTCATGTTAGCTGCTGCAAGATTTGCGTATAGCGATACATTTCGCTATTGACAAATAAAGAGCCCCGGTCCTAAGATACATTTACCCCGACAACACCGTCGCAGTCACAGAATCAAAATCGGGGCGAGACAACCTTCAATAATGTCAGCTTGCGCCCCGGCGCGCGGCCGGCCGTCTCGCCCCATGTCCAACTTATGAGGGAGACGAGCATGGCAAAGGCATTCGCATCGCAGGCCGATCTGGAAGTCAAGAAAGTCACGTGGACCCAGTTGTCCGAGAACGCCTACGCCTACACGGCCGAAGGCGATCCGAACTCGGGCGTGATCATTGGCGACGACGGTGTGCTGATCGTCGACACCACCGCAACGCCGGCCATGGCGCAAGACCTTATCGCGAAGATTCGCAGCGTTACCGACAAGCCGATCAAATACGTCGTGCTCTCGCACTATCACGCGGTGCGCGTGCTGGGCGCGTCGGCGTATTTCAAGGAAGGCGCGCAGGAAATCATTGCGAGCCGCGGTACCTACGAGATGATCGTCGAGCGCGGCGAAGCAGACATGAAGTCGGAGATCGAACGCTTTCCGCGCCTTTTCGCCGGCGTCGAAACCGTGCCGGGGCTGACATGGCCCACGCTCGTCTTCGAAAAAGAAATGACGCTGTTCCTCGGCAAGCTGGAAGTGCGTATCGCGCATCTGGGCGCCGGTCACACGAAGGGCGACACGGTGGTGTGGCTGCCGTCGCAAAAGGTGCTTTTTTCGGGCGATCTGGTCGAATACGACGCAGCCTGCTATTGCGGCGACGCGCAACTCGAACAATGGCCCGCCACGCTCGAAGCACTGCGTGCGCTCAACGCCGAAAAACTGGTGCCGGGCCGCGGCCCCGCGCTAACCACGCCCGAAGACGTCAACAAGGGCCTCGACTACACGAAAGATTTCGTGACCACGCTCCTGCAGCAAGGCCGTGAAGCCGTCGCGCAGAAGCTGGACCTGAAGGCCGCTATGGCGCACACGCGCAAGGCAATGGACCCGAAGTTCGGCCATGTGTTCATCTACGAACATTGTTTGCCGTTCGACGTCTCGCGCGCGTACGACGAAGCGAGCGGCATTACCCATCCGCGCATCTGGACCGCGCAGCGCGACAAGGAAATGTGGGACGCGTTGCAAGCCTGAGCGGCATAAAACTTTAGAAGCGAACCGCAGCAGAGCCATCAGAGCAAAGCGGGGATGGACGGAGACACAAGATGAGCATCAACTACCAGACGCTGTCGTTCGAATACCAGCCGTGCCGCGAGCAGGACCCGCGCAACGGCGGGGAGCAGACGGTCTATCCCGTGATCGTGGTCGGTGCGGGGCCAGTGGGCCTCGCTACTGCAATCGATCTCGCGCAACAAGGTGTGCCGGTGATACTCGTGGACGACGACTGTTCGCTGTCCACGGGCTCGCGCGCAATCTGTTTTTCCAAGCGCTCGCTCGATATTTTCGATCGGCTCGGTTGCGGCCAGCGCATGGTGGACAAGGGCATCAGCTGGAATGTCGGCAAGGTGTTCCTCCAGGACGAGCTCGTCTACACGTTCAATCTGCAGCCGGAGGCGGGCCATCATCGGCCCGCGTTCATCAACTTGCAGCAGTACTACGTTGAAGGCTTCCTGCTGGAGCGCGCGCAGGAGATGCCGAACATCGAGATTCGCTGGAAAAGCAAAGTAGTCGGCATCGAGCAGAGCGGCACACCCGGCACGTGCGACGCCGCCGTCACGTTGACTGTAGAAACGCCCAACGGTCAGTACGCATTGCGTGGCCGCTATGTCGTTGCCGCCGACGGCTCGCGCAGCCCGATCCGCAATCTGATGGGACTCGACAGCAAGGGCGTGACGTTCAAAGACCGCTTCCTGATCGCCGACGTGAAAATGGAAGCGGATTTTCCGACCGAGCGCTGGTTCTGGTTCGACCCGCCGTTTCATCCGAACCAGTCGGTGCTGTTGCACCGTCAGCCGGACAATGTGTGGCGAATCGACTTTCAGCTTGGTTGGGACGCCGATCCGGTGCTCGAAAAAACGCCTGAGCGCGTAATTCCGCGCGTGCGCGCATTGCTCGGGCCAGATGCCAGGTTCGAGCTGGAATGGGTCAGCGTCTATACGTTTTCGTGCTTGCGCATGGAACGCTTCCGGCACGGCAACGTGCTGTTCGCGGGCGACTCGGCACACGGCGTGTCGCCGTTCGGCGCACGCGGTGCGAATAGCGGCGTGCAGGACGCGGAAAACCTCGCGTGGAAGCTGGCAATGGTGCTGGAAGGCAAGGCGTCGGACGCGTTGCTCGACACCTATGCGAGCGAACGCGAATATGCCGCCGACGAAAACATCCGCAACTCCACGCGCTCGACGGATTTCATCACGCCGAAAAGCCCGGTGAGCCGCGTGTTTCGCGACGCCGTGCTGAAGCTCGCGCGCCATCATCCGTTTGCGCGGCAGTTGACCAACAGCGGCCGCCTCTCCGTTCCTGCGGTACTGGGCGATTCGCCGCTCAATACCGCGGATAGCGACGGTTTCGAGGGCCTCATGGTGCCCGGCGCACCGTGTGTCGATGCGCCGGTGCAGGCGCATGGCGAACCGGCGTGGCTGCTCCGGCATCTCGGCCAGCAATTTACCGGCGTGCTCTTTTGCGGCGACGAAGGCATCGACGCGGCAACCGCAACCGCGCTGGATGCGCTTCGCACAAGCGCGATTCCGTTGAAGCTCGTAGTCATCACGCGCGGCGAAACGCGGCCCGCAAGCATCGCGGGCACCACGCTTCTGCGCGACGCCGAGGGTCTTGCAAGCGCGCGCTATGACGCGAAACCCGGCACGTTCTATCTGATCCGGCCGGACCAGCACGTGTGTGCGCGCTGGCGGCAACTCGAACCGCTAAAGGTCGAGCAGGCATTTAAGCGCGCATTGTGTGTGGAAGGCACTGCCTGAACACTGCAGCCTGAATGCAAAAAATAGAATCTGGAGACACACTGTGGCACTGAACACTCAACCCAATCTCGCGCGGCCCGACGATTTTTATGAGGCGCTGATCGACATGCATCGCGACCTCGACGACGCGCGCAGCCAGTCGGCCAACGCTCAGCTCATTCTGTTGCTGGCCAACCATATCGGCGACCACGCGACGCTGCTCGAAGCAATCCGGCATGCGCGCGAAGGCGTGGCGGATGTGTCGCCGGAAGGCGGCGAAGTCCATCCGCTTGCCGCCTGAGTCGCAATCCATGTTGAAGGAACGCGCGCGCGGCTTGTGAGGCGGCGCGTTATTCACAGCGCCGCTCAGCCGGCCAGACGTGCAAGTCCACTCGCAAATTGCACATAACTGCGCGGCATAAATGCGCGGCGCGACAACGCGGCCCATCAACGCCAAGCAGCAACGCCGCGCAGCAACGCGAAGCAGCAACGCCCACAACAACACGGCGATTTACCACGCCGGACCCCCGGGTCCGTTGGACCCATCTCGCCTGAAGTCTGGAGATAACCGATGAGTCAATCCCTCGCACCGGCGCTCGAGCCGGCCTCGAGCGCCGCCGCGCACGACGATCTGCTGTATCGCAAGGTGTCGCTGCGCATCATCCCGTTCCTGTTTCTATGCTACGTGGTGTCGTTTCTCGACCGCATCAACATTGGCTTTGCGCAGTTGCAGATGAAGCACGACCTCGGTTTTAGCGACGCCATGTATGGGCTGGGTGCGGCCGTGTTCTATATCGGCTATGTGCTCTGCGAGGTGCCAAGCAACCTGCTGCTTGCCAGGTTCGGCGCGCGTCGAACGTTTACGCGCATCATGCTGCTGTGGGGCATGGCCTCGGTCGGCATGATGATGGTATCGACGCCCGCGCACTTCTACATGCTGCGCTTTTTGCTCGGCGTGTTCGAGGCGGGTTTCTTTCCGGGCATCGTGCTGTACCTCACGTATTGGTATCCCGCCCGGCGGCGCGCAGCAGTGCTGTCGATCTTCTTTGCTGGGGTGGCGGTGGCGGGCGTGCTGGGCGGCCTCGTGTCGGGATGGATCATGCGCGATATGGGCGGCGTGCTGGGTCTGTTCGGCTGGCAGTGGATGTTCGTCATAGAGGGAGCGCCGGCGGTCATTCTCGCGCTGATTGCCGCGGTCTATCTGGTCGACGGACCGCAGGACGCCAAATGGCTCACGGCTGACGAGAAAGCGCAATTGATCGCGCAACGCGACGAGAAAGGCGCGGCATCTTCACATGCGTCGCACTCATCCCATTCGTTCATGCAGGCGTTGCGCAATCCGCGCGTCTACCTGTTCGCATTCATCTATTTCTCGCTGACCTGCGCGTCGTTGACGCTGAACTTCTGGATGCCGTTGATGATTCGCGACTTCGGGATTCGCGATGTTCTGGCAATCAGCTTGTACAGCGTCATTCCGAATGCAATCGGCGCGGGCGGCCTCATTCTGATTGCGCGTCATTCGGACCGGCGCGGCGAGCGTCGCCGGCACTTTGCGGTCTGCACGATCGGCGGCGGTCTCGCGCTTTCGCTTTTGACACTGCATTTAAGCAGTTTTCCCGCGATGCTCGGGATTCTCTCGCTTGCCGCCGTGCTGATTTTTGCGGCGCTGCCGATCTTCTGGACTGTGCCGTCGAGTTATCTGTCGGGTGCAGCGGCGGCGGGCGGCATTGCATTGATCAGCAGCATTGGCATCACGAGCGGCATTGTGAGCCCGTGGGTGATCGGCCAGATCAAGACGCACACCGGCAGCATGGACAACGCGCTGTATCTGCTGACCATACTGTTGTTCGCGAGCGGCATTGCGCTGCTGGTTGGCGTGCCGAAGGAAAGCAAGGCGGTGTGAAGGTCGCGCAGTATGCGAAAGCGCCATCGTGTAGAGTCGCAGAATTCCATTGCGCCTCATTCTTGCGATGTCTGCCACTCTCGAGCCTGTCCCGCTGCAGCATGAAGGCCCGCCCGATGTGTCGTTGTGGCGGGTCGACGTGTCTTTCGATGCATCGCTCGATGCGCCTGCGTTTCGATCCCTTAGTGACGAAGAGCGCAACAGGGCGCAGCGGTTTCGCCGCCACGAAGACGCGCTGCGCTTTGCCACGACGCGCGCTGCGTTGCGCGAGTTGCTCGCCCAACGCAGCGGCGCGGATGCTCGCGCTGTCCGCCTGAGCGTCGACGAAAACGGTCGCCCGCGGCTCGCGGCCTCGAGCGCGCTCGACTTCAACGTATCGCATGCAGGCGCGTGCGGCCTGATCGCGATTTCGGCGGCGCGGCGCGTGGGCGTGGATATCGAGCAGTGCGTCAGTACCTTCGACTGGCGCTCCATCATCGCGTTGACGTTGGACCCGGATGAGGCGGCGTGGATCGAGCGCCTCGCTCCTTCGCAGCAAATGGCTGCGTTCTACGACGCATGGACCGCAAAGGAAGCGCTGGTGAAGACGACGGGCGCGGGCATCGCGCGCGGTTTGCAGCATTTGACTGTGCTGCCGCGCGAGGGCCGTTGCGTCACGCTGCGCAAGGCGATTCCCGACGATATGCGGACCATAGCCGCGCAGTGGATCGCTGCGCCAGAGGGCTATGCTGCTTGCGTTGCGTGGTCGTCGACGCCGCTTGCCTCATAGCGCGGTTGTTCAAGTATTTCAGGGCATGCCAGTGCGCCGCGAATGCAACTAACTGTCAGCCCCGCGCCGCGTCTCCAGATAAGATGGCGAGGCCCCCGGGCACTCGCAGCCGAACACATAAAACCGCCTCGCAACCATGTCTGCTCACGCACATTAACTTATGCCGACAGATCCGTGCGCAGCCGCGCATTCCTCCTCCGCAGCCGACGAAGCCCCGCAACGCTTGCCAACGCTGATGCTCGCCGCTGCCTTATCGCTAGGAAGCGCGATAGCACTGGGGTTCGCACGCTTTGCTTACGCGCTGCTGTTACCGTCGATGAAACAGGACCTCGGCTGGACCTTCGCGGAAGCCGGCGCGATGAACACCGCCAACGCGCTCGGCTATTTGCTCGGCGCGCTGGCTTTCCCGCATTTCGCACGCCGCTGGCGGGCAGACACACTATGCGTGGCCGGTTGCGGCGCTACCGCGTTGCTAATGGCTGCTAGCGGTCTTGTCGCCGACACAAATCTGCTGCTGTTGCTCCGCGTGATAACCGGCGTAGCCAGCGCGGCGATTTTTATCAGCGGCGGTGTGCTGGCCGCGCGGCTTGCATCGGCGAGACCACGCGATGCCGGGCTTGTGCTTGGCCTGTACTACGGCGGCACCGGATGGGGCATCGTCGCTTCGTCCGTACTGGTGCCGTTGACGATTCTCGACCGTGCACATGGCTGGCAGTTCGCGTGGTTCGCGCTGGCTGCCGCGTGCGCGCTTTTTACCGTGGCGGCCGTGGGCGCAGCGCGCAGAATCGGGCGCTTGCACGCCGTGGCGGCACCGGGTGCGCGCGGCGCCGGAACGAGCGATGCCGCGCGTTGGCCGGGCTTTGCCTGGGTACTCGCCGGGTATGGCTTGTTCGGCGTCGGCTATATCGGCTATATGACGTTCATCGTTGCGCTGTTGCGTAACGCTGGCATGAGTGCCGCTGTTGTCACGGGGTTTTATCTGTTGCTGGGTGTGGCAACGGTGTTCTCGGCGCGTCTATGGTCTGGCCTGCTCGACCGCATGCGCGGCGGTCAGGCATTGGCCGCGCTCAATGCGCTCCTAGCGGTTGCGACGCTGTTGCCGGCACTCTTCACGCAAGCGTGGATTGCTTTTGCATCCGGCGCGCTGTTCGGCGCGACGTTCCTGTCGGCCGTTGCATCCACCACGGCATTCGTGCGCCACAATCTGCCGGCAAGCCATTGGGCCAAAGGCATTAGTGCCTTCACCATCGTGTTCGCGTTCGGGCAGATTGTGGGGCCAATGGTAATTGGCTGGGTATCGGACGGAGCGGGCCTTGCTCGCGGTCTCATCTATTCCGCACTGCTGCTGGCGGGCGGCGCGCTGCTCGCCGTGTGTCAAAAGCCGCTGCGCGCAGACTGAACTGCGAGTCGCGGCACTAGACCTGCACCGACGGAATGCTCTTCATGCAGCGCAACGCGAACATGGAGCGGCTATGACGAATGCCCGCGATCTTGTATAGCTTTTCTCGCAGGAATCGCTCGTAGCCCGCGGTGCCGTCTACGGCGACCTTTACCAGATAGTCATAATCGCCGGATACGAGGTACGCCTCCAGGACCTCGGTGAGCGTCGCGAGTTCGGCGCCGAAGCGGGCGAGCGCGTCGTCATCGTGACGATCGAGCGTGACTTCGAGCAGCACGATGTCTGCAAGACCGAGCTTCTGCTGGTCGAGCAGCGCAACGTAGCCGCGAATATAGCCTTCGCTTTCGAGCTGACGTGTGCGGTTCCAGCACGCGGTGGTCGACATGCCGACGAGTTCGGCCAGTTCCGCATTACTCACGCGCGCGTTCTTTTGCAATGCGCGGAGGATTCTGCGGTCCTGATTGTCCAGCGCGCGGATCTTGGTGCTCATGGGACGCCCCGGAAGATTGTTCGTTCAGACATGATTCTATCGGAAGAACCTTCCGCTAGTCGCCCGATCGCGCGGCGCATTAGGAAGCCTATCCAGCGTGGGTCCCGGTATATTTTGACGGTGCCTTCGTGCCCGGGACAACCGTCCGGATCGCCTATCTCCCGGCGACCACGCGCGGCCACAAGCCGCTAGCGGTATAACGCTGCTTTTACCGAAGCCAGCATGAGAACGAGTTGCGCCGCTACCACGTCGCAGCGAACCCTCGCCCCGGCCGAACGCATGTAAGGCACTCGCGTGAAGTGCTGCGTGAAAAGACGCGCGGCCACAGAAGGGCCGCGCCATGAAGCCTGTTTCGAATGATCAATGGAAGATGAGGTACAGAATCACCAGCACGATCACCGGAACACCCAGAAGCCAGCCAAGTAGATAAGGCATGATGTCTCTCCTTTCGTATCGGGTTGGAACACGACGGAGGTTCAGCATGACGCGTGCCCGGGGCGTGCGCAGCGTTTGCCTGATGAATGCCTGCGCACCGCGTCTTGCTAGCCGTTGTCGATAAAGCCCGGATACAGCGCCATTCCGCCGTCGACGAATAAGGTTGTGCCTACAACGTAATCGCTTTCATCGGATGCGAGCCAGACTGCGGCCTTGCCTATGTCTTCCACTTCGCCAACACGGCCGTATGGGATCAATTGCAGTAACTTCGTGCTTGCGGCGCTCGTGTCCCACGCGTCGCGATTTATCTTCGTGCGAATGGCGCCAGGAGCGATGGAGTTCACGCGAATCCCCTCGGGCGCGACTTCTTGCGCGAGCGACTTCATAAACATCTGCACGCCGCCCTTCGACGCGGCGTAGTTGACATGCCCGGCCCACGGAATGACCTCGTGCACCGAGCTCATGCAGATAATCTTGCCCAGTGCTTTCGATGCCGAGGTCGGCCCACGCCGCCGAAACTCTTTCACGGCGGCTTGTGCAGTGAGGAACTGCCCCGTCAGATTCGTGCCGAGCACGGTTTGCCAGTCGTCCATCGACATATCGGCGATAGCGCTGTCCCTCTGCAGGCCGGAATTTGCAACGACGATATCGAGCGTGCCGAAGCGGGCGCGGCATTCGTCGAACATGGCCTCCACGTCCTCGGGATTGGACACGTCGCCTTGTACTGCGAACGCCGTGCCGCCTGACTGATTGATCTCGTCGGCAAGTTCCTCCGCTGATTCGGCGTGCGAATGATAATTCAGCGCAATTGACGCGCCGGCATGGGCAAGCGCTTGCGCGACGCCATAGCCAATGCCGGAGCTTGCGCCTGTGACCAGCGCGAACTGATTGGCAAGTAACTTTTCCATCGCAATTCCTCGGTGCTGACTAGCGTTTGTGACGACGTGCGGATGTAGCAAGGCCGCCGGGTAGGCGAGCAGTTCAACTGCATCGCAACCCGGCGGCCAGGTCCGCATTGATCTACGTGTGTGATTGCGTCAAGCGAATGGCTATATGACGCCGACGACAAGCAGCACGATCACGACAATCAGCACGAGGCCCAGACCACCCGTAGGCGCATAACCCCAGGAGCGGCTATGTGGCCAGGTCGGCAACGCGCCGATAAGGAGAAGAATCAGCACAACCAGAAGAATAGTTCCCAACATGTATGACCTCCACTTGGTTGATGGCGCTGTCTTGCGCGAAGGTCGCGCACGCATGCTGAACGTGCAACAGTACCTGGCGCAAGACAGTGTCGTGACCTATGCGGAGCAAGCGTTGTGCCCAACGCAGAAAGCGCAGGGCTCTTACTTAGACCGCTGGAGTGTCCGGTGTGGCGACGCGTGAAGCGATCAAGTCCCCGATGAACGCGCCTGCCAGCGCAACAGCGCCGCATGCAAAGATCAGCGCGTAGTTGTTATGCGAATGCGAAAACAGATACGAGTACCCATAACCGCCGAGCGCCTGAAAGAGTGCGAACGCCGTGGTCGCGCGGCTCCATGAGGCGCGCTGTTCCGTGTGATCGTGCGGCACGAGTTCATGAATGCGGCCGAGCGCGAGCGGGACGACGCCGGGCGTGAAGACGCCGAGTATTACCGTCGACAAGGCCAACACCCACGCGTTACCCGAGAGCGCGAGCAGCGCAACAGCGGCGGCTTGCAGCAGCAATGCCACGCCATAAGCCTTGCCGTAACCGATACGATCCGCAATGTTGCCGGCGATCACCGGCCCTGCGATGGCCGCGAGCCCGTACAGCACCCAGTAGTTGGCGCCGATCCCTGCACCGCGGCCCAGACCGCGCGCCACGTAATCGACGAGCAGAATCATTGCCGGCACGAGACCAAGTGCGTTGGCCGCGTATTGCGCATACAGCACGCGCAGCCCGAGCGTGGCGGTTTGCGCAGTCTGATGATGGGCGGGTGCCGCGACGGGCGCGGGCGGGTTCGTCGACGGCCAGCCGAACCAGCTCACCGCTGTGAGGATGAGCGCGACCGTGCCCAGTCCGAACCATGTAATTCGTAATCCGAAATGAAGAAGTTCTGGAATCAGTGTGCCGGAGGCCGCAATACCGAGTCCGAGTCCGAGAAAGATCATGCCGCTCACGAAGCCGCGGCGCGGTGCCGGAATGTGCGGAAGAATGGAGGTCGCGACCAGCACCATGATGGCGCCACCGGAGATGCCCGACAGCAAGCGCCACACGAAAAACCAGCTTATCGACAACGGATACGCGCATGCGAAAAATGCCGCGGTAACCACCGCCATCAACATGCGCAGTGCGGTCCGGTTCGACAATGCGGACGCAAGCGGTCGGCCGATCAGCGCGCCGATCAGATAGCCGGCGAAATTCGCGGCGCCCAATGTAACTGCTTGCGACGACGTGAACCAGTGCGCCTGAATCAGCGATGGAATCAGCGGCGTATACGCAAAACGCGCGAGTCCGATTGCGACGAGGCTGCCGCTCAGTCCGGCGAGCGTGGCAAAAAGCGCACGAGCGTCGAGCGATGTCGAAGGCGAAGAAGCCAGTGATGGCGCTGTAGACATGACGGTTCCTTTACCGGCCAACGTGCAGGACGTAGCGCCGGGGTCTGTGAGACTGCAAAAGTGTGCGAACGGGTGCGCCCTGTCAGGCGCGGGGCTCAACTGTCGCTGTGCCTTGTCGGCAGTGGCGGCAGGCCGAATAGCACGAGCGCGCTCGCTACCGCACTGGTGAGCACCGCACGCTGCGGATCGACCCGTGCGAGCACGCGCATGCCGAGCACGGTGGCGAGCAGATGCGCGGCGGCGTCATCGGTGGAAATGGTTTGCGGCAGCGTGCCGTTCTTTTGCGCCGCAGTGAGGCAACGGTGGAAGAACTCGCGTATCTCGGCGATTTCGGTCGCGACGAGTTTGCGGAATGCCTCGTCGTCCGATGTCATTTCCAGCGCCGAATTGACCAGCATGCAGCCGCGCTTGTGCGGGTCGGAGACTGACCGCTCTATCGTTTCGTCGAAGAAGCCGGTAATGGCCTCCGCGGGCGGCATGGTGCTCTCGAAGCGCCTGATGCGCTCGCGCAACGAGTGGTCCAGATAATGTTCGAGCGCGCGCAGATAGAGCCCGCGTTTGTCGCCGAATGCGTTGTAGAGGCTCGGCTGGGTGAGACCCGTGCACTTGACCAGGTCGCGCGTGGACGTGGCCTCATAGCCCTTGAGCCAGAACGTTGCGCTGGCTGCTTCGAGCACCTCTTCCTCATCGAATCCGCGGGGTCGCGCCATGATGAATGTCCTTTGCCACCGGTCGGTGGTTGTGTATCAGTCGATATAGAACCGGATTATATATCGAGTGATACAAAAAGCAAGGATAGGTCGCCGGCGTGCGGCATGGAACCGCCGCGCCGTGCGGGCCAGCCCGTGGCGCGGCGGTTTCCAATTACTGGCATGTGGAGCGTCCTACAGATAGGTGCCCTTGATGCGGCCTTCGAAGATCGCGGTGTTAATCGCGAAGTCGTCGACATGCCCGAGGGCGCCTCCGTCGACGGTGACGACGACCGACCGGCCGCCGCGCACGAGTTTCAACTGCTCGGCGCTGAGCGTGACTTCGTGCGCAACGCTTTCGGCGCTGCGGGGCAGATCCTTGATGATGACGGTGGATTTCATGGCGATACTCCTTGGGGTAGTGAGGCGAGCACGGCGGCGTGCTCGCTCGGATTTCTGCGAGGTGTATGCCAATCTGCACGCGGGGAAGAGCCGATCTGCCGTGCGCCCGCAGACGCAAAGCCAGGCAGGGATGCGCGCCGCGTCTGCGCGAATCGTAGATTGCGATCAGCAAAAATTTAAGGCGAGGTGTGCGGGTGCGCCCCACAGGAGGAGCGTGGAGTGTTGGTCTGCAGGTACTTCCGAGCCGTCGCAGCGTCTGAGCCTCGCTCGTTACGGCATACGGGCACAAACGCAAGCGGCACGCGTCGAGGACGCGTGCCGCTGCACTGCCCGATCGAATGCGGATTCAGCTGCGCCGTGTGTTACGAGTTGCGGCCACTTTCGCGATGGTCCGATGCGCGGCCGGAAAGCCGGGTGGGTATTCGACAACCCGCGCCGAGGCCGGCACGAGCGGCGCGGCGCTTGTCAGTCGTGCGCCGATGCGTGCGCCGCCGACAATGGCGGCCATTGCCTCACGGTCGAGTTCGACGCTGTCCGCGAGGTCTTTGATAAGAAGCTTGGCCATGATGTATTCGCCGGGAAAGCGGAGCGATGCACCGGTGCGATGGTCCGGTTCGCGCTCGCGGGTGTCGTCAAGTGTACTGAGGTCTCGTCGCACTATGAGTATAGGAAATCTGTTTTCAAGCTGCCTGCCGGATCGGGCGAGGCGGCAGTAGGGAAGCCCCCGGTCCTTCGCTACTGCACGCCGTCACACGACAGCGGTGTTGGACGCCCACAGGGCAGGGCTGACGTTCAGGTGCAGAGGAACCATGCCGGCGCCGATCACGCCCACGTTGTTCAACGCCGCGACGTTGACGTATTGCAGCTGGTTGAGGTTCTGGTTCACCGAGACGTTGACATTGGCAATGCCGCTCAGGCCGCTTACCGAAGGCACGCCCGGCACGCCGCTGCCGGTGCCGCCCGAGACCGCCGACATGGCGCGGCGGTCGAGTTCGCGGGTACAGGAAAGATCGCAAATCATGAGAGATGACATGGTGTCGCTCCAAAGGTGTAGGGAAAAAGGAGGCGCCTCGCGCGAGGCGAAACGGCCCGCAACGGCGGCCGCTTCGCCGCGTCGCACATTACATGTGGATGTTGTTGCTCGAGGTGACCGACGGGTTGAGCGTCGAGCTGATGCCGGCGGCGAAAGCAACGTTGTTGCCGTTGGCGTTCTGGATGTTGAGCTCGTTGCTGATCAGTTGCGTCGCGTTGACTTTCTTGCTGTAGTCGGGCGCGTAGACCGGGCTGAAGTTGAAGTACGACGTGGAGGGGCCGAAGCCGCCGCGCACGGCGCTCATTGCCTTGCTGTCGAGTTGTTCGGTGATGGACAGGTCTTTGATCATCAGCGTGTTCATGGTGAGTCTCCTGAAAGGGAAGGTTACGGTTCTGCGCTTGGGTTCGAGCAACTTGTCTGCTCGAGCGTCACTAACGCACGGCCTGTGCCAGATTTATTCAAGGTTCCTAATAAAGTTGGCGGAGCCTTGCCCCGCAAGGCTTGCAGCCTGCTGTGGCGGATTCCGTTCTATCCGCTGAACGCGCGATGCTCGCGCCGGATGGTGGCGTGCGCCCGACAACGCGCCGGATACTGTTGGATCACCTGCAACAGGCGCACGGCATGCCTCGCGCGGGGCAATCCTGGTTTGCGAAAGCACAGGGTGGGAGCTAGTATCGAAGCGGCACATGTAACTGGTTACGACAGCTTTCCTATCGGCCGGAGCGACCCTGATCGCAAGCGAACGGGTCTACGGCAGCGGCGGCACTTCGCACAATATGGCTAGCCTTGCGCGTGTGATTCACGACTTCCAGAACGGCGAGCTGTCTCGTGACGAGTTCGTCGCTCAACTCGACAGCACGTTGGTCACCGAACGTCTCGGTCCCACGCAGTTGCTGGAGATGCTCGGCGCGGCGCATCGCAAGGCGCCGCTGCCCGAAGACCTTTACATTGAAGTGCGGCGACGCATCGAGCAGTTGCGCGTGTCGAACGTAGCGGCCGGCGGCGAAGAAACCGGCATACAGACGACGGTTGAATTGCCCTCGGTGGTCCCGGGCGCGCGCGAGCGCGCAGGTGCCCCGGCGAGCGCGTCCAGTTCTCCGGGTACTGGGACGCACGATCAGATCAAGGGTATTGGCGATACGCTGAACAACCGCTTCGTGCTCGAAGAGTGTCTGGGTGTCGGCGGAATGGGTACGGTGTATAAGGCGCTCGATCTGCGCAAACTCGAGGCGTCGGACCGCAAGCCGTATCTCGCGATCAAGGTGCTCAACGTCCAGTTTCGCGGCAATCCGAATTCGCTCGTTGCCTTGCAGCGCGAGGCGCGCAAGGCGCAGGTGCTCGCGCATCGCAACATCATCACCGTGTACGACTTCGACCGCGACGGGCCCATCGTCTATCTGACCATGGAGTACCTGTCGGGCAAGCCGCTCAGTCAACTGCTGCGCACGCCGGGGTATCAGGGCATGCCGGTTCGAGCCGCGCTGCCTATCGTGCGCGGCATGTGCAGCGCGCTCGCGTATGCGCATGAACGCGGCTTTGTGCACTGCGACTTCAAACCCGCCAACGTGTTTCTCACGACGAATGCCGAGGTGAAGGTAATCGACTTCGGCATTGCTCGCGTATTTCAACGGCCGGAAGAAGAGAGCGATGCAACCGTTTTCGATCCGGGCAGCCTGGGCGCGCTGACGCCTGCTTATGCGAGCCCCGAGATGATCGAGCATCGCGAGCCCGATCCGCGCGACGACATCTATGCGCTTGGCTGCATCACGTATGAACTGCTGACTGGACATCATCCGTTTGACCGGCTGTCCGCCACCCAGGCGCGCAACGCGGAATTCAAGCCGCAGCGTCCGTCCAACCTCAATGCGCGGCAGTGGCGCGCATTGCGGGCCGCGCTTTCGTTTGACCGCGCGACGCGCATGCCGAGCGTGGCGCGCTTCATCGCCGAATTCGACAACGAGGCTCGCGCGGAGAAGTCGGGAACGTTGGCAAAGGCCGGGCTCGCAGGATTTGCGGTGATCTGCTCGGCCGCTGTGGGGGTGTTCGCGTGGCGCGCGGCGCCTAACCGGCATGCCGAAGCCGAGGTGGCGGCGGGTGCTTCGCAACAGCGTGTGGGGGAGGTGGCTTCGTCGTCGGTGCAGGGAAGTGAGACCGTGTCTGCGGTGGCGGGTGGCAGCGACAGCGCGGCGAGCGGGAGCCGGGCGCCGACGAACGCAGCAACGGCAGGGACAACAACGACAAGTGCGGCAACGGCAAGTGCGGCGACTGCAACTGCGACGACTGCAACTGCGGCCGCCACCAGTGCAAGCCCGATAATTGCAACGGCCAGCAGCACCACGACAGCCAGCGCGCCGTCGGCGAGCTCGCCCGTTGCCCTGGCACCGCCCACGCAGAAGCCCGCGCTGACGCTCGCGGCGGTCACGCCCGCGCTTGCGCAGGTGCCCTGCTCGGCGTTATCGGCGGCGACGCAGGATCACACGTTGACGGTCCGTGGCTACGTCTCGCAGCGCTATGGCGTGGCGCGCCTGAAAGAGGATCTCTCCGCACTGCCCGGCCTCGATGCACTGAAGCTCGACGTAGAGCCCACGGCCGACGACAAATGCGCCACGCTCAAGGCGCTTGCGCCTTACTGGGTGCAGAACTGGCAAGCGGGGCACGTTGCGGGGCTGCAGGTGCGTCCGCCGGGCGGCAGATTGAGCGAGGGCGATCCCCTCGTAGTGGACGTCAGCACGCCCGGCTACGACTCGTATGTGAACCTGGACTATTACCAGCTCGACGGCAATGTCGTGCATATGGTGCCGAGCCCGCGCGCGAAGGACAACCAGGCTCCGCCGCATTATTCGGCGACGGTCGGCAGCGCGGGCGACTGGGTCATTTCAAGGCCGTTCGGTTCGGAAATGGTGGTATTGCTGATCACGCCCGCGCCGCTCTTCGACAAGCCGCGTCCCGAGGCCGAACCGCGCGCCGATTATCTGCGCGCCCTCGACACACGTCTCGCGCAAATCGCCGCGAAATACGGCCGCGAGCGGATCGTAGCGGACTTCGCGCCGATCACCACAAAGCCGCATGCGCCGTGACACGCGCGCCGCGCGGAGGTCAATTGCGCCGCGAATCACTTCAGGTCTTTGACCACCCGCAGACCATCTTGCGACTGGCGCACGCCCGCGCTGTATTTGAAGCGCGTCGCGCTTAGCATGTAGCCGCCACCTTCGCGCCACGAGCCGCCGCGAATCACGCGCATGTCGCAACTGGGGCTTTCCCATGCGCGGCCGTCGACAGGCGCGGACTGATACGAGTTGTGCCAGCAATCGGCAGTCCATTCCCACACGCTTCCGTTCATGTCATACAGGCCGTATGGGTTCGCCGCGAACGAGCCCGCGGCTTCGGGGCCTTCCTTGTGCCACGGTTCGCCGCAATCCTTGCAATTGGCGTTGCCCTTGCGCATCTGGTCGCCCCACCAGTAAGCGGTCGTGGTGCCGCCGCGTATCGCGTACTCCCACTCGGCCTCGGTGGGCAACCGGTACGGTTTGCCCGTCGTTTTGCTGAGCCACTTCACGTACTGCTGCGCGTCGTCCCAACTCAGGTCGCGCGCCGGTGCTGCCTTGTTGGCGTTCGTTTCGGGCGTGAGCTTCGGACAGGCATTGGCCGCTACACATGCGTTCCACTGCTCGACGGTCACTTCATATTTGCCGATAGCGAACGGCGCACCAATCGTCACGTGATGAACGGGCTTCTCGGACGGGTCGTCGCTGTTGCTGCCCATCGAGAAGGAACCTGCGGGCAGCGCGATCATGATTGGGCAGGCGGCGCAGTCGCGGCTTTCGCCTGCAGCCGGAGCGCGTGAAGCGGGTTTTTGTGCGGCCACAGGCACCGGCGGCGCGGACGGTGCGGAGGGCGAGGTAATGCTTGCGGCAGGCGGTGCCGACCCGGCGCGCTGACGATCCGGCGTCGCGGAGGCCGCGGGCGCGCCAGGTGCAGATGCGGTGGATGTCGCCGGCCGCGCTGACTGCTGCGGCGGTGTCGGCGGTGGGGACGCCTGCGGCGTCGCTGCGCCGGGAGCGGCTGCGTTCGATGCCGCCGCCCGCAGGCGATCGATGCGCGCGTGGGCGAGCGTGGCGAAGCGCCCGTTCGGATACGCCTTCAAATACGCTTCGTAGTCTGCGGGGTAATTGCTGTCCTTGATCGAATTCCAGAAGGTGATTTCGTATTGTTCGCTGCTGTCCTTCGGCAATATGCCCCGGCTGTGCAGGGCCACCACAGTCTCTTCATGCGCAACCGGTCCGGCAGATACAACGGGAGTGCTGCGTGCCAAAGCCGGTGCAACAGGCAATGACGATGCAATCCACGGTTGCTGCGCCCCGCCCGTCGCAAGTCGTACTTGCGACGCAACGCTCGCAAACAGACTCATTAGCGGCTGTGTGGGTGTCTCGTCGAGCGCGCGCAGCAACGCATGCGTATAGATGCCGTGGCGCATGCCGTCCGCTGCAAAGCCGCCGCGCGCCGTTGCATAGGCAACGAGCGTGCGCGGCGGAAGTGCGGCCGCGCCGGCGACAACGTCGCCCGAGAACGGATTGTCGAGACAGGTATCGACAATTGCGATATTGAGTCCACCGTTGCCCGACGCGTGCATTGCCTGCAAGACGTTATCCAGGTCGATGCCCTCGCGAATCGGCGAGGCTGGCGAACGCATATCGAGCCCGGCGGGAATCAATAACGTTTGCGTGCCGATGCGCATGCCGTGACCGGCGAAATAGAAAAGGCCCACACCGCCCGCACGCAGGCGCTCGCGGAATTCGCCGATCGCACGCTGCATTTGCAGCGACGTTGCGTCCGCAAGCAGCGTCACCTCGTAGCCGAGCGCAGTTAGCCGGTGCGCTAGCGCATGCGCGTCGCGCGGCGCGTTCTGCTCGATGATGTCCGCCGGATCGCCGCCACTGCGATCATGCGGACCATAGGCACCGTTGCCGATAACCAGTGCGATACGCGCAGCACCAGCCTGCATCGGTGTGTTCGGTGCTAACGGCGCCATCGGTGTCAATGGTGGGAAACTTACGAACGGTGCGGTGGCTTCCTCAGCCCGGGCGGCCGAATGCGCCGCGCCCGTGCTCTCGCGCGCAGCCACGGCAAATGCAGTGTCGCAATTCACCAGAATGGCCCCGGCCATCCACATCAGCAGGAATATTCGCCACATCTTCGCATCCTGTTTGTTCCGGACAGAACATAGGCATCCGGGCACCGCGCTTTCGCCGCTGTTCGTTGCCGTTTGCCGATACCGCGGCGCGGGAGAGGGCGAAGTATCGACGCGCGTTCGGCTGTCCGCGTTGCAACGTATCAACAAACATAGCACGCGCGTGGCGGGCCACAACCAACACTTTCACCGGGTGCGCCATACGGTTAACGAGTGTGGCGTATCTTTTTCGCAAGTTACGTCCTAAGCTGGTTCACAAAGCAACGCGGCACAGTCGTTTTAACTACGCGGCTGCCGCATCCCGCGCACCCGCGATCGCAGCACCATCGCCCCGGCTGCCTGTGCAGTCGAGGTGGTCACGACCGCTCTTCGGGAGAGTGCGCCATGCGAAGAACCAACGTCCCTGCTGTCCCCCACTCCAGTTTCAAGGTCATGTCGCGGCGGTGCGCAGTGCGCGCGGCTTCGCGGACACTGTTAGCCGTGGCGCTTGCCTGCGCCGCGCTGCCACTGCCGGCATTCGCGGACACCACTGCATCGCCCGCCGGCGCGGAGGAGTACATCATCTGGCCGTCCGACGGCGCCGTGATTCACGGCGGCAAGCTCTGGGTGCGCATGGGCTTGCGCAATATGGGTGTGTGCCCGAAAGGCGTCGGTTTTCCCAACTGCGGGCACCACCATCTTCTGATCGACACTGACTTGCCGGCCTTCGACCAGGAAATTCCGTCGGACCGCAATCACCTGCATTTCGGCGCGGGCGAGACGGATGCGCGTATCGAGTTGCCGCCAGGCAAGCACACGCTGCAACTCATTCTTGGTGACCACAATCACGTGCCGCATACGCCGCCCGTGTACTCGAAAAAGATCACCATTACCGTGCAGAAAGACTAGCGCGTTTATCGTGTACCGCGCATCCGACGCGGCCTGCTGAGTACGGAGAGACCTTCATGTACAAACTCATCGCAATCGCGGCGCTGGTGGCGTCGGCGGCATGGGGCGTGGCCGATTTCGCCGTGGCGGCCGGGGCGTCTTCGCCTTCCGGTGCCTATGCCTATATCGGCTATCCGAACGACGGCCAGGTCGTTTCCGCCAACAAACCGTTTCGCGTGTGGTTCGGCTTGCGTTATATGGGCGTGGCGCCAAAGGGCGTGAAGTACCCGAACACGGGACATCATCATCTGCTGATCGACGTGGACTTGCCGCCGATGGACCAGGAGATACCCTCGGACCGCAATCACCTGCATTTCGGTGCGGGCGAAACCGAAACCATGATCCAGTTGCCGCCCGGCAAGCATACGTTGCAACTTCTGATGGGCGACGACATGCACGTTCCCCACAATCCGCCGGTTTACTCGAAAAAGATCACGGTTATCGCGCGTTGAGTGAGGCGCACGCCGCGCGCGGACCCGGATCAACCCGATGTCATGCCGCAGCCAACCATCTCGCGCCGGTTGTTGGCTGCAATCCATCACCTGGATGTCCACTCATCGCCATCCCACTCAGCGTCACGATGTTGCCGTTTCGCCAGAAGGCTTGGCCGACGGCCCTCCAGCGCATTTCTTAGGAGCCTGAAGCAAAACTGGCACAGCCCATGCGTTAGTGATGCTCGAGCAGACAAGTTGCTCGAACCCAACCGAAACACTGTGACCTTCCCTTCAGGAGATTTGCCATGAACACGCTGATGATCAAAGACCTGTCCATCACCGAACAACTCGACAGCAAGGCGATGAGCGCCGTACGCGGCGGCACCGGCTACATGTATCCGTCGTCGTCGTATCTGAATTTCGCGCCGGTCTATGCGCCGAACAACAGCAAGAAGGTCGATGCGACTCAACTGATCAGCACGACGATGAACATCCAGAGCGCCAACGGCAACAACGCGGCGTTTGTCGCCGGGGTCACGACCACGATCGATCCGCACGTCACGTCGAGCAACAACATCTTCGTGTCGTAACTGGCGCGGGCGGACGCAAGAGCTTGCCGGCCCGCGCGTCCGCCAGTCCCCTCAAAAACTCTGCACATCAATCGTTCTTTTCACGCGACACCTCTTCATCACACATCTCCCACGCCTATGTTCATGCACTGCTTCGATGGTGAAGCGGCGCCGGAGATGCTTTACTTGAATGGTGCGCTTGCATCGGGCAGTGAAGTGGGCGTCATCGGAGAAAACCGTGTCAGCGTTGCCTGATTCAGAGATTGTTCGGCGCTTCGTCAATCGCCCCGCTTTGGCGATGTTGCGCGGACTTTGCGCTGCAACGATAGGCGCCGCCGCTTTGTGCGCGTGCGTCGATGTCAGCATGCCCGACTACAAGCGGCCTGACACGCCGGCCAAGACCTCGTGGAGCGGCCAGAACGGCACGCCGGTCTTTGCGGCGGCCACCATCGAGCCCGACTGGTGGAAGGGCTTCAGCGATCCCACGCTCGACTCGCTGATTGCCAGGGCTATCAGTGGCAACTTCGACATCAAGGTACTGGCCGCGCGTATCGACGTGGCTCGCACGCAAATAGGCGAAGCCAGGGCGGGTGCGCTCCCCACCATGGATCTTGGCGGCGGCGCCAGCTTTCAGAAAACCACCGGCCAGACGTTTGCGAAGCAATACAACGTGGCGACCCAGGTTAACTGGGACATCGACATCTGGGGAAAAGTAGAGAAAGGGGTGCAGGCGCAGAAGGCCGAGTTCCGCGCGAGTGAAGCCGATTGGCGTGCCGGTTATCTCGAACTCGTCTCGAACGTATCGAGCACCTATTTCCAGATTCTCCAATTCGACGATCAGATCGAGCAGCAGCAGAAAACGCTTGTCACCAACCGCCAGATTCTGTCCATTTACGAAGGCCAGCGCCGCAGTGGCCTTGTTCCGCAGACACTGGTATTGCGGCAGCAGGCAGAAATCAATCGGCTGACGAATCAGCTGCTCGAATTGGGGCGCTCGCGCGATCTGGCGAACAACGCGCTGTGCACGCTGATCGGCGTACCGGCGGGCGAATTCCGTTTGCCCAAAGGCCATTTGCAGCAGCGGGTGCGCTTGCCTGGCGTGCCCGACGGCCTGCCTGCACAGCTACTCGCGCGGCGCCCCGATGTCGTGGCCGCGGAATTCCGCGTGCTCGAAGCCTATGACCTTGTCGGTCAGGCCAAGCTCGCGCAATTGCCCTCTATCAGCCTGACCGGCCACGGCGGCACGGCGAGCTTCGCACTGACCGACTTGCTGAAGTCGTTCACCTACGGCTTCATGCCCAGCATCAACATCCCGCTTCTCGACCCCGGTGTGCGTGCGCACGTGAAAGTAACGCAGGCCCAGTCGACGGTGGCGGAGCAGCAGTACCGCGCGACCGTAATGGGCGCGTTCGAGGAGGTGGAGAACGCGTTGGTCAATCTGAACGCGCATAAGGCGCAGCGGATAGAACTGCAACAACAGGTGGACCGTCTGCAGATCGTGGCCGATCAGATCCAGTCGCAACTTCGGCTTGGCGTGGTGTCGCAACTCGAGGTGTTCGAGACGGAGCGAACGCTGCTGGAGGCGCAGTTGTCGCTACTCGCCAATCATCAATTGATTCTGTCGGACACAGTGCTGCTCTATAAGGCGCTCGGCGGCGGCTGGCCGAGTGTCGACGTACAGGCGCAAGTCAAAGAGCAGTAGAGCACAAGCACGACAAAGTACCAGGAAGTAAAGGAGCATTGAGCTAATCCGCCGTGCCGCGCGCCGCGTCTTTTTCCATTGCGTGCCGGACGTTCCGCGGCTTGATAACCGACGACTGAGAATTGACACTCGCTATGCGTGACTTACAATCTTTGAGGAGCCGGGTTTCGGACGGCTCTGCAAAACAAGATCTCATCGCCGTCGTCCTTCGTGCTGATTCCGTTGCGCTCTCGCCGCAGCGGGTAAACGATTAGTGATCCGGATAAAATGGCCGACGGCGAAATTCCGATTGCTGAGACACGCGCAACAGCCGAAGCGGTTTTCGACGTGCTGCTGTCTCCCCTTGCGTCCGGGCCGCGTCCGGCGCTGGACGCCATCCGGATTGTCGATAGTCTGTTCGCTATCGGCCGCAGCGAAGCGCCGTTCACGGATTACCCCGCTGAGCGCATCGCGCGTCTGTCGCGCCGTCATGCACGCATCTTTATCGAACGGGGCGCGGTGTACGTGGCGGACCTCGGCAGCAAGAACGGTACCACCGTCAATGGCGTCGCGGTGCGGCAAACGCCGGCCCGCGTGCGGGCCGGCGACGAACTGTGCTTTGGAGGCGACCTCTGTTATCGCGTGAGCATCGAGCCGCGCGCGCGCATTGTCGCGGCTAGCAACGCCGCGTGTGCGCCGGGTCTCCTGCTCGTGCCGCAGCGCGACGACCTCGGGCTGCAGCCCATTGAAGTGCAGGCGTTTCCGTTTCTCGTCAGCAAGGCGGATCAGGTATTTTCGCGCTACAAAGACCGCTATCCGCATCAGGTCAACTATATCTCGCGTCGGCACGCGCACATCTTTCTGAAGGGCAACGAGCTTTACCTGGAAGATCTCGGCAGCACGAACGGCACGTTCGTCGGCGGGAAACGTCTTGACGAATCCGCCCAGCCGCTGGTGGATGGCGATGTGGTTGCATTTGGCGGCGACCACTTCGTCTACAGGATGACGCTGCACAAACCCCCTGAAGCCGAGCCGACCGTGACGCAACTGTTGCTCGATCCCGCCGCCGCCGATGCCGCCGACGCCGACAAGACCACCTTCGTTGGCGCAGCGAATTCGTTTCTCGACATCTTCTGCGTTGATCCGGCGCGGCAACGCGAAGACGAAATCAATGAGGCGGCACATGCGGCGTCGGTGCAAGCAAGACACGCGCCGTCGACAGCGACGGCTGCGAATGCAGCAAAGAGTGCGAATGGCGGTGCCGCCCGCGCCAGCGCCGCCGACGGGTCGAAAAGCGGCCGCGCTGCTGGCGCGACGAGGCGCAAGCAGCGCCGCTGGCGTCTTGTAGCAAGCGAACTGAGTAAAGCATTCGCAGGCGACCAGCGCGCAAACACGCGGAAAATCGCGCTATGGGGCGGCGTTGGCGTCGTATTACTGGGCGCTGGCGCATTGACGCTGTACTTGCGCGGTTCGTCCGAGCGCGAACTGAAGAACCTGCTCGCGAGCGGCGACTATACGAGCGCGGTGCAATCGGCCAGGAGCTATCTGGCGAGCCATCCGGCGGATACGAAAGTCAGTGCACTGGCGAGCGAAGCGCTCCTTAAGGCGAAGCTTCCAGGCTGGCTCAATGCACTGCAAAAGGCGCAGTTCGAGCAGGCCGACGCGCTGCTTGCGGACATGAAGTCGTCGACCGCGAACAATGCCGACGCCGCGTCGCTATTGGGCGAATTGCAATGGGTGGGCGATCTCGAACGCTTCATTGCCGGGCGCGGCGGCGTGGAGGCGCCGATCCGCATGTATCGCGACGAGGCGGCAATCGACGGCCTGCTGCAACGGTGGCACGACGATTCGCAGAGTCACCAGCGCGCGCTCGACAGAATCGCCTCGTATGTACCCGTTTTTGCGGAGCCGTATGCGCAGGCCATGAGTCATCTGCGCAAGCTCGAAAGCGACGATTCAGTGTATCTGGCCGCCATAACACGGCTTGACGGCACCATTCGCACCGAGTTGGCGCGCGACAAGCCGGCCGCGCTGCCGTCCGTACTTGACGACTATGCGCAACGCTACCCGCGTCTCGCGGGCCTCGATCAGGTGCGCGACGATTTGCGCCAATACACGGCTCTGCTGGAGGCCGCGCTCGGTCGTCAATTGAGCACCTTGCTCGCGCTGATGAAGACCGCGCGGTTCGGCACGCCGCCGTTTCAGGCGCAATACCGGCAACTCGCCGCGACTCGTTTACCGTCGGACGATGTGGTCCGCCGCCACGACGCAATTGCCGCTGCATGGCAGCGCGGCGACGCGCAACGGGCGCTGGCGGGATTGCAGTCGATGCCCGCTGGGCCCTGGTCCGATGTACTCGCCGCCGAAGCGGCGCACAAGAAAGCGCTGCTCGATCAATACAGCGACCTGCAGAAAACGCGCGGCGGCAAGGATTATGACCAGCGTCTGCTGTCTTTCTATGCGAGCCTCGATCCGTCGACGGACGTGTGGTTCGCGCGGGCCATCGAGAAGGACGTCGCGGCGCTGCACGATAAAGCGCTTTCGCGTGCGCAAGACCTGATGCTGCGCGCACAGAGCCTGTGGAAGCAGTATCGCGCGAGCGGTCCGATTGGCGGCACGCAGCGGCTGGAAGCGGGAATTTCGCCGGGCTTTCGCAACGAAGCGCGCCTGCTGTCCGATGCTCAGGCGTCCGCGCAACAGGGCATGCGCATCTATTCGCAGCTGAAAGCGGACCATCCCGCGGACTTTGACCGCCTGCTTGCAGATATCGAAGCAGAAACAACTTTGCAGCGCCGCTCGCTGACCGAGTTGCGCATGGTGCTGGACCCCGCGCTTCTGAAAGCGAAGCTGGCGTTGATTGGAGGCGAGCAGAGTGAAACGCGACAGTCACCCTAGAACGCTGGCTGAGGCGCTGGAAGACCATAGCGTCGAAGGCATTGCGATACTCACCGCAGAGCCGGTGCGGATTGCGCGCGCGCTGATATGGGCGATGGTCGCTCTGGTGGTGGCGGGTTTGCTGTGGTCGTTCGTGGGCCGTGCCGATGTGATCGTCAGCGCACAAGGCACGCTTTCGCCCGAATCAGAGGTGCGCCGCATTTATGCGCCTATCGACGGCGAACTTGCGGACCTCTATATCGCGGAAGGCCAGCCCGTGTCGAAAGGCGATGTACTCGCGCGACTGAATGCGCGCGGCGCCATCGAGGCGGCCAGCAATGCGTTGCAGGCGCAGCTGAAACTGGAAGATGCAGAGCGCGACTGGAAGCAGTTCCCGCAGAAGAAAGCGCTCATGGAGCGAAAGGCCGCTGCATTGAAGGCGCAAATGGAAGTGGAAGCCCGTTTGCACGAGAACCGCGTGTCCGAGGGCACGACCAAGCTCGCTGAAGGGCAGAAAGCCGAACTCGACGAAGCGCGCAGCGTACTCGACAACGCACGGCGCGTGCGCGAGGCGGCGCGCCAGGAACTCGACCGCTATTCGCGGCTATTTGCGCAGCCAGGCGGCGGCGGGATTGCCGAATTGCAGGTGGAGCAAAAGCGAACGGCGGCAATGGAAGCAGACAACGCGTACCGTGTCGCGCAATCGAAGCTTGCCGAGCTGGACTTCCGTTTGAGTCACGAATACGCCAAGGCGAATGCGGAGCTGGAAACGAGCGGGCAGCAAGCTACCGAGCTGCAGCTTCAATACGACGCCGCCGTGCGCGACATTACGGATGCGGAAGACAAGTTGCGCCTGCAACTGCAAAGCGCACGGCTCGTATCGGAAGCCGCGGCCCGAATCCGTTTCGAGAACATCGACAAGGACAATTTCCTGCTGATTCTGGCGCCGGTATCAGGGGTGATCACGGATGTCATATCGACACAGCGCGGCGACAAGATTCAGGCGAACTCACCGCTTGGAGGCATTGCGCCGAAAGACGCCAAGCCGGTGTTGAAGATAGAAATTGCCGAACACGACCGCGCGTTCCTGCACGAGGGACTGCCGGTCAAGCTGAAATTCAACGCGTTCCCGTATCAGCGCTATGGACTGATTGGCGGCACCCTCGTCTATATTTCGCCCGCGACCAAGCCCTCGTTGCAGAGCAAGCAGCCGGTGTATGAGGGCCGCGTCATTCTCGATAAAAACTACTACGAGATTGCCGGCGCTCGCTATCCATTGCGTTACGGCATGACGGCGAGCGCGGAAATCGTGGTGCGCGAGCGCCGGCTGATCGACCTGGGCCTCGATCCTTTCAGGCAGGTGGCGGGCTGATCGCGCGAATCACACATTAACCAAAGGAGCGGACAACATGACCGCGATAGTGAGAATAGACGATGAAGTCGTGGATGTGGCCGAGTTCATTCGTCTTCTGAAACTGACTGGCCAGTTCGAAAGCCTCATCGAGCAGATCGTGCGCGACAAACTGACCGTGCATGCGGCGAAGAAGCAGGGCATTGTCGTTAGCGCCGACGAAATCCAGGAGCGTGCCGATCAGTTTCGCCGCGTGCGTGGCCTGCACCGCGCGACGGACATGAACCAGTATCTCGACGTGCTCAACGTGAGCCTTGACGAATTCGAGGCGTTCATTACGGATGGGCTGTATCAGGAGAAGATGCTCGACCAGGTCGGCAACGAGGCGGCGGTTCGCGATTACTTCGCGCTGAACTCCCCCAAGTTCGACGCGATCGAAGTGAGCCACATCGTGCTCGACAGCGAAGGCAAGGCGAAGGAAATGATCTCGTATTTGCACGACGATCCCGATAGCTTCGCCGACATGGCGCGCGAGCATTCCATTGCCGATACGCGCGAGGCGGGCGGTGTGATCGGCAAGGTATTGCGCGGCTCGTTGAAGCCCGACATCGAGGCGAAGATTTTCAATGCCGCGGTGGGCGATCTGCTCGGGCCGTTTCCATCGGCGGATCGGTCCTGCTTCGAGATTTTCGCGGTGACTGCCAAGTACCCGGCTACGCTCGACGCCGACGTGGCCGCGGAAGTCCGCCGCCTTCTGCGCGAAAGCTGGCTGATTGCGCGTGCGCAGGAACATGTGATCGAAGCGCGCTGAACGGGCGCCACCATTAGAAGCTGAACCGAGGTCCGCACGTTTATGGATGCACCCCAGACCGCGCCATCCGCCGCCGCGTTTCTAGCCTCGGTGGAAATACTGTCGCCCTTTTCGCGCGATGAGATCGAGCGTCTAGCCGAATATGCGCAAGCGCGCTTCTATTCGTTTGGCGAAACAGTGTGCTCCGCCGGCGAGACCGCCGACGGTCTGTACATAGTCCGCTCGGGCTCGGTGCGCATTTTTGTCGAAGAGCACGGCAAGGAAACCAGCATGGGCGTGCGCAAGTCGGGCGAGATTTTCGCCGACATCGCCATGCTGCGCACGTACGTGCATGAAGCGTCGGTGCGGGCGTCCGCGAAAACGGAGTTGCTGTTCATTCCGCGCGCCGCGATCGAACCGGTGATTGCCGGCAATCAGGCGGCGCTCGCCTTCGTCGCGAGCTATGTGGCGATCAACTCCGCAGGCGGCTTTGTCGCGCAGTTGTTCGATTTGCGCGGCAAGCTGAACAAAGCCGAACTTGAAGAATATGTGCGCAGCGTCGGCGTCAAGCGCGTGCCGGCGGGCAAGGAAATTCTCAAGCAGGACGCACGCGACGACCGGCGCTTATATGTGGTTCGGCAGGGCGAGGTGCGGATTGTCCGCCATGAAGAAGGGCGCGACTATACGCTCGCCACGTTAGGGGAAGGCGAGATATTCGGCGAGAAGGCGTGTTTGATGCGCCAGGAGCAAATGGCTTCGGCGATTGCGTCGACCGATACGCGGCTTCTCGTGATTCCCGAGCGGACCGTGCACTTTATTCTCGAGCGCAATCCCAAACTACGCGAAGTACTGGACGAACGCATTCGCTACGGCGACCGGGAATTGCAACGCCAGAAGCGGGTCGAGCAACGCCGCAAGTTGCCCCTTCTGCTCGATTTGCAGAGCAAACCCGAGTTCGGCGAGAAGATCATCAAGCGCTTTCGGCTCGTGGAGCAAGCGGAAGAAATGGATTGCGGCGCTGCATGTCTCGCGATGATTTGCCGCCACTACAGCATTCCGATGACGCTTGGAAAATTGCGCGAACTCGCCAATGTGACGACGCAGGGCGCGACGCTGGACAGTCTCGCGCGCGCGGGTGAATCGCTCGGCTTCACGACACGCGGCGTGCAATGCACATTCGATTCCCTGCGCGGTTTCGATTTGCCCTTCATCGTGCATTGGGAGGGCTACCACTACGTGGTGGTGTACGGACTTTCCAGCGAATACGTGTGGGTCGCTGATCCGGCACTGGGTTTTCGCAAGATGACGGTGGAAGACTTCGAGCGCGGCTGGAGCGGCACATGTCTGCTGTTTACGGGCGGACCCCAGATGCTGCAGATGTCGGCCGCGCGTTCGCCGTGGATACGTTTTGTCGGTTACCTGAAGCCTTACCGCAAGATTCTCGGACACCTGTTTCTCGCCACCTTCGTCATTCAGGTGCTGGGGGTGATTCCGCCGCTCATCATCCAGAACATTCTTGACGGTGTCATCGTGCACCAGAACGTGAGCTTGCTGCATCTGCTGATAGGCGGGCTCATTATCGCCAACGTGTTCTCGCAACTCATGTCGTCGATTCGCGCATATCTCGCGAATTTCATGGTGCGCAACATGGACTTCGCCATGATGTCGCAGTTCTTCAAGCACACGTTGTCGTTACCGTTCTCGTTTTTCGCAAAACGCAAGACCGGCGACATCTTCGCGCGCTTTCAGGAAAACCAGACCATTCGCGCGTTTCTCACCGAATCCACGGTGACCACTGCGTTGAACCTGCTGATGGTATTCATCTACTTCACGATCATGTTCGTATACAACGTGAAGATGACGCTGGTGTTGATCGGATTTGTCATTCCTATCATGGCGCTGACCGCGTTGGCGACGCCGAAGATCAAGAACTACGCGCGCGAGGTGTTCACTGCATCGACGGAATCCAAGTCGTTCCTGATGGAAGCGCTCGCAGGCGTCGAGACCGTGAAGGGCATGGGAATCGAGCGCCCCGTGCGATTGCGCTGGGAAAAGAAATACGCGAAAGCGCTCGAAGTGCAATATCGGGCGCACGCCTTCAACATTCTCGTCGGGCTCGGCAGCCAGTTGCTGAACGCGGCGACCACCATTGCCATTCTATGGGTCGGCGCCAATCTCGTGCTGGCGCGCGAAATGACCATCGGCCAGCTGATTGCGTTCAATGCGTTCATGGGCAGCGTGCTCGGTCCTTTAATGGGACTCGTCGGTCTCTGGAGCATGCTGAACGACGCGGGCGTCGCAATGGAGCGGCTCGGAGATGTACTCGATATCGAGCCCGAACAGAAACCGGAAGACCTGCCCTCACGCGTGATGTTGCCGGAACTGCAGGGCGAAATAAGCTTGAGCGGTGTCTACTTTCGTTATGGCGAAAACGACTCTGCTTACGTGTTGGAAAACATCAGCTTCGATATCAAGCCAGGCGAACTGGTGGCGATTGTCGGACGCAGCGGCTCGGGCAAGACGACGCTCGCGAAACTGCTAGTGGGTTTTTATGCGCCGAGCGAAGGGAAGATGTCGATAGACGGTTATGACCTCAGCGTGGTCGATAAAGCGTATTACCGTGCGCAGATCGGCTACGTGATGCAAAGCAATCTGCTGTTCTCCGGCACGATTGCCGAGAACATTGCGAGCGGCGACGACGCGCCGGACCGCCGCCGTATAGAGGAAGTCGCGAAAATGGCGGACGCCCATGCGTTCATCAGCAAGATGCCGCGTGGCTATGAGCAGATTGTGGGCGAACGCGGCATCGGTTTGTCGGGCGGGCAGATCCAGCGGCTGTGCATCGCTCGGGCGCTCTATCATGACCCGCGCCTGCTGGTATTCGATGAAGCCACCTCCGCGCTCGATTCGCAGTCGGAAAGCAACATTCTCGGCAATATGCACGACATTCTGAAAGGCCGCACGGCGGTAATCATCGCGCACCGGCTGAGTACGATCATGCGTGCCGACAAGATTCTTGTGCTGTATGAAGGCGCAATTGTCGAACAGGGCCGTCACGAAGAACTGATCCAGCGCGGTGGCATGTACTACCAACTGGTGCAGAAACAACTGAGCGCGTGATGATGAAGATACTCGACCAGATCGAAGACATCAGTCCAGCGATTTCATACGCGGGATTGATCGAGCGAATTGAGATTTTGCGCTCGACGCTGCGCTGGTCGTCGCGACTGGAACGCACGGATATCGACAAACTGCTGCGGCAGGCCACGTCGTTGCGCGATGAAGTCATGCAGCTGTCGCACAAGGAGCGCTTCGTGCAGGCGGCAGTGGCGGCGGAACCCGAGCAGCGCGCCGAGCAGTCGCGCGGCGCGCGCAGGCAGGCGCTGCTCGAGCGCAGCTTCATTTTCGAAGGTACGTTCGGCGACAATCCGCGCCTGCTGGAATCGCTGGAAATTGCCGAGAAGGCCGCGCCGACTGACCTGCCGGTTCTGATAGACGGAGAAAGCGGTACAGGCAAGGAACTGATGGCCAAGGTCATTCATGCCAACGGCTCGCGTTCGGACAAGCCCTTTATCTCCGTGAATTGCGGCGCAATTCCGGACAACCTGCTCGAGTCCGAACTGTTCGGTCATCGCAAGGGCGCGTTTACGGGTGCCGCGAACGACCGCAAAGGCAAATTCGAAAGCGCGCATACGGGTACCATTTTTCTCGACGAGATTGGCGAATTGCCGCTCGCGGGCCAGGTGAAATTGCTGCGGGTTCTGGAAGCGCACGAGATTCAACGCGTGGGTTCGGACGAAACGATTGCGGTGGATACGCGCATTGTCGCTGCAACCAACCGAAACCTGCGCAAACTGAGCGAAGAGGGCAAGTTCCGGGAAGATCTCTTTTACCGGCTAAGCGTAATTCACGTTACGTTGCCACCGCTGCGCGAACGCCGCGACGAAATTCCGCTGCTCATTGCATGGTTTGGCGACGAGGCGGCCGGCACGCTCAAACGGCGGCCGGTGAGATTAACCCCGCGTTTGCGGGACTTCCTGCTGAACTATGCTTACCCCGGAAATATTCGCGAATTGCGTAATGTCATGTACCGCGTTTCGTGTCTTGCGGGCGATATGGCCGATATCGACCACTTGCCTGCCGATATGCGCCCAGGCGCGCCGGGCCCGGCAGCGGGTGCCTTGCAAGGCGGGGCTCAAGGCGCGGGACAGCAGCCGATCAGCGTAGCGAACCTCATGTCGCTAAGCGACGCCAAGCGCGCCGCAAGCGACGACGCGGAGAAAGCCTTCCTGGAACGAGGGCTGCGCGAAGTGAACGGCACAGTGGCGGAATTGGCGCGGCGCATCGACATGAACCGCTCGCATCTGCAGATGCTGCTGAAGAAGCACGGACTTCATTCGAAAGACTTCCGCAACCGCAATATGGCGGCGTCTGCGAGACACGGCGCAGAGGAACGCGATGAAGATGATGGCGACGTATAAGGGCGGCGTCTTTCGTAAGAGGGCCACCCCTGTCGCGCCACCGCACGCCACGTCAGGGCGAGGGATTCAATAGCGTTTTGTCCGCTGCGTAAGGATCTTCGGCGCGTACCACGACAGCGGTGATGTTGTCCCGCCCGCCGCGCTCCAGCGCGAGGCTAACCAGTTGGCCCGGCGCATTGCCGTGGGCCTCCGCGCTCAGCACCGCCAGCATATCGTCCTCGCCGATCTCGTTGCTCAGGCCGTCGCTGCACAGCAGGAAGATGTCGCCGTCCGCGACTTCGATCGCGTCGTCGTCGAGTTCAAGCAGGTCTGTCGCGCCCACGGCGCGCGTGATCATGTGCTGCGCCGGATGATGCCGCGCTTCTTCATCCGTAATCACGCCGAGCGACTTGAGCGCTTCGACCTGGCTGTGATCGCGTGTGAGCTGACGCAGTTGTCCGTCGCGAACCAGATACAGGCGGCTGTCGCCCGCCCACACATAACCGCAAAACCGGTCGCATGCGAGAAGCGCGACCACCGTGCTGCCGATACGCTGCACCTGGCGGCGCGCGGCCTCCTGTCTCAGCTGATGATTCGCCACCTGCAAATGCGCGCGTGCGTCCGCGATGAACGCTTTCATGCTCACAGGCGGGCCGAGCCGTTTCAATGCGTCGATCACGAGGCGGCTCGCGAGGTCGCCGACCGCGTGGCCACCCATGCCGTCGGCGACGGCCCAGCGTCCGAGCTCGGCCTCGTCGAGACACGCGTCTTCGTTGATTTCGCGCACGCGTCCTGCGTCAGAACACGCGGACGACGTCCAGCGAAATTGGCTCGGGCAAGTCACAACAGCTACACCATATCGTTTCTGCTGCGGGCGTCAGGAGAGACACTGATGTTCGAGTTCGCGCCGGTATTGCGCACGTCGACCGACTGGAACTGGTTGATCATCTGGTTAGCATAGAAGTTGTTGGAGACCTCGTACAGGTTCACGACCGGTCCAATGCTCGGTGTTTCCCGCACATACGGTTGAATCCACCCATACACCCACGGCGCACCGCCGCCGCCGCGGATTGCAGCCATGGCCTTGCGGTCGAGCGCCAGGTTGAGCGAAAGGTCGTTCACAGAAATAGAAGCCATGTCGTTCTCCGGTTGACCGCACGCGCCACGCGCGCGGCTTTAATGGATCTGAACGGGAACGGTGCAAGTGATGTGCCAATTTGCGCGCTACGTGATGGTCTTTCCGGCAATGCGATGACTGGCGCGGGATAGCGGACGACTCCGGGCTTGCCTGGCAGCGCGCGACAGAAGCGATAGGTCGGGCGCGAGCCAACATGCTTGCGCTGCGACCGGTGTGACGCCCAACACTTCTGGCCGAAATCGCGAACGTTTCGAACAGCACCTGCACTCGCGTTGTCATGCCCGAAAAAGCGCGCACGCCACCAACACATCTGCACTTTTTCTGTCGGTTCGCGGCCAACATCCGCTGCGCGGCAAACCGCGGTTTTTCGCCGAAACCCCTATCAACAAAGGCTCTTCGTCACATGGCCCAGATGATGCAAAAGACCTCGCAACAGTGTTGGAACCGGAACGAGGCAAGCCATGAACACGAACTCTCTTCAAGCGAGCAGCAGGGCCGGCGGTGAATCGTCATCCACCATCGACTTGCCGATCGGCTCGCATCTCGTCTCGACCCGCTGCGGCTATGAACATCACGGCATTTATGTGGGCAACGGCCGGGTGGTGCATTACGCCGGTTTTGCAGGGTCGGCGCATCGCGGCCCGATTGAAGAAGTCGAGCTCGAGCGTTTCGCGGCCGGCCATCCGCTGTCGATTCGCGCGACGCCCCGCGCGCGCTACCTCGGCGAGGAAGCGGTGCGCCGCGCTCGCTCGCGCCTGGGCGAAAACCGTTACCGCCTGCTGACCAACAACTGTGAACACTTCTGCGCCTGGGTACTGCTGGGCGAAAGCCGCAGCGAACAGGTGCATTGCAGCCTGCGCCATCCGCGCACTGGTGTGCATGTGTTGATGTGCCTTGTGAAGGCATTCGTCGAGAACGGCGCGAAGAGCCGGCGGTTCGCCGCACAAGTTGCTTGAGCCGCGTAGCGGAATCGGTAAGGGAACGAAGGAGATCATCATGGCTGCCGCTGAAAAGACCTTGCACTGGGCCGTCGACAAATGGCTTGCGCCGACGCCCTCCATGCCCGCCCGAGTGGTCGAGTTCTGCCACCGCGCGTCACAGCATCGGCGCTTCGTGCGTGTCGAGGCGTTGCGCCCGGGCGGTCTGCTGTCCATCTTCTTCTTCCGCCACGGCGACGGTTCCTGGAACGTGTTTCCGCCACAAGCCGAACGTCCTGCGATGAACGGCTATCGCCGCACGGGTCTGTGCGAGGCCGGGCTGTGCGCAGTTGCTTCCTTGACGAGCCACTGACTGAACAGCAGCATGGCAGGCGTCATTGGCTTGCCTTTCAACCAGGTAAGCCAGTAACTGCCGGCATGCACTTCGATATCGAACGGGCTCACCAGTCGCCCCGTCTCGATCTCATGGCCGAACATCAGCGCGGGCGCGAGCGCGATGCCCGCGCCCTGCATCGCCGCTTCGACCATCAGGCGGGAAGAGTCGAACACCGGCCCGCGAATGGGCCGTGGCGCAATGCCAGCCGCGGCAAACCAGTTGCTCCAGTCGTCGGCGCGATAGGAACGCAGCAGCGTTTCGCCGACGAGATCGGCGGGCGTCGACAGTCTTTCTGCTATCTCCGGCGTGCATAGCAGTGCGAGCGGCGCGTCGAGCAGGCAGGTTGCGAGTGAACCGGGCCACGTGCCGTCGCCGAAACGGATCGCGAAATCCAGACCTTCGGTCGCGAGATCCACGAGATTGTTGTTCGTCAGGAGTCGCAATTCGACAAACGGATGAGCTTCACGAAACGATCTTAGCCGCGGCATGAGCCAGCCGACGGCGAATGTGCCCACCACGCCGACCGTCAGCACTTCGTGAAAGTGGCCGCCCTCGAATTGCTTGAGCACCGCTTCTATACGGTCGAATGCATCGGTCAGCACGGGGCGCAATGCAAGGCCTTCGTCGGTCATCGCGAGGCCACGCGGCAAGCGCTTGAATAACGTGGTGCCAAGACGCTCCTCCAGCGCTCTCACCTGCTGACTGACGGCGGCCTGCGTGACGTTCAACTCGAGCGCCGCGCGCGTGAAGCTCAAGTGCCGGGCCGACGATTCGAAAGCGCGCAACGCATTAAGCGGAAGATAAGGTCTCATGGTGTGTCATGGCCAAGGCATAAGTTTTTCTTGTGAGCGCATTAACTTATCATCGTTTGTCAGCGAGGGCTGGAAAACCGATAGTTGCGGCTTCACACAAGGAGCGGCAATGATCACGAGAAGAAAATTCGCGGGCGCGATGCTGGGTGTTTCGATAGCTGGAGTTGCGCTCGGCAATAGCGGCGCCTGGGGCAAAAATGCCGGGTCGCTCAAAGGAGCGGAAGCGGTAAGGCAGCGGCGAGAATTCGCCAGGCTCGATGCGATTCGCGCGCGGCTCACGGAAATCGAAGCGCAAAGCGGCGGGCGGCTTGGCGTGTCGATCATCGACACCACCTCGGGCCTGCACGCCGGCCTGCGTGCGGACGAGCGCTTTCCAATGTGCAGCACATTCAAGCTGCTCGCCGCGGGCGCGGTACTGGCGCGGGTCGATCGTGGCGAAGAGAACTTGCAGCGTCGCATCGTCTACTCGCAAAGCGAACTGGTGCCGAATTCGCCGGCCACGTCCAGGCATACCCGCGAGCGCACCGGCAACGCCGGCATGAGCATCGCCGAATTATGCAAGGCGGCAATCACGCTCAGCGACAACACCGCTGCGAACCTGCTGCTGCAAACTTTTGGCGGGCCCGCCGCATTGACCGCATTTGCGCGCAGTCTCGGCGACGGCATCACGCGTCTGGACCGCAATGAGCCCACACTGAACGAGGCCACGCCGGGCGATCCGCGCGATACGACCACGCCGAATGCAATGCTCGGCAATTTACGCGAGCTCGTGATGGGCGAGCAATTGACTTCGGCATCGAGAGTGCAATTGCTTGCCTGGCTCGCGGCCAACGAGACCGGCGGCGCGCGGATTCGCGCCAGGCTGCCGAAAGATTGGGGCGTGGGCGACAAAACCGGTACGGGCGATCACGGCACGGCGAACGACGTGGCCATTCTTTGGCCGCCTGGACGCGGCCCCATTCTGGTGGCCGTCTATCTGACCGGGACTGCTGGGAATGCGGCACGCTCGAATGCGGCGATTGCAGACGTCGGCGCGCTGGTGGTCGAATCTGTTTGACCGCTGCGGGAGCGATGCGGCGCAGTAGAGCGGGCGCCGCTATACCGACATTTTTTGCAGCAACGCGAGAAGCGCATCGAACGCTATGGGCTTGCGTGCGTATGCAATAAACGGATTGGGCTGCACTGGAATGTCGGCGGCCGCGCTGCACAAAATAACGGGAATGGAGCGCAGATCCGGGTCGGCGTAAAGAGCCGCACACAATTGAAGCCCCGACATGACCGGCATCATGCAGTCTGACACGATAATGTCCGGCCTTGTTCTGCGTATCTGCTCAAGTGCGACGGCGCCATTGGAGGCGGTTAGCACCGAGTAGCCGTGACGCTCGAGGAGCAGCCGCCATACCGTGAGGATGTCGAACTCGTCGTCCGCGACCAGAATGGTTTTCATGAGCTAGGCCGGTCGCCGCGGCTGCGAGATTGCAAGCAGGCCGGACGCCGAGGACACGGAGAGGCCGGTCAGACTTTCGACAATGTCGAGCCCTTGCGACGAAATCACCAACTCGCGCGTGGACGGGTCATGCGCGCTTTCGCGCTGTTTGACGACGGAGATGGCGCGGCGCGCTCCCGCGTCTGTTTCGGCGTAACGCAACAGCACGAGGTTTTCCGTGAGTGCCGAAACACGCGTGCTTCTCGACTGGCCGTAGTCGGGGTAGAGCGCCACCTCTTCAGTGACGAGCGTCGTGATGCCGGCTTCGCGCAACTGGTGCAGCATCGCATTCAGAAAGAGGCCAAAGCGCTCGATGCGCAGCGCCGAATCGCGAAACCCTTCTACGCCGTCGATCACCATGCGCGTCGCGCCCATCTGTTTCGCGGTGGCGAGTGCGTTTGCGGCGATTTCGTCGATGGCAAGCTCGACGGCGGGCTGCCATTGAATGACGAGCCGGCCGTCGCGATATGCTTCGTCGAGCGCGATAGAAACGGCTTCGGCCTTGCCGATCAGCCGCTGCGGCCCTTCGTAGAAGCCAAGGTAAAGGCAGCGCTCGCCACGCTCGATGCCGGCCGCGAGAAACTGTAGACACAACACGGTCTTGCCGACGCCAGACGGCCCGATCAACGTCGTGGTCGAGCCTAGCGACAGACCGCCGCCGAACATGACATCCAGACGTGGCAAACCGAAACTGACTCGTGTTTTCAGATCGACCGGTCCTTGAGGCAGCGCGTGTTGTGCTTCCAGACGCGGGAACATGAGTAGCCCGCTTTCGGCGATACGAAAGAAGTGCTTGCCCATCAGATGGTTGCGCGCGCGCATCTTGTGCACCTCGATTTCGCGCGCGCGGCGCATGCCGTCGCTATAACGGTTCAACTCGATGAGACCGTCGACGAGGGTGTGTTCCGGATGCGGCTCGTTGCCCGAGAGCGGCGCGAGCAGCAGCGTCGTGCAGTTCATGGCCGCGACGAGGGCATTCAGTTCGTGAATGAACTTGGACAGCGACAGCTCAGTCTCGCTGAACTCGCGTGCGCTGCGAAAGCCGTCGATGATCATCAGGCTCGGACGATAATCGTAAATGCTTGACGCGATCAGTTTCAGAAAGCCGTCCAGGCCGTCCTGCATCAGTTCGTGATAGCCGGAGACGAAAAGCATTTGCTGCGCCACTGCTTTTTCGTCGAAGAAAGAGAGCCCCCTGAGGTGCCCGAGCAACTTGTCGTGCGATTCCGCGATCAGCGTCATGTACAGCACTTTTTCGCCACGGCTCACGCGGTGGAAACCGATCTGGCTCGACAGAATCGTTTTGCCGGCGCCGGCCATGCCTTCCAGAAGATAGACGCCGCCCTGGACCAGACCGCCGCCCAGAATCTCGTCGAGGCCGGGCACCCCCGTTTCAACGTTGGCGCGAGGGGAAGTCGGCGTTTCGTACATGGTCATTATGGTATGTGGTTGAACTGCTACTGGCGGCCGCTCACGAACGTCAATGCGATGAATAATCCGGTCTGGCGAGCAAGGTGCGTTCCCGAGTTCCGTCCCGCGTCGCCTGGCGGGCTGCACATCGAGCGTTGAATGCCCGCAATTTTACTTGTCCAACGAGCGCGTGGCCACGGGCATTCGTAGTGCGGCGGATGCAGGAGCAAGCGAGGCGCAACGAGAGTGAAGTCTGGCGTTCAAATGCAGACTGAACGACGCGATGTGGCCCGCGTAAAATTGAAGATCTGTTTTTCGTCGCGCGCACAAAGTACAAACACGTATGCGCTGAGCCACTTAAAGACGCGCTGAGACGATGCGCCCCTCAGCGACTTGCCACTATACATAGAGAGAACAGGCAACGCACGAAATCAGTGATAGCGTGCGTGCGACTCCGTAGGAGTAGTGCCGTGAGTTGCATATGGCGTCGTCGCCGGACTTCATGCATGTGCCGCGATTATCCGCGCAGATTACGGACGAAAGTTTCGAGGTGGCGCTGCACCGTACCGGCGGCTTCCAGGTCGATGCCCTCCAGCATCTGCTTTTCGATTGCTTTGACCGCCTGCTCGCATTGACGCAACACGGTGCGCCCTTCGTCGGTCAGTTGCAGCAGCACGATACGACCATGCGTGGGGTCCGGCTCGCGGCTCACCCAGTTGCGGCTTGCCATCGCGTTCATCACTTCGTTGGCGGATTGCGGTGTGATGAACGAGCGCTCGGCGAGCTGCGCATTAGAAGCTTGTCCCTTCGCTTCGAGCACGGACAGCGCGGTAAATTGAGCGAGCGTCAGACCGAGCGGCGCGAGTGCCTCGCTCATTCGGCGCCGCAAAATGCGGTCGAGGCTGCCGATCACATAGGTGAGCCGCAGGCTAGGCCTGCGAGTGCGCGTGGTGGTGGTGTCGAGAGTCGAGTTCTGGTTTCGGGTCATTGTCGGCGCGAGATTCGGGCTATGCCGCATCTTAGCGCGGCTTGCCGTATACAATTCGGCACCCTCTGAATTTTGCCAATACTGACATCGCAACCATGCCGACTCCGACCCGGGCCTTTCTTCTCGGCCCGCTCCTGAAAGGCGTATCACGCTCGTTCTACCTTACGCTGCGCGTGTTGCCGGCAGGCATGCGCGATCCGATTGGCCTCGCATATCTGCTCGCGCGTGCGGCCGATACGATCGCCGATACGTCGCTGATTGCGCCCGCGCGGCGGCTTGAATTGCTGCTGTCGTTGCGCGACCAGGTCAACGGCGTGGTAAGCGACGGAGCGCTATTTCAGCGCATGGCCGCCGAAGTGGCGGACCAGCAAAGCCAGTCGGACGAAAAGGTGCTGCTCGAATCGCTCGGCCCCGCGCTCGACGTGTTGGCGCAGTTGAGCGAGTCCGACCGCAAAGCCGTGCGCAAGATCGTTTCGACCTTGACCGAAGGCATGGAATTCGACTTGCGCACGTTCCCGGACGAACGCTCGGGCCGCCTCGCCGCACTGCGCGAATATGGCGAGCTTGACCGCTATACGTATCTGGTGGCGGGATGCGTCGGCGAGTTCTGGACCACCATGACATACGCTCACATGCCCGGCACGCTGAAGGCGCAGCCGGCGGACATGAAGGCACGCGGCGTGCGTTTCGGTAAGGCGCTGCAGATGACCAACGTATTGCGCGATTGCGGCAAGGACCTGCGGATTGGCCGCTGTTACCTTCCGCAAACGATGCTGGCTCAGCATGGCCTGAGCGCGCAGGATCTTCTGCTGCCGGCCAATTCGCAGCGCGCGCGTGCGCTCATGGTCGAGCTGTTGCGCAAGACGCTCGATCATTTCCGCGAGGCACTCGAGTACACGCTCGCGATTCCCGCGTTTGCCGTGCGTTTGCGGCTGGCTTGCTTGTGGCCGATTCTCATCGGTTTGGACACGCTAGTGCTGCTCGTCGACAACGCTGCGTGGCTCGATCCGCAAGAGGTCTCCAAGGTGTCGCGAAACCAGGTGTATCGGATCATTGGGTCTTCTCTACTGCTGGTGCCGTCGAATGCGCTGGTGCGCCGATCGGTAGAGCGCCGTATCCGCGACATCGAAGCGAGATTCTGACCCGGTCCGCGGGGGCGCAAAGGTGCTCTGAACGTGCTCCCCGAGGCGCTGCAGACGTGCTCGATCGGGAAACCCCTAAGACCGCGCGTGGAGGGTTCGCGTTAGTCTCCTCGAAGGAGGAGACAATCCATGAGACAGGCGTTCAATATTGCAGTGGTGCTGCTGCTCGGCTATCTGATGGCAGACCGGGCGCTCATGCGCGCGCAGGCGGGTGAAGTGGGGACCATCACTTGCCACCAGGGCGCGGAACTCGTCAAGGCGAACGCGCTCAAGAAAGGCTTTGGTGAAGCCGGCGCCAGCAGCCAGGGCGAGAATTTCCTGTCGAGCTGTCTGGTCACGGGCCGTGGCAAAGTGGGCGATCTGATTGCTCGCGACTGAGCGGCGGATCAGACCGTTGCACGCGCAACGACCGGCACTGCGAGCGGCAAAAAGCGCCTGGACCCATGAGATCCAGGCGAAGTCATCGGCAGCCGATGACGGAGGTATACATAACGAACTGGCCCGCAACCGGAACCACCGGTCGCGGGCCAGTTTTATTTGCAGCGGATCAAACAGCTTATGCGTTGGCGGCGCGACCAGCGGCGGGTCGTTGTGCCTCAATTGCCGAAGTAGATCGACTTTGCACCGCTAGTGCTCACTGCACGGCCTGATTCGCTCGAACCGGCTGCTACACCGCCGTAGCTCGACACCGCGGGCTGCGCGGTGCCGTTTTGCGCGTCGACACGGCGTTGTGCGGCGAGCAGATCTTGCGGATAGTAGGGATCTGCGCGGCCCGGCTGATAACCGGCCTTTTCGAGTTGTACCAGTTCTGCGCGCACCTGGGCACGGGTCACAGGCTGATTGGACTGCGCAAAAGAAGCGACAGGAGCGGCCAGCACAGTGGCGATAACAACGGCTTGAATAAGTGATTTCATGATGAACTACCTCCAGTTTCGTCTTGATTGCGCTGCGGACCTTGTTGTTCGCAGCCAGTGATTGCATTGTAGGTTTGCAAACTGGAGAGAGTAATGGCGCAAATCGGTAAACTTCGTTGCTGGAATTGAGATAAATCGCCACGGCAAGGTGGCGCCTGAGTTCGTGGCGAACTTCGACAAGCTCGGGGCGATGTGAGGCACACATGCACACCGCTCACATCGAGCTAGCTCTTGCAGCCGGTGGCGTACCCGCTATTGCAATGAGGCAGGCGCTCGTTCACCTGAGCGAGCACGCCCGACTTCTTCCACGCCCATGTAGCGGAGATAGCAGGTCTGCTGCGGCGGAAATGTGCCAGGCAGTCTGTGCCACTTTTCATTGGTTTGCTGCAACCACAGTATCGCGTTGAGAATTTGGCGGTCGCTGCGCCGGGGGCGTCCGCGCTTGCAGGTATGCTCCGGAAATAGGCTCTGGACTCGCTCCCAGTCTGCATCCGAGAGGGGAATCTGTAGCGCCGGCTGGCTCGAGTGACTATGCGCAAGGCCCAACAGTTGAGCCAGGTAGCTGTCGACGCTATCCAAGGTTTTTTGCATGGTCAAATTGCCTCCCCATGACCTATTCGTCCCAATGAAGCCTCGAGCTGGCAGAGGCTTCGGCTTTAGCGTTTCTTTTGTGGCGGAGCGCGCGAACCATCTTCGCGAAGAGGCCGTTTCTAGCGATCCATTGCGCGTACGCGCGGTAATCCGGATCGTTCATCAGGTGTCTTTCTTCCGTCTTTGCCCGCAGGAAATAGAGCATGTTGACCGCGGCGAGCGCCGCGCAATGCATGAGTGCAACTCGCCAACCCAGAGGCTCGATGAACGGCACAGAGACCATCCAGTACGACAGGTTCTTGGCAATATAAGCGGGATGTTTCGTGAAGCGATAGGGTCCCGAGGTGACGATGCCCCGGTTGGTCAGATTGGAGAAACGCAAACCGAATGAGAGCGTGGCGCAGGCGTAACACAACAAGAGCGCCACTATCGCGGTGCCCCAGATGATCCGCAGTAACGGCATGGAGATCAGCCAGCTGTCCCAGAACATTGAACCTTCGTAACGGATGTACTGACTGGAAATCAGCGACCAGAACGGTTGATAGCAGACAAGTGCAACCAGCCAGCCGAGCGTGGTGGGTTCCGTGCTGCGCACGTGGCTGTCCAGAATGCGAAGGGTGCACACGTAGCCGACCGTGCCGAACATCAGGTCCATTGCAAACGAGAGGTCGTACATGAAGCGAAACGTTGCGAGAGAAAACGGCGCGGCGAGCGCGTCGCGAAGCGATGCCTCGAGTTGCGTGGCAGTGGTGGACAGATAGACGACCATCAGCGGCAGGAAGAACGCCTTGACCATCCAGCCCGCCAGCATTTCGCGCAGGGGCCGCCAGTTGGACGGGCGTTCGCCGCGAAACAGGAGACGTGCGAGCACCAGGTAGGCATCGTTTATTTCGCGCTGGTGTGTATCCATCCATGCGAAATAGAAAGGCGCTGCCATTGTCACGCAAGGCGCGAGTGTCGCGATCAGCGACCAGAACGGGCTGTAGAACGCACCGTGGTATTCGGGCAATAGCCAGTAGAGTGCGCCTATGCCCGCATAGACGCAGGCGAGAGCCGCGAGACGCATCGCGACACGCGCGATGCTGAACGAGCGCAGTGCGCGATTCGCCAAGCCGGCGCTTGGCCGCAGGTAGACGCGCGCGACAAACAGCTCGTAAGCGCCCACTGTTGCGATGATCGCGAGACAGGCGACGGCGCTGCGGGCAGCGCCGCCCAGCGCGGCGCTGTCACGCACCAGCCACAGCGTCGCGAGACCGGCCAGCATGCCCGATATGCCGACCCAAAACGGCGTTGCCGATGGCGGAGCCGGGTCGTCGACGCGGGCGAGTGTGTCGATGCTGGGGGTCATGTCATCCTCGTCGTCATGACATAAGCGACGCTCGGGCGTGGCTCGCTTCTGGATCAAACTGTTTAGGGATGCGACTTATTTCGCGGGCGCCACGCCGCCGAGCAATCCGCCGACCAGGTTTGTCACCGGCGCGAGCGGATTGGTGCTGGTCGACGAGCTGCTGCGCGAGCCACCAGTCAATCCGGTTATGAGGCCGGTGACCGGATTGACCGCTGTGCCGCCTTGCGATCCGCCCACCGCACCCACCGCGCCCACCGCGCCGACCGCGCCGACCGCGCTCACCGCCGAAGTCAGCGATCCGACCAGCGTGGTGACGGGGGCGAGCGGGCCGCTTGCGGTGCCGGTCCCGCCGATGCCGCCCGCGCCGCCCGTCCCGCCCGCGCCGGGCAATGACCGAACATTGCCGAGAAGCGTGGTGACCGGCGCAAGGAGGCCGGTGACTCCGCCTGCGCTGCCCGCGCCCGCTCCTGCGCCCGTGCCGCCGCCCAGCGCCCCGAGGTTGCCTATCAGGCCGGTCAAGGGCGGAATGGCCACGACGCCGCCGCTTGCGCTGCCGCTGCCGAGGGGGCCGAGCATGCCTGTGAGCGGCGCGAGCGGATTGATCGTCGCTCCCGTCAAGAGTCCGCCGGTACTCGTGACGGTCTTGCCCAATTGACTCACGATTGTGCCGACGTCTTTGCCGACCTGATCGCCAGTGGCCCCGGCTATGCTGACGCCGGCGGAATCCAGTCCGTGGCCGATGCTGCCCAGCAGTGTGTTGAGTGGCGTGCCGAGCCCGGTTGCCGTGCCGATGGTCTGTGTAGTGTTCGAGACGGCGAGCGTAATGGGATTGATCGCCGAACTGAGTTGGCTCTCGACCTGCTGCACAGGGGCGCTGGCGACAACCTGGTTCAGTCCCGAGCCCACGGCGTTCAAGCCAGTGCCGACGCCGCCGACGACCGTGCCGACTGTCGACGTGAGCGGCGCAAGCGGCGCCAGTTGTCCGCTGCCGAGGCTCGTGACTGCGCCGCCAAGCGACGTCACTGCGGCGGCCGTGTTCGACACTACGCCTGACGTAGACGCGAGCGTCGGGTCCAGCGGATTGGCCGTGCTGCCCAGGTTACCGAGGCCCGCGGCGGTGCCGTTGCCCAGCGCTTTTACGGCATTGCCCAGGTCGCTGATCGCGTTACCCAGACCTGCTGTGGTGCCGCTGTCGACCCCGGGCACGGAAGTGCCCGTGACTTTGCTGCCGGTGTCGGCGACTGTCGTGCCGACGGCGGTAATGAGGTTGCTGGCATTGGTGACCACGCGGCCTATGGGGGTGGAGGACGTGCCGGAAGTGCCTGAAGTGCCGGAAGTGCCTGAAGTGCCGGAAGTGCCTGAAGTGCCGGAAGTGCCTGAAGTGCCTGAAGTGCCCGAAGTGCCCGAAGTGCCTGAAGTACCCGAAGTGCCTGAAGTACCCGAAGTACCCGAAGTACCCGAAGTACCCGAAGTGCC
>NZ_KI421432.1:0-418558 GCF_000472545.1 Burkholderia sp. WSM2232 | reverse complement strand
CCCGAAGTACCCGAAGTACCCGAAGTACCCGAAGTGCCGGAAGTGCCGGAAGTGCCGGAAGTGCCCGAAGTGCCCGAAGTACCCGAAGTGCCCGAAGTGCCCGAACTTCCCGAACTTCCCGAAGTCCCCGAAGTCCCCGAAGTCCCCGACCCGCCCGAACTTCCCGAAGTCCCGCCTAAACCTCCTCCGCCGAGCCCGCTGGTATTCGGCGTGAGCCCGGTCTTTCCCGGTGTAGTGAGCGTCGATCCGCAGCCGTAAAGTGCGAGCAATGTCGACGTCGCGACAGCGATAGCAGTGCGGCCAGCCAATTTCATCATGATGTCCCCGTTGAAAGTTGTTTAACGGGGACATCTCTGCAAGTCCTACGCCATTAGTCTGAAAAAAGCGCGAAGCCCGAAAAAGGCATTTAGAAGTTGGCCAGTGATGGCGATTTGCAGAATTAAACGCGAAAAACCCGTCAAAAGCCGGGCGCCCGCGCGCCGATGTTCCGTCCAGACGCTACGTAACGCACGGGGTTCCCCGTAACGGCGCGCCCGCGTTTCAAAACGCGGCCTGATAAATTGCCAGCGCGTCGTCCTCGCTGACAGGCCGCGGGTTGTTCACGAGCAGCCGTGTCTGCAACATGGCGTCGCTCGCCATCCGCTGAAGTCCATCGTGCTGGATGCCCACATCGCGTAATCGCGCCGGAATCGCAGTGGCTGCAATCATCTCTTCCAACTTGTCGATGAGCGCATTTGTCCTGTTTTCAGCGCTGCCCGTTACACCCGGCACGACCACCTCCGCGAGTTCCGCATACAGATGCGCTGCCGCTTCAGCGTTGAAACGCAACACATGCGGCAGCACGAGCGCGTTCGAAAGCCCGTGCGGCACGTGGTAAATACCGCCGATCGGATACGCCAGTGCATGCACGGCCGCCACCGGCGAGTTCGCAAACGCCTGTCCCGCGAAAGTCGCGCCTAGCAGCATCGCCTCACGCGCCGCGCGGTTGCTGCCGTCCTGGCAGGCGGGCAGCAGGTTGCGCGACAGCAGCTCGAGCGCCTTTATCGCGAGCATGTCGGAGATCGGATTCTTCAGGTGCGCGGACGTGAAGGCTTCGATAGCGTGAACCATGGCGTCGATACCGGTCGCCGCCGTTGCGGCAACCGGCAGCCCGAGCGTCAGTTCGGCATCGAGAATGGCGAGGTCGGCGATCAGTTGCGGCGCGACCACGCCCATTTTCTTCGCCTCGCCCACCGTGACAATCGAGACAGCCGTGACTTCGGACCCGGTCCCCGCGGTCGTCGGCATTTGCACGAGCGGCAAGCGCGACACGGTGATCTTGTTGACGCCATACATGTCGCCGAGCGCCTGCTCCTGCTGCGGGGCGAGCACCGCGATCAGCTTGGCCACGTCCATTGACGACCCGCCGCCGAGCCCGAGCACGATCTCCGCGCCGGCGCTGCGCGCCCGGGCTGTCGCTTCAAGTACCACGTGTTCGGGCGGATCTGCGATCACGTCGTCAATCACGGTTGCTTGCCAGCCATGCGCCGCCAGATCGGCGAGGGCGGGGGCCAGCAAGCCGCTTTGGTGCAGAAAGCCGTCCGTGACCACGCATAAACGTTGAAGCGCCGGAAACTGCTCGCGCAGCAGCGCGCCCAGCCGACGCGCCGCGCCGAATTCGACGACGAGCGTCGGCACCGTTTGAAAGCGGAATACGTTCGTCATGTCGCGTCTCCAGACCACATTTAGTTTTGACCGTCGCGCCGGTTTATCAGGCGGCGCATGTATCAGTTGTACCAGATCTGGCTCGGCCGCTCAGCACCAGATGGTGGTAGATCTGCGTCCTCGCAGGCGGCGCTGTGCATTCCCTGCGCGGATATCTCAGATGGTTGTTGAGAATGATTCGCGTTTGCGTTAGATTGTCACCGTCTCGTTGTTGCTCGCCGGAGCAGTTCGTGAGATTGCCTGTACGAATGCGCTACCGCGAGTGTCGAGCGCGGCGCGTCGTTGGTGGCTCGTGCCACCGGACCAGGCCGCCCACGTCAGCACCGCACAACTGCGCGCGCCCGCCCAACGCCGGCGCGCCGCGTCTGCCAGAGGATTTTCCATGACCCTGCTTTCGTTGTCGCACCCTACGTTTGCCGATCTCACCATCGAGCCGGGACTGCCCACCGTGGTCTCGCCGCGCGCCGGCGCCGAGCTGTCACTGAGCGAGGCGATGCCCTTGCTGCACGCAATCGTCGACGAAAGGCTGGAGCGTGCCGGCGGCGTACTCTTCACCGGCTTTCGGGTCGAATCGATCGACGCATTCCAAGGTTTCGCGGCTTCGTTCGGGCATCCGCTGATCGGTTATGAATTCGCGTCTACGCCGCGCAGCCAGGTTGAAGGCGCGGTGTACACGTCGACGGAATATCCGCCGCATCGGTCCATTCCTTTGCATAACGAACAGTCGTATACGCGTGAATGGCCGTTGCGCATCTGGTTTCACTGTGCACTCGCCGCGCGTTCCGGCGGCGCGACGCCGATCGCCGATAGTCGCGCGATTTATCGCGCGCTCGACCCGGCGCTCGTCGCGCGCTTCGCGAGCCGGGAACTGCTCTATGTGCGCAACTTCGGGCAAGGGCTGGACCTGCCGTGGGAACAGGCGTTCGGCTCGGACGATCCCGCAGTGGTGGAGCGCATTTGCCGCGCTCGCGGCATCGAATGCGAATGGCGCGACAGTGACGACGGCGAGTTGCTTCTGCGCACGCGCGAGCGCTGCCAGGCGGTGGCGCGGCACCCGCGCACGGGCGAAAGCGTCTGGTTCAATCAGGCGAACCTGTTCCACCTTTCGTCGCTCGACGAGGACATGCAGGAGGCATTGATCGATTCGGTGGGTCTCGAAAACGTTCCGCGCAATGTGTATTACGGCGACGGCGCGCCGCTGGAAGCCGACGCGCTCGCGGAGATTCGCGGGGTGCTCGATGAGCAACGCATCGTGTTTCCATGGCTGACCGGCGACGTGCTGATGCTCGACAACATGCTGACGGCGCACGCGCGCGACCCGTTCGAAGGACCGCGCAAGGTGGTGGTGGCGATGGCGCAGAGCTATCGCGAAAACGACGGGGTTGCTGGTTAACAACCGGGTGCCGCAGCGAAATTAAGCGTTTGACTACATTGATGGGCCGCGCCGCCCTCAAGTTGAGAGTCGTTCTCATCAAGCAGAGATTTTTGACCTTGGGTCATCTATAAGACATATGTCTTTCGGGCTAGGTCAAATCGCTCAAACCCTTGTCAGGCGGGCATCCGGCTAGTTTCGCACGGTTGTTCGACATGTTTGTTTAGCAGCAGAGCGGGCAAAACACGCATATACTCACGCTCGGGCCGCAAAAAGTAGTGCCGTGGGTCGCGCTGCGTTTTGCCGCTTCGCCGCAATTCGCTGGCTCAGCGCTTCCAACGCTCTGTCTCTCACTTCATCTAGCAAAGCATCAAACATGTCCACACCGCCGAAGATCATCTACACCCTCACCGACGAAGCGCCTGCTCTGGCGACTTATTCGCTGCTGCCGATCGTCAAGGCGTTCACGCGCTCGTCCGACGTGATCGTTGAAACGCGCGACATCTCGCTTGCCGGCCGGATCATCGCTGCATTTCCGGACTACCTGAGCGCGGAACAGAAGGGTTCGGACGATCTGGCGGAGCTGGGTGGACTCACCACGCGTCCCGAAGCGAACATCATCAAGCTGCCGAACATCAGCGCTTCGGTGCCGCAGCTGAAGGCCGCAATCACCGAATTGCGCGACCAGGGCTACAAGCTGCCGCCGTATCCGGACGTCGCCACGACCGACACGGAAAAAGACGTCAAGGCACGCTACGACAAGATCAAGGGCAGCGCGGTCAATCCGGTGCTGCGCGAAGGCAACTCGGACCGCCGCGCACCGCTGTCGGTCAAGAACTATGCGCGCAAGCATCCGCACAAGATGGGCGCGTGGGCTGCCGACTCGAAGTCGCATGTGGCGCACATGAGCGGCGGTGACTTCTACGGCAGCGAAAAGTCGGCGCTGATCGGCGCGGCGGGCACGGTGAAGATCGAACTCACAGCCGCCGACGGCACGAAGACGGTTCTGAAGGAAAAGACCGCGGTGCAGGCGGGTGAGATCATCGACGCTTCGGTGCTCAGCAAGAACGCGCTGCGCAGCTTCATCGAGGCGCAGATCAACGACGCCAAGGCGAACGGCGTGCTGTTCTCGGTCCACCTGAAGGCCACGATGATGAAGGTGTCCGATCCGATCATCTTCGGCCACGTGGTGTCGGTGTTCTACAAAGACGTGCTCACCAAGCATGCTGACGCGCTGGCGCAGGCAGGCTTCAACCCGAACAACGGTATCGGCGACCTGTACGCGCGCCTGAAGGACCTGCCGGCTGACACGGCCGCACAGATCGAAGCCGACATCAAGGCACAGTATGAGCAGCGTCCGCAACTCGCCATGGTCAACTCGGACAAGGGCATTACCAGCCTGCACGTGCCGAGCGACGTGATCGTCGACGCGTCCATGCCGGCCATGATTCGCGAGTCGGGCAAGATGTGGGGCGCGGACGGCGCGCTGCACGACGCCAAGGCCGTGATTCCCGACCGTTGCTACGCGGGCGTGTACCAGGCTGTGATCGAAGACTGCAAGAAGAATGGCGCGTTCGACCCGGTCACGATGGGCACGGTGCCGAACGTCGGCCTGATGGCGCAAGCCGCGGAAGAGTACGGCTCGCACGACAAGACTTTCCAGATTCCGGCCGACGGCGTGGTTCGCGTGACCGACGCAAGCGGCGCGGTGCTGATCGAACAGACGGTGGAAGCTGGCGACATCTGGCGCATGTGCCAGACGAAAGACGCGCCGGTGCAGGACTGGGTGAAGCTCGCGGTGAACCGCGCGCGCGCCACCAACACGCCGGCAGTGTTCTGGCTCGACGCAGCGCGTGCGCACGACGCGCAGATCATCAAGAAGGTCGAACAGTATCTGAAGAACCACGACACGAACGGGCTCGACATTCGCATCATGACGCCGGTCGAGGCGACGAAGTTCTCGCTGGAACGCATCCGCGCCGGTAAGGACACCATTTCGGTCACCGGCAACGTGCTGCGCGACTACCTGACCGACCTGTTCCCGATCATGGAGTTGGGCACCAGCGCGAAGATGCTCTCCATCGTCCCGCTGATGGCAGGCGGCGGCATGTTCGAAACCGGCGCGGGCGGCTCGGCGCCGAAGCACGTTCAGCAACTGGTGGAAGAAGGCTTCTTGCGTTGGGACTCGTTGGGCGAATTCCTGGCATTGGCTGCGTCGCTCGAACACCTGAGCAACGCGTACCACAACCCGAAGGCGCAGGTTCTCGCGAAGACGCTGGATCAGGCAACCGGCAAGTTCCTCGACAACGACAAGTCGCCGGCGCGCAAGGTTGGCGGTCTCGACAACCGTGGCAGCCACTTCTACCTCGCGATGTACTGGGCGGAAGCACTGGCCGCGCAAACCGAAGACGCCGCGTTGCAGGCCCAGTTCGCCGGCGTGGCGAAGGCAATGGCCGAAAACGAAGCGAAGATTCTGGAAGAACTGCGCGCAGCGCAGGGCAAGCCGGTGGACATTGGCGGTTACTACCGTCCGAACGTCGAGCTGACGAGCAAGGCCATGCGCCCGAGCGCCACGCTGAACCAGATCGTGGACTCCATCGCGTAAGGTCGAGGCGCTTAACCAGTAAGCGCAGTAAGCCGTCACAAGGAAGATGGCGCTTTCGGGCGCCATCGTCGTTTCTGGCTCCGTCACGTGGACACGCGTCATGCGGTCCATCAAACGTGAACAATTTCCCAGTCGCTCAGTTTCTCCGGGATTTCGAGCGTCGACGTATCGACTTCGGACAGATGCGGGCAGGTCAAGCCGCGCGCGAGGTCGTCAGCCGCCTGCTGCGGGCTCGAAAACTCGCCAAGTTTGTCGTTGCCGTAGGTTGCTTCCCAACCGTCCTGGCCGGGCAGAATGTAGAACGCTCCCTGGGTCGATCCAAAGCGAAAGCCTTTCATTTTTAGTCTCCCAATTGCCAATAAAAAATCGCGGTGCGTCGGCGGTTTCATGCACGGCATGTGGGGCGCAGTCGGGATCGTGTCATCCCACCTGTTGGACTGCACCGCATGAAGCGCCTGCTCTTGTAAAAGAGTCTACGTCAGCAGGCAGCGGCGCAAGCCGATGAAAGGCGGTTCGATGGAACGAAATTTTTCTATAAAAAACAATGGTTTGCTCGCCACGTTTTGCGATATGCAACGCGGGGCGACATTGCGAAACGGCGGATTTGTGCCACGCACCACGGTTTTTTACGAAGCAAGCGCGCGTGTCACATCGTGAAAAATTGGGGGTTCCGGCGATACAGGTGTGGATGCGTTACACAGACGCGCTTCACAAAAGCACGCGGGCAACAAAATCCAGCATTACTTCATTGAACAGCGCAGGCCGTTGCAGCGGCGCGAAGTGACTGACGCCGGCAAGCACCCGCAACCGCGCGCCCGGAATACTGTGTGCGAGGTATTCGGCATGGTCGGGCTTGATGAACTCGTCATGCTCGCTGTGCGCGATGAGGACCGGTACGCTTACGCGCGCCAGGTCATCCGCTGTGTAGTTGGGCTCAGTCCTCATCATTTCGGTCACGGCCGTGACGAAGGCGTCGAACTCTTCCGGCGTAGCGGAAAGCCGCGCATAGTCCTCACGGTGACGGTTGAAACAGCGGTCGATCACCGGCGTCGCCACGAACTCCTTGGTGCCGCCAGGATCCATGTTGCAGCCAAAGAAGAGCACGCCGGCAACGCGCTCCGGCGCCATCATGGCCAGCACCATCGCGACACAGGCCCCGTCGCTCCAGCCGACTAGCGCCGCTTGGCGGAGAGCGAGCGTATCCATTACGGCGAGCACGTCGGACGCCATCAGTTCGTATTTGTATGGACGTTCATCGCGCGTGCTGCGGCCGTGGCCGCGGCTGTCGATCACCACCACAGAGCGGCCGGCATCGAGCAGCGCTAGCACCTGGTAGCTCCAGTTGCCGCTGTGACCAAGCCCGCCATGCAGCAGGATCACCGGCTTGCCTTGGCCCTTGCCGTTGCTGTAGGACGCATACCAGATTCGCGCGCCTTCGCGCTCCACCCAACCCGAGTCGGTCCACGCGGGCAGCGGCGGCGTGCCGTGCGCCGCGAAATGCTCGAGCGTGTCGTCTTGCGTTTCTTCTCGTGTTTCGTGGGAAGAGGCCATTGCGGTTGTCTCCGTATTGTTGATTGCGGGCAGCAGTCGAGGTTCTGGTGCTCACGCAATGGGCTGTGCCACCGCGTCGCTACGTGACTGCGTGAGCGTGCCAGCATCGCGGCGCAAAGCAATCCACCTACGGAATTTAGCTGGTTCCGGCCGGCCGCGCCGCGCAGCGAACCCCAACCCGAAGTCAAGCCGTCCCCCTCCCGCCCGGCGCTCAATCGGACTGCAGCTTCTCAATCATCATCCCCACGAACGTCTCCGTGACGGGCGGCAAGGTGCGCCCGCGCTTCTTGATGAGCGCGATAGGCCGCGTGAACGCCGGGTCGTCGACGGGACGCGTCGCGAGCTCCGGCTCAGCTCTGACTTCGCGCGCCGACGCCGGCAGTATCGTCACGCCTAAGCCCGCGCGGACCATCGCGACCGCGCTCATCATGTAAGTCGGTTCGCAGGCGATCTCAGGCACGCACCGCGCATTCGCAAACGCGCTGTCCACCACCGCCCGCACGCTCGTGCCTTGCGCGGTAAGCACCAGCGGCGTCGCGGCAAGGTCCGCCAGTTCGATGCGCCGCCGCTTCGCAAGCGGATGCCGCTTCGGACACACCACCACAAGCCTGTCGATGCCCGCATGCAGCACTTCCAGATGTTCGTCGTCGAGCTCGCCGCCCGTGAGCCCAATGTCGGCCTCCTCGTTGCGCACCAGCGTATTGACCATGCTCGCAACGACGTCGCGCACCTGAAAGCTCACGCGCGGCACCGCTTTCTTCAGCGTCTGTACCAGCTCAGGCAGCGAACTCGCCGCGAAGGTCGGCAAGCAGGCAATGCGCACGGTGCCGCTCGCGCCGTGGCCGAGGGCCCGGGCGTCGATCACGACCTGCTCCATGTCGTGCAAAGACTTTTGCAGCAGCGGCAGCAGATCGCGGCCGGTCGCCGTGAGCACGACCTTGCGGCTATTGCGATCGAACAGCCGCAGGCCAAGCGTTTCCTCCAGGCGCCGGATCTGCACTGTCAACGCCGGCTGCGAAAGATGCAGACGCGTGGCGGCCTGCGTGAAACTGCCCGTTTGCGCGACGGCCACGAAAGCGCGAATGTCCCGAAGGTTCAGATCCATACTCGTTTGTAATTGCTGCGATCAAATCATTTCAATTGTGTTATCGCTGCGAGAAACTTACGCTCGATCACAGCAAAAAACAACATTGGAGACAAAGCACATGCCACTGCCATTGCTGGGGCTCGCCACCATCGTCGTGCTGCTGGGCGCCATTCTGTCGAAACGCATGTCGCCGCTGGTGGCGCTCATCATCGTGCCGATCGCCGCGTCGCTGCTCGGCGGGTTCGGGTTTCAAACGAGCAAGTTCGTGATCGACGGGCTAAAGGGGCTCGCGCCCGTGGTCGGCATGTTCGTATTCGCGATTCTTTACTTCGGCACCATTACCGACGCGGGCACGCTCGATCCGATCATCGACCGCATTCTGCGCGCGGTCGGCACCCGTCCGACACGCATCGTGATAGGCACGACATTGCTCGCGCTGCTGATCCACCTCGACGGCTCGGGCGCGGTGTGCTTTCTCGTGACCATTCCGGCGATGCTGCCGCTGTACGACCGCCTCAAGATGGACCGGCGCGTGCTGGCCGCGGCGGTGTCGATGGCGGCTGGCATCAACTTTCTGCCGTGGACCGGGCCGATGATCCGCGCGTCCGCTTCGCTGCATCTGCCGGTCTCGTCGCTGTTCAATCCGCTCATTCCGGTGCAGGCAATCGGCCTTGTTTTTGTGTTCGGCGCCGCGTTCTGGCTCGGACGCCGTGAGGAAAAGCGGCTGGGTCTCACCGCCGCGAGCGGCTCGGTGCCCATGCCCAGGCGCGAACTGACGCCTGACGAGCAGGCCCTGCGTCGTCCGAAGAACTTCTGGTTCAACATCGTGCTCACGCTAATCGTGCTGGGCACGATGGTCGTGATGGGCGAGAAAATTCCACCCGCGATCATGTTCATGGTGGGTCTGTGCATCGCGTTGATGGTCAATTACCCGGACGTCGACATGCAGCGCAAACGTGTCGATGCGCACGCACGGGCCGCGTTAATGATGGCCGGCATTCTGCTCGCAGCCGGCGTGTTCACCGGCGTGATGCAGGGCAGCGGCATGTTGAAGGCAATGGCGCAAGCGGCGGTCAGCTTCGTCCCGCCCGCGATGGCGAGTCACATTCCCGTCGCGCTCGGCATTGTGTCGATGCCGCTTAGCATGCTGTTCGATCCCGATTCGTTTTACTTCGGCGTGTTGCCGGTTATCGCGGAAGTGGCGGGTCAGCTCGGCGTGCCCGCGGTGCAGGTCGGCCAGGCCGCGTTGCTCGGCCAGATGACGACGGGCTTTCCCGTCAGCCCGCTAACGCCCGCCACCTTCCTCGTGGTCGGCTTGTGCGGCATCGATCTCGCCGATCACCAGCGATTCACGTTTCCCCTGTTATTCGGCGCAAGCATCGTGATGACGATTGCCTGCGTCGCGCTGGGGATATTTTCACTGTGAGTTTGACGAAAAAGAGATCAGCAGCATGACAGTCACTCAGCGGCAACACCTTGTGCGAATCGGTGCGGGCGCGGGCTATTCGGGCGACCGCATCGAGCCCGCGGTCGAACTGGCGGAGCGCGGCGCGCTCGACTATCTCGTGTTCGAGTGTCTCGCCGAACGCACCATCGCTATCGCGCAGCAGGCGCGCAGTAAAGACCCCGAGCATGGCTATGATCCCTTGCTCGAAACGCGCATGAAGGCAGTGCTGCCCGCGGCGCTGCGCAATGGTGTGCGCATTGTCTCGAACATGGGCGCTGCGAACCCGCTGGCGGCGGCGCGCAAGACGGCCGAGGTAGCGCGCTCGCTGGGCCTTGGCGGCCTCAGAATCGCCGCGGTGACCGGCGACGATGTGCTCGACGCGGTGCGCAGCGGCGACTACTGCTTTGAGGAGTCCGGCGAGCGCGTTGCGGACTACGACGCGCGGCTCGTTGCCGCGAACGCCTATCTGGGCGCGGGTGCGCTCGTCGAGGCGCTGGCGGCCGGCGCGCAGATCGTCCTGACGGGACGCGTGGCCGACCCGTCGCTGTTCGTCGCACCGCTGATCCACGAATTCGGCTGGCGCATGGACGACTGGCCGACGCTGGGTCAGGCAACCGTCATCGGCCATTTGATGGAATGCGCGGGGCAAATCACCGGCGGCTATTTCGCGGACCCCGGTTTCAAGGACGTCCCCGCGCTTGCAAGGCTCGGCTTTCCGATCGCGGAAGTCGATGCGAACGGCGCCGTGATCATCACCAAGCTCGAGGACGCAGGCGGTCGCGTGACCGAGGCGACCTGCAAGGAGCAGTTGCTCTACGAGATTCACGATCCCGGGCGCTATCTGCAGCCGGACGTGGTGGCCGACTTCTCGCGAGTACGCGTCGAGCTGGAAGGCCCGGACCGCGTGCGCGTGAGCGGTGGCAATGGCGGACCGCGTACCGGTACGCTGAAGGTGTCGGTTGCGTATTTCGACGGGTTCATCGGCGAGGGGCAGATTTCGTATGCGGGTCCGGGCGCGATGGTGCGCGCTCGCCTCGCGCTCGACATCGTGCGCGAGCGGCTCGCGCTAACTGGCGCTCAGGCGCACGAGGTGCGGTTTGATCTGATCGGTGTGAATGCGTTGCATGGCGAGGCCCTGGCCGCCGGTTTCGCCGAGCCCTACGAGGTGCGGGCGCGCGTGAGCGGACGCGCCGCATCGCTCGCACAAGCCGTGCAGATCGGCAACGAAGTCGAGACGCTTTACACGAACGGTCCGGCCGGCGGCGGCGGCGTGACGAAGTCGGCACGCGAAGTCGTCGCGGTTCAGTCAGTGCTGTTGCCGCGCGAACTTGTGAAGCCGACGTTCACGATGGTGGAGGCGTGAGATGAAACTACGTGAGCTTGCTCACTCTCGAACCGGCGACAAGGGCAATACGCTGAACATCTCGGTGGTTTGCTACGACGCACGGCACTACGAGCATCTACGCACGGTGTTGACGGCGGAGCGCGTCAAGGCGCATCTCGCCGACGTCGTGCGCGGCAGCGTGGTGCGCTACGAGCTGCCCGCCGTTGCGGCGTTCAACTTCGTGCTTGGCGATGCGCTCGGCGGGGGCGTCACGCGTTCGCTTGCCCTCGACGCACACGGCAAATCGCTAAGTTCCGCGTTGATGGGGCTCGAGATCGAAGCGCCGCCGCGCGGCTGAAGCGGCACACCGCGGCGGGCCTCGTTGGTATCCGGCTACGCTCCCGGCAGGCTTGACTCGTGCGCGCGGCGCAGCCGTTCACGGCTGTTGCTCAGATGCATGCGCATTGCCGCGCGGGCGTCGTCGGCATCCTGGCGCTCGATTGCGCGATAGATCAACTGGTGTTCGTTGAGCACGTGGCGCAGCGTTTCGATCTGATCGAGCCTGGCAATTTCGGCGGAGCCAAGACGCGTGCGCGGGCTCACGCCGCTTCCCAACTGGCTCAACACGTCGAAAAAATAACGGTTGCCGCTTGCACGCGCGATCTGCAAATGAAACTCGACGTCGTGCGCGAGCGTGTCGGTGCTGCCACGCTCGAGTTCGGACTCGAAGCGCTCCAGCGCCGCGCGCATCTGCTTCAGGCTCTGGTCGGTGCGCCGCGCGGCGGCGAGCGCGGCCGACGCCGCTTCCACGTCGATACGGAATTCGATGATCGCCATCACGTCGAGCATGCTCGACAGATCGGCGGCGGGCAGTTCCATGGCTTTCTCGGCGGCGGGCGCGAGCACGAAGGTGCCGATGCCGTGCCGCGTTTCCACCACTTTGGCGGCCTGCAGGCGGGAGATCGCTTCGCGTACCACGGAGCGGCTGACCGACAGCTGCTTCATCATCGCGACTTCGGTGGGGATGCGGTCGCCTGGTCGCAGGACGCCGCGGCGGATGTCATCGGAAAGGGTGGCCACCACTTTCTCAGTAAGGCTGCTCATTGCTTGGCTGGTTGACTGATCGGCTGGAAATGCGTGTCCCGCGGGGCACGGCCGACGTCAGGGTGACGTCTGGACATCAGCCATCATAGCGTCTGCGACAAAAATCATGACTTGTCAGTGATGCAAGCTTGCGTGATGTTCGCAGACATCAGACGTCTGAGTATGGCCGTTAAGCACGATCGCGGATTGCACTTAATACAAGCACCTGACAGCGCCGACCCATCATGCCATACGCCTCCGGCCCGGCAGGGTAAACACCACATTGGAAGTTGCTGGGCTGTGGTTGTAGACTGTCATCGGACAACGTATCTCGTGCTACGGCCGTAGATACCGGTCATTCGCACCAGACGTCATACATTCCCGCCGCCCGGCCGACATTGGAGACTTCATGAACTCTGCCCTCACCACGGCAATGGACCCATTGGCGTCCGCCGTTTCCAAGGTCAAGCGGCATGTGTTGCCGCTTTTCCTCATCATGTTCATTGCGAACTATATCGACCGCGTGAACATCGGCTTCGTCAACGCTCACATGAAAGCCGACCTCGGCATCGGCGCCGCCGCGTATGGTCTCGGCAGCGGCCTGTTCTTCATCGGCTATGCGCTGTTCGAAGTGCCGTCCAACGTATTGATGCAGAAGTACGGCGCGCGCGCGTGGCTTACGCGGATCATGGGCACGTGGGGCGTGGTCGCCGCGGCCATGGCGTTCGTGTCGAACGAGACCTCGTTCTATGTGCTGCGGTTTCTGCTCGGCGTGGCCGAAGCCGGCTTCTTTCCGGGCGTGGTGTTCTATTTCACGCAGTGGCTGCCGCAAAAGGAGCGCGGCAAGGCGGTGGCGATTTTCCTGTCGGGTTCGGCCATCGCCTCGGTCGTATCCGGCCCGATTACCGGCAGCCTGCTGTCCATTCGCGGACTCGGCCTGCACGGCTGGCAATGGATGTTCCTGATCGAAGGCGGCTTTTCGGTCGTGCTGTGCGCGGTGAGCTGGATCTTCCTCAAGTCGCGCATTAGCGACGCATCGTGGCTCACGGCTAACGAGCAACGCGTACTGGAAGACACGATTGCCGCCGAACAGGCCGAGCGCGTCGCGCATGGCGGCGCCCACCTGCCGGCCATCAAGCTGCTGAAGGACCCGCAGATCGTGCTGTTCTGCTGCCTGTACTTCGCGATCCAGTTGACGATTTACGCGGCCACGTTCTGGCTGCCGACCATCATCCGCAAGATCGGCGGGCTTTCCGATTTCGAAGTCGGTATGCTCAACGCGATTCCCTGGCTTATCGCCATGGTCGCAATGTACTGTTTCGCGTTGCTCTCGGCCAGATGGCGTTTCCAGCAGGCGTGGCTGGCGGTCGCGCTGGTGATTGCGGCCTGCGGTCTCTTTGCATCGACGTCGGGCAATCCGGTTCTGTCGTTCGTCGCCATCTGCTTTTCGGCGATCGGCTTCAAGGCGGCGGCGTCGCTGTTCTGGCCGATCCCGCAAGGCTATCTGGATGCACGCGTCGCTGCAGCGGTGATTGCGCTGATCAACTCCATCGGCAATCTGGGCGGCTTCTTTGCGCCCGCCACGTTCGGCTATTTGCAGCAGCACACCGGTTCGATCACCGGCGGTCTTTATGGCCTCGGCGTCGCCTCGTTGATCGCTGCGGCGGCGGCTTTTCTCGCACGCAATCGACGCGGCGACCGCAACGCACTGCGCGATCCGCTGCAAGGCGGCGCACACTGAGCGCTTGTCATCGTCAGGCCCACTCACTCTCCTCGTCCAGTTCACATGTCCACGAAACCTTCCAATCCGAACGATACGCCCACCGTCACCGAACTGCGCGTCGTGCCCGTTGCGGGCCGCGACAGCATGTTGTTGAATCTGAGCGGCGCGCACGGTCCGTTCTTCACACGCAATGTTGTGATTCTGCGCGATAGCGCGGGGCACATCGGCGTTGGCGAAGTGCCGGGCGGCGAGAATATCCGCAAGACGATCGACGACGCGCGTCCGTTCGTTGTCGGCCAGTCTATCGGCAACTTGCAAGCTATCCTGAACAAAGTGCGCACGCAGTTCGCGGACCGCGATGCCGGCGGCCGAGGCCTGCAGACGTTCGACCTGCGCACCACGATTCACGCGGTAACCGCGCTCGAAGCGGCGTTACTTGATCTGCTTGGCCAGCATCTCGGCGTGCCCGTCGCGGCACTGCTTGGCGAGGGCCAGCAACGCGACGAAGTGGAGATGCTCGGTTACCTGTTCTATATCGGCGACCGCAACAAGACGGACTTGCCGTACGCGAGCGGCGCCGACGGACGCGACGACTGGGACCGCGTGCGCACCGAAGAAGCCCTGACGCCCCAAGCGGTGGTTCGCCTCGCCGAAGCCGCGCAGGCCCGCTACGGTTTCAACGACTTCAAGCTGAAGGGCGGTGTGCTGTCCGGCGACGCGGAAATCGAAGCGGTGACTGCGCTCGCCGAACGTTTTCCCAATGCACGCGTGACACTGGACCCGAACGGCGCATGGTCACTCGCGGAAGCCGTGCGCCTGTGCCGCGGCAAGCATGACGTGCTCGCCTATGCGGAAGACCCGTGTGGCGCCGAAAACGGTTATTCGGGCCGCGAGGTCATGGCGGAATTCCGCCGCGCAACGGGCTTGCCAACGGCGACCAACATGATCGCCACCGACTGGCGTCAGATGGGCCACGCGATTCAGTTGCAATCCGTGGACATTCCGCTTGCCGATCCGCACTTCTGGACCATGCAGGGCTCGGTGCGCGTCGCGCAGATGTGCAATGACTGGGGGCTCACGTGGGGCTCTCATTCGAACAATCACTTCGACATTTCGCTTGCCATGTTCACCCACGTCGCGGCTGCCGCGCCCGGCAAGATCACCGCAATCGACACTCACTGGATCTGGCAGGACGGCCAGCGTTTGACGCGCGAGCCGTTGCGGATTGTCGGCGGCAAGGTGAAGGTGCCGCAGAAGCCCGGCCTCGGCGTGGAACTGGATATGGACGAGATTGAGAAGGCGCACGCGCTCTATCAGCAGCACGGCCTTGGCGCACGCGACGACGGCGTCGCCATGCAGTACCTGATTCCCAACTGGAAATTCGACAACAAGCGCCCGTGCCTCGTGCGCTAATGTGCTGATGTGCGCGAGAGGCTGCAACCTCGCGCGCGTTCAGTCACTTCGACAGCGGCCCCGCGAAAGTGCGCGGCCGGCCACTGGCCGCGCTAGCCGCGGCGGAACACCACGTGCGAAATCCGCTGCACCAGCAACGCAGCGACGAGCGCCGCGACCGCCGTCAGCCACACGCCGATGTGAATGGACTGCACGAGCGCGTCGCGTGCGGTGTCGATCAACGCGAGCGTGTTGAGCGCGGTCGGCTTCATGTCCGCGATCAGCTTCTGGCGCGACGCTTCGTCGATCAGAATGCGCAAATCGACGAAGCGGGGTCGCCATTGCGAGGCCGCCGGCTCACCGAGCACGCTGATGGTTCGCGTCACCACATCGCGGTAATGGTGCTGCACGACCGTCGCCACGATGCTCGTGCCCAACATGCCGCCCACCATTCGGGTGGACTGCAGCAGCGCCGTAGTAATGCCGAAGCGCTCGCGGCCCGCAATCTCCTGGCCGAACACATTCAGATTGTTGAGGATGAAGCCGAGGCCGATGCCGACGGCGGCCATCGGCAATTCGATCCATAGATGCGGCGTGTCGGCATTGGCGAACGCAATGCCAATGGACGCGAACAACAGCAGCCCGAAGCCGATGGAGAGAATGCGCGTCGGCTTTTTCATGTGAATCACAATGCGCGTGTTGAGCACGCTGCCAAGCGCGATACAGGCGGCGATGGGCGTGGCGAGCAGCCCCGCCTGTTGCGGAGAGAGGCCAAACCCGCCTTGCAACAGCAGCGGCGCGAAAAAGATCAGCGAGAACATGACAAAGCCCGACAGCATGCCGAGCGTGAACAGCGTGACGAGTTGCGAGTCTTTGAAGAGGTCGAGCGGAATGATGGGATGCGTGGCGCGCTTCTCGCACCGGTACAACGCAATGGCGCCGATCACCACGCACACGGCGAGCGCGATGTTGCCGGCGCTCAGGCCGTCTTTGGGCACTGCTTCAATCAAAGCCTGCAGGCCACCCAGCACGGCGGCCACGAGTCCCGCGCCGAGCCAGTCGATCTTCACTTCGCCTTCGTGCGGACGCTCAAAACTCGGCAGATGCACCCAGATGAAATAGAGCGCCGCGGCACCGACCGGCAGATTGATCAGAAACGTGGAGCGCCAGCCGAGATGCTCGCTCATCCAGCCGCCAAGCGATGGTCCTGCCGCGGTGCCGATGCCGTACGCCGCGGCCATCACCACTTGCCAGCGCACGCGAGCGCGCGGGTCGGGAAACAGATCGGGAATCGAGGCAAACGCGGTACCCACCATCATGCCGCCGCCTACGCCTTGCAAGCCGCGCGCGATCACCAGAAACAGCATGTCGTTGGCGATGCCGCAGAGCACGGACGCCACCGTGAACGTGATGACCGCGGCAATCACGAAGCGCTTGCGGCCGAAGTAATCGCCCAGCCGGCCAAACACCGGCACCGTTACCACTGAAGCCAGCAGGTAAGCGCTCGCGATCCACGCGTAGTACTCGAAGCCGTGCAGCTCCGCCACGATGGAAGGCAGCGCCGTACTGACGACCGTCTGATCGAGCGCCACCAGCATGTTGACGAGACCGATGCCGAGCATCGCGAAGAGGGCGTTCCGGAAAGGCAGCGCGGTAGCAGCGGCAGGGGAAGTCACGGATCTGGGCAGGAGAGCGATTGTGGATGAAGCGCCGGGTGGCGCGGCGGTGTGGCAACTAGCGCGAGCCGGAGTTGTCTGACCACTTGCGCATTATACGGGTTATCCCTTAGACGAAACTATTGCGGTGCCGTTTTATGCCGGACCAAAGCAGCGGCCGCGGAGGGCAGCGGATCCGCGCGCAGGAGGTGTGACTGGGGCGCTGCGGGTGGCAACGCATGCGTGGCGGTCCACATGACATGTAAACGACAGCGCCTGCACGAACTTAAGGGTGCGCTTCATGCGCGGCGCCCCCTCAGCACGCTGTCATCCAACGCGAGGAATCCCGCGCTTTTAGTGGCGACCATGCCAGGAAAGGGTTTGTCTCTACGCAGGGCGCCCGCGTCTGTGCCGATAGATAGCTCAGGTAGTCGTGTGGCGCGACGGCGGAGCTCGAACCGTCGGCGGTTCGCATAGCGCTCTATCGACTTTCTTTGACTGGACTTACAGGGGCGCGAGCATGCATCGACTGAATTTCAAGCAGAAGCTCTGGTTGCCGCTGGTTGTCAGTCTGCTCGCGCTGCTCGCCGTGTCGGTGTCGGCCGCGTGGCTGTCGCGCGAGACCCGCATCGAAGAGCGCAAGAACGACCTTGTGAACGTCGGTCATGTCGGGCTCAGCATCGTCAAGCAGTATGCGGCGCTCGCGGCAAGCGGCGCGCTCAGCGAGGCCGAGGCCCGCAAGCAGGCGCTCGAACGTTTGCGCGACATACGTTACGGCGAGGACGGCTACTTTCTTGTGCTCGATTCGAAGCCGCGCATGATCATGCACGCGATGAAACCGGCGACGAACGGCAAGGATCTCGCGGGCGTCGAGGATGCCGATGGCCGTCATCATTACGTGACTTTCGCGACGGTGGCGCAGGCCCCCGAGGGCGGCTTCGTCGACTATGTGTTCCCGCATCCGGGCAATCCGCCATCCGCCGCGGTCGAGAAAATCGGCTACGTCGTGCGTTACGCGCCGTGGGACTGGATCCTCGCGACAGGGGCGTATGTCGACGATATCGACGCCGCATTCAGGCGCTCGCTGTACATGCTCGGCGCGGTGGTCGGCGCCGTCGCGCTGCTGGTGTCCGCGCTCGTTGCGTTCACCAATCGCAGCATTCAACGCACCATTGGCGGCGACCCGGCCTATGTGGCGCATGTTGCCGGCGAAATCTCCCAGGGCAACCTCGTCATACCGATAGAGCTGCGTTCCGGCGACGACTACAGCCTTCTGCACACCATGCGGCAAATGCGCGATGCGCTGGCGGGCACCATCGTGCAGATCAGCGGGGCCGCGGACAAAGTGGCAACTGGCGCACGCGAGATTGCCCAGGGCAATACGGACCTGTCCGCGCGCACCGAAAGCCAGGCCGCGTCTCTGGAAGAGACCGCAGCCAGCATGGAGCAGATGACCGCGATGGTCCGGCAAACCTCAGAAAGCGCGCAGACGGCGAGCCAACTGACGGCGAGTGCGGAGCAGATCGTCATGCATGGCGGGCAGATGGCGGCCGAAGCGGTGACGACGATGCAGGAGATATCGACGGAATCGCACAAGATGGTGGAGATCATTGCGGTGATCGAAGGCATTGCGTTTCAGACCAACATACTCGCGCTGAACGCGGCCGTTGAAGCGGCCCGCGCGGGCGAAGAAGGGCGCGGCTTCGCGGTGGTAGCCGGTGAAGTCCGCACGCTGGCGCAGCGCAGCGCGTCGGCGGCGAAAGAGATCCGCGCGCTGATCAGCCGCGCGGCGGGGCGGGTGGAGAATGGCGTCGAACTCGTCGGTAAGACCGGCACCACGATCCAGGCGGCGAGCGAGGCCATTGCAAAGCTGTCGGGCGTGATGCGCGATATTGCGGCGGCTGCCGCGGAGCAGAGCGCGGGCATCGACCAGGTCGGCGACGCGGTCTCGCAGATGGACAGCGTCACGCAACAGAACGCCGCGCTGGTCGAGCAGGCCGCCGCAGTCGCGCAGACCTTGACCGAGCAGGCGAGGCTGCTGGAGGCGTCGATTCACACCTTCCAGGTGGAGGCGGATACGCGCGAGGCCGCGGCCGCGGTGGGGCGGGCGGGCAAGAATGGTTGGGGCGTGTCCGGGCTGCGGGCGGCGTAGCGGGGGAAGCGGTAGGGCGACCTGAGCTGCGGCGGGAGGTGCCGGGGGGAGAGTGGCCCATGCGGGGAGCAATATCGCCCTGCTACGCCAGCCGCCGCCCGCCGTAGCGATCCATCTCGCGCCTATGCTACGGTTCCAGCAGTGGGCGCGCGCATCTTCAGCCGCGCACGGCAAAGAGCCGCCCACTCGCCGACCCTTGACCCGGAGCCCGCATGCCGAAACCCGCCCGCGCTGCAACCCTCGTTCTGCTGTCATCCGTTGCGTTGGTCATCGCGACCTCGGCCCAGGCCGACTCGTCATGCGATAAAGCCTGCCGCGAGCGTGGCCAACTGCTGGATCATCGGGTGACCTCGCGGCTTGACGCAGCGGCGCTGTCGAACCTGCTTGCCGCCAGTCCCTCGGGGCAGCAACTCATGCAAATGGCGGGCAAGCCGGAGTGCGGCGTGCAGATCGTGCATTACGGCTACCGGACCATTGGCGGCGCCGGCGAGGCGGCCACGGCGAGCGGTGCACTCATGATCCCGCAGGGCGACGGTCCGACCTGCAGCGGGCCGCGTCCGATGATGCTGTATGCGCACGGCACCACCACCTACAGCAAGTACGATCTCGCGGATGTTACGCGTAGCGACCCGGAGAACGGCGGCGCGAGCGAGGGCCTGAGCGTGGCCGCAATGTACGCCGCGCACGGCTACATCGTGGCGGCCAGCAACTACGCCGGCTATGCCGGTTCGAATCTTCCCTACCACCCTTATCTGAACGCCGACCAGCAGTCCTCGGAAATGATCGACTCGCTGCGGGCGGCGCGCGCCTTGTTGAGCGGCGACGGCTCGCGGGCAGCGATTGGCGAAAACGGCAAGCTGTTCGTCACGGGCTATTCGCAAGGCGGTTTCGTTGCGCTCGCGACGCATCGCGCGTTGCAGGCGGCAGGCGTCAGCGTGACGGCCTCCGCGCCAGGCTCCGGTCCGTATGCGCTTGCCGCTACGGCGGACGCCATCGTTGCAGGGCAGGTCAATCTCGGCTCGACGCTCTTTACGACATTGGCCGTGACGGGTTATCAGCGCGCCTACGGGAATCTGTATCGCAAACCGGCTGAGTTTTTCGAAGCCGCCTATGCGCCGGATATCGAGCAACTGCTCCCAGGCCTGCAATCGCTCGATTCCATGTTCTCGCAAGGCAGGTTGCCGCCGTCGCATCTTTTCAGCAGCACACCGCCCGCTGCGCGATTCGCTCCGGTTACGCCGCCTGCGTCGCCGTCGCTCACGCCTGCGGTGTTGACCCCGCTTTTCGCAGCCGGCTTCGGCGAGGGCAATCTCGTGCGCAACCGCTATCGCGGCGCACTTCTCGAAGACGCCGCGGCAAATCCCGACGGCGCGTTCCCCAACGCAACGCCGGGTATGGCGCCCGCGGCGAACCCCATGCATCCGCTACGCCAGGCTTTCAAGCGCAACGATTTGCGCAACTGGGTGCCGAAGGCGCCGGTTCTGCTGTGCGGCGGCGGCTCGGACCCGATGGTGTTCTTCTTCAACGCGCGCGCCGAGCAGGCGTACTGGCTGAACGCCGGGGTGCCGGCGGGATTGACTGCGGTGCTGGATGTCGACTCGCCCGTTGGCGGAAGCGACGATTCATTCGCACCCATCAAGCGCGGCTTTGTGAATGCGAAGGCTGCAGTGGCGAGACAGGCGATAGCAGCAGGCGCAGCCGACGGCGGCGCATCCGCGGTGCTGCGTTCATATCATGGCGGGTTGGTTGCGGGCTCATGCATGCTGGCGGCGCGGGCCTTCTTCGCCACCTTTTGAGCGATTTCGGGCTGCGCTGCAGCGAAGGCGTTAGTTGCCGAACAACGAACCCTGTACTCCGGGGGACGGCGCACGGTGCGCGCGTTTTGCAGGGGCTCCGACGGCTTGTGCGCTTACTTGCGCTTGCACGTCACCCGCTGCTGTGAGCGACGTTTGCCCTGCTTCCAGCGACAACAACAGCATCTTGTTCGCCAACCCGCCGGCAAAGCCCGTCAAATCGCCGGACGCGCCTATCACGCGGTGGCAAGGCGCCACGATTGAAATCGGGTTTCTGCCGTTTGCCGCGCCCACCGCGCGCACAGCGTTGCTATTGCCGATCTGTGCGGCGATTTGCGCATAAGTGCGCGTCTGACCGAATGGAATGGTCAACAGCGCGGCCCATACCTTTTGCTGGAACGCGGTGCCCTGAAAGTCGAGTTCGAGATCGAACGTCTGCCTCTTGCCTGCAAAGTATTCGTTCAATTGACGCCCGGCTTCGCACAGAACAGGCAGATCATCCGCATGCAGCAACTCGCCGCCGAATCGTACGCGATTGGGCTTGTCGTTCTCCCACAGAATGGCGGTCAAGCGCCCGGCGCGGGCGACCAGCTTCAATTTGCCGACTGGAGAATCCATCAGCTTGTATGCGTAAGTCACTTGTCTGCTCCTGCTGGTTGAAGTGGAGGTCACGCGGCGCGAGTCCGGTGCGCGAGCGAGCGCCGCGAAATGAGTGCGGCGACGATCTCAGTGTGAACGTTGCGACGGGCGCAAGCACTTCGAATCTTGCTGTCTGTTTCGCCGTCAAGTATGAAGGATTTGTGCGCAGTGCGGTGAGCCTGCGCCGCGCAATCGCGCGACGTCGCGAACTCTGTAGAAGCGCGGCGCGACGCGACTCAGTAAAATCGACGCTTCCAGCACGATGCGCGGCGCCCACGAGATCTTCCTATCACTGTGACAACGACACTTGAACAACTGCGAGCGGGGCAACTGACAGGTACACGCCATCTCAAGCTTGCTTGCGGGCTAAGCGAATTTCCACGCGAGATTCTCGATCTCGCGGACACGCTCGAAGTGCTCGATCTTTCAGGCAATGCGCTCATGACGCTGCCCGACGACTTCGCGCGACTACGCAAGCTGCGCATTTTCTTTGCGTCGAACAATCCGTTCACGGACTTGCCGCAAGTGCTCGGGCAGTGTCCGCAATTGAGCATGATCGGATTCAAGGCCAATCGCATTCGTACTGTGAAGGGAAATGCGTTGCCGCCGCGCCTGCGCTGGCTGATTCTCACGGACAACGAGATCGACGCGCTGCCGCCCGAGATCGGCAACTGCAGACATTTGCAGAAGTTGATGCTGGCGGGCAATCGTCTGCGTTTTCTTCCCGCAGAGCTGGCCGCGTGTTCGCGCCTCGAGTTGCTGCGGCTGGCCGCGAACAGACTGGATGGATTGCCCGCGTGGCTCCTGCGCATGCCGCGGCTCGCCTGGCTCGCTTTTGCGGGCAACCCATTTGGCGAGACACTGGAAGCCGCGGCGCTGCACGATACGCCCTTCGCCGGAATTGCCTGGAGCGATTTGCGTGTGCACGAGCCGCTGGGCGAGGGTGCCTCGGGCGTGATCTATCGTGCCGAGCTCCGTGTGAACGGTAGCGCTACGCGGCCCGTCGCGCTCAAGCTGTTCAAGGGCGCCGTGACAAGCGACGGTTTGCCCGACTGCGAAATGGCGGCTTGCCTGCGCTCTGGCGATCACCCGAACCTGATCGCCGTCGCCGGAAGAGTGAAGGACCACCCGGCCAACGCGCACGGGCTGGTGATGGAACTGATCGACCCGCAGTACCGCAATCTGGCCGGACCGCCGAGCTTCGAATCGTGCACACGCGACATTTACGACGCAAACGCGCGTTTTGTACCCGCCGACGTTGTCGATATGGCATACGGCATTGCATCGGCCGCGTGTCATTTGCACCGGCGCGGCGTGATGCACGGCGACCTGTACGCGCACAACATTCTGTACGACGGCCAGGCACGTGTATTGTTAGGGGACTTCGGCGCAGCGTCGTTCTATTCGACGCGCGATCGCGCATCGCGCACCGCGCTGGAGCGCCTCGAAGTGAGGGCATATGGCTGCCTGATCGAGGAATTGTTGGATCGTTGCGATCAGCGCGATGCGTTTGCGCAGTCAGACGGCGCTGCGAAACTCGCGAGCCTGCGGGATCGTTGCCTGAGCGAAGACGTCGACAGCCGGCCTCTCTTCGAAGAGATCGCATCTGAACTGTTCGCGCTGAAGGCCCGTTGATGGCGAACAGGCGACCCGCCTGCGGGCCCATCGATCAGTGTTCATCCGCTGGCGTTCATGCAGTTCGCGGGCGCAATCAGAAAGGAGAACGACCATGACGCAGGGAATGCGCCGCCGCGTGATGATCGCCGGGGCACTGGCTGCGGCCGGGCTTGCGCGTGCGGCCGGCGCGGCAACGCCGGAAGGCGGCATGCCGAAGATCGCGCTCGTGCTGAAATCGCTCAGCGACCCTTTCACCGTGGCGATGGCGAACGCCGCGAGAAACTATCAGCAGCATTACGCGTCGCAATTCGTGTTGACGGTGCGCGGAACCGCAACCGAGCCCGATACGGCCGGACAGATCCGCATTGTCGAACAGATGATCGGCGCGAAGATGAACGCAATCGTGATTGCACCATCGGGCTCCAAAGGGCTCACGTCCGTGGTTGCGCGAGCGATCAAGGCGGGCATCATCGTCATCAGTATCGACAATCCGCTGGACGACGCCTTGCAGGACGCCGCGAAAATCTCCGTGCCGTTCGTCGGTCCGGATAACCGCAAGGGCGCGATGCTGGTGGCGAACTATCTGGCCGAGCGGCTCAAGTCTGGCGATCAGGTGGGCATCATCGGCGGCATCCAGGCGGATCGCAACGCGCAGCAACGCACGGCCGGCTACAAGGAAGCAATGAACGCCGCGGGCTTGCAGGTGGTCGCGACGGAGCCCGGCGACTGGGAGTATGGCAAGGGCCGCGACGTTGCATCGAGAATGCTTGGCCAGCATCCGCAGATTCGTGGTTTGCTATGTGCAAACGACAACATGGCAATGGGTGCGGCCGACGCCGTGCGCGACGCGGGCCGCACCGGCGGCGTGTTGATCACCGGCTACAACGCGATTGAAGCCATCAAGCCGCTGATCGCAGACGGTCACGTGCTCGCCACGGTCAATCAGTTCGCCGAACGTCAGGCCGTATTCGGCATGGACGTCGCTTTAAAAGCAGTGACCGAGCAGCGAAAGCAGAGCGAGTTGTCGCGCACGATAGAGACGCCGCTGCAACTGGTCACGGCGGTAAAACGCTGATTCGCTTTGCTGCGCGCCCTGCGTATGCAGTGCCGGGTTGCCGGCGCCGCACACGCCAGGACGCTGTAGCCACGTCTGCCCGGAGGCATTAGAAGATTAGAAGGTGTCCCAGCCATCTGTGCCCGTTGCGACTGCAGGGGCTGCCGTGGCCGCAGCGGCCGGCCGCAGGCTCGGCTTCGCCGCGCGGTGCTTCGCAACCGACTGCTTGCTCGCCGAAGCGCTCGCAGCGCGCGGCGGCGCGGACCGCACGGCGGCGGATTCGTGCTGTGCCGCAGCCGTTGCACCATCGAGATGGAAGAACGACACCGACTGATTCAACTGCCGGCCCTGGTCTTCAAGCGACTTCGAGGCGGCCGCCGCTTCTTCCACGAGTGCGGCGTTCTGCTGCGTGACCTCGTCCATCTGCGTGATCGCCTGGTTCACCTGTTCGATGCCGCGACTCTGTTCCGCCGAGGCCGCCGCAATTTCTCCCATGATGTCGGTCACGCGCGCCACTGCCTGAGTGACCTCGGCCATCGTCATACCGGCTTTGTCAGCGAGCGACGACCCGTCCCGGATCTTTTCGACGGAGGTGCTGATCAGATCCTTGATTTCCTTCGCCGCACTCGACGAGCGCTGCGCAAGGTTGCGCACCTCGCTTGCCACCACGGCGAAGCCGCGTCCCTGTTCGCCCGCACGCGCTGCTTCCACCGCGGCATTGAGCGCGAGAATATTCGTCTGGAACGCAATGCCTTCGATCATGCCGGTGATCTCCGCAATGCGGGTGGAGTTCGCGCTGATATCGCCCATCGTGCCGACCATTTCACCGACCACGCCATTGCCCTTCAGCGCCACCTCCGATGCATTGGCCGACAACGTGCTCGCCTGCTGCGCGTTTTCCGCGTTCTGTTTCACGGTGGCCGTCAGTTCTTCCATACTCGACGCAGTTTCCTGCAGCGAAGCCGCCTGTTGTTCGGTACGCGACGAAAGGTCGACATTGCCCGACGCAATCTGGCTGGAGCCTGTGGCGATGCTGTCGGCCGCGCTGCGGACATTGCCGATCAGGCGTACAAGGCTCGACTGCATCTCGCCCATCGAGGCGAGCACGCTGCCTGCGGGCGCCTTGCTCGCACCGGGCACGGTGCGCAGATCGCCTTGCGCAACGCGCCGTGTGACTTCCGCGAGCGCCACCGGCTCGGCGCCAAGCGCACGCATCAGGCCGCGTGTGATGACGATGCCTGCCCCGATTGCAAGCGCAACAGCGCCGATACAGAAGGCAATCAGTAAATTGCGCTGATGTGCGAATTGCTCGGCGGACTGCTGTTCCATCTGCACCTCGCGCTGGTGTGTGGCGTCGAGGTAAGCGCTGGTCGCCTTGGTCAACGCAGTCAGCAGCGGGCGGCATTTCGCGGCGATATCGGCAATGGCGGCATCGCGTTGGCCGCTCAGCGCGAGCCTGTTGATCTCGAGCGCGACCGGTCGATAAAGCTGTTCAATACGCGATATTTCGCCAGCAAGCGTGCGTGCGTTATCGTTGATGTCTGTCGCCCCGGCCACCATCGCGTTGAATTTTTCCAGGCGGCTTTCCACCTGCTTCTCCGCGTCCAGCACGGCCGCCTTTTCAACCTCAATGTCAGAGGACGAAGAAACGAGCACCAGGTTACGCACCGCGAGCGCACGGGCATTGACGGCGTCGCGCAACGACTCGGCCATTTGCGCCCGCGCATTGATGCCGCTGACAAAGCCGGAGAAACGCTCGTTCGCATCGTTGAGCGACATCAGCGAGATTGCGGAGACAATCAATACGACAAACGCAAGCGAGCCAAATCCGGTCGTCAGCTTGGTCTTTTCCGAAAGATTATGGAAATTCATGATTTTGCACTCCAGTCGCCACTTTTCTGGCCGAAAACTATGTTGAAGGCTCCGGCTGTCCGGACGAGTTCCGGGGCCGCTAGCACACGATCGGATTTCAGTTTTCGCCGGTGCCAAACGCAATAACGGCATGTGCGCAGGGTGTCGTAGGGCGGTTATCCCGAGTACAGAGCCCGCAAAGGTTTGCGGATGATTGATATTTGCTATGAAGCAATTGCTCAATGGTAGAACGTCATGGCGAGCCGCGAGCGAGCGCAATATGGCAATCGCGTGTCTTTTTCGTGGCGGCCATCGCGGCTTCATGTTCGGCTGGTAAATTGCGGGCTGGGACAAACAGAAAGCGGAAACAGCCCGAAAGACCTATGAAATCTGAATTGCTGCTGCAAACTTACGGCTCGGATTCGTCCGGCATTGTGTGCGGCTTTGTCTTTTCGCCCACGCAGCCGGGCCGGCCCATTTCCGCCGACGACGCACTAGAATGGCTGCGCGCGCGCCAGAACGGCGGTACGGCGCATGCGGACGAATTTCTATGGCTGCATTTCAATCTCGCGCATAGCGCGAGCGAGCGTTGGATGCGTGCGCAACTCGATCTGCCCGAGACGTTTTTCGACGCGCTGCGCGAGGGCTCGCACTCCACGCGCATCGAGCAGGCAGACGGGGCGCTCCGTGCGGTCGTCAACGACGTGATGTTCAACCTCGAGTTCACTCCGTCCGAGATTGCAACGCTGTGGATCTACGCGCATCAGCGGATCATCGTGACAGCGCGACTAAAGCCGCTGCGTTCGGTTGACCGCTTGCGCGCGTCGGTGAAAGAAGGCGAAGTCTTTCGCTCGCCAGTGGAACTGCTGGTGCACCTGATGCGCGACCAGGCGGATCTGCTCGTGCAGATCGTTCGACGCACGAGCGCCGACGTGGATCGTATCGAGGACCGCTTTCTCTCGCAAAGGCCCACGCAAAACCGGCTCGACCTCGGTGCGATGCGACGTATGCTGACGCGCTTGCAGCGCATGCTCGCACCGGAACCCGGTGCGATTTTCCGCCTGCTCGCCAGACCGCCGCGCTGGCTTCAGCAGGAGGACGTGCAGGATTTGCGCGAGTCGACGGAAGAGTTCTCCGTGGTACTGTCGGACATGGCAGGGCTGATCGAACGTGTCAGGCTGCTGCAGGAAGAGATCATTTCGCGGCTCGAAGAACAGAATAACCGCACGCTGTTCACGCTGACGCTGGTCACGGTTCTCGCGATGCCAATCAATATCGTCGCCGGCTTTTTCGGCATGAATGTGGGCGGCATTCCGCTTGCCGACAACCATCACGGCTTCTGGGTGATGGTGGTGCTCGTGGCCTGCTTCACGGGATTGACGGCATGGTGGGCGTTCCGACGCAGGAAGGAGCGCTAGCGCAGCAAGGCGGTCAGGTTTGCGCCTCTCTCCTGCGCGTGCCGGGCGTCGCAGAGCGGCACACCTGAAGAGGAATTTGTCCGTACGAGGGGCGTTGAAACGGACCGTATCAACGGGCCGTTTTTAACGGGCGACACAAGCGGACGCCATGAAAAACTAGAGGCCGCACGCCGTGAAGGCAGGCCGACAATAACGCCAAAGACCATGTCCAGCTCAGCAGCGCTGCTCGCCACCGTATTTGTCTCGTGCCTCTCCAGCGCGGCCGTGCTGGGCTACCTTGCGCGCTTCCAGGTTGCCGGACTGCGCCGCTGGCTGGCCGCGCATTGCCTGTTCGCGCTTGCTTCGGGAGTGCTGTTCGTCACGCACGCGCGCCCGTCGGCGGCTGTGATGCTGGCCTCGTGCGTGTGCGTGCTCGCAGGGGCGTTGCTGATGTTGCAGGGCTGCCGGGCATTCGTCGGCAAGCGCAGTGCGCGCCGGGGCGAGCATGCCGCGTTGGCGGGCGCGGTCTGTGCGCTCCTGTACTGGACGTGCGTGGCGCCTGATATCACCGCGAGAGCCGCGCTCATGTCGTTCGCGCTTGCCTACTCGCGGGTTGCCGTGGGGTGGACCATCTGGAGTGCGCGAGTGCGTGGGCGCTCGCAGTACGGTCACTGGCTCGTGCTTTGCGCGGCGCTCATCGGCGGGCTGGTGTATTTCGCGCGCGGGGTGCTGAACACGTTTTTTGCCGACACGTCGCTTGCCTGGCCCTCGCATATCGCTCCCGACTTCGCCTTTCTCGGCGTCAGCATTCTTTCGTTGCCGATTTTGTCCATCGGACTTGTGATGCTTGCCAACGACCGGCACATGCAGCAGGTCGAAAAACTGGCCACATTCGACGATCTGACGGGTGCGTTGGTACGCCGCGCGTTCATCGATCGCGGCGAAGCGCTGTCGCGCGCGGCGCGTGCCACGCAGGTGCAGTTGAGTGTCGCGATTATCGACATCGACGATTTCAAAGCAATCAACGACCGGCACGGACACGCGGCGGGCGACCGCGTACTCGCCGATTTCGGCGCGCAAGTGCGCAGGCACATGCGTGCCGGCGACGTGTTCGGACGCCTCGGCGGCGAGGAGTTCGCGATACTGTTTCCGCAAACTTCGATGGCGGACGCGGCGCAGCGCATCGGCAACATGCTGGTCGCTATCCGGCGCCCGCCCGACCAGCCGCATGACAAGCCGGCGTATGCGTTCAGCGCGGGCCTGAACGACTGCTTGCGTACAGAAAGCCTGGGCGATGCGCTGGCCGGCGCTGACGCCATGCTTTATCGCGCGAAGAGGGCCGGCAAATGCCGGATAGAACTCGCGCCCGGGCAAGGCGAGAGCGAAGCGGCGGGCAGCATGGCGGGCTCGGTGCTCTGATGCGTCATGCAGTGGGCGCACGTTCGCCCGGCGCGGGCTTGCAAGCACGCGCCGCTGCGCACGCGCTGCCTGGCTGTTCAGTGCGGCTGCTCGATCATTAAATAGCGGATCACCAAAGCGGGATCGGCGATATCGAGTATCAGGCGCCGCAGAATGCGCTTGCGCATGTGATTGTCGTCGAGCATCCACGGCCCGCCCGCATCGCTCAGATAGCGGCATAGCGCGGCGCGCGTGTCGGCGTCGGAGGGCACGTTCAGGCGAACCGCAAGCAGGCCGGCCACTACGTCGTCGAGTTCCAGGGTCAATGGACGCGAGTCGATATTGAGCGTCAGTTCCATACGTATTCAAGCGAGTCGCATGTCACGCAAGGCGGCTGCGGATCATGCAAAAAGCGGCTCCGCCAGCCGTCAGGATGGCGGAGCCGAACTGGAGCCGTGCCGGACCGGAGCCGAAGCCGAAGGCAGTCCGGCAATGGCAGCCGAACCTACATTACCGTTGCTACTTGTGTACTGGTTAGTACTCCATTTCCGGCGCTGCCGCGGCGGCGGGCTTTTCTTCCTTCGGCGCTTCCGCGACGGTCGCGTCCGTCGTCAGGATGAGGCCCGCAACCGAGGCCGCGTTCTGCAGCGCCGTGCGCGTCACTTTGGTCGGATCGACAACGCCTGCTTCGACCAGATCGCCATACTGTCCCGTCGACGCGTCGTAACCGAAATTGCCCTTGCCTTCGAGCACTTTCGCGATGACGACCGAGGGCTCGTCGCCCGCGTTCGAAGCGATCACGCGCAGCGGCGCTTCAAGCGCGCGCAGGACGATGCGGATGCCCGCGTCCTGGTCGGCGTTGGCGCCCTTCAGGTTAGCGATGGCCGAGCGGGCGCGCAGCAGCGCCACGCCGCCGCCCGGCACGATGCCTTCTTCCACTGCCGCACGGGTCGCGTGCAATGCATCGTCCACGCGGTCTTTCTTTTCCTTCATCTCGACTTCCGTCGCCGCGCCCACCTTGATTACGGCGACGCCGCCCGCGAGCTTCGCGACGCGTTCCTGCAGCTTTTCGCGGTCGTAGTCGCTGGTGGTTTCGGCGATCTGCGCGCGAATGGCCTTCACGCGCGCGTCGATGCGTTGCTGGTCTCCGGCGCCGTCGATGATGATCGTGTCGTCCTTGCGCACTTCCACGCGCTTGGCGCTGCCGAGGTCTTCGAGCGTCGCTTTCTCGAGTTGCTTGCCGGTTTCGTCGGAAATGACGGTTGCGCCCGTGAGCACCGCGATGTCTTCGAGCATCGCCTTGCGCCGGTCGCCAAAACCGGGCGCCTTCACGGCGGCCACCTTGAGCACGCCGCGCATTGAATTGACGACGAGCGTTGCAAGCGCTTCGCCCTCCACATCTTCAGCGATGATGAAGAGCGGCTTGCCCGCCTTTGCGGATGCCTCGAGAATCGGTAGCAGATCGCGGACTGCCGAAATCTTCTTGTCGTATAGAAGGATCAGCGGATCGTCGAGATACGCGGCCTGCCTGTCGGGATTGTTGATGAAGTACGGGCTGAGATAGCCGCGGTCGAACTGCATGCCCTCCACGACGTCGAGTTCGTTGTCGAGCGACTTGCCGTCTTCCACGGTGATCACGCCTTCGTTGCCGACCTTGTCCATTGCGTCCGCGATGATCTTGCCGATTGCTTCGTCCGCATTCGCCGAGATCGACGCGACTTGTGCAATCTCCTTGCTGGTCGAGATGCGCTTCGAGGTCCGCATCAATTCGTCCAGCACGGCCGCGACCGCCTTGTCGATGCCGCGCTTCAGATCCATCGGATTCATGCCCGCGGCGACGTGTTTCATGCCTTCCTGCACGATGGACTGCGCAAGCACCGTGGCTGTGGTGGTGCCGTCGCCCGCCACGTCGGCCGTTTTGGAGGCCACCTGCTTGACGACCTGCGCGCCCATGTTCTCGAAACGGTCTTTCAGCTCGATCTCTTTCGCGACCGACACGCCGTCCTTGGTGATGACCGGCGCGCCGAAGCTGCGCTCGATCACCACGTTGCGGCCTTTCGGGCCGAGCGTCACCCTCACGGCATCGGCCAGCACGTTCACGCCCTTGACGATCCGGCTGCGGGCGCTGTCGTGGAACCTGACATCTTTCGCACTCATCTTGTTGCTCCGGGGAAGTCTTCAAATGGTTATCACGCGGCTTTGCGCTGCTCGGCGGCGTCTGCTTCGAACACGCCGATCACGTCTTCTTCGCGCATGACGAGCAGTTCCTCGCCATTGACCTTGACCGTCTGGCCCGCGTATTTACCGAACAGAACGTGGTCGCCGACCTTGAGTTCGAGTGGTTGCCGGGTGCCGTCCGTCAGAAGGCGCCCGTCGCCGACCGCCATCACCTCGCCCTGCTCGGGCTTTTCGGCGGCGGAGTCCGGAATCACGATGCCGGAGGCCGTCGTGCGTTGCCGCTCGATTCGCTTGACGACAACCCGGTCGTAGAGGGGACGAATGTGCATTTCCATCTCCTGTGCGATAACAGATCACCAAAAAGGGAATCCGGCTGCGCGCGAACAGCGAGATGCCTGAACGCCCGCTTCGGGGCGCAGCCGTTGCCAGTGGGCTGGCGGAAAGCGAAATAGGGTTTGGTCGGGCGAGTTCAAGAGCCTGTTTTGGGGCCAGTTTGTAACAAAATTTTTCAGCCGCGGCTTCCGGATTGTTCGGCCCTCGGCCCATGCAAAAGCGAACTTGAAGTTCGTTGGGCGCCGATCTATTTTATTTTCGGCCCAGCAGTCGCGTTGTACGCGCTGCGCGTTTTGAACGTACGCTGTCACCGCGCGAGAGTCGCCATTCGGGCAGTTTCCCGACGGCGCACGTCAGGCAAGGGCGACCCTGCGGTGCCGTACAAGGCAGAAGGAGGATGCGATGAACACCGACCCGAAAAGGTGGAATCCTTTCAAGTTTCTTCGCGGCTCGGGGCGCAAACCCGAGGCAGACAATGCGCGCGAGGCGTCGGCGAGCGAGCAGTGGCGCGCCGCATGGCCTGACATTTCACGGCTTTTTCCGCGCGACCCGTGGCGCGCGGTGGAGGAGTTCTTTCACGATCCTTTCGCCGGCCGCGGCGCACTGGAACGATGGTTCGGCGATTTCAGCTCGTCGCGCTTCCAGCCGCGTATCGACGTGGTTGACGAAGGCAAGGTGCTGCGCGTGACGGTCGAACTGCCGGGAATGGAGCGCGAGGATCTGACAGTGAGCGTCGAAGACGGCGCGCTCGTGTTGCGCGGCGAGAAAAAGCAGGACGTGCATAGCGAAGAGGACGGCTGCTACCGGCTCGAGCGTGCATACGGAACCTTCGTTCGCACGATCCCGATGCCCGAGGAGGCCGATCCCGAACGCGCACTGGCCAAATTCGATAAAGGCGTGCTAACTTTAACTGTACCGAAGCAGGAGCGACCTCGGGCCGCTAGCCGGACAATCGACATCGGCTAGCGAGAGCTTCACTGGAGCCGCCACCGCTTTGTTAGTGTTTGATAGACGCTCGGGGCAACGGGCGCGAAGAGGCCGGGTCGTTAGCTCAGCTGGTAGAGCAGCGGACTTTTAATCCGTTGGTCGGCGGTTCGAATCCGCCACGGCCTACCATGACGAGGAGTTGGCTCCGCTCGTCGCCGCCATGCCGTTTTCGTTCGCACGCCACCCGCGCGCCACAATGCACGAGGCTGGAGCGCGTTTGCCGCCTGTGTTGCCTTTGTCGCGTTTGCGGTATTAGCCGCGTGCGCCGCCTGCTGTCCTGCCGTTCGATGCAGCACCGCGAGCGCTGTATCGAACATGCCACGCATTGCCTGCATCTGCGGGGGCTTCTGGAGCTGCTCGAACACAAGCACAACGCAGAAGCACAACGCAGAAGCGCCAGATCCGATGCCAGCGCATCTGTTGCACACGCTCGTCGCGCTGTCGCGCATCGGCACGATTCACGAACCCTGAACCGCTCACTTGACCTGCAACGCCCGCGCGTAACGCGCGGCTCCAACGAGACACCATGAACATCGACCAAACCCTCATCTCCGCGTTCGCGCCCACGGGCAAGCTGCGTGCATCGATCAATCTCGGCAACCCCATTCTCGCGAACAAAGACCCGCAAACGGGCGAGCCGTTCGGCGTCTCCGTCGATCTGGCGCGCGCATTTGCCGGAAAGCTTGGCGTCGAGCTCGAATTGGTCGTGTTCGACGCGGCGGGCAAATCGGTGCAGGCGCTGAGCGAGGAGCGCGCGGACTTCGGCTTTTTCGCCGTCGATCCGTTGCGCGGCGAGACCATCGCGTTCACCGCGCCGTATGTGTTGATTGAAGGCTTCTATCTCGTGCGCGACGATTCGCCCGTGCGCACCAACGCGGACGTCGACCAGCCGCATAATCGCGTGGCGGTGGGCAAGGGCAGCGCCTATGACCTCTTTCTCACGCGCGAACTGAAAGCCGCGCAGATCGTGCGCGCGCCCACGTCGCCGACCGTCGTGCAAACGTTCCTTGAACAGGGACTGGAAGTCGCAGCGGGAGTCAAGCAGCAACTCGAAGCGGATGCGCGCACCAAACCCGGACTGCGCCTGCTCGATGAGCGCTTCATGGTGATTCAACAGGCGATGGGCACGCCGAAGAGCCGCGGCGAAGCGGCCGCTGCTTTCCTGCGTGGCTTCGTCGAAGAAATGAAGGCGTCGGGCTTCGTCGCCGATTCGCTCAAGAGACACGGCATTGCCGGGGCGTCGGTGGCCCCGGCGGCTTGAGTGGCGGCCTGAGTGGCGGCTATCGGCCACTGACTGCATGCGAGCGCCGGGCAACGGGCTGTCAAAGCCTGCCCGGCCTTGCGGCTAGCTAGACGCCGGCAGCTTCGCCGGTTCGTCCGATGCGAGCATCCGCCGCTCCTTGTGTCGCCGTGCGCGAAGCAGCAAGAGGCGCGGCGGGTGGCGGAATCAGTTTGCCCCGCACCAGCAAGTCCAAGGTCTTGACCGCGAGGATCGCGATAATCACATTGGCGAGGACGAACAGAACTGGCGCGGCCGATGCCACGACACCGCCCGCGCCTCGCTCCACCATACGCAGCGCCATGGTCGGTAATGCGGCCACGCCGAAGCTGAAAGCCCAGTATCCAGGCACGAAGGGCTGTTGGCGAATCCACGGCAACAGGCGCAACAGCAGCAATGCCTGATAGAGACCGTAGCCGAGCAGCATCAGCGCGAACATGTCAGGCGTCCCGCTCGTCAGTGCGACATAGGCCACACCGCCCACCACTGGCGGCGCCAGTTGAATGCCGAGCGTCGGCCGTAATGCCTCGGGCAGCGGTTCATGTACGGCGGCGCGATGCAGTACGAGCGACTCGATAGCGAGCCAGAACAGCACGCCCGCGCCGAAGAACAGGCTGCCCAACTGGTGAAAGCCGAAAGCCGCGGAGGTCGCGCCGGCCACGAAGCTCGGCGCAACGGTCGGCAGGTAGATGGCGGGCGTGACGAGTTCGGGCTTGCGTCCGCCTTGCCAGAGCCGCCCATGCAGATACGCGCCGAGCACGAGCTGCGTCAACGCGGCAATGCCGAACAACGCGAGTGCAAAACCATGCGCATGCGGCTGCAACAGTTGCGCAGCCAGCATGCTCGACACGGGGCCCAGTGCCACGAACGACGACTGAACCGGGTGCTGGAGTTCGGCGCGGGCGTCTGCGGCATGCGTACGCCACTTCTGTGCATAGCCGACCAGAACCGCGAGCCATACCGCCAAAGCTGCTACTGTCATCCCCGTTCCAATGGCAACAGGCAACTGCCATAACCGGATCGCCACACGCCACAAATTGGCAAGCGCCAGTGCGCCCACTGCGATGCCGAAGAACGAGGCCGGAATCGCGCCACGAGTTTTGTTCATCACCGAACCTCCGAGCGTTGCGTCGCGCTCCAGGATTTCCGGAGCGCGCAGTCGATGACGTACTGTAAAACTCGCGCCGCAAACGCTGAACGCGAGGCACGCTCAACAAATCGCGCAATCGTCTCAATCTGTAGAAAGAGGAGAATCGGTCATGCCAGCAGGCAGTGCCGGTAAGCAGCACCGCAATCTGCAGCGAAACTCACGGCCGCGGATGCCGCGCCCCACAACGGTTTCCTTTACCGGCGGACCGAACGCCCGGCTTCACTCCGCATGCGGTGAGGCGGCCGCGGGCGACAGTTCCGCCAGCAGCGACATCAGATAGTCGATATCGACCGGCTTGACGAGGTGATGATCGAACCCTGCGGCTTGCACACGCAGATGATCGTCGGCCTGGCCGTAACCCGTCACCGCGATCAGCACGGGCCGCGTTTCGCCCCTCTGGCGAATCAGCCGTGCAAGTTCGTAGCCGTCGGTTTCCGGCAGGCCGATGTCGAGCAGCGCGGCATCCACAGGCTCGGCTTGTGCTTTGGCCAGTGCCTCCTGCGCGCCATACGCGACATCCACGTGATAACCCTCACTCTCGCAAAGCAGCGCGAGCGAGTCGGCGGCGTCCTTGTTGTCGTCGACGATCAGCACGTGCAGCAAAGCGCGCTCTGCATGCGAGGCTCCCCGCGCCGAGGGTTCTTCGTGCAACGATGCTGACGCTTCCGGCGCGTGCGAGAGCGGCAGCCTGATCGACACCGTAGCGCCGCGGCCCGGTCCTGGGCTCGCAATGTCGATGCCGCCGCCGTGCAGTTCCACCAGCTTCTTCACCAGCGACAAACCGATGCCGAGACCGCCATGCGCCCGATCGAGCGTGCGCTCGCCTTGCGCGAACAGATCGAAGATGTGCGGCAGCAGATCGGATGAAATGCCGCTGCCGTTGTCTTCGATGGTGACGGTAGCGAAGCGCTCGTCGGCAAGCGCGGTGACGCACACGCTGCCGCCAGGGTCCGTGTACTTGCACGCGTTGTTCAGGACGTTGACGAGAATCTGCGAAAGTCGCAGCGGGTCTGCATGCAGCCAGACGGGCGCGGGCGGCAGCGTTACCGTGAGATGCTGGCTGCGCGAGGCCGCCATCGACGAGACCGTTTCCAGCGCGCCATACACGGCGGTGCCAAGCAGCACTGGCTCGCGTCGAAGCACGATGCGCCCGTGTGTGATGCGCGACACTTCGAGCAGATCGTCGACGAGTTGCGCCATATGATCGACCTGCCGGCTCAGCATGCCGACAAGTTCGCACGACTTCATGCCCGCTTCTTTCTCGCGGCGCAGCAGCGCAATGGCGTTGCGCATCGGCGCGAGCGGATTGCGCAGTTCATGCGCGAGCATCGCGAGGAATTCGTCCTTGCGGCGGTCGGTTTCGCGCAATGCGAGTTCGAGCGTCTTGCGCTGCGTGATATCCACCGCGCTCGCGATCACGCGCCACGGGTTGCCGTCCGCATCACGCTGCAGCACAGCCTGGCTTTGCAGCCAGTTTTCGTGGCCGCGCATCATGATGCGGAATTCGAGCGGCTTGTCGAATTCCCCGGTTAGCGCGACGCGTCGCATCGCGGCGTCCACGGCGGCGCGGTCGTCGGTATGGATGCGCTGCAGCGCCGCGTCGTACGACAGTCCTGTCGGTCCAGTCAGCACGCCGGGCGCCGCGTCGACGCTATCCCAGCAGACTGTCCATGAATCGAGCGCCAGATAGCCGATGGTCATTTTCGCCGCGCGCATGGCCACTTGCAGGCGCAGATTGCGCTCTTCGAGCGCCGCGGCGGCGGCGCGCTCGTCGGTCACATCCGTTGCCATGCAGAACCATTCGCGCAGCGTGCCGTCGTCGTCGCGCAAGGGCGCGGCACGCGCGGACATGGTGCGCCAACTGCCGTCGCGCCGGCGCAGCCGGAAAGTCATCGAGCCCGGCATTTCCGATTTGACGATAGCCGACCACGTGTCGCGCGCGCATTCCTGGTCGTCGGGATGAACCAGCTCGAGCCATCCGCACCGCGCGCTCAGGCCCTCTTCGGGAGCGAACGCCTGCCAGTTGCCAAGTTGTTTGGTGTGACCCGCCGCGTCCGCTATCCACGTCAGTTCCGAACTCGCTTCGACAAGCGCGCGATAGCGCTGTTCGCTGCGCTCGCGTTCGGTCTGCGCGTCGTGCTGTTCGGTAATGTCGTACGTGACGCCGAATACACGTTCGATTGCCGTGCCCGCACCGCAATCCGTTTCGCCGCGCGTGCGCAGCCACAAACGTCGCCCGTCCTCGAGTTCGATCGGAAAGTCGAGCTCGAACGGCACGCACTGGTGCAGGCGGCCGGTCAACTCGCGCGCGAACCACGCGCGATAGCTTTCGGGAATCCGGTCGAAGAGCCATTGCAACGGTACTTCCGCTTCCTGCCGTTCGAGCCCGTAGATTTGCGCGAGCTGTGCGCTGATGCGCGCGGTGCGGCTGCCCATGTCCCATTCCCACGCACCGACGCGCGCTGCGTCGAGTGCGAAGCGCAGACGTCGTTCGCCGACTTCGTAGGCTTCGCCGGCCTGCACGAAGTCGTCGATGTCCATCGCAATGCCGCACGCGCCGCAGACCGTGCGCGCGTCGTCAAAAATCGGCTGGATACGCAGTTTGTGCCAGCGGTGGCGGCCGTCGAAACGCTTCAGGCGCGCATTCACCTTCGCGCTTTCGCCTGCTGTCAGCGCGCTGCGCCATGCGTCGAGCACTTTCCTGACATCGTGTTCCAGAACAAACTGGTCCCAATGGATCGTGGTGTTCGGCGCGAAAGGATTGCCGAGGTACTTGCGGCACGCAATGTTGGCATACGTGACAATTCCGCGCGCTTCAGCGGTCCACACGAGAGCCGGAACCTGATCGGCAATTTCGTTGTTGCTCATTGCGTTGTCAATCGCACTGTTTTACCGCTTCGATAGGACGTCTGTTCAGATCGCGAGTGAGATTGAGGCACTGCGCTGCCGAAGCAGGGCTAGCGCCAATGGTCGTGTGCGCGCCGCCTCGCTGCTATAGGGGAAACCATGAGTGAGCTCCCCCTTGCGGCGCTTCGCCGCTTACGTCCTGGCCAAATCCGCAGACCTTTAGGCGCAATACGTCGATATGCCACTTCCTTCTGCTCATTGTGCGCCCGAAACCGGCTGCAATAATACGGGCGTGCGCACGGTTGGACCGACCCGCGATAGCCGCATGACAACTGAGCATACGGCGCGCCTTGGTGGCACAGGAGACGTGATGAACAGAATTCCGCTTGCAGCATGCGACCATAACCATTCACGTCGGCGCGGGGGGCGTATCGCGCTCCTGCCGCTTGTTGCGGCGCTGTTGTGCTGCGCGAGTTCGTTCGACGCACAAGCCGCGGGCGCATTGCCCACGGGCGGGCAATTCGTCGGCGGCAATGGGTCGATCAGCGGCAACGGCACGACGCTGACGGTCACGCAGGGCTCTGGCCGCGGCGTGGTCGACTGGAACAGCTTTTCGATTGGCAGCGGCAACCGCGTGGTGTTTGCCAACGGCAACGGCGCGACGCTCAACCGTGTGACCGGCGGCTCGCCGTCAGCGATTCTCGGCACGCTCACTGCAAGCGGCAGCGTCTATCTGATCAACCCGCAGGGGATTCTTGTCGGACCGCGCGGCGTCGTTTCGACGAACGGACGCTTCGTCGCCTCCACGCTCGACGTTGCGGACACCGACGCCTTCATGAACGGCCAGCCGCTCACGCTGTCGGGCAATTCGAGCGCGGGCGTGGTCAATCTCGGCACGATTGCCTCCGGCAGCGGCGACGTGTTCCTCATCGCACGACAGCAGGTGGGTAACGCCGGCACCATCAGCGCGCCGAACGGCACCGTCGAACTGGCGGTCGGGCAGCAGGTGCTGCTGCAGGATTCGTCGACGGGCCGCCAGGTGTTCGTGCAGCCGGCGCAGCAGGGCGCCGGCGGAACGATCATGAACGGCGGCCTGATCCAGGCGGCGCAAGTCAGCCTGCAAGCCGTGGACGGCAACATCTACGCGCTCGCCGGCAATCACGAGGCAATTCGTGCGACGGGCACCGCCACGCGCGACGGCCACGTGTGGCTGATCGCGGGGCGCGGCACGTTGCAGCCGGGGGGCGCAATCGAGGCAAGCGGCGGCACCGTCGACATGAGCGCGGATAACGTGGTGTTTCCCGCAGGCGGCACGACGGTCCGTGCGAATCAATGGAATATCGCGACGTCCAGCTTCACCGTCGACGACAATGCGGCGCGCGCGCTGTCGGCAGGCCTCGGCACCGGCACACCGGTGAATCTGCAAACGACCGGCGCGAACGGCGGCAGCGGCAACATCGACGTGAACTCGGGCCTTGCGTGGCAAGGTAATGCGTCGCTCACGCTCGCGGCGTATCGCAACCTCAGCATCGCGCAAGGCGCAACCCTTGCCAACCAGGGCAGTGGCAACCTGACCCTGCGCGCGGATGCCGCCAGCCTCGATAACGGCGGTAGCGTCGTGAATGGCGGCGTGATCGACTGGTCGCGCAGCACGGGGCTCGTGACGATGCTTTACGACATGAACGGCAGCTATAGCGCCGGCACCCTGCTCGGCAACCCTGCGTGGAGCGCCGCGCCCGGCAGCGGGCAGCTTACGCAGATCACGGCGTACAAGCTCGTCAACAACGTCACGGACCTGCAGAACATTTCGCAGGACCTCGCGGGCAACTATGCGCTCGGCACGGACGTTGACGCGAGCGGCTATACCTTGACGCCGATCGGCAATCACACCACGCCTTTCACCGGCCAGTTCGACGGCATGTGGCACAGCGTGCGCAACGCGCACATCGAAGTCGCCGACTTCAGCAAGGATTATTCGTCCGGGCTCTTCGGCGTGGTAGGCCTCGCGGGCGTGCTGCGCGACGTGGGCGTGGAAGACGGCTATGTCAGCACGAGTCACCTGGGCAGCGGCCTTCTGGCCGGCGTTAATCAAGGCGTGATTGCTAATGCGCACTCGAGCGGCGTGGCGATGGAGATCTATCAGAACGGCACGACGTTCGGCGGACTGGTAGGCCGCAATGAAGGCGCCGTGGAGCGCTCGTGGAGCAGCGCCGCCATCTCGGGCTCGGACGCGAACGGCGGGCTCGTCGGCTACAACCTGGGGTCCATTGCACAGTCGTATGCGACGGGCAGCGTCAGTCCCGTTTTCTCGACCGGCTACGGCGGTGGGCTGGTGGGCATCAACGATGGAAGCGTCAGCCAGTCGTTTGCGACCGGTGCCGTGCGAACCCGAACGATGCCGACGCATGGCGTGATTGCGTTCGGCTCCGGCACGCTCGCGCCAGACGTCTACTGGAACCGGGAGACGACTGGGCAACCCGCGAGCGGCGGCAGCCTGCCGCCGTCGAACGGGCTCACCACCGCGCAGATGAGCGACCCCGCCAGCTTCGCGGGCTATGACTTCGGCGCCGACGGCGTATGGGCGATGCCGTCTGGCGCGACGCAGCCTGTTTTGCGCTGGCAGCTTGCGCATTAGCCCGTGCGTTAACTTGCACATTAGCTTGCGCATTGACCTGCGCATCAGGCGGCGCGTTTCATACGCGGGTTCGCTGTCGCGCGCAGCACGTATGCGTTGGTTCAAACTCGCGCCGTGCGTGGTGTTTGCGCTGCACGCCGGGGCCGCGGTCGCCCAGGCCTGGCGCGACGTTGCCCCGCAACCCGCTCCGCCAACGCCGCGTAGTGCGCCATCGCAACCTTCAGCGCCATCCGTGGAGAACGCGGCGCAGATTGCAGTGAGCCGGCTCGAAGGTCTGGTGTTCGAAGTCGCGGGCACGACCGAGCCTGCCGCGGCAGCGCAGGGCGGCATTACCGCCGCGCATCTGCCGGTTCTGGACGCCGCATTTCTGCACACGTTCGACAGCGACATCGGCAAGCCGCTCACGTTCTCGCGCCTTGCGCAGATACGCCGCGCCGTGGTCGAGCGTTATCGTGCCGCCGGCAAACCGCTCGTGGACGTGTACGTGCCCGAGCAGGACGTGAGCTCGGGCGTCGTGCATATCGCAGTGGCGGAGTTTCGCCTCGAAGAGGTGCGCACGAGCGGCAACCGCTACTTCTCCGACGACCTGCTGAAGCGCGAAATGCCGCTCAAGGCCGGCGGCCCGATTCTGCAGTCGGACGTTTCGCTGGGTCTTGCGGTGCTCAACGCGAATCCCTATCGACGCGTGGATGCGGTCTTCGCGCCAGGGGAAGCCGCGAATTCAACCGACGTCATCCTGCAGACCGACGACCGTCTGCCGTTGCGCGTGAACGCGGGCTACGACAACGCGGGTGTGCGCGATCTCGGCCGCGACCGCTTTTTCGCGGGCATCGACTACGGCAACCTGTTCGGTCTCGACCAGCACGTCGCGTATCAGTTCACGGCGAGCAACGACTTCTTCAGCGGCAATCCCGACATTGAAGGACGGGCGAATCGCGCGCGCTTTATGGCCCACGCGCTCAGCTACATTGCGCCGCTGCCGTGGCACGACAGCATCGAACTGTTCGGCGTCTATGCGCAAAGTACGCCGCGTCTGCCGGACAGTTACGGGCAAACCGGCATATCCGCGCAAATGAGCGTTCGCTACGACTGGCGTTTGCCGACAACAGGCGATACCGCTCAGCTCGTGCAGTTGGGTTATGACTTCAAACGCAGCAACAACGATCTGGAATTCGGCGGCTTTCAGGTATTCAACTCGAACACGCACGTGCATCAATTTCTGCTTACGTACGATTTCAGCAAGCCGGGCGATGCGGGCGCCGCCCATGCGTCGGCGACGCTCGTGGCAAGCCCGGGCGGTCTCGACGCCTCCAACAGCGACACAGCGTTCGACGCCGCGCGGCACGGCGCGACTGCCCGCTACGCGTATCTGCAGATTGCCGCACAGCGCGCGCTCGCACTCGGCGGGGGCTTTACGTTAAACGCGCGCGGCACGTTTCAGTGGACGCCCAATACCTTGCTGCCGAGCGAGGAAATAGGCCTTGGCGGAGAGTCCAGCGTGCGCGGCTACGAGCCGTATGTGGTGCTGGCCGATCGCGGCTGGAACGTGCAGACGGAATTGCGCGCGCCCGCCTTGCCCTTCGGCGCGAGCGGCGCGGCCGCGCAGCCTTTTGTGTTCGTCGATGCCGGCCATGTGTGGAACCGGATCGATCAGCCCGTCGAGGCCGGAAACGCGTCGCTCGTCAGCGTGGGCGCAGGCGTGCGTTTTCAATGGTCGCGCTTCGTGGATTTTCGCTGCACCTACGGCGTGCCCCTGCGTGCGCCGACTCCGGGCGCATCCAAGGCGCCGATGGTGTTGCTGTTCGTTTCCATCGGCACATGAAGCGCGTACGGCAAGTTAGATATGGGCGAGCACCCTGCTTGCCAGCTTGCGCAGCTCGTCGAACTGGGTGACCAGTTCGAGGCACAGCACGAAGGCCAGCATCGCGGAAGGCCCCGGGTAGCGCTCGACCCATCGCAAGAACACAGCTGAAGTGCGTGCACGAACGGCCTCGCGCGTCATGACGTACGTGATGACAATTCCAATTGCGGCGCCGACGATCAGGTCCGTGGGATAGTGAAAGCCGAGATACGCCCGCGGAACGCAGATGAACAGCACCGTGTACGCGAGCGCCAGCAGGCCGATTCTTCGCCATACAAGAAAGATGCCGGTGGCAATGGCCATCCACAGCATCGCGTGGTCGCTCGGGAACGAGCTCCACGATGTCAGCAATGCGTCTTTCGACACGCTGGTCGCGAATTGCAGATGCAGTTCGGAACTGTAGACCGGGCGCACTCTGAACGGCAGCCAATGGGTCAGCGCCCGTCCCATGAAAAGTGCGAGGATGCCGCTCAGTATTGTCGCGATGACCATTTCGCGGCGCCACGTGCTGCGCTCGTCTGACTGAAACCACATGCACCACAACAGCGGAATGAGCAGCAGACCTTTGAAGGTATACAGGTCTGCAATTGCCTGAATTGCATGGGTGACGAAGAAGCCAAAGTGGACGTTCGAGAGGTACGTCTCGATGGTTGTATCGAAGCTATTCATTCTTTTGTGGGTATTTAAAGACTTGTGTGAAACCGCCCGTACCGTCTCCCTGTGCTGCTGGGCGGCATACACCATATTTGTGACAAAACGGCTAGTGGTTGGTGTACCTGATGACTAATGAACGACGATATTTCACTAGATGCGTTGCCTATACTGGGCTTACGCGCCGGAGGCCCGTCCTGCGCGTCCGGGTCCCCGGCAAGCAACGGGAAAGGGGAAACGTCATGGCGACTTATGTGGTTCTTGCGCAATTTACTGATCAGGGCATGCGCAACATAAAAAACAGCGCGCAGCGCGCCGGCCAGGCAGCGGAAATGGCCAGGAGCTTCGGCTGTGAAATGAAGCAGATCTATTGGACGATGGGGCAGTACGACATTGTCACCGTCGTCGAGGCGCCCGATGAACAGAGCTTCATGTCGTTCGGTTTTGCACTTGGTTCAGCGGGGAATGTCAAAACCCAAACGCTTCGTGCGTTTTCGAAAGATGAACTCAGCGCGTGCCTCGGCAAGCTACCCTAAAGCGTTGCGCAACAAGAGCACCGGGTTTGATGCGTTGGCTGGGTAGCGGTGACACCGTTCGCTATCCAGCTATTCTTCAGCTCAGGCAAAAAGCTGCTTGTGAAAGAAAGTCGTGCCGCAGAACGTGCCGTCCGGCATCAGCGCATAGTTGGGCACTTCTCCCACGCGTTGCCAGCCCGCGCGCGCGTAAAGCCGCTCCGCGTCTCCGCCCGTGACAGTGTCGAGCACGAGTACGGATTTGCCGGCGCGTCGGGCTTCCTCGTCGACAGCCGCGAGGAGCCGCGCGGCGATGCCTCTGCGTCTGGCTTTGCGGTGCACGAGCATCTTCGCGACATCCGCGCGATGCGGCTGATTCTCGGGCTGGGCTATGACGAGTTGCACGGTGCCCGCAAGCTTGCCCGCGGAATCTTCGGCGACGAGCAGGATGCGCTCGTCGCGGGCCACGCCATCGGCGACGTGTTGCCAGAATTGCAGCGCGGTCTGCTTCGAAATCGGCAACATGAAGCTGACCGATGCGCCGCCTTCCACACAGTCGATCAGTAGATCGGCGAGTGAATCGACATAGGTCATTGCTTCGTCGGCATGGATGCGTCGAACGGTAATCGTGTCGGTCATAGGTGACTCCGTGAGTCGAAAGGCAAGCTGAAAAGCGCCACGCGATAACCGGCGCGCCGGCGCATAGCGTCTGGCAGAACGATCAATCGCTCGTTGTCTTGCGTTGCTTGTCAGTCGCCTTCGCGGACGCAAAATACGTTTGCAGCGCGGGTGCCGAACGGTCGCTCAGCGCACAGATGCGCGCAAGCCAGTCTGCTTCCGCGGGCCATTCGCCTTCCAATACGCGCGGATAAATCTGCCGCACGAACTGATGCAGCGCTTTTGCACCGATATTGCCGCTCACGCCGAGCAGCACGTGCAAGGCTTCGCGTGTGGAGTCGAAGTCGCGTGCCGCGACGCTTGTGGCGAGCCTGGCCACCGTCGCGCGAATCTGCTCGATGCCATTCAGGAACGTCTGGTCCAGCAAGTCGAGCGCAACCAGTTCCTGCAGATGTTTGTCGTCAAGCAACGGGCCTTCGTTGAGCGACGCGAGCTTGCCCGCGGGCAACGCGTCTTCGTGCGCTGACACGCCATCTTCCCGCGCATGCTCAAGTCGCTGGCGCGCGAACTGCCGCGCCAGCGCCGCATATAGCGCACCGACCTGCGCCGGTTTGGTCATCACTTCGTTCATGCCGGCGGCGAAACACTTTTCCACGGCCTCCATGTCGGATTGGCTCGTCAACGCAATGATCGGCAAGCTCGCATAAGCGTCGGTGCGCGCGCGGATCAGCGCGGTGGTTTCCACGCCGCCCATGCCCGGCATGTTCATGTCCATCACGATGGCGTCGATGGCCACGCCTTCCTGCAGCCGGGCCAGCACGGCCGGCCCGTGCTCGGCTTCGACGACCGTCGCGCCGAATCGCTCCAGATAGCCCTTGGCGACGAGCCTGCTGTAGGTGTCGTCGTCGGCGAGCAGAATCGTTTTGCCTGCGAAGCCGTCGAAATGTTGGCTGCGACCATGCCGATGACCGCTCTCGAAGAGCTTGTGCAGCACGCCGATCAACTCGGCAATGCTCGCCGACTTGCTGACATATTCATCCATGCCGGCGCGGCGTGCGAGAACGCGCGCCACATTAGCGGGCTCCGCCGTATACGCGACGATCATCGCGTTGCAGTTCGGATTGCGACGATCCGCGCGAATCCGCTCGGTTGCGGTGTAGCCGTCCAGCGCCGGCATGTTGATGTCCATTAGCACCAGATCCCAGGGCGTGGGCTCGCTGAGCGCAGCGAGCGCCGCCTCGCCGTCGGCTGCTTCGCCTGGTTGCGCGCCCGCCTTCGACAGCGCTCGCCGCGTTCGCGCGCGCTGGTCTGCATCGTTGTCGACAATGAGAATACGCTTGCCGTTAAGGAGCGAGGCGGCGCGCTCGAACACTTCCTGCTCGTGCCGCGCGACCTCGCTATCGGAGACGGGCGGAAACTCCAGCGTGAACTGCGTGAACTGGCCGACCTGGGAGCGGCAACGGATGGTGCCGCCAAATGCGCGCATCGCGCGCTGACAGTAAGCAAGCCCGAGCCCCGTGCCGGCGGAATTGCTGGCCGTGCGAAACGGCTCGAAAAGATGCGGCAGCATCTCCGGAGCAATGCCCGGTCCGGTGTCATGCACGATCACCGTTTGATTGTCTACCGTCAGCGTGAGCGTTGCGGCAGGATGCGCGGCAATATGATGAAGCGCGTTCTTGATCAGATTGAACAGCGTGAACAGGTAGACCGTTTCGTCGACCTTGAACGTAAAGTCCGCGAGCACCACGAGTCTGACTCGCGCGCGCTCGTTCTGGTCGCTAAAGCCGTATTCCTCCAGCGCCTTGCGCGTGGCCGCCGCCGCGCTGACGTACGTGAACTGATCGGAGCGGATCGCTTTTGCGCTGACTTCGTCGAGTGTCATTGCGATGATGCGCAAACCGCGCTCAATGGAAAGCTGGCCGTGGGCCAGATGGCGGTACAGCAGCTCGGTCCGGCGCTGCGTCGCAGCGGGCGACGCGTGATGATCCATCGCTGCGGGCAGCACCTCTTCCACTCTATCCAGAACATGCTTGAGCTGGCTGAGCGGATTGCGCATTTCATGAGCGATCGAGCCGGCCAGCGCGCGCAGCGCTCCCGTGCGCGCCTGCGCGACGATTCCTTTCAGATTGCTGTACGAGAAGGTGATGCCTGCAAAAATGCCGAACGTAAAAACGGGCAGATAGGTGTAGAGAAACAGATGCGTATCCACATGGACGGCTTGCGGAACCACAATGCGCGCGCACAGCACGGCAGCTCCGATGCCGAGGGCGAGATTCAGTGACAACGCAACGAACGACGGAAAGATCGCGATCAGGAAGAAGACCATACCCAGCTCGGCCATGGACCAGAGCATCGAGTAATGGCCGACCAGCAGGTAGTAAGTGAAGAAAAACGGCAGCGTGTACGCCACCGTTACAAAGTAATACCAAGGCAGGAGGCGCACTACCGAAGCCGGCCAGAAGCGCCGCAAAAGCAGCAATGCGCAACTGGCAGTGCCGAAAACACGCATCAGCAGGTTCTCGTTCGGCTGGGGATCGACAAACGTCCACCAGAACCAGTACAGCGGATGTCCAATGGTGCCGATCAGGCCCACAGCCAATACGCTGTAGTCGGAGACCTTCGCGGCGTCGGACACTATCCGGTTAAGGTAGCGGATGCCCCCTGAAATGGCTTTCATGTCGCGCTTCTAAATTTGATTGACGTGAGCTTTAGAACTTGAAGCTGCTGACGTTGAACGACATGCCGGCACTGCCCACCCAGCACAGCACTCTGTCTCCGCGCTTCAGTTCTCCGCTGTCTTTCGCCATTGCAATTGCGGCGGGAATAGAGGCTGACACGAGGTTTCCGGTCTCCGGATAGATGTGATACATCTTGTCCTGGATCCCCGCCTTTTCTCCATAGCCGTGCCACGCCGCTTTCGAGGAGGCATGGGTAAAGACAATGTCGATATCTTTCTTCGGAACCGGCAGTTTAGCCAGGACTGCGGTGAGTTCGTCGGAATTCTTATGAAGCTCGTGGCCAAACGATGTAAAACGCATGTCGCCGTTTTTCCCAATTCGCTCGGACGGATGGCAAAACCCTTCATAGCCGGGAATGGGAATCGTGCACAGGTCGGACACCTCGGGCTTTCCGCGAAACGCAAAACTGAAGTTATCCGGCTCTTTCGCAACGAGCAGCGTGGCGGTGGCCGCTTCGCCGATGGTGAAGGACGGCAGCGTATATTCGATTTGCGCCTGATTTTTCAACGCAAAGTTCGCCGGGAAAAGTGGGCCGCCAGCCAGCATATTGAACTCGGCGTTGACGATCATGGCGTTTCTGTACTGGCCGCACTTGAACAGACTGTCGATAATCGACATGGCTCTTGTCCAGCTCATGCATGCGTCGACTACGTCGAAGCATTCGGCATTGGTGAAGCCGAGCGTGCTGGCCATCATATGGCTATTGCCGGGCTCCAGAAAGCCCCTGCCGATACCGACATAAATAAAGAGCTCGATATGTTCCGGCCGCAAATAGGTCTCCGCCAGAGCCTTGCGGGTGGCCATGGCAACGTGGTCGATGGGTGACTCGTGGCTGTCGCACCAGCGCCGGTTCACCAGACCGCTTCTGTCGAGCAGGGTCTTGATGGTGCGTATGCCTCGGTCGATGTCGCCGTCATAGCCGGTTGAATGAAACCGGATCATATCGGTGACTTCGTCGTTCGTTACGATTCTGGAAGGCAGGCTGACCGCCACATTCTTGATAAGCATAAACAATCCATAAAAGAGGTTTGTTGGTGGATGAAGTCTCGTTCGCGCACGTAGCGCGTGCGCCTGTACTGCGGCGTCCGCTTTTACGGCGCTCGTACATTAACGCGTCCACCGCGACTGGCGAAATACCGTCGCTCCTCGTTGGATCATTTATCCGGCGGCGCATACCGGTAGTCGACTGGAACCGTCGCCCCATCGCCACTTGCGCGGCGACGATGCACAGTCGCCGCCCGTCACCGCCGCGCTTTCACAATGTAGCGCCGGCCACCAGCTGCAACGCGGGCGCAAGCTTTATGCAAACTTCCGGGCGCTCCAGTGCGTAGGCCAGGTTTCTCTGCGCGATCTGCACATGCTCGGTGGCCAGCGCGAGCGCTCGCGTACCCTCGCCGCGCTCCATCGCCTGAACCAGGCTGTGATGCTGCTCATGCGCCATGAAAAGCCATTGGCGGCCTTCCTCGATGGCCGATTGCATCGGCAGCATCGCGCTAGCGGCGGCGAACGGCAGGCGGTTGTTCATGTCGATGGCGCGAATCAGCGCCGCATTGCCCGAGCCGTCGACCACCAGTTTGTGAAAGCGATTGTTCATGTCGGTATAGGCGGCGTAGTCGTCGAGATTCAACTCGGTTTTCGCCAACAGCTTGTCGCCGGCGCGCAGGCATTCTGCCAACCCGTTCGAGAGCTGGCGCGGCACGCCATGTTCGGCGACGAGTCGTGCCGCCATACCTTCCAGGTGTCCGCGTACCGCAATGGCGTCGGCAATTTCCGCCGCAGTGATTCGCCGCATCACGTAGCCGCCGCCGGGCGACGGCTCGACGAGCCCCTCTTGCTCAAGCGTGGTCAGCGCGAGGCGAACGGGGGTGCGCGACGCCTGCAGCCGTTCCGCCAGCGCCACTTCGCCAAGGCGTTCGCCCGGCGCGAATTCGCCCTTCAGTATCAGATCGCGTAGATAGACCAACACCCGCTCTTGCTGCGACTCCATCTTTGTTCTCCCGTTGCCTGGTTGGCGTCCTGCGTTGGACGCCATGTGCTTTTCATTGTAGCTGAGCGGAGCGCTCGCGAAGCTCCTGCGATGTCTGTCTTGAACATCAATTGTCTTGCATTGTATGCAATCCGGCCTTTGATAACTGGAAGCACTGAGGCGATCGACGTACGGGAAAGTCCCTACATGTCGTTGTAAATGTATATAAAACAATGGCTTGCGAAAGTAACTGGACAGCTATCGGGTCTTTCGGGGAGGGGTGCGATGTATGCAATACTTGAGACTATGAATTCATTCGCCTATCCTTTGCATCATCAAAAGGACATCTCTGCATGCAGAGAATCGTCATCTGAATCCATACCAGGAGACAACGCCATGATGAGTTCCGAGCAGAACGACGCGATCACGCGCGTCGGCAAGGGCACGCCCGCAGGCGCGCTGTTACGCAACTATTGGCAACCGGTCGCGCTCGTAGAGGAGCTTCCCCAAGTGCGGCCGGTGCGTGCCGTGCGGCTGATGGGCCAGGACTTCGTCGTGTTCAGGGACGAAGAAGGGCGCTACGGCATGCTGGACCGCGATTGCCCGCATCGCGGTGCCGATCTCGCCGCAGGCCGGCTGGAAGCAGGCGGCTTGCGTTGCGCCTTTCACGGCTGGCTGTTCGATGTGAACGGCCAGTGTCTGTCAACGCCAGGCGAGCCTGCGGGAAGCACGCTGTGCAAGAGGGTTCGTCAAAGCGCTTATCCGGTGATCGAGCGCAGCGGCATTCTTTTCGCCTATATCGGCACGGGCGAGCCGCCGGCATTTCCCAACTTCGATTGCTTCGCGGCGCCCAACGAGTACACCTTCGCATTCAAGGGACTGTTCGAATGCAACTGGTTGCAGGCTCTGGAGGTGGGCATCGATCCGGCCCATGCATCGTTCCTGCATCGCTTCTTCGAAGACGAGGATGTGAGCGCGAGCTACGGCAAGCAGTTTCGCGGCGCGTCGGCCGATTCGAATATGCCTATCACCAAGGTCTTGCGCGAATACGAGTCGCCGGAGATTCTCGTCAGCCCGGCGGACTACGGTCTTCGGCTCATCGCCAAACGCCCGCTGGATGACGAGCACACGCACGTGCGCGTCACGAATGTCGTGTTCCCGCAGGCCTTTGTGATTCCCATGAGCGCCGAGATGACGATCACACAATGGCACGTGCCCGTGGACGACGAAAACTGCTACTGGTACGCGATTTTCACCAGTTTCGGCGCGCCGACCAACAAGCAGCAGATGCGCGAGCAGCGGCTCGAACTCTATGAACTGCCCGACTACACATCGCGCCGCAACAAGCGCAATCAGTACGGCTTCAACGTCCACGAGCAACTGACCGAGACGTACACCGGAATGGGCTTCGACATCAACGTGCACGATCAATGGGCGGTGGAATCGCAAGGGCCCATTCAGGACCGCACGCGTGAGCATCTCGGCACGACCGACAAAGGGATCATGGCGTACCGGCGCCTGCTCGTCGATGCAATCGAAAAGACGCGAGCCGGCGAGAAGACCTTGATGATGATCGGCGAACAGGAAGCGGCGCATCTCACCGGGCCGGCTTCCATTGACGGCATCGCGCCGGCTGAGCGCTGGGACGACTACTGGAAACAGGCAGACGTGAATCGCCGCGCTGCGGCGCCGTGGCCCGCGCCCAAGGCCTGAGTCGATATCGCAAACCGGAACGGAGCGCGCGGCGGCTGCCGCGCGAGAGAGCTATGTCTTTTGTGAAGACTCATGGTCTGTGGACCGATGCGCAGCACTCGGCCTTTGCACAGCTTCTGGAGCGTCTGAAGGAAAGTGACGTACAGGTAGTGCGATTCTCGTTTCCCGATCAGCACGGACTCCTGCGCGGCAAGACGCTTGTGGTCGCCGATGCGATCAAAGCTTTCGAATGCGGCGTGACGCTCACGAGCACGCTGCTTGCGAAAGATACGTCGCATCGTACCGTATTCCCCGTGTTTACAGCGGGCGGCGGATTCGACATGCCGGAAATGCAGGGCGCGTGCGACACGCTCATGGTCGCGGACCCGCAAACGTTTCGCGTGCTGCCGTGGGCGCCGCATACGGGCTGGGTGTTGTGCGACCTGTACTTTCCGAACGGCAGGCCGGTGCCCTTCGGCACGCGCCACCTGTTTCGCCGCGCGCTCGAACGCATCGAAAAGCAGGGGTTCGAGTTTGTCAGCGGCCTGGAGGTGGAGTTTCATGTTTTCAAGTGCATCAACCCGAACATGAAACCCGAGCATTCGGGCCAACCCGGCTTGCCGCCCGACGTCGAATTGCTGTCACACGGCTATCAGTACCTGACCGAACTGCGCTACGACGCGGTGGATCATGTGATGGAGATGTTGCGGCATGGCATAGAGGGCCTCGAATTACCGGTGCGCTCACTCGAAGTCGAGTATGGCCCGAGTCAGTTCGAGTTCACGTTTGCGCCGACCAGGGGCATCAAAAGCGCGGACGACATGATCCTGTTTCGCAGTGCAGTCAAACAGATCTGCCAGCGCAACGGCTATCACGCGACTTTCATGTGCCGGCCGCGCATTCCCAATGTGGTGTCGAGCGGATGGCATCTGCATCAGTCGCTCATGCAGATTGAAGACGGTGCCAACGCGTTCATGCCGACCGACGCCGCTTCGCCACTTTCCGTTACCGGCCAGCGATACCTCGCGGGGCTGCTCGCTCACGCGCAGGCAGCCACTGCGCTGTCCACGCCGACCATCAACGGCTACAGGCGCTACCGCCCCTATTCGAATGCGCCCGACCGCGCTATCTGGGGACGCGACAATCGCGGTGTAATGCTGCGCGTGCTCGGCGGGCCGAACGACCCGGCCACGCGCGTCGAGAATCGCGTCGGCGAGCCTACGGCCAACCCGTACCTGTACTTCGGCGCCCAGGTGCTGTCAGGGCTCGACGGTTTGCGCCGCAAGCTCGAGTTGCCGCCTTCCGCGGACACGCCCTATGAAACGCAGGCAGAACTGCTGCCCCGCTCGCTGGGCGATGCGATCGACGCACTACGTGCAGACGAGTGTTTGCGCGAGGGCTTCGGCAGCGCCTTTATCGACTACTTCTGCAAGCTCAAGGAGGCGGAGATCAGCCGCTTCAATCTCGAAGTCACCGAGTGGGAACACCGCGAGTACTTCGAGAACTTCTAGGCGGACCCGATCATCAAGGAGACATGCCATGCCTATCGTCACCTACATTCTGCGCGACGGGAGCCGCAGTGAAATCGACGTCCCCGCCGGCACCAGCGTGATGGAAGCCGCGATTCACAACAACGTTCGCGGCATCGACGCGGAATGCGGCGGATGTCTGTCGTGCGCGACCTGCCACGTCTATATCGATTCGTCGTCGACCGCCGAGTTGCCGGAGCCTGACGATACGGAACGCGAACTGCTGGAGGGCGTGGCCGCGGAACGCCGTCCCGAGAGCCGGCTCAGTTGCCAACTCGTCGTCGCACCGGCGATGAACGGACTGGTTGTGCAGATCCCCGCGAAACAGGGATGAAACCATGAAACGCAAGCTCGTGATTGTCGGCGCCTCGTATGCGGGTCTGCAGATCGCGACGTCGGCAAGGGAATTGGGCTTTGACGGCGATATCGTGCTGATCGGCGATGAGCCGCACGCGCCTTATCAACGTCCACCGCTGTCAAAGGGCTTTCTCACAGGCAGTTTCGCGGAGCAGCGCTTGCCGCTGCGCTCGCCGGCGTTCTACACGGAACTGCAGATTCAGTGGATGCCCTCGACGCGTGCTGTGCGCATCGACCGCGAACGCAAACAGGTCGAGTTGCACGACGGCTCACGGATAGCCTACGACCACCTGGCGCTGAGCACCGGCGCGCGGCCGCGCATGCTCGATTGCGCGGGCGCGTCGCTCGACGCGGTTCATTACCTGCGCGATCTCGGCGATGCAAGACGCCTCGCCGAACGTGCACAAACGGCGCGGCGCGCGGTGGTGATTGGCGGCGGATACATTGGTCTTGAAGCGGCCGCGTCGCTGCGGCTGAAGGGCCTCGACGTGACGGTGGTGGAAACCGAGCAGCGTGTGCTTGCCCGCGTCGCGTCGCCAACCTTGTCTGGTTTCATGGAGCGTGTGCACAAGAGCCGCGGCGTGTCGTTCGCGTGCGGCCGCAAGGTGGTGGCGCTGCACGATACGCCGGACGCAGTTGCGGTCGAACTCGACGATGGTTGCCGCCTGCCTTGCGATCTCGTGATAGTGGGCATTGGTGTGCTGCCGAATACCGAGCTTGCGGCCGGCTGCGGCTTGCAGGTGGCAGGCGGCATCGTCGTGGATGCGTGCGCCCGCACTAGCGATCCTGCGATCGTCGCAGCGGGCGATTGCGCGTCCTTCGTGCCGTATTGGGCCGAGGCGGACAGCGACCGTTGTCGCATCGAGTCAGTGCAGAACGCAAACGATATGGCGAAGACGGCAGCCGCGTCGATTCTTGGCCGCCCGCAACCCTATCGCGCGGTGCCGTGGTTCTGGTCGGATCAATACGATATGAAGTTGCAGATGGCCGGCGTGAGCAAGGGCTTCACGGACTTCGCGGTACGCGGGGTTATAGACGAAGCGAAGTTCTCGCTGTTCTACTTTCGCGGCCAGAACCTCGTGGCGGTCGATAGCGTCGATAGGCCGCAGGACCATATGCTGGCGCGCAAACTACTGGCGAGCGGTGCGCGGCTTTCCATCGACGACCTTAACGACCCGGCGTTCGACCTCAAGGCACTGGCCGGCCGCGAGGCTAGCGCCGCGCAGGGAGCGGCGTGATGGCCGTTTCCGCGAACCGCATCGACCTCAACCTGCTGCGTGTTTTCGACGCCATATTCGAAGACCGCAATCTCGCGCTCGCCGGCAAGCGTCTGAACCTGAGCCAGTCTGCGATCAGCCATGCGCTTGGCCGCCTGCGTGAAGTCGTCGGCGACGATCTGTTCGTGCGCACCGCGAGAGGCATGGAGCCGACCGTCCGCGCGCTCGCCATGGCCGCGCAGGTGCGCAGCGCATTGCAGCAGATTCGGGCCGCGTTGGGCGTGGACGAGTTCGATCCGCGCGTCGCGCAACGCAAGTTTGTCGTGGCGGCCAACGACTACATCACGGCACTCGTGTTGGGGCGCCTGAGTCAGCGCCTGTCTGCCGAAGCGCCGCTCGCCGGTCTCGTCGTGCGGCCTTCCACGCGGCTCGATCTCGCGGGACAGATCGATGTCGGCAGAATCGACGTTGCGATCGGTATCTTCGCCGACGTGCCGCTGCGTTTTCGTTCGATGACGCTGTGGGAGCAGACCGACGCGCTGCTCCTGAATCGCGATCATCCCCTCGCGGGCCGCCCGCTTACTCAAGCAGACCTGCTGGCTTACCCACTCGTGGCGGTCTCGCAGGGCGGCGCGGAAGAGGGCGCGGTGAGCGGCTTCATTCTCGAACGTGGCCTTGCACGGCAATCGGAGATGTTTGATCGTGACGCCATCAACCGTGCGTTCGCCAACGCGCCTGAGATGCCGCGCTTACGCGTGTCGGTGGCGCACTCTCTCGCCATTCCCGCATTGTTGCGTCATAGCGAGATGCTCGCCCTGGTTCCTTCGCCGTTGGCGCGCGAACTGGAGCGCCACGGCGAGCTCACAATGCGCGCCACGCCTTATGCATGCCCCAATGTGACCGTGCGCGCCGTATGGCATGAACGCAATGACGCTGACCCTGCGCTACAGTGGCTGCGAGAACAGCTTGCCGATGTGGCTCGGCAGGTCAGAGCCAGTTGATTCGGATCGCCATGTATAACGATCAGAATGGTCAGTGAGGACGGGCAGGCGAGCCCCCTAAATGGCTCGCCTTGTTTCATGTTCACTCAGGGTGGATGTCGTAAGCAATGCGCCCGGCAGGCAGGAAAAACAGCGCGATGACCGCGCCGCCTTTTGCCTCCGGATAGTGATGACTTCCGGGCGCGGGCGCTGTCCAGCCGCCGTGGCACCAGCCGTTCGGGCCTGCCAGCGCGGCGCCTTCGTCGAGTGGCACGACCATATTGAACTCGCCGTAGGGATGTGCGTGATAGTCGCCACGGAAGCTGTCTTCCGGATTGTTTTGCGCGTTTCCCGTGCTGTCCATCAGCACAGCGGTGATGCTGAAGAAGAACGTCTCGGCGCAGGGCGCGACGAGGCGCGCGCGCCGGTATTTCGGGCCCGCTATTTCGACGTCGGCGGCCCAGCCTTCTTTCACGCCGATCTTGATAAGCCGCGCGAGGTCCTGGTAGAGATCGCTCGTTACGCCATACCGCTCGTTCAGCCATCGCTCGACTTCCGTGCCGGTCGTCATGTCTTTGACTTCTTCGAGAAACGGCAGACAGCGCGCGACCAGTTGATCCTTGCTGCTTAACGCCTCGGTTTGCGACATTCGAAACTCCTTTGAATTGCGTGACCGTGTTCAAGATGCCATAGCGCGGTTCGTGCAAGAAGCGAATGTTCTGCAATACCAAGTTGAACAGATTTCAATGCCCGGCGAGCTTCGCCAGCTCACGAAAGAAGTAGTGCGGTTTCGAGGAAGCATTTCTAACTGACTTAGATTGCCGAAATAAATCAGCGACTCGTCGCGTGAAGTCTGAGCAGGAAATGCCTGCGGTACTTTTTGTTTTCCTCGCGAGCCGGTTGCTGCTTGCGGGATTTCCCTGTTGTCGCGTTTATCGACCGATCTTAACCTCGCCGCCATGCATTCATGACGACCCGCTTCGTCGCTGTAACCAATGGGTCGTAAACACGGAGGCTTCATGAGATATGGCAGGTGGGCGGCATGTGCTGCGGGGTTTGTCAGCGTCTCCGCATTTGCACAAAGCAGCGTCACACTTTATGGCGTGCTCGACACAGGCATCGAATACGTGTCTCACGCGAATGCGGCCGGAGGACATCTGGTGCGCATGCCGGGTATCACCGGCGAACTGCCGTCGCGTTGGGGAATGCGTGGTGTCGAAGCGTTGGGCGGCACGCTCAGAACGAACTTCGTGCTGGAAAGCGGCTTCAATCCGCGTGCCGGCGATTCGGGGCAAGGCGGCCGGCTATTCGGCCGACAGGCATGGGTTGGACTGGAAGGGCCGTGGGGCGCGCTGAGCTTCGGCCGTCAGTACACAATGACTTATTGGGCGATGTCGGACGCCGACATTCTCGGGCCCGACATCTATGGCATCGGCGCGCTCGACGCCTATGTGCCGAACGCGAGAAGCGACAACACCATCGTCTACAAGGGCAAGTTCTACGGCGTCACGATAGGCGCGTCGTGGTCGTTTGGTCGTGACGGTGCGGGAACCGGTAATTCGCCGGGCCAGGGCACTTGTGCGGGCCAGGTGCCCGGAGATGTCAACCAGTGCCGCCAATGGAGCGCGATGCTCAAGTACGACGGCACCTATTTCGGCGTGGCCAGTGCCTACGACGAACAGCGCGGCGGCGCCAATGCGGCCGCGAACTTCTTTGACGGCGTAGCGCCTTTGCGCACCTCGTCGGGCAGCGACAAGGACGCGCGTGTCCAGGCCAATGGCTACGTAAACGTGGCCGGCGTGAAGCTCGGCGCTGGATGGCTAGGCCGGCGCGTGCAATCCAAAGTACCTGGCGGGGACGTTCGCTCGAATCTCTTCTTCGTCGGCGCGCAGTACTACGTGACGCCCACGTTCGCGCTCGACGGCGAGGCGTATCGCGTGGTGGTCCGGCAGCATGACGCTCGCGCGACCCTGGCCAGTCTGCGCGCGACCTACTTCCTGTCAAAAAGGACAGCGGTGTATGGGAACGTGGCTTATCTGTGGAACAGCCCGCACGCGCGCTATTCCGTCAGCGCTGGCGGCGGCGGGACGACGCCTGCGCAAGGCATGGGACAGATGGGCGCAATGATGGGCGTGCGGCACACATTCTGAGCCACAGATCACGACATGACATAAGTTTGAGGGATCGCAACGCTTCGTTGAGTTGCGATGCCAGGTACAGATGCGCACTTGCCGCGCTCTGATTTTGGCGCGCTGTTTGTGGCGCTTTAGCAATCTTCGTTGAGCTATGAAAATCGACCGTAAGACTCATCCCGACGCACGCGTTGTCGACGCGGCCATACGATCGCGCCGGGCCGTCCGCGCTTTCAAATCCGATGAGGTTTCCCGTGATGTCATCGAGCAGATTCTCGACGTGGCGCGCTATGCTCCGAGCAATTCGAATACGCAGCCCTGGCGAGTCGATGTGCTCGCAGGGCGCGCCAAGTCCGCTCTTAGCGCGGCGTTAAGAGTCGCGCATGACGAAGACCGGCATCCGCCGCTCCGGCATATGCCCGAGCCGTTGCCCGAAGCCATGCGAACACGCCAGGAAGCGTTCGGCGCTGCCTATTACGGTGCACTCGGCGTGCAGAAACAGGACCTGGCACAGCGTGCGCGCGTGACAGCGAGAAACTTCGATTTCTTTGACGCACCAGTGGGCCTGATCTTTTCAATTGATTCAACACTGACAAAGTTCAGTTGGCTTGACTACGGCATGTTTATTCAAAGCATTATGGTGGCGGCGCGAGCAGTGGGGCTGGATACATGTCCTCAGGTGTCGTTCGTGCGATTTCAGAACGTTATAGCGGAGCAACTGGGGCTTCTTTCAAATTACGAAGTGGTGTGTGGCTTGAGTTTGGGGGTTTCTGACTGTAATGCGCCTGTGAGCCGCTTGCGCACAGGCCGGGAGGAGGTTGAGGGCTTTGCGCGATTTCATGGGTTTGAGTCGTAGTCGAGACAAAGCGGGTTGAATGCGATTCGCGGTGAAACGGCTAGCAGCAAGCTTGCGGCGGCAGTCTGCTATGCGGATTGCATTTAGCCTTTCAAAGACCCAAGGTGTGCTCCAGTAAGAAGTTTGCATTGATCAAAGATATTCCGTCTTTCGACTCTAAAGATTTTCGCTCTGCTGCCGTTTAAGCCAGTGCGCAATTCTGCGCGGGGCTATCGAGAGTTGAAAACCGTTTTGTGGATTAACTGTCCGCAAACCTGACTACATAATGAAAATGAAAGAAAAACTACCTTTGATCATGTCGTTACTGGGTTCATTCGCGCTTGCCGCATGCGGCGGGGGCGGCGGCGGCGACACTGCGCCAACCTCTCAAGCCGCTGCACCGGCGACGAGCGCCAGCGCCCCGGCCCCTGCATCTACGCCGGTCGAGACAGGCGAGGCGCTGCCAAGTCTGGCTACGCCGCAGGCGGGGTCGACTGCTGCTACGGGCAATGGATTTGAAGGGATCTGGACGGAACCCGCGTCTTCGTCGTCGCGCACGACAGCCATGATCGATCCCACGAACAACATATCGTACGTGACCGGCCTGTTTTCGTTTGTCACGTCGACGTTCTTCGGTGCCGCCACGACCGCTGCGCCGAACTGGACTTTGACGAGCGGCTTCGAGACCCGCAGCAACATACGCTATCCGGCCACGGCGGGAAGCGGCACGTACACGGCGAATCAGACCTTGACCGGCAGCTATGTGGCCAACGGTACGACCGTGAACCTCGCGCTGAATTATGATCCGGCGAACGCGCTAGCGGTGACGCAGTCGAGCGTCACCGGCACCTGGGCGCAAAACTCAACGTCGCTCACCGTGGATGGCGCGGGCAACTTCACCGGCAACATTCTCGGCTGCGGGGTCACCGGCACGCTGACGTTGACCACGCCTGGCTCGAACAAGAACCTGTACACGATGACGACGACCGGCACGACGAGCACCTGCACGCTGGCTGCCGGTGTGACGTACAGCGGCAATGCGGCGATTACGTTCCTGCCTGTCAGCGGCAGCACGACGTTGTACCAACGGACCATCGTCTATCTGATCAAGGCGACGGATAACTCGGTGATCGCATACGGGCAATTGTCGAAGCAGTAAGGCGTTGCCGGGCCACGGTGGGTGTCGATTAGCCGTGGCCTCGCAACGGTCCCTGTGCAACAGTCCATCTCACCAGGCGCAAAAATTGCGCCGCTACAGCGAAGGAAGCGACACAAAACCTCGCGGCATCCCGCGTATATAAAAGCATCGCAGCCCCAACCCCGAAAACGGCAGTTCCTCCCGAACGAGGCGAGGTCCCAAATGACAATTGCGACGAAGGCGAAGCCGATTCTTGCCGCGCTGACACTATTGCTCGCCGGCTGTATGACCGGCGTGACCGGCGGCATGCAGCGAGGTCCGCAAGCACATCTGAGTGCCACGCAATGCCGCGACCTCACCGACATCAGAAACAAGGCGCCCGTCACGCGCGAGCGCAGCATGAGCGAGCTGGCGGCGCTCAGAATGGCGGGCTACCATCCTGAATGGCGCTTCGATCCGTACTACCCGGCGGACCTCGAAGCGGCACAGCGGCAGGTAAATGTCTGGTACGAGACAGAGTGCGCACAGGCGCCACGGTAAGCATGCCTGTCATCCGGCGTGCCGCACCGAGGCGCCCTGCAATCAAAGCCCGCTTACTGTCTTCACGGTCACCCACTGGCCGTTCTTCACCTGATACGCGGTGGACGAACCGTGCTTCAGCGAGCCGTTCGCATTGAATTCGATATGCCCGGTGATGCCGTCGAAGCTGATGCTTTGCAGCTTCGGACGATAGTCGTCCGGCTTGGTCGAATTGGCTGCCTGCATAGCCTTGATGGCGGTCCACGCCGCGTCGTAGCCGAACGGCGCATACGAGAGCACGTCCTGGCCGAACTTCTGCTTGAAGCGCTCGGCGAACTTGGCGCCTACGGGAGTGCTGTCGAGCGGACGGCCGTATTCCCATGCCATCGCGCCTTCGGCTACGCTGCCCGCGAGCTTGATGAAGTCGATGTCCTTCACGCCGCCGCCGCCCACGAATTGCGCTTTCAGCCCAAGCTGGTTCATCTGCTTGATAATGCCGGCCGCCTGCGGATTCAGCGCACCCACGAAAATCAGATCAGGGTTCTTGCTCTTGAGGTTCGTGAGTTGTGTCTTGAAGTCGGTCGCCTGATTCGTCGTGTATTCGCGATCGATGATGTCGCCACCGCTCGCCTTCACGGCCTTCACGAACTCATCGGCTTCGCCCTGACCAAACGCGGTGCGGTCGTCGATCACGGCGATGCGCTTGGCTTTCGTCGTGGTGACCGCATAGGTGCCCGCGGTGCCGGCGTTTTGCGCGTCGCTTGAAATCACCATGAAGACGTTCTTGTAGCCGCGGCTGCTGATGACCGGATTCGTGGCGGCAGGGTCGATAACGGGCAGACCCGCTTTTTCGTAAAGGTCGGATGCGGGAATAGTCGTTCCCGAGTTGAAGTGGCCGACCACGACCGACACGCCTTCGTCCACCAGCTTTTGCGCGACCTGTACGCCGACGCGCGGGTCCGCCTGGTCGTCTTCGGAGATGAGCTTGAACGACACCGGCTCACCGTTGATCTTGATGCCTTGCGCCTTGGCGTCGTCGAGCGCCATTTTTACGCCGTTTTGCAGGTCTTTTCCGTAACTGGCATTGGGTCCGGTGAGCGGAGTGGCAAAGCCGATTTTTACGACTGTCTCCGCGCGAGAGGCGAGCGGTGCAACTGCGAGAAGTGCTCCAACTGCAACGGCGATAGGGGTGAAAGTCTTCGCAAAACGCATGTTGTTTCCTTTGTCGTCAGGCATCGGGTCACTGCAATGGCGTGCATGCCGGTCATGCCCGCTCGCTGCATGTTTTTTTGCTACTTCCTGCGGCGAGGCGGCGGCCGGTGCACGGCTCTTGTTCGCATCGACTACGTTGGGCTCCTCATTGGTAGACGGACTCCACATTACGGCACGGCAAGGTAAACCGTAGCAATCAGGACAAACACCGCCTGCGGCGCACGGCGGCAAGAGCCGGTCGCATTGCGTCGGCGCGCCGATCGTTTTCGCGACCCGCAGTGCGCAGCGGCGACATACCGACGGCTGTGCGCCGACGCCTCACATTCATCACGCCAGCGGTTTTTCGCGTGACGAAGCACACCCATCGAGCCGCCGGAGTACTATGAAAGAGCGCACTTCAGCAGCATTTCGTCTACCGGCGGGCGCTGATCGCGCGGCCAGACATGCGGGGACGGACCCGGTGGCGTCATGCGAGACGCCTCGCGGTTTGCACTCGCAGGGAGACGTTGATGACTACGAGAATTCGATCGCTAGCGAGGCTTGGCCTGGTTTGCGCAAGCTGCCTGGCGGGTATGAGCAATGCAGCCGCGGATGATCGCCTGCTGAAGTTGCTGCAGTTGCAGACCTTGAATCGTACGGCGCCGGCCGCACCCACAAAAAAGAACCAGGCGGACGACAACACCAAACGCCAGCAGCCAGGCGCGGACAGGTGGTCCACGCAGCCGCAGCCGCAGCCAGACAACCGCCGGCCTCCGGGCAGCGTGGCGCCCGGGCGGCAGCCGTAGAAGCTTGCCGGCGATTCGAGCCACGGCGGTATGGAGGCGACTCTCTTCATAGCGACGCGTCCACCCCAAACACTTCCGCGGCCTTGCGCTGATAACCGCCTGTCGCGAGCAACAGCTTGCGCGAGTATTCGCTCGCCACCTGTTGCGCGCGTACCTTTTCGATCGGCAGCTCTTCAACGATCTCGCCGTTGCGCATGATTGCCACGCGCGAGCACAAAAAACCGACCACCGCGAGATTGTGACTGACGAGAATCATCGTCAGATTGCGCTCGCGATGCAGCCGTTTCAGCAGGTTGAGAATTTCGGCCTGCACCGAGACGTCGAGCGCGGATGTCGGTTCGTCCAGCAGCAGAACGCGCGGCTCGACGATCAACGCGCGTGCAATTGCCACCCGCTGTCGTTGTCCGCCCGATAGTTGATGCGGATAGCGAAAACGATACGACGGATCGAGTCCCACCTCACGCAGCGCATTCACAATGCGCGTTTCCTCGTCGCCGATTGCGTTGATATGCAGCGGTTCGCGCAGCGTCTTGTCGACCGTAAAGCGCGGATGCAGCGAACCATACGGGTCCTGAAAGACCATCTGCACATGGCGACTGCGCGCGTCGCGATCCGCTGCGGCGGCGATGTGCACGGACCCTTCGGCAACCGGCGCCAGTCCGCTTAACGCGCGAAGAATCGTCGACTTGCCGGAGCCGGATTCGCCGACCAGACCGAACACCTCGCCAGTCGCGACATGAAAGCTTGCGGCGCGCACGGCATCCACGAGCCCCGCTGCCGTCCTGAAGCGCACCGTCAGTGCGTCGATGCGGATCATGACGGTGCTCCTGGCCGCACGGGCAGGTCGCCAAGCCACGCGGAATCGCGCGACAGCACAGGCAATTCCTCAGGCGGGTCTGTCAGCGGCGGATTGGCGGCGAGCAGCCCGCGCGTGTACGGGTGTTGCGCATTGACCAGATCGCGCGCCGCGCAGGTCTCGACGACGCGCCCGGCATACATCACGACCACACGGTCACAGAACGACATGACGAGCGGCAGATCGTGGCTGATGAAGATGAGGCCGGTCTGATGCTTGTCGATCAGTTCGTCGAGCACGGTCAGCACCTGCATGGAGACCAGCACATCGAGCGCGCTCGTCGGTTCGTCGGCGATCAGGAGGCTTGGACCCGTCGAGACCATCATCGCGATCATCACGCGCTGCCCCATGCCGCCCGATAACTCATGCGGATACGAGCGTGCAACCCGTTCAGGATTGCGAATATGCACGGACTCGAGCGCCGCCACGACCTTCTCCCGCAGTGCGCGACGGCTCAGCTTCGGCTCATGCAATGCGAACGCTTCGCGCATCTGCTGTTCGACGGTCATGACCGGGTTGAGCGAATACTTCGGGTCCTGCAGCACCATTCCCATCTGCGAACCGCAAAAGCGCCGGCGGCGTGCGGCGGGCATGGCGAGCAGATCATGGCCGTTAAAGCGCAGCGCGTTGGCCGTGCAATGCGCTGCAGGCGGCAACAGACCGAGCAGCGCGCGGCCCGTGAGCGATTTGCCGGAACCCGATTCGCCGACTATGCCAAGCCGCTCGCCTTTCCTCAAGGTCAGCGACACGCCTCGCACCGCTTCGTTCAGCGTGCCGTCGTGCGTACGAAAGGCAATCCGCAGATCGTCGATTTCGCACAGTGGAGGGTTCGCTTCGTCGTTGCGCATGTCAGTCTCCATGACGAGGATCGAACACGTCGCGCAGTCCGTCACCCAGCAGGTTGAACGCAAGGCTCACGAGCAGGATCGCGAAGCCAGGGAGCGTGGCGACCCACCATGAATCGAGCAGCACATTGCGGCCGGAAGCCACCATGAAGCCCCATTCAGGGCTGGGCGGTTGTGCGCCGAGCCCGAGGAAGCCGAGACCGGCAACAGTCAGAATGATGCCGGCCATGTCGAGCGTCGCGCGCACGATTACAGACGACATGCATAGCGGCATCACATAGCGCAGCAGAACGCGCAGATTCGATGCGCCTTGCAGGCGCGCAACCTGAATGAAGTCGGCCTGCACGAGCCTCAAGGTTTCGGCACGCGCGAGCCGCGCATACGCAGGCCACGCGGTGATGGAAATGGCGATCACTGCATTGATCACGCCGGGCCCGAGCGCCGCAGCGAAGGCGAGCGCGAGCACGATCTTCGGAAACGCCAGCGCGATGTCCGTGATGCGCATCAGCACGTTGTCGACCCAGCCGCCGAAGAAGCCCGCCGTGGTGCCGATCATGAGCCCGATGGGCACCACCACTACGACCACCAGTATTGCTATGGATAAAGTGAGCCGCGAGCCATAGATGATGCGCGAGAGAATGTCGCGCCCAAGCTGGTCGGTGCCGAGCCAATGCGACGTTGAACCCGGCGGCAGCAGCCGGTCTGAGAGCACCTGGCGCAGGGGGTCGTGCGGCGCGATCCACGGTCCGACTATTGCAACGATCACGAGCACCATCAGGATCGCAAAACCGAATACGGATAGCGGGTTGCCCGCGAAACGCCGCCAGCGGCGATAGGCGAGACCCAACGCGGCCTGCTTGCGCGAGGCGGGCGTGTCCGTGAGCAGCCATTGCTTCCACGTGAGGCGTGGGGCATTCATCGGCCAGTCCTGCGTCGAATGTTCAAGAGGATGACGCACGTGGATAGTCTCCGTTGCATCAGCGGGCGCGAGGATCGAACACGCGATAGAGCGCGTCCGTGAGCAGATTCAACGCGATGAAAGTGGCGCCGATCACAAGCGTGCTGCCGAGCACGGCGTTCATGTCCGCATTGAGCAGCGCCCCTGTCAGATACGAACCGATGCCAGGCCAAGCGAATACGATTTCAGTGAGCACCGAGCCTTCCAGCAGGAAGCTGTACGAGAGCGCGATCACCGTGAGCAGCGGCACGGCGATATTGCCGAAAGCATGTACCCACACGACTCGCCGCTCGGGAACGCCCTTGGCGCGGGCCGTCGTGATGTACTCCTGGTTCAGTTGTTCCAGCATGAACGAGCGCGTCATGCGACTCAGGTACGCAACCGAGTAATAGCCGAGAATCGCGGCAGGCAGCGCGACATGCGAGAGCGCATTGAAGAACACGTCCCATTCGCCGGCTATGAGCGAATCGACTAGCAGGCTGCCAGTGCGCGCGTCCACCATGCCGTCGAATACCGGGTCGAGGCGCCCGGGCCCCGAGACCCAATGCAGCTTCGCATAGAAGAGCAGCAAGCCCATCAGACCGAGCCACAACACCGGCACGGAACTGCCGATCAGCCCCACGAAACGTGCGACGTGATCGATCCAGCGGTTATGACGCGTCGCGGCTACCACGCCTAACGGCACGCCGACGCACACGCCGGCAATGGTGGCGAGCGTGGCCAGTTCCAGCGTGGCCGGAAACACGCGCCGGATATCGTCCAGTACCGGCTTGGCGGTCAGCAGCGACACCCCCAGGTTACCGTGCAATACCGCATTCACATAAATAAGAAACTGCTCGGCAAGCGGCTTGTCGAGCCCGAGCTGGATTCGCGCCGCCGCGTAGGCGCTCGCCGAGGCGCGATCGCCGAGGACGGCGAGCACAGGGTCGATGGGCACCTTGCGGCCAATTACGAACGTCACAGCCAGCAAGCCCGTGAACGTGACGGCAAGCGTCAGCACCCAGCGCAGCACGCGCAGGGTCCAGCGCACGCCTGGACGGCGCGCGGAGGCGGCGCGAATGCGGTCGATTGGAGTGATGGTGGTCGACATGGTGTGGACGCCGCAGGGCGCTTATTGCTTCTTCACGTGCAGATACGAGACGAGGTCGTTGATCGGCCCGACTTCGAGCCCGGACACGCCCGGCCGCATGGCTACCTGAGAAACCTGCTGGAACATGATGACGAACGGCGAGCGCGCGAGCATCTCTTTCTGCATGGTCTGATAGAGCTCTGCGCGTTTCGTCGTGGACGACTCGGCCAACGCGGCATTGGATTCTTTCGTCAGGCCGGAAATGTCCCATGAATTGCGCCATGCCAGCATCTTGTACGACGATTTGTCCGAGTTGTCGGGGTTCCACGCAAAGCCTTGGGCGTTGCTGTGCGGGTCGATATAGTCGGCTGACCATTCGCCGATATAAATGTCATGCTGGCGTGCGCGATACTTGGCGAGCGTCTGCTTGTTATCGCCAGGGATGATCTCCACCTTGATTCCGCCTTGCGCGAGGTTCGCTTGCACGGCTTGCGCGATTTCGTTGTACGGATACGCGCTGCGCACGTCCATCGTCACGTTGAAGCCGTTGGGCAAACCGGCCTTGGCAAGCAGCGCTTTCGCCTTTGCAACGTCCTGGTGATACGGGTTGCTGTTGAGCGCGCCGAGAAAGCCCTCCGGCAAGAAAGTCTGATGCACCTGATAGGTGGTCTTCGCGACGTTCGTCTGAATGCCCTTGTAATCGATCAGCCACTTCATCGCTTCCTGCACTTCAGGCTTCGCGAGATTCGGATTCTTCACGTTCAGACCGAGATACAGCAGCGTGGCTTGCGGCACGGCCGTGACGTGTGCCTTGTTGGACTTCGTCAATGCAGCGAGATCGTCGGGGCTCAGGTTGCGCGCCACGTCCGCGTCGCCGTTTTCCAGCAGCAGGCGCTGGCTCGACGCTTCGGGAACGTGGCGCAGCACGATGCGCTTCATTGCAAGCGGCATGCGGTAATCGTCGTACTTCTGCAGAATGATGCTGTCGTTAGCGGTCCATTTGACGAGCTTGTACGCACCCGAGCCCGCTTCGTTGGTGCGCAGCCATTCGTTGCCGAAGTCATTGCCTTTCTGGTGCGACATCAACAGCTTCTTGTCGAGCACCGATGCCGGCCACGCGCCGAGCACATTGAGCACGAACGTGGGCGCGTACTTCTGATCGGTGGTGATGCTCACCGTCGAGTCGTCGATCTTGCGGACTTTCTGCAGCGCGTTGTCTTTAGTGAGGCCGATTCCCTGCAGCACGGCGGCCGCGCCCTTGTCGAGCAGCACACAGCGCTGTATCGACCACGCGACGTCGTCCGCCGTGAGCGGATTGCCGGAATGAAACTTGAGGCCCGAACCGACCTTGAAGGTGAACGTCAGTCCGTCGGGGCTCACGGTCCAGGATTGCGCGACGTCGCCATTGAATCTGGACGGATCTTTCAGGTCGACGCGCACCAGCCGGTCGTAGGTGTTCGCGGCGTATTCTTCGGGCACCAGTTCGTAGATTTCGCCGGGATCGAGCGTAGAGAATTCGTCGAGCGTCGTGGCAATCACAAGCATGTCTTTTGGCGTCGCGGCGAGCGCGCTGCCTGTCATGGTGACGGAAAATGTCAGCGCGCTGGCCACCGCGACCGCTGCCAGTGCATTGCGCAAAACCAGATTCATACTCGCTCCGTATCTAAAGGAAGAGAACCTGCAAACGGACAGCCGCAAACCTGCCGGGTCACATCAACTTCAACGGGCCGCTTTCGCTGTTGTCGATCACGGGTAGCGCACGCGAGCCGGGCAGTTCGTAGTGCCACCATTCGCTGGCAATGTGCGTAAATCCCGCTGCGTGCATCAGGCCGAGCAACAGCAGACGGTTGCGCTGCACATGCTGTGGCAGGCCGTGGTGGAAGTGCTCAGAGGCTTTCACCATCTCGTCGAAACCCGTGCCCATGTCCAGTTCCCGGCCGTCGCCGTCGATCAGCGTGAGATCGACGGCCGTGCCCCGGCTGTGGTTCGAGCCGCGGCCCAGTTCGGCGATGTAAGTCGGGTCCGGCAGGAAGTCCCATAACACCTGTTGCGCTTGCGGCGGCCGGTAGGCGTCGAAAATACGCAGGCGCATGCCGATGCTGTCAGCAAGCTCCACGGCCTTGCGCAATGCGGCTTCGGCGGGCTCGAGCAGCAGGCAATGCGCTTCGCGATAGATCGGCTTACCGGTAAAGTTGCGCGGCGTTGCATAAACAAGGTCGATGTCCACGCGATGCGTGTCTTGCGTAATGTGTATCAGGCGAGGGGTGTCGGTCATGGTCAGAATTCGAATTGATCGAGCTCGTGCTGCAGTTCGCGATTGCGGGCGACGCGCTCGTCGATGGCGGGGCCGAGGCGCTCGACTATCGAGGTCAGCAACAGATTGAAAAGACAGGTGAGCGGCGCGAGTGAGTCCCAGAACTGGCCGACATCCGTTTTCACCTGCAACAGGTCGCAGTTGAAGTCGCGCGCCCACGGGCAGTAAATGTCGGTGACGAGTGCAAACGCGATGCTGCGCTGTGCCGCGGCTTCGCAAAAGCGGCGTGCCATGCGCGAATAGGCGCGCGTGTCCGTCACTATCAGATACGGCGATGCAAACCCGGAGTTCAGCGAATCCACATACGAACCCGACATGCCGTCGGAGTAGAACACACGTGGCCGCAAATATTCGAGGTAGCTGAAGAATGCGTTGGATATGCCACGCGTCGACTGAATGCCGACGATATAAACCGCGTCCGCAGTGGCCACGCGGTCTGCCACACAGCCGAACGCTTCGCTTTCTACGAGGCCGTACACATAGCGCACCGCCTCTGTTTCCAGTTCCAAAGACCGCGCGAGTACGGCCCGTTGACGGCCTGGACTTTGCGAATCGTCGAGGGGACGCTCGCTGCGATATTCCTTGAGACGGTCCGTGATGAACCACGGGCGCGTTGACGTACCGCGCAGCTCGCGTTTCAAATCGTCCAGATTGCGATAGCCGACACTGCGCAGAAAGCGCCCGACCGAAATGCCGCTCGTTCCTGTTTGCTGCGCGATCTGGTCCGCCGTTTCAAGACCGAGTCGGTCGAGATTCGCCAGCATGTAAGCGGCAATGCGCTTGGCTGTGGGCGTGAGCGTGGCGAAGCTCTGCTGGACCGTATCGGTAAACGCAGTGCGCATCTGGGCGGCTCGTTATTTGGCTGTCAGAAAAGCGTGCTCTGGTAGCTATCTGACAAGGACAATAAAGCGAGCGCTACATTAATTTTTTTATCGAGGACTGCGAGTCAATAGTCACGGCCCCACCGCTGCAACGGATAGACCCACGCGACACACATGAGTAACTCAGCGAGCCGCCACCCTCTGCACGAAATCAAGCGTCAATGCGGCGATCTCGTCGCTTGCTTCTTCCAGTGCGAAGTGGCCTGCTTCGAGCACATGTACTTCGGCATCCGGAACATCGCGCTGATACGCATGGGCGCCCCCTATCGTGAACGACGGATCGTACTTGCCCCAGGTCACGAGCATGGGCGGCCGATGCTTGCGCAACCAGGCCTGCCAGCGCGGATACGATTGCAGATTCGTGCGGTAATCGTAAAAGAGGTCGGTTTGTATGGCTGCCTGTCCGGGGCGTGCGAGAAAATGTTCTTCGTCGCGCCAGTTGTCCGGATCGTAGCGGTGCTGATTGTGACTCGTGCCTACGTGCCGCAGCTTTAACGCATCCGGCGAGGCCAGGTTGGCCCGCAAGCTTGCCTCATGCTGCGCACGGTCTTTCCAGAATGCCTTGCGCGTTTCCCACAGCGGCCCGAGTCCTTCCTCGTGCGCAACGGCGTTCTGGATCACCATGCCCATCACCTTCTCGGGGCGCGCCATCGCAAGGCGGAATCCTACCGGGCCGCCGTAGTCCGCCATGAAGAGCACGTAGCGGTCGAGATGCAACGCGTCAGTGAACTGCTCGATGGAACGGGCGAGATTGTCGAACGTGTACGCATAGCGTTCGGGCGCGGGTGTCGCGCTATTGCCGAAGCCAGGATAGTCCGGCGCGACGAGATGCAGCTTTGGCGCGAGAAACGGCATCAGCGGTTCGTACATTCGCGAAGACGACGGAAAACCGTGCAACAGCAGAACGGTGGGCGCGTCTTTAGGACCGGCCTCGCGATAGAAGATGTCGACACCGTCCACGTTGACGGTTTCATAGCGGAAGGTAGAGCGCGTTGCATCCATGATCGGTTTTTCCGTGAGTGGGAAGGGGCGGTTTCAGCCGCGTGGGTCGGCAACCGCGCCCGCTTGCGTCGAGCGTGCAGATGGCGTGGTGTGCCGTACATGCAGGACGTTGGCCGCGAGCGCGAATGCAGCCGCTGTGATGCAGATGCCCGTCCAGTGGCCGAGCGCCCACGCCGGGCCGGCAAGCAGCGCACCGATTGCACTGCCGACAAAAAACAGTCCGGTGAACAGGCCGTTCACCCGGCCGCGCGCTTGCGGGTTCAGCAGATTGACCGCGCGCCGCCCCATTGCCTGATCGCCGATCACGCCGAGATCGAGCAGCAGCGCTGCAAGCACGAGTAACGCAAGCGATACCGCGGGCGGCAGGCGGTCGCTGCCGCCGAGCAAGCCGATGCCGGCCGCGAGCACCACGATCGTGTGAAAGGCGATCGTGGCTCGCCGGTCGAGCCCACGGTCGCCGAGGCGTCCCGCGACCGGCGCGATGATCGTGCTGCCCGCACCCGCCAGCGCAAAGAGGCCGATGCCGAGATGCCCGAGCCGCAGCGGCGCGCTCGCGAGCTTCACGGCGACACTCGTCCAGAACAGGTTGAACGACACCATGAGCAAGCCTTGATAGAGCGCCCGGCGCCGCAGCACCGGTTCGTCACGGACCAGGTGCAGCAGCGAGCCGAGCAGCGCGCCGTACGAGCTTTGATGGAGCGGCCGCCGCTCGGGCAGATGCGTCCAGAGCCACGCGGACATGGCGGCGAGCGCCGCGGCGTCGATCGCATAGTAGCTGCGCCATCCGAAGGCGCCGGCAATCAGGCTCGCCGCCGGCCGCGACAGCAGCACGCCGACCATCAGTCCGCTCATCACGTCGCCGACCACGCGGCCGCGCTCGGCCTCCGGCGCTTGCGAGGCAACGACCGGCACGAGCATCTGGATCGCGCTCGAGGTCAGGCCGACGCAAAACGACGCGGCGAGGAAGGCCACCGGATCGCGCGCAGCCGCAAGCACGGCGAGCGACAGCACCTGCGCGGCGAGCGTCGCGATAATGAGCCGCCGGTTTGGCAACAGGTCGACGAGCGGCACGAGGAGAAGCAGCCCGGCGGCGTAGCCGGTCAAGGTCAGCGTGGTCACCATGTTGGCCCACGCGCCGAGTCCGACCGAGGTGGCGAGATCGTTCACGAGCGCCTGCGAAGCATACAAGCCCAGCACCGCGATGCCGACGGCGATCGCATAAGGGCGTGTGCTGACCGACGCGGGCGCATGAGTAGCGGCAGGGCTCGGATCGTTGTGGGACATGCGCGGGACTCCGTGAGGTGGATCTTGCGTATGCTACTCGCGCGGACTTGATAGATAATCGAGAGGAAAAATGACTCTTTCTCCCGCAAAAATGGATAATGGATCGCTGCGCGACCTGGAAGTTTTTGTCGCGATTGCCGAGGAAGGCAACCTGACCGGCGCGGCGCGGCGGCTCGACCGCTCGTTGCAGGCGGTCAGCCGCTCGCTGCAGGTACTGGAGCGCGAGGCGGGCACGTTGCTGGTCGCGCGCACCACGCGCCAATGCCGCCTGACCACGCCAGGCGAGCAGTTCTATGCGCGTGTCAAGCAGGTGCTCGCCGATCTGGCGATGGCGCGCGCCGAACTCGCCGAGTACGCGACCACAGTGTCGGGGCGCTTGCGTATCTGCGGGCCGACGCTGTTCGGGCCGCGTTATATCGCGCCGCTGCTTGCGGCATTTCTCGCGCGTTATCCGCAGCTCACCGCGTCGCTGGATTTGTCCGAAGAGTACGACGACCCGGCAACCAGCGGTGCGGACATCACGATCCGCATTGGCGAAACCCCTGACTCCAATCTGATTGCCCGGCGGCTCGGCACGATACGACGAGTCACGTTCGCGTCGCCTGCTTATCTTGAGGCGCGCGGGCGTCCGCTGCGGCCCGCGGATCTGAAGCAGCACGATTGCGTGGTCCGCTCCGCTTTGCCGGAGGCATCGCTGTGGCGCTACCGCAGCAAACGCGGCGTGGAGGAGGCGGTACAGGTGCGGGGCCGCTTCGAGAGCAACAGCACGGCGGCCATCAATGACGCGGTGGCGAGCGGTCTTGGCATCGGCCGGGCGGCGTACTGGCAGATTGGCGAACTGGTGCAGCAGCGTCGCGTGGAATTGATTCTGACCGACTACGAGCTGTCGCCATTGCCGCTGCAGGCGCTGTGGCTGCCTACGCGGCGCCTGCCAGCGCGCACGCGTCTTTTCGTCGAGTTTCTCGCGGCGCGGCTCGAAAGCGTCGCGCTGTAGCGCGGCCGGTGGAGTCTAGCCGGCGCGCCTTGCGCGCCGCGTAGCCGCATTAGAAGCGCGAGAAATCTTTACGCGCTCTTCGCATTGTCTCTTCTCGACTGCGCTCGCCGGCGCTCCATAGCGCTCAAGGGCGCGCCTCGCGCCGGCAGGCGCGGCTGTGCCATCGCGGGCATAGTCGTTGCGGGTCAACGTCCACACCTATTAAACGTGGAGGACATCATGAGCACATTAGACCCGCAAGGCACTGCATCGGGCGCGGGCGGTGCGGACATTGTCGGCAGTGGCGTCGGCGAAGGCCCGGGGCCGGAGGTCATGGCGGCGGCGACCCTTGACGACACGCAGGTCATTTCATCGGACGGAGAAGACGTCGGCAAGATTTCAGACATCATGCTCGACGTACGCAGCGGCAGGATTGCCTATGCGGTGCTGTCCGAGGGCGGCTTTCTCGGCATGGGCGCCAACCTGCATGCGATACCCTGGAATGCACTCACGCTGGACACCGACGCGAAGTGCTTTCGCGTAAGCATCGACGCCCAACGCATCAAGGACGACCCGGGCTTCGACAAGGATCACTGGCCTTCAATGGCGGATGCGACGTGGGGCACCACCATCCATCAGTACTACAACCGCGACCCGTACTGGTCATCCACGCGCGGCGTGCAAGACCTGCCTGCGGGCGACATCTGAAATCTGACGATGATTGGCCGGCCTGCGCAGACGCGGGCCGGCGTTTGTTCTATCGAGGGAGCTAACCATGAAGACGGTACAGAAAGCAGTGTTTTGCTCTGCGTGCGTGCTGGCATTCGCCAGCACGGCATTCGCACAGGGCGCGGGTGGTGGCGGGGGCGGTAGCGGCAGCGGCGGCACGAGTGTTGGAGCAGGCGGGGCCGGCGTGAATGGGGCGAATGGAGCAGGCCAGGGCGGTGCAGGCATGAATCCGCCCAACGCGGGCGGTGCGGGCGGCTCGAGCTCCATGTCGAAAGGCGGCAAGTCGACGAATGCGCCCACGCGAATGCCACAAAGCGGAGCACATGCGAAGGGGGCGTCGGATACGGCTGCTTCGACCGCACAGTGAGGAGCCGTTGCGCGGCCGAACGGGGTTGCGGCGCACCTGGCGGCCCGCTCAACGCGCCGTGGGCATGGCGCTGCTGCGTGCGTGCTGACTGCGGCTCAATGAGCGGCGCCGTACTGACCGGCAGCATCGGCGATGGCATGATCGACGCCATCAATGCGCTCAACGCGCCGCACCCGTCGAGCGGCCAGTCGGTGAGGCGGATCGGCACTACCTGACGGTCGGCGAGCACTGGCGCACGACACAATGCGAAAGCCACAGCGGTGTAGTATCAGATGCGCATCGTGCGGCTGCGCGCGGCATCTGGGTACATCGTCAACGGCGGACATTCAACCCCGACGAGGCCCTGGGGGAACAGCATGAGGGGCTGGCTTCTGGCATGGGAATGCGCGTGCCTGCTTTCGTTTGTTGCGGCGCAGGACACACCGGCGGTTGCGGCGCCCACCGTCACGCTTGCCGCGACCGATTACCTGAGTGAAGCAAAGCGCGTCGTCAATGCCGCGACGCAATCCGGCGCTCCCTGGAACTTGCCGCGCGACGGGCCACGCGCCCAGGCCGGCAAGCACATTGCCGTCGTCACCGAAGACTTGCGCAACGGCGGCATTGTCGGCGTGGTCGACGGCGTGCTGGAGGCGGCGAAGGTCATCGGCTGGAGCGTCAAGATTTTCGATTCTGGCGGCACGCCGGACCTGCGACTCAAGATGCTGGCAAATGCACTGGCAAGCCACCCTGACGGGCTCGTTCTGGTGGGCGGCGACGCCCGTGCGCTGTCGGCAGGACTGCAGCCGTTTGCCCAGCGCGACATTCCGGTAGTCGGCTGGCATGTCGCGGACAAGGCGGGACCGGTGCCCGGTACGCCGCTCGCCATGAACGTCGCGACAGACCCACTTGAAGTCGCGCGCGTCACCGCGCTGGCGGCTATCGTCCAGTCAGGCGGACGTGCGGGAGTGGTGATCTTCACTGACTCGAATTTCCGCATTGCCCGGACCAAGGCAGATCAAATGGCGGCCGTCGTGCGCGAGTGCGGCGGCTGCACTTTGCTCGACGTGCGCGACGTGCCTATTTCTCGCAGCCAGGAACAGATGCCGGACACGACACACGCGTTGCTCGCGCGGTACGGCAAGCGCTGGACTCATGCGCTCGCGGTGAACGACATCTACTTCGATTACGCCGCTCCGGTGCTGACCCAGGCCGGCATGCCGAACAGCGCGATGGCGATGCTCTCGGCGGGGGACGGCAGCGAGTCCGCGTTCCTGCGTATCCGCACGGGCACCTTCCAGACGGGCACCGTGGCGGAGCCGCTGAATCTGCACGGCTGGCAACTGGTCGACGAAATGAACCGGCTTCTTGCCGGAGAAAGTGTGACGGGCTATGTCGTTCCGGTGCATCTCGTGACGGCGGAAAACGTCGCGGAGGACGGCGGCGACCGTCTGGTCTACGACCCGGCCAACGGCTACCGCGACATCTACCGCCATATCTGGCGGCGCCCGTGAAACTTCCGCTTCCGCAATCGCTTGGCGCGCAATTCGCGCTGGTGGTCTCCTGCCTCGCGGCCCTGGTGGTGGCCGTCGGCGCCACGACCATTTACTCGTTAGCCGGCTCGGCCCACGCAATCCGCCAGTTGGCGGAAGAGCGGCTCGCGCGTCAGGAAGACGCGCACAACCTGGCGCAGCTCACGCTATTGATCGAACGCCAGGCGTTGCAGCTGTCGAGCGGCAATACTGTGGAAACGGTGCGCGACATTCATCGGCACGTGATCGAGGAACTCGCTACTTTCGATCGCCTGGTAGATCGCCTCGCCTCCGGAACCACGAGCGAAGGCGTCAGTGTCGACGCGCTGGCGCTGCATCGCTCCAGCCAGCGCTTTCGCAACACGGTCAACATCGAAGCGCAGATGCGCGAGAGCGCGCTGAGCGCGGCCAGCTCGCCGACGACAGCGCCGGCGTCCAGCGCGTCATCCAGGAGCCTCGAGCCCGATCTGCGCCGTCAGGCCGACGCGCTGGCCGCCGCGGCGCGCGAGCAGGCGGATTACTTCACGCGCGACTACCGGCAGGCCGTCCAGCATCTGGCCGACGACGCAGACCGCACGCGCCGGTGGGTGAGCGGCGGCGTCGCAGTGAGCCTGCTGCTGGCGTGGCTGATCGCGCATGCGTTGCTGGGTCGCCGCGTGGTGGGGCGGCTGCGCCGGGTCAGTCACTACCTGCGGCATGGCGATGTCGACAGCACCCAGGCCGGCGTGCCGGTTCGCGGCGGCGACGAGATTGCCGATATGGCGCGCGCCGTCGAGCAGTTTCTAGAAGACCGGCGCCAGCGCAGGCAGGCCGAGAACGCGCTCAAGCAACTGAACGCAGAACTCGAGGCGCGCGTCGCGCAGCGCACCGCCGAGCTCAGCACGGCGCTTGCGGGCCGCACGGCGGAGATCGCCGAACGCCAGCATGCCGAGGAGGCTGCGCGGGCAAGCGAACACTTTCTCGACAGCATCGTCGAGAATATTCCGGACATGATTTTCGTCAAGGATGCGGCGACGCTGCGCTTTGTGCGTTTCAACAAGGCGGGAGAGCAACTGCTCGGCTACCGGCGCGAGGAACTCATCGGCAAGTCGGATCACGAGCTGTTTCCGCGAGAAGAGGCGCAATTTTTTGCGCTGAGGGACCGCGACGTGCTGGAGTCGCAGCAACGCGTCGACGTGCCGGAGGAGCCCGTGCACACCCGTCATGGACCGCGACTCGTGCATACCATAAAGATTCCGATTGCCGGCGTGCGCGGCGAGCCGCAGTTCCTGCTCGGCATCTCACGCGACATTACCGAGCAGAAGCGAGCCGAAGAGGAACTGCGGCGCCATCGCGAGCACCTTGAAGACATGATTCGCGAGCGCACCGCCGAACTCGCCGTGGCCAAGGAGCATGCGGACGCCGCCAACCAGGCGAAGAGCGATTTCCTTGCGCACATGAGCCACGAGTTGCGCACGCCGTTAAACGGGATACTCGGATACGCGCAGATCCTGAAGCGCGATAAAAGCCTCGATCGACGCCAGGCCGACGGCATCGCGGTGATCCAGCGCAGCGGCGAACACCTGCTCGCGATCATCAACGACATTCTGGATATGGCGAAAATCGAGGCCGGGAAAGTGGAGATCCACCTCGGCGAAGTCGTGCTCGAGGGCTTGATCCATTTCATCGCGGAGACGATGCGGGTCAAGGCAACCGAAAAGGGCCTCGCCTTCTCCTGCGAACGGGCTTCCGATCTGCCGGCGGCCGTGCGGGTCGACGAAAAACGGCTGCGCCAGGTGCTGCTCAACCTGCTCTCCAACGCGATCAAATTCACGGAGCACGGCAGCGTGTGCCTGCGCGTCGGTTGGGTGCCGCCAATGCGGCTGCGTTTTACCGTGCAGGACACAGGCATCGGCATAGACGAGGGACATCTGGAGGCAGTCTTCCGGCCTTTCGAGCAGGTGAGCGACGCGCAGCACCAGATGGGCGGCACGGGGCTGGGCCTCGCTATCAGCCGGCAGTTCGTGCGCCTGATGGGCGGCGAAATTCACGTCGAGAGTCGCCCTGGCGCGGGCAGCACGTTCTCGTTCGAGGTGGACGCGCCAGTGGTGCCGGCCGGCGCCACCGTCGTTCGGCCGGAATGGACGGCAAGCGGCTACAAGGGCCCGCGCAAAACAATTCTCGTCGTGGATGACGTAGCCGCGAACCGCGAGGTGGTGGTCGACATGCTGGGGCCGCTCGGCTTCGAGATGGCCCAGGCGGGCAACGGATTCGAAGCGCTGGAAAAAGCCAGCGCGCTGCAACCGGCGCTCGTTCTCATGGACGTGGTGATGCCCGGCATGGACGGGCTCGAAGCCACGCGACGCCTGCGAGCCATGCCGGAGTTCGGCAGCCTGCCGATTGTCGCGGTGTCAGCCGGCGCCTCCGGGAGCGATGCCGCGAAAAGTCTGGCGGCGGGAGCGAACGCCGTTCTGTCGAAACCGGTGGACCTGACGGTTCTGTTGTCGCAGATCGCGGCCCTGCTGGATCTCGAGTGGAGCGACACTGCGTCGGACACGCGCCCCGCCGCCGCGGCGGACGGATCCGTTGTAGACATAGACGATGCCTCTGCCGGTGCGTTGATCGCGCCGCCGCAAGAAGAGGTGGAAGCACTGCACTACCTGGCGCGACTCGGCGACATGCGTGCCATCGCCCACCATGCCGCGCACCTGAGCGAACTGGACGAACGCTACCGTCCTTTTGCGGACATGCTTTGCCGACTGGCCGGGCATTACCAGACCAAAGCGCTGCTCGGTTTCGTCGAGCGATACAGGGGCGGGCAGCCGGTTCCGCAGATCGGCGCGGACAACCCGGCGGGCGGCGCGCCAGGCGCCCATGATTGATAACCAGATGACATCAATCGTTCGAAAAATTGCACTTATCGTTTTACCCGCGGCAGGACATCATTCCTGAAACGGCAAAGTGCGGACCACCGCATGTTGCAGGATTTCAGGAGACACATCGATGCACCCCTCGCCTTCCACTCTTGCGCCCGGACAGTCCAAGGCCGCGGCGGTTTTCCGCGTGACCGCCGGGAATTTCCTCGAGCAGTTCGATTTCTTTCTGTTTGGTTTCTACGCGACGCAGATTGCCGGCGTCTTTTTTCCGGCCGGCAGCGAATTCGCCTCGTTGATGATGACCTTCGCGGTGTTCGGCGCCGGTTTCCTGATGCGGCCGCTGGGCGCGATCGTGCTCGGCGCGTACATCGACGACGTGGGCCGCCGCAAGGGCCTGATCGTCACGCTCTCCATCATGGCGAGCGGCACGATTCTGATTGCGTTTGTACCGGGCTACTCGACAATCGGCCTTCTGGCGCCCGCGCTCGTGCTGGTTGGCCGGCTGCTGCAAGGCTTTTCGGCAGGCGCCGAGCTGGGCGGCGTGTCGGTGTATCTCGCCGAGATGGCGACGCCCGGCCACAAGGGCTTCTTCACAAGCTGGCAGTCAGCGAGCCAGCAGGTGGCGATTGTCGTCGCCGCGGGCCTCGGCTTCGCGCTCAACCAGTGGCTCGACGCGTCCGCCATTGCAGCCTGGGGCTGGCGCGTTCCGTTCTTCGTCGGATGCATGATCGTGCCGTTCATCTTCATGCTGCGTCGAAACCTGGAGGAAACGCAGGAGTTCAAGGCGCGCCGGCATCGCCCGGGCATGGGCGAAGTGTTCCGCACGCTGGGGCAGAACTGGGCCGTGGTGATCGCGGGCATGATGCTGGTCGCGATGACCACCGCGAGCTTCTATCTCATCACGGTGTACGCGCCGACTTTCGGCAAGACCGTCCTGCACTTGAGCACCGCGGACAGTCTGCTGGTCACGCTGTGTGTCGCCGTGTCGAACTTCGTGTGGCTTCCTGTTGGCGGAGCCCTTTCCGACAGGATCGGCCGCCGGCCGCTGCTCGTCGGCATGACGCTGCTCGCCATTGCCACGGCCTACCCGGCGCTGTCACTGCTCGCGCACGCCCCGAGCTTCGTCAACATGCTGCTGGTGCTGCTCTGGCTGTCGTTCATGTACGGCATGTACAACGGCGCGATGATCGTCGCACTCACGGAAGTGATGCCGGTGCAGGTGCGGGTCGCGGGCTTCTCGCTTGCCTATAGTCTCGCGACGGCGGTGTTCGGCGGCTTCACGCCGGCCATCTCGACAGCGCTCATTCACATGACTGGCGACAAGGCCGCGCCCGGCTACTGGATGAGCTTTGCCGCGACGTGCGCGCTTCTCGCGACGTTTGCGCTGTATCGCCGCCGCGCACCGACGCTGACGCCGGCACATTGATGTGTGCCGTTGCGCCGCCAGGTCGTTGCGTCGCTGCGCCTCATTCGAACTCAAACCATTCGAGACAATTCCGATCATGAGAAACCTGCTTCTGAAATTCTGCGCGGCGGCACTGGTCGCGACGACGGCTGCCACGGCGAACGTGCAGGCCGCCGACCTGCACGTCATCAGTTCCGGCGGCTTTACCGCCGCGTACAAGGCGCTCGGGCCCAGGTTTGCATCCGAAACGGGCAACACGCTCGACACCGCGCTCGGTCCGTCGATGGGCAAATCGCCTGAAGCAATTCCGAACCGGCTGGAACGTGGCGAGCCTGCCGACGCCGTCATCATGGTCGGCTATGCACTGGACGACCTGGTCCAGAAGGGCAAGGTGATCCCCGGATCGCGTGTCGAGCTGGCCGATTCGCGCATAGGCATGGTCGTGCGCGAAGGAGCGGCGAAGCCTGACATCAGTTCGCCCGAGGGGCTGCGGCAGACGCTGCTGCATGCGAAGTCCATCGCTTACTCGGACAGCGCGAGCGGTGTCTATATCGAGCGGGAGTTGTTCAGGAAGCTCGGCATTGAAGATCAGGTCAAGGCGAAGAGCCAGAAAATTCAGCGGATTCCGGTGGCCTCGGTGGTGGCGAACGGCGACTACGAAATTGGCTTCCAGCAGGTGAGCGAATTGCTGCCGGTGAAGGGCGTGACGTTCGTCGGCAAGATTCCCGAGTCGCTACAGTCGGTCACGCGTTTCGCAGCCGGCATTCCCGTCGCCGCCCAGCATCCGAAGGAAGCGAAAGCGCTGCTCGACTACCTGGCTTCGCCCGGCGTGCAAGCCGAAGTCAGATCGACCGGGCTCGATACTGTTTCCACTCATTGAGTTGCCGGCATAAGGAAGGCTTGCCGTCGCCTGCGGCGCATCGTGCGTGGTGCGTGGTGTGTCGTGCATCGTGCGCCACGCATCAGCACGGCCTTTCCGTCACGGCCCCGTGGTATCACTGGCCGCGCCCTTCGCAGCGTCCGCGCCGTCGCGCGTTGCCGACCCAAGCATCTGCGCAAGACGCGTACGGTCACAAGCGCCTTCCCACATCGACACGAAAATCACCGCGCACGCGTTGCTGATTACGCTCGTGAGCGCGCGTGCCTCGGACATGAAGCGGTCGATGCCTACCAGCAGCGCCACACCGGCTACCGGCAGATCGGGAAGCACCGTGAGGGTCGCGACCAGCGCGACGAGCCCGCTGCCCGATACGCCTGCCGCTCCCTTCGAGGTAACCAGCATGACCGCGAGCATCATCGCGATTTGCGTCGCGGAAAGCGGCACGTCACACGCTTGCGCAATGAACATGGATGCGAGCGTCAGATAGATCGCGGTGCCGTCGAGATTGAACGAATAGCCGGCGGGCAGTACCAGTCCTACGACGCCCTTCTCGCAGCCAAGCGCTTCAAGCTTGGCGATCAGGCGCGGCAGCACCGGCTCCGTCGACGATGTCGCGAGAACGATCAGCAATTCCTCGCGCACGTAACGCAGCAGCCGCCAAAGCGCGAATCCGTGCAGCCGTGCGAGCGGAGCGAGCACTAGCGCAATGAACAGCAGACATGCCACATAGAAGGCTCCCATCAGCATGCCGAGCGAGCCGACCGAGCGAATGCCGAAGCGGCCCACCGTAAACGCCATCGCGCCGAATGCGCCCAGCGGGGCGAGCCGCATGATCATCGCGAGAATGCGGAACAAGGTCTGCGCCATGCCGTCGATTAGCGCGAGCACCGGCCTCGCAGCGTTCGGATACGCATTGAGCGAAAATCCGAACAGCAGCGAGAGCAGCAGCACCGGCAGCACCTCGCCTTTGTCGAAAGCGCCGAGCATTGTCTCGGGAATAACGCCGAGCGCGAATGCGACAAGGCCGTGCGGCTGCGCACTTTTCACATATTGCGCAAGCACGCTCGCATCCAGATGATGCACGTCGATATGCATGCCCGAACCCGGCCGCAGCACGAAGGCGGTAACAAGTCCGATCGCGAGCGCCACGGCAGTAAGCGAATAGAAGAGTGCCAATGCCTGAAAGATCGTGCGGCCTACCGCCTTACCGCTCGCGAGCGACGTAATGCCCGAGACGATCGTGCAGAAGACGATCGGCGCGATCATCATGCGCACGAGGCCGACGAACCCGTCGCTGAGCGGCTTGAGCAAGGCGCCCGCGTGCGGCAGGAAGTGGCCGAGTGCCATGCCGGCCAGCATGCCCAGCAGAACCTGCAGATACAGCGAACGCAGCGGTCTTGCCCACCTCACGGTGTATTTTTCCTGACAGGCTGTCTTTTCGTAGATGTGCTTTTTGCAGGCGCACTTTTCGTAGACGCACGATTGCCCGATGCATCGTTCTTCGCCAGACCGCCGCGCTTGAGCTCGACAATCGTTTTGTGAAACTCCTGGGCGGCTGGCGTCAGCGGACGTCCGCGGCGTCTTACGATTCCCACGCGGCGCTTCACTACCGGTTCAACGAGCGGCATACTCGTGAGGATCGGATGATCGCGTCCGGGCATGGCCATAGAGGGCACCGCGGCAACCCCGAGCCCCGCTTCGATCAGGCCGAGCATCGTGGTCACATGGCGGGTTTCGCACACGCTCGGTGCGCGCGGCGCCACGGCCGAAAGCGCCTGGTCGAGCAGCAGGCGGTTGCCCGAAGTCTTGTCCACAGAAACGTACTCGTGCTCGTAAAGCTCGTTCCAGGTCACGCGCTTTTTGCCAGCCAGCGGATGATCGCGACGGCAGGCTGCAACGAAGCGCTCCTCCAGCAGCATCTTGAACTCGAGCTCAGGCTCCTGGCTGCCCATGAAGCTCACGCCGAAGTCAGCTTCGCCGCTGATAACGGCGCCCAGCACTTCATTCGCGCTCGAATCCAGCAGCTTGACGCGGATGCGCGGAAAGCGGCGATGATAGCTCTCGATCACGGCCGGCAAAAAATAGTAGGCCACGGACGGCACGCAGGCGATCGTCACATGCCCGAGGCGGCTGGACGAAACATCGCGAATGCCGAGCAGCGCGACGTCGAGATCGTCGAGGAGTTGTTCCGCGCTCGGGGCGAACACGCGGCCGACGGTGGTGAGCGTGACACTGCGCGTGGTGCGCTCGAACAGACGCACGCCAAGCGCCCCCTCGAGCTTTTCGATGCGGCGGCTCAGGGCCGGCTGGGAGATGCTGACCGCTTCGGCGGCCTTGCGAAAGCTCCCTAACTCCACCACTGCGCGAAACGCCTGCAAGTCATTCAAATCGAAGTTCACTCCCACGGGCACCCTCCACATCCTGGATGCGCACATTTTGCATGACGCTGTGTGAGGCGGCCATCATGAAGTACCCGCGCGACCTTCGAGCGCTTGCGTGCAGGTCTTAGCGTTTCGTCATTGCCGCGGCGGCGACCGGTCACGCGGCCCAGTCGAGCAGCGGCCGTAGAGCGCATAATATGCAGACCCCAAAGACCAAAACCTCAGGCGCAGCGGCGAAGATCGCATGACCGCGGGTTAGCGGCCATAATGTGCCGCTGCAATCGACTTCAGAGGCGAAAAACGATGGACAAGCAAGGCTTCACCACGAGCATCGTGCATGGCGACAGAATCGCGGGCAACGAATTCGGCGACGTGCGCCAGCCGATTCACACGTCCGTGCAATACGGGTTTGAGCGCGTCGAAGATCTGATCGGCGTGTTCCAGGGTACGCGCAAAGGCGGCTTTAACTACGCGCGCCAGGGCACACCCACAACCGCCGCACTCGAACGCAAGATTACAAGCCTGGAAGAAGGCGTCGGCACTATCTGCTTCGGCACGGGCATGGCTGCGATTACGGCGACCTTTCTGACGCTTTTGCGCGCAGGCGATCACCTTGTTTCGAGCCAGTACGTATTCGGCAACACCAATAGCCTGTTCGGCACGTTGCGCGGGTTCGGTATTGAAGTCACGACTGTCGATGCAGGCGACGCGGAGAACGTGAAAAACGCACTACGGCCGAATACGCGCATGGTGTTCGTCGAAAGCATCGCCAATCCTGGCACGCAGATTCCGGATTTGCAGCGCATCGGCGAGCTGTGCCGCGAGCGCGCCATTGCTTATGTGGTCGATAACACGATTACGTCGCCGGCCTTGTTCCGGCCGAAAGCGGTCGGCGCGAGTCTCGTCATCAATTCGCTGACCAAGACGATTGCGGGTCATGGCGCCGCGCTCGGCGGCGCGGTTACAGATACGGGCGTGTTCGACTGGAGCGCCTATCCGAACATTGCGGACGACTATCGGCGCGCAGCGCCGAAAGAGCAGGGTCTGTTGCAGATCCGCAAGAAGGGTTTGCGCGACATGGGCGCGTCGTTGTCGTCCGAACAGGCGCACTCCATCGCGATGGGCGCCGAAACGCTTGCGCTGCGCGTGAAGCAAAGCAGCGAGAACGCGCTGGCACTCGCGCGTTTTCTGGAGAAACACGAAGCCGTCGGCAAAGTGTTCTATCCGGGGTTGGAGAGTCATCCGCAATACGACATCGCGCAGGCGCTGTTCAAGGGCGCGTCGTGGCTGCTGTCGTTCGAATTGCGCGACGCCGGGCGTATGGCGGAGGTTGTCAACGCACTCAAATTGCCGATCAAGGCAACGGGTCTAGGGGACACGCGCACGCTCATCATTCCCGTAGCGCCCACTATTTTCTTCGAGGCCGGAGCCGAAACACGCAAGGCGATGGGCATTTCGGACGGAATGCTGCGGCTGTCGGTGGGTATCGAGGATATTGACGATCTGATCGCGGATTTCTCGCAGGCGCTGAAGGCGGCTTGATGTGCGATTCGCCGCGCGCTGACAGCAGTCATGCAGGAGCTTGGACACGCGATTGCGCGAGCGCTACCTGACATGCGCAACGGTTGGCACATTCAGGTTAGCGCCTGATTCGCCGCCGCCGCCCGCGCTCTCAACCAGTTGATGCTGGCAAAGAGCAGCACCGCAAATACGATCAGCATGGTGGCGACGGCGAGAATGGACGGATCGATCGAGTCGCGAATGCCGCTCCACATCTGGCGCGGCACGGTTTTCTGATCCGGCCCGCCGATGAACAGAATGACGATGACTTCATCGAACGACGTCGCAAACGCGAACACGCTGCCCGTTGCAACGGCGGGCATGATGAGCGGCAACGTCACGCGACGGAACGCGGTCCACGGTTTCGCGCCGAGACCCGAGGCGGCGCGCAACAGACTCTGATCGAACGACAGCAGCGATGCCGTCACCGTAATCACGACAAACGGCGTGCCGAGCGCCGCATGCGCGAGCACCACGCCGGGGTAGGAGTTCACCAGCCCAAGCGGCGCAAAAATCAGATAGAAGCCGGCGGCTACCACGACGATCGGCACGATCATCGGCGAAACGATGATCGGCATGATGACCGAGCGCAGCGGGAACTGCGAGCGCGACAGCCCCAACGCAGCGAGCGTGCCGAGACAGGTCGCAATCAGCGTTGACGCCGCGCCGATGCCGACGCTGTTCAACAACGCGCGCTGCCAGTCGGCGCTCGTCAAGGCCTGCTCGTACCATCGAAAAGAAAAGCCCTGCATCGGATACGAGAAATACGAGCCCGAATTGAACGAGAGCGGAATGATGGCGAGGATAGGCGCGATCAGAAAGAACAGGACGAGCGCGGTATGCAAGCGCACCCAGCGCGCGGCAATGCGCTCCGTCAACACCGTGTTGCGTTTGTCTTGCATGAGTGTGTCCTTCGGCAGGCCGATTAACCGAAACGCAGCCGGTCAATGCCGACGATACGGTTGAACAGGAAGTAGAAGATCGCCGTGAAGATCACGAGATACGCCGACAGCGCGCCCGCAAGTCCCCAGTTGAGCTGCGTGTTGGTTTGAATCGCAATGAGCTGACTGATCATCTCGTCGCCTGCGCCGCCGAGCAGCGCGGGCGTAATGTAGTAGCCAAGCGCAAGCACGAACACGAGAAAACATCCGGCGCCGACGCCTGGCAGCGTTTGCGGCATATACACTCGCACGAACGCCGTGAACGGATGCGCGCCGAGCGACTTGGCCGCTCGCACATAGACGGGCGAGACGCTTTTCATCACCGAATAGATTGCGAGAATCATGTACGGCAGCAATACATGCGTCATGCCGATCAGAACGCCCGTGCGATTGAAAATGAGCGGTACAGGATGCGTGGCAAGACCCAGCCCGGACAACACGCTGTTGATGACGCCGCCGGGTTGCAGCAGCACATACCACGCGGTCGTGCGGACAAGCAGCGACGTCCAGAACGGCACGATCACGAAAAGCATCAGACGGCTACTGCTTTTCGCCGGCAGATTGGCAAGCAGCCACGCGACCGGATAGCCAAGCACGAGGCACAGCAGCGTGACGGTTGCGCTGATCGAGATGGTGCGAATGAACGCTTCGCGATAAACCGACGCGTTAGCGGGCATTGACGCGACGCCGCCTTCGGGCGTGACTTGCGCATCGACGGCGGCGAGCAGATAGTCGGGCGTCGGCGACTCGGCGGCGCGCTTGAGCAGGCGCCAGACTTCCGGCGAGTTCCATCGTTCGTCGATCTCGATCAACGCAGGTTTCCACGCTGGTGGCGCGGCTTCGTGAAGGTTACGCGCAGTGCGCATCAATAGACTGCGAAACTCGGGCTGCGCGAAGTTGAGTCTGCGCGCGACCGTGCCGAGCTGCCCGCCTTCCTGAGCCTGCTTCAGGCCTTGGGCAAGCAGCATGAAGCTGCGTTCGTCCGGTACGCCGCGGCCGTCCCATGCATTCAATGCCTGCGTTAGCGCTGGCATGCTGTCCGGAACTTCGTGGTTCTGCACGCTGCGTGCGAGAAGCATCGCAATCGGCGCGACAAATGTCGACAACAGAAAGAGGATGAGCGGTAACGCGAGCACAAGCGCCCGCACCGATGCGCGCCGTTGCGCCTTGTCATACGATGCGCGGCCATCGGCTCTCGCGGGAGAACCGGCGGTCGTTGCATGGATCGATGCGGGCATGTTCGTGATCTCGTTCTGCGTGAACCTGGTTACTGCGTGAGCCAGACCTGGAAGCGCTTGTTGATCGCGTCGGCGTTATCGGCCCAGAAGTTCGCGTTGATCTGCACGGCGCGCTTGAAGTTGTCCGGCGCGGTCGGCATGTCGGCAAGACGCTGTTTGTCGACGAGCGCTACCGCCTGCTTGCGCGGCGGCGCATAGGCGATGTACTTCGCGAGGTCCGCCGACGCCTTGGGCTGCGCTTGCGAGACGATGAACTTCGATGCGAGATCGGCATGCTTCGCGCCGCTCGGAATGCCCCACCATTCAAAGTCATAGACCTGCGCATCCCACACCGTCTTGAACGGCTTGTGGTCTTTTTTGATTGCGTCGTCGATGCGGCCGTTATAGGCCTGCACCATCACGACAGCACCGTCGGCCAGCAACTGCGGCGCCTGCGCGCCGGATTCCCACCACACAATGTTCTTCTTGATTGTGTCGAGCTTCTTGAACGCGCGGTCGACGCCTGCGGGTGTGCCGAGCACTTTATAGACATCTTTGGGATCGACGCCGTCGGCGATCAACGCCCATTCCATCGCCACTTTCGGCGACTTGCGCAGGCCGCGCTTGCCCGGGAATTTCTGAACGTCGAAGAAATCGTTGACGGTGGTCGGCGCGCTCTTCAGCTTGCTCGAATCGTACGCGTAGACCGTAGACCAAACCATGCTCGCGACCGCACATTCGCTGATCGAACCGGGAATGAAGTCACTGGTATTGCCGAGTGCCTTCTTGTCGAACTTCTGGAGCAGACCTTCATCGCATGCAGTGATCGCATCGTTCGTCTCGAGGTCGATCAGGTCCCACGTCGTATTCTTGGCCTGTTCCATTGCCGAGAGCTTGGCGAGGCCGCCGTCATACGATTCGAGCGAGAACTGGGTGCCGTTCGCTTGCGTGAACGGGTCCATCCAGGCCTTTTTGGCCGCGGCTTCAAATGCGCCGCCGAACGTGACGACATTCAGCGTTTCCGCTGCTTGCGTTGTCACGCTGGCGAAGGCGAGTAAAGCGAGTGCGGCGCATTGTGCTTTGAGTTGAGTGCGCATGTCAGTTGGCTCCTGCAGGTGCGGTCGTGATGAGTGAAGGTGAGGGCGTGGCGGGACTATTGATCTCGGTTGCGCGGGGCGGTGCGCTCACCGCGAGAATCTTGCAGTCGTCATGACGCCAGGCGACTTCTATGGTGTCGCCAGACGAAGGGAGCGCATGGCGCTGCGTATTGGGTACTTTCACGACGAGGGAATCGCGCAAGCCGAACTTCAGATGCACGCGATGATGGTCGCCGCAATAAACGAGTTCTTCCACCCGCGCGCGCACAACGTTATGGTGCTCGTCGGGTTGCAGTCCTTCCGCGCCTGGAATATGCGCACGCTCGGGGCGCAGCGCCAGCATGGCTTCGTCGCCTGTGCGCAAACCCTGCTCGTAGCGTCCGCGAATGACGCTGCCGTCCGATAGTGCGAGCGTTGCCCACCTGTCGTCGCAATTCACCACTCGCCCCGTCAGGCCATTGTTCTCGCCGACAAAGTTGGCAACGAAAGCGTTCTGCGCATTCTCATAGAGTTCGCTTGGCGTGGCCGCCTGTTGTATGCGGCCGTCGGAGAAGACGGCGACGCGGTCGGACATGGTCAACGCTTCGGCCTGATCGTGCGTCACATAGACGATCGTCAAACCCAACTCGCAATGCAGCCGCATGATCTCGTATTGCATGGTTTCGCGCAGGCGCTTGTCGAGCGCGCCAAGCGGTTCGTCCATCAGGACGACACTCGGTTCGAATACCAGTGCGCGCGCAAGCGCAACGCGTTGTTGCTGCCCGCCCGAGAGCTGCGACGGGCGGCGATTCGCCAGATGCGGCAGTTCGATCATGTCGAGCGCACGCTTGACGCGCGCCTTCTGCTCGGCCCGGCTTACGCGTCGGACAGAAAGGGGAAATGCCACGTTCTCCGCAATCGTCAGATGTGGGAACAGCGCATAGTTCTGAAACACCATGCCGATGTCGCGCTGATGCGGCGGCTTGTCGTCGAGCCGCTTGCCGTCGAGCCGAATCTCGCCTTGTGTCGGCGATTCGAAGCCCGCGAGCATCATCAGCGTGGTCGTCTTGCCCGAGCCCGACGGACCCAGCAGCGACAGGAATTCTCCCTTACGCACATCGAGGTTCAGATCGTCGACGACATAGTTCGTGCCGTCGTACGACTTGCTCACGCCCGAGAACGAGATGAAGGAAGGGTTTGACATCGTGATTGCGTCCTGTCGTTCTTAATGCGGTTTCAGCTTGCTCGCGAGATAGCGCGCAAAATCATAATTTGGCCGTTCGAGATGACTGAGATGCCCCGGCTTTGCAAGCGGCGCATGCACACCGCGAAAAACCGCTTCCACGCCGCGCCTGTCTTCGGCGTTGACCTCATCGAGCAACTTCTTGAGCGTGGCCATATGCGCGTTTGCTTGCGGGTCGGCGACGAATTCCGGCGCGAGGCCGCCGCCGAAGCGGATATGCACGCGGCCTACGCCTTGCGGTTGCAGCACGAGATACCAGAAATAGCCCGGTGTGAGCGTAATCAGATGCGTGGGATAGACGGCTAGCAGCGCGGTGGTCTTGCGCCAGTGCCCGCTCAAACGCGTGTTGTCAGGATGCGCGTTGCCGATGGGTAACGACGCTTCCTTGGTGATCCAGTGATAGTTGAATGCCGCCCGACCCGGCGGGCAATCCATTTCTTCGAGTCGCGAGTGCGGTCCTACTGTCGCGCGATGAAGCATCGGCAGGTGATAACTCTCCATGAAGTTTTCGGCGAGGATCTTCCAGTTGGTGTCCCACACATGCTCTTCATAGAAAGTTTCGATGTAGTCTTGCATGCCGTACGCATCGATCAGCGTGCCCAATTCCGCAAGCTGCTCGTGGACCGGTTGCGCGTCCCGGTCGAGCGTGACGTAAATCCAGCCTTGCCATTGCTCGCAACGCACGGCGGGCAGCTCGTATCTCTCCTTGCAGAAACCCTCCTGGCGGTCCATCAGGGGCGCGCCCTTCAATGCGCCGTCGAGCGAGTAATTCCACGCGTGATAGGGACACACGATGCGCCGGACATTGCCGCGTCCTTCCAGCAACACGGACATGCGATGCAGACATACGTTGGACATTGCCTTGAGTTGCATCTGCTCGTCGCGCAACACGACGACCGGCTGTGCGCCGATGCGTGCCGTGAGGTAATCGCCAGGAGCTTTCAGCGCACTCGCGCGGCCCACGCACTGCCATTCATGGTCGAAGATATCGCGCTCTTCAAGAGCCAGAAACTCCGGCGATGTGTAGACGCCCGGGGGCATCGCGCGCGCGTCGCTGAACGGCCGATCGCAGCCAAGGCGCAATGCGTTGACCAGTTCGCTCAGTGTGGCGTTGTCCATGGCGTTGATCCCTGCGTCCGTTGAGCAAGAGCGCGTGCGGCAATGCGCTCGACATGGACTCAATCTATCAAGCCAATATGCCAGTCAAAATATAGTTTTCGGATACAAAGCAAAGCTTTTAACTATGCAGCGACGCTCAGGCGTCGATATGCAGCCGCCGTATGTAGTTCTCGCAGAACGAAGCGAAGCGATGCACCACCTGTCGCGGCTTCATCGTGCGCGATTGCGCGATGCCGAGCATCGTCGCGTTCACATTGTCTTTAAAGCGCTTAATGACGAACTCCTCGCCGTCCACAGTCCGGTTCGATTTGAGGGGGAAGTTCAGGAGGCTATAGCCCAGGCCGTTCGCCACCATGCCGCGCACCACTTCGGGCTGCGACGAATGAAACGCGGGCACCGGCCGACTGCCGACGGCATCGAACAGCGCGGCAAAGTACTCGCGGCTGTGCGGCAGATCGAGCATCACGTAAGGCTCGGACAACAAATCCGCAAGCGAGATCCTGCGCGCGCGGGCAAGCCGGTGAGTACGCGGAAGAATGGCGTACGGCGGCAACGAAAGTAGCGGTGTGAACGCAATGTCCTCGGTGAGATCGAGGCTATAGGTGAGCGCGATATCCAGCGAGCCGTCGTGCAAGCCGCGCAGTAGCGCGTCCTGGTGCGCTTCGACGGTGCGAAACGAAATGCCAGCGTGGTCTTCGGTAAAGCGGGCAATGAGGCGCGGCATCAGCGGAGGCGCCAGCGATACGAGGCAGCCCAACGCGATGGAGCCCGTCATCCCGCCATCCATTTCTTTCGCGGCCATTTGCAGTTCTTCCGCAATCTTCAGCAGATTGCGCGCCTGGCCGAGCAGATCGCGCCCTGCCTGCGTCAGCGACAGACCACTTGCGTGATGTCGAATGAACAGCTGGACGCCGAAGGACACTTCCAGATCCGCGAGGGCCGTGGAAATGGAGGGCTGCGATATGTGCAGCTTGCGGGCCGCTGCGGTGAAGGACAGCGCTTCCGCCGTGACGACGAAGTAGCGAAGCTGGCGCAGCGAATACCGTAGAGGATGGCTTTCCATCGGGACGTTTCTTTCGTGGGGCGGGATGCGCCGCATTGTGAAGTGGACAAAAAACGTTGCATAGGTAATTCCGATGCATTGCATTTTTTGAAAATATTTTATTGATCCCCCATCGGCGCGTAGATTCTGACGACGCAATAACGCCTCTCGGAAGGACATAGCCATGACAGTGGGAACAACGTCAATTGACACGCTCGTGGTGGGCGCCGGCCAGGCCGGCATCGCCATGAGCGAACATTTGAGCCGACACGGCGTGCCGCATCTGGTGCTCGAGCGCGCTCGCATAGCAGAGCGCTGGCGCACGGGACGCTGGGATTCGCTCGTCGCGAACGGCCCGGCATGGCACGATCGCTTTCCGGGGCTCGAATTCCCCGAAACCGGGCCAGATGCGTTTGCGCCCAAGGAAGAAGTCGCCGACTACTTCGTGGCTTACGCCAAAAAATTCGACGCACCTATCCGGACCGGCGTCGAAGTGAGAAAGGTCGTGCGCAACACGGGTCGCGAAGGCTTTACCGTGGAAACGTCGGACGGCGTGATCGAAGCAAAGCGCGTGGTCGTGGCGACCGGGCCGTTCCAAAAGCCGGTGATTCCGCCCATCGCCCCGCAGACTGCTTCGCTCACGCAGATTCATTCGGCCGACTATCGCAACCCGCAGCAACTGCCGCCGGGCGGCGTGCTGGTGGTGGGTGCGGGATCGTCGGGCGTGCAGATTGCCGATGAGCTGAACCGCGCGGGCCGCCGCGTGTACCTGTCGGTGGGCGCGCACGATCGTCCGCCGCGTGCCTATCGCGGACGTGACTTCTGCTGGTGGTTGGGCGTGCTCGGCGAGTGGGATGCGGAAGTCATGAAGCCGGGCCGCGAACATGTGACGATTGCGGTGAGCGGTGCCCGCGGCGGTCACACCGTCGACTTCCGGCGCCTCGCCCATGAGGGGATAACGCTCGTCGGTCTGACCCGTTCGTTCGATGACAACGTGGTCCACTTCAACGCCGATCTCGCAGAAAACATTGCCCGTGGCGATGAAAACTATCTGTCTCTACTCGATGCGGCAGACGCCTATGCTGCGCGAAACGGTCTGGATCTTCCGGCCGAACCGGAAGCGCGCCTTATTCCGCCGGACCCGGATTGTGTGACGCATCCGCTGCTCGATCTCGATCTGGCGCAAGCGGGCGTTACGTCGATCATCTGGGCGACAGGCTATGCAACCGATTTCAATTGGCTGCAAGTCGACACCTTCGACGCAAAGGGCAAGCCTATGCATCAGCGCGGTGTATCGAAAGAACCGGGCGTGTATTTCCTCGGGCTTCCCTGGTTGTCGCGCCGCGGCTCCGCATTCATTTGGGGCGTGTGGCATGACGCAAAGCACGTTGCCGATCACATCGTTACGCAACGCAAATATCAGGCGTATTACGACGCGCCCCGAACCGAGGCGCAAAAGCAGCCGCGTGAAGAAAGCGTTCAAGCCAATTAAAGCATTCGAGGTCAACAGATGAGTCAGCCTACCCATACCCGTATCCGCATGTTCAACACGAAGGACACGTATCCGAACCAGACGCTAGACAACGATCTTTGCCAGGCCGTGCGTGCCGGCAATACGGTGTATGTGCGCGGACAGATCGGTACGGACTTCGCGGGCAATCTCGTCGGTCTGGGCGATCCGCGCGCGCAAGCCGAACAGGCGATGAAGAACGTCAAGCAGTTGCTCGAAGAAGCGGGCAGCGATCTTTCGCACATCGTCAAGACGACGACGTACCTCACGGACGTGCGTTTTCGCGAGCCGGTCTATCGTGAAGTCGGCAAGTGGCTCAAGGGCGTGTTTCCGATTTCCACGGGTCTGACCGTGGTCGCGCTGGGGCAGCCGGAATGGTTGATGGAGATCGACGTGATCGCCGTCATTCCGGATGGATGGACGCCGCCCGCCAAAGCTTGAGGAGCGATGCATGACATTCTCTATCGTCGGTCGTTGTGAGAAGACGGGGCAGCTCGGCATTGCAATCAGTTCGTCGAGCATTGCCGTCGGCGCGCGCTGTCCGTGGCTTCGGGCAGGCGTGGGCGCGGTCGCCACGCAGAACGTCACGTTGCCCGCACTCGGGCCGCAGATTCTCGAGCTTCTAGCTGACGGGCAACTCGCTCCTGCCGAGGCGCTGAAACGCGCGCTGGATGCCAACGAATGGAGCGAGTTCCGGCAAGTGACGGTGATCGATGCGCAGGGCCGCACGGCATTCTTCAGCGGCAAGGAAGCGCTAGGCACCTATCATGCCGTCGCCGGCAATCAATGCGTCGCGGCCGGCAACATGCTGTCCGGCAAGCATGTGATCGAAGCGATGCCCGCGGCTTTTGCCAACGCCACGGGTCAGCTTGCCGACCGGCTGCTTGCAGCGATGCGCGCTGCGATGGCTGCCGGCGGCGAAGCTGGTCCCGTACATTCGGCGGCGCTGAAGATTGTGAGCGATCTGAGCTGGCCGCTCGTCGATCTGCGCGTCGATTGGGCCGACGACGATCCGATCGGCAAGCTCGCCGACCTGTGGAGTGCCTACGAACCGCAGATGAACGACTACGTGACCCGTGCGTTGAATCCCACCGCCGCGCCGAGCTACGGAGTGCCTGGCGATGAGTGAGATGTCGAGCCGCGCGTTGCTCGAAAAGCTGATCGGCTTCGCAACCGTCAGCCGCGATTCGAATCTCGCGATGATCGAGTTCATCCGCGACTACCTCGCGGCGCACGACGTTCAATGCGAATTGTTCTATAACGACGAGCGCACCAAGGCCAGTCTCTTCGCGACAATCGGCCCGCGCGATCGCGGTGGCATTGCGCTGTCGGGTCATACGGATGTAGTGCCCGTGGACGGCCAGGCGTGGACCGTGGACCCGTTCCGTCTGATCGAGAAAGACGGACGCCTGTTTGGACGCGGCACGGCCGACATGAAGGGCTTTCTTGCTTCGGTGCTGGCGGCGGTGCCGACGTTCGTCGAACGTAATCTGAAGATGCCCGTGCATCTCGCGTTCTCGTACGACGAAGAAGTTGGATGTCTTGGCGTGCGCCCAATGCTCGAGCAACTCGCACAGCGCGAGCACAAACCGGTGTTGTGTCTGATCGGCGAACCAACGCTGCTGAAACCTGTGCTTGGCCACAAAGGCAAGCTGGCCATGCGCTGCTGCGTGAAAGGCGCAGCGTGTCATTCGGCCTACGCGCCGTATGGCGTCAACGCGATTCAGTATGCGGCGCGTCTTATCAATCACCTCGACCAGATCGGCGAGGAACTCGCGCAGCCGGCGTATCGCGACGAACGATTCGATCCGCCGTATTCGACGGTGCAGACCGGTGTCATCAAGGGCGGTCGTGCACTCAATATCGTGCCGGCCGAATGCGAATTCGACTTCGAAGTGCGGGCGTTGCCGGGCTTCGACGCCAATCAGGTAGCGCAGCGCCTGCAGAGCTATGCCGAGGCTGAGCTGCTGCCGAAAATGCGCGCCGTGAAGGCAGATACGGACATCAGAATGCGATCGCTGTCGGCCTATCCAGGCCTCGCGACATCGCCTGATAGCGAAGCGGCTCGTCTGCTCGCGCTGCTGTGCGGATCGACGGAATTCGGCACCGTGGCGTTCGGCACCGAAGGCGGTCTGTTCGAACAGGCGGGCATTCCGACCGTCGTGTGCGGACCAGGCAGCATGGACCAGGGGCATAAGCCCGACGAATACATCACGTCCGAGCAATTGCGCGAGTGCGACGCGATGCTGCTCCGCCTGGCCGATCACCTCTCAATCTGAATAACGCCGATGCCGCACGCCGGCATTGGCAGGAGACGCAATTTGAACACTGCGCAAAGCAATACCGCACCGTTGATCGAAAAACATACGATTGGCTACGTGCCCCCTGAGGACCGGCACGGCAAGGTGCGCGATCTGTTCACGCTCTGGTTCGGCGGCAACATTGCGCCACTGCCAATCGTGACCGGCGCACTAGGCGTGCAGATCTTCCATCTGAACCTGCTATGGGGCATTGTCGCAATTGTCGTCGGGCAACTAGTGGGCGGCGTGCTGATGGCGCTGCATTCGGCGCAGGGTCCGCAAATGGGCATCCCGCAGATGATTCAAAGCCGCGCGCAGTTCGGCTCGTGGGGCGCGCTGCTCGTGACAGTGATTGCGGGTGTGATGTATGTCGGCTTCTTTGCGTCCAATATTGTGCTCGCCGGCAAGTCTCTGCATGGAATCGAAAATGGCGTGTCGGTGCCGGTAGGCATCGTTATTGGCGCACTCGGTTCCGGTCTCATCGGCATCATTGGATACAGGTTCATTCATATTTTGAACCGCATCGGAACCTGTGTGCTGGGCATCGGCATTTTCGTTGGATTTGTTTATATCCTGACGCATATTGCCACCGATGACTTCTTCACCCGCGGCGGCTTCAATATCGCGGGCTGGCTCGCCACGGTGTCGCTCTCTGCGTTGTGGCAGATCGCATTCGCACCGTACGTGTCCGACTATTCACGTTATCTGCCGCAGAACGTGCGTGTGTCGTCCACATTCTGGGCGACGTATCTCGGCTGTACGATCGGCTCCACGCTCGCGTTCGTGTTCGGTGCGGTTGCTGTGCTTGCCGTGCCGCCCGGCGCCGATGCGATGGATGCGGTCAAGACGGCAACCGGTCCGCTCGGCTCGCTAATGCTCGTGCTGTTTCTTCTGAGCGTGATCAGCCATAACGCGTTGAACCTGTATGGCGCGGTGCTCGCAGTGATCACGTCATTGCAGACGTTCGCATATCGCTGGATTCCGACGGCGAGAGCCCGTGCGGTGCTCTCGATCGTCATTCTGCTTGCGTGCTGCTATTTCGCAATCGGCGCATCCACGAACTTCGTCGGCAATCTTGTCGACCTGGTGCTCGCCTTGCTCGTGGTGCTGGTGCCGTGGACCGCCATCAATCTGATCGACTTCTATGTGATTCACAAGGGCCATTATGACATCGGCTCCATCTTCAAGGTGGATGGCGGCATCTACGGGCGCTTCAATCCGCAGGCGTTGCTTGCTTACGCGATTGGCATTCTCGTGCAGATTCCGTTCATGAATACGCCGATGTATGCGGGCCCCGTGCCCAAGTACCTGGATGGTGCGGACCTGTCGTGGGTCATTGGGCTCGTGCTGACTTCACCGCTGTATTACTGGCTGGCGACGCGCGACACGCAGTATCGACGCAAGACGATGCGCGCGGAAGTTGCGCGCCAGCCTTGAAATCACCCGCCCGTGGAAGGCGGAAGAGTGCCGCCCAGCAACTGCTTGCGCGCGCGCTTGGCGCGATACATGGCGGTGTCGGCCAGGTTGAGCGCCTGGTCCACCGAAACGAAGCGCACGGCCACCACGCCCGCACTCACGCCGGCAAATGGTAGGCGCCTGTCGCGGAGTGTGTAGGTGCCAGCCGTGACCGCTTCCGCGCGGGCCGCCAGTTCGGTGGCCGCGCTGTTCGCGGCGGCCTCGTCGGCAGGCGCGGGTCCGACGAAGGCGAACTCGTCGCCGCCTATGCGCGCGAGCATGTCGCTGTCGCGCACGATGCCCGCGAGGCGGCCCGCGCATTGCGTCAAAACCTGGTCGCCGACGATGTGCCCGAACTCGTCGTTGATCTCCTTGAAGCCGTCCAGATCGAACAGCCCTACGAGTACATACGAGCCGTCGCGTGCGGCCCGCGCGAGCAAGCGGCCAAGCTCGTCGTGCAGCGCGCGCCGGTTGGGCAGGTCGGTCAATGAGTCGGTAAGTGAATGTTTTGCCAGATACTCGTTGGACCGGCGCAATTCCTCGAGCAGGCGCTCGCGTTCAATGTGCTGGGCGATGAGTTTTGAAAAGATGTTGAGCGCACTGCGTGCCCGTGGGCCGAGTTTTTTGCTGGTTTTGCCGGCGGCGCAAAGCGTGCCGATGACCTCACCATTGCTGCCGCACACAGGCGCGCTTGCGTACGTCTGAATGCCCAGGTCGGCCGCCGCCTGCGAGTCGCCCCAGACGTCCCGCACGTTCGACACGACCTGCTTGCCCTGTTCGAGGCAGCGCTTGCACAGCGTGTCCGACCACGGAACGGACAACCCCTCGGGAATCAGGAGCTCGCCTGTATTGCGGGCAATCGTAATCGACTGGACCGCGTTCTCCAGGTCGATCGATGTCAGATAGGTCGATTCAAGACCGGTCACGACCTCCAGCATTTCCAGCAACGGTCGCGCGAGCGCCTCCAGACTGTTCGCCTTCGCGACAGTGGCCGACAGGCCTTCCAGCGTTTCCTCCATCGGTCGTTCCTCTCCAGTGGACTTTGACTGTGCAGCGATGCCTGAGCGTTAATCTCAGCACCCCGATTAGCACATGATAGTCACTGGGCCGACTTTGCGGATGAAACTTGTGATGCAGGTTTCGGCTGCGAGGCCGGCCGTGCGGGTGCGATGAAGAAGAGATGTGGTTCACGGACCCGCGCCGCTCGCTTCGGGATTTGCCGATTGCAAACCTGGCAGCATGCCCGGAAGCTCACGCGGTGCGCAGATGTGGACGAAGTACGAGCGCCAGAGGCAAGATCGCTAACGCCGTGGCTGCGGTGGCGATAGTCGCGCCATATACGCCGATTCGATCGCCGAGGAATCCATAAGCAATCGGAGCCAATGCGCCTGAAGCAATCACCCCTGTATAAAAGAGCGCGAATGCTCGCTCGGTACGCTCGACCGGGGTCAGTTCCGGCACGGTTCCATAAAGCACGGACGAGGTGCCGTTGAGCATCGCGCCAACGAGCGGCAGCAAGATCAACGCGGGCACGAGCGGCAGATAGATCACGGCAAGAATCAACGCAGCCGTACCGCCTTCAGTGGCGAACACGGTTCCGATTACGCCCATGCGCGCGCCGAGCCAGCCACATATGAATTTGCCCGCTGCGCCGCCAATAAAGACGAGAGCGAGTGCCGTACCCAGCATTGGCTGCGAGATACCTTTTGCTTTGAGCAGAAACGGCAGGAAGGTCAACAAGCCCATGCGCACCGCCGTGTCCAGTACGCCGATCGTAAACAGCACCGAAAAGCCTGCGCGCGAATTGCCGCCGCCGTGGTTTGAAGTCTCTTCTGCGGAAGCTTCGGCTCGCGGCACCGACGGGAGAAAAAGTGCAAGCACTATCGCGACCACGACACCGACGGCGGACATGGCCCATAGCGCATGGCGCCACGGCATGATGGTGATGAGAAGCGAAATGGCCGCCGGCAACGCCGACTTGCCCAGGTCGCCTGCGAAGTTGTAGATGCTGAGCGGCCCCCGGGCGTTGCGTCCATATGCCCGCGAAACCGCGCCCGAAGCAAGGGGATGCTGCGTGCTCGAGCCGCCTCCCGAGATGGCGAGCGCGACGCACAGGCCCAGCAAGGTTCCAGACATGCCCGCGACTGCATAGCCCAGTGCCGCGAGCAACGTACCTAATGCGAGCGTCGCTCGCGTGCCGAAGGCGCGCGCGACGCGACCGGCGGGCAATTGCAGCGTCGCCATGGTGCCGGCATAGACGGCGCGCAACATGGCCAGCGCACCGTAACCGAGTCCAAAGTCTGTCTGCCATACGGGCAGCAACGCGTAGATCATGTCGGTGTAGCCGTCGTGCAGCGCGTGCGCCGTGCACGAGAGCCACAACACACGCCGGGGTGAAGCGGCAGAGGACTCCGCAGCTTTGCCGGTCACGTCTGCGGTTGCGGAAGAGAAAGAAAAAAGTCTCATGGTTCCAAGGATTGCACCGGCGCGGGGACTGCCGGGGATTTCAGCGCAGTGCTGGTTTGGGGGCACCTACAGTCTAGGGCCGCAAGCAATCTGTCACAACTGAAGTAAAATTGAGTCAAACGGGAGAAAAAGTCACTAATGGGCACACACAAAGGCTCGGCGAAAGCCGCGGATAATCTGCCGCCGCTCAATGCGTTGCGGCACTTCGAGGCTGTCGCCCGCCTCGGGAGTTTCGCCGCCGCGGCGAGCGATCTGCACGTCACCCATTGGGCGGTCGGCAAACAGATTCGATTGCTGGAAGACTGGTTCGGGGTGCCGCTTTTTGAGCGCCGCTCACGCGGCGTCGTTCCTACTGACGAAGGTGCCGCGCTGCTTAACGATGTCAACGGTGCATTCGTGCGCCTGAGCAGTTCAGTTACCCGGCTGCGCCACGAACCGGCTACGCGTCGCATATCGGGTCTGGTGCGCGTCAATGCGCTTGCGAGCTTTGCACTATGCTGGCTGATACCGCGCCTTGCCGATTTCGAGGCGCGCTATCCGGACATCGAAGTGCGACTCTCCACGACCTCGCGCAAGTTGCGCTACGTGGGCGACGCATTCGACGTAGGCGTACGCTCCGGGCCCGAGGAGGCAACTGGTCTCACGTCCACGGCCTTGATGCCCGACTTGCGCGTGCCGGCCTGCAGTCCGGCAGTGCTGCAAAGCCGCCCGATCAGAACGGTTGCCGATCTGCGAAATCACACGCTGCTTCACTCCACGAGCACGCGCACTGCGTGGAGCGACTGGCTGCGCGCAGCCGGCGCGCCGGGTCTACAGGCTGCCCGCCATCTTCACTTCGATCATGTGTTCCTTCAATTGGGCGCGGCTACGGCGGGCCTCGGCGTTACGTTGGCGTCGCTGCCGCTCATCGAACGCGAGATCGCGACCGGGCGCCTCGTGTGTCCGATAGTAGAGCACGCATGGCGCGGACCCGATTACACGCTGGTCGTCAACACCGATCGCGCGAACGACGACGCGGTCATTGCCTTCAGAAAGTGGATCACGGTGGCGGCCGCGCAAGATGCGGCGGCGCCAGGCAGCCGCCCGCCCGCGCCCGGAGCCCGCCGCAGCACGGTGCAACGCAGGAAGAAAGCCCGCGCCAGCTAGTTCACACGCGCTCCAGCAACCCCGCGAGCAGCGCAGCCCCTTCCTCGCCCTTCGCTGCGTCAGCCCACAGCCGGTCTATCATCTTGCGATACATCGTTACTGCATCCGGTGCGGTGGTGATGGTCGCGATACCGGTGCGAATGTTCGGCAGTTCTCCGAGCCGGAACGGCGAGACGGCGACATAGGCTTTCTCGGCGTCCTCGAAAATCTGGAAGGTTTCGTTTGGCATGTTGTCGCTCACAATGCCGATGCGAATGCCTTCGGTATCGCGCGAGAGCATGTCTATGATTCTCGCTACCTCCCGGCGCGCAGCGAGCTTTCTTTCCAGTTGCACACCCGGCGGCAAGCCAAGGCGCCCAACCAGTCCGTGATGCAGGAACTGCTCGATCTGGCGCAGGCCGATCAGGCTGGTGACGTTCGGACGCGCTTGCCGGAAGGCGGCCTTGCGGTCGGCCAGAATGGACATGACGCGCGTAAGCGTCTGTTCCCACGCGGCATCGGTCAGCAAGGGCGGAATGCTTTCCTCGAGCATATGCCTCAGCCAGCCGTCGTACTCTTCGGACGTCAGCAGGAAAGAGAATGGATCGAAGTGAGCGACGATCCGTGCGGAGCGGCTCTCCAGTTGCCGCATGCGCTCGAAGTAACTGACGGCCGAGTCGTGGTACTCCACTTCCACACCAAGCAGATTGGCGAGCGAGACGCCGAACAGCGCTGCCAGACGTTCGAGCGTATCAATCTTGACGATCTCGCCTCGCTCCAGCTTGTAGACGGCGGCGCGCGAAATATTCAGCCGCTCGGCGACATCTTCGCTGCGCAGTTCGGCGGCGATCCGATAAGCCCGCAAACGTTCGCCGATGCTCTGAAAATCGAAGCGTGCGCCGTGCGGGCGCTTTTTTCGGGTGGTGGCGTTCATTCAAGCCCTCGTCGTTTACTTAAATATACCCGGGCGGGTTGTCGTCGTCGCGCTGACAGCAGTTGTGGCGGGCATTCTGCGCCATGGGCGTTCGGACGTCGATAGACAGATCAAACGCTTGTCTATCTTTTTGTCTCGTGTATTTTAATGTAGACGGCAGCTTGGCGAGCCTGGATAGATCCGCGGGTGACACTGCGGACGCGCCTTCGCCCCGGGGCCGCGAGCGCATTCCGGTTGGCGATGCCATGTCTGCTAAGTCTATAAAAATAGACTGAAGGGGCAGCTTCGCTGCCGTCGAAACGAAGCGCCGCTTACGCGAAGCATCGCGTGAGCGGGCGCATTACCCATGCAAGGCAAAACGCACCGGCCACCAAGGACCGGAGGAGAGAAGGCAATGAAGTTGCAACGCAATCACTGGTCGGCTTTGCTGGCCGTGTGCCTCGCAGCAGGCGCGCAATCGGGGCGGGCGCAGTCCAACGTCACCTTTTACGGCTTGGCGGACGTGTTCGTCGGCTCGGTGAAGAACCCCGGCGGCCATGCCGCAGTGGTCGAACAGGGCGGCGGAATGTCGACCTCGTTCTGGGGCTTGAGCGGTACCGAGAACCTGGGCGGCGGCAATTCGGCCTTCTTCGTCCTGGAGAGCTATTTCCAGCCGCAGAACGGCTCATACGGCCGCTACGCCGGCGACAGCTTTTTTTCGCGCAACGCATTTGTCGGACTATCGACGAAGTATGGCCAGCTGCGAGCCGGGCGCATTACAACGCCGCTGTATCTCGCAACCATCCAGTTCAATCCGTTGTTCAATTCGTACACGTTTTCGCCGATGATCTTCCACACCTTCAAGGGCCTCGGCACCGAAGGGGTGGTCGGCGATTCGGCATGGAACAACGCGGTGGCCTACGCCAGTCCTACGTTCGCGGGGTTCAATGCGGGCCTCTTGTATGCGCTCGGCAATACGGCGGGCCAAAATGGTGCGAAGAAGTGGAGCGTCAACGCGAATTTCACGCGCGGGCCGTTCGCGGCCGCGGCGATCTACCAGTACATCAACTTCAGCGTAAGCGCCGGCGATCTCGGCAACGCGCTTGCCACCGTTCCGGGCCTGCGCAGCCAGAGCACCGTGCAACTCGAGCGTCATACGACCTGCGCGTGGTCAAGGTTTTCGTGCAGTATATGGACATCCAGAACCGCTCGCGCGGCGGCAATTTTCACGGCGACACCGCGGAGATCGGCGCGACCGTACCCATCGACGTAGGCACGCTGATGGCCAGCTATGCCTATACGCGCTCGAGCGGCAGCCTTGGCAACGGCGAACATCGCAGCACTGGGGCGCTCGGTTATGACTATCCGCTGTCCAAGCGCACTGACCTCTACACCGCAATCAAGCTCGATCATTTCAGCAGGCAATCCACGGGCGTGACGTATGGCGCAGGCGTGAGAACGCGCTTTTGACGCCCCATGAACGCACCGCTTTTCGAGACCCGAGAAATGCTCGGGGTTAGTCCCACCAAATCGGCGCTTGCAATCTCGAACATGCGCGAGTAGTCTAAATATTTAGACAAAGGAGTATCAAGGTGAATCTTCAAACTGCTGCCCAATGGCTTTCGCAGGACATCGTTGGTTTTTCTGACATTCACCGGTTCGCCGCGCAGTGCCGCGATGCGGCCGCGCCACAGGGGCGTGAATCGGCAGCACTGATTCTGCTCGCGCAGGCTGCGGCAACCTTCACGGAGCGGCAGGAAGGTGTGGCGGTGACGAATGAAACCGTGCGCGCGTTTCTCGCCGACCTGCGCGCGCAGGCGCGAGAACTGAGCGATGCCAGCGGCGCATCGGATAGCGCGCTGCTGTCCGCGCTTAACCGCTTCGCAGCGCAGATGTCAGCCGACCTGTTCGTGTGACGCTGCATCCATCAAAGGCTTCTCTGACGCCTGGCCGCATGGGGCTATTGTCCAAAAAATGAAACCCGTGCCAGCATCGTTCGACGCGACACCTCATGCGCCGTCAGAGAAGTCACCCCTCATGCACCGGAAAGATCATGCAAGCAAACCTTCAATCTTCGACAGCCGCACCAGCGGCACAAACCGCTGAGCAGGTGTCCCGTTATGCGTGGAAAGTGCTGGCCGGCTCCGCGATCGGCTACGCGATGGACGGTTTCGATTTGCTGATTCTGGGCTTCATGTTGCCGGCCATCTCTGCCGCTTTGCACCTGAGCGGCCAGCAGGCCGGCGCGCTCGTCACCTGGACGCTGATCGGCGCGGTTGCCGGCGGCGTGATTTTCGGTGCGCTGAGCGACCGGTATGGCCGGGTGCGTGTGCTGACCTGGACCATTCTGCTGTTTGCGGTATTCACCGGCCTATGTGCGTTCGCGCAGGGATTCTGGGACTTGCTCGCCTACCGGACCATCGCCGGAATCGGTCTGGGCGGCGAGTTCGGCATTGGCATGGCGCTCGCCGCGGAAGCTTGGCCGGCGAGCAAACGCGCGCGGGTCTCGTCGTACGTCGCACTGGGTTGGCAAAGCGGAGTGTTGCTCGCGGCACTGCTGACGCCGCTGCTGCTTCTGCATATCGGTTGGCGAGGTATGTTCGCCGTGGGCGTGCTACCCGCAGTGGTCGCCTGGGTACTGCGCAACAAGTTGCATGAACCGGAGGTCTTCGTGAGAAGCCAGCAACCGGTGCGTACCGCGAGCCGCTTTGCGCTGCTGTTCGCCAATGGCCGCGCGGCGCGCACGAGCCTCGGCATTGTGATTCTGTGTTCGGTTCAGAACTTCGGCTACTACGGAATCATGATCTGGATGCCGACGTTCCTCTCCAAACAACTAGGTTTCTCGTTGACGCGCTCGGGTCTTTGGACGGCCGTTACGGTCCTCGGCATGATGGCCGGCGTGTGGCTCTTCGGCCATCTGGCCGACCGCATTGGCCGCAAGCCCACTTTCATTCTTTACCAGATCGGCGCAGTGGTCATGGTGCTCGCGTATTCGCGGTTGTCCGACCCGGTCACGATGCTTTGGGCCGGCGCGCTGATGGGCATGTTCGTCAACGGCATGGTGGGGGGATACGGCACGCTCATGTCCGAAGCGTATCCGACAGCGGTGCGGGCCACCGCGCAAAACGTGCTGTGGAACGTGGGCCGCGCAATCGGCGGGCTAGGACCACTGGTGGTCGGTGCGCTCGCCGCGCAGTACTCGTTTCAGATCGCGATCGGGTTGCTTGCGGCGCTATACGTGCTGGACATGGGGGCCACGCTCGTGCTGATTCCGGAGCTCAAAGGCGCGGCGCTCGAATGACGCGTCCTGATCCAGCATTGCATCGGGGTGCCACATTGCCCCGCGTTTGAAGCACTACGTCAATCGGATGAAGGAGGAAGCCATGCATGCCGAACCGTGTTCGTGTGCGGGGCCCTGGGAAGCCAGTGTGAGCGCGCATGCCTGCGAGGTGGTCGAACACCATGCTGTCAATCGTCGTTACCGGTATTTGCGGGTACGCACGGCGGCGCCTGTCGCGCATGCGACCCAGCCTGGGCAGTTCTATCAGTTGAAGTGCCCCGTGTCGGAGCAGCATCAACCGTTTCTGCTACGGCCGATGAGTGTGTACGGCATGGGGCCGGACGCGGGCGATATCGAGTTTCTCTACAACGTCACAGGCCTCGGCACGCGCGCGCTCGCGCAACTTGAGGTGGGCGACGCCATGTCGATGGTCGGGCCGCTTGGCCGGCCGTTCCATCTGGATCGGCAGGCGCGTCGGCTGTTGCTGGTCGCACGCGGCGTGGGACTGGCGACCATGGCGCCGCTCGTGCAACGCGCCGCGCGCGCGGGCGTCGGTCTGACCATCGTGATGTCGGCGCGCACACCTGAAGACCTGATGAAAGACGCCTTCCTGCGCGGCGCGCCGGCCGACACGCATTGCGTGTTCGACAGCGACGGCACGTCTTCCGTGCCACGCATGGAGACGCTGCTGCGTACGCTGATCGAGCGCGATCGGCCGGATGCGGTCTACACCTGCGGCTCGCAGCGTGTGCTCGCGTTGTTGCAGCATCTGCTCAGCGAATATCCGCAGATTGCCGGAGAGGTTGCGCTCGAACAGCGCATGGCATGCGGCATGGGAGTGTGCCTGTCTTGCGTGCGAATGTTCGACGACGGCCACACGCGGCAATTCCAGCGCGTCTGCCGTGAAGGCCCGGTGTTTGCCATTCGCGATGTAGTAGGGGAGGTGGACTTTGCCTGATCTCAACGTACGCGTAGGCAATGTGAGTCTGCGCAATCCTGTCATGCCGGCCTCCGGGTGTTTCGCCATCGAGTATCGTGAAGCGCTCGATCTGAACCGGCTCGGTGCGCTCGTCATAAAAAGCGTGTCGCCGGTGAGCCGTCCTGGCAACCCCACGCCGCGCGTCGCCGAGACCAGCAACGGCATGCTGAACTCCATCGGCATTCCTAGCCGTGGGCTCGACTACTATCTCGCGCATGTGCTGCCTGCCTACACGCGTTACGATACGCCGGTTGTCGTATCGGTGTCGGCCGATACGGCCGACGATTTTGCTTCGGCATGCGAACAGTTGTCGTTGCCGGAAGTTGCGGCCATCGAGGCAAACATCTCATGCCCTAATCTCGAAGCCGACGGCATGGCATTCGGCATGGATGCGCAGACCACGTGGCAGGTTGTCGACGCTGTGCGGCGCCGCACGCGCCATCCACTGTGGGTCAAGCTCACGCCGAATGCCGGCAACATCGCGCAGGTCGCGAAGGCGGCCGAAGATGCCGGCGCGGACGCCGTGGTGATGGGTAACACGGTGCTCGGAATGTCAATCGACGTGCGCACCCGCCGCCCTTCGCTGGGCAACGTCATGGGCGGTCTTTCTGGACCGTCGATCAAGCCAATCGCGCTGCGCCTCGTGCACCAGTGCTACCGCGCCATATCGATCCCGGTTATCGGGTGCGGCGGCATTCAGAATGCCGAGGATGCGGTTGAATTCATGCTGGCCGGCGCGAGTGCCGTGCAGGTCGGCACGGCGTCGTTTCGCGATCCGGGCGTGATGCAGAAGATCATCGACGGCCTCGGGCGCTATTGCGTCGACCAGGGTATCGGCTCGCTTGCGTCGCTTGTCGGAAAGGTCGAACTCGACGCCCAACTGAGCGAGCGCTGGGCGCGTTTTTGCATGGATCGAATCGAAGAAGGCGCGGTGGTCGACAACTCATGAACGCGAAAATTGAAGCTGCGCACGCGGAGTCTGTCTCCGCATCCGACGGATTCTCGAATGGCGGCGCAATTCCGCTAAGCGAACTCGCCGCGCTCGCCGAGCAGTGGTTCAGCGAACTGCGCGAGCTTTCGTTCGACGGTGTGGGCATTACGCGTGAGAGCTACGGAGAAAGCGAATCGGCGGCAGCCCGCGCGCTCACTGAATATGCAAGGAACGAAGGCCTCACCGTGCATGTCGACCGCGCCGCCAACCTCGTTTTTGGACTTCCCGATTGCGCTGAGAGCACGCCTGCGGTGTGGGTCGGCTCCCACCTCGATTCCGTACCGCACGGCGGCAACTATGACGGTCTTGCAGGCATCATCGCGGGTTTGCTGTGCCTCGTCGCGCAGCGGCGCACGGGCGAGGCGTCGGCGCGTCCGCTCAAAGTCATCGCATTACGCGGCGAGGAAAGCGCCTGGTTCGGCAAGGCGTACATGGGTTCGAGCGCGCTGTTCGGCAGGCTCAAGCGCGACGATCTGGAGATGAAACATCGCAGCAATGGCCGCACGCTCGCCGAATGCATGGCGGCCGCGGGTGTGGATGTCGACGCCGTGCGTGTGGGCAAGCAACTCTTCGATACTCGCGCCGCGCACGCGTACCTTGAACTGCATATCGAACAGGGGCCGGTCATGCTTGCGCGCAACCTGCCGGTTGCAGTGGTGTCCGGAATTCGCGGCAATGTGCGGCACAATTCCATTAGCTGTATTGGCGAAGCGGGTCATTCGGGCGCGGTGCCGCGCAATTTGCGTCACGATGCGATGTTTGCCGTTGCCGAACTCATCACGCGTCTGGACGAGCATTGGCGCAAGCTGGTCGAGCGGGATGTCGATCTGGTAGTGACCACGGGCATCGTCTCCACCGATCAGGAAGAACATTCGATCTCGCGGATTCCGGGCCAGGTTCATTTCAGTTTTGAAGCACGCAGCGAAAGCACCGATACGCTCAGCGTATTTTACGAGTTGCTGCTTGCCGAAAGCAATTCGATTGCGCGCGAGCGCGGCGTGCGGTTCGACTTCGACCGGTGTCTCGCCAGCGCGCCTGCGCTGATGGATTCCCATCTGCGCGCAACGCTCGCGGATGCCTGCGCGCGTCTCGACATTCCGTTCGCCACGCTGCCAAGCGGCGCCGGCCACGATGCCGCATTGTTCGCCAACGCAGGCGTGCCGAGCGGCATGCTGTTCGTGCGCAACGAGCACGGCTCGCATAATCCGCGCGAGGCGATGGATATCGCCGACTTCATGCTGGGCGTCGGCGTGCTGGCCGAGACCATTCAACGTCTTTGAGTAAAAGCGCATTCTCGCCCTGCCATGACAGAACATTTGACCCTGCGTCGCCCCGACGATTTCCATCTTCATCTGCGTGATGGTGATCTGCTGCGCACGGCGTTACCTTTCACCGTGCGTCAGTTCGCGCGCGCAGTGATCATGCCCAACCTGAAGCCACCGGTGACGAGATGGCGCGACGCGGCCGCTTATCGGGAGCGGATCCGCGTTGCATTGCCCGCTGGCATCTCGTTCGAACCGTTGATGACATGTTATCTGTGCGATACGACCGAACCTGACGAGCTCCGCGAGGGCCACGCGCGCGGCGTCTTTACTGCTGCCAAGCTGTATCCGGCCGGCGCGACGACGCATTCCGAATATGGCGTGACGTCCGCGGCGAAAATTGCGCGTGTGCTGGAGGCCATGCAGGAAATCGGCATGCCGCTTCTGGTTCATGGCGAAGCCACCGACCCGGCGGTGGACGTATTCGATCGCGAGGCGGTCTTTATCGAACAGACGCTGCAACCTTTGCTGAACGCTTATCCTGCGCTAAAGGTCGTTCTGGAACACATCACCACAGAACAGGCTGTGGCCTTTATTGATGACGACGCGAGCGGCCGTCTGGCCGCGACCATTACGCCGCAGCATCTGCTGCTCAATCGCAATGCCATGTTCGCAGGCGGTTTGCGATCTCACCACTACTGCCTGCCTGTGCTCAAGCGCGAGCGGCATCGACTCGCATTGCGCCGTGCGGCGACCTCAGGTTCGCGGTCGTACTTTCTGGGAACCGACTCTGCGCCGCACGCGGCGAGGTTCAAGGAGTCCGCTTGCGGATGTGCGGGCATCTTCAGCGCGCCCGTTGCACTGGAGGCGTACGCCACCGTGTTCGACGAAGAGGGGGCGCTCGCGCATCTCGAAGCGTTCGCCAGCGAAAACGGAAGCCGCTTCTACGGCCTACCTTTGAACTGCGGCACAGTAACGCTGAGGCGCGCTGCTCAGCAGGTTGTGCCGCGCATCGATTATGGCCCCGGCGAATCACTCGTTCCTTTCATGGCGTCCACGTCTTTGCCTTGGCAAATCGCGACGCCGGCCTCATGCAGTGCCTGACGTTTGCTCCCGGATAAACGCGTAGACATCCGCGAGACTCGAGACAATGCGCGTGCCCTCAGGCGCGCCCTCGAACGAGGCGCTCGGGCCGATGCACATGAGCGGCTTGGAAAAGCGTGTGGCGAGACGAATTTCGTCGAGCGTGCCCTTGCTGCCAGGCAGCGCAATGACGACGTCGCTCGTCAGCACATTCACATAATTGCGGCTTAGCGCACTGTCTGGCGCGCCTGCCTCTTTGCGCGGCAGCGGCGTGAGAATCGGCAGATCGATGAAAGGGTTTGGGTAACCGGAGATAGGGATGAATCCGAACACCGGATGCGTCTCGCTCGGCACGATGCCAATGGAGCGGCCAGTGCGTGGCTGCGCGGTGGCGAACGCGCGCGCGGTGGCAAGCATCACGCCACGTCCGGCGCCCGTGAGCAGATCGAAACCGTGCACGGCGATCCATGTGCCGAGGGGCGTGGCCAGTTCCGGCCACTCGCTGCTACCGGAGCCCATCACGCCAATAATTGCCATTGCTTGCCTCTCCTCCGGACTCGTCTGACGGAACTGCTCTGGACAGTCCCACATGGTGCCTGTCGTTTTAATTATACAGAACGCGGTGTTTTGCATCGCGCGTTTAATCGACCTATCGCGCATAAAGAGAAAAATGCCGTGTTTTCGGCACTTGCGTTTTCTTTCAAGTTTATTTAGTCTAGAAAAATAGACAAACGTCGTTGTCGAACGAATAGAACTTTCGCTGACACAGCAGGCGTTGCATGGGCAAACAAAAGAGCCCGCTAAAACCTGAGAGAGGTGTATCAATGCTTGATCATGAAACGAATGAGCTGCTCACTCGCGTCGGGCCGAATACGCCCTGCGGCGACCTGTTGCGCCGCTACTGGCATCCAGTCGGCTACTCGTCGGAGTTGAGCGAAGCGGGGCAAACCAGACGCGTGCGGATTCTGGGCGAGGACCTCGTGCTCGCGCGCACCAGTGGCGGCGAAGTGCTGCTCGTACAGGAGCGTTGTCCCCATCGCGGCGCATCGCTTCTGTATGGCTTCGTGGAAGGGGAAAACATTCGCTGCGCCTATCACGGCTGGCTTTATAACGCGGCGGGCGAGTGCATAGAGCGGCCGTTTGAATCCGCGAAGGCAAGCCGCGTGTGCAAGAAGATGATCGAGAGCTATGCCACGCACGAGTGCGGCGGCCTGATTTTCGCCTATATGGGTCCCGCGGAGCACAAACCCGCGTTTCCCAATTGGGACATTCTCGTCAGGAACGACGGCGTACGTCATTTCGAAGTGCAGGAAGACCTGGCGTGCAACTGGTTTCAGGTGCAGGAAAATGCGGTGGACGTCACGCATACTTTCTACACGCACTCCAAATATTTCGAGCACCTCGGCATGAGCGACAAGTCGGGTTTCGGCAAACCGTTCAAGCGTTTCGGCTTTCAGCGTTTCGACTGGGGCATCGTGAAGAGCTGGGAATATGAAAGCGCCGGCCGCGGCTGGGGCAATCTGATGGTGTTCCCGAACATGCTGCGCATCATGACCGAAATGCATTGGCGCGTACCGGTCGACGATACGACCACGCGCGTTGTCTGGGTCTCGTTCACGCCGGGTGCGGACGGTTCCAGCGTGCAGACCGGCGAGCCGCCGAAGATCGTGCGGCAGCCTGCCCGCACGGACGAGGGTGGCCGCTATCTGATGGACACGTTCATGAGTCAGGACGCGATGGCAGTCGAAACGCAAGGCGCGATTCTCGACCGCTCGCGTGAGAACCTGGGCGCATCGGACCGCGGCATCGTCATGTTCCGGCAAATGCTGCAGGAACAGATCGCCACGGTGCAGGCAGGCGGACGTCCGATGGCGAACATGTACGGCGATGCACCCGCGATCACCGATCTGCGCGAGTGGATGGGCGGCTATCTGCCGATGAGCTGCGCGCCCGACCCCACCTTCCGCCAAAGCCGCGACTTCACCGAGATTTTTAACGACTCGCACATCGAATACGAAATTCCGGCGAATTCTCCGGTAATGCGCGGTTGAACCGGCCCGCACGCCAACAGTCATCAGTCGAGGCAAGACCGTTGAACACGAGCTCCAGGATCACGCCGGCCTTGCTGGCAACAGGACTGGCCATTATCTCGCTGCTCGCCTGGCGCGGCATGATGAGGGCGGAGGATGCGCGGATCGTCGCGATCGTCTTCGCTTGCATCGTGCTGTGGGCGACGGGCGCCGTGGCCGGGCTGCTAGTGTCGTTGCTGTTCTTCCTGCTTGCCGCGACGCTCACGTCCGTGCCTGCTGCGGAGATTTTCTCGGGCTTCGCGTCGAGCGCATTCTGGCTCGTGTTCAGCGGCTCGGCTATCGGCTTTGCGCTCAAGGAGAGTGGTTTGAGCGAACGCATCGGTATGGCGCTCGCGCGCAGCATCGGCGGCTCCTATCTGCGGGCACTGCTGGCTTTCGCAGTGTTGAGCTTTCTGTTGTCGCTCGTCATGCCGTCCACGTTTGGGCGCGTGGCCATCCTGATCCCGATTGCCATCGGCTATTGCGACGTCGTCAATCTGGGCGAGTCTGCGAATGGGCGGCGCGGAATCCTGCTGCTGGTCATTGTCGGCTCGTACGAGCTTGCAGCGGCCGTGCTGCCGGCGAACCTGCCTAACGTGATTCTGGCGGGCATTCTGGAGCAGTCGCATGGCATTCATCTGCGCTTCTCTGAATACCTGCTTTATTTCTTCCCCGCTGGCGTCGTGGTGCGCGGCGCGGTTCTAATATTCGCGTCCTACTGGCTCTTTGCGGACACGGTGCACGCAGTCAGTGTGTCGAAAGAGCGTGTGGCCGTGAGCAAACGCGAGTTGCACACCGTGGCACTCCTTACGATCACGCTCGCATTCTGGTTTACCGACTCCCTTCACCATATTGCTCCGGGTTGGGTGGGCCTTGGCTTCACGCTTGCGTATTTCCTAACCTCGCGACCGGAGCAGCTTACGCGGTTCACCGCGACACTGAAGATGGATCTGCTGTGGTTCATTGCCGCCATTATCGGCCTGACCGCGCTCGTCAATCATCTCGAGATACGTATTCCGGATGCGCTCGCGCTCGAATCGCTGCGCCATAGCCCTTTCTTTGCGTATCTCGCGCTGACGGCTCTCTCCATTGTGTTGTGCTTCGCGGTGACCTCCAACGCGGAGCCCGCGCTTTTCGTGCCGATCGTTTCGCGCGTGCTGGGGCAAAGCGCGCATCTGAAGGCCGGTTTGCTGATGCAGGTGATGGGATATGCGACCACGTTCATGCCGTATCAGTCGCCGCCGGTTGTTTTCGGCAACGAACTGGCGCGGCTCGATAAAACCGCGGCCCTCAAGTACTGCATCGTGACTGCGCTCCTCGGGCTTGCATTCGTCTTGCCCGTGAACGCATTGTGGTGGCGGCTGCTCGGCCTGCTATAACCGTCCTGATCGAAGGCCCGATGATGAAAGACAGTCTGATTGCTGCGCGCGTAATTGTACGAGAGCGTGTGGCCTGCGATGTGGTGTCTTTGCGGCTTGCGAGCGGCGAGGCGAATGCCGAGTTGCCCGCGTTCGAAGCGGGGGCGCATATCGATCTGCATCTGCGCGGCGGACTTGTGCGCAAGTACTCGCTATGCAGCGATCCGTCGGAGCGCGCGTTCTATGAAATTGCCGTGAAACGGGAGCCGGCCTCGCGCGGCGGTTCCGTTTTCGTACACGACGAGATTCAGATTGGCGACATTGTGTCCGTTGGCAGGCCCGAGAACTACTTTCCCCTGGCACCGGACGGCAGCGGCGCCGTATTGCTCGCTGCGGGCATAGGTATCACGCCCTTGCTGGCGATGGCGCGTACCTTGAAGCGTGCTGGCCGTGCGCTCGACTTTCACTATTTTGTTCGCTCTCTGGACGATGCCGCCTATGCGCGCACGTTGCAGGACCACCTGGCGGATGTCTCAACATTGCACGTTGGTCTGACGCCGGAGCTGACCCGCGAAACCCTTGCGCAAATCGTGCGACGCATGAGTGCGCAGGAGCACCTCTATTTTTGTGGCCCGGCTCCGTTCATGGATGCCGCCGATGCTATCGCGTGCGACCATCTTCCGGAGCAGCAGATACACTGCGAGCGTTTCTCGGCCGCAGCGAGCGACGTGGCGGGAGAACGATCCTTCGAAATCCAACTGGCGCGCTCGCAACGTGTGCTCACTGTGCCGCCCGAGAAGTCCATTACCGACGTGCTGTTCGAACACGGCGTGCCGATCGGGACGTCGTGTGAAGCCGGAATATGCGGTGCTTGTCGCACCGCAGTGCTGGACGGCACGCCTGATCATCGCGATGATTTTTTGAGCGCGGCGGACAAGGCGCGCAATGATTGCATCATGCCGTGCGTGTCGCGCTGCAAGAGCGGGCGGTTGGTGCTGGACATTTGAGTTGGGCTATTCGACGAATGGGGTTTGGTACCAGCGCAAACGTACAAGTGCGCGCGGCTCGGTGACGCTCATTGAACGGCGCCCGCGTGCTTAACGCTTGCGCCCGCGGGTGCTGCGCGTGCCGCCGGCGCCGCCCGAGTCACGCAGTGCGTCAGCCCGCTCACGAATCAGTTCGATCAGCGCCCGCAGACCGGCGGGCACATGACGGCTGCCCGGAAAGTACAGGCACAGGCCGTCGAGCGGCGGCGTCCAGTCTTCCAGCACGCGCACGAGCGAGCCGGCTTCGAGATCCGCGCGCACATTCCACTCTGTCAAATAGGCAAGCCCCAGGCCCGCGCGCGCGGCCGCGAGCATAAGTGCGGGTAAGTCCAGCGTGAGCGCGCCCTCTACGCTGATGCGCAGCGTCCGGTCACGCTTTTCGAATTCCCAATGATCGATCGAGCCACTCGGCATGCGGCTGCGAATGCACTGATGATGTTTGAGGTCCGCCGGCTTTGCGGGCGGTGCATGTTGTGCAAAGTACGCGGGACTTCCGACGACAGCAAAGCGCTGACGGTCGCCGAACGGCACCGCGACCATGTCCTTCGGCACGGTTTGGGCGAGGCGAATGCCCGCATCGGAACCGGCGACGACGATATCCACCAGCCGCCCTTCCGTGACGATATCCAGCTTCATGTCGGGATAACGCCGCACGTATTCGATGAACACCGGCATCACCTGATTCGCCGCACCGGCCGATGTGTTGATGCGCAATGTGCCCGATGGCGTGTCGCCGAAGTGACGCGCCGCGTCCAGCGACGAGTGGATCGTGGAGAGCGCTGGCGCCACCTCCGCGACGAACGCCACGCCCGCTTCGGAAAGCGACACGCTGCGCGTGGTGCGATTGAAAAGCCGTACGCCGATGCGCGCTTCAAGGGTCGCGACCGCGTGACTGAGCGCGGAAGTGGACACGCCCATTTCCTGCGCGGCGGCGCGAAAACTGCGGTGCCGTGCCACCGCGACCACGGCCTCCAGTTCGAGGAGGCCCGATGTCTGTGAGTTGGCCATTATCCGGAATCGTTCAATAACTCATCCCCGATTGTATGGCTAGTCGGCACAATGCATTTGCCCTATCTTCAGCGACATGAGCACGCAACCTGGAGCGGACATGCAGTACATCGACACGGTTTATATCGACGGCGCGTTCGTCACGCCGCACGGCGACGAAGCGTTCGACCTTTTCAATCCGGCGACGGAGCGCGTGATCGGCCGCGTGCGGCTCGCGGACGAAGCCGATGCGGACAACGCAATCGCAGCGGCAAAGCGCGCGTTCGCGAACTTCTCGCGAACCGGTCGAGGCGAGAGGATAGAGATGCTCGAGCGCATGCACGCCGCGCTCGCGGCGCGCGAAGATGCATTGTTCGACGCAATTGTCGACGAATACGGTGCGCCGGTGTCGCGCGCCCGCTGGATGGCGCGGCATGCCGCCGGCGTGCTGCTCGAAGCGGCGCGCATGCTCGAACACTACCCGTTCACTCGCCGCGAGGGCAGTGCCGAAGTGACCATGCAGCCGCTTGGCGTGGCCGGCCTCATCACGCCCTGGAACAACGATGCGGGCTTCATCTGTGGCAAGCTCGCGGCGGCGCTGTCGGCCGGCGGCACTGCCGTCATCAAGCCGAGCGAGATGAGCGCGATGCAGACGCGCGTTGTCACTGAGGCGCTGCACGAAGCCGGTCTGCCCCGCGGCGTATTCAACATCGTGACGGGCAAGGGCGAGAGAGTGGGCGCGCGCATCAGTGCGCATCCCGATGTGGCAAAGCTGTCGTTCACGGGATCGACGGCGGTGGGCAAGACGATCTTGCGCACGGGCGCCGACACGCTCAAGCGCGTGACGCTGGAACTGGGCGGCAAATCGCCCCTTGTCGTACTCGACGACGCGGACCTCGACGAAGCCGCGAAACTGGCACTTGCCGCGGGCTTTATGAATAGCGGTCAGGCGTGCGTTGCGGGCACGCGCATCCTGGTGCCCCGCGCGCTGCTCGCCGCGTTTGAAGCAAGCATGGCGAGGCATCTTGCCGACGTGCGCGCCGGCGATCCGCGCGATCCCGCGACGACCGTGGGTCCGATGGTCAGCGCGAAACAGTGGCAGCGAGTGCAACGGTACATTCGCGTCGGCATCGACGAGGGTGCACGGCTAATTGCGGGCGGCGAAGGGCGGCCGCAGGGCGTCGAGGCGGGTTGGTTCGTTCGTCCGACCGTGTTCAGCGACGTTCGCAACGACATGACCATCGCTCGCGAGGAGATTTTCGGGCCGGTGCTGTCGATCATCGCCTATCAAGACGACGAGGAAGCCGTCGCGATTGCGAACGACACCGTGTACGGCCTGCAGGCGTATGTAGTTTCGACGAATGCGCAACGGGCTCGCCTGATTGCTTCGCGCATCGAGGCGGGGCGCGTGCTCGTCAACACACTCGCGCACGAACCTGCCGCCCCGTTCGGCGGCTTCAAGCAGTCGGGTATAGGACGAGAGTATGGTACCTATGGGCTCGAAGCCTATCTCGAGCCGAAGGCGGTGCTGGGCGTTACGGGCGGGTGAGAGTGGCAGGGGGCTCCGCGCCCGCGTTCAGGGTATTCATGAAATCGACGATGCTTTAATGCGGCATATTCACCGAACGTTTGCGCCTGGCACCCGGACAAAACGGCGCCGCCGGCTTTCACGCATGCACTACGGCTATCGTACGATCGCGCCTGAACTCCCGGCGTCCGTCAAGATCCGGACGCCGGGACATCGGATGTTCACGCGGCAGCCGGCAGCCTGAACACCGACACCAGTTCCTTGAGCCTGCCTGCCTGACCAGCCAGCGATTCGGCTGCGGCGGCAGCCTGCTCGACGAGCGCCGCGTTCTGCTGCGTCACCTGGTCCATCTGCGCGACCGCGATGTTCACCTGTTCGATGCCGCGATGCTGTTCGCCGGTTGCCTCGTTGATCTCCTGCATCAGGCCGGTGACGCGACCGACTGACGACACCACGTCGCGAATCGTATCGCCCGCTTCGGTGACGAGAGCGCATCCGCGCTGTGTGCCGTCGACGGACTCGCCGATCAGTTCCTTGATCTCTTTGGCGGCACTGGCGCTGCGCTGAGCCAGTGTGCGGACTTCGCCTGCGACGACTGCAAAGCCACGGCCTTCCTCGCCGGCGCGCGCTGCTTCGACGGCCGCGTTCAACGCCAGGATATTGGTCTGGAAAGCAATTCCTTCGATCACCGAAATGATGTCTGCAACCCGGCCCGCGCTGTTCGATATGTCACTCATCGTATCGACCACGCGAGCAACCACCGCACCGCCTTGCTCTGCAACATTCGATGCCTGTTGCGCAAGCGTGTTGCCCTGGAGCGCATTCTCCGCGCTCTGGCGTACGGTTGAGGTCAGTTCTTCCATGCTGGCGGCGGTTTCTTCGAGAGAAGCCGCCTGCTGCTCGGTGCGCTGGCTCAGGTCGATGTTGCCGGCCGCGATTTCCGATGCGGAGGTTGCGATGTTCTCGCTGCTCGTGCGGACTTCATAGACGAGGCTAGCCAGGCGTCCGTTCATCTCGCCCAATGCACGCAGCAGATTGGCGGCTTCGTCGCGGCCTTCCACTTCGATCGACGACGTGAGGTCGCCTTTGGCCACCGTCTCTGCCAGCGCGACTGCACGTTCGATTGGACGGGTAATCGAACGGGTAATCAGCATGGCTACGGCAACCGCGGCAAACAACGAGGCGGCAATCAGAAGCCCCGTTCCCCACCGCGCCGACTCGCTGCTCGCCGCAGCCGTGGCCTTCGCCGCTTCGGAGCCTTCGCGATTGAGAACGACGTTGGCCTCGATGGCTTTCATCAGGTCGAGGAACTGGACGGAAGATGGCCCTGCCGCGAAGGCTCGTTCCTCGGGATCGTCGGCCCGGCCTTCAACGGCCGCTTTCATCATGCGCTCGTCGGACGCGCGGTATGTTGCGAGCCGCGTGCGGATGTCCTGCAGCATTTGCGCCTCGCGATCCGACGAAACGAGCTTTGCATAAGCGTCGATCAAGCGTGTCAGATCATCCGCCGCGGCGCCGTGTTGCTTCATCTGCGCCTTGCGGCTCTCATTCGACGGATCGAGCATGATCCGCAAAGATGCTCGGCGCACGGCGTTGGCCGCACCGCGGACGTCGCCGAGCGTCTGCACGCTCGGCAGCCAGTTGTCGGCGATGTCACGGGCGCTGCTGTCGACCCGATTGATCTGCCACAGAGCGAACGCCCCGAGCGCACACATCAATGCCATCGAAATACCAAAACCAATGGCGAGGCGAACGCCGATCTTCAGATTGCTCAACATTTACAGCTTCCATTGTGTTTGAGATAGAAACTGTGGTTACGGCGCAAATCGGCGGCTCTGAAGGGGGTTCGTAATCGATCATTACAAAGGCCTTGCTGCACGCCGTTGGCGGGGCGGAGGGGATCTTGTCTGATTTAAGCGAACCCGGAAAAGGTCCGGCTGGCGCTCCGTGTGAATGCTGTCTGGCAGGTTGCGCGCGCAACCATACGCTCGCTTTTGCAGCGCGCAGCCGTTGTGATCGCGCCGGGTTGAAGTCGGGCCAACGGCTCCAGGAAAAATAAGGATTCCCAACGCATTGACAACACCAGTCATGACCGACCGGCAAGAAATGCCGATCGAGAACGTAGTCCACAGCGTACGTGAGCTGCGCTCAATGTGCAGTTGCGAACCGCGCGTTTTCACATACCGCCCTTTCGCGAGCCCCGTCCCGCGACCTCCACTGCTGCCGCTCATTGCGGCCTTACCTCCAGGGTGTTATAAAGCCGTGTCGGAAAAGGCAGACTTGGTTTGGTAAGCCCAAGTCCTTTCGGTAACGAAAGCTCTGGTCTTTGGCCTCGTGCATGAGATCCCCGCGACGAACATCTGACGCTGACAAGGCGTCCAAACGTTCGTCCGTGTGATTCTCAACCTGAGGAACGCTCCGGTCGGACATCGACACAGGAGTCGTTCATGCAAAGCCCGTTTCAACCTATCTATGACGTAGTAATCGCCGGAGCCGGCCCCGTTGGCCTGTTTCTCGCCTGCGAACTGCGCCTGTCGGACCTGTCGGTCCTCGTGCTGGAGCGCGCCCCAGACCCCCACTCTCCGTTAAAGCGCCTTCCGTTCGGAATGCGCGGTCTCTCGGCGCCTACGCTTGAAGCGCTGTATCGCCGCGAGTTGCTGGATGAGCTGGTCACGGCGCAGCGTGCAAACGGTGACCCGCTCACGACTCGCTCCGCGCACTGGATGCAGCAGCCGCGCCGACCCGCCGGCCATTTCGCGGGCATCCAGTTCTATCACGACAACATCGACGCGTCGAAGTGGCCGTATCGCCTGCCGGGCCCGGCAGGCACCAGCATGGCTGTTACGTTGGAGACGCTTGAAACGGTCTTGGCCGGGCGGGCGAGTGCAATGGGCGTCGAAGTCCGGCGTGGCTTCGGTGTCGACGAATTGCAGACGTCGGACGAGGGCGTGACTGTTCACGCCGGTGGAGCGACTTTTCGCGGACGCTGGCTCGTCGGTTGCGACGGCGGCCGCAGTGCGGTGCGCAAGGCAGGCGCCTTTGACTTCGTGGGCACGGACCCTGAGTTCACCGGCTATTCCGTCGAAGTAGAGATGGCCGATCCGCAGGCGCTGCGCCCCGGCCGGCACTATACGGCGGCCGGCATGTACACCTATGCGCAACCCGGCACGATCGCGATGGTCGAGTTCGACGGCGGCGCCTGTCACCGGCGCGAGCCGGTCACGCTTGAACATGTGCAGGCGGTATTGCGCCGCGTGTCCGGCGCGCACATCACGCTGGCGAAACTTCGACTCGCTACCACCTGGACGGATCGCGCGTACCAGACCACGGCGTATCGCAATGGACGCGTGCTGCTCGCGGGCGATGCCGCTCACATCCACTCTCCGTTGGGCGGTCAAGGGCTCAATCTCGGGATCGGAGATGCGATGAACCTCGGTTGGAAGCTGGCCGCCACGATCCGCGGCAACGCGCCAGCCGGCCTGCTCGACAGTTATCAACGAGAGCGGCACCCAGTGGGAGCGGGCGTGCTCGACTGGTCGCGCGCGCAAGTCGCGCTCATGCGGCCCACTCAAAGCACGCGAGCGCTCGAAGCGATCATCCGCGATCTCATCGAGACTCGGGATGGCGCGACGTATTTCGCCGAGCGCGTGTGGGGCGTGTCTTTGCGCTACGATCCTGGCAGCGGTCATCCGCTCGCGGGCCGCAGCGTTCCTGATTTCGAACTGGTCGACGGGACGAAGGTTGGGAGCCTTCTGCGCGAAGGCAAGGGCCTTTTGTTGGACTTCGACACGCTCGCATCGCTCGAAGCGCTTACGAGCCATTGGCGCGAACGAGTCACCCATGTCGCGGGCGACGTGCGGGACCGGCTTGGCTTGCGCGCTGTACTGGTGCGTCCTGACGGGTTTGTTGCGTGGGCGAGCGAAACCGTCCCCGACGACGAAGAGGTTATCCGGGCCCTGTCGGAATGGTTTGGCGAACCTGCGGACGCAGGCGGGTCCGCCTCGTAGACAGCAGCCCAGGCGAACCGTTTCTCGGGCCGAAGCGTCAATCAGCTCACGGGCAGCAAGCACGCGGCCGTTGGTGAAAGCAACGCGCGTAGCCTTGCTGCCGGCGCCGCTATTTTCCCAGCGATTGTAGAAGCCTCGCGAGGTCTTGCGGCTCGACACGAATGATCCCTCCTCGCGGACTGTCGATGTCTGCAATCAAAGCCAGCGACAACGCGACGGTGAACGGCAGTATCGCCAGCAACGCGCCTCGCCGTAGCCGTCCCTTTGCGCCGTAGCCCTGAATGGTGCAGCCAAACAGCGCAATTGCGGTCATGAGAAACCACGCACCCAGAGGAATATGGTTGATGCGCGCCGCTTCCGCATAGTCCTGTGAATTCAGAACGTCGTTCATTCCCGCGACCACGAGAGCGCCTATTGGCGTGGCATGGGTCTCGGCCACCTGCGTGGCCAGCTTCCAGAGATCGGCTTGCGCAGTGGCCGTATCGCGATTGAGTTGTGCGAGTTCCTTGGGATCACGGGTTCGATAATTGGCGAGCCGCAACCGCAGGTAGTCAACGAGCCGTTCCTTTATGCGGGTCGCGTTCGGGGGGCCGGCCAGATCGGCCCGGACATACTCCGTACCGATCGCATTTGCCTCACCTTCTTCAAGGTTCTTTCGCTGATCATAACGGCCTACAGCCATCGACAAACTGAAGCCGATCAGCAATGCCAGCAGTGTCAGCGTAGATGTCTGGATGAGATTGAAGTCTTCGCGATCGTCGTCGCGCAGTTCGACCAGGCGACGCAGAACGAATGCGCCGAATGCCACGGCGCCGGTGAACAACACGAGAAGTACCAGGAAAAGCGCTGCCGGATGATCTACCAATGCTGCCATGAATTTTCCCCTTCGTATCCAGTCTTGAGATACCACGAGCGTGCATACACGGACCTACTCCCTGGTCCGTGTCTAACAGTAGACGATGTTGGCCAAAGGTGGAATGCACAAAGCGTAATGGCCGTGCGAACCTTGTGATTGCACATTTCAGCCACGAAACCTGGTAACCTGGCACGCGTTGTAGTCATTGCGCAAGCAAGATGGCTAAGAAAGAGCGGGTAGGCGAGGGAGCCTGGTTCCAGAAGGAGATCGAGGCGAGCAAATCTCAGGACGCCAGATTGTGCAAGCGCTTTGGCATGGTGCTGGAACGGTTATGGTCGGGCATAGGCCAGACGATTTCCGTTGCATGTCAGGATTGGTCCTCCACGAAGGCAGCTTACCGATTCCTGTCTAATGAGCAGGTTAGCGAGCAGGAAATCTTGAGCGGTCACCTCCATGCGAGTGCAGAGCGCTTCAGGTCGACGCAAGGCCGCATTCTTATCCCAGAGCATGACGGTGTTGCCGCCCATCGGCAAGCAAAGCCACTACCCGGCGCTGCAACTCGCGGTGATCCGCGCGCAAGAGCGCGATGTGCCGCCCGGGCGTCCCGGCATCGAGTGCAAGCTGCTGAGCAATCTTCCAGTCCAATCGCGTGCAGAAGCAATCGCTCCTGCTGGCAGGCCTGCTGCATGATTCGTCGTGTATGTGGTGGCGACCTGCTGTGCGTTGTCGCTGGGCTTTCTCGCTTGCGGTTTTATCACCGCTTATGTGTATACGCCGGAGCTGTATCCAACAAGCATCCGTGCGATGGGCTGCAGCGTGGGCGGCGCATGGCTGAAAGTGGCGGCAATCTTCGCGCCTGCCATCGTCTCGAAGACGATGATCGGCGGCAATCTGCAGTTCGCGTTTTACATACTCGCGGCTGTGCCGTTTCTTGCGGCAGTGGCCGTGCATTTTCTGGGCATTGAAACCAAAGGTAAGGTGCTCGAGCAGTTGGAGGCTTGACGCTGCGTTTGCGCAAAAGCGCCCAGTCTCTGCAGATTACGGTGTTGTAAGAGTCGACCAAAGTCAACAGGGATGTGGCTTGCAAGCAGTTTGAAGATCATTGCACACGACGAACGCGTACACGGTATTCGCCGTTGCGCGCCGGGCGTATGCAATTCGATATCGGGAAAGTACTAAAGCTGGCGCGCGGCCTGCCGATATTCCGTAAGACGATAGCGGAACTTCATGCCTGGGCCTCCGGTTTATTTTTAAGCGACTATTCCCTTACCAAAATGCTACGCAGCCATCTTTCTATCAATGCCCGCCTCGTTGCGGCAATGTCCTTTCTTGGAGTACTGCTGGTTGTCATCGGCGCTTTTGGGGTGTCCGGGATGGTCACCAGCAACAACGCAAACCGGCAAACGTATTCTGAACAGTTGCCCAAGTCGATTGCCGTCGGCGAGATGACCATCATGGTCGGGCGTCAACGCACCTCGCTCGACCGCGCCGCGATCGATCCCGGCTCGCAGGACGCGCTGAACATGTACGGCAAGGAGAAGGAAGTTCGAGAGGCGGCGGATGCAGCATGGCAAAAGTATCTTTCGCTGCCGCGCGATGCAGAAGAAGACCGGCTTGCAGCGGGCGTGACGCAGCAGTACCAGGCGACCCAGACGGAACTCGCACGCTTTCGCGAGGCGACCCAGCGCGGCAATCGTGAGGAGATACTCAAGCTGATGTTCAGTGTGGGAAAGATCTACACGAGCATGCAGGAAGCAGCGAATGCGCTAAAGACCTATCAGTTCAAGCAGTCGCAGCAGCAATATGAAGCCACTGAGCACCGCTATCACCTGCTGCTCGCGGGCAGCTTCGCCGCGATCGCCGCGGGCCTGTGCGCTGCCGTGGGCGGCTGGTATTTCCTTCGCAAGGCCATTCTGGTTCCGGTAAACGATGCTATCGCGCATTTCGGCCAGATCGCACGAGGCAATCTGGGCCGGGACATAGAGATTCGCACGCACGACGAAATGGGGCGCATGCTGAGCGGTCTGGCAGAGATGCAGGCCAATTTGCGGCGCACCGTGCGTACCCTGACCGAGGGCAGCACTGCAATTGCGACCGCGACGCGCCAGATCGCTGCAGGCAATGCAGATCTTTCTGCCCGTACGGAATCGCAGGCTGCATCGATTCAGGAAACTGCAACCAGCGCAGAGCAGTTGAGCGGCACGGTCCGGCAAAATGCCGACAACGTGCAGCGCGCCACCGAACTCTCGTCGTCGGCGTCGGATATCGCGCGGCGCGGGCATGAAGCGGTTTCGCGCGTCGTCAAGACCATGGGCGAGATCAGCCAGAGTTCGGCGTCGGTTGCTGAGATTACGTCGATCATCGAAGGGATTGCGTTTCAGACCAACATTCTTGCGCTCAACGCTGCGGTAGAAGCCGCGCGTGCCGGCGACCAGGGACGCGGCTTTGCAGTCGTGGCCGGCGAAGTCCGCACGCTTGCACAGCGCTCGTCCGCCGCGGCCAAGGAAATTCGCGAGCTGATCGCAAACTCCACGACGCGTATCGACGACGGCGCCAAACAGGTGAACGAGGCCGGCGACACGATGACCGAGTTGATCGATGCGGTTGCCAGGACCAACGCGATCATGGCCGAGATTGCCGCCGCGACGCAGGAACAAAGCCACGGGCTTAGCCAGGTCAGCATCGCCGTGCACAGCATGGACAACGCCACCCAACAGAACGCGGCGCTTGTCGAAGAAGCCGCTGCGGCAGCCGGTTCGCTGGAAGATCAGGCGCAAAGACTCGCTGAAGCCGCGACGCAGTTCAGCCTGGGCGATCAAACGCGCTGAAACCGGCAGACCCATGAGACGGACGGACGCATTACGGGACCGTCTTTTTGCCTCAATATAACGTAAACACATAGTACAAAAGAGGACCCCATGTCAAAACAACCCGAGCCGCGGCGACGCTTCCTGCGGCAAGTGCTGGCCATCGTGCCGGCTGCGTCGGTCGCGTCGGGCGCAGCGCTCACGCAGTCGGCCTGCAATAGCGCGGCGCCGAGCGCCGCCGCTCGCGCCGACTATCACCCCACGTACTTCACCACTGCCGAATGGACCTTCCTGTACGCGGCGGTGGATCGGTTGATTCCCGAAGACGAACACGGTGCGGGCGCGCTGAAGGCCGGCGTGCCCGAGTACATCGACCGGCAGATGGAAACGCCTTACGGTCACGGCAAGCTCTGGTACATGCAAGGGCCCTTCCATCCGGATGTCGTCGCGGAAATGGGTTATCAGATCAATCTGGCGCCGCGCGATGTCTACCGTCATGGCATTGCAGCGTGCGACGAATACTGCAAGAAGAACCACGGCGGCAAGACCTTCGCCCAACTCGACGTGGCCGCGCAGGAAGCGGTACTTCACGACATGGAACACGGCAAGCCCGCGTTCGAATCTGTGCCGTCGCGCACGTTTTTCTCGTTCCTGCTTGGCAATACCAAGGAGGGCTTCTTCGCCGATCCCATCTACGGCGGCAACAAGGATATGGCGGGCTGGAAGATGCTCGGTTTTCCGGGCGCACGCGCGGACTTCATGGACTGGATCGAGCAACCGGGCGCGAAGTACCCGTACGGTCCGGTGTCGATCAACGGCAGGCGGGGGTAAGCAGTGGCAATCAAGAAGAACAAGGTCGATTGCGTTGTCGTAGGTTTTGGCTGGACCGGTGCGATTCTCGCGCAGGAACTCACTGACGCAGGACTCAACGTGGTCGCGCTCGAGCGCGGACCGATGCGCGACACGCCTACCGATGCGAACTATCCAAAGGTTGTCGACGAACTCAAGTACGCGGTGCGCGGCGAGCTGTTCCAGGACTTGTCGTCGGAAACGGTGACGATCCGGCATGGCGTGGATGATCTCGCGGTCCCATATCGCCAGCACGCATCGTTTCTTCTCGGCAATGGCGTGGGCGGCGCGGGCTTTCACTGGAACGGCATGCATTACCGGATGCTGCCCGAGGAGCTCCAGTTGCGCACGCGCTATGAAGAGCGCTACGGCAAGAAATTCATTCCGGAGGGCATGCAGGTTCAGGACTTCGGCGTCACTTATGACGAGATGGAGCCATTCTTCGATTTCGCGGAGAAGGTTTTCGGTACGTCCGGCAAGGCGGGCAATCTGAACGGCGATCTCCAGGCCGGCGGCAATCCGCTGGAAGGGCGCCGCAGCAGCGAGTTTCCGACACCGCCGCTGAAAAACAGCCTTGGCGCGTCCTTGTTCGAGAAGGCGGCGCGCGAAGTCGGCTTGCATCCGTATCCGGCGCCCGCAGCGAATGCGTCGACGCCTTATACGAATCCGTATGGCGTGCGTCTGGGGCCGTGCAACTTCTGCGGCTTCTGCGAAGACTTCGGCTGCTATATGTACTCCAAGGCGTCGCCGCAGACCACCATTCTTCCTGTGCTGCTGAAGAAGGCAAACTTCGAACTCCGAACAAAGTCTTACGTTACCAGGGTGCTCCTTTCGCCGGACAAGAAGCGTGCGACTGGCGTGACGTACATCGACGCGCAAGGCCGCGAAGTGGAGCAGCCCGCGGACATGGTGATCGTCGCCGCGTTCCAGATGCACAACGTGCGCCTGTTGCTGCTTTCCGGCATCGGCAAGCCCTATGATCCGAAAACGGGCGAGGGCGTGGTCGGGCGCAACTACGCGTACCAGATGAACGGCGGCATTAATGTGCTGCTGCCCAAGGGCACCCAGCTCAACCCGTTCGTCGGCAGCGGCGCCGGCGGCGTGGGCCTTGACGATTTCAATGGCGATCAGTTCGATCATGGTCCGCTCGGCTTTGTCGGCGGCGCGAGCATTCGCCACATCCGCACGGGCGGCCGTCCAATCAAGCAGGCCGCGACGGTGCCGGGCACGCCGACCTGGGGCAGCGGCTGGAAAGCCGGCATTAGCGATGCCTATCAGCGCTACATGACCATCGGCATCTCCGGCTCGGTGATGCCATATCGCGACGCCTACCTCGATCTCGATCCGACCTATCGGGACGCGTACGGCCTGCCGCTGCTGCGCATGACGTTCGACTGGCACGACAACGAATACTCAATGCTCGACTATATCGGCACGCGTATGGAGGAAGTCGCGAAGGCGATGAACCCGGAAAAGCATTTCCGCGCGATCCGCAAGAAGGGGCAGCACTACGACACGCGTGTCTACCAGTCCACCCACACCACGGGCGGCGCGGTAATGGGTGCGTCGCCCGCAACGAGCGTCGTCAACAAGTATCTGCAAAGCTGGGACGTGCCCAATGTCTTCGTAATGGGCGCTTCGGCGTTCCCGCAGAACATGGGCTACAACCCGACGGGCATCGTCGCGGCGCTCGCGTTCCACTCGGCGAAGGCGATCCGCGAGCAGTATCTGAAAGATCCGGCTCCGCTGGTACAGGCATAAGGAGACGGCAATCATGAAAAGCATTCGTTTTGCTCTCGCATGCACGATCGTTCTGGCGGGCACTTGTGCCAGTGTCTTTACTCGTCCGGCCGTCGCCGCGCCTGTTGCTGCGGACGCGCAGTTGATCGAGAAGGGCCGCTACCTTGCGGCGGCGGGCGACTGCATCGCATGCCACACCGCGAAAGGCGGCAAGCCGTTCGCGGGCGGCCGGGGCATTGCGTCGCCTATCGGCACGATTTACTCGACCAACATCACGCCCGACAAGGCCACTGGCATCGGCAACTATACGTTCGACGATTTCGACCGCGCGGTGCGCCACGGTATCGCGCAGAACGGTTCGACGCTGTACCCGGCAATGCCGTACGTCTCGTATGCAAAGGTCAAGCCGTCTGACGTGAAGGCGTTGTACGCGTATTTCATGCATGGCGTCGAGCCGGTCGAGCAAGGCAACCGTGCGTCCGACATACCGTGGCCGCTTTCCATGCGCTGGCCGCTGCGCTTCTGGCGCATGGCGTTTGCACCGGAAGTGGTCGGCGACGACACGGCGCCGCCGGACAGTCCTGTTGCGCGTGGCCGCTATATGGTCGAAGGACTTGCGCATTGCAGCGCCTGTCATACGCCGAGAGGATTCGGGCTAGAGGAGAAATCGCTCACCGACGACGGCAGGCTGTTCCTGTCGGGCGGTGTGATTGATCACTACCTGGCGAAGAATCTGCGAGGTGACGCCAAAGACGGTCTTGGTAGTTGGAGCGAAGCGGACATCGTGACGTTCCTGAAAAGCGGACGCACGGCGCATTCGGCCGCGTTCGGCGGTATGGCGGAAGTGGTGCAGAACAGCACGCAACACCTGAGCGACTCCGATCTGGCCGCGATCGCCGCGTATCTGAAGACGCTGGCGCCGGCCAACCCATCGGGCCCAGCCCTGGCAGCAAACACGAATGCGGGCCACGCGTTGCGCGCGGGCAGCGATCATAGCAACGGTGCAATGACCTATGTCGACAACTGCGCGGCTTGTCACCGCACAAGTGGCAGTGGCTATCAAAGCACTTTCCCCACGTTGGCGCTTTCAACGGTCGTCAACACCGAGGATCCGACCTCGCTGATCCGTATCGTGCTGCAAGGCGGCGAGATGCCGTGGACAGCAGCGGGGCCGACGCACTATGCGATGCCGGATTTCGCATCGCGCCTGACGGACCGCGATGTTGCAGACGTGCTGACGTTTGTGCGTTCGAGCTGGGGCAATCACGCGCCGGCGGTGACCGTGGATCAGGTTGCCAAGGTGCGCAAGGCTGTCGACGCACACGCAGAGCCTGTGCGCGCTGAGAACCGTTGACACGTGACATTGCAACGGCGTAGATATGAGCAAATAGCCCGCTCTTTTGCGGGCTATTTGCCGTCTATGTCTCAATAGCCGGATGTCTTAAACCTATGGGCACAGTTTCTTTCGCGGATTACCAACGGGGTGCCTGTCTGCGCCGAATGCCCGTGTGGCTCCAATAGCTGACAACAGGAGGCCGTGCTCACGGGTAATCGCTGAATCGCGACGTGGGCTCCTCTAGAGTCGACGTCGGCGCATAGCCGGGTACGCTTGTGCGGAACTGGTTGAGCAATCCGTTATCGACCTGAGAAAAGCCTTTTAGCTGAAGCTGCATCAGAACCCGCGTGCCGGTACTCGGCGAGGTGGTCGAACTGGTTGCGTTGGTGTACTTCTCGAATGCCACGCCCAATGACCAGCAGTCCGCCTCGTATTGCAGCCCGAGCAAACCGGCAATCAGCCGATGCGAACTCATGTCGTAATTGACGCGCGCCACACTCACAACGTTGCGTGCAAGCGGCCATTGCCCGGAGACAATGAACTGATTTACCGGCTGATAATCCAGCGTACTGTTTGCACGGGTATAGCGGTACGCCATGTTCAGCACCTGGTGAGCGCCCGGTGCCCAGCCCAGTCCGGCTTCGGCATGCGTGAGGTAGTGGTTGGCCTGACTGTACTCGAGCGCCTGTTCGGCGCTCAGGTTCGGTCCGACCTTATATGACGCGCCCGCAATAATGCCGGTGCGCGCGACCGTGCTGATTGCGTCGTCGGCCTGCAAGGTCACACGCGGCGTGCGAAAGTCGTATTGCTGTGCGAGAACAAAGCGTGCGCGCTCATCCCCGCTTGCGGGATCGATGAAGCGCGTAGTCAATGCGGCCGTCGCTCGATTCGAATCTGACACCCTGTCGTTACCCACAAAGCTATTCGTCATGAAAAGTTCGGTGAGTCCGAAATCGGCCGCGGCAGTATCGAATAGCGGCACGTATGCCTGATTGCGATATGGCGTGTAGACATAAAAGAGGCGCGGCTCCAGCGTCTGAATATACGTCGTGCCGAAAAGCCGCACGCTTCGCTCGAAGCGCATACCTGAATCGAGGCTGAGTGTCGGCACGCTGAGGCTCAACGACTTCGGCTCGCCGGCGGGCACATCATTGCCGATCGAGGTCAGATCATATGCGGCAAAATGCCAGGCGAGTTTGGGTGTAATGAACCAGCCAGGGCGTTCTATCGGATAGCTCAGGTAAGGGTTGAAGACGAAGCGGTTCCCTTGCGTCATATCCGACGACGAGATCGTGAAACGCGTGGCGTCTGCTTCCGCGCCAAAGTCGAAACCGCCTACGTTGTAGCGCGCATAACGCACGTTCACCTGCGGCTCGCGGTTGTATGTGGAGTCGCTGGAAAACGACTGCCAGCGCTGCTCGCGCGCAAGCACGCTCCACGGCCCATTGGAATAGGTGAGCCCGGCTTCCTGCTGGTAAAGCGTGGTGGAACCCGTGGGAAAGGCGACGCCGGATGCAAGATCGGTCACGACAGTCGAGTCGGAGACACGGTTGTAGTCGACGTATGCGCCGAAGCCGGAGCCGAGGTTCCAACGCTGATTCAACGCGATCGAATAGCGCCGCGTGTCGGTAATCGCATCGTGCGGTAGCCAGGCAATCGAAATCGTGCCCGAATCGTTCGGCCGCATATAACGGTAGTCCGCAGTCAGCATCTCGCCTCTGCGCGTCATGATGCGCGGCGTCAGCGTGAGGTCGTAATTGGGCGCGAGGTTGAAGTAGTACGGCAACGCCACGTCCACGCCGTTAGTGGAGCTCATGGAGAACGTGGGCGGCAGCAGGCCGCTGCGCCGCGCTCCCGACAAAGGAAAAGAAAGCCACGGACTGGCGAGGAGCGGCACACCCTGAAAGAACAGCACGCCATTGTGGGCGATGCCCTCGTCATTGCCGCTGTCCATCTCGAACTCCGACGCCTTTACGTACCACGCCGGCTCGGCCTCGCATTGACACGTGCTGTACGTACCGTGCCGCACCACCGTGCGCTCTTTATCCAGAAGATCGATGCGCTGCGCGCTGCCCCACCCGCCTGTTAGATGAAAGCGGTACTTGGGCACGCTGATAAAGCCTTCATTCGCGCCCACAAAGAGATGTGCGTCCGGGCCGTCGAACACATTGCCGTTCTGGACAAGCTGTACATTGCCGTAGGCATCGGCTTTGTCAGTATCGACGTCGTAGTGCAACGCGTCGCTTTTGACGACGGACACATCGCGCCGCAACTGCGCGTGTCCTTTCAGCGACACGTCGGTGTCGGCGGTAGTCGTTATCGAATCGGCGATAGCCCACACGGCGGGCTTGGCGCTTGCGCGCACGGTCTGCTCTGTCAATTGCGGTGCGAGCCGCAAACCCCACACTCCATCAATCGATTCCGGCGCTGCAGCGGTGCCGCTCAATTGCGCGTACGCGCCGAGCGGCGCGCAGCCCGCCGTGCAGAGCATGAAAGAAACGAGCGGTCTCGGGCGGATGCATTGAAATACACTGCGCAGTTTCAAAAGAAGTAACGGTCGGAAAGGATAAAGGACGCAGCGATTCAGCAACGCCGTGGGCAAGCTGGTTCCGCACGCGGTGGGCGCGCTCGATCATGACTCTGTTGACTCAGTTACTGGAGCGTCACGTCACCGGCGCGTGGCTCGCTCGCGGCCACCACGCCGCCAAGCGCTTGCAATAGATACGGAATCTGCTCGGCCGGCAATGAGAACGATAGACCCGCATGGGCGGACAGACGGAAGCGGATCACCACCAGTTCCATCCCGTTGAGCCTGCCGACTTCCCAGCCTTGACAGTGCAGTGCGAAGCCCATCTCCTGGTTATTGTGAGCCACGCGATCCGCGTGTTCGATCGCGTTCGGCAGCGCCACCAGCAGATCGTTGAGCACGGAGCGATGCAGTGCCGCCGTGGGTTGATCACCGTGAATCAGCAGATATTGACCGTCCGCCGTCAACTGCATGTCGGTAATCGAGTTCAACATGAAGGAGACATCAGGCACGGGACGCACCCTCCCGCGCATTGGCAATACGATTTACGGCGCTGGTTGGATCGCGCGGCCTTTCGCGGCGGATAAACAATGAAGCCGTGGCGAGGCGCACCGAAAAGATCGGCGTCGAACTGACGCGCAGGATTGCCGAACAAACGGCCGGTGAAAAGAATTCCATCATGACCAACTCTCCTAATCGCGTGACGCCGGTAGCGGAATCGACGATCTGAAGATATCAGCGCGAGCGCGCCGCTGGATTACATGCCCCCTACGCTTCCTTCGGTTCTGTAACGCATTCTTTCAACGGATGCCGCACAAACACTTGCGGCACGGCGTACCGGCGCATTGCACCCCGCGGTGGCCATAAGGGCAGGAAAGTTTCCCGTAACGATAGCCGCGGTACACGTCCCTATACTTCGCGCTTTTTAGAGCCAAAGACCGCCGTTTCGAATGCGCCGCTTGCCTTCGAGCGTTCTCATCTGCGCGTTGCGCGCTGCATCAGGACCGAAAAACCAAGATGAATCTCCAGGCATTAACCAGCCGGCTGGCAGGCACACTTTCACTCGCCGGCATTGCGCTTGCAAGCGTTTCCGCTCGCGCCGCCGAGCCGTTCGTCGTGCAGGACCTCAGGATAGAAGGCCTGCAACGCGTCGAACCCGGGACAGTTTTCGCCTATCTGCCAATCAAGCAAGGTCAGACTTTCACTGACGATAAGGCTTCCGAATCAATTCGCGCACTCTATGCCACTGGCTTTTTCAACGACGTGCGCATTTCTACAGAAGGTAACGTTGTCACCGTCCACGTGCAGGAACGGCCGGCGGTCGGCACCATAGACTTTGCGGGCATTCACGAATTCGACAAGGAGAATCTGACGAAAGCGCTGCGTGCTGTCGGTTTGTCGCAAGGCCGCTCTTACGACAAAGCGCTCGTCGACAAGGCGGAACAGGAATTGAAGCGCCAATATCTGACAAGGGGCTACTATGCCGCTGAAGTCACAACGACGACGACGCCGATTGACCGCCATCGCGTCGCCATTCTTTTCTCTGTGGCCGAAGGACCTAGCGCGAAGATCAGGCAGGTCAACTTCATCGGCAATAGCACATTCAGCACGGATACTCTGCGCGACGAAATGCAGCTGTCCACGCCGAACTGGTTCTCGTGGTACACGAAAAGCGACCTGTACGCCAAGGACAAGCTTACCGGCGATCTGGAACACGTGCGCGCTTACTATTTGAATCGTGGCTACCTGGAGTTCAACATCGAGTCGACGCAGGTATCGGTGACGCCTGACAAGAAGGACATGTATCTGACTGTCACCCTGCACGAAGGCGAGCCGTACACGATTTCTTCAATCAGGCTTGCTGGCAATCTGCTCGATCGTGAAGCCGAGCTTACGAAGCTCGTGGATATCAAGCCCGGTGAACGCTTCTCCGCTGAGAAACTGCAGGCTGCGACGAAGGCCGTGGTGGATAAACTCGGCGAGTACGGCTATGCATTCGCGACGGTCAATGCAGTGCCGCAAATCGACCAGCAGCGCCATACCGTCGATCTCACGCTGCAGGTCGACCCGAGCAGACGGGTTTACGTACGTCATATCAACGTGACGGGGAACACGCGCACGCGCGACGAGGTTGTGCGCCGCGAAATGCGCCAGCTGGAAAGTTCATGGTTCGACTCGAATCGCCTCATGCTTTCTAAAGACCGCGTGAATCGTCTTGGCTACTTTACTGACGTGGACGTTACGACGCTCCCGGTGGAGGGATCAGCTGACCAGGTGGACGTGGAGGTGAAGGTCAACGAGAAGCCGACCGGCGCAATTACCTTGGGCGCGGGCTTTTCATCCACAGATAAAGTGGTTTTGTCGGCCGGAATCTCGCAGGACAACGTGTTTGGTTCCGGTACGAGCGTTGCGTTGAACGTGAACACGGCGAAAACATATCGCACGCTTTCGCTGACGCAGACCGATCCCTACTTCACGGTAGACGGCATCAAGCGCATCACCGATGTGTACTACCGCACCAGCTATCCGCTCTATTACTACACCGACACGAGCTTCAAGATCGTGACAGTCGGAGCCGACCTGAAGTTTGGGATTCCGTTCTCGGAAGCCGATACGGTCTATTTCGGTCTGGGACTGGAACAGAACCGGCTCAGCATCGATTCGTCGACACCTCAAAGCTATAAGGACTACGTTAGCGAATTCGGCAATGTGGTCAACAATGTACCGGTTACAGCAGGCTGGGCACGCGACAATCGCGACAGCGCACTTGTGCCGAGCCGCGGCTATTTCCTGCAGGCCAATAGCGAAATAGGTACACCGGCCGGCGGCACCGAGTACTACAAGACGGACGTTCAGGCGCAGTACTACTACTCTTTCTCGCGTGGCTTCATTCTCGGCCTGAATCTGCAGGGCGGTTATGGCAACGGCTTTGCCGGCAAGGCCTATCCGATCTTCAAGAACTACTACGCGGGTGGCATCGGCTCAGTGCGTGGTTACGAATCGGGCTCGCTCGGTCCAACCGACAAGACGACCGGCGATCCAATCGGCGGATCGCGAATGGTCGTTGCAAACGTGGAAATGACGTTCCCGCTGCCGGGCACCGGATGGGATAGAACATTGCGCGTATTCACGTTCCTCGATGCCGGCAACGTGTGGGGCAACGAGGGCAACAGTAACGGCGCGAATGGCTTACGCTACAGCTATGGCGCAGGAATCGAATGGATTTCGCCGATCGGGCCGCTCAAACTGTCTCTGGGCTTGCCAGTCGTTAAACACGCAACCGACAAGTATCAGAAGTTCCAGTTTCAGATTGGCACTTCGTTCTGATCGTAGACACGTTCCTGTTCGTGAGCGGGCCCTTCACAATGCGATGGAAATTGATGCGCCCGATGTGCAGGGTATCGTGCTCGTCGTCACAGCTCACGCCTCGGGAATGGAAGTAATAATAAAAAAGCCCGCAAATTGCGGGCTTTTTTATGCGAAGTGCCACTCGAGGCGGCACTCATGCACAGGCGTGAAGCGTGGCTTAGAAGCGGTGACGGATGCCGACGGTGCCGACCACTTGCGAGCTCGTCGACGAAGCGCTCACGCCGACGATGTCGGCAGTGATGCCAGAATTGCCCGTGTTGCCAACGTGCTGATATGCGGCTTCAGCATAGACGTCGGTGCGCTTGGACAAAGCGTAGTCGGTTTGCAGCGTGACCTGATGGTACTTGGGGCTCACGCCGTCAAGCCGCGCGTCGGTAAACGTATAAGCGCCCGATACCGACAGCGCCGGCGTGAGCGCATAACGGCCGTTCACTTCATAGTTCGTGAAGCGCGCGCTGCCACCAGTCAGAGCGAGCCCGCTGCTCGTACCTGATGCCGATGAACCAATCGCGGTCGCACCGTTCAATTGCGTTTGCGTCACGACGAGGCCGACATTCGCGGGGCCGAACGCATAGCTCAGGCCCGCGCCGTAGGTGCGCTGACGCGCTGCCGTGAAGGTCGAGTCGCCGCTCGCGACCGCGCCGCTCGAGTTGGTCGACGAGCCGGCGCCGTTGATTTGCAGGTAGCCTGCTGCAACCTTCAGGCCGCCGAACACGTACGATGCACCGACGCTGTAGGCACGGCTGTCGGCGAAACTGCCCGCTGCATTTGAGAAGCCGTACAACGCGCCGAACTTGAAGCCGCTGTAATCGATGCTCTGAAACTTCACGGCGTTGTTAATGCGAACCTGGTTGTTGAGGTTGTCGTTGTCATACGGGTGCGAAGCGAGCGTGCCGCCATATTGCGTCCCGTTCAGCGCGAGCGGCCCAAGATAGTCGACCACGCTGTCGTACTGGCGGCCGAGCGTGACCGCGCCGAACTGGTTGCTGGACAGACCGACGAATGCTTGACGGCCGAACTCCCGGCTATTCTGGCCGAGCTTGCCCGTGGACAGATTAAAACCGTTTTCCAGCACGAAGATTGCCTTGAGGCCACCGCCGAGTTCCTCGGAGCCGCGCAGGCCCCAGCGATTGCCGTTCAACACGCCGCTCGCCTGCTGGAAGTTGCTGCTGCCGCTGGAGTTGCTGGTGTAGGTCAGGCCGGTGTCGATCAGGCCATACAGCGTCACCGAGCTTTGTGCATGAGCGACGCCCGCGGCGCCGGCAAGAGCGAGCGAGAGGCCCGACAGTACGAATTTCTTCATTGAATATCTCCTGAATTCAATAGCGGTTGCTATCGAGCGGCGGAGAATAGCGCAGAAATTCCGGAACTATTTTTCAGTATATTACGGCGTTGTGTTTTGGCGACGTCATTCGTTTTTAACTTTCATTTGATTTCCGGCCGGCGCCTTTATTGGCTGTCCAGATGAAATGGGGCGTACTCGCTTGCGAGTTCGCCCCAAGTGCCTGATTTGGAACGTTGCTCGGAATCAAAGGCGAATTTAGAGTAGCATGCAGACTGATTTGCAGCAACGTAGGTCGACAGTTTTATTCTTCCATATAATTTCTATACGGATAATTGGTAATTTCTGGTTGCAGTCTGGCGCAATTAAACCGATTATTGCGAAAATAGAAAAGACAATTTGCGTTACTAAAGCCCGCTAACTATTTGGCGAAGCTGTGCGCCTCGACTACCGAGGCGTCACTCATTCTCGCGTCGTTCAATCGACACACCGGAACGAAGCTGCCTGATTCACGTCGCCGCCTTCGTAGCGGGGCCACTTCGGGTAATCGCATAGCGGTCGCGTGCGGCCCGGCACGCCGGCAGTATCGGTTGTCACTTGCCCGACTGGCGCTTTGCCTTTCTCGACCCACCCGGCGAGCGCCGACAGAGAGTCCCAGGTGGCATTGAAGGTGCTGCTCGCGGCATGACCCATGCCGGGAATCTCGTAGAAGCGGACGAACGAATCGACTCGATCAATGCCGAACTGCGCTTGCAGCCGTCGATAGTACAGCTCCGTCGCCCGAGTGCTGACAAGTACATCGGATTGCCCGTGAACGAGCAGGAGCTTGCCGCCACGTCGCCTGAAAGCGGAGATATCGGTGCTCGCGTCGAGTTTGAGGCTCAGGTCGCTGATACGGTTCGCCCACACGCCGGGCTGCTCGGGGTCGAGCGACAGCGAATTGAAGTTCGGGTCGCGCGTGACTGAATACTTGATCCACTGGTCGGTCAGAACGCTGATGTAAGGGGCCGTGAGCGGCATGGGGTTCGCCGGCTGTGAAGTGCCGAAGGCGAGGAACGTGACCACCGGCTCGACCGGCGAAGTGCGAGACGTAATGCCAAGGTCCGCGCCCCACACGTTGTAGCCGGGATAGTGGGTCTCGCCACTCGCGAGCCGGAAGCGCAGGACGGTCGGCGTATTGATGGTCTTCAGCGCATCGATTTGTGCATCGGACAAGCAATTGTCTGCGGTGTCCGCTCCCTTCGGGCAGCGCAACGGAGCGCCGTTCAGCTTAGCGGTCGACGGATCGAAGCGTGCATTGCATTGCCGCTGGTCACTGATCAGGCCGTCGGCCACGCCGTCAAGCGCATCGCAAGCCTGCATTGCCGCGTCGTACACAGCCTGGCGTTTGCCCACCGACAGATACGCGCCCGGTTTCGCCAGAGCGCGGTTCATGCGCTGACCTCCGAGTAGCGCGGCTGCATCGTCCCATGCCGGATACCATGCGATGGCACCGTCCCAATCCGACGGCCAGCGCTGAATCGCCGTCACGGCTTCACGCCCGCCCGTCGATCCGCCGGCGAAATAGGCCTTGCGCGGCCAGTGCCCGTAGCGAGCCTTGATGATCGCCAGTGCTGCGTCGTGGGTTTTCTTCAGCGCGTCGCCGCCGAAATTGTTCGCCGCTTCGTCGTTCAAGCCAAAGCGTCCGTCCTGCGAGCCCAACGCGTTAGCCTGGTGACCGGAGTCGCTCGCGAAGGTCGCGTAGCCACGACCGAGCGGCACCGCTGCGTCGATTGGACCGTTGGGCACGTTGCCCGCGACATTGGGAATGGTGCCGTTGAAACCGCCGCCGCCGAACATCACCACCTTGCCGTTCCACTCCTCGGGCAGTGCCACTTTAAACTGGATGTCGGGTGCAAAGCGGTCGACCGGAGATATTCTGCCGGTCACTTCGCAGTAGTCAGGCAGTGCGCCTGCTCCGCTGCCGCTCGCAGCAACCGACTTCACGGCAGTCACGCTCGCTCCGGAAGTAGGCTCGCCAATTTCCGAAGCGGGTATCACGAAGCCTTGTAGACGCTCGCAGATGGCTTGATGTCCCGCAGGCAGAGTCGCGCCCATGCTGTATGCCGAAACCGCGGAAGTGATGAGAGCCGCGATCACGCGCGCGACCCTCGCATTGCAGCAGTGACCTTGTACCATGATGTCTCCGTTATGAGTAACGTTTCAGGTGGGGGCGGCTTGTGGTCGAGCGGTCGGTGTTGTTTCCCGACTAGAGCGTCATGCCGCCAGAAGCCTCGATGACAGCGCCGTTGATATAGCTCGCTTCATCGCTTGCGAGAAAGGCGTAGATGTTCGCAATCTCTTCGGGCTTGCCGAGGCGCCGCAACGGCACCTGGCTTCTCATCTTCTCGAGCACTTCGGCGGGTACGGTGGCGAGAATCGGGGTGTCGATAAAGCCGGGCGCGACGGCGTTCACCCGTATGCCTTTCGGCCCGAGTTCCCGGCTCCATGTCTTCGTAAAGCCGATCACGCCGAATTTGGAGGCCGCATAGTTCGTTTGACCGTAATTGCCGTATATCCCCACAACCGAACTGGCGTTCAGAATCACGCCGGCTCCTTGCATGATCATGGAGTCGAGCACCGCCTGAGCGGCGTGAAAGACGCCGCGCAGATTGACGTCCATGACCTGTTCGAATTGCTCGACCGTCATGTTTTGCAGACGCGCATCGCGCGTAATGCCCGCGTTGTTCACCAGAACGTCGATGCGTCCGAATTGTTCGCGGGTCTTGGCGACCATGTCCCGAACCGCTTCGCGATCGGCGATGTCGACCGTGAAGCCCGCCGCCTGCGCGCCGGCTTCTCGGCACGCGCCGACAACCGATTGCACGGCGCCGGGGTTCAGGTCGCACACGGCGACCGTTGCGCCCTCTTGCGCGAATTTCAGTGCGGTCGCGGCGCCGATTCCTTGCCCGGCCCCCGTCACGATTGCAACCTTTCCTTTGAGCCTCATTGGATCTGTGTCCTTCGTAGTGATTTGTTGTTCAGGGCGAGACGGCCTCGCGGTTCGTGGCTGACAGGACGCGCTTTTGCATTGCGACGCGGCGCGTGCCTATGCTTGCTCAAAGATATTCGACGTTGCCATCCACACTGATCGCTTGTCCGGTGATGTTCTGACCAGCCGGCGACGCGAGGAAGAGCGCCATGGCGGCGATGTCGTCAACGGTCACCATGCGGCGCAGCGAGATCTTCCTGAGGTACTGCTCTTTCATTTCGTCGAACGAGACGCCGGTGGACTGAGCGCGAGCGGCAATCACGCGATCCATCCGTTCGCCCTGCACGACTCCCGGCAGAATTGCATTGACGCGAATGTTGCTCGGGCCGAGCTCGATGGCGAGTGACTTCACGAGCCCGACAATCGCCCATTTCGTCGCGGCGTAGGGCGTGCGATACGCGTAGCCGAGCCGCCCGGCGACAGAAGACATGGCAACGATGGCGGGGCAGTCCGATGTCTCTTTCAGCAGCGGCACCGCCTTGTGAAGAAAGTAGTACTGACTGTTGAGGTTGGTGGAAATGGTCCGCTCCCAGTCGCCCGGCTCGATCGCCTCGACTTCGCCCGTTGGACCCGCAATGCCCGCGTTGTTGATCAGAATGTCGAGCCCGCCGAGCTTTGCCCGTGCGTCGTCTATCACGCTGTCGACCTGCTCGCGACTTGCCACGTCCGCCACCCCTGTGTGAAGCCGGGCGTTCCTGCTGCTGGCGTTCTCGACGGCAGAACGGTCGACGTCGCAGATATAGACCTGCGCATCGGCTTCGATGAACGCGTCGGCAATAGCCGCGCCGATTCCCGACGCTGCGCCCGAGATGAGTACGCGCAGACCCGGTCTGGGCTTGAGAAGCTCGAAAGTATTCATGTGTCGCACCAACGATGTGAAGTTACGTGTTGAATCAAGGTATTCACGAATGAGCCGTGAATCAGGCCCGCACCGGGTCGGCCCGTGCCTCAGGTTTGCCGCCTTCATTGCCGCCGTCATCGAACACGGCATGAATTGACGGCACCACCATGTGGCTGGCGGCGACGCCTAGCTCTTCGACGTTTTCAATTGTCCCGCGTTGCCTGCCGGTGCAACGGGACGGTCTGCGGACCGGATGGCTTTCGCAAGCAGCGGCACGAGAGCGAGTCCCAGCACGGAGGCCACTACGACCACGTTGAAGCCCGAGTCGCTGCGGCCGGTTATCGTTTCCGCAAGGCCGAACAGATAGGGCCCGACAAAGCCGCCCAGCAGTCCGACCGTATTGATGAACGCGAGACCGGCAGCCGCTTGCACGCCTTGCAGGCGCTTCATCGCGACAGCCCAGTACGAAGGCAGAATGCCGCCCGCGAAGAAACCCGTAACACCCAGCAGGGTGATCTGCGCCGACTGATTCCTGATCGCGATGAACGCACATGCGGAGACCACGACGCCCGCCGTCAGCACGCCGAGGAATCCGCAGTCGTTGCTGATCCGGCGGTGGATGCGGGGCAGAGTCAGCACGCCAAGCAGAAAGCCGATGCCGACACTGCTCGACAACAAGCCGACAAGGAGCGGCGACTTCACGTGCATCTGCGCAACGATCGAGGGTGTGAAAAAGTACAGCCCGACAAACGCCACCTGATTCAGGAAGTAAATCAGCGCAATCAATACGGTGGTTGGACGTTTCAATGCCGCAAACCAGTGTGCCGACGTGAGTTCGGTGTGACCGTGCGTGTCGATGACCGCATGGGTTTCGAGCGCCTCGGCTTCCTGCGGCGTCAACCATCGGACCTCCGAAGGACGGTTCGGCAGTTTGAAAAAGACGATGATGCCGACCACGATGGTGGGCAAACCTTCGAGCAGGAACATCCACTGCCAGCCGTGAAGACCGCCAATTCCGCCGAGCTGCATTAGCGCGGCACCGAGCGGGTTGCCAAGGATCAGCGCGATAGACGGGGCGGTATAAATCCAGCCGACAGCGACTGCGCGGTCCTTCGGTGCGAACCAGAGCGTCACCATGTACATCAACGCGGGGAAGAGTCCTGCTTCTGCCACTCCGAGCAGAACGCGCAGCAGATAGAACGACCACTCGCCTTGCACGAACATCATGGCCGTCGATAACGCTCCCCACGTGACGGCGATCCGGGCAATCCATGCGCGCGGACCGACACGATGAGCCAGCAGGTTGCTCGGCACTTCGAGAAGCGCATAGCCGATAAAGAAGATGCCGGCGCCAAGTCCGTATGCCGCTGCGCTGATGCCGAGGTCGGCGGCAAGCGCGGTCTTCGCCAGCGCCACATTGGTACGGTCGATGAACGACATGAAGTAGATCGCGCACATCAAGGGAAGAAGTCGTGCCATCGCCTTGCGCGTCGCTAGCCGGTGGGTCTCGCCGAGGCCGGCGTCAACAGTAGTTGCAGTCATGATGTCTCCAGAAAATAGCCCTGCCCGTGTTTTTTCTTTTAGCGTGCCGGGCGCGCGCGGCAGGACAACAGGGTGCGGTGCTCGCGCGGATCGCGCGCGGCGCCGTGTACTTAAAGCGAGACGTTCTCTCGTCCCTTCAGTCCGAGCATCGCGCGCGCATCGGCTGGCGTCGCGATGTCGAAAGAAAGCTCCTCCAGAATCCGGCGGATCTTGCGGACCTGATCGGCGTTCGACCTGGCCTTGACGCCACGCGACAGGTAGACGCTGTCTTCCAGGCCCACGCGGACGTTGCCGCCCATGATTGCGCCCATCGTCACGAGAGACATCTGGTGACGACCGGCGCCGAGAATCGAAAGCTGATAGCTCTCGCGCCCGAACAGGCGGTCGGCGGTCGAGCGCATCAACGAGAGGTTCTCCGGATCCGCACCAATGCCGCCGAGAATGCCGAACACCGACTGAATGAAAAACGGCGGCTTGATGAGCCCGATGTCGACAAAGTACGCGAGGTTGTACAGGTGGCCCACGTCGTAACACTCGAATTCGAAACGCGTGCCGTAGTCCTTGAACTCCGTGAGAATGTTCTTGATGTCCCGAAACGTGTTCCGGAAGATCATGTCCTCCATGCCTTCGACGTATTCTTTTTCCCAGTCGAATCGCCAGGAGGATATTCTGGCCGCGACTGGATGCAGCGAAAAATTCATCGAGCCCATGTTCAGCGAGCACATCTCGGGCTTTGCAATGCGCGCGTAGGCCAAACGCTCGTCGAGCGTCATGCGCGTGCTGCCACCCGTGGAGATGTTGATCACCGCGTCGGTTTGCGCGGCAATGGCCGGCACGAACTGCCGGAACACTTCGGGGGAGGGCGTTGGCCGGCCGTCCTGTGGATCCCGCGCATGCAGATGCAGAATCGCCGCTCCCGCGCCGGCGGCTTCTAGCGCCTGGGTCTTGATGTCATCGGGTGTGAGGGGCAGATACTCCGACATGGACGGCACGTGCGCCGAGCCCGTCACCGCACATGTGATGATGACCTTGCTGGTTGAATTTCCCATTTCAATACCTTTCCATTTCCGGTTGACGCACGGCGGCTGGACGCGACGCTCAGTCCAAACCGGCCGCTGACGCGGTGGCGCGAGCAGAGCCGCCCGCGGTGGCGAGCGCAAGACGAGGGGCAGATGCAGCGAATAGCTTCGGGGTGTGAGCTGGCACGCACTCACACCGCAAGGACCGAATGCGCGGCGGCGCCGCATGCACGAACGGCAGCAGCGGCGTCACAGGCGCGATATAACGGCGGTGGTGAGTGGTCATGCTTGTCTCCGAAAATCTGCGAGTCGCGTAACTGCATTCGGACTCGTCTCTTGTTCCATAGATAGTAGTGAGATACGATTTGCTACGTAAGGTCTAATTCGGACAAGCCGATGTCCCGCGAGGACATGCACCGGGGGCGCCGTGTCGTCGAGATTTCCGTTGTTGAATGAGCGCATTTACGCGCCGTACAAGATCGCGGCGCTGGTCGAAGTGCTCGCAGAGCAAGGCATTGCACCCGAGGACAGCCTGAAGGGCAGCGGCGTCACGCCTGAGCAGATCTACGACGCGTCTGTCATGACCTCCGTGCGGCAGTACGCGGTGGTATGCCGGAATGCGGTCGCCCTGTCGTCCGACCCGAGCACGCCTTTCAGAACGGGAGCGCGTCTTCATCTGGCGGCCTACGGCATGTATGGGTATGCGCTGATGTCGTGTCTTTCGCTGCGCGACTACTTTCGCCTTGGCGTCAAATATCACCGGCTGGCGACGCCGACTGTCACCATCGAGTGGACGGAGCACGCCGACACTTCCGTGTGGACCTTTCCGGATGCTTTCTCGTCCAACTTGCCGCACCATGTGCAGCAGTTTTTGCTCGAACAGCAATACACGCAGCACGTGACGCATCTCGAAGACGTGGCCGGGCGCCGCTGCCCTCCGGTGCTGGCGCGCTTCGCCTATCCGGCGCCGGACTATGCGCACATCTATCCGCAGTACCTGGGTTGTCCCTGCGAGTTCGACGCTGACCAGTGCGAGCTCATCTACGACAGCGCGATCCTGGAGGTGACGCCGCATCTGGCGCATCGGCACTCGGCTGCGCTGTTGCAGGAGACGTGTGACAGGCTGATCGGGCAAGCAAAGACATCGTCCGGCGTGTCGGGCGAGGTCTATCAGCTTCTGATGCGCAAGCCCGGTGTGTTTCCAAACATGGAAGCAGTGGCCGATGCGCTGAAAATGACGAGCCGAACGCTAAGGCGGCGTCTTGAGTCGGAAGGAACGTCGTTTGTTGCGATTGTCGACGACGTGCGGTGCTCGCTAGCCACGGAGTACCTGAAGACCACGAAGCTCAGTACGGACGACGTTGCGATGCTGGTCGGCTTCAGCGATGCCGCGAATTTCCGCCGGGCATTGAAACGATGGACAGGAAAAGGGCCAGGGGAGATTCGCGATCAACAATGAGCGCGACGGCGGCGGCCAGCTCGCATTGCTGGAGCTAGGGACGGGGACGACGTGGTTGCGGCAGCAGGCCGCCGCTATTTCAGCGTGCGTGTTTGGGTGATGGAAGTCGACGGCTGTTCAGACAGGCAATCTCGTCGGGAACCTTCCTCTGCAGTTCCATGAAGGCATCCTGATTCAGCAGGTTGACGAGGTGTCGCTGCCGCTCCAGAGATTGCTTCGATCTCCTGGTCGGCCATCTCACCGTTTCTCTTGCCTTGGGCAATCTATTGATTCATAGCCTGCGCGAGCCGGCGGACGAATTCCACGCCCTTCCGAAATTCTCCGGCAGTCACCACCAAAATGAGCAACGCTATCCACGCGGCACAATGTTTGCGTCACATTGCGTTGAGGAGGCGGCGAACGTCTGCGTCCTTATTCGATTCTGCTAAAGGAGGTACGAACCATGAGCAAGGCAAACAGAGCGTTTCTCGCGGCCGTCGCCGCTCTTACGGTGTCGGCCGGCGCCTTTGCACAGGCAGCAGGTGGCCCCGGCGGAAACGGTTCGGCGGGCAGCACGGCGAGTCCGGCAAACCAGACGAACGGCGCAACGGCCGGCTACGGCACGCCAGGCACCACCAATTCAGGCAGCGGTATGTCGGGCCAGGGTCCGAACTCGGGCCTGCCGAGCAGCAACAGCAACTCGACCTCGGGCACCAGCGCTCCCCCGACGAGCAATAACACGCTTGCGACCCCGAGCGTAAAGTCGCCGGTCTCGGGTCAATAAATGCGATTGGAATAGGCGAACAGCCGCGAATACGCGCGAGCTCCGCCACTTATGCGTCCACCGCTGACCATCGCCTCACCCGTACCATGTGGCGGGCGAGGCGGGTCGCGTTTTGGGAAGATAGAACACTCTCAGAACAGATGGTCGATGCCGACGGTGAAAGCGGTCTGACTGTTTGCGCCAGCGGGGTTAAGGGTACTCGCCACGGCATGCCGGTACGACGTGTAGTCGAATTCGCTGTAGAGCGTGGTGCGCCTGGATAGCAGGTAGCCAAGCGCCAGCACGGTGAGTCCGCGTCGGCCCGATTTGTCGTTGGATACCGTGGTCTGGTAATAGCTGCCGCGGAAAACGAGAGTTGGCGTGATAGTCCACGACAGACCGCCGAAGCCGTTGTTCGTGACTTGATGAGGCGCGGCGGGATTCTGCAAATCCTCCGACATGAAGCCGCCCGACACGCGCACGGGCCCCACCCTGTAACTGGCGCCCACCATGTAGTAGCTGTCGCCCACGTAGGTGGAACCGGTCAGCACGCTGCGGTGCCCGTACACGCCCCCAATGCCGACAGGGCCGGTCGCGTAGCTCACCCCCACTGCGCGCGCGGCGCCGCTGCCAAAGTTGCCGGCCACGCCGCCGAACGAGTTGTCCACTTCGAAGAGCAGCGGTCCGAAGGTGTTCTTGTATTTCATGTCGTTATTGTTGCGCGTGCCGTCCGAGGCGACCGTCAGCGGAATGATCGGTGTGAAGTGAAAGCCGAATGGATCGTAGATGCTGATAATGTCGTGCGCAATGGTGTACTGGCGGCCGATATCCAGAGAACCGTACTTCGAATGCCCGATGCCGACGAACGCCTGGCGGTTGAATTCCGTTCCTGTGGTGTTGTCGAACTGGCCGTTGCCGAGGTTAAAGCCGCTTTCCAGCAGGAAATGCGCATTCCAGCCATCGCCCAGATCTTCCTTCGCCCGGAAGTCGAGCTTGTTGGAACTGTAGTAGCCGTTGGAGTTCATGGTGGTCACCGAGCCGCCACCTTTTGCGGCGTCGGTCTGATGGCGTACACCGCCATCCACGGTGCCGTATAGCTGCACACTGCTCTGCGCGTGTGCGGACATCATGCCCAGCATACCGGCAGTGGCCGAAACGCCGAGTCCAACCTTTCTCCAGATATTCAACACCGCATGTCTCCTTTTCTGGTTTTGATTTCGCTATTGTTTTGCAAACCTAACTAAAATGAAAGCGGATGACGCCGCATTGTCCTTTCGTGTGCGACGGCACTGTGCACCGTGCCGTCGTTGCTTCGTCAATGACCGGCTGAACTGCTGCCAGGCTGTTCCAGTGTGGCGTGCGCGATGTCAGACTGTCTGAAACCGGTTCTCAATTCATGGCGCAACGCGACGCGATCAAGCGCTTTTTCCCAGTTGGCCACCACGATGGTGGCTACGCTGTTGCCGACAATATTGGTGAACACAAATGCGCTCGACATAGCTTTGTGAACGCCGAGAATCAGTGCGATAGATTCGACGGGAATAGTGTTCGAAGCAGTCAGTGTGGCGGCCAGCACGGCAATTGCGGCGCCGGAAACGCCCGCAGCTCCTTTGGAGGTCAAGAGCAGTACCGCAAGCAGCACCAGTTGATCGTGCCAGTTCATCGGCGTATTGGTGGCCTGTGCGAGAAACACCGCGGCTGCCGCGAAATAGAGGCAAGTGCCGTCGTGATTGAACGTGTAAGCGGTGGGCAGAACGAGGCCAACGACGGACTTCTCGCAGCCGAGCCGCTCCAGTTTGTCGACCAGTTGCGGAAACACCGTTTCAGATGAACTCGTGCCAATAACGAGCAGTAGCTCCGCGCCGATGTAACGCATCAGACGCAGCAGGCTGAAGCCGTTCGCCTTCGCAATGGGCCACAGAATCAAGACGAAGAAAAGCACACAGGTCAGGTAGAACTCCAGCACGAGCTTGCCGAGCGAGAGCAGGGTGCCGAAGCCGAACTTGCTGACCGTGAAGGCAATCGCGCCGAACGCGGCGAGGGGGGCGATTTTCATGGTCAAACCGATGACCCAGAACAGCGCGCCCGACACCGAGTCGATAAAATTCAGCGCGGGCTGCGCACGCTCGCCGATGGCAGCAAGTCCGAAAGCGAACAGCACTGAGAAGAACAGCACTTGCAGGACGTCGCCGCCCGCGAACGCGCTGATCGCCGTGTGCGGAACGACGTTGAGCAGGAACTCGCTCGTCGTCACCACGTGATGAGCCTTCGCAACGTACGCATCGACAGCGGCCGAATGTACGCTATGCATATCCACATTCATACCGACGCCAGGCTTGAGCAGGTTGATCACCACGAGGCCCAGCACCAGTGCGAGAGAAGTCACCACTTCGAAATAGAACAGCGCCTTGATAGCGACGCGGCCCACCTTCTTGAAGTCTCGCACGCCCGCGATGCCGCTGCATACGGTGCAGAAGATGATCGGTCCAATCAGCATCTGGATGATGCGGATAAAGGCGTCGCCCACGGGCTGCAAATTGATGCCGAACTTCGGAAAGAAGTAGCCGGTGGCAATGCCGAGCGCCATGCCAGCTAGCACCTGGAAAGACAGATCACGATAAAACGGCTGGCGCGGCTTCGGTTTCATGGCGCCTGAGTGAGGCAAGCTCATGGTGTCTCCTTGCTTGGGCCCATCTGCGATGGGCAGCGGTGAAGCATTGGCGAACTCGGGTTCGCTCGGAAGTGCGAAACGTGACGGCACGGTTAACGCGCGGTGTCGCCGAGAATGTCGATGCTGTCCGCGAAGATTTCATCGACGCTCAGTTTGCGCGGCAACAACTGCTGTTGCTCGCAAAACGCGAGCGTTTCCTCGAGCGGCGCGCGCAACGCTTCGTAGCCGAACAGCAGTTTGTCGGGCTTGCCGGCATTCGCTGCGGCCACACTCGCCTTGCCGCGGCGGAGCAGGTCATACACCGCCCGCACCCCGTGCGGATGCGTATCGGCAAGCGCCTTTGTTACGACCACGACATGGTTCACAGGTACGTAGCGATGAATCGCATACCACGCGAGATCGGCGACAGCCGCATTGGCAATCACCGGTTCGAGACCCGCTTCGTCAGGCAGATCGTTGCCGAGAATGGCGGCGTCGATTTCTCCGGCGCGTAACATGGGCAGCAGTTGGCTGCCCTCAGCAGCGCGACGCACGAAAGGCGGATCGCGATATTCCTCGAGATGCGCGCCTTCTATGGTGATCCAGTCGATCTCCTCGAGCGGAACGCCATACGTATTCGCCAGGATCGCACGCACCCACATCGCCGTGGTTTGCGAGTAGGAGCGCACGCCAATCCTCTTGCCGACGAGGCTGTCCACCTCGAGCTTGCCGCGTCCTGCATTGTGAATAATGCAGCCTTGCTGAAAACGCGCGGCAACCACGGCGGGCAGCAGCACGACGGGCTTGCCATAGGCTTTCGCCTGCAAATAAGTGACGATCGCCATTTCGCTGACGTCGTAGGCCTGGCGGCGCGCCATCGGGGCGAAGGCGCGGTGAATCGGTTCGACGTCCTCGAAAGCCAGTTGCACTGCGGGATCGGTCAGCTCCCCGGCTTTAAGCGGCTGCGTGTGCGGATACGTATTGAGCGCGGTTTTCAGTTGCAGTGGGTGCATGTCGGTGCTCGGGTCGTTGTTTTCGTGAGCCATTAAAGCCTCGCCCTCATGCGGACAGTGCGGGATAAATCGTGCGCGCGGTGCCGCCGAAAATTGCCTCGCGGGCTTGCGCCGGGAGAATGGAAAGGCTTTCGCGCGCATCGGTGAGCAACTGCGAGAGCGATCCTTCTGCCGCGGGGAAATTTGAACCCCACGCAATGCGATTCGCGCCGAAAGCGTCCAGCACGCGAGGGAAAAATGCGTGGGGCGTCGATGCGCCGCGCGAAGCTTCGGCAATCGTGCGGTTCGTGAGTTTGAGATAAACGCCTTGCTGCGACGCGAGACTGAAGAGCGGCGCGGCCTCGTCATAGGGCGGCCCGCCCGCCAGTTCAGGGCGCGCCAGGTGATCCAGTAGTACGCGGACGCGCGGAAAACGGGCCAGCATATTGAGGAGCGCGGGAATGCCCTGCGCGGTCATTTGCAGACAGATCGACACGTTATGGCGCTGCGCATAATCCCACACCGCAAAGGAGCGCTCGTCGTCGAGCCATCCCGCCTGGCCGGGCATGGTGCTGCCGGTCGTGAAAAGACGCAGGCCCGACAGACCTGCGTCAAGCCAGCGCTGCATCTGTGTGAGCGCGTCGCCGGCCAGCACGTCGATCGAAAACGCGCCGACGAAACGGTCCGGGTGACTGCGTACCGCTTCGACCACATAACTATTGTCGTTGCCATAAACCGTCGAAGCTTGCACGACGACCGCGCGCTCGATGCCCGCTTCGTCGAGCGACGCAAGCAGTCCTTCAAGGCTGACGGGGCGCTGTGCCGACCATTCCGACTGATGGCCGCCGACCGGTGCAAGCGGATAACGTTGTTTATCCGGGGAAATGGCATGCGTGTGAGTGTCGATGACGACGGACATGAACGGGCTCCTTGCTGAAAGCGTCTTGATTGAGTGGCCTCAACTGTAAGCCGGATGCATACGAATCCCGCAATATGAACTTCGGCACAGGACATAAGTTTTGGTTAAGCTCAGGGTTTTCACATAGCGTGCAGAGAGCGATGGCAGGGCATAGGGACGATTCGTCCGACGACGATTTGACGCGCTTGAGGCGCTTATTCTTATTCGACGCGGTGTGCGAGGCGGGCGGCATCGGGCAGGCTGCAACGCGGGCTGGCCGCACGCAGCCGGCGGTGAGCCTCGCAATCGGCAAACTTGAAACAAGCTTCGGCGGCCAGCTTTTCGAGCGCGGATTCGGCGGCAGCGAATTGACCGCAGAAGGCGCGATACTGCAACGGCGCGTCAGGCGCATGCTGGATCAGATGGAACGCGCGGTCTCGGACCTGACCGGCCAGGGTTCACCCACGAATGCGCGCAACATCTGTCGGCATCTGACCGATGCGCAGGTGCGCTGCCATATCGCAATCGCGCGCGCCGGATCGGCGTCAGAAGCGGCGCGGCAACTCGGTATCTCGCAGCCCGCCGTACATAGAGGGGCACGCCAGATCGAGCAGACAGTTGGCGTGCCCTTGTACCGGCGGCGTGTGCACAGCGTGGAGGCGAACGCCGCGGGCCTCGAATTGGCGCGCTGCCTGAGCCTCGCACTTCATGAGATCGCGCAGGCCCGAGAAGACCTGGCCTTTGCGCGCGGGCAACTGAGCGGCAAGCTGGCGATTGGCGTGTTGCCGCTGCTGCCGCCGCGTCTCGTCGCGCGCGTGATCCAGCGGCTGCGGGAGCGCTATCCGGCGGCCCACGTCACGGTCGATGAGGGGTCGCACGCGACGCTGCTGCGCGAGCTACGCATGGGGGCAATTGACATCATCGTGGGCGGCTTGCGCGAGCCGCGTCTTCAGGGGGCGGTGCAGGAAACTGAGCTTTTCGCTGATCCCTATGTGGTGGCGGTTCGCAAAGGGCACCGGCTTGCGCAAAAAAGATCGCTGGCACCGCGTGATCTTGCCGATTACGACTGGGTCGTTCCACAGCACAATGTCCCGCGCCGCGCGGTTATCAATTCGATCTTTGCGCGCCTGCGTGTCAAACCGCCCATCGTCGTCGAGACGAGCTCGCTTGCGATGATGATGGCGATGCTCGTTGAAAGCGATTGCATCACGTTGTTGTCACGCTCCCAGATCCGCGAAGCCTATGCAGGCAGCGAGATGGTTGCCCTTGAGCTCAAGACGCCGGAGGCCGATCGCGCTGTCGGCTATACGTTGCGCGCAGATTGGCTCGGCACGGCGATGCAGTTGCACTTCATTGAATGTTTGCGGCAGGAGTGCGCTGTCGATCAGGCCTGAAGCGGCACGCCGCCCGCAAGCTAGACACGCCGCACAGGCGTGCGAGGAATGAGCCCGGGCTCGTGACGATCAGTGTGAAGCTGTCAAACCTTGCTTCGTCCGGGCATGACCATGCACACCCCGGAGGCTCACAAACTTCCTTCTTCGTTCGAAGCTGCCGCACGGGCAGGAGTCACGTCGCCGTGCTGAAGCGATGTTGCCGCTTCTTGTGCAACTTTCGTGCACGGCGGCCGTGCTTCAGAAGCGCGCTCGTTCGCTAATCCGTTGAGCGAACGCGCGTAATACGCCACTGCTTTGCGCAGAATGTCGTTCACTTCCTTGAGCGCCGCGTTCTCCTGTTCCAACTCATCGATACGCTGAAGCCGTGTGTCCATGTCAGCGATGCGAAAGCGCCTGCGCCGACTGAAGCAGATCGTCCAGCATCGACTGACGGCGTTCAGGGTCTGTGTCGCGGCCCGTCATGAAGCACAGCGCGGCGATCGGCGTGCCCGCGCGGTCGCGAACTGGCGCGGCCATGCAAAGCCGGAACGCGTTGGACAGGCCTTCCGTGCAGCAATAGCCAAGCGCTTTCGCGTTCTGCACATCGCGCATGAATTCATCGAAATCGATGCGCACGCCGTTGTCGAGCACAAAGTCCTCTGCTGGAATCAGGTCGCGGATGGCGTCGGCGTTCATGTGACCGAGCAGCAGGCGCCCGGTCGCAGTCCAGGGAATCGGCACACGCACGCCGATATCCGAGCTGATGTTGAACGGCCGCGCGCTGTTCTCCGATAGCACGACCGAGTACTTGTTCCCTTCGAGCATGCACAACTGCGCGGTCTCGTCGTACTTGCGAACGAGCGCGAGAATAGACTGATGCGCGCGGCTGATGAGGTCATTGTGCGTCGCGTAGTCCGAGCCGAAGTAATGCATCTCGCGCCCGAAGAACACATTGCCATCCGCCGATGTTTCGAGCCAGCCCACTTCGGTGAGAATGGCGACGAGTTCGTAGATGCTGGAACGCGGCGAGCCGGTCGCTTCAATTAGCTCGCGCATCGTCATGGGCCGCTGCGCCTGATGCAGCTTCCTGAAGATATCGATGACACGGTCCACACCTCGCGCGCGAGACGATTCCGTTACTGCCATTCGTTCATCCTTCAATGATCGAGCACGCGGCTGAGAAACTGCCGCGTGCGTTCGTTCGACGGGTTGACGAAGATTTGCTCCGGGTCGCCTTGCTCTGCAATCACGCCCTTGTCCATGAACACGACGCGATCCGCTGTCTTGCGTGCAAAGCCCATTTCATGGGTCACGACCACCATCGTCATGCCGTCGCGCGCGAGGCCGCGCATCACTTCGGTCACTTCGCCGACGAGTTCAGGGTCGAGTGCGGATGTGGCTTCGTCGAAGAACATGATGCCGGGTTCGACCGCCAGCGCCCGCGCAATGGCGACGCGCTGCTGCTGTCCGCCCGACAACTGGCTGGGGTAATGCGATGCGCGGTCGGCGAGACCCACGCGGTCGAGCGTTTCCATTGCGCGTTTGCGGGCATCGGCGGGAGACATCCGGCGCGCCTTGATGAGCGCGAGGGTGACATTGCCGAGCGCGGTCTTATGCGGGAACAGGTTGAACTGCTGAAACACCATGCCGACGTGGCCGCGAATTTCGCGCGCGCGCTTCGGATCGTGCAGGGGCACCTGGTTCACCCACACTTCGCCGGAGTCCGTCGTCTCCAGTCCGGCCATGATGCGCAGCACCGTGCTCTTGCCTGAACCGGAAGCGCCGATCAGTACGAGCACTTCGCCTGCGCGCACGTCGAGATTGATCTCGTTGAGAACGCGCGTCGCGCCGAATGCCTTGCTCACGCCCGACAGAGAAATGGCTGGCTTGCTCTGGATGGTATCGCTCATGTAAGTCTCCGGCGGTCATGGTGGCGCACCCATTGCGAAAGCGGGAAGCACACGACGAAATAGATCAGCGCGACGAGTCCGTAAATCTCCACCGGCTTGCCGACGCGATCCACGATCGCCTGGCCGCCGTGCATCAATTCGGACATGCCGATCATGCTGACGATCGACGTATCCTTGATGAGAGACAGATACTGCCCGATGAGCGGCGGTAACACGATGCGCCCCGTCTGCGGTAACACGACCGAGGCGAAGGTCTGTGCGCGCGATAGGCCGAGAATCTGCGAGACTTCCCACTGTCCTTTCGACACTGACTCGATGCCCGAGCGAAAAACTTCCGCGATATACGCGCCCTGATACACGCTCAAGCCGATCACGCCCGCTGCGAAGACATCGATTGCATAGCCGAAGTACGAGACGCCGAAGTAGATGAACATCAGCGTGATGAGTACGGGCGTACCGCGGAACAACTCCGTATAGAGCTTCGCGATGCGGTCCGTGCCCCACGGCCCGAACGACCGCAACACGGCAGCGAGCAGGCCGATGAGCGTGCTTCCGACGATCGCCGCGACCGATAGGAGCAAAGTCGTCAGCAGACCTTGCAGCAAGATGGACAGACTGTTTTTCAGCAGTTCGAGTGACATGACTCAATCCCTCAGGCACGGTTCGCGCGACGCAGCGTGAATCCAACCCGCCGCCCACCTGGCTTCACGATGAGCGGCGGATGAAACATGCGTGCGCCGAGTTGACTGGCAATCCACGACAGTACATTGCTCAGCACCAGATACGCGACGAGCACCACGGCGAACGTCTGCACGTACAGGAGCGTGCGCGAATTGATGACGGTTGCAGTGCCGGTGAGTTCGGGCAACGCAATTGCAGACAGCAGCGATGTACCGAGCAACAACTGAATCAGATAGTTGACGATGGCCGGATACACCGCACGCGCTGCCTGCGGCATCACGATCTCCTTGAAAATCTGCCCGCGTTCCAGCCCAAGAATGCTGGCTGCTTCAACTTGTCCGCGCGGCACCGATTGCATGCCCGCGCGAAACACTTCCGACAGATACGCGCCCACGTTCACACCGAGCGCGATGACACCGGCCCAATAGGCATCGAGCGCAATGCCCATCGACGGCAAGCCGAAGAACACGATGAAGATCTGCAGCAGCACCGGCGTATTGCGAATGGCTTCGACGTAAGCCCGCGCGATGAACCGCACAATGGCCGATGGCGACATGCTGGCAAGCGCGGCGATGAGACCGAGCGCGAGGGCCAGCACGAACGACAGCAACGTGACCTGTAATGTCAGCCAGCCGGCCTTCAGGAACTCGGGGACGTAGCCCCACAGAGTCAGCCATTGATAGCTCATCTGCGCCTCCGCTTCAGAACTGCGGATTGAGCGGATATTTCGGATCGACGCCGAACCACTTCTTGTACAACTGCGCGTTCAGCTTCGATGCATTGATGTTGAACAGGAACAGGTTCAAATAATTGAGCCACGCCTGGTCGCCCGCCTTTACACCGAACGCGTTGTATTCCAGCGGCACGAGTGCCTCGTTCGTCACGGTCAGTTCCGGATCGAGCTTCGCCTGATACGCAAGGAAGTTGTTGTCCTCGATCATCGCATCGGCTTGGCCCTGCTTGACGGCGAGAATGGCCGCCTGCGAACTGTCATATTCCTGAATCTTGACGGGGATGCCCATCGAGCGGACTTCGTCGCCGTTGGTCGAGCCTTTCACCGTGGCGATGGTGCGCCCGCTCATGTCCTTCGCCGACTGGATGCCGCTGCTCTTCTTCACGAGCATCGCTTCGCTGGCGACAACGTACGGCGATGTGAACTCGACTACCTTGGCGCGTTCGAGGTTGCGCGTGAAGTTGCAAAACACGACATCGACCTTGGCGGTCTGCAGATTGGGGATGCGATTCGCGCTGGTGGTGTTCACAACTTCGAGCTTGACGCCCATCTGCTTCGCCAGTTCCTTGGCGAGGTCGACGTCGTAGCCGTCCGGATTGCCGTCTTTGTCGTAGAACCCGAACGGCGCGAACGTAAGGCAGTCGCCGACGCGCAGCGTGCCGCGCTGAAGCACAGCCTGAAGCGTCGACGCAGGTGCCGCTGCCGCTGGACCCTGCTCGGGCGTCGCCACTTTCGTGCAGGCGGAGAGCGCGAGCAGTCCGCTCACGGCGGTTGCGGCGAACAGCAGGGCGGCCTTGGCGCCCTTGGTGGCGAGCTTCATGTTCAGATCCTGGTAGAGGGTTGGTCTGAGAAACCGCTCCCAGCTTTGCCTCGCGAAATCTTCCGTCGAAGCACTAGGTTGTCCGATATACCGGACAGTTATCTGGCGAGCCGGATTGAGGGGCAAGTGTTGGACGCTAAAAAGGGCGGCGCAAGCAGCCAGAACCCTAATTGCGTCCCGCATTTTGGCGGGCTAGCTGGCGATCGGGTTTACGTGTTTGCGCATTGCGCGGTAATGAATTTTTGATCCCGCTGGCGGATCGTTGCCTCTGTCTTCCGGCAACGGCACAGTTTCGTTTCGCGGGAGCAGACAAGCCATGCGGACCGGAGCGGCTGTTTGCCTGCGCTTTCGGAAGGCGCTGCGCACGGTGTTTGCCGAATAGGGTGGCCTGCCACCGGACGCGCGGTGGCAGCGGGGCAGCAGAGAAGGTTTATTGACTCTTCGGGCGGGGTCGTAGGCGCACTCTGTCCGCGCCGGAAAAAACATGGCGCCCGCTATTGTTCACTTCGCCGACGAGTTCAACACGTCGACTGCCGCTTTGCACGCCGCTTGCAGTTGCTCGCGCATCAATTGCTGCACGCGCGGATCACCGTTGACAATCGCGTCGCGGATGAGAACCGCCTGTTCGAACGAGGCCTGCATCCGGCCACCTCGCGACATTGCAATGCGACGCAGCCGCCGCACTGGTCCGATCAGTGCGGCGTGGTTGTCCCGCAGTGTGCGGTTGTCGGCGATCGCCATGACGATCGTATAGAAGCCGTCCAGGGCGTCGACATAACTCGCGGGATTCTGCGCGGCGACGCTCGCTCGCATCGCCTCGATCACATCGTCCAGTTGCGCCCGGCCGAGCGCCGTGATGCGCTGGGCCGCAAGTTCCACTGCGAGACATTCGAGCGCCGCGCGAACCGTGTAGATCTCTTCGACGTCCCGTAACGTGACCGAACGCACGAAAGCGCCCACGCGCGGCACCACCGTGACGAGCCCTTCGCGCTCCAACTGCGCAAACGCCTCGCGCATCGGCGTACGGCTCACGTTCAGCAGCCTGGCAACCTGAACCTCGGACAGGCGGCTACCCGGCGCAAGCACGCCTTCGACGATGGCCTCGCGCAAGGCCGGCACCACGACCCCCTCGCTCAGCGAATCGCTCGATGCGTCGGCACCGCGCATGCGCAAATGGTACTTACGCCCAATCGTGTCCAGCGGATGTTCGGCCGATTCATCGGCCGCATGAGATTTGATTTTTGCTGAAGTCGGCATTGACACTCCGAAGTTTGCTGAATACGCTGTATACAGATTATACAAGGAGGCGACGTGGAACATCTGTCTTTACCACAGCCTGTGCGGATCGACCGCGCGGGCGGCGTACTGACCTTCACTCTGGACAATCCGGCGCAGCGCAACGAGGTCACCGGGCCGATGTTCGACGCAATGCTTGCGGCGTTGCGCGCAGAGGTCGTCCAGCCTGCTGCTCGCGTGCTGCGGATTCGCGCGACAGGCGACGTCTTCTGCACCGGCCGCGAGCGAGCCGGGCGCGACGCGTTGGGCATTCATGCGGAAGTGTCGCGCCTGATCGAACTCAAAAGACTGCTGCGTGCCTCGCCGCTCATCACGATCGCCGAGGTGCAGGGCGATGCGCACGGCTTCGGTTTCGGACTCGCGATCCTGTGCGACTTCACGCTCGTCTCGGCGCGCGCCGGCCTCGCCTTTCCAGAGATGCGCAACGGCTTGCCGCCCGCCGCCATCATGGCCTATCTGGGCCGCTACGCGCTCCCTAAGCAGGTCTTCCCGATGGTGCTGTTCGGCGACACGATCACGCCTCGCGTTGCACTGCAGGCCGGGCTGATTACGACGATCTGCGAGCCGCACACATTGCAGTCGGAGGCCGAGGCGCTGGTCGAACGCATTCTTGCTCTCGACGAAGCGGGCGCGCGGCAATGCAAGGCGTTCTTCCAGGCGGCCGAGGAAAGCACGATCGAGCAGAACTTTCGCTGCGCAACGGAAATGCTCACCGTGACCAGCATGCGGCTCAGGCAGCGCAACGCGAGTTGAGCGCTTCGCACTGGTCGACCACAACAACAGGCCAGGAACTGGCTGGAGACAGAACATGAACGTGAATGCAGGTGCAAGGCTGGACCGGTTGCCCATGTCGGCGTTCCATCGACGGATCATGTGGCTGATCGGTATCGGCATGTTCTTCGACGGTTTTGACATCTACGTCGCGTCGACTGTGCTGGGCGCCACGCTGCGAAGCGGCTTTTCGACGCTCGGACAGAATGCCCTTTTCGTATCGCTGACCTTCCTCGGCATGATGCTGGGTTCGCTCGGCACCGGCTTTCTGGGCGATCGTTTCGGCCGCCGCTTCACGTATCAAGTCAATCTGGCAATCTTCGGGCTTGCGTCGCTCGGCGCGGCTCTCGCGCCGAACATGAGCGTCCTGATCGCGTGCCGTTTCCTGATGGGCATCGGTCTTGGCGCCGAGAATGTCGTGGGCTATTCGACATTGACCGAGTTCGTGCCGCCGCGCTCACGCGGGCGCCTGCAGGGCTTGATGGCCGTGTTCGTCGTATCCGGCCTGCCCGTCGCCGGGCTGATTGGACTGCTCGTCATTCCGTGGCTGGGCTGGCGCATGATGTTCGTGCTCGGCGGTATTGGCGCGCTCGGGGTCTGGTATGCGCGCAAGTCGCTGCCCGAATCGCCGCGCTGGCTCGAAGCCGTAGGCCGTCACGATGATGCTGAAGCGATCCTGCAGCGCATCGAAAAGGAGGTCGCCGCACAGCGACCCGGCGTGCCGCTTGCACCGCCCGCCGTCAATAAGCCGGCCCCGGCGCCTTCGGGCGCGCTCGGCTCGCTGTTCGTCGGCGCCATGTTGCAGCGGATGATCGTCGGTTGTGTGACGCTCATCGTCATCAATACGCTGCTGTACGGTTTCATTACCTGGCTGCCTACGTTCTTCGTGCACCAAGGCCTGAGCATCGCCCGCTCGTTCGGCTATGCGCTCGTGATGTCGCTCGGCGCGCCGATAGGTTCCGCGATCGGCGCATTCACCGCGGACGTGTGGGGCCGCAAGCCGACTATCGTCGGCGCGTCGCTCTTCGCGATCCTGTTCGGGGCGATCTATCCGTTTGTCAGCAATCCCGTGCTGCTGCCGGCCGTGGGCCTGCTGCTGACGATCCCGATTTACGTGCTGGTCGCGCTGCTGTTCGCCATCTACGTGCCGGAACTGTTTCCGACGGAAGTGCGGCTGCGTGCGTCCGGCATCTGCAACACACTGGGCCGCGGCGCGACGATCGTTACACCGTTTGTCGTAGTCGCCCTGTTCGGGCAGTACGGCATTGTCGGCGTGCTGGCGCTGATGATCGGCCTGCTCGCGATTCAGATTGTCGTGGTCGCGTGGCTCGGTGTCGAGCCGACCGGCCAGCGTCTCGAAGACCTTCAGCCCGGCGGCACTCTTCGCGAGGGCGGCGTGCGCGCCGATGCTCGCGTGTCGCCTCTCAAGTAACCGCAGGAGCAATGGATATGGATGCAGTCAACAAACAGCACCTGAACGCACAACTCTTTATTGACGGCGAGTGGGTCGACGCCGACACCGGCCGCACGATGGATATCGTCAACCCCGCCACGGGCGCCGTGATCGGCAGCCTGGCGGCGGCCTCCGGGTCGGATGTGGACCGCGCGGTGCGGGCGGGGCATGCCGCCTTCGAAGGAGGCGCATGGCGCGACATGCCGATCCAGCAGCGCGCGCGCGTAATGAACCGGTTTGCCGATCTGTTCGAAGAGGATCTTGAAAACTTTTACCGGCTAGAGACGTTGAACAATGGCCGGCCAATCGCCGAGACGCGCGCGCAGATTTCGCGTCTTCCCCAGTTCTATCGATATTTCGCGGCGCTTGCGCTAACCCGCCGCAGCGACGTGATCCCGATAGAAGGTCCTTACCTTTGCTACACGCAACGCGTGCCGCTTGGCGTCGTGGCGCTCATGACGTCGTTCAATCATCCGTTGATGATTCTGTCGAAGAGCCTCGCGCCTGCGCTCGCGACGGGTAATAGCGTGGTGATCAAGGCTTCCGAACAGACGCCGCTCACAACTGTCCGTCTTGTGCGCCTGCTGCAGCAAGCCGGCGTGCCGAAGGGCGTGGTCAACGTCGTGAACGGCGAAGGCCGCGAGGCGGGCGCGGCGCTCGCGCGCCATTCGCTGATCCGGAAGGTCGTTTTCACTGGCGGCACGGAAGTCGGCCGGTCGATCGGCGAAGCGGCGGCGCGCAGCTTCGCACTGACGACGCTCGAACTCGGCGGCAAGGGCGCCGTGATCATGTTCGACGACATGGACATGGATCGCGCGGTCAACGGCGCCGCGTTTGCGTCGTTTATCGGCGCGGGCCAGACCTGCGTGTGCGGCGCGCGCATTCTCGTGCAGGCATCCATGTACGACGCGTTCCTCGAACGCTTCAAGGCGAAGGCCAGTCGCATTCGCGTGGGAGACCCGGAAGATCTGAAGACGCAACTTGGGCCGGTAATTTCCGAGCGCTCGCGCCAGCGTATTTTTGGCATGCTCGAACGGGCACAGGTTGCGGGCGCAAAAGTGTTGACGGGTGGCGGCGTGCCGCAAGGGCTCAAGCAGGGCTTTTTCATTGAGCCGACCGTGCTCCACAACGTGGACCCGCACTCCGAGATCGGGCAGGACGAAGTGTTCGGCCCGGTTACCGTGGTGATGCCTTTCAAGGACGAAGCCGACGCCGTGCGCATCGCCAACGATTCGCAGTTTGGCCTGGCCGCCTCGGTGTGGACGCTCGACGTCGCGCGCGCCCACCGTGTCGCGAGCAAACTCGAGTTCGGTATGGTCTGGGTCAATGACCATCATCGGCTAGATCCCGCTTCGCCCTGGGGCGGCTTCAAGAACAGCGGCGTGGGGCGCGAGACCGGCATCGAATCGTTCGACCAGTTCACCGAGCCGCGCGCGGTCACCGTCAACACGAGCGGCAGCACGGTGGACTGGTATGCCGACGACGGTGAGCTGAAGCGTTTGAACTAGGGGAGGGCGGCATCGTGTGGCGGCTCGCTGTTCGGTCTGCGGATCAGATACGCGGGCGGTGCGACCGTTACGATCGGCGTGTCGAGCAGCTTTCGCGGGATCAGACTCGATAAACGAGGTTCGCCGGATCGCAGGGCAGGATCGAAGCTGTCCATGACAAGCTCGCGCAGCTGCTCGCCGGCAACGAACTCGAGTTCCAGCTCGGGATGCAGTTCCCTGAATCCGTCGAGCTTCGGCCCAAGGATGATCCGCAGAAGACCGGATCCGCATTGAGGCGCAGCTTGCCGCGCGCCGTCGCCGCCCCACCCGCCGCAGCATCGGCGGCTCCCGCCATTCCCCTCAGGTGCGGCATCACCTGCTCGTAGAACCGCCGGCTCGCGGCAGCGACAACGTGCGCCGCGCGCAGGACGCGCATGCAGCGCTTGACGACGCATGACCACATTCGGACACACTGACGGTTCGCGTGGGGGCGGTCAGAAACGGTCGGCCGGCCTTGCTCTGCAATTTGCATATCCAGGGTCTCGTCCTTCCTCGCTCAATGGCCGTTCTGTGGCGAGCGGATTGCTGGCGGCACTGCCTCGATCCGGCCATGAAGCAGTGTTTCGCTGACAGCGGTGAACGGCCATTCGAAGGACCGCTCGGCTTCGGTAAGGGGCGTTGGCCCGGCCGCAGCTTGGGCCACGACCCGCAAGTTACTCGGCCAGCTTGAATGTCAACGCATCTGGTCCGATTCGCCGGCGTCGGACTGCTTGATCAAAAAGTCACTGTAGCTTCGGTTCCGGATCCAGGACGGCGCGCGTCCACGGCCGCTCCAGGTCGCACCCGTGACGGGATCCTGATATTTCATCTGAATTGGTCTGGTGTTGTAGGTGCCTCGCCGGTCAATGCGTAACTGGTTGGGCACGAGGTTGAAGAAGTTCATGACCTGGCGGACATGTTCGATTGCAGCTTTCTGCTCCTGCTGCCAGGCGACCGATATCCGCTTATCGAGTTGTGCGAGTTGCTGCTTTAACATCTCCACTTTGCTGCTCATGTTCTCGTTCCGAAATATATGGTCAAGTTGTCGCATCGCTTCCGGTTCTCGCGGCGGGTGTCCGGCCGACTTTCTCAGCCATCCTCGTCCTGCTCGGTACGGACCTCTCAAACGAAGAGTCCAAGCTCCATATTTTTTACATATCAAGTGAAATATGAAATGCATTCGTAATAATATCCAGTTGCATTTCAGATATCAATTGATATCTCGATCATCATGAGAACGGCCACCACCACCCCTCGGCTGAGCCGCGAAGATAGTCAACTGCAGACCCGCGCGCAGTTGCTTGCTGCGGCGGCGCGGCTGTTTGTCGAGAGAGGTTTCAGCGGTACATCTCTCAGGGATATCGCGGCAGAGGCCGGTTATACGCAGGGGGCTTTCTACTCGAACTTTGCGAGTAAGGAAGACCTGTTTATGGAACTGATGCGAGAGCGGTCAAGGACGCAAGTAAGCGACATCAGCCGGGCGCTGAGCGACCCGTCTGCGTCTGCGGAGGACATATTGAGCGCGTTGGAGGTTTGGGCAGAGACGCTTGATGCAGAGCCCGAATGGTCTGTGTTGGGCGTTGAATTCAAGCTTCAGGGACGCCGCAATCCCGCTTTTGCAACGGCCTCACAGGTGTTGCTGGACGCTCATCGTGATGGCCTTGCCTACTGTATCGGGCAGATTTTCGCGAGGCTGGAAAGAGTGCCGCCCGAATCGCCGACCGTATTGGCTGCGGCTTTCATGGGTCTCTCACAAGGCCTTGCGCTGCAGCGTTCGATGCTGGCCGAGGTGCCCATTGGACGTATGATCATGGTGTTCTTGCGCGGCTTGCTGGCCGCAGCGCCGCCTATGCGCTGATCTCGAAGGGGTGAGGCTGATAGCGGCGCGATGGGCGCGGCGATGCCGGCGAGCTTTTCCGAGAGAGCCTCGATAGCTTACCGAGACTCTTCGATTGCAGCCTCAGCGCCACGGCGAAAACATGGCCGCGGATCGGTGACGGTTGGCCTCGGTCACCGTCTGCTCGCGAACCGATGATGAATCGCCCCCCATCGCAACCAGTCTGCTGGAGACGTCTTTCCAAAGAAGAAGGGCGTATGGAGCCGTCTGGTTGCCGGTCGGAGACGGGCTAACCGTTTCGAATGTGACGCCGAAGGTCACGATGAGCTGGCTCGCTTGTGGGTGAGACCAGGTCTGTCCATCGCCCACGCGACGAATGTGTGCGATGTCAATCCTGGCCAGTTGCGCAAATGGATTGCATCAGCGATCGTCGCGCGCGAGCTCGGCTACTGGCGGCACGACGTCCGCCATCGGTGCGGATGGGGCGACATGCACGTCGCCTGCCTTCGCGGGAAATGGTGCGTCTTGCACGCGGAGCCGGCTCAGGAACGCGAATGCCGCGAGCGCGCACAGTAGCGTAACGACTGTGAGTCCGTCGAGCAGTCGGCCGAACGCCGCATAGTAGCTGGCCTGCAGCGTCGCGCGCGCGACGTCCGGTAGCCGCGCCGCGGCGTGCGCGAGGTCACCCGTCGCGAGCCGTGCGGCCGCCTCGGCGATGGCCGCCGGTTCCGCGTGCTGGACCGCCACATGCAGGCGACCCTGCGCGAGCGCCGCAAGTAGCGCGCTCACCACCGCGAGCGCGACGCCTTCGCCCGCGACACGCGTCGTGCTGAAGATGCCTGTGGCCATTCCCGCGCGCGATTTGGGCACCACGCTCACCGACAGACCGTCCATCAGCCCCCACGGCATCCCCGCGCCAATGCCGATCGCGAGCATCGGTCCGGTCGTGCTCGCCTCCGCACCGGTTCGCAGCGCGCCGGCGAGCGCATACAGCCCTGCCGCTGCGATCACCAGCCCGATTCCCGAGATCGCGCCCGCCGACATCCAGCGAGTGAGCGTCGCTGCGACGAACGGCACGACCAGCATTGGAGCCGACAACGCAAGCATCAGCCAGCCCGCGTGAACCTCGTCATAGCCGTCGACGCCGATGAAGCGCAGCGGCAACACGACGAGCAGCACGATGTAGCAGTAGCAGGTGGCGATCGGCAGCACCTGGACGCCGACGAAGCGTGGATATCGGAACAGCGACAGATCCAGCATCGGCCGCGCGACGCGTGTCTCGACAATGATGAACGCGACGGCGAACGCGACGCTCGCCGCAAGCAGCCCGATCACGGCTGCAGAAGTCCAGCCGCGGGACGGTGCCTCGATGACGCCACATGTAAAGCAGGTGAGCGCGGCCGTGAACGTCACGGTGCCAGCCCAGTCGAGCTGACGCGCGTGCGGATCGCGCGACTCGCGCATGCGCGGAACGCCGAACCCGAGTGACAGCGCGCCCGCGAGTGCGCCGGTCGCGAAAATCGCGCGCCAGTCGAACTCGGCGATCAGCCAACCCGCCAGCACCGGGCCGAATGCGAGGCCGATTCCGAACGTCGTGCCGAGCGCACTGAACGCGCGGGTTCGCGCGTGGCCGTCGAATTCCTGTGCGAGCGCAGCCGTGCCTCCCGCGAGTGCCGCAGCGGCCGCCACGCCCTGTGCGGCACGCAACAGATCGACGACTACGATCGACGGCGCGAAGCCGAGCGCGAGCGAGGTCAGCGTGAAGCCCACGACGCCACACGCGAACACGCGCCTGCGGCCGAACCGGTCCGCGAGCGTGCCTGCGGCCATCAGCAGGCTGCCGAATGCGAGCATGAATGCGTTCGTGATCCAGTTCATCGCGACGGGGCCGCCGCCTAGGTCGCGGCCGATCGCGGGCGTCGCGACTGCGCCGCCGGAGAATGCGAGTGGCAACGCGAGCGCGGCCATGCAGACGGCGCCGAGCACGACGAGCCGCCTCGTTGAGTTAGGAGAATCCATAGAGTCCATCACCGCTCCTCGTGAAATATCGATGCATCTGACCCATTTGGCCGAGCGACAAAAGATATTCCCGATTCAATGCGCTAAAAACAACGTGCAAGTCCATAAATAGCGGAGTCAAATTCCGCAATGAACCGAATCATCAAGGGTCAAATCGACATGGACAACCTGAACGGCATCGTCGCTTTCGTGCGCACCGCGGAGACGCTCAGCTTCGTCGCGGCCGGACGCAAGCTCGGCATCTCTGCGTCGGCGGTCGGCAAGACAATCGCGAGGCTCGAGCGTGCGCTTGGCGTGCGGCTCTTTCACCGAACGACGCGCCGGGTCACACTGACGGAAGAAGGGCGGCATTTCCACGAGCGCTGTCATTGGATTCTCGAAGAGTTGCGCGACGCGGAGGCTATGCTGTCGAAGGCAGCGCAGACGCCGCGCGGCCAGCTACGCGTGAGCCTGCCCGTAATCGGCTATCGCTTCCTGCTGCCGGTGCTGCCCGCGTTCAGCGCGCGCTATCCGGACGTCGAGCTGGATCTCGATTTCAATGACCGGCTCGTCGATGTAGTTGATGGAGGTTTCGACGCGGTGATCCGCAGCGGTGCTCTCTCCGATTCAAGCCTGACGTCGCGTCGGCTCGGGCCCTTCCGGTTCGTGTTGTGCGCATCGCCCGGCTACGCTGCAAGCGCCGGCCTGCCGCGCACACTCGACGAACTGGTGGGGCACAGCTGCGTGCGCTACCGGTTTCCGACCACCGGCAAGCTGCAGCCGTGGATGCTCACGGCGGACGGCGGCGAACCGCCGAACCTGCGCACCGTGATGACCTGCAACAACATGGAGGCGCTGCGCGGCGCGGTGATCGCCGGCTTCGGAATCGGCTTCATGCCGGACTTCCTCGCGCGCGACGCGCTCGCGAGCGGCGTCCTCGTCACGGCGCTGGACGATCACCCGATTGCGCCCGGTCAGTTTTCGATCCTTTGGCCGTCGAGCCGGCAACTGTTGCCCAAGCTGCGCGTGTTCGTCGACTTCATGTGTGCGCACCTGTTTCAGGAGCAGTGAAAATCGCTGCGGGGGAGAAGGGCAATCCCACTCTGGCGGGGCAGTAGCACAACAACTGTTGCGTTTGCACTTATTCGCAGATCAACTCGATGAGACGAGCGGCGGCTGTACTCTCAAAGCGGTCGTCGCGGTGACCCCAGTTCGAAGGGCAGTTCACGGTCGGAAGTACAGACTGACGACTGTCCGTTTCGGACAGCGAAATTCCACTGGCCGCTTTCCGGCGATGAATTCGAAAAGCGGATTGCCGCATCGCGACCCGAAGCGGTCAGCGGGATTGCTCGAAAGCAGCCGCTCATGGGGCGAAAGTGCGGCCCTTGACCAGTTCGTTAGGTACGACGTCGGAATTCAGGACGTAACAACGCGAATTGCAGGAGATCGTGATAAGTGGCGCGCCAGTATCCAGCCTGACGCTGGTACCCTTCACGGAGAAAGCCCAACGCCTCCAGCGTTTTTATAGATGGTGCGTTTTGAGGGTGAACCTGTGCTTCGATGCGGTTTAGCTGCATGGTATCGAAACCGTAATCGATCGCGGCGGAAAGCGCTTCGTTCATGTATCCATTGCCACGCGCAATCGGAGCTAGCTCATAGCCGACGACGCAGCTTCGCCAATTTCGATTCCATCGAAAGAGACCGCATGTACCAAGGAACAGGCCGTCCGAAAGTCTCGTGACGGCCCAGCGGACGCCTGAGCCACTGCGCCGCCACTCGGCAAACATCTGAATCATCTTGGCGGCCTCTCCTATCTCGGTCATTGCATCGGTACCGAACCAGCGCATACTCTCAGGGTCGCCGTGCACAGCAAACAGCGATGGCGCGTCGCTGAGCAAAAGCTCCCGCAACGACAGCCGCGCAGTTGTCAGATTTGGAAAGGCTCCTTCCTTGTCGGTTATATTGATGGACACCACGCCCCTCATATCTCGGTGTTTCAAGAAGTTTGCCCGATTGTCGCCAGTTCGGTGCCGCCGATCCAATGTGCGGAGTTGGCCGCACAGCGCCCGACGCAAGAGCGCGACGAACATCGCCGGGCGGCCGCCTGACGCAACATCGCATAACACCCCTTACAAGACCATCGTCCTTTCCCAAAGGCTGCCGTTCGCCGCCATCTTCTTCAGCCCGCGATCAAGCTGAGGATCGGTTCAGGCACACCATCGTTTTAAGCTGACCCACTTCTATCCCGCGCGCACTGTGTAGCCTCGGGTTGTCCCAGCGGGCCAAGCTCGATGCGTTTCCGTCGTTAATAAGTCCAATCTCCCTCAATACAGCTACGGCAGTCGCGTAGAGCGCTGACAGGTCGCCGTCCGCAATCTTAATGGCGATGCCAACGCCGAGGCTCCTTATTCCCATTGCATAGGTGCCGTCTGCACCGACTTTCGCGACACAATTCCCATAGGTTGCCTGCGCGATAGCCAAGTCGCAACGACCGCGCCCTGACACCATCTCCGGGTGTGAAGTCATCGCCGCGAAGATTTCGGACAATACGGCGTCCGCTCTCGCGCCGTCGCCGGACGCTCCTGCAGCGAGACGGGCCCACATCATCGCGAGGCGTGATATCGGCATGCCAATGTTAGGTGCACTGCATCCATCCGTGCCGAACCAGAGGTCGGACTTGCGCACTCCCGACAGCCGCTCGATCTGCTGAACGATGTCTTGCTGCAGCGGGTGACCGGCCGCCACGTAGTCGCTGTGATCGTGGCCGTGCATGCGGCAATATCCCAAGAAACCAGTGTGCTTGCCCGAACAGTTATTGTGCCGCTGGTCAAAGTAGCTGCCGACCGGGGGCAAGTTGTCCTCTCCGTACTGAATTGGCAAATGCATCCCGCAGCATAGATCCCGCTCCGATACTCCGATTTTTGAAAGCATGGCGCCGACCGAGTCTACGTGGGAGTCTTCGCCGGAATGACTTCCGCACAATAGCGCCACTTCTGAAGGCGAAAATCCAAAATGGGAAGGGCCGCGATCTCGCACAAACGGAATCGCCTGAAAGGGCTTGGTGGTTGAGCGGGAGAACGCATAGACATCCGGATCTCCGGACCATGCGAGCAGTGTGCCTTGGGCATCCGAGATTGCGACCGAACCCCAATGACTGCGCTCTACGTGACCATTACGCGTGGCAGCAGCTAACAAAGTGTGTTTCATGGTGGATTTGTTCGCAATGTACTTCGCTGGAAAATGCTGGTGAAAACGCCGGTTGACACTCCGACTTGAGGAGTTGCTGACACAACCTGCGGAATTTGCCGGCATCGTCAACGATTGGGGAGTCCCTGTCGAATGACCGGTTGTGGCCGAAGTGAGCCGGTAACTAAGCCGGTAACCAAGCCGACCAACGTCGGAACAACATCGTTGCTAGACTGCGGGCCCTTCTGGCGGCTGCTCCCGGACTGCAACAGCAATTGAACTGCCGACGATCGCAACTATTCCAACGACTGGCACGAGGGATAATGTCTCACCCCACACCAAGAAGCCAAAAAGCGTTGCCCAGATGATGCTTGTGTAAGTGTAGGGGGCAAGCCTTGCCGCGCTTTCTCGCCTTACTGCGATTGTAAAGAGAAGCTGTCCCGCCGTGGCGAGGGTCGCCAAAGACGCCATGATGAACAGATGCTTGATGGTCGGCGTCCGCCACGTGAAAAATAGGGAAAGGCCAGTAAGGGCGGCTCCAAAGGCCGTGAAGAAAAGCACGGTTAGACTCGAGTCTTCGCTAGCCTTGAGCTTACGAATCTGAATCATGGAAAGTGCGCCACAAAAGGCGCTCAGCAGCAGCAGACACGGGCCAATGAGGCTCGACAAGCTACTTTGGGGCCGGACGACCAGTAGGACTCCAATAAAACCTACCAACGCAGCGATTGCATTCCGCGCGAGTAAGCGCTCGCCAAGCAGGATCGGCGCGAGAAGAACGACAAAGATCGCCTCGGAATAAACGATTGCGACGGCCTCGCTCAATGGCAAATATGGCAAGCCGGCGAAAAACAGTCCGGAGGCACCAAGAAGCGTGAGCGCGCGTATCGTTTGTCCGTGAAAGTCCATATTTCGGACGCGAACACCCAACGACCCGCCACGAAGACTGACGAGAGTGGCCGGCACAAGACCGAACAGCATGCGGAAGAAAGTCACCTCGTTCGCGGGGTACTCGAGCGCTACTGCTTTACCAAGTGATTCGCGGCGCAGACTCAAGGCTTAATCAGTCAAACCCCGACACACCTGAACCCCGCATAAACATACTGATAACGAGGCTGAAACCAGTTACGAAACGTCGGCCGCAACATGCACCGTGCGGTGCGGGCGGACCCGCCCTTCAGCACATAATGCTTGCCGTCGAAGAAGTTCGCCGAATAGCCCAGATAGAACGGGAACGGCTCGAACCCGGGCAGGCCGTCGAACAACGTCGAGGTCCACTCCCAGCCATTGCCGAACTGGCCTTCCACGCCGAAAGCGCTGACGTTCTCGGGGTAGGCGTCCACGGGCCGCGGATCCCAGTGACGGAAATCGAAGTTGCCCGCGTCCGCGTGCGGCGCGCCTTGCGCTGCGCGTTGCCACTGCGCTTCGGTCGGCAGCGCCTTGCCCGCCCAGCGTGCATACGCGCTTGCCTCGGCGTGGCTGACGTAGGCGGGCCAGTCGAGCGGCAGCGGTACTTCGTCGAACATCGTGCGCAATGTCCATGCGTCCGGCCGACCGGCCTCAGCGCGCCGCGACCAGCAAGCCGGATGCTCGATGTGCTCCGCCTCCTTCCATGCCCAGTCCGGCTCCGACCACCACTTGGGCTCGCGATAACCGCCGGCCTCGATAAATTCCAGGAACGCGCCGTTGGTCACCATATAGCGGTCTATTTCGAACGCGGGCACGTCCACCCGCAATTCCCCGAACTCGTTGTCCCAGCCGAAACGGCCGCCGTCGCGCGGCATGCCGAGCGTGGCCTCGCCTGCGGGTACCCTGAGCATGGGCGACGGGCTGTTCGCGCGCCCGGGGCCGGTGACGACAGGCTCGCGCAGTTCGGTCACCTTCTGCTCGAGCGGCAACTGATGAAGCATATAGGCGAGCGTCTCGGCGTGCATCAGGCGATGCTCGATCGCGACATTCAGCAATTGCCCCGAGGCCTCGACACGCGCGGAGTCTGTCAGCGCCCGCAACTCGCGGTCGATCTGCTCGCGGGTACGCAGGCCGTACCCGCGCACGGTATCGAGCGAAGGCCAGTCATCGGGTTGATCGGTGGGAAAACCGCCGTCGACCGGGTCGATGCCGAAGGCGAAAAGCTGATCCAGTTGCGGATCGAATGCAGGCAGATCGAACAGACGCTGATCGAAAAGATTACGGTCGAAAGCTTCGAGGTGCCCGATATAAAACACGATGCGATGCCGCTCGCGGATCGGTCTTTCGTACAGAAACTCGGGCTTGACGATGGCAAAGAGATCGTCTGTGACTCGACGGGCGTCGATCAGGCGTTGAACGAGCGGATGATGCGGACCGGGATCGCGGTACATTTCGCCGGGCTCCTTGCGGGGGACGGACTAAACAAAGACTGTACCCGCTCGCAGATAGCATGCCAAGCCGAAAGGCGCACCGGAAAAGCGTGGAACCAAGGCGCAGGCGCGCGCGACTGCGGGCGCGGCCGCGCGGGCCGTGCCTCACCAGTGCGGTTCAAACCTGCCGCAAGCCGTCCAGATCGACGATACGAATGTGTTTGCCTTGCGTGTCGATCAGGCCGCGTTTTTGAAATCTTGACAGGGTGCGGCTGACGGTCTCGAGCGTCATGCCGAGGTAGCTGCCCATGTCTTCGCGCGTCATGCGCAGATTGAATTCGGCCGAAGAATAGCCGCGCTGCGCGTTGCGCTCGGATACGTCGAGCAGGAAAGCCGCGACGCGTTCGTCCGCGGAGAGCGAGCCAAGCACCATCATCTGGGCGGCTTCGCGCACGATCTGCTCGCCGAGCAGTTTGTGCAGGCGCTCCTGCATCGAGCCGATTTCGCGGCACAGCGACTTGAGCGCGGTGTAAGGCACGATGCACACCGTGCTGTCCTCGAGCGCGACGGCGCTGCACGCATGCCGGTCTTCGCTGATGCCGTCGAGCCCGAGCGCCTCGCCCGCGAGCCGCAAGCCCGTGACCTGCTCGCGCCCGTCGCGGTGCGCCATGACGGTTTTCATCGAACCGGAGCGCACCGCATACAGATTGTCGAAACGGTCGCCGCTGCGATAGAGCGCTTCGCCGCGATGGACCGAGCGCGCCGAGCAGATCAGCGTTTCGAGTTTCGAGAGCTCGTCGGTCGACAGACCTTGCGGCATGCAAAGCTGCCGCATCGCGCAACTCGAGCAGCGCGCGGCGCTGCGTGTGTGGGTGCGCGCGGCGCCGCGCGGGGCCGGCCGGCGGGGCGCTCGCGGCGGCGCGCTGACGGCTGGGGCGGGGGGAAGCGCGGAATCCGCGGCGTGCGCAACGGCGGTGGAATTAAGCATGTCTGAGCCAATGTCAGGGGGGTAATGACCGATTGTCCCACCGGCTCTGTCCCCCGTTTAGCGGCAAAATGCCGCGCTCGCGCGTCCGGGCACATTGAGCGGCGTCAGATTCGCGGGGGTTCGGCGGAAGCGTCCGAAAGCGTCGTCCTCATCGCAAACAGCCTTGCTCATCCTTTCGTGCCAATAGGCGCTTTTCAACGCGCTCGCAAACGTTTGGCAAATTTTTTACTTTCTCACAAGAGCTGCTCTCAAGGTTTAGGAATTTGTGTCGTCATATCTTCTGAGGAATTCGACGGCAGCGGAAAAGGGCGGACGGGAAAGTCCCCCCAACGGCGCAAGCCGGCCTCTGGCGTCATGCGGTGAGCCATCTTTGAGGGGCGGAATGTTCACGCCGAAGCGCAGCAGCGGCGACGCGTCGCCGCGCCCCCGCGGGGCACTTCGCGACAATTTTGATCAGGCTGTTGGGGTAAGGAATTAGACAGATGAAGATTTCAAATTTAAGAATCGGGGTTCGGCTCGGCTCCGCCTTCGCGTTGATGGTCGCGCTGCTGGTGGGCACGGCCGTGGTGGGCATCGAGCACTTGCAGTCCACTAACACGAAGATGGACGAGATCGTCAGCAATCGCTACACGCTGATCGCGCTCAGCAATCAGATCAAGAGCAACGGCTATAAGGCAAACGGCATTCTCAGCAATCTGCTGCTGACCACGTCGCCGGAAAAGGCGAAGCAGTACATGGACGACTATGCGGCCATCCGCAAAGCGAACGCGCAAGCCTATGGCGAGCTCGAGAAGCATTTGACGAGCGACGAAACCAAGTCCCTCTTCAAGCAGCAGTTCGACGCGCGTTCGGCCTACGGCGTGAGCGTGAAGAGCTTTTTCGATCTCGTCAGCAAGAACCAGCAGCAGGAGGCGCGCGACGTCTACCAGGGCGACATGGCGCGGCTGCAGGAGGCCTATTACGTGCTCGTCGACAAAATGGTCGACGTGCAGGCCGAGCGCATGGCACGCGACGTGGCCGATGCCGTCTCGGAGGCACACCGGGCGAAGCTGCAGATGATTCTGCTCGCGCTGCTGGCAACGGTCATCGCAATTGCCACGGGCATCTTCATCACGCGCACCATCACGCGGCCGATCAACCGCGCGGTGGTGCTCGCCGAAGCGGTCGCGGCCGGCGATCTGACGCATCGCCTGCAAATCGATTCGACCGACGAAGTGGGGCGCCTGCTGACCGCGCTCGAACGCATGACGGGCAATCTGCACAGCATCGTCGCGCAAGTGCGGCAGGGCACCGAAACGATCAGCCAGGCGACGCGCGAAGTGGCGAGCGGCAATATGGACCTGTCGAGCCGCACCGAGCACCAGGCGAGTTCGCTGGAAGAGACGGCGGCCGCGATGGAAGAACTCACGTCGACGGTCAGGCAGAACGCCGACAACGCACGCGAGGCAAACCAGCTTGCGTCGAACGCTTCGGACGTCGCGGTAAAGGGCGGCGACGCAGTGAACCAGGTCGTGAGCACGATGAGCGCGATCAACGAATCGTCGCGCCGGATCGTCGAAATTATTGGCGTGATCGACGGCATTGCATTCCAGACCAACATTCTCGCGCTCAACGCCGCCGTGGAAGCGGCCCGCGCCGGTGAACACGGCCGCGGGTTCGCGGTGGTCGCGAGCGAAGTGCGCGGCCTCGCGCAGCGCAGCGCCGTTGCGGCGAAGGAAATCAAGGAATTGATCGCCGACTCGGTGAATCAGGTCGGCACCGGCGGCAAGATGGTCGAGCAAGCCGGGCAGATCATCGGCGAAGTCGTCAAGAGCATTCGCCATGTAACGGAGATCGTCGCCGAGATCAGCTCGTCGAGCAAGGAGCAAAGCGAAGGCATCGAGCAGATCAACCACGCGGTCACGCAGATGGACAAGGTCACCCAGGAAAACGCCGCGCTGGTCGAGCAAAGCGCCGCAGCGGCGCAGGCCCTGCAGGACCAGGCGCAGCAACTCACTCACACCGTCAGCACCTTCAAGCTCGACAGCGACGTGGCCGGAGCACGCCGCGCCGCGCGCGACTCGCATGTGCATCGCGCGAACGACATGAGCGATGCGGGTGTGTGGCTCGCGACGGCCCAGTAGAAGTCGAGGCAGGCAACGGACGGAGACACGAGCCGGTCGCGCGGGCCGGCTCGATAAGAAACAGAAGACGGAGCGCTACTGCAAGCCCGAATCCGCATTGCGTTCCTTGCCGTTTCGCTGTCTGCCGAGAGTCGCGGCCGGCCGCCGCGTTGCCGTCGAGGGGCGTTGCCCCAGGCATGCGGACGTGGACAGCGAAATCCAATTAACGATTTCTTCCGCACGCTACCCAACATGTCCCACGTCTCTTCCGAATCGATTGTTCTTTCACGCTCGCCGGCCAGCGCGGTTCTCGAACCGGCAGGCGATCTGGCTTCGGTCGCGCGGACGCTGCAAGTCCGGCGCTTTATCGACGCGTTCCGTCAGCTCGGTCACCGTCAGGCTTCGCTCGATCCACTACGTCTCACGCCCGTGCCGGAGGTGTCCGAACTCGACCCCGTGTTCCACGGACTCGAACCGGCGCAGCCGATCGGCGTCGAAAATCCGCTGCTGCCGCCCTCGGCTGCCGTGCATGAACTGGAGCGGCAATTGCGACGCGTCTATTGCGGCGCAATCGGCCTCGACCTGACCGGCATACGCGACACACAGCGCCGCGCACAATTGTCCGCATGGCTGAAGGCCGGGCAGCTCGCGCCGTTGCCGGCGCGCGAGCAGCGGCGCTTTCTGCTGCGGCGCCTCGTGGCCGCGGAGATGTGGGAGCGTCACGTGGCGGCGACGTTCGAACATGCAAAACGCTTCTCGCTGGAAGGTTGCGAGGCCCTCGTGCCGCTCGTCGAAGCGATTGTCGATCAGGCCGCGGCTCATGGCGTTCAGCAGGTGTTCGCGGGCATGCCGCATCGCGGGCGACTGAATGTGCTCGTCAACGTCCTGGGTCTGGACCCGGCGACGCTCGTCGCCTGCCTCGATCCGCAATCCGATGCCGCGGCTGCACAGCGCGATCTGCCTTATCACCTCGGCGGCAGCACTGTCAAAAAGACGCCCCATGGCGAGGTCGCAATCTTCCTTGCGCACAATCCGTCGCATCTGCAAAGCGTGTATCCGGTCGTGAGCGGCATGGCGCGCGCGTATCAGGACGAGCATCGCGGCTTCGGCTGTCTGCCGCTCGTGGTGCACGGCGACGCCGCGTTCGCAGGGCAGGGCATCGTGATGGAAACGCTAAACATGACGCGCAAGGCGGGCTATGCATTGGGCGGCACCGTCCACGTGATCGTGAACAATCAGATCGGCTTCACGACGCCTAACCGGATGGATGCCGAAGCGCATTCCTATTGCACGGACATTGCGCGGATGATCGACGCGCCCGTGATCCGCGTGAATGCCGACCGTCCGGATGAAGTGATGCGTGCCGCGAAGCTCGCGTTGCAATACCGGATGGAGCACGAGGCCGACGTGGTGATCGATCTGATCGGCTACCGGCGTCTAGGCCACTCCGAGCACGACATTCCCGCGCTCACCCAGCCGTTGCAGCAGGCGGCGATTGCGACGCATCCGACGGTCACGGAGCTCTATCACGCGGCCCTCGGTGAAGAAACGCCGCTGGAGGTGTTACGCGCAGATGCGTTGAAGAAGCTTCTGGCGCCGGCTGCGCAAACGTTGTCGCGGCCGCGCGGCAAGCGGACGAAGCGCACGCGGCCGGTAACGCTCGCGCGCCTCCAGTCGCTCACGGCGGCATTGACCCGCACGCCGCCCCAGTTGCGGTTGCACGACTTCGTGCGCGACGTGACAGCGAAGTGGCACAAGAGCGTTGCCGACGAAACCGCCGCTGCGGACTGGTGCTTTGCGGAGAACCTTGCCTACGCAACGCTGCTCGACGACGGGCATAGCGTGCGCATCTCCGGTATGGATGTCGGCCGCGGCACGTTCATGCACCGGCATGCGGTCTGGCATTCGCAAGGCGACACTACCGGCGGGCTGGAACCGTATGTGCCGCTGCAAAACCTCGGCGTGCATCAAGGCGAGTTCGACATCGTCAATTCGCCGCTCACCGAGGAGGCCGTGCTCGGTTTCGAATATGGCTATAGCGTGCGGACGAGCACCCACCTGGCGATCTGGGAAGCGCAGTTCGGCGACTTCGTGAACGGCGCGCAGGTCATCATCGATCAATACATTGCCGCGGGCGAGTACAAGTGGGACCAGCCGTCCGGTTTGACGATGCTGCTGCCGCACGGCCACGAAGGCGTAGGTCCGGAGCATTCGACCGGTTACGTCAGCCGCTTTCTGCAATTGTGCGCCGGCGGCAACATGAAGGTCGTGATGCCGTCGACCTCGGCGCAATGGTTCCACATGCTGCGCGAGCAGGCGCTGAGCGCGGACCCGAAGCCGCTTGTCGTGATGTCGCCGAAAGGCCAGCTGTATGGCAATGCACGCTCGCACTCGCCGCTCGGCGAGCTGACCGGCGGCGCGTTCGCGCCCGTGTTGCAGGACAGCGCTGTGGCGTCGCCCGAAGACGTGACGCGTGTCGTGCTGTCGAGCGGCAAGTTCTTCTACGACTTGCAGGCGGCCCGCGATGCTTGCGGCGACACGCGAACCGCGCTGGTCCGCGTCGAGCAGTTGTACCCGTTCCCGACAAGTGAGCTTGCGGTTGCGCTCGCCGCTTTCCCGAAGCTCGCGGAAGTGGTGTGGGCGCAGGAAGAAGAAAAGAAGCACGGCGCATGGCATTTCGTGCGCGACGACCTCGAGCAGGCCATTCCCGCGAACTGCCGCTTGCTCGACGTGTGCCGGCGCGAGAGCCCCTCGGGCGCGCATTCGTCGATACGCGCGCATCGCGACGAACAGCAGCGTCTGGTCGAACTTGCCCTCGGGCGCGCCTGACGGTGCATACGCCAGGCAGTTTGCCGGCAGGGTCGCCGTTCAGTTGCTATTGTTAACGACGGACGAGGATGTCGCCGGCGCTGGTTGTCCTGCCGCCGACGGCAGTCCTCGCCGGTTCCGGCTTTGCTTGCCTGACTGCTGTGTGCCCGCTGGTTTGTCGAGGCGGGCCGCGCGCTTTGGCATGCGGGTTGCGAAGCAGGTTGTCGAAGCGATAGGACAATTGCACATGGCAACCGTACTGCTTGTAGATGACGACGCCGGCGCGCTCGACGCATGGAGCGCGATCTGCGCGGCCGAAGGCTATGAAGTCAAGACGGCGCTCGACGGCAAGTCGGCGCTTGCGCAGTTCATTGCGGCGCCCGTGGACGTGGTGGTTGCCGACTGGCGCATGCCGGTCATGTCGGGCAGCGAGCTATGTCACCGCTTGCGCACGCTGCCCGGTCTTGCCGACGTCGCGTTCATACTCGTATCGGGAGAGCCGAGCCCGCCCGCCTTTGTCAGCTTCGACGGGTTCCTGCGCAAGCCCGTGGAAGGCCCGGTGCTGCTCGCCACGATGCGGCGCCTGCTCGAAGACCACGTGACTCACCGCACCTTGCAGCGGGGTAGCCCGTCGTGACGCCGGTCGCCGCATGTGCCGGCAAGTGCGTTCAGGATGGCGCGTGCGCATCGTCCGACGACCTGCCGGCCGCCGACGGAATAAGCAGTACCGGCAAGCCCGCCTGACGCAAGCAACGCTCGGCCACGCTGCCAAGAATCAGGCGGCGGAATCCGCGCCTGCCATGCGTACCCATCACCAGCAGGTCGGCGTTGAAGTCCGCGGCGGCCTTCAGTATGGCGGTAGAGACATCGTCGAGCGACGCTGCTTCGCTTACCAGTATCTCGCCCTTCACGCCTTTCGCGTCCATTTCGCGCGCAAACTGCGCACCGAGTTCCTTGCCCTGTTCGATGAGGCTGTTGCGAAGCACCGCCGGGTCGTAGCCCGGTGCCTCGAAATACAGCGGGGTGTTCTCTATCACATAGAAGGGTTGCAAGACGGCGCCCGTGGACCTGGCAAGCTCGAGCGCCGCCTCGAATGCGCGGCGCGAAGTCTGGCTGCCGTCGACGGCTACAATAATGCGTGTGTACATGTCTGGTCCACTCCACGTCAGGTTGAGAGTTTCCATCATTACTGTCCATCTCGCGTTCGGACAGGATGTAAATCAACCCGTTCACATATTTTTGACGAGACTGGTGTTCCGCTGGCCGGTCTCGAGAGCGAAGCGCCGCCGCTTTTCCCACTTCCGGCGCTGCGTGACAGGCAGCGAGTTCCTCCAATTGTTTGCTCGAAACGTCCGTCTGCTTCGGCAAGCGGGATGCGCCTCGCCGATGAACGACCACCACAAACAGAAGCATTGACCGACGAGGTCTACCTCGACCTGCTGAAGTCCATCCTCCGACGCGAGCACGCGTGACTGGCGCACCTGGCCGACGGCGGGCGGCCAGGCGGCGCAACAGCGAAGCCGCTGATCAGCTAAGCGGCAGCGGCTATCGGCCCGAACAGCGCCGTGCGCGTTTTCGGACTGACTGCGATATCCAACGCCACCGCGCGCTCCACGCCGATCTGCAGCGGTGAGCCGAGCCGGCTGATCTCAATGCCGGTCTTGCGCAGCAGCCGTTCAATAGGCGTGGTCGTGACCGTCACATAGCGGGTGATACCCATGCGGTCCGCGAAGGTCACGAGTTCATGGATAGCCTGCATCGTCAGATCCGCAAAGCCGAACGACTTCTCCTCGCCGCTCGTGTCGATTGCGAAGCGGCTAAGCTCCCAGATGTGCCGCCCAACCGGCGCCGCCGCACCGTGCAGGAGTTGCGGGAACGTGTCCTTCAGCATGTTCGGGCCTTCTGTGGGCATGAGGCGCCAGCAGCCGCGCACCTTCCGGTCGTCGCCCTGGATCAGCATGTAATGCGGGCCCAGCGCGTCGTAGCCGTCGATCTCCATGCCCGCTATGGTCGGAATATCCCATCCCAACCGGCCGTGGAACACCCGCGCCCGCAGGCGGTACATCTCGTTGATGTCCTCGTTGTCGAATTCCTGACGCATTCCAATCCGTATCGCTGTTTGCATGACGTTCTCCTGAACGTGTTGGGGGAAACCAATACGCAGGAAAACTTATGCATTCTGAATCGTTCCGCCACCTATCTACCTGGATAGGTGTGCATGCTTATCGGATATCGCAGAATTTGAGACAGGAACAGCACTCAACCGACGGGACACGAAAATGGAACTTCTCGACAATCACTGGCAACCGCAAACCGGCCTCCAAACGCGTCCGGCGGAGCCTTCCACGGGCGTGGACCGGGTTCTCATCATTGCTTACCGCAAGAAAAAGAAAGAGAGCCAGCGGCGCTTCTGGGCCCGTTTCGGCGTCACGCAGTCGCGCGGCAGCCGCTTCGAGTCGGGCGCGGAAATCCCGGCGCCGGTTTCCATTCTGCTGGGCCTTTATTTCACCAAGACGGTTTCCGACGCAGATCTCGGCCGTGCCGAGCGTGTACTGCACAGCCGCGACGCCGCCGCATTGCTCAACCCGGGTCAATAAGTCCCAGTTGAGTCGCAATCACGGCCGCCGCGCGCCGCGAATTCACGCCGAGTTTCGTCCTGATATTTTTCATGTGGAAGTTCACCACGGCTTCCGAACAGTTCAGGATATGAGAAATCTCCCAAGTGGATTTGCCGCGCGCGGTCCATTGAAGGCACTCGCGTTCGCGCGGCGTGAGCTTCGGCAACAGTGTCTGCGCGTGCGTATGCACGTGGCGCTGGCTGGTGTCGATCACCAGGTCGCGCAATAACACCAGATTCGGCAATACCACGTCGATATGACGCCAGAAGGTGTCGGTCGGACTGGCGTCGTTCACAAAACACATCATGCCGGCTTCCTGGTTGGGGCCGTGAATCGGCAGCGTCACGCCGGCGCGCAAGCCGTGCGCTCGGGCTTCCTCATACATCGACTGCTGCGGCGCAGTCGTGAATATTTCCGGCGACCACACGAGCGGCGTCGAGCGCGTCGCGCAATGCGCGACCGTCGGGTCGATGTGCACGAGGCCCTGCTCGTCGTAGGTGCGGCGCCACGCAGGCGCATAGGTGCTGCGAACGTATGCGTCTTCCAGACGCATGGTCGGGCGGGGCAGCATCGCGATCAGAAGCCGGTCGAATCCCCAGGTCTCGGCGAGCTCCGCCACTGCACTGAACCACTCGGCCTCGTCGGCGGCGTTCAGTAGCGGTGCCATCTGCTCGATAAAATGTAGCGACAATTTCGACTCTCTCAGACTCGCAAATATTCAATTCGGCTATTTGCGTAGGTTTTTTGTGCACTGCTTTATTCCGCACAATCTATCACCAAAAACCGTTTTGCAAAGGCGGCGCGTCCCCCTTGTTTGCGCCATTTAGCCGGCTTGGTTCGAACGCGGCTGCGGGACGGTTTATTGCCCCGCCGGGCGTTGCAGGCCGGGGCGCCCGGCCTACTGCATGACTTGCCGGTAGCTGGGCGGCGGCAGGCCGCGTATGACGCAGTTCAAATCCGCCATTCCCTTATGCCCATAAAGTGGGCAAAAAATTAACCTTATTGGCTAAATGGCTGCTTTAGCCGGCTTCGCGAATTTGCCGGTTATCCGCTTTTCATGTGCTAACCGAGTACGCAAGCGCTATTGTCATACAAAAAGCTATTGTCCGTATGTGAGCGTTTCGCCGCTGACGCGAAGGCTTCGCGAGCTTTTTGTGCGCGCAGGTGGTTGCGCCGCTTCGCGCGACTCGCGGCATGTTGCCTGCGTTGCCGCTGTCAGGTTCGACGGCGTCTGAACATCATGCGAAGATCGCCGATGCGGCGCGCGCGCGTCGCACATCGATCCAACTCTCCAGAGACAGCATGACCGACAACAGCCGACGTTACCCCGACCCTTCCGTGCGTGTGTTCGATCCGCGCTTCAAGTCGCTGATTCTTGCGTCGGCGTCTGTCGAGTGTCTGTATCAGGGCGCGCGCTGGTCCGAGGGGCCGGTATGGTTCGGCGACGGCCGCTATCTGCTGTGGAGTGACATACCCAACGACCGGATTCTGCGCTGGGACGAAGCGAGCGGCCTCGTGAGCACGTTTCGCCAGTCGTCGAACAATGCGAACGGCCATACGCGCGACCGGCAGGGCCGGCTGGTGAGCTGCGAGCATCTGACGCGCCGCGTGACCCGCACCGAATACGACGGCTCGATCACCGTGCTGGCAGATCGTTACCACGGTAAGCGCTTTAATTCGCCCAACGACGTGGTGGTGAAGTCGGACGGTTCCATCTGGTTCAGCGATCCGACGTTCGGCATCGACAGCTTCTACGAAGGCGAGAAGCAGGAATCGGAATTGCCGGCGTGCGTATACCGCATCGACGGCCAGTCCGGCGAAGTGAGCGTGGTCGCCGACGACATACTCGGACCGAACGGCCTCGCGTTCTCGCCTGACGAGTCCGTGCTTTACGTCGTCGAATCGCGAGGCGCGCCGCGCAAGATCCGTGCGTTCGATGTGCAGGCCAGCGGCGCGGGCGCGGGCGCGGCGCTCGCGAACAACCGCGTGCTGATCGACGCCGGCCCCGGTACGCCGGATGGCTTTCGCGTCGATATCCAGGGCAACCTCTGGTGCGGCTGGGGCATGGGCACGGACGAGCTCGACGGCGTGCGCGTCTTCACTGCGCAAGGCGAGCCGCTCGGGCACATCGCGTTGCCGGAGCGCTGCGCGAACGTGTGCTTCGGCGGACGTCATCGCAACCGGCTTTTCATGGCGGCGAGTCACGGCCTCTACTCCCTGTATGTGAACATGCAAGGCGTGAGGGGAGGCTGAGTGCGCGCGTCGCAACGCGGCACGCCGGCGTGCCGCCTCATGCTTTCTGCTCCACCCGGCGAGTCGGCGAGTCGGGGTTTGCCCCCAGGCGTTGGCCTCCGGGGTTGCGTCTGACACAGCCGCACCAGGTCATCGACGATTGAAGCCCGCGCCCGCAGATCAGTGCATGAAACGCGCTCACGCGTATTTGCTTGACATCGGCTATGCCGCTTCGCTATGTTGCAGTGGTTGAAAGAGACAAAGACGCAAGGGGTAGTCGACCGGCGGACTTCATACCAAGAAGCGAGGAGACGCAATGACTGTTTCGTGCAGGTTGTCGCTCGGGCTGGTGTCGGTATGTCTCGCGGCGAGCGCCGCATTCGCATCGGCCGCGCATGCAGCCGATCCGGTCACACTCAATATCGTCGACGTGGCCGGCGATCTTCAACTCACGCAAAAGGGCTTCGAGGCGTTCAAGGCGAAGTATCCGAACCTCGTCGCCAATATCACCTACACGAACGCACCCGCGCCGCAATTGCCCGGCAAGATCAAGGCGATGCAGGCGGCCGGCCGCTCCGACATCGACCTCGTGCTGACCGGCACCGACGCACTCGCGGCCGGCATCGAACAGAACCTGTGGACGAAGCTGCTGCCCGACAATGCGGCGCAATTCCCCGGCGTGCTCGACAAATACGCGCCAGGTCCGCGCAAGATGCAGGAGCTCGCGCAGGGCTTCGGTCTCGAAGTCGCGTATATGCCGGCCGGACCGCTCCTCGAATTCAACCCCGCAAAAGTCAGCGATCCGCCGAAGACGCCGGAGCAACTACTGCAATGGTGCAAAGCCCACCCGGACAAGCTGATCTACGCACGTCCCGCGAACTCGGGGCCTGGCCGCACATTTCTGATGGGCCTGCCGTATGTACTCGGCGACAAGAATCCGCAAGACCCCATCAACGGCTGGGACAAGACCTGGGCTTTCCTCAAGCAACTGAACGAATGCATTCCGTACTATCCGGGCGGCACCTCCGCGGTCATGAAGGAGCTTGGCGAGGGCACGCGCGACATGACGGTCACGGTGACCGGCTGGGATATCAATCCACGCGCGCTGGGCATCGTGCCGGCCGATTTTCGCGTGCAGGCGTTCGACAACATGACGTGGGTGAACGACGCGCACTACATGGTGATCCCGAAGGGCGTGCCGAAGGAAAAACTCGAGGTGCTCTACAAGCTGATGAACTTCATGCTGGAGCCCGCGCAGCAGGCCATGACCTACGACGACGGCTACTTCTATCCTGGCCCGGCGATCAAGGGCCTCACCGAGGCACAGGCTCCCGCGCATAGCCAGGAAGTCCTGAAGAAATACGGACGCCCTGAGTACGCAAAGCTGCTGGCCGAACGCCCGCACGTCTTGCCGCTCAATGCAGCGGCAATGGTCGCCGCGTTCAGGAAGTGGGACACGGAAGTGGGCGCGCAAAAGACCAAGTAGCCATTGCTGAGAGCCCGCGCTCGCCCATCCATGCCAGTGCGATTCGCGCGTGACGGCTCGCGCGCATCAGGAAACCGCCCATGAAGCACCACTTTGAGCAGTTGCGGCTCGACTCGGTGAGCCGCAATTTCACGAACGCGGAAGGCCAGTCTATCGCGGCGCTCCAAGGACTCGATCTGAACATCCGGCGCGGCGAGTTCATCGCGTTGCTCGGGCCTTCGGGCTGCGGCAAGTCGACGGCGCTTAACTGCATTGCCGGTTTGCAACCTTTGAGCGGCGGCGGCATCTGGCTCGACGACAAACGGATCGACGTATTGCCGCCGGAAAAGCGCGGCTTCGGCATGGTGTTCCAGAACTACGCGCTGTTTCCGCATATGAGCGTGCTCGACAACGTCGGCTTCGGTCTGAGAATGCGCGGTGTCGGCAAAAGCGACATCGCGCGCCGCGCGCGCGAGGCGCTGCAACTGGTGCAACTGGTTGGCCATGAACGCAAGCTGCCCGGGCAGCTTTCCGGCGGTCAGCAACAACGCGTGGCGATTGCACGCGCCATCGTTATCGAGCCGCCGCTCATTCTGATGGACGAACCGCTTTCCAACCTCGATACGAAGCTGCGCATCGAAATGCGTGCGGAGATCCGGCGTATTCATAGCCAGCTCGAACGGGCGACGCTGTACGTCACGCACGATCAGGACGAAGCGCTTTCGATGGCCGACCGCATCGTCGTGATGAGAGAGGGCGTCGTGCAACAGATCGCCACGCCCAAAGAGGTCTACACGCGCCCGCGCAATCTGCATGTCGCGCGCTTCATGGGCTATCGCAATGTCGCTGAATTCACGCTTGAAGGCACGCAGGGCGAAGGCGCCGTGGTGAGCGCGAACGGCGTGCGTCTGATCGGTACGCCAATGACCGCGTTCGGCAGCAAACGCGTGAGCGTGGCGTTGCGTCCCGAAGACATGGAGCGCGTGGCGCCAGACACGGAGAATGCATTCGACGCATTGGTCACCGTGGTCGAATATGGCGGCAACAGTTCGCTGCTGCGCGTGAAGACCGCGTTCGGCGACTTGTGGGCACGCGTGGCGGGCGAGTTCGAAGAGGGCCAGCGCATCAGCTTGCGGGTGCCGCCGTCGCGCACGCTGGTCTATGACGCAGAGGCGGTATGAACTCGCCGACGTTGCCCACGCCCGTCCCGCCCATCGCGCCCGCGCCGCAGCGCGACGCCAAGGCGTGGCTCGTTACGCCGGCGTTGCTCTTTATCGTCGCGTTGTTCATCTATCCGTTCGCCTACGGTCTCGCGCTGTCGTTCCGGCCGATGAACGGTGGCAGTGCGTGGGCCAACTATCTGACGTTCTTCACCGACACGTCGATGTGGCCGACCATTCTCGTCACACTAAAGCTCGCCGTGCCCGCGACGCTGATCAACGTGGGCGTCTCGGTGCCGGTTGCATTCGCGTTGCGGCGGTATTCGCGTTATCAGAAGTTCGTGACCACGTTGCTGGTGATTCCGGTCACGCTCGGCACCGTGCTGATCGCCGACGGCATGCTCACTTACTTTGGCCCGAACGGCTGGTTCCCGCAAGCGCTGCACGGTCTGCATCTCTATGCGAGCGAAGTGCGGCTCACGCATAACTTCTGGGGCGTGCTGATTTCGCTGATCGTGTCCGGTTTCCCGTTCGCATTCCTGTTGACGCTGTCGTACGTGACCGGCATCGACCCCACGCTCGCGAGCGCCGCCGCCACACTCGGTGCAAGCCCTTGGCAGCAGTTTCTGCGCATCTATCTGCCGCTGCTCGTGCCCGGCTTGACGATGGCCGCATGTCTTTCGTTCGTGCAGGCGTTTTCGGTGTTTCCATCGGCCGTGCTGCTGGGCGCGCCTGCGGGGCCGACACGCGTGATGTCGATTGCCGCCGCCGAAGCCGCGTTCGAAAGCTATGATTATTCGCTCGCCTCCGCGATTGCGATGGTGATGGGCCTCGTGCAACTGCTGGTGGTCGCTGCCATGCTGGGCGCGCGACGCCTGTTCTACAGCGGCCCGGCAACAGGAGGCAAAGGCTGATGAGGACCGGGCATCGCGGCGCACCGGCTTCCTGGTCCGCGCCTGCCGCAGGAGAACCGAGCGACGGGGCGCGCGAGCCCGGCAAGCGCGTGAAGCCGCGCGAGAGCGTGTCGGGCCGCGCGTGGCGCGTGCTGGTGTGGGGCGCGATGGTGTTCTTCCTCGTCAACGTCGTGTTGCTGATTGCGACGGTGGCGGTCAATTCAATCGCGACGCGCTGGTTCGGCACCTTGCTGCCGCAGGGCTTCACGCTGCATTGGTATGCGCAGGCGTGGCGCGACTTCCAGTTGGCGAGCGTGTTGTGGGTGACGGTCGAAGTGGTGGGCGCAGTCGTCGTGCTCTCGGTGCTGCTCGGCGTGCCCGCGGCGTACGCGCTCGCGCGCGTGCAGTTTCCCGGCAAGCGCATCGCCATGCTGGTTTTTCTGCTGCCGTTGATGGTGCCGCCCGTCACCTACGGCATACCTATGGCAACGGTGATGTACAAGGTGGGGCTCGCCGGCACGCTAAGCGGCGTGATACTGGCGAACCTGGTACCCGCGCTGCCCTTCGTGATTCTGGTCATGACGCCGTTCATCGAGCAGATTGATCCCAACCTCGAAGCGGCGGCCCGAATTTTCGGCGCCAACACGTTTCGCTATTTCCGCTACGTGCTGTTGCCGCTGCTCGTGCCCGGCATGCTGGCCGCCGCGCTGCTCGTGCTCGTGCGTACCATCGGCATGTTCGAGCTGACGTTTTTCACAGCGGGGCCCGCGACGCAAACACTGGTGGTCGCACTGTATTACGCGGTGTTTTCCACTGGCGTGCGCGCGCCGCAATCCATTGACGCGATGGCAATGATCTACATGGCTATCACGCTGATCTGGGTGCTGATCGCGCTGCAGTTCGTGAGCCCGACGCAGATCGTCTCACGCGTGAAGGAGCAAAAGCGCTGAAGCGCGTCGCGGCTTGCGAACGCGCCCGGCCCTATTGCTGCGTCGCTCAGTAGCCCACGCGATAAACGCGGCCCGTCTGCGCGCCTTCCACGCTGCGCAGATAGGCTTGCGCAGCGCGCTGCGCTGTGACCGGTTCGAAGCCGCGGAAGTACGGCGCGTAAGCTTCCATCGACTCGCTCAACACCGTTGGGCTGACCACGTTGATGCGGATGCCGCGCGGTAGTTCGATTGCCGCGCCGCGTACGAAACCTTCCAACGCCAGATTGACGGTGGTCGCATTCGCGCCCTCGCGAATCGGCTCGTCGCCGATAATGCCGCTAGTCAGCGTGAACGAGCCGCCGTCGTTCACATAGTTCTGCGCCGCGAGCACGACATTGATTTGCCCCATCAGCTTGTCCCGCAGGCCGACCCAGAACTGCTCGATGCTCATTTGCGGCAGCGGACCGAAGTGCAGTTTGCCGATGGTCGTGACGACGCCGTCCACCTTGCCGATCTCGCCAAAGAGGCGCTCGACGCTCGCGGGATCGGTGCTGTCTACCTGATACTGGCCGCGCGTCGCGCCCACCTCGACGACCTCATGGCGAGCCTTCAGCTCCGCGCTCACTGCCTGCCCGAGGGTGCCGGTGGCGCCGATCACGACGATCTTTTTCATTCGCTGCTCCGTTGAGTTTGACGTGCGGCGATTGTGCGCCGCGTCGCCGGCCAGGAAAAAGCCCCCGCGGCGAGGAGATCCCGCAACCGCCAGTTTCTAATCGCCAATATCCGATTAACCGCGACCTATTAAACGGCGTGCGCGCCGGTATCTACCGACAAATCGGCTTAGCCGGCGCAATTCAAACAAAACGTGCAGAAAGAGGCGATTATTTCACGCGATGTATTTCGATCAGGCGTGTGGGCCGCAAATGATTAAGGGCGTAATGGACGCGGCCGCGTTCGCTGCGGTTTTCATCCGCGCGTGAATAGTCGAAGAGATCCTCGGTAGAATGCATGGCCTGCGGCTCCAGCATGCCCTTGTCGATTACAGCGTAGCCCGGCTCCAACGCCAGCAACAGATGATTGCCGCCCACCCGGCTGTCAAATCCCGCCATGCCGTCGAGCGCTTCCGGCACGCTGTTGACGAGCGTCGCGTTGCTGTTGGTGATTTCGTCGACGGCAATGGGACTCTGGCCTGCAATGCGCGCGGCTTCGTGGTTCTTGCCGTCGGTGTCTACCGTGCTGTCGTGTGTGCGGTCGTTATGCAACTCCGCGCTGCAGGGGCGGCTCGCGCCCGTTGGCTTGCCCGCGTCTGCGGACTTGTCGATATGGCTGTTCATATGCATTCTCCTTTCAAGAAGTCAGGTACGAGGAGAGCAAAGTCCGTACCCTTTCCGAGGCGATTGCGAACGCGCGCCTTTCGTTTTTTTTAATGAACGCGCATTTTCTACAGAGTATGATCATACTCCGGCGAGAGGAGGGAGGTTCAAGCGCTGCAGTTAATGCGCCTGGCGCCGGTTCTACTGTGCGGAATACTCACCGCTCTTTTGCTGGCGGTGTGCAACGAACGCGGGCTTACTCAAAACATTCCACGGGGGCCGTCAGGGCGGGTGACATATGCACTTCGATGCTGCATTTACACATCGCGGCTATTTGTTAAATTGCGCACCGGCGCGGGCCGGGGACGGCAGTTGGCAGCCGTACGTGGTCATCTCGCGCTCGAGCGACGGCGAGCTCGTCGCGAACCGTTTTTTTCCTACCGATCTGCGTTTTCCCAACGAAGCCGCCGCCATTGCCCATGCACGCGACTGGGCGGTGCGCTGGATCGACGCGAGCAGCGTGACGATCTGAGCGGCGGGTTGCATCCGCTTCTGCGCCCGCACGCCTTCGCGCAACGCTGCGCGAGGCTGCGCAAAACGCGGTAATCTCTCGGGACAATCACCCGATACCGTGCCCCGTCGCACGGCGCTGTCTTTATGCCTAACGTGCCTTCCCACAACTGGGGCCTTGAACAGATCGTCGCGGACCTGCGCGCGTCGCGCGAAGAATTGCACCGCACGCGGCATCCGCTCGGCATTCGCGAACTGCCCTCGCGCGAAGCGGTGGTCGGCATTGTCGCCGGCCTGCGCGCGGCGCTCTTTCCCACGCACTATGGCGCGCCCGATCTGACTGACGAAACCGTCGACTATTACGTCGGCCACACGCTGGAAAGCACGTTGCGTCTGCTTGCCGAGCAGATTCGCCGCGCGTTGCGCTTCCTGCCCGAACACGCGCAAACGTCGGAGGCCGAATTGCGCGAGCGCGCCTTCGAGGTCTCCCGCGAGTTCGGCACGCAATTGCCCGGCATTCGTGCGCTGCTCGTGAGCGACATTCAGGCCGCTTTCACTGGCGACCCGGCCGCGCAGCACATCACCGAAATCCTGCTCTGCTATCCGGGCGTGTGGGCGATGACGCATCATCGGCTCGCGCATGCGCTGCATCGTCTCGGCGTGCCGTTGCTCGCGCGCTTCATCAACGAGATCGCGCATTCGGCGACCGGCATCGACATTCATCCGGGCGCGACCATCGGCCCGAGTTTTTTCATCGACCACGGCACGGGCGTCGTGATCGGCGAAACGGCGATTATCGGCGAGCATGTGCGCGTGTATCAGGCCGTGACGCTGGGGGCCAAGAGCTTTGCCGCGGACGTGGACGGCACGCTCATCAAGGGCAATGCGCGGCATCCTATTGTCGAGGACGACGTGGTGATCTACGCAGGCGCGACAATTCTCGGACGCGTGACCATTGGGCGCGGCTCGGTGATAGGCGGCAACGTGTGGCTCACGCATAGCGTGCCGCCTGGCAGCAGCGTTTCTCAAGGCAAGGTGCGCGAAGGCGAGCGCGACGAAGGACGGCGCTGATGTCTACGCGCGACGGGACGCGTGGCCGCGTCTACATGCCCCGTTGCGCGATAGCCGGCGTGGAGGCGACGGTGGCCGAAACCACGCGCGCGTTTCCGCGCCATTCGCACGACCGTTTCGGCGTGGGCGTGATCGTCAGCGGCGGGCATAAGTCCGCGAGCGGCCGCGGGCCTGTCGAGGCGCGCATGAACGACGTGATTACGGTCAACCCCGGCGAAGTGCACGACGGCAGCCCGCTCGACGAGCGTGGCCGCGCCTGGCATATGCTGTATTTCGAGCCGTCCATGCTGGCCGACGCCGCAGCCGAATTGAGCGGCGCGGAGGTGCGCGAAGTCGAGCTCGCGCAGCCCGTCGTGCAAGATGTGTTGCTCAAGCGTCTTTTCGAACGGCTCTTTGCGGTGGCGGTGCAGCCGCCTTGCGCGCGCGACGACCTCGCGCGCGAGCAGGCATTGCTCGAGCTGATCGCGCATCTGTTGTCCGCGCTCGCGAGCCGTCACACGACGCGCCACGCGAACGCGTTGGCGTGCCGCTCGCCCGGACCGATTGCGCGCGCCAGGGCGCGCATCGACGACGATCCGGCCGCGCCGCTCACCCTGGCCGATCTCGCGGGCGAAGCGGGCATCAGCCGCTTCCAGTTGCTGCGAGCTTTCGCGCACGACACCGGTCTGCCGCCGCACGCGTACCGGATGCAGCGGCGCGTGGCGCTGGCACGTCAACTGATAGCGCGCGGCGTATCGCTCGCCGACACGGCCGCAACTGCGGGCTTTGCGGATCAGAGTCACATGACGCGGGCTTTCGTGCGCCTGTTTGGCGTTACGCCTGCGAACTACGCTGCGGCGATGCGTTGAGGGGCGAGGTTGGCGTCGTCCGTTGAGGAGCGCGGCCGCGGCGTCCGGACCTGAGCTTCACAGCGCGACTGGAAAGCGGGATTCGAAGCCGCGATGCAAAGCTGCAGTCCGAACCACGATCCAAAACCGCAGTCCGAACCACGATCCAAATCCGCAGGCCGAAACCACGATTCAAAATCGGGATTCAAAACCACGCTTTCAAGATCACGATCCAAAGCCGCGATCCAAAGCCGCGATCCAAACGGCGATCCGAAGCGAGCATTCAAAACCCCGCTTCAAAACCCCGCTTCAAAACCTCAGATGCTTGAGCATCTCCAGCCCTTGCATGCCCGGCAGCCCCGCATGCCGACCGACAAACCATGCGGCAACCCACGAAGCGGCCACCACGATCAGGTCGCAGTGTCCGCTGTTCCACAGGTTCAACGAATGCCGTGCGGCGATCCACGGCACACCGAGCGGGTTCGGCCAGTCCGCGAGCAGATGCATGAGGCCGCCGCATGCGAAGCCGAACGCGGCCGCGGCGTAAATCGAATGGCCCAGCGCGTGATACGAAAGCCCGAGCAAGGCAAGCCAGCCGATGCCCCAATGCGTCAGCGTACGGTGCGCGATCCATAGCCGACGCTTGCGCGTCCACCATGCGACTTCGAGCCAGTCCGGCGCCGTGCTTCCGGCCACGCCCGCGACGAAGCTCGCCAGCACGCCCATATAGAAGAGGCCGCCGTGGCCGCCGCCGTTGTGCAACACAAGCGCCGCGGCAATGATGCCCGCTGCGAAGCCGGTTGCGTGGTGTGCGTTGCTGGATGCCATGCGAAGTATCGAGCCGGCGGTCGCGATATGGGGCTTACGTCGCGCAGCGCGCAATATTGAAGCGCATTTCCGGCTCCGGTGGATCGTCCGGCGCATTGGCCGGATGCATTACCTTGATGACAGAGCCGGCGTTCGACGGCGTCAGCGTGACGAAGTACGAATTGTTCGAGTCGGAGCCGACCGCGATTTGCGTTGCGCTGCCGACGCGCGAAAGCCGCACGCGCGACAGGCGGCTTTCGAGGCAACTGGCGATATAAGCGGGCGCGCGTTGCGAGGACACGTAGATCATGGGCTGCGACGGGTCGTGCGCGGAAGGGCCGCTCGATGAGCCACAAGCCGCGAGGGTCGCCATTGCAACAGCAGCGGGAGCAAGCAGGAAGATTCGTTTCATGGTGATGTCGTCGGCGTTCCCGGTCATGGGCAGGAGCGTGGGCGCGGGCGCGGGCGAAGCGGGCGCGTTAAAAATAAGATTGACGCAGCGTCACGCTTCGCGACGAAGCGGCTTATCGCGTGTAGAGCGATCGTGCTGCAAGCACAATTCCAACCGCAGCAGAAAAGCGGACGAAAGCAAGCGGACGAAAGCGGACGCCCGAGTATACCCAGCGCACGCGCGCGTCGGCAGTCCCGTTACAAGCTGAAACGTTGCCGCGTTTCTGGCCGTCTTTATAGCGGTCTGCCACGTCGAAACAGAACCGCGCGATACCCGCGCGCACTTGTCCGTTCGTCGGAGTGCGGCGCTTTGCACGCGCGAGCCGGGTAGAATTGCACGCTCGAAGTGTGTACATGTCCAGCGAAAGTGAGTGAACCTGCAATGACCGATCCCATCCTTCCATCGTCCGCCCCTGCTGTTGATTCCACGACGGAAGGCGCGTCCCCACAGGACGCCGCGCAGTTGGACGGCGATTTCGAAACGGTGCACGAAGACCGCCTGTGGCGCGACGACGGCTGGACCGCGCGCGTGATCAAGAACGAAGACGACGAAGGCTGGGCCGTCGCAATGATCAAGGACGGCGAAGCGGAACCTGCGCTTGTGGGCCCGTGGACGATGGGCCGCAACAAGAAAGACCCGAAGCCGCTCGACACGGCCGCGTTCAACACGCTGGTGAAAACCGCCTCTGAAGTGTTGCGCCGCCATGAACAGCAGTTGCGTGCGCAACTTCACAAGGCCGTGCGCGTAGCGAGCGCGGACGGCAACGACGAACTCGACATTACGCTCGACATCGTGCCCGACGAAGACGAGCCCTACGCGCTGCTTACCGCGCTAAACGCGTATGGCGAGCAACTGGCGCAAGTGCAGGTCGCGCCGAACTTCAAGCTCAGCAAGGCAAGTGCGTCGGCGTGGGTGGAAAACGAATTCCGGCGTCCGGGCTGATCTTCACGGCGAACGCCGGTTTGCCGCCAGGCGAAAGTATTACCTTAGCCTGTCAATATACTTTCACATTCACTTCATAGAATCCTCGCGTCATAGCGGCGCGAGCGTGAATCATGCGGTCTGAATCCGGGTCGTGCCGGCTGTGAGTCAACCCACGCCAACCACAACCAGGATTACGACAACATGGCAGAGCCGTTCGATCTCTCCCGCCGCAAGGCCCTGAAACTGTTTGCCGGTGTACCGATGCTGCCGCTGGGCGGGCTTGCCACGGCGTCCATGTTGAGCGCCTGCGGAGGCGGCAGCGACGACCTTGCGACGCCGGTCAAGCCGGTTGCCAACTTCGTGTCGGCGGCCTTCGGTTCGATGGCCGCGCCAACGCTGGCGGACCCCGCGTCGATGGCAAAGACCACGGTGGGCTCGACGCTGACCGTGCAGTTGAGCGACGGCAGCAGCCGCACTTTCAAGCTGTCGTATCAGCCGTTCTTCATCACCGGCGACACGGTGCCGAACATCCAGGGCGGGACGATTCTCGCGGGCGGCTACGTGGACATCAACAATCAGCCGATTATCGACAGATCGGTGGCTGGCAAGGAGCGCCAGTTCTATTCCGATTGCCCGGACGGCAGCTCGCTAATCCGCCTCGACAATCCCACGGTCAAGGGCATCAAGGGTAAGGCCGTGTTTGCGGTGGTGCAATTTGAATACACCACGCGCGACCAGAGCCTCGTGTCGATGTATGGCCAGTTGCCCTCGCCGATCGCCGTGCTCACGCTCGATCAGGACCAGGCGACCGGCAAGCTGACGCTGGTCGGCTATCACAATGTGGATACGTCGAAGGCGCATGGTTTGTGGATTACCTGCGGCGCGAGCCTCTCGCCTTGGAACACGCATCTGTCGAGCGAGGAATACGAGCCGGACGCGACCACGATCGCCACCAACAGCCAGTTCAAGGGCTTCAGCCGCAATCTGTATGGCAGCGAGACAGCGGCCAATCCGTATCACTACGGCCATCTGCCGGAGGTCACCGTCAACCCGGACGGCACCGGCAGCATCAGGAAGCACTACTGCCTTGGCCGCATCTCGCACGAACTGGTTCAGGTGATGCCGGACAAACGCACGGTGCTGATGGGCGACGACGCCACCAACGGCGGCCTCTTCATGTTCGTCGCGGATCGCGAGGCCGATCTGTCGGCGGGCACGCTGTATGTCGCCAAGTGGACGCAGGTGTCGTCGAGCGGCGCGGGCGCGGCCACGCTTTCGTGGATCAACCTCGGCCACGCGACCAGCGACGAAATCGAGGCGCTCGCGAACACGCTGACCGCCGCCGACATCATGGACGTCAAGACTGCGGACCCCGCCGACGCGTCATACACGAAGATCAATTTCAACGGCACGTTCAACTGGGTCCGCGTGAAGCCGGGCATGACCAAGGCCGCGGCCTTCCTCGAAACGCATCGCTACGCGGCGCTCGTGGGCGGAAGCATGGGTTTCACGAAGCTCGAAGGCACGACGGTCAATATCAAGGACAAGGTGCTGTATTCGGCAATGTCGCGTATCGAGAAGTCGATGGTGCGCGGCAATGCCGCCTCGACGGACGTGGCCGTCGACAAGACCATCAGCGCCGGTGCGGTCTACGCGCTGAACATGAAGGGCGGCCAGAGCGACCGCAGCGGCGGCGCGATCAATAGCGAGTGGGTGCCGGTCGACATGGCGGCTCCCGCGGCACTCGTTGGCGAGGATCTGGCCACGGCCGACGCGCTTGGCAATACCGCGAATGCCGAGCGTATCGCGAACCCGGATAACCTGAAGTTCTCGGAGAAGCTGCGCACGCTCTTCATCGGCGAGGACAGCGGCATGCATGTGAACAACTTCCTGTGGGCGTACAACGTCGACACGAAGACGCTCTCGCGCGTGCTGTCGTGCCCGGCCGGCGCGGAGTCGACAGGCCTGCACGCAGTCGACGAAATCAACGGCTGGACCTATGTGATGAGCAACTTCCAGCACGTCGGCGATTGGGAAAGCCCGCTGCACGACAAAGTGAAAGCCACGCTCGATCCGCTCGTGCGCGCCAACTACAAGGACCGCTTTGGCGCAACGGTCGGCTACCTGACGGCTGATCCGACGTCCATCAAGTTGTAATGGCGTGCGAGGCGGCGCGCCCGAATGCGCCGCCTCAACTGCGCTTGCAGAAAATTGCCGTAATGAGCGGCGCCACGCGGTGCACGATCGCCGTTCCGCCGGCCGCCGTTACCGCGTTCCTCACTTTCGATTCACTCCCGAACACCACCACTCCATAGGCCGAGCGCGCCACCGGCTCGCCCTCGCCCACGCGAAACATGGGATCGTCCTTCTCGTAGCCGACCACCGCGAACACGTGGAAGCCGAACGCGCTCAGGTCCGCGCCTTGCGCGGGTGAGAATGCATTGATCGAGTTGCTCTCGACCCGCGTGGGCTTCGGATCGATCAGTTGCTGGACGGCCAGATCGGCGATGAACTGATGGCCGGTTTCGTTGCACGCGAGCGGCGCGTCCAGAGCAGCCGCATGGGCGGCAAGCGGCAGCGCGCCGGCCGCGACCGCGAGGGCGGCGCAACGGACGGCACGCGAAACGGCACACGAAGCGGCAAGCGGGAAAAAGCGTTTCATAGCTTCGACAGCGGCAGGTTCGATATAGCGCAATGTAGTGTGTGCACAACGCGCGGCCCGGCGACCGACGCAGGCCGGCGAGCCCGCGAAGATGGCGCGCGTCGAAGAGGTTCGGCGGGGCAGGCGCAACAGGACCCGCACTTTAGCGCGATTCGGCAAATCCTGCTTCACGCGCGGGCCTTCCGCAAAGACCGCGGCGAGTTTGGGGCACGGCAAAGAAACTAACGGGAAGAAAGCAATCTTTCGCGATCCCGTATATATTTCCGGGTTATGAATTCAAGACCGCACACTCCTATAAACGTACCGCCGCCCAGAACCTGGGACGCGCGGTTAGCCCGCTGGCTCGTGGTACCGCTTGTCAATACGCGGGTGTCTCCCAATCATCTGACCACGCTGCGCCTCTTGATCGGCGTGGCCGGCGCGCTCTGCCTTGCGCGCGGCGGCTTTGCGTGGACCAATGCCGGCGCGCTGCTGATCGTGCTGTCCAATTTCGTCGATCACACCGACGGCGAACTCGCGCGCATCGGCGGCAAGACGAGCCGGATCGGTCATTTTTACGATCTCGCAGCAGACGCGCTCGTCACCGTCATGCTGTTTGTCGGCATGGGCGTCGGTGCGAGCGCATCGAACCACGCCGGCCTTGTGGTCGGGCCGGGCTGGCTCGGTGCAGTGGCCGGCGTCGCCGTCGCGCTCATATTCTTCTTGCGCATGCGGATCGAGGAAATGGCGGGCAAGGCCGGCACGAAACAGGCGGCAGTAGGTGGCTTCGAAACCGAAGACGTGCTGTACCTGCTGCCCATCGTCACGCTGACGAGCGTCGTGTTGCCGTTCGTCGTGGTTGCCTCTATCGGCGCGCCGCTTTTCGCCGTGTGGGTCATGATCGATTACCGGCGTGTGGTGCGCCGCAGCGCAAAGCCGTCGGCGGTGGCCACGGCGGCCGCGGCGGCTTCAGAAACGAGTCAGGTCTGGGCAGGCAAATGAGTACACACGCCGAAGACGACGTGAGCGCATCGATCACCCGGGAATCGTCCGTCGCTGCGCTGGAGCAGGCCGCAGCGCCCGACGCCGACCGCGCGGTCGCTAGCCGCACGCGCACGTTCGACAATCCGCGCCTGCGCAAGGACTTTGCCGACCAGGGCGCGTTCCTCTATATGGAGGACTTCCTCGCGCCCGAAGTCACCGCGCAGCTCGTGCACAGCGCGCGTGCGCTGCTCGACGAAGTGAACCGCAATTACCTGCCGGGCCACAAGCAGGGCGGCAGCGTGAGCCGTCATACCATCGACCGTCTTGCGCCGTTCATCGCCGAACTGTATCGCTCGAAGGAACTGATCGGCTGGCTGGAGCAACTGAGCGGCGACAAGCTGCAAGTCTCGCCGGCGGACGACCCGCACGCCTACGCGCTCTATTACTACACGCGGCCGGGCGACCACATCGGCTGGCACTACGATACTTCGTATTACGACGGCCGCCGCTACACGCTGCTGTTAGGCGTGATCGACGAATCGTCGTGCCGGCTCGACTACGAACTGCATACGCGCAACCCGGATGTACCGGATCAACCCGGCTCGGTGCAGATCCCGCCGGGCGGCCTCGTGTTCTTCGACGGCGACAAGCTGCGCCATCGCATCACGCCGGCCGGCCCGAACGAAATGCGCGTGTCCCTGACGTTCGAATACGTCACGGACCCGAACATGCGCCCGTGGCGCCGCCTGATTTCGAACATGAAAGACGCCATTGCGTATTTCGGCTTCCGCCAGGTGTTCCGTCAAATGACCCGGGGCAACAGCCGCGGCGAGGACCGCACATGACTCGGGCGGCCCTGATTCTGCTGTCGATCGGCACGGCGCTCTTTGTCGGCCTGCTCGCATGGCAGGGCTTCGGTTCGGTTGCGTCCACGCTGCTCGCGGCCGGCTGGGGGCTCGCGCTCGTGGCGGCCTTCCATGTCGTGCCGCTCGCGCTCGACGCAGGCGCGATCTCGACGCTGCTGCCGCGACATCGCGACAACAACGCCCAGGCGCATGAGCCTCTGCCGGTGCGCGACGCGCTGTTCGCGCGCTGGATCGGCGAATCCGTGAACAGCCTGCTGCCGGCCGGCCAGATCGGCGGACCGGTCGTGATGGTGCGGCAACTGTCGCAACGCGGCATGCGCATGCGCGACGCGGCAGCCGCCATTACCGTGAGCACGACGGCGCAGGCGCTCGCGCAGATCATCTTCGCGCTGTTCGGCCTGCTGATGTTTGGCGCCTACGCCGCTCACGGCGCGCTGCACGACCTGCGAACCGCAACGCTCATTGCAACGGCCGTGCTGGGCGGCATGATCGTCGGCTTCTATTACGCGCAGCGGCGCGGACTGTTCGGCCGCCTGCTGGGCGTGCTGTCCAAGGTATTCGGCAAGCGCGACTGGTCGGGACTGATGACGCGCGCCGAAGCCGTCGACGCCGCCGTGCAGGCCATGTACCGCGAGCGCGCCCGCGTGGCCGCGAGCTTCGCGTTCAGCCTCGCGGGCTGGATTGTCGGCACGGTGGAAGTGTGGCTTGCACTGCGCTTTCTCGGTCATCCCGTGGACTGGGTCGATGCTCTGCTGCTCGAAAGCCTGGGGCAGGCGATTCGCGGCGCGGCCTTCATGATTCCGGGCTCGCTCGGCGTGCAGGAAGGCGGCTATCTGCTGCTTGCTCCGCTGGTGGGTTTGCCGCCCGACGCGGCGCTAGCGCTGTCGCTCGCCAAGCGCGCGCGCGAAATCCTGCTAGGCTTGCCGGGCCTGCTGGTCTTGCATTTCAGCGAACGAAGCTGGCAACGGCGGCGTGCCCTTGGGCGCGTTCCCGCCGTCGATTAAACTCCGTATCTTTTCAAAGGACCGCGCATGCGTGCCATCATCCTCGCTGCGGGCCTCGGCCTGCGTCTCCAGCAACCGCCGGAAGCCCAGTTCCCGAAATGCCTGTTGCAGTTCGACGGCATGAGCCTGCTCGAACGGCATCTGCAAATGCTCGAAACCGCCGGCGTGACCGAAGTCGTGCTGGCGCTCGGCTTTCAGCCGGAGTCGGTGCAGGGGGAACTGGTGCGCATCAACTGGCCGCACAAGGTGGAAACGGTGCTCAACACGCGCTACGACCTGGGCAGCGTGCTCACGGTGCACACGGTGGCCGAGGCGCTCACGCGGGGCGGCGACGTGCTGCTGATGGACGCCGACGTGCTCTACGACGAGCGCATTCTGAGCGCGCTGGTGGCGGGCGAAACGGTCAACCGCCTGTTGATCGACCGCGATTTCGAAGCCGGCGACGAGCCCGTCAAGCTGTGTCTGAAAGACGGCGTGCCGGTGGAGTTGCGCAAGCAGCTCGCGGTGAATCTGGAATACGACACCATTGGCGAGTCCGTGGGCTTCTTCCGTTTTCGCGAAGAAACGGCGCGGCGTTTTGCGCAGATCGTGGCAGGCTATGTGGACGGCGGCCGGGCGAACATGCCGCACGAGGAGGCGGTGCGCGATCTGCTGCTCGAGCGCAGCCAGGTGTTCGACACCGCCGACGTGACCGGCGCTCCGTGGATCGAGATCGACTTTCCCAATGACGTAGCGCGCGCCACTACGGAAATCCTGCCGCAGTTGCAGCCGCTCGTCAGCGCTTCTCGCTGAGTTTGAGCCGAGTTGTTTTGAGTTTGCGCTGAGCATTCGTTGACTTCGTGCTGAACCGCGTCGAGCTTTGCGATGCACGCGAAGAGCCGGCTCCACGCCGGCTCTTCGTCTTTCATGCCCCTTGCATTTGCGTCGGGCGAGGCAACCGCAGCCCCCCGCGTTGCGCTGCAATGCCATAATCGAAGCTTTATATCGACGGCTTCCTCACCCGTCGCCTCGTCAATGCCCTTCGCTTTAGGCGCTTTCATCGTTCCGCTGATCGTCGCGTGCGCGATGTTCATGGAAAACGTGGACGGCACGGTCATCGTGACGTCGCTGCCCGTGCTGGCCCGCGATCTGGGCCAGGACCCCATCACTCTGAAGCTCGCCGTCACCGCGTATGTGATCGGCCTCGGCGTGTTCATTCCAATTTGCGGCTGGGTTGCGGACCGCTTCGGGTCGCGCACCGTGTTTCGCACAGCCATCGGCATTTTCATGGCCGGCTCGCTGATGTGCGCGGCGTCCACTTCGCTCGGCATGTTCGTGGTCGCGCGCTTCGTGCAAGGCATTGGCGGCGCGATGATGGTTCCCGTGGGCCGCATCATCATCTTCCGTTCGGTGCCGAAGTCGGACTTCATACGCGCGGTCAATTATCTGACGGTGCCCGCGCTGCTCGGGCCGGTGGTCGGTCCGCCGCTCGGCGGCTTCATCACGACCTATCTGCATTGGCGCCTGATTTTCTTCGTCAACATTCCGATCGGCCTGCTCGGCATCTGGCTTGCCAACAGGCACATTGCCAATGTGCGGGAAGCGCATCCCGGCCCGCTCGACTGGATCGGCTTTCTGTTGTCCGCGAGCGGCGCGTCGCTGTTCATGCTCGGGCTTTCGCTCGTGGGCGGCGAACTGGTGCCGAACGCGGTGTCGGCCGGCATGTGCGCCGTCGGCGTCGTGCTGCTCGTGTTCTACGTGCTGTACGCGAATCGCGTGGACATGCCGGTGCTCGATCTGCGGCTGCTGCGCATTCCCAGCTTTCACGCAAGCGTGGCGGGCGGGTCGCTGTTTCGCATCGGTTTGGGCGCGGTGCCATTTCTGTTGCCGCTTGCGTTGCAGGAAGGGCTCCGCATGACGGCGTTCGTGTCAGGGTCGATCACCTGCGCGTCGGCGTTCGGTTCAATTTTCATGAAGGCGGCGGCCCCGCGCATACTGGAGCGGTTTGGCTTTCGCACCGTGCTCATGTTCAACGCGGGCTGCGCGGGAGTGGCCATCGCCATCTACGGACTGTTCTTTCCCGGCACGCCGCACTGGCTGATCTGGTGCGTGGTGCTGTTTGGCGGCTTCTTTCCGTCGCTTCAGTTCACTTCGCTCAACACGTTGGCGTATGCCGACATTCCGAGCCGCGACGTGGGCCGTGCAACCAGCGTGGCCAGTGTGATCCAGCAGATTTCGCTCGGGCTTGGCGTGACCATTGCCGGCCTCGTGCTGCAGATTTCGCACAACCTGCAGGGCCATGCGCGCATCGTGTTCTCCGACTTCTGGCCGGCTTTCGTTGTGGTGGGCCTATTCTCGTTTCTATCGATTCCGGTCACCGCGCGCCTGCCGCACGACGCCGGTGACGAAATCGCACGCGGCCGACGCGGCACCGCCTGAAACGGCGTCAAAGGCGCGCACCGCGTGGGCCCGATAATCGCATGATTGCCCGACGCAGCGTGGCACGCGCTGCTTTGCTACACCGCTTCCTTCACCGCGCGCAGGAACTGCTGTGTGCGTTCATGCTGCGGCGCGCTGAAGAACTGCTGCGGCGGACCCTGCTCGATGATCTTGCCTTGCGAGAAAAAGCACACACGGTCCGCGAATTCTCGCGCGAAGCCCATCTGGTGCGTCACCATCAGCATGGTCAGGTTGTGCTCGCTGCCCAGCCGGCGAATCACATTCAGCACTTCGCCGCACAACTCGGGGTCGAGCGCGGAAGTCACTTCGTCGAACAGCATGACCTTGGGCCGCATGGCGAGCGCCCGCGCAATTGCCACGCGCTGCTGCTGGCCGCCCGACAATTGCGACGGGTAGTGATTGCACTTGTCCTCGAGCCCGACGAGCGACAGCAGATCGCGCGCCCGCTCGGTCGCTTCCTTGCGTGAGAGGCCGAGCACCTGCATCGGCGCTTCTATCGTGTTGGCGAGCGCCGTCATGTGCGGGAACAGATTGAAGCTCTGAAACACCATGCCTATCTTGCTGCGCACCCGCCGCAAATGCTTCAGCGATGCGGGCACCAGTTGGCCGTTCTTGCGCATATGCGTGAGCGGCTCGCCGTCCACTTCGATCATGCCGTCCGTCAGCGGGTCGAGCGTCATCAGCACGCGCAGCAGCGTGGATTTGCCCGATCCGCTCGGGCCGATGATCGCCACTTTCTCGTTGCGGCCAATGTCGAGGTCGAGTTCGTCGAGCACCGTGAGCGTGCCGTAGCGCTTGGTCACACCGACGAAGCGCACCATGGGCGCCTCGCCCGGCGCGGCGGCCTGAGGCTCCAGTACGGAAGCGGGATCGTCTCGTTTCATCGGGTTCTCCACGGATAAGGCCGAATGCGGCGGGGTAAGGGCATCGAGGTCGGTCTTCACGGTCATGGCAACCTCAGACCGTATTCGAGCCGCCGCACGAGTTGCGCGAAGCTCACGCTGATCAGCAGGAAGAAAATGCCTGCGAGCGTGATCGGCTCGAGATAGCGGAACGTCTCGGAGCCAATGTTCTTGGCCTGCTGCATCAATTCAACGACGGTGATTGCCGAGAGCACGGGCGTGTCCTTGAACATCGCCACCAGATAGTTGCCGAGCGCGGGAATCACCGGGCGGATCGCCTGCGGCAGAATCACGCCGCTGTAGGTGCGCCACGGCGACAGCGACAACGCGCAAGCCGCTTCCCACTGGCCGCGCGCCACGCCGTTCAGGCCCGCGCGATACACCTCCGACGTGTAGCACGCGTAATGCAGCGCAATGCCGACCGTGCCTGCCGTCAACGCGGACATCGTGATGCCGTACACCGGCAGCACATAAAACAATACGTACACCTGAATCAGCAAAGGCGTGCTGCGAATGAATTCGACTATGAAGCCGACTGTGCGCGACACCGCCTTGACGTGGCTGCGCCGCAGCACGGCGAGAACGAGCCCCAGCACCAGCGCGATGGCGAAACCCACGAGCGTGATGAGGATGGTGTAGATCGACGCGCGCAGCAGCGCAGGCAGAATCTGCTCGGCGTAATGCAGATCGAAGAAGCTGTTCATCGGGCGGCCCTCTGGAGAATGCCGTGGCTCACGCGGCGCTCGAAGTGCCGCATCAACGCGACCAGAATCTGTGCGAGCACGAAGTAGATCACGAGTGTCAGCATGAAGATTTCGGCGGTTTTGAAGGTCGCCTCGTCCAACTGCCGCGCGCGAAACGTCAGGTCCGACAGCGTGATGAGCGAGACCAGCGAAGTACCTTTGAGCAACTCGATCATCAGATTGGTGGCGGGCGGCAGCGCGTTGATCATCGCTTGCGGCAGCACGATGCGGCGCATGCGCGTGAGCGGCGACATGTTCAGCGCGAGCGCGGCCTCGAATTGTCCACCTGGCACCGAACGCAATGCGCCGCGCAGAATCTCGGAACCGTATGCGCCGTAATGCAAACCCAGTCCGACAACGGCGACCGTGAACGGTGTCATCTCGATGCGAAACGGCGGCAGCGGCAGCACGAAGAAAAACCAGAATAGTTGCACGAGCAACGAGGTGCCGCGAAAGATCTCGACGTAGGCATTGCCAAGCCAGCGCAGCGGCGCCCACGGCGCGAGCTTGGCCGCCGTGGCAACGAACGCCATGACGATGGCGAGCACGGTTGCGAAGGCGGCAATCTCGACCGTCACGAGCGTGCCTTGGAGCAACAGGGGAAACAGTTCACGCATGGCGGTTCCTCGCTTGCATGACGGCGTGTGCTTCTGCACGCGCCTGGGGACTCGGGGCCGGCCCTCGCGGGCGCATCCGCAGCTCGCTTACTTGCCGCAGATGTCAGCGGCGGTGCGGGTGGTCAGATTCGTTTTGTCGAAACCGAACGGCTCGACAGTTTGCAGATGGTCGGCCGTGCCGAGCCAGTCATGCAACTGCTTGTTCACCGCGTCGCGCAGATCCGTGTCTTCCGGGCGGAACGCGAGCGCGCCATAGCCTGTGTGCTTCGGGTCGTCGGTGAAGTTTGCGACTGCTTCGACCTGCTCGGAGGCCTTGGCCGCGAGGCCCTTCATGGTCAGCGCGGTGCCGGCCGCGGCGTCCGCGCGGCGTGCGCGTACCGCCTGCAATTGGGCGGTCGTGTCGGGCACCTGCATCAATTGCGCGTCTTTCACGCCTGCATCGCGCGAATTGGCGAGTTCCACCGCGCCCGCCATCACCGCGAGCTTCAGGTCGGGCTGTTTGCCGATGTCCGCGTAGCTATGAAGGTTCTTCGGGTTGCCTTTGGGCACGAGCAGCGTGTCCTTGATCTGATACTGCGGGTTGGCGAACGCTACCTGCTTGCAGCGCTCCGGTGTGATGTACATGCCCGCTGCGATCACGTCGAAGCGGCCCGCGCGCAGACCGGGAATTAGCGAGCCCCATTCGGTCAGCACGCCGTCCACTTTCTTCACGCCCATCTTCGCGAAGATCTTGCGAGCGATTTCCGGCGATTCGCCCGTCACCTTGCCGTCAGGCGTGGTGTAGGCAAACGGCGCTTCATTGGCATAGCCGATGCGCACTTCGCCCGTGCGCTGGATGCGCTGCAACGTCGTTTCCGCCGACGCGTGCTGCGCCGGCACGGCAAGCGTCGCCGCAGCGACGCAGAGGGCTCCGAGCAATCCAGAAGTGCGCTTCGCTTTCATATCGATTCCGTTGTTGACGTGGTGAATGAGGTAATGAACAAGGTGATGAATGTGGCGACGCATCATGCAAGCGGCGAGGCGCAGAGCCGGCGACGCCGCCTCTTGCCCGGCCTCCAGCTGCAACCCTGAATGCAGCATACAAAGCCAATTTTTTAATCCGATTGCTCTAGGACAATAATTTTCCGGGCCTGTTTCGCGGCAGTATGAGAGGCGTTGGCAGGCGGTATGACAGGCTTGGCGCAAAGCGGACAGCAAGGGTTTACGACGAGGACGCACGAGGCTGCAAAGCGCGCTCGTAAGCGGGACTCGCAGCCTGGTACTTGCAACACAGTACCGGCAAAGGCACTCGCAACAAGGTATCCACACACGTGGAGCAGTGCAACACTGGAGGACGTAAGTGATCGGGCAGTGGCGTGATGCGGTGCGGGCGGTGCACGGCGTGGAGTCGAAATACAAGCGGCTGGTCAAGGCCATAGCGGGCGATATAGAAAGCGCCGCGCTGCCCGCGGGCGCGCGCTTGCCGCCGCAGCGCGATGTGGCCGCGGAGCTGGCCATCAGCGTGCAGACCGTGACCAATGCCTACAAGGAATTGGAGCGGCAAGGGTTGATCCGCTGCGAAGTGGGCCGCGGCAGTTTCGTGGCGGCACGCGTCACGGAAACCATGTCCAACTACATGCTCGACACGGCCGAGCGCTCTGTGGTCGACTTTTCGATTGCGCGCATCATTCACACGCCGGAACACGACGCGATGTGGCGCAAGGTCTGTGCGACGCTCTCCACGCTCGATGACCAACCGTGGATTCGCGCGTTCCGGCCCATTGCGGGTTTCGAGCATCACCGGCAGGCGGGCGTGGCGTGGCTCGCGTCGCTCGGCATGCCGGCTTCGGCGGATACGCTGCTCGTCACGAATGGCGCCGCACACGGCATCTTTCTCGCGCTCGCCTCGCTGGTCGGCCCGGGCGACACGGTGCTGTGCGAAAGCCTGACGGATCACGGCGTGATAGGTTCGGCCAACGTGCTCGGTTTTACGTTAAAAGGCCTCGAGATCGACGAATACGGCATCCATCCCGAACATTTCGAGGAGATGTGCGACAGCGAGCGGATCAGCGCGCTCGTCTGCACGCCCACGTTGAACAATCCCACTGTCGCGATGATGCCCGACTCGCGGCGCCGCGCGATTGCGCGCATTGCCGAGCGCTACGGCGTGTACGTGATCGAAGACGATGTGTACGGCCCCTTGCCCGCTAAGCCGGCGACGCCGATTGCGAGTCTCATCCCCGAGTTGTCGTTCTACTGCACGAGCATGACGAAGTCGGTGCTGACCGGCTTGCGCATCGGCTACCTGACCACGCCGCGCCGTCTCGCGCTGCGCGCGGAGAGCGTATTGCGCGTGAGCAGCTGGATGGCGACCTCGCCGATGGCCGAAGTCGCCACGCGCTGGATTGCCGACGGCACAGCGGCGCGGCTCGTGCAGATTCAGCGCGAACGTCTGGGGCGACGTCAGGCGCTCTTGCAGCAAGCGCTCGGCGCTTATGTACTGGGCGCACATCCGCAAGCCTTGTCCGCGTGGCTGCGTGTGCCGGAACACTGGCAGGCGGACCGCCTCGTCAGGGAACTGCGCAACCGCGATATTGCGGTGACTTCCGCGGAACCGTTCCTCGTGCGCGGCGCGGACCGGCCGAGCGCAGTGCGTGTGTGCGTCGGCGCCGAAGTGAGCGACGAAACCTACAAGGCGGCGCTGGACACCATGCGCGAGGTCTTCGAGCAGTATCCGCAAGTGCACGATTTCACCTGACGGGCAGCCGCGTTGCGAGGCAGCACGCGAAATGAACTAGGACAATAGAAATCGCTTTTTAGAACATTAGACTGGGCTGCATTCGAAACGATGCGGCCGCAGGCGGCTCGACGCTCCAGTCGTCGTGCAGAACCGGCAGCATCGGACTAACCCCTTTCGTGCAGGGCCGAGTTCATGTCCGTTCTGTCGCTGGCCGATGTCTACCGCGCGCGTCGCCGTATCGAGGGGCGCGTGTTGCGCACCCCGCTCGTCGAGTCGCCGAGCTTGTCGGCCATCGCGGGCGCGCCGGTTTATCTCAAGCTCGAAACCGTGCAGCCGACCGGCAGCTTCAAGCTGCGCGGCGCGACCAATGCGCTAACCGAACTCGCAGCGCAGGGCTGCGGCAAGGTGGTCACGGCATCGACGGGAAATCACGGGCGCGCGGTGGCTCATGCGGCACGCGCGCTCGGTATCGAAGCAACTGTTTGCATGTCGGCGCTCGTGCCGGACAACAAGGTGCAGGCAGTGCGCGCGCTCGGAGCGCGCGCGTGCATTGTCGGCAAGAGCCAGGACGACGCTGAGCGCGAAGCCCTGCGGCTTGTCTGCGAAGAAGGCTTCGCGTATGTACCGCCGTTCGACGATCTGCGGGTTATCGCGGGGCAGGCGACCATCGGCCTGGAAATTGTCGAAGCGTTGCCGGACGTTGCGCATATCGTGGTGCCGTTGTCCGGCGGCGGTCTGTTTGCAGGCGTCGCGTTTGCGGCAAAGAGCGCGCACCGCGCGATTCGCATGAGCGGCGTGACGATGGCGCGCGGCGCCGCAATGCATGCGAGTCTCGCAAGCGGCCGGCCAGTGCTGGTCGAAGAAGTGGAAACGCTCGCGGACTCGCTCGGCGGCGGCATCGGCCTTGAAAACCGCTATACGTATCAGCTCACGCGCGATCTGATCGACGACACGCTGCTGCTCGACGAGGACTCCATTGCGCGCGGTATCGTCCATGCATACCTGCATGAGCGCCTCGTCGTGGAGGGCGCGGCGGCCGTCGGCATGGCGGCGTTGCTCGACGGCGCGCTGCACGACGCGCGTGCTCCGCGCGGTCCGCTCGTGATCGTCGTGACGGGTGCAAATATCGACATCGAACTGCATCGCCGCATCGTCAATGCGGTGCCCGCGCCATCCGAATCACACGAAACCACATGACGTCTATCACTTTGCTCGGCGAAGCGCAGCTTCGCGAACTGGTGCCGCTCGATCTCGCGGCCATCGATCAGGTCGAAGCGGCCTTCCTCGCACTGGCGACCGAAGACGTCGCGATGCCGCCCATCCTGCGCCTCGATCTACCCGCGCAAAACGGCGAAGTGGATGTCAAAACCGCCTACCTGCCGCGGTTCGACAGCTTCGCGATCAAGGTTAGCCCCGGCTTCTTCAACAATCCCGCGCTCGGTCTGCCGAGCCTGAATGGCTTGATGCTGGTGCTCTCGGCGAAGACCGGCCTGACCGAAGCGGTGCTGCTGGACAACGGCTATCTGACGGCAGTGCGCACCGCCGCCGCCGGCGCGGTCGCGGCGCGCTGGCTTGCGAGGCAGCAGACGCCGCAAGTGGCGGTGCTCGGAGCCGGCGAGCAGGCTCGTCTGCAATTGCAGGCGCTGACGCTCGTGCGGCGTGTCGAACACGTGCGCGTGTGGGCGCGCAATCCGTCCAGCGCACAGCGCTTTGCCGAAGAGATGACGGCCGCGCTCGGCGTGCGTTGCGAAGCCGCACGCGATGTCGCGCACGCGCTCGCCGAAGCGGACGTTGCCATTACGACGACGCCGAGCCGCACGCCCCTGATTGAGGCTGCGCATCTGCACCCCGGTTTGCATATCACCGCAATGGGCTCGGATGCGGAGCACAAGAACGAAATCGCGCCGGCCGCATTGGCTGCGGCGCGCTACGTGTGCGACCGCGTGCAGCAAACGCGTGTACTCGGCGAACTGCACCATGCGCTGAGTGCTCGCGCGATCAAGGCCGACGCCAGCATCGTCGAACTGGGCGAGGTGATCGCGGGCAAGGCCGCGGGGCGGGCGAACGATGCCGACGTGACGATCTGCGATCTGACCGGCACCGGCGCGCAGGACACGGCCATTGCGGCGCTCGCTTTACAGCGGGCGCGTGCGGCCAACGCAGGAATGATCTTCCGTAACGATGTGCAGCGCTAAGAGGGGACGATGTCCGAGACAACACAACTGGAACGCAACGTGAGCGATCAGGCGTCGGCCGTACGCCTGCCGTTCGAACGGGCCGAATACGACACACGTATCGGCAAGACGAGGAAGGCGATGCAGGCCGCCGGGATCGAACTGCTGATCGTGTCCGATCCGACCAACATGGCGTGGCTGACCGGCTACGACGGCTGGTCTTTCTATGTGCACCAATGTGTGCTGCTGGCGCTGGACGGCGAACCCGTATGGTTCGGCCGCGGCCAGGACGCAAACGGCGCGAAGCGCACGGTGTTCATGCAGCATGACCATATAGTTGGTTATCCAGATCATTATGTTCAGTCTGCCGTGCGCCATCCGATGGATTACCTCGCGCGCGAGGTGATCGAGGCGCGCGGTTGGGGAGCGCTTCGAATCGGCGTCGAAATGGATAACTACTATTTCAGCGCGGCGGCTTACCGTTCGCTCGTCGAGCATTTGCCGCAAGCGAAATGGCAGGACGCAACGAGCCTCGTGAACTGGCAACGCGCGGTAAAGTCGCCGCGCGAAATCGAATATATGCGCGTGGCGGCGCGCATTGTCGAAGCAATGCACGAGCGCATTGTCGAGCGAATCGAGCCGGGCATGCGCAAGAACGACCTGGTGGCCGAGATTTACTCGACGGGCGTTCGCGGCGTGGAGGGCCACGGCGGCGACTATCCGGCCATCGTGCCGTTGCTGCCGACCGGCGCGGACGCCGCCGCTCCGCACCTCACCTGGGACGACACACCGTTCGTCAAAGGGGCGGGCACGTTCTTCGAAATCGCGGGCTGCTTCAAGCGCTATCACTGTCCGCAGTCGCGCACGGTGTTTCTCGGCAAGCCGCCTCGGCACTTCGTCGAGGGCGAACGCGCGGTGGTGGAAGGCATCGAGGCGGGGCTCACCGCGGCCAAACCTGGCAACACCTGCGAAGACATCGCCAATGCATTCTTCGCGGTGCTGCACAAATACGGCATCGAAAAGAACAGCCGTTGCGGTTATCCGATCGGCGCGAGCTATCCGCCGGACTGGGGCGAGCGCACCATGAGCCTGCGTGCGGGGGACAAGACGGTCCTCGAAGCGGGCATGACGTTCCACTTCATGCCCGGCCTGTGGCTCGACGATTGGGGCCTCGAAATTACCGAAAGCATTCTGATTACCGAAGACGGGGTCGAGCCGTTCTGCAACACGCCGCGCAAACTGTTCGTGAAGGAGTAGGCATATGCGCGCTTCGCCCATTCAGCCGACAATCGACTTCAATGCAGACGGCGAGCAGCACGGCTTTCTGAAACTGCCGTATTCGCACGACGCCTCCGCGTGGGGCGCCGTGATGATTCCGATCACCGTCATCCGCAACGGCGACGGACCAACCGCGCTCCTCACGGGCGGCAATCATGGTGACGAATACGAAGGGCCTATCGCCCTCTCGCAGCTTGCCGCAACGCTGCGGGCCGACGACGTGAAAGGCCGCGTCATCATCGTGCCGTTCATGAATTACCCGGCGTTTCGCGCGGGCAGCCGCACGTCGCCCATCGACCGAGGCAATCTGAACCGCAGTTTTCCTGGCAAACCGGACGGCACCGTCACCGAGAAGATCGCCGACTATTTCCAGCGCCACCTGCTGCCGCTCGCAGACTATGTTCTCGATCTGCATGCCGGCGGCCGCACGCTCGACTTCGTGCCGTTCGCCGCGATTCACGTGCTGCCAGAGGCGCAGCAGCAGGCGCGCTGCGAAGCGGCGATGCGTGCGTTCGGCGCGCCTTACTCGATGCGAATGCTGGAACTGGACAGCGTCGGGCTCTATGACACTGCGGCGGAGGAAGCGGGCAAGGTGTTCGTATCAACGGAACTCGGCGGCGGCGGCTCGGCCACGGCGCAAAGCGTCGCGGTTGCGGCTCGCGGCATACGGGGCTTTCTGCAGCATGCTGGAGTGCTGGCTCACGAGCCGCCCGCGGATGCTCCGCGCACCACGACCTTGCTCGACATGCCCGACGGCACCTGCTTCACCACCAGCGAACACGACGGCCTGCTCGAAATGTGCAAGGACCTCGGTGACATGGTGGAAAGCGGCGAGGTGATCGCGCGCATCTACGACGCGTCGCGCACCGGCGTTGCGCCGGTCGAATATCGCGCACGCCGTCGCGGTCTGCTGGCGGCGCGGCATTTTCCAGGGCTCGTGCGGATCGGCGACACCGTTGCAGTGCTGGCCGATGTCGTCGAACGCGGTATACCCGTAGGCGTTTGAGCGCATGAAACTCGACCGCTATGACCTGGCGATTCTGCGCATTCTGGCGCGCGACGGACGCATCACCAAGTCGCGTCTCGCGGAAGAAATCAGTCTGTCCATTTCGCCGGCATGGGAGCGCGTCAAGCGGCTCGAAGACAGCGGTGTGATTCGCGGGTATCGCGCCGACGTGGACTGGCTGCGCGCGTTCAAGGGTGCGCGCGTCGTGGTGGAGGTGACGCTCGCGCGCCACACCGCGCACGACATGCGGCGTTTCGAGGAGCGCATCGGCGCTTCGCCGGAAGTCGTGCAATGCCATGCAACCGGCGGTGGAGTGGACTATGTGATGCACGTGATGTCGCGCGACATCGACCACTATCAGCGCTTTATCGATTCTTTACTCACCGACGAACTGGGTATCGAAAAGTACTTCACGTACATCGTCACGAAGGTCGTGAAGAGCATGCCTGAAGGCGTGCCCGAGTGGGCCGAGGAGTCGTTCGGCGAGGACAGTTGACGCACGCTGCGAAGCTGCCGAAAGAACACCACGCCCCGCCGCGCATTACGGAAAAAACGCAAACCGCAGCCCACGCGAACCGAAAAAACAGCGATGCCGCTCACCGTACAGTGACAGACATACATCGCACACAGGAGGTCGTCATGTTGCTGGGTCATCCGGTTCTGTTCAAATCGCTGTGCTACGTCGACGGGCGTTGGGTCCATAGCGCAAGTGCGGCGAGTGTCGCCGTGCACAATCCCGCGGACCAGCAGGTGCTCGGACATGTGCCGATGCTCGACGCCGCGCAGATCACGCAGGCAGTCGACGCCGCGCAGCGTGCGTTTTCCGCATGGCGCTGGCTGCCGGTCGCGAAACGCTCCGCGTTGCTGCTGCGCTGGCACGAACTGATCCTGCGCCATCAGCACGACCTGGCCGCGATTCTCTCGCTCGAACAGGGCAAGCCGCTTGCGGAAGCACGCGGCGAGATTGCGTACGGCGCGAGCTTCGTCGAATGGTTCGCGCATGAAGTGCGGCGCCTGAATGGACGCACCATTCCCACGCATATCGATGGTGCGCAACTGGGCACCGTGATCGAACCCGTGGGCGTCGCGGCCTTGATCACGCCGTGGAATTTCCCGTGTGCAATGATCACGCGCAAGGCGGCGGCCGCGCTCGCCGCGGGTTGCACGGTGGTGGTGAAGCCTGCGCATGAAACACCGTTCTCCGCACTTGCACTCGCTCAGCTCGCCGAAGAGGCGGGTTTTCCGCCGGGCGTGTTCAACGTGGTCCTCGGCGAACCGCAAATGGCGATGCAAACGCTGGTCGGCGATTCGCGCGTGCGCTCGGTGAGCTTTACTGGCTCCACTCGCGTTGGCGCGCTGGTCATGCAGGCCGTCGCACAAGCCGGCATCAAGAAGACGGCGCTCGAGTTGGGCGGCAACGCGCCGTTCATCGTGACCGAAGATGCAGACCTCGCTGAAGCCGTGCGGGTCGCGGTTGCCGCGAAGTTTCAGACGTCGGGCCAGGACTGCTGCGCGGCGAATCGCATTTTCGTTGCACGTCCGCTGTACGAGGCGTTCGTCGCGCGATACAGCGACGCAGTTCGCGCGTTGAAAGTGGGCTCGGCATTCGAAGCCGACGTGGACGTGGGCCCGCTGATGCATCAAGCCGCGTTCGACGCGACCGTGCAACGCGTGGCCGACGCGCAAGCGAAGGGCGCTCGCATCACAGTGGGCGGTTCGGCGCACGAACGCGGCGGCTGGTTCTTCGAGCCGACCGTGGTGGCCGACGCCGCACCGGGCATGCGCATTTACGACGAAGAAAACTTCGCACCGATTTCCGCGGTAACGGCATTTGATTCGTTAGACGAAGTAATCGAGCGTGCGAACGACACTGAATACGGCCTGGCTGCTTACGTCTGTTCGCGCGATCTGAACACGGTGTTTCAGCTGATCCGGCGTCTGGACTTCGCGATGGTTTCGGTGAACGGCGCGAAGTTTACCGGCGCGCCGATTCCGTTTGGCGGCATCAAGTCGTCGGGTTTGGGTCGCGAAGGCGGCGCCGAGGGCTTCGAACCGTTTGTCGAAACGCGCTATTTCTGTCTTGGCCAACTCGGCTTGCCGCTGACCGGCACGCTTGCCGCTCGCAGCGCCGCAGCCGCGTAACCCCAATCCATGCATTTAACGAAGGAACGAAGGAGCCTTTCATGACTCAGCCCGAACAACTGCAGCAACTCGAACAACTCTTCAGCGCCGATCGCGCGCACTTCATGCATCCTTCCACGCATGCTCACGACCATGCGAGCGGCGCGCTGCCGGGCCGCATCGTGACGGGGGCGAAGGGCATCCGCATTGAAGACCACCAGGGCAAGACATTCATCGACGCGTTCGCGGGCCTTTACTGCGTGAATATCGGCTACGGCCGCACCGAAGTGGCCGAGGCAATCTACGAGCAGGCAAAGAAGCTCGCGTACTACCACACGTACGTGGGCCATTCGACGGATACCATCATCGAACTGTCGTCGCGCATCATCGAATGGGCGCCGCAGGGCATGAAGAAGGTTTACTACGGCATGTCCGGTTCGGACGCGAACGAAACGCAGATCAAGCTCGTCTGGTATTACAACAACGTGAAGGGCCGGCCGAACAAGAAGAAGATCATTTCGCGGCAGCGCGGCTATCACGGCTCGGGTATCGTGACCGGCAGCCTCACTGGCTTGCCGAGCTTCCATCAATGCTTCGACCTGCCTATCGAACGCGTCAAACACACCACGTGCCCGCACTGGTATCGCAATGCGCCGGCCGGCATGAACGAAACACAGTTCGTCGCGTACTGCGTGGAAGAACTGGAGCAACTCATCGCGCGCGAAGGCGCCGACACGATTGCCGCGTTCATCGGCGAGCCCGTCATGGGCACAGGCGGCATCCTGCCGCCGCCGGCTGGCTATTGGGCCGCCATCCAGCAGGTGCTCAAGAAGCACGACATTCTGCTGATCTGCGACGAGGTGGTGTGCGGTTTCGGCCGGCTCGGTTCGAAGATGGGCGCGCAGCATTACGGCATCACGCCCGATCTGATTACCGTCGCGAAAGGGCTGACGAGCGCCTATGCGCCGCTCTCCGGCGTGATCGTGAGCGAAGGCGTGTGGGATGTGATCGACAAGGCTTCGCAGGAACTCGGGCCGATGGGTCACGGCTGGACCTATTCGGGCCATCCGATCTGTGCGGCAGCGGCGCTCGCGAACCTCGACATTCTGGAGCGCGAGAATCTCACGCAAAACGCGGAGCAGACCGGCGCGTATCTGCTCGAGCAACTGCACGCGGCTTTCGATTCGCATCCGCTGGTCGGCGAAGTGCGCGGCGCGGGCATGCTGGCCGCGCTCGAATTCATGGCCGACAAGGATGCGCGCCGGCCGTTCGACCCAGCGCTAAAAGTGGGCCCGCGCGTGTCTGCTGCTGCGTTGCAACGGGGTCTGATTGCTCGCGCGATGCCGCATGGCGACATTCTTGGGTTCGCGCCGCCGCTCGTGACTTCACGTGCCGATGTGGATGAAATCGTAAAGCTCGCGCGCGCGGCTGTAGACGAGGTGGCCTCGCAAGTTCTGACGCCCGCGTCCGCTGTTTGACCCGCAACTGTGCGCCTCTTTGTGTGCCGCAACAGCCGCCTTACGAAATTGCGCGGCTTCGCAAAGAGGCGCTTCACATGTTATAAGCCCAAGGGAACTGTAGTGATCGTCAGGTGAAACAGTCGTCTTGGGGGATATCAATGAAGTTGTTCCGCAATGCCAGAGCGTCCGCCAGCGTATTTGCGCTGGCCACTGTGTTGTCTGTTTCCTTCGGCTTCCTCGAGGCCACGCCGGCCGTCGCGAAGCCGCCCGCGAAAGCGCAACCGGCGGTACTCACTGCGTCCGCCATCGCGGTCGCCGACGAATACAGCGCGGACGCCGCCGAACAGATCTTCAAGGAAGGCGGCAATGCGGTCGACGCCGCGGTGGCCATCGCCTTTACGCTTGCCGTGACCTATCCGGAAGCGGGCAACATCGGCGGCGGCGGCTTCATGACGCTGTACGTGGCCGGCAAGCCGTACTTCCTCGACTATCGCGAACGCGCGCCGCTCGCCGCGACCAAGAACATGTATCTCGACGACAAGGGCGAGGTCATCAAAGGCATGAGCCTGTATGGCTACCGCGCCGTGGGCGTGCCCGGCACCGTAGACGGCATGTGGCAGGCGCAGCGCCGTTTCGGCAAGCTCAAGTGGAAGCAGGTGCTCGCGCCGGCCATTCACTATGCGCGCGACGGCTTTGAGGTGAGCGAGCAGTTGCAGCAGCGCCGCGATGCAGCGGCCAAGGAATTCGCCGGCAAAACCAACTTCGACACGTACTTCGGCAACCTGAAGCAGGGTGTGAACTTCAAGCAGCCCGACCTTGCCGCTGTGCTGCAGCGCATTGCCGACCAGGGCGCGAAAGACTTTTATTCGGGCAAGACGGCTGACCTGATTGCGGAGTCCATGCGCGGTCATGGTCTGATTACCAAGGCCGATCTGCAGCAGTACAAAGCCGTCTGGCGTCAGCCGATTGCGGCCGACTGGAAGGGCTACCGCGTGTACACCGCACCGCCTCCGAGCTCGGGCGGCATCGGCCTCGTCCAGCTGTTGAAGATGAAAGCCGACCGCGCGGCAGACTTCAAGGACGTCCCGCTCAATTCGCCGCAGTACATTCATCTGATCGCAGAGATCGAAAAGCGCGTATTTGCCGACCGCGCGCAATATCTCGGCGACCCGGACTTCTACAAGGTACCCGTTGCGCAACTGACCGACGACGCATACATCGCCAAGCGCGCGGCCGAAGTGAATCCGGAAACGCCGTCGGACACGAAGAGCGTGCAACCCGGACTCGGCACGTCGATGCCGGAAAAAGCGGAGACCACGCATTTCTCCGTGGTCGACAAGTGGGGCAACGCGGTGTCCAACACCTACACGGTGAACGGCTACTTCGGTTCCGGCGTAGTGGCGGACCGCACGGGCATCGTGCTGAACGACGAAATGGACGACTTCTCAGCGAAGCCGGGCGTAGCCAACATGTTCGGCGTGGTGGGCAGCGACGCGAACTCGATTGAACCGAAGAAGCGCCCTCTCTCTTCCATGAGCCCGACGATCCTCACCAAAGACGGCAAGGTGTCGCTCGTAATCGGCACGCCTGGCGGCTCGCGCATCTTCACGTCGATCTTCCAGGTGATCAACAACATCTACGACTTCAACATGCCGTTGCCGGACGCAGTCGCTGCGATGCGCTTCCATCATCAACTGCTGCCGCCGAACACGATTTTCTGGGAGCCGTACCTGCCGATCGACGGCGAGCTCGCCAAGGCCGTGGAGGCCAAGGGCTATACGCTGAAGGCGCAGAACTTCAACGGCGACATCCAGGCAATCAAGATCAACGACAACACGCCCGAGCCGGCAGCGGATCCGCGCGGCCGTGGCGTGACGCGGATCATCCAGTAAGCGTAGTTCGCGCGGGCGGCGCGGAACATCTGCCCGCATGCTCCGCTCGCAACAGCAGAAGACCTCGCGCTCGAAAGAGCCCGAGGTCTTTTTTTGCGTGCGAATCAGCTTGCCTGTTCAACGGGTGTCAACGTGAGTTCCAGCCGTTGCGCGCCACGCAGCGCCGTTACGTTGACCGGCTTGTCGATGCGCGACGCGTCGAGCGTGCGTTGCAGCGCGTCCACGTCCTGCACGGGTTGTGAGTCGATGGCGACGATGGTGTCGTCCGTGCGCAAGCCGCCCGCCGCTGCGGGACTGCCTTTGACGATTTCCATCACATGCACGCCGCTTTGCGCGCTCAGGGCGAAATAGCGCTGCACGCGGCGCGACAGCGGCGTCGTGGTGCCCGCTACGCCGATATACGCACGCCGCACGCGGCCATGCGCGAATATCTGCATGATGACCCACTTCGCCGTGTCGATTGCGGTGGCGAAGCAGATGGACTGCGCGCCGGGAATGATCGCGGTATTCACGCCGATCACCTGGCCTGCGGAATTGATCAGCGGGCCGCCCGAGTTGCCCGGATTGAGCGCGGCATCGGTCTGGATCACGTCGTAGATCATGCGGCCGGAGTTCGAGCGCAGCGAGCGGCCCAGCGCCGACACCACGCCGGTGGTGACGGTCTGCGCGAGGCCGAGCGGATTGCCGACTGCGATGGCGATCTGCCCCACGCGCAGCTTCGACGATTCGCCAAGCTCGACGTGAGGCAGCGGCTCCGGCGAGCCGATGCGCAACACCGCGAGGTCGCTGCCGGGATCGTCGCCGACCAGATCGGCGTCGAATCTCGCGCCGTCGGCCAGCGTCACCTGAATGTGCGTTGCGCCGCGTACGACGTGGCTATTGGTCAGCAGATAGCCGTCCGGCGTGAAGATGAAGCCCGAGCCGGTGCCGCCGCGCGCGCCGCGCTCGCGGCCGGGCGCGGCGCCGGGCAGCCGGCGTTCGACGGAAATGAAGGCGACGGCCTGCTGCACGCGCTCGAGCGCGCCGATTACGGTGCGCGAATAGGCGTCGAGCAGGGCGTCGTCGGATAGAGGAGTGAATGAGTTCGGCCCGGGGGCGTCGGATGCGGCGCGCGACAGGTCATCAATGAAGCGTGGACGGCTTCCCATGGCGATGCTCCGGATAAACGGAAACGCAGATGCGGGGCGCGCGTAAGGTTTTCAAGTGTGAAGCGGCGCACGTCTCATGCATCGTGCCGTGTGAGACACTTTGTGCTGGCAGGCTGATTGCTCGCCATCGACGGCCGGCATGCCGCGCGACGCTACTTCATGTCATGTCACACCGCGCCGTTATTGGAGAGAGAGAGCCATGATCGACCCATCCGCCACGTATTCTCCCGGCACTGCAACATCGACCGGCAGTACACCAGACGAACCGCGCATCGAGTCGCTCAGCGCGATCACCCTCGCCACCAGCGACATGCGGCAGGCGGTGGGCTTTTACCGGGCCCTCGGCTTTCCGCTCCAATTCGGCGGCGAAGACGCTGCGTTCACGTCGTTTGCGTTTGGCGGCACGTTCCTGAACCTGATCGCCGACCCGCGTGCGCCAGTGAACTGGTGGGGCCGCGTGATCGTTTACGTATCGGATGTCGATGCGATCTATCGGAAGGCGCTGGCCACGGGTTTGACGCCCTCGCTGGAGCCGTCCGACGCGCCGTGGGGCGAGCGCTACTTCCACATCACGGACCCAGACGGGCACGAAATCAGCTTTGCCAAACCGCTGCGCTAGCGGCGGCTGTCCGCGCAAAACTCGCTATCATGAAGCGGCCGGGCGGTAACACGGCTGACACCGGGCGCACCGATAATCGGGCGCGTCCGCGTCGCGCATGCCGCCGCGCGCCCGATCATTTCCGCCGCGAGGAGAGCCGCAATGAAAGAGCAGGATCCGAGACCTGAAGCCGAGTTGCTGATTGAGCGGCAACGCCGTTTCGAGGAAGACCTCATCGACGCGTACGACGAGGAACTCGAAATGGAGGTCGACGACCGCATTCTCGACGGTCCCGAAACCTTCACGCGCGAGAACCGCGAAGCACGCAAGATGTATTTTCGCGAGCTGTTCCGCTTGCAGGGCGAACTCGTCAAGCTGCAGGACTGGATCGTGCAGACGGGGCACCGGCTGGTCGTGATTTTCGAGGGACGCGATGCCGCGGGCAAGGGCGGCGCGATCAAGCGCATCACGCAGCGGCTCAATCCGCGCGTGTGCCGCGTCGCGGCGCTGCCGGCCCCGAACAATCGCGAGCGCACCCAATGGTACTTTCAGCGTTATGTCTCGCACCTGCCGGCCGGCGGGGAGATGGTGCTGTTCGACCGTAGCTGGTACAACCGGGCGGGCGTGGAGCGGGTGATGAATTTCTGCACCGACGAGGAATACGAAGAGTTCTTCCGCTCCGTGCCGGAGTTCGAAAAAATGCTCGTGCGCAGCGGCGTGCAGATCGTCAAGTACTGGTTCTCCATTACCGACGAGGAGCAGGAAATCCGCTTCCAGAATCGTATTCACGATCCGCTGAAGCAGTGGAAGCTCAGTCCGATGGACCTGGAAAGCCGCCGCCGCTGGGAGGCCTATACGCAGGCCAAAGAGGTGATGCTGCAACGCTCGCACATTCCCGAAGCGCCGTGGTGGGTCGTGCAGGCCGTCGACAAGAAGCGCGCGCGGCTGAACTGCATTCACCACCTGCTAAGCCAGGTGCCGTACCACGAGATCGAGCATCCGACTATCCAGTTGCCCGCGCGTGTCTATCACGACGAATACAGCCGTCAGCCGGTGCCGGCTTCGATGATCGTGCCTGAGGTGTATTGAGCGCTCGGGCGACCGGCATCGGTCAGGCGTGGATTTTGTCGTTGAGCCGCTGTCAGCCGGGGGCTCCATCGCAACGAACCGCGGCGGCCCCCCGGTCTACGTTTCAGAACACCGCCCGAAACACCCAATACAAGCCCGCCGCGAGCGCAATGGAGGCGGGCAGCGTCAGCACCCATGCAAGCACCAGGCTGCGCACGGTGGCCCATTGCAAGCCCGAGCCGTTGGCCGCCATCGTGCCGGCCACGCCCGAAGACAGCACATGCGTGGTGGAAACCGGCAGACCGTACATGTCGGCTGCGCCAATCGTCATCATCGCGACGAGTTCGGCGGACGCGCCCTGTCCGTACGTCAAATGCTGCTTGCCGATCTTTTCGCCGACGGTCACGACAATGCGCTTCCAGCCGACCATCGTGCCCATGCCGAGCGCAATAGCCACCGCGACCTTCACCCATGTCGGGATGAACTTTGTCGCATGGTCCGTTTGCGCCTTGAAGTTCTCGATGGCTTTTGCATCCGCTGGTGCAAAGGCCGGTTGTTTCGCCTTTTCCATCAGGCGAATCGCTTCAGAGGCGACATACATGTTGTTGCGCACGTTATCCACCATGCCTTGCGGCACCGCGGCCATCGAACCGGATGCGCCGACTTGCTGCGCGATGACGTCCGTCAGCTGCTTCAGCGCGGGCAACGTGGCGGGCGTGAGTTGATGCGTGCGCACATAAGCTTCGACATCCGCGCGCGGATTGGCCGACTGCGGCGCGCCGTTCGTATATCGCGCGAGTGCGGCCGAGGTCTGTTCGGCGACCGCCACGAAGGTTTGCGTTTGTGCGGGCGTCACCGCCTTGTTCAACGCATACGCCGTGGGCACGGTGCCGATCAGGATCAGCATGATGAGGCCCATGCCCTTCTGGCCGTCGTTCGACCCGTGCGCAAACGAAACGCCCGTGCACGTCAGGATCAGCAGGCTGCGAATCCAGAACGGCGGCGGTTCCTTGCCCTTAGGCTCCGCATAGAGTGCGGGAATGCGCACTACCGCTTTCAGGATCATGAGCAGCAACCCTGCCGCGAGAAAGCCGACGAGCGGCGAAAACAGCAGCGACTTGCCGACCCCGAGCGCCTGGTTCCAGTCCACGCCGCTCGTGCCGTTCACGCCGTGCATCAACTGATTCATCAGGCCGACGCCGATTATCGAACCGATCAACGTATGCGAACTCGACGAGGGCAAGCCGAAATACCAGGTGCCGAGGTTCCAGATGATCGCCGCGATCAACAGCGCGAACACCATCGAAAAGCCCGCGCTGCTGCCCACCTGCAGGATCAGTTCGACGGGCAGCAGTTGCAGGATGCCGAACGCGACGGCCCCGCTCGAGGTCAGCACGCCGAGAAAATTCCATGCGCCCGACCATACCACCGCGAGATTGGGCGCGAGCGAATGCGTGTAGATGACCGTGGCGACGGCATTCGCGGTGTCGTGAAAGCCGTTGACGAATTCGAATCCGAGTGCGATCAGCAGCGCGATGCCGAGCAGCAGATAAGGAAGCACGGAACCTTCACGCACCGGTTGCAGGTCGCCCACCAGTTGCATGCTGCAATAGCCGATGCCCACGGCGATCACGGCGAGGAAGATCACGAGGCCGATATTGCGCCCCTTGCCACTGATCCCACCCGGTTGAGGGTATGAAAGTTCCGGCATGACGTGTGCCCCTGAAAAAAGTCGCGGAGCTTTGGATCGTGCGGGGCGCGCATGTCGGTACGATGACAGCCGCGTGTCGTGGCCGCGCGTGCGCCTGAATGCAGCACGCATAGCCGGCGTGGCGGATGCCGCCTCGGTCTTGCCGGGCTTCGGCAGCCCGTCCATGGCAGACAGGAATCTTTTTTGCTACGCTGAAACACGCACCTTCCAGGAGTCTTCATGAAGCGCGACGGTCAGAAGGAAAGCCGTAAGGCGAACGGTGGCCCTGCGGCCGCCGGCTCCAGCACGCCGGAACCCACGGCGCAGGCGGCGTTCGCGTCGTATGCGGCACCGCTCGTGAGCGACGCCATTGCGTACGCCAATGCGGTGCGCGACGCCCCGTCTCCTGAAGCGCTGCACAAGCTTCGCGTTTCACTGCGCCGCCTGCGTTCGCTGTGGTGGGCGTTCGGGCCGCTGCTCGAGAAGGGCGGAAACACCCGGCAACGGGCGCTCTACAAGTATCTCGCCACGGCAGCGGGCAAGACGCGCGACTGGGACATTCTGATCGAACTGATCCGGCACGAGGACGGCGCCGGCAACTTCGCCCCCGCGCTCGAAGAAGCGCGCGGCAACGCGCTTTCGACGAGCCGCGAGACGCTGAGCAACGCGGACGTCAAGCATCTACTGCGCGATGCGTTGACAAGCGCATCAACGGAGCTCAACACCGCGCACGAACGCGTGCCGCTGCGCAAATTCGCGAGCAAGCGGATTGCAGCTTCTGAGCGCTCTTTGACGAAGCGCGCAAAACGCGCGCGCCACGCCAGGCGTTCGAACTACGCCGCCTTTCACGACGTGAGAAAGGCCGGTAAAAAGCTGCGTTACCTGCTGGAGTTTTTCGAGCCGGTTCTGAGCGGCAGTCACAAGAAAACGCTCAAACGTTTGAAGCAGGTTCAGAAACGTTTCGGTACGCTAAACGATATTGTCGCGAGCGAAATGCTGTTGCGCGACAACGCGGATCTGCTCTCCGGCGCGGGCGACACCGGGAGCGTGCTGCACTCGCTGCACAAGGAACGCAAACGCCGGATGCGCTCGGCAGCGGGGCTGCTGCGCAAACTATGACGCGTGAAGCGGCGCGGCGCCTGGCAGGCACAGCGCCTGCATATAAGATCTGAAAGCGGGCCGCTCGCGTTCGATGCAGCCCGTTTGCAACGGAGGCAACGCGCAGGTGGCATATCGGGGGCATTCACAGGGGCGGCGCTGGCGCCGGAAACTGCTGCACAACGGAGCCGGGGTCGCGCGCTACGTGGGCAACCACCCGGTGCTGGCGGGTCTCGCCGGCACGCTGGTGGCCGTCGCAATGGCGGGCCTCACGCTGCTCACGCTCGCTAATGGCCGCGCCGACGCGCTCGATCATGCGCGGGAGACCTCCGGCAATCTCGTCTCGATCATTTCCAGCGACCTCGAAAGAAACGTAGAGATCTATGCCCTTTCGTTGCAGGCAATGGTGGACGGCGCCGAGCATCATCTCGATCTGAGCGCGGGGTTGCCTGACGATGTGCGGCGCGCGGTGCTGTTCGATCGCGCGACAACGGCCGCTTTTCTGGGCGGCGCCTATATTGTCGGCGCGAACGGCGAGGTGATCGCCTCGCAAAGCGGCGGAATCAACCGGAGCATTCGCTTCAGCGATCGCGACTATTTCGTCGTGCATCAGCGCAACCCGGCAGTTGGGTTATATCTGTCGCATCCGTTCCACTCGCGTTTGCGTGACGGCAAGTTGTCGATCGGACTCACGCGGCGTATCAACGATCGGGACGGCAACTTTGCCGGAGTCGCGCTGCTCGCCATTCGCATCGAATACTTCCAGCACCTGCTCGAGCGGATCAGCGTCGGCAAACAGGGCTCGGTGTTCATCGCCATGAATGACGGCACGCTGATCGCGCGCAAGCCGTACTCGCCGAGCGATATCGGCACGAGCATTGCGAAGTCGCCGACCTTCATCAGAATGGCCGCGCACAGCGCCGGTTCCTATGTGGCGCATTCCGCAATGGACGGCGTGCAGCGCATGTTCACGTATGTGCATGTGCCCGGCACGCCGCTGATTGCAGTCGTCGCGCCCGCGGTCGACGACGTGCTCGCGCCGTGGCGCCACCGGGCCATGATCAGCGGGGCGTTGACAATTGCGTTCGGCGCGGTGTTCGTGGTGGTGTCGTGGCTGCTTGCCTATGCATTGCACGGCAGGCTGCGCGCGCAGGCAGCGCTGATGCGTCTGGCCGCCACCGACCCGCTGACCGGGCTCAGCAACCGGCGCGCACTCGATAACCGTCTTGACGAAGAGTGGCGGCGCGCGCGCCGCAGCGGCCAGCCGCTGTCCGCGCTATTCATCGATATCGATCATTTCAAGCGCTTTAACGACACCTATGGGCACGCAAGCGGCGACGAGGCACTGAGTGCGGTGGCCGAATGCATATCGTCGACGGTGCGCCGCGCGGTCGATCTGGTCGCGCGCTATGGCGGCGAAGAGTTTGCCGTGATCCTGCCGGACACCTCGGCCGATGGCGCGCGCGCTGTCGCCGAGAAGATCCGGCGAAGCGTGCAGGCACAGGACATTCTGCATGGCGGCGCCGGCACGGTGACGGTCACGGTCAGCGTCGGCTGCGCGACGATTGTGCCCGCGCAGGGCGCAAACGCGCTCGATCTGCTTGCCGCCGCCGACCGCCAGCTTTACGTAGCGAAGGCGGCGGGGCGCAATCGCGTTGCTTGCGGGCCGGCGGCGGTGGGCTCGGTGGCGCAGGACTCGCCGTCGTAAGCGCGCCTCATACTCCCGGCTAGACGCGCGTCGACTGCACCGGACGGGCGCTCACGCGCGTGCCCGGCTTCGCGGTGCAAAACCGCGCAGCGTCACGGCGGTTGAGGCGTGTGAGGCGTGCGAGGCGTTCGATGTGCCTGATGTGTTTGACGCGTCGCCGCGCGCCTCGCCGCGTGAGCGGGTCCACTTGCCCGAGGGCATCTCTTCGGCCAGCAGCAAGCCCACGGGAAAACCGCGCCGTTGCCATGCCTCCAGCCCGCCGTGCAGTGAGCGAATCCGCGTGTAGCCATAATTGCGCATGCGCACGCTAATCTCAGCGGCGGTCGCACTGTCCGGACATACGCAGTAGATCACGCTGTCAAAAGTGCGCAGCGCGCCGTCGATCTGCTCCGGCGAATGGGGATCCAGCGGGAGCGCGCCGGGAATCGGCGAGGCTGCGCCGGGTGCCGCGCTCTGCGGACGGGCGTCGAGGACCTTAGGCGTAGGCTTGCGGCCCCCGGCGTAGCGCGACGCTCGCGCTTGCCTGGCTCCGCCGGCGGTCCCGGCTGTATCGGCGCTATTGAGCAGGGCGGCCTGGCGGCGCGCCCGCCGCTGCTGCGCAAGCCGATACGCGAGATACAGCAGCGCGGCGCCTATCAGCACGTCAATCACGGTGCCGCCGCGCGCCCGCACGAACTCCAGCAGCATGTGCAACTGCCGTTCGGCCGCTGCGCCGCCGAGCAGCCAGAACGTGGCCCACGCGGTCGCGCCTGTGAGATCCCAGATGGCGTAGATGCGGACGTCGACGGCGGTGGTGCCCATCAGCGGCGGTGTGACCAGCGCAAGGCCAGGCACGAACTTCGAGATCGACACGAGCGGCACGCCGAAGCGCTCGAACAGCGCGCGCGCCTGTTCGATGCGGGCGTCCACGGCAGGCAGCATCCGGCCGAGCACGCCGATCAGCTTGCGCCCATAAAGACGGCCTGCGGTGAACCAGACGCCGTCGCCGATCAGCGCGCCGAGCACGGCCGCGCACAGCACCGGCCAGAACGACAGGGTGCCCGCCGCGATCGCGGAGCCGGCGAACAGCAAAACCGGCACGGCGGGAATCGGCACGCCGAGGCGCGTCATCAGCACGTTGGCGAACACGACCGCGCCGCCCCAGGTGGACACCGCCGAGGACGGAAACTCTACCAATTGCGCGGCTCCTCTCGCTGTTTTGCGTTTGTTCGGGTTGGCAAGCTGGGTGCGCCGTTCCGGCAGCCCGGCGGGTCCGCTCACGCAAAACGCGTTCCTGTCGCGCGGACGTCCCTGATCGTCGAGGATACCCGATGGTCCGCGAACGCGGCCACGTGCGACGCGCTGCAATTTCGTTCAAGACGTGATGGCGCCGCCTGCCTATTCTGCGGGCTGTTTCTTTTGCGAGGGAGATGCACGATGAATTCACGTTATGTCGGCTACGTCTGCTGCGCGCTGGCAATGCTCGGCGTGGGCAGCACCGTGGTGGTGAGCAAGTCCATTGCGGCCGGATTGCCGCCATTCAGCGCGACCGCGCTGCGCTTTGCGATAGCCTTTCCGTTGTTCGTGCTGGTCATGCGCTGGCGCGGCGTACGCTGGCCGCGGCTTGACCGCCGCGACGCGGCGCTGGTGGTCGCGCAAGCCGCGGCGGGCAGCGTGGGTTATACGGTCCTGCTGATTAGCGGCATGAAGCTCGCCTCGGCGGGCGATGCAGGCGTGATTGCCGGCACCTTGCCGGCAGTATCGGCGGTGGTCGCCATGCTCGCGCTGGGCGAGCGACCCTCGCCGGCGCTGCTCGGTGCGATCGTTCTTGCCACGGCGGGCGTGCTCGCGTGCACCGTGCGTTCGGGCGCCGGCGTTGCGCCGCATGAAGGCGGTTCGCTGCCGGGCAACCTGCTGGTGTTCGCGGCGGTGGTTTGCGAGGCGCTCTTCATTCTGCTCAATCGCAAGCTGCGCACGCCGGTCGCGCCGTTGCCGTTGTCGGCGTTGATGTGCGGCATCGGCTTCGCGGTTTGCGTCGTGCCGGCCTGCTTCGAGAAACCGTGGACCTTGCCGCTCGACGCGGCGGCCATTACCGGCGTGGTCTATTACGCGCTGGTTCCCACCGTGGCCGGCTTCGTTCTCTGGTATGAGGGTGCGGCGCGCGTGAGCGGCGCGGAGGCCAGCCTGATGACCGCGCTGGTGCCGGTGAGCGCTTTGGCGTTGGCCGCGCTGCTGCTGCGCGAGCCGGTCAGCGTGGCGCAGTTGATGGGCGTGGCGTGCGTGCTCGGGGCTGTCCTACTCGCGACCTTCGGGCAAACGCTCGGCGCGCGCCGGGCGGCCTGATGCCGGATGCCCCTCGCGCAACGTGCCGCGTGCGGCGGCTTTGCGTTTACGTATTCGGCACGGCCACCGCCCCGGGGTTGCCGACAATCGACAGAAACTCGCGGCGCGTGGACGGGTCGGTACGGAAGCTGCCGAGCATGCGCGAAGTGACCATCGTCACGCCGGCCTTGTGCACGCCACGCGTCGACATGCACTGGTGCGCGGCTTCCAGAATCACGCCGACGCCCACCGGTTGCAACACCTCGTTCAGCGTATCGGCGATCTGCACCGTCATCTTTTCCTGAATCTGCAGGCGCTTCGCGAATGCGTCCACCAGCCGCGCGAGTTTCGAAATACCCACCACGCGATGCCCCGGCAGATAGGCAACATGCGCGCGCCCGATAATCGGCACCATGTGATGCTCGCAATAGCTTTCGAAGCGGATGTCCTTCAGCACGATCATCTCGTCGTAGCCGTCCACCTCGGAGAAGGTGCGCGCGAGAATTTCGCGCGGATCGACCTGATAGCCCGCGAAGAACTCTTCGTAGGAGCGCACCACGCGCGCCGGTGTGTCGATCAGGCCTTCTCGCGAGGGATCGTCGCCGGCCCAACGCAACAGCACGCGCACGGCTGCTTCGGCTTCTTCGCGGCTCGGACGGCCGTTGCCGGCCGCGGGCGTGGTGTGTTCTTTATTGCTGCTGGTCATCCGTCGCTCCTGCGGGAATCGCGCGTTGCCCGAGGAGCGCGCGCGGGTTCATGAGTACAGTCATTGTTCCATGTTTACGCCGCCTCGTGCCGATGCCCCTTCCGGCGCGCGGGGCTGGCTTTTTCATTTCGGCCATTCGTCGAGCGCGTCGTTGAAAAGTCCGGCGACCACGCCGCGCAGCCAGGTGCCGCGCGGATCGTTATGAAACTTGCGATGCCAGTGCTGTCGCAGGTCGAAGCGCGGCAGCGGCAGCGGCGGTTCGACGAGGGTGATCGACGCATGCTCGGACACATATGCGAAGCCGATCGCATGCGGCACGGTGGCAATCAGATCGGTACGCGCGAGGATGAACGGCAGGCTCATGAAGTGCGGCGTTTCCAGCACCGCGCGCCGCGTAATGCGCTTTTTCGCGAGGTACTGTTCGAGCACTTCCTGGCTGCGTCCCTCGGCGCGCACCACGGCATGCCCCGAAGCCACGAATTGCGCGAGCGTGAGCGGCGCTCTGGACAGCGGATGACCTGCGCGCATCAGGCAGATGAAGCGGTGCGTGAAGAGCCGCTGCTGAAAGAAGTTATTGCCCGACAGGTCCGGAAAGTAACCGACCGCGAGGTCCACGTCGCCCGATTCGAGCCCGCGTTCAACATGCGAGGGCGGCAGGGAGACCGAGCGCAGATTCGCGTGCGGCGCGCGCTCGGCGAAGAGCTGCAGCAGCCGCGGCAGGAACACGATTTCGCCGACGTCGGAAAGCGCGATCGAGAAGGTATGCGTGCTGGTGTCCGGATCGAACTCCTGCACGTCGAGCATGCCTTTTTCGATTCGCAGAAGCGCGTCGCGCGCGGCGGGCAGGATGGCGAGCGCGCGCGGCGTGGGTTCCATGCCTTTGGACGTGCGCACGAAGAGCGGGTCGTCGAAATATTCGCGCAGCCGCCCAAGCGCCGTGCTCACGCGCGGCTGGCTCACGCCGAGCTGCTCGGCCGCGCGGCTGACGTTGCGGGTGTCCTCCATCGCCACGAGATAGGGGATCAGGTTCAGGTCAAGGTGAGTGTCCGACATGCTGTTCGGCCGGGGGGCGCGTGGAAGTATTCGATATGTCGATAAAGGGTAGCGGAAGAATCCCTCACTGCGATAGTGGGGTTTGTTTTGGTTCCGGCTGCCCGGCCGCGCCGGCGCATGCAAACAAGGGGCGCGCGGTTGCGCGGGCGGGAACCTATGATTAAGGGAAAGTCCGCGCCTTGACAACGCGGCGCGAGCCCAACCATAATCGCCGAATCGTTCGCTAATCGAATCACTGTTCGCTATACGAACATGAGCGCGAGCAACCAGGCGGTGAGCCGTGAGGAAGCTGGCGCCATTCGGCCACGCCAGGCGCGCAGCGCCCCACAAGGAAATTCGACATGATCAACAAGATTTTTGAGTCACTGCAGTCGGCCGTTGCCGACGTCCACGATGGCGCGACCGTCATGATCGGCGGCTTCGGCACGGCCGGCATGCCTTCGGAGCTCATCGACGCGCTGATCGAGCAAGGCGCGCGCGAACTCACCATCGTCAACAACAATGCGGGCAATGGCGACATCGGCCTCGCGGCGTTGCTCAAGGCAAAGCGCGTGCGCAAAATCATCTGCTCGTTCCCGCGCCAGACAGACTCGTATGTGTTCGACGCGCTTTATCGCGCAGGCGAGATCGAGCTGGAACTCGTGCCGCAAGGCAATCTGGCCGAGCGCATTCGCGCGGCGGGCGCGGGCATTGGTGGATTCTTCACACCCACCGGCTACGGCACGAAGCTCGCCGAAGGCAAGGAAACCCGCTTGATCGACGGCCGGCACTATGTGCTCGAAGCGCCGCTGCATGCGGACTTCGCGCTGATCAAGGCATACAAGGGCGACCGCTGGGGCAACCTCGTGTATCGCAAGACGGCTCGCAACTTCGGGCCGATCATGGCAAGCGCGGCAAAAACCGCCATCGTGCAGGTATCGGAAGTTGTGCCGCTCGGCGCGCTCGACCCGGAAAACATCGTCACGCCAGGCATTTTCGTGCAGCGCGTGATCGAAGTGCCGCAAGCGGCTCACGCGCCGCAACCCAACCCGCGCGACGCCGCTGCCTGAACCGGAGACCGACATGAAGAAACTGACCCGCGATGAAATGGCAAAGCGCGTTGCGCAAGACATTCCGGAAGGCGCATATGTGAACCTGGGCATTGGCGTACCGACGCTGGTGGCGAACCACCTCGCCGCCGACAAGGAAATCTTCCTGCACAGCGAAAACGGCCTGCTCGGCATGGGCCCCGCGCCCGCAAAGGGCGAGGAAGACGACGAACTGATCAACGCCGGCAAGCAGCACGTCACGCTGCTGACGGGCGGCGCCTTTTTCCATCACGCCGATTCGTTCGCCATGATGCGCGGCGGCCACCTCGACTTCTGCGTGCTCGGCGCATTCCAGGTGTCCGCGAAGGGCGACCTCGCCAACTGGCACACCGGCGCGCCGGACGCGATTCCGGCCGTGGGCGGCGCGATGGACCTGGCTATCGGCGCGAAGCAGGTCTACGTGATGATGGAGCACCTGACCAAGCAGGGCGAAAGCAAGATCGCCGCCGAGTGCAGCTACCCCGTGACGGGCGTGGGTTGCGTCGACCGCATCTACACGGATCTGGCGATGATCGACGTGACGGACCAGGGCCTCGTGGTGCGCGAAATCTTCTCCGACATCGACTTCGACGCCTTGCTCAAGCTCACGGGCGTGCCGCTGATCGACGGTACGCAAGCGCCGCGGGCGGCGTGAGCGAGCGATAGCGTTCGGCACAACATGCGTTGACATCTGCGCGCCGCGGTCCACATGCCGCGGCGCGCACCGCGTTGCCGCGCACAGTGCTACATTCGTCAGAACTCCCCGATCATCGAAGTCATCATGCTCGACTCCAGCGGCCGGCTGACCGGCCTCCTTTGCGGCACGCAGCCGATGAACGACATCTGGGCGCCGCGCGCCACGCTGCAACGGATGCTCGATGTCGAAGCGGCCCTCGCGCGCGCTTGCGCCGCGCACAACGTGATCCCGCAAGCGGCGCTGCCGGCCATTGAGGCCGCCTGCCACGCCGATCAACTCGACGCCGACGCGCTCGCGCGCGACGCGGCGCTCGGCGGCAATCTCGCGATTCCTCTCGTCAGGCAACTCACCGCGCGCGTCAAAGCGGCGGACGCCGAAGCATCGAAATACGTGCATTGGGGTGCGACGAGCCAGGACATTATCGACACCGCGACGGTGCTGCAACTGCGCGACACGTTCGATCTGCTCGACAGCGGTTTGCAGGCCGCCTGCAACGCGATCGCACAGCTTGCCGCCACGCATCGCGCCACGCCGATGATCGGCCGAACCTGGCTGCAGCAGGCGCTGCCCATCACGCTCGGCCTGAAGTTCGCGCAATGGCTGGATGCGTTGCTGCGCCACCGCGACCGGCTCGACACATTGCGTGAGCGTGTGCTCGTGCTGCAATTCGGCGGCGCCGCCGGCACGCTCGCCAGTCTGCGCGATGCCGCGCCGCGCGTCACGCAAGCGCTCGCGCAGGAATTGGGCCTCGCGATGCCTGCGTTGCCGTGGCATACGCAACGCGACCGCATTGCGGAGACCGCGGCATTCTTCGGCATGCTGATCGGTACACTAGGCAAGATAGCGCGCGACGTCTCCTTGCAAATGCAAACCGAAATAGACGAACTTGCGGAGCCGGCTGCCGCCGGCAAAGGCGGATCGTCGACCATGCCGCACAAGCGCAATCCGGTTGGCTGCGCGGCCGTGCTGACCGCGGCCACGCGCGCGCCGGGACTGGTTGCCACGGTATTCGCGGGCATGGTTCAGGAACACGAGCGCGCGCTCGGCGGCTGGCAGGCAGAGTGGGATGCGTTGCCCGACCTCGCGCGGCTCGCGGGCGGCGCGCTTGCGAACATCGAGCAGATCGCGAGCGGCCTGAGCGTGAACGTGCCGCGCCTTGCCGCGAATCTCGACGTCACACACGGTCTGATTCTCGGCGAAGCTGTCATGCTTGCGCTGGGCGACAGCATCGGCCGGCTGGATGCGCATCATCTCGTGGAGCAAGCGTCGAAAGCCGCCATTCGCGAAGGGCGAACGTTGTTCGACTTGCTCGCGGCGGATGCGGCTGTGACCGAACATCTTTCTGTCGAGCGTCTGAAGCAACTGCTCGATCCCGCTCACTACGTCGGCCAGGCGCACGCTTATGTGGACGCGGCGCTGGCACTTCATACCGCGCGTTCAGAGCGCGCCATTTCGAAGGAGTAACGGCATGCCTTACGCCGCAGTCAACGGCACCGAGCTTCATTATCGAATCGACGGCGACCGTCACGGCAATGCGCCGTGGGTGATCCTGTCCAATTCGCTCGGCAGCGACCTGTCCATGTGGACGCCGCAAGTGGCGGCGCTAGCGAAGCACTTTCGCGTGCTGCGTTACGACACGCGCGGCCACGGCCATTCCGAGGCGCCGAAAGGACCGTACACGATAGAGCATCTGGCGGGCGATGTGCTCGGCCTGATGGATACGCTGAAGATCGCACGCGCGCATTTCTGCGGCGTGTCGATGGGCGGACTCACGGGCGTTGCATTGGCCGCGCGTCATGCAAGCCGCTTCGAGCGGGTAGTGCTTGCCAACACCGCGGCGCGCATCGGTTCGCCGGAAGTGTGGGTGCCGCGTGCCGCGCGGGCTCGCACCGAAGGCATGCTGGCGCTTGCCGACGCGGTGTTGCCGCGCTGGTTCACCGCCGACTACATCGAACGTGAGCCGGTGGTGCTCGCGATGATCCGCGACGTGTTCGTGCATACCGACAAGGAAGGCTATGCGCTGAACTGCGAGGCGATCGACGCCACCGATCTGCGCCCCGAAACGCACGGCATCAAGCTGCCGGTGCTGGTAATCAGCGGCACGCACGACGTGGCCGCGACGCCCGCGCAAGGCCGCGAACTGGCACAGGCGATTCCGGGCGCGCGTTATGTCGAGCTCGACGCCTCGCATATTTCCAACATCGAGAAGGTCGACGCTTTCACGAAGACAGTGATCGACTTTTTGACGGAGTCCAAATGAACGACGAAGACCGCTACGAAGCCGGACTCGGCGTGCGCCGCGCGGTGCTGGGCGACGCGCATGTCGACCGCTCGCTGGCAAACCGCACGGAACTGACAGAAGAGTTTCAGAACTTCATTACCCGCTACGCGTGGGGCGAGGTATGGACGCGCGAGGGTTTGCCGCGACACACGCGCAGCCTGCTGACCATTGCGATGATGGTCGCGCTTAATCGCAGCGAGGAACTCGCACTGCACTTGCGCGCTGCCAAAAACAATGGCGTGACGCGCGAGCAGATCAAGGAAGTACTGCTGCAAACCGCAATTTACTGCGGCGTGCCGGCGGCGAACTCGGCTTTCCATCTGGCCGACAAGATTTTCCGCGAGGACGATGCAGCGGCGAAGCCCTGAGTGTTTTCGCCGCGTTTTTGTCGCGGCAGCCAGGCTTTGAAAAACGAACGCGCGCCCGCACCCGGGCGCGCGTTTTCATTTTGTACGGCGTTTCAGCTAGCCGGCTTGTACGCGCGCAGTCGTATCGGTTGCAGTAGCCGCATCCATCACATTCGCGGTGTGCGTCGTTTCAACGCCGGCATTCGAATCGGATGCGGCCGGCGAATGCAGCCGCACCGCGCGCAATACGGTGTCTTTGATGACCTCGCGCCAATGCGCGAGCGCCGCCTTATCCATTAGCGGTTCGCCGAGAAATGCGCCCAGCGTGTACTGGTTGGCGTTATAAAAATAGCCGAGCGACGCGATCATCAGGTACACGTCGCGCGCTTTGATGTCCGTTCGGAACACATGCTGGGCTTTGCCTGCATCCAGCAGTTTCTGCACGACGGAAATGGCGTAGCCCGAGATCTCCTTCAGCTTCGAAGACTTCTTCGCATGCTTGCCCTGATGCAGGTTCTCGCTTGAGAGCAACGTGACGAATTCCGGATGATCGAGGTAGTACTGCCAGACGAATTCGACCATCTGTTCAAGACCACGCACCGGATTCTGCAGGTCGAGATCGAGTTTGCTTTCCGCTTCGTTGAATTGCGTGTAGATGGTTTCCAGTACCTCGACGAAGAGCTGTTCCTTGCTGCCGAAGTAGTAGTAGATCATCCGGTCGTGCGAGCGCGCGGCCTTCGAAATGCTCTCCACGCGGCCGCTCGCATAGCCTTGCTTCGCAAACACCTTGATTGCCGCTTTCAGAATCTTGGCGCGGGTGTCCTGCGCCTGTTTCGCACGGATGCCGGTGGCGCCCGGCTTGCGGGCGGCGGTGGGACTCATGGCGGTGTGGTGCCTCTTCGTTGGCATGGTTGAACGGCTCGATTCCTTGCACGGAGTGCGGCCGGCATGCAGCCGTCTTCATCATACAGCGCGCGCTGCGCGGCCCCTCTTATGCAATGCACAGCGCACGGCTTCGGCTGCGGCTTCGGCGTGGATTGCGGCGTAGCAAAGCAGTAGCCCCACGGTTATCGCCGTTCCGATGCGGCGACGCACCATGCGCTCGCAGCCCGGAAATTCATTGCGCAGTCTATTTTGATCGAGTAGATTTCCAACAAGTTTGGTGTAGCAAATACTACACGAACGGTGAGTGACCGCAACATGGAAAGAATGCGAGTCACACGAAAACGCCCTGAAACAAGGGCTTTTCAGCAGCCGGGCGGGACCGATTGTAATGTCGTCGTATGGAACCCCCACCATGACAGAACATACGAAGGTCGATTTCGGTGCGGAGCGCGTCGACGGCGATATTGCCTCGACGCCGGGTCCCACCGTGCTCGAGAAGGCGGCGCCGCGCAGCGAGCGTATGGCGTCGAACAAGATCGAATGCAATGCCTGCCCGGTGCTGTGTCAGATATCCGAGGGACGCACCGGTGCGTGCGATCGCTATGCGAATGCGCAAGGCCGGCTGATTCGCGTGGACCCGGTAGTGTTCCTCTCCAGATCCCAATCCGCTCCGCAAAGCGCGGACGCGCTGGTCGAATTCGCCGTATCGTCCGAAACGCAAGAGCCTGTCGCCGACGAAGCACTTTTCGTGACCGGCGTGGGCGCATCGTCCACTTATCCCGACTACAAGCCCGCGCCGTTTATCGTTGCCTCGAAGCTCGACGACGTGGACATGGTCACGGTCGTCACTGAAGGCATCTTCAGCTACTGCAGCTTCAAGGTAAAGATCGACACGGACCGCTTTCTCGGTCCCGAACAGGCGAACGTGCGTTGCCAGGGCGAAATAGTCGGCCATGTGACGACAGCGGAATACGGTTCGCAGATGCTGAGTCTCGGCGGCGTGCATCACCTGACCGGCGGCAGCAAGAAAGAAGGCCGCGTGACTTGCGACATGATGCTTGCGCTCGGCAACAAGCAGGCGGTGGAACTCAGCATAGACGGCGGCGCGAGCCTCGTGATTCGCGCGGGCGCGGCGCCGGTGGTCGACGGTGTCGAAGAGCAGCGCATGCGGGTGGGCTGCGGTTCCGCGACCATCGGCATTTTCGCCAAACAGTGGTTCGGCCACGCCGACGAAGTGGTGGTGGTCGACGACCACATTACCGGCGTGCTGACCGAGCATCAGGCGGGGCGTTGCCTTGGCATGACACGCTCGGGCATCAGGATTCGCGGACGCAAGTCGACCCCGGGCCGCTATTTTCAGGTGGCCAATCCCGGCATTGGCTGGGGCGGCACGGATATTCAGGACCCGCTCGCGATTATCGAAGGCTTCGATCCCGCAGTCGCGAAACCCGGCATGCGTCTGCTGATGGTGTCGACCACCGGCGAACACGCGCAGTGGTATGAACTCGACCATGATCTCGTGCCGCGCATCGCGGCCATGCCGGAGGCGGTCCGCCGCACGGTGGAACGGATCGGCGAGAACTGCGAGCCTTCGCTTGCCACGGTGCTGTTTCTCGGCGGTGCGGGCGGCAGTCTGCGCGCGGGGGCGACCGAGAACCCCGTGCTGCTCACGCGTGCGATCAAGCAGAAGCTGGTGAACGTGACCTGCGGCGGCGCACCGGCTTATGTGTGGCCGGGCGGCGGCATTACCGTGATGGTCGACGTATCGCGCATGCCGGACCGTTCGTTCGGCACGGTGCCTACTCCGGCCATTGTGGCGCCAATCGAATTCACCATGACGTACGACGCCTATCGCGACCTGGGCGGCCATCTGGATGCGGTGAGATCATTGCAGAGCGTGCTGGCGAGCGGCCCCGAGCACACCGAAGGCGCACCGCTCGCGCGCCGCACGTTGGCGCGCAATCCGGACAATCCGTGGCCGCCGGCCGTGCCGCCGATGCTCGGCTGATCCGCCTGAACACCTGGCCCACTTCAAGCGATGAACCCGACCCGCACCCGTATCGACGCGACGCGCTGGCATTGGCAGCATGGCCCGATCGATCTGATTCTCAGCGCCGACGGCGAGCCCGCCGCGCTCGAATCCGCTTATGCCAGTTGCTGGGCGCGTTTTGTCGACGTATTGCCCGAACTCGTCGGCGAATTGAAGCGGCTGCGCCAACCGTTGCGAGCGGATGCCTCTGTGCACGAATGTCCGCTGGAAGGCGCGGTGGCCCGCCGCATGTGGTGCGCATGTCATCCACATCGCGCGCGTTTTCTCACGCCGATGGCCGCCGTCGCAGGCAGCGTCGCCGACGAATTGATCAGCGCCTTCGCACGCGAAGGAATCACCCGCGCCTACATCAACAACGGCGGCGACATTGCGTTTCATCTGACCGAAGGCCACCAGTATCGCGTGGGCGTGTTTGCGGATCTGTCTCAGTCGCTCGCGAAACTGCAGCGCGCCGACGGCCTTGGGCTAGACGCGAATCTCACGCTGGACGCAGGCATGCCGATTCGCGGCATTGCGACGAGCGGCTGGCGCGGGCGCAGTTTCAGTCTTGGCATTGCGGACAGCGTCACCGTGCTCGCGCATGACGCGGCAAGCGCGGACGCCGCCGCGACGATGATCGCGAACGCGGTGAACCTCGACCATGCCGGTATCGTGCGTATGCCGGCGTCGTCGCTGAAAGACGATACCGATCTTGGCGATCAACTGGTAACCGTGGACGTTCCCTCACTCCCGCAGCCGCTTGCAGATTTTGCACTTGCACGCGGTGTAGAAACGGCGCAGCGTTTGCTGGAGCGCGGTGTGATAGCGGGCGCCGCGTTGTTTTTGCAAGGACGCGTGCGCACAGCCGGCATGCACCGCCCGGACGCTTTGCTTGCGACGCATCGCGCTCACCCCACAACGGAGGCTCCGTGTTCGAAATACGCCGCGTGCTGACGCACGTCGAAGACATCTTTCACGAGTTCGGGCCTGCGCCCGAAAAGCCGCTGCGGCGCGGTGCCATTGCCGCTGTCATGACCAACCCGTTTGCAGGCCGCTACGAGCCGAAAATCGAGCACGCGATGGAAGCGCTCAAGCCCATCGGCTTCGATATGGCGCAACGCCTGCTTGCAGCGATGGCGGTTGCGCATGCGTCGATAGAAGGCTACGGCAAGGGCGCGATTGTCGGCGCACGCGGCGAGCTCGAACACGGTGCGCTGTGGCATGTGCCCGGTGGCTATGCGATGCGCGAGTTGCTGGAAAAGAACGGCGTGCCGACCAACGCGATCGTGCCGTCGACGAAAAAAGTCGGCGCGCCGTCCAGCGCGCTTGACGTGCCGCTTACGCATGTCAACGCAAGCTACGTGCGCAGTCACTTCGACGCGATAGAAGTGCGCGTGCCGGGCGCGCCCGCCGCCGACGAAGTGGTCTACATCCTCGCGATGAGCACCGGGCAGCGCGTGCATGCACGCGTCGGCGGGCTCGCTAAAGAGGCGATCGTGGGCAAGGACGGCTTGCGCTGAAAACGCGCTGAAAAACGCGGTGAATACGTGCTCAAGCGCGCTGAATGCAGCGACAGGTACATCGAAACTCGGAGAGCGAAATGGCAATCAGGCTTCGCAAGCTGGTCGTGCAGGTGGACGAAACACGCATGGAAATGGGGCAAAACGTCGATCCGCCCGTGCGTCGCGCGGTCGCTATCGCCGTGATCGACAATCCGTATGCGGGCCGCTTTGAGGCCAGGCTCGATGCACTGATCGACGCGGGCGAGGAACTGGGCGCGCTGCTCGGCAAGCGCTGCGTCGAAGCACTGGGAATCGAGCCCGGTGAAGCGCAAAGCTACGGCAAGGCTGCGATTGTCGGCGAGGCTGGCGAACTGGAGCATGCTGCGGCGATCTTGCATCCGAAGCTCGGCGCACCGCTGCGCGCAGCGGTGGAGAAGGGCGCGGCGCTCGTGCCGTCGGCGAAAAAGATGGGCACGCTCGGCACCGCGATCGACGTGCCGCTCGGCCACAAGGACGCGGCCTTCGTGCGCAGTCACTTCGATGCGATCGAAGCGCGGGTGTCGGATGCGCCGCGCGCGAACGAAATCGTGGTGGCGGTCGCGGTGACGGCTTCCGGTCGGCCATTGCCGCGCATCGGCGGATTGCAGGCGAACGAGATCAAGGGCGAAGATGGCTTGCGCTGAGATCTGCATGCGTTTGCCTGGCGGCTCCCCACAGTGGATTTCTTTCAGGTAGTGTGCTGCCGTTGATGCGTGCGAGCACAGTGCCGCACGCGTTGCAACGTCTGCTGGCCGGGCCGCACGGAGATGAGCGTGCGGGTGGTCGGCAAGCTGCCGAGGGTCTCGATGCTTTCGAATTTGCTGGTACAACTGGTCAACGGACTTGCCGACGCGTCGACGCTGTTTCTGGTCGCCGCGGGCTTGTCGTTGATCTTCGGCGTGACGCGCATCGTCAATTTCGCGCACGGCTCGTTCTATATGTTCGGCATCTACATTGCGTACAGCATGGCGAGCCGCTTCGGTCAGACGGCCGGCGGCTTCTGGCTGTCCGTGCTGGCCGCCGCGCTGGTGGTTGCCGTGCTCGGCGCGCTGGTCGAGGTCATCGTTTTGCGGCGCATTTACCAGGCGCCTGAGCTCTTTCATCTGCTCGCTACGTTCGCGCTGGTGCTGATCTTTCGCGACGCCGCGCTATGGCTGTGGGGACCGCAAGATCTGTTCGGGCCGCGCGCGCCGCATCTGGCTGGCGCGGTAAATTTCCTCGGCCATCCGCTGCCCACTTATGACATCGCTTTGATCGTGATCGGTCCGGTGGTGTTGCTGCTGCTCTGGTACGCGTTGACGCGCACGCGCTGGGGCACGCTGGTGCGCGCGGCGACCCAGGACCGCGAAATGCTCGGCGCACTCGGCATCAATCAGGCGTGGTTGTTTACCGGGGTGTTTTTTGTCGGAGCGTTTCTCGCCGGTTTGGGCGGCGCACTGCAAGGCCCGCGCATGTCGGCGAATCTCTCACTCGATCTCGAGACCATCGGCAATGCGTTCGTGGTCGTCGTGGTGGGCGGCATGGGCTCGATTCCGGGCGCTTTCGTGGCGGCGCTGATCATTGCGGAGATCAAGGCGCTGTGCATCGGCATTGGACATGTGACGATTTTCGGCGTCGGTCTCTCGTTGAGCCGCTTCACGCTCGTGGCGGAGTTCGTCGTGATGGCGGTGGTGCTGGTCGTGCGACCCTGGGGGCTGCTCGGTCGCGCGAGTGCCGCGGTGCGGGGCATGGCGGCGCCTGAAACGCCGTTGCGTCCCGCGGGCAAACGCGTCAAATGGCTGGCCGCAATCGTGCTGCTGGTTCTGCTCTTCGCGCCGCTCGCGGCCAATGCGTTTCCGTACATGCCGGTGCTGCTGGTCGAAATACTGATCGCCGTTCTGTTTGCAACGAGTCTGCATTTCATCATGGGGCCGGGCGGCATGCATTCGTTCGGTCATGCCGCGTACTTCGGGCTCGGCGCGTATGGCGCGGCGCTGTTCCTCAAGGTCCTGAACCTGCCGATGGAAGCCGCGCTGCTGCTGGCCCCGCTTCTCGCAGTGGGCGGCGCGCTGGTATTCGGCTGGTTCTGCGTGCGTCTGTCGGGCGTTTATCTGGCCATGCTCACGCTCGCTTTTGCGCAGATCGTCTGGTCGGTCGTTTTCCAGTGGGACGATGTGACGGGCGGCAGCAATGGCATTCTCGGTTTGTGGCCGGCTGACTGGCTTTCGTCGCCGGTGGCGTTCTATTACGTCACGCTCTTTTGCGCGGTGATCGGCGTGTGGCTGTTGCGGCGCATGCTGTTCTCGCCGCTGGGTTACGCAATGCGTGCGTCGCGCGACTCGGTGTTGCGCGCGGAGGCTATCGGCATCGACGTGAAGCGCGTGCAGTGGGCGTCCTTTGTGATCGCGTCGCTGTTCTGCGGACTCGCGGGTTCGTTGTATGCGTTCTCCAAGGGCACGATCTCGCCCGAAGTGATCAGTGTGAGCCGCTCGGTCGACGGTCTGGTTATGGTGCTGCTCGGCGGTCTGCAAACGCTCGCCGGCCCGATAGTCGGCGCGGCCGTGTTCACGTGGCTGCAGGACACCGTCGCGCGCCAGACCGATTATTGGCAGGCGCTGCTCGGCTTCGCCATTCTGCTGCTGGTGATTGCGTTTCCACAGGGCATTGTCGGTTTCATTCGCGAGCGTTTCGGCGACGACGCGAACAGCCGCGACAACGCGGAGAACGCCGCGACACCCGCGTCCCAACGCGCGGCAATCAAGGAGGGGCTATGAGCTTGCTGCAGGTGTCCGGCCTCTCCAGGTCGTTCGGAGGACTGAAGGCTGTCGACAACGTGTCGTTCACGCTCGAAGCCGGCCAGCTTCTCGCGCTGCTCGGGCCGAACGGCGCGGGCAAGTCCACGTGCTTCAACATGGTCAATGGCCAGTTGGCGCCGTCGTCGGGGTCGATCCGTTTCGACGGACACGAACTCGTCGGCATGCGTCCACGCGATATCTGGCGACGCGGCGTGGGCCGCACGTTCCAGATCGCGGCCACCTTCAATTCGATGACCGTGCTAGAGAACGTGCAGATGGCGCTCGTGTCGCGCGAGCGCAAGACCTTCGGCCTGTGGAAGCCCGCTGGTTCGCGCTATGCCGATGAAGCCCTCGCACTGCTCGAACAGGTGGGCATGGCCGCCGACGCGAATCGCGCATGTGGCGTGCTCGCCTATGGCGACGTCAAGCGCGTGGAACTGGCGATTGCGCTTGCGAACCGTCCCAAGCTGTTGTTGATGGACGAACCGACTGCGGGCATGGCACCGAAGGAGCGTAACGAGCTGATGGCGCTGACACGGCGGCTCGTCGCCGAGCAGCAAATCGGCGTGCTGTTTACCGAGCACAGCATGGACGTGGTGTTTGCCTACGCCGACCGCATGATCGTGCTCGCGCGCGGCAAACTGATTGCGGAGGGCGACGGCGAAACGATCCGCAACGACCCGCGCGTGCAGGAAGTGTATTTCGGCACCGGCAAGACGTTTCAGCCGCACGCCGCGCTGCACGACTCAGTGGGCGGCCACGGTGGCGAAGGAGCCTTGCAATGAGCGAGCCGATGCTGAAAGTTGCGGGCCTCAACGCGTTCTACGGCCGCGCGCATATTCTGTTCGACGTCGGCCTCGAAGTCGGGCGCGGCGAAGTGGTCGCGTTGATGGGCCGCAACGGCGCGGGCAAGTCGACCACCATGAAAGCGATCATGGGCTTGCTGCCGCGCCGGCGGGGCCAGGTCACGTTTCGCGGGCAGAACATCGCCGCGCTGCCGCCGTACAGGATTGCGCGCATGGGCATGGGCTTCGTTCCGGAAGACCGGCGCGTATTTGCCGATCTGACGGTGATGGAAAACCTCGACACGGGCCGCCAGCCGCCGCGCGAAGGCGCGCCGCAATGGACGCCGGAAAAGCTCTTCCGGCTCTTCCCCAATCTCGGCGAAATGCCGCGGCGTCCCGGTGGACAGATGAGCGGCGGCGAGCAGCAGATGCTCACCGTGTCGCGCACCTTGATGGGCAATCCGTATCTCGTGTTGCTCGATGAACCGTCGGAAGGCGTCGCGCCCGTGATCGTCGAACAGATGGCCAACATGATTCTCGAGCTCAAGCGCGAGGGGCTGTCCATTCTGTTGTCCGAGCAGAACCTGCACTTCGCGGAGCTGGTCAGCGACCGCGCGTATGTGCTTGAAAAAGGGCAAATCCGCTTTAGCGGCGCTATCGGCGAACTGGCGAAGAACGAAACAGTGAGGCGCGCGTACCTGAGCGTGTGATCCAACCGTCGTTGCAAAAGGAGAGGCAGATGGCAGCAGAGACGTTGACAGGCTTGTCGGGCAAGGTCGCGGTAACCAACATCGGCCTGCTGTTATCCGGAGACATCGACCAACCGATTCTCGACGCCACGACGATCGTGATCGACGACGGTGTGATCGTGGCTGTCGGCAAGGAAAAGGACTGCGACCTGGAAGGCGCGCGTACCACCGTCGATTGCAAGGGCACCACGGTTGCGCCAGGGTTGATCGACTCGCACGTGCACCCGGTATTCGGCGACTGGACGCCGCGTCAGAATCAGCTTGGCTGGATCGAATCGAACCTGAACGGCGGCGTGACCACAATGATTTCGGCCGGTGAAGTGCATTTGCCTGGTCGTCCGAAAGATGTGCTCGGCGTGAAAGCGCTTGCCATTACCGCGCAGCGTTCGTTCGAGGGCATGCGCGGCGCGGGCGTCGGCGGCGGCGTCAAGGTGATGGCGGGCGCGCCGGTAATCGAAAAGGGCATGGTCGAGCAAGACTTCAAGGAACTGTCCGAGGCCGGTGTGAAGCTGCTTGGCGAAGTGGGGCTCGGCAGCGTCAAGGCCGGCGAAGAGGCGGCGCAGATGGTCGCGTGGGCCCGCAAATACGGCATTCAAAGCACGATTCACACGGGCGGCCCGTCGATTCCAGGCTCAGGGCTGATCGACCGCGACGTGGTGCTCGCGGCCGATGCGGACGTGATCGGCCACATCAATGGCGGGCATACGTCGTTGTCGTACCGCCATGTTTGCGATTTGTGCGAGCAGTCGAGCCGCGCGCTGGAAATCGTCCATAACGGCAATGAACGCATTGCATTGCTGACCGCGCGTCATGCGGTCGAACTGAAATGCCCGCACCGGATCATTCTCGGCACCGACAGTCCCGCTGGTTCCGGCGTGCAGCCGCTCGGCATTCTGCGCATGATCGCGCTGATTTCGAGTCTTGCGGACGTGCCTGCGGAAATCGCGTTCTGCTTTGCCACCGGCAACACGGCACGCCAACGCAACCTGCGCCAGGGGCTGATCGAAGTAGGCCGTCCCGCCGATCTCGTGTTCATGGACCGCGCGCAACATACGGCGGCAAACACGCTGCTGGAAAGCGTGCAACTTGGCGATATTCCGGGCGTGGGCATGGTGATGATCGACGGTTTGATCCGCTGCCGGCGCAGCCGCAACACGCCTCCTGCTACTGAAGTGCCGGTGGTGCTATGAACGCGCTATGTACGGCGCGACCGGTGCGCGCATGAACGGGCCGGCACCGCTCGCGTTGAAGGTCAATGGCGCGCTGCATTTTGTCAGCGCGTCGGCGGATACGCCCTTGCTTTACCTGCTGCGCAACGACCTCGCGCTCAACGGGCCTAAGTTCGGCTGCGGGCTCGGCGAATGCGGCGCATGCACGGTGCTGCTCGACGGCATGCCGACACGCGCATGCGTCACGACTGCGAAGGTAGCGTTGGGACACGAGATCACCACGCTAGAGGGGCTGGGCACGCGCACTGCGTTGCATCCGGTGCAGCAGGCGTTTATCGAAGAACAGGCCGCGCAATGCGGCTACTGCCTGAGCGGCATGATCATGACGACGAAGGCGCTGCTCGAGCGCGATCCGCATCCGGGCATGGAGACGATTCGCCGCGAACTGTCGCGCAACCTGTGCCGTTGCGGCACGCATGTCGAGATCATGCGGGCGGTGCAACGCGCCGCCGAACTACTGGCAATCCAGAAGCAGACGCGCGATGACGACGATGACGGCGACAAAGGAGCGCGTGCATGACCGGGCCGGACTTCAGCGTGGATCGCCGCGTCGAGCCGCCGTCGCGCAGGCAGCTCTACGACGCGCAAAGCGTGCTGATCGTCACGCGGCCGCCGCCAGCGCCCGTCAAACCGGCGGTCGGTCAACCCGGCTCACGTTCGTCGTTTGTCCCGAGCGAGGCTGAGCTCTTTCTCGCCGTGCGCGACGACGGCAGCGTGGTTGCCTTCAATGGCCATGTCGATCTGGGGACGGGAATCGGCACCGCGCTCGCGCAGATTGTCGCCGAAGAACTCGATGTGCCGTTGACGCGCGTGTCGATCGTACTCGGCCACACGAAAGAGACGCCGAATCAAGGGCCGACCATTGCCAGCGCCACGTTGCAGATCACGGCCGTGCCGTTGCGGCATGCCGCGGCACAGGCACGGCAGTGGCTCATCGCCCAGGCGGCGCAGCGGCTTGGCGTCGGCGCGGAGAAGCTTGCCGTGCGCGACGGCATCGTGGTCGAACGCGATCATGCAGGCGCCGGAGTTGGAGCGGGCACCAGAGGCATCGCTTATGGCGAGCTCATTGCGGGGCAACGCATCGAATTGCAACTGCGCGCCGATGCGCCTCTGAAAGACCCCAGCGCCTATACGGTGGTCGGCAAAAAGGCGCCGCGCGTGGACATACCCGCGAAGGCAACCGGCGAATTGAGCTTCGTGCACGATGTGCGCGTGCCCGGCATGCTGCATGGTCGCGTCGTGCGCCCGCCGTATGCGGGTCTCGCGCAGGGCGATTTCGTCGGCAACAGTTTGCTGCGCGTCGACGAAGCGACGATTCGTGATCTCGCTGGCATCGTCAAGGTGGTGGTGATACGCGACTTCGTCGGCATCGTGGCGGAGCGCGAGGAAATCGCGCAGCAGGCCGCGAAGCAGCTAGACGTACAGTGGAAAAACACTGAACCGTTGCCGCCGCTCGAAACCAGCGAACAGGTAGAAGCCGCGCTGCGCGCCAATCCGGCCACGCGTCGCGACCTCGTGATCGAAGGCGATGTGGATACAGCGCTCGCGCTCGACCCTGCCCGCACGCTGAATCGCACATACGTCTGGCCGTTTCAGATGCATGCGTCGATTGGGCCCTCGTGCGCGGTGGCCGATTATCGTGACGGCGCATTGAAGGTGTGGTCCGGCACGCAGAACCCTCATTCGCTGCGCGCCGACCTCGCGTTGCTGCTGTCTATGGATGAAGCGCAGATCGAGATCGTGCGCATGGACGCGGCAGGCTGCTACGGCCGCAATTGCGCGGACGACGTCGCCGCGGACGCCGCCTTGCTCTCGCGTGCAACGGGGGCGCCCGTGCGCGTGCAACTGTCGCGTGAGGACGAGCATGCATGGGAGCCGAAGGGCGCCGCGCAATTGATGGATGTGCGCGGCGCTTTGAGCGCGGAAGGCGAACTTGCGGCTTACGATTTTGCGACGCGTTACCCATCGAACGACGCGCCTACGCTCGCGCTGTTGCTGACTGGCGCGTTGCCGGCGCAACCGCAGGTATTCGAAATGGGCGACCGCACGGCGGTGCCGCCCTACGACTACCGCGCCATGCGCATTGTCTGCGACGACACACCGCCTGTCGTGCGCGCCTCGTGGTTGCGCGGCGTGTCCGCGCTGCCCAACACCTTCGCGCACGAGTCGTTCATCGACGAACTGGCGGTCGAGGCGGGTGCCGATCCTGTGGAATTTCGCTTGAAGCATTTGCGCGATCCACGCGGGGCCGAGCTGGTGAAAGCCGTCGCCGAGCGCGCGGGCTGGCAGCCGCGTGCGCGGCAAGCCGCAACCGCCGAGCCGCGCGAAGAAGGCGACATTGCGCGGGGCCGCGGCATTGCCTACGCGCGCTATGTGCACAGCAAGTTTCCCGGCTTCGGCGCGGCCTGGTGCGCGTGGGTCGCGGACGTCGAAGTGAATCGCAGAAGCGGCGAACTCGCGGTAACGCGCGTCGTGGTCGGTCAGGACAATGGCACGACGATCAATCCCGACGGCGTGCGTCACCAGATTCATGGCAACGTGATTCAGGCGACGAGCCGCGCGCTGAAAGAACGCGTGACGTTCGGCGATAACGCGGTGACGAGCCAGGAGTGGGGCGCGTATCCGATCCTCACGTTCCGCGAAGTGCCCGTGATCGACGTCGTGATGATGCCGCGCCACGGCGAGGCGCCGATGGGCGCGGGCGAGTCGGCCTCGCTGCCCGGCGCGGCCGCGATTGCCAACGCGCTGTATGACGCAACGGGCGTGCGCTTTCGCAGGCCGCCGTTCACACCCGAAACGATTCGCGCCGCACTCGCGGATGCGCAAGCCGAGGACGCCGCCGCGCGCCGGAAAAAGCGCTGGCGGCTGGGTTTTCTGGGCGCGTTGGCAGCAGGCGCGGCGGGCTGGCTCGGGGCCTTGTCGCTGGCGCCGCAGCCCATCGCGCCGATTGCGCCGCCGCTTGCGAGTGCATTCGCTCCCGAACTCGTCGCACGCGGCAAGGTGCTGGCATCGCTCGGCAATTGCGCGGTGTGCCACACCGCGCGCAACGGCGTGCCGAACGCCGGCGGCAAGCCGCTGGAAACACCTTTCGGCATCGTGTACAGCACGAATCTCACGCCCGATGTGCAAACGGGTATTGGCTCGTGGTCGCTGCAAGCGTTCATTCGCGCGATGCGCGAAGGCATTAGCCGCGACGGACACCGGCTGTATCCTGCCTTTCCGTACACATCGTTCAAGAACACTTCCGACGAAGACCTCGAGGCGCTGTACGCGTATCTGATGTCGCAAACGCCTGTGCGCTTGCGTCCGCCGGAAACCAAACTGCGGTTTCCATTCAACGCGCGCCCGCTCATGGCCGCATGGAACGGCCTCTTTCTCGCCCGCAACAGCTTCGCCGCAAGCCCCGCGCAAAGCGCGCAATGGAACCGCGGCGCGTATCTCGTCAATGGCCTCGGACATTGCAGCGCGTGTCACACGCCGCGCAATGCATTCGGCGCCGAGAAAACCGGCGCGGCTTTCATGGGCGGCGGCAGTGCGGAAGGGTGGGAAGCGCCGGCGTTGTCGTCGCTGTCCAACTCGCCGGTGCCATGGACCGAGGACGAACTGTTCCGCTATCTGCGCTTCGGTCACGCGCCGTTGCACGGCGTGGCCGCCGGGCCGATGGCGCCGGTTGTCGCCGATCTCGCAGCGTTGCCCGATAGCGACATTCGCGCGATGGCCGCGTATCTCGCGTCGCTGAGTCCGCTTGAGCCCAACGTCGACGTGGCGGCGATGGCACGCCAATACGAAGCGGCCAGCACGATTCGCGGCGCGCCCTCGGGCGTGGGCGCGCGGCTTTTCGACGGCGCCTGCGCCGCGTGTCATCACACGGGAAGCGGGCCGCAACTGTTCGGCGCGCACCCGTCGCTCGCGCTCAACACGAACCTGCATAGCGCCACGCCCGATAATCTGATCCGCGTGATTCTCGACGGTATCGGCTCGCCTGCGCGGCCCGAACTCGGTACGATGCCGGGTTACCGCGACAGTTTCAACGACGCCCAGGTCGCCGAACTCGTGTCATATTTGCGCCAGCAATTCGCGGGTGGCAAGCCCGCCTGGCAGGACGTGACGGCAAGCGTCGCGCGGGTTCGCGCCATGTCCCGCGCCGAGTGAGCGCGCGAACGCAGGCGCGCAGCGACGAACGGGGCAGACAAGCCGCTAGAAAACCAACGCATTCCCGCAATCCATTTGATACGGAGAAACGCATGACCACGCGCGCAGGATGGATCTCTCGCCTTACGCTATCGACGGTTTTTTCATTTGCTGCCTTCGGCGCGAACGCCCAGCAGACCATCAAGATTGGGGAAATCAACAGCTACAAGGCGCAGCCGGCCTTTCTCGGGCCTTACAAAAACGGCTGGAATCTCGCGCTCGAACAGATCAACGGCGCGGGCGGCGTGCTCGGCAAGAAGCTCGAAGTCATTTCGCGCGACGACAACGGCAACCCCGGCGACACGATTCGCGTCGCGCAGGAGCTGATTGCACGCGAACAGGTGCAGTTGCTGTTCGGCGGCTTTCTGTCGAACACGGGGCTTGCGCTCACCGACTTCGCGAGGCAAAAGAAGATCTTCTTTCTGGCCGCCGAACCGCTAACCGACAAGATTGTCTGGGCTGACGGCAACAAATACACGTACCGTCTGCGTCCTTCCACGTACATGCAGGTCGCGATGCTCGTGCCCGAAGCGGCCAGGCTGAAGAAGAAGCGCTGGGCGCTCGTCTATCCGAACTACGAGTATGGCCAGTCGGCGGTGGCCACTTTCAAGAAGCTGCTGAGCGCCGCGCAGCCTGACGTGCAGTTCGTCGCGGAACAGGCCACGCCGCTTGGCAACGTGGATGCAGGCGCGGTCACGCAGGCGATCGCCGATGCGAAGCCCGATGCGATCTTCAATGTGCTGTTCGGCGCCGACCTCGGCAAGTTCGTGCGCGAGGGCAATACGCGCGGCCTCTTCAAGGATCGCACGGTGGTGTCGCTGCTGACCGGCGAGCCGGATTACCTCGATCCGCTCGGCGCCGAAGCGCCGAGCGGCTGGATCGTGACGGGCTACCCGTGGTATTCGATCGATACCGCTGCGAACAAGAAGTTTGTTGACGCCTATCAGGCCAAATATCACGACTATCCGCGGCTTGGCTCTGTGGTCGGCTACTCCGCGCTGATGTCGATTGCGGCAGGCATCAGGAAAGCCGGTTCCGCGGATACCGACAAGCTCGCGGCGGCGTTCAAGGGGCTCAGCGTCGACACGCCATTTGGGCCGGTCACCTATCGCGCGCAGGACAATCAGTCGACCATGGGCGCTTATGTCGGCGTGACGGGGTTGAAGGACGGCAAGGGCGTGATGACTTCGTATCGCTACATTGACGGCGCGAGTGTGCAGCCTTCGGACGCTGAAGTGAAGAAACTGCGGCCTGGGGAGTGAGTTGCTAAGAGCGCGCGGGGGGCTGGGGGGGGCGGGCCTCTCGTGCGTGGCAGTAGCTGCTAGATAACCTTTTGAGTCCGCGTGCCGACGTGTTCGGTGCCTGTTACGCCTTTGCGTGGCTTGCTTTCGATGGGGTGGGCCGTGGCGGAAGACTCTCTGCCCCTGCGGTTGCTGACAACGACCGCGACGAACGACCGCGATGCGGGGCGCGGACTCTCCATGTCCGCAGTCCGCCGCTCGGTTCAGATGCCCGGCGGTTCTTTGCTTCCTGTTTGAGATCGCATGTCTTCTGCGATGACCCTCGACATATTCCGTGAACAGTGCCTGGCTCAGGCGGATCCATACCCAGATTCCCTGGCGACGGTCGGCGTGCTGCAATGGTCGTTGCTAACGGTCAGAGCAGCCCCAGGCACAGTCTGTTGCTACTTATGGCACACGTCACACTCGCTAGATCATGTGCTGACGGCTAAGTCACTTGCCGGGCGCAGAGCAGAAGCCTCATTGATTATCGTCAGTGCTTGTTGGACCTTTTGCAAAGGCCATTCATTGCGCATAGAACGCGCCTGTTTTTAGAACTTGTCCTATTGAGCCGCGCGCCAGCTTGCCGAACCATCAGGGATTCAAATTTGGCGACAGATGGGCCGAAAGCGATTCTGAACTACCGGCCTGTAATTTAGGAATCCATAGAATAAACAGGCAGGTAACCATGGCGGAATCTGATCGTCCTCAGACGAATCTGACGGGCCGGCAGTCGGCGCACCTCACACTGATCCGTCGTTACCGGAACGACCGGGGATCAAAGGAAGAAGAAAAACGGCCGCTGCCGGAGGTATCGGTAATCGAATGGGAAGTGCGGGAGCAGGTGTGCAAGCCCTACAGGATCACGGCAAAGGTTTTCACACCGGAGCGGGTGTCGCGCAGGGATATTCTCGGACAGTGGGCGGACTTCGCGTTCCACACCGAGGAAACCGCACCGGTTCGTAAATTCCAGGGCTTCGTTTCGCGTGTTGGATCAGTTTCACGTTCTCACGACGGCCACAGCTATCGCGTCGAAATCCGGCAGCGCCTGGCCATGCTCGACGGACCCAGCAACTGTGCCACGTACCAGAACAGCACATCGGCCGAAATCATCAGGGAAGTCATCGAACGTAACGGCATGCGGCCGTGGATGCACATCGAGCAGCGCCTGCGGCGCAAGCATCCCAGGCACCCGTTCCGTTTCCAGTACAACATGGGTGACCTCGCCTATTGCCAGCTTGAAATGGAGCAGGCGGGCCTGTTCTGGTTCACGGAGGAAGGCAGGCACGGCGAGGTCCTGGTGATTGCCGATGACATCGACGGCTATACGCGTCCGGCTATCGAACTGCCGAATCGCCCTCCCACGGGACTGCTGACTCCATTCAACGAGACGATCCTCTCGCTGGAGGTCGGAACGCGCACGGTGCCCGAGTCGTTCATCGTGGCGGACTACAACCCGGAGAATGCGGTGACGGTCCTTCGCGAGGAAGGGCGTGCACGCAACCCGTTCATAACCGAACAGGAAACCGGCACGATGATGGGCACACCCGTGGTCTGGGGCACCCAGCACGCGGATGCAGAAGGCGCGAAGCGCGAGGCGGTGTTGCGGCACGAAGCGGCGCGGGCGCAGCAGGTCGTCTTCAGGGGCAAGTCCACGATGCCGTCGATCCGGCCAGGCTGCATCATGAAGCCGGACGAGCTGGACGCAATGGACGACAGCACGGCGTTCGAAACCAAGGAAGGACTGTTCGTCTGGAAGGTGGTGCATCGGGGGGCGCGTAACCAGAACTACTACAACAAGTTCCGCGCGATCCCTGCGGGGCGGCCCTACCGGTTGCCGATAGACGAATCCAGATGGCCGCGTGTCCACACGCTGGGTTTTACGGTCACGTCGCCGGACAAATACACGTACCCCTATCTGGATGCGGAAGGGCGCATTATCGTGCGCTTTCACTGTGACTTCGGCAACTGGCCGAAGGGCGGCGAGAGTATCCCGATACGCATGGCCAAACCCTTCGCCAGCAAGGGCCGCTCGGGGCTGAACATGCCGCCCGTGGATGGCGATCACGGTGTGGCGGGCTTCTATGAAGGCAACCCGAACAAGCCGTTCGCGCTGGCGTTCCTGCCAAACAGCGTGAACCCGGACCTTATCAACAGTTCGCGCAGGCGCATATCGCGCAGCGAGATACGTACGCGCTCGGGTAACAAGCTCTGGTTCGATGACTGGCAGGGGCAGGAAGGCATCGAACTGAGTACCGAACACTCGGGCCGCTCGCAGCTGAACCTGGGCTTCATACCGGATGGCGACCTGCAGCCGAGAGGGGCGGGAGCGGAACTGCGCACGTCAGGGCATCTGGTTGGCCGGGGCGGCGCCGGCGTGATGGTGACCGCGCATAACGGGCCAGGCGCAGGCGGCAAAGTGCTCGCCATGGACGAGACGGACGCGCAACTGAAGGACCACCAGGCGTTCGTCAAGTCACTTGCTGGTTCTGCGGAGGCGTCCACGGCATCGTCCGCCGATCCTGATGCGCAGCAGGCGATCCATGACGGCCTGAAGGATATGAAAAAGCCTGGCGTGCTGGTGAGCGGTCCCGGGCCGGTCGCTATCGCCTCGGGCGACGGCGTACAGGTGGCCGCAGACGGCCCTATCATCGGCAGTGCGAAGAAAGGCGTGCATTTCAGTACGCTGAGGCGTTTTACGGTAGCTGCAGGCGACCTGCTGTCGATGTTCTCGCAGAAGGGCATGCGCCTCATCACGGCTGCGGGGGACTTCGTTGCGCAGGCCCAGCGTGGCCGCATGCAGCTCGCCTCGCAGGGTGACATGACAATGGAGACGGTGGACGGCGTGCTGCACGTGAAGTCATCGAAGGAGATTGTGCTGAATGTGGGCGGCTCGTACCTGCGCATGACGCCGGGCGGCATCGAATTCGGCTCGCGCGGTGGTGCCGTGTTCAGGACAAGCGGCCTGAAGAAGACGGGACCTGCGCAGATGGACCTGGGCGGCGCGGCATTCGCTCCGGTATTTGTGCCGTACACGACACAGTGCGAGGTGTGGCGCACCAACCCGCATTTCGTGCCGCCACCAGCACCGCCAGCGCCCGCACCCGACGCCTCGCAGTGGGAGTCGCTGGCGAATACGGGAGCGGTTGCTCCTGCGCCTGACGCGGGTACTGGTGAATTTCCACCGTTCGACGGCAAGCCATCGAATGTCGATATAGCGATTCCAAACGTCAAGGTCAAGCTGGACAATCCAGACGACCAGAAACAGACCAATATTGCGCCCGACCCGATCAAGCTGGTGAGCGCTGCTCCGTGTGGCTGGAAAATCCCGGACCTGAAGGCCGAGGTAAAACAGCATATTGAAGCTACATCGTATTGGGGCATGCTGAAATCTCGTAAGCCGTGGAAGAGCGCGGACGGTGCTATATGGTTTAGGGGCGGTGGTTCCAGGGACTCGAAGTTTGAATTCGCATACAGCACGCAGGACAAGACGATAAACTGCACGGTTCGGGCCATGCTGGTTCCGATGGATCTGTTTCCTGTGGATCTGAATGGCGCGCGCGATACATCGATGCCTGCCGACAAAACGACGGTCCCCTATGAGTATTCCGCCCATTCTCAGATGACGCCCGGTTCCATAGTCGATGGAGTAAAAATGGATTACCGCGATGCGGTGGGCTCACAATTCGATGTCAAGAAGCTAATCAGCCGTATCGAGGCGGTGCTGAACCAGGGTGGCTACAAACTGGTCCTGGACGGATGTGCGAAAGGTGCAGCGTGCGGATGCCGGGTAAATGTCAAATTCAGGGTCGATCTTCGTGTGTCGATCAGGGGTACGCCCATTCCCGGCTTTAGCCCACACGTATCGCTCAAACTGTTTCCCCAGGTGCTTCGGGCGGACACGGGATCATGGGGCGAACGGTACAAATACGAATTTCGAAAAAAAATTTATGACTATCCGGATGCAAATGTCGAAGCTCATGAATGCGGGCATTATTTCAACTTTCCCGATGAATACTACGACCAGGGTGGCTGGCTTCACGAATCGTATATCAACAATGAGCAGATTGATTTCTCGCTGGTTGATGCAAAGGCGGGAACGCCTTTCTGGCAAGGATATGCAGCGAACACCGCGCGCGATTCCAACGGAGTGCCATATGGCGGCAATGTAATGGGCGAGGGTGCTAATGCGCCGCTGCAGCCCGGTCGCATTACAGCGGGCATCAAGCCATATTACCTGGAATATGTGCGACGACAGTTTTCGCTGGCGACGAACAAGTTATGGAGGGTCGGCTATGACGCGTAGTGCTTGGGTTAAATTTTTGGGTCGGGCGGCCCTGCTGTGCTTTACGTTTGGTGTCAACGTTCACGCTGCGACCGTGAACCCGGAGAACAGGACGATGCAATTCAGTTACACGACGAATGGAGCTGCCGGTGGCAGCATCAACACATACGGGAACAATGAAGTCTCGGTTTCCGGTGATGTGCTGCGGGTGCAGATTGGCGACTCAGACGGAAGCAGGAATATCAGCGGTGTTGGAATCTTTGAGCTGAAGCTGGACGGTGAGAATCTGGAAGCAGCCCGGCAGATGGCTGAACTGCTGTGTTCTCCGAAAGACCCTTCAAGCGATGTAACGCTGCCTGATCTCTACGGCGTGAAGTGCGGCGGAGAGATGCGGAGCAGTTATATAAGGGACTTCAGCCGGCCAGTTGTATCCAAGATATTCGATCTGATGAACAAGTTAAAACACGCGGGCGTCCAGGACGGCCGGAAACTTGTGAAGTTCGATGTTTCGTTGTCTTCAATTCATCGTGCCGAGGATGGCTTTATCGTCTCCGTCAAGTTCGCGAACGATGGTGAGTACCGAATCAAGTTTAGGACGCCAGATAAATGGGACGCAGGGATGGGAAAGGACAGCTTGGGCGTGAGTGATACGCAGAGCGGCATGGATGCAAAGTTCGGCCTTGATCTTGCTGGACAGACGCTAGTCGATCCCGCGCAGTTTCCTGATGGCGAGGTGAATCTTGCACCGCATAGCGCCGTCGTTCTGCGAATTAAGACTGACAACATCGATAAATTTGCTGCTGGAACCTACGATTTGTATGCGGGTGCTTTCATGAGCATGGAAGTGACCGGAATCCAGAACAGTCTGCTCTATGTTGATTTTCATTCGGACTACAAAAATCCAACTCGCGTAACGTTCGACCGTGACTACCCCTCGACCCCGCAGGAGCGCGAGCAGTGGGAGGCAACGCATCGCCGTGACATGTCCTGGTGGCCGGTCAACCCCGGTGAGACATTTGCCGAGGACGGCCTGTACCGCGCCGTGCGCACTGGCTACAGCACGTACCGTAGCCTGCAGCTCGTACCGTTCAAGGCAGGGGCCGTTGCAACGACTGAACCCGTGAAAATGCTGATGGAGCGGGGCAACGGCGTGAGCCTCAACGGCCCGGTGCAGTGGCTGTGGGAGGCCAGCGCGCCTACACCTGTGAAGCAGTATTTCTTGGACATCATTGATGAGACGCGGCAATTCTGCGAGCCAGGATCGGTGTGCCCGCGCAGTGGCCGCTGGCTGCCCCGCATGCGGCAGGGGTGGGAGAACGACTACCGGTACGACTTCGCAGGCGTCGTCACGGTGCAGCGCGGACAGACCATGCCGACCCTGAAAGAGTCCGGCGGCCGGGCCAGCTGGGAATGGGTGGGAGCCTGACATGCGAGAACGCGCCTGCATATTCCAGCATGACCGGACCACGGCGAATGGCGTCGTGCTTGACGGAGTGGACGATATCGGCCTCGATGACCGGAAAATGAGTTACCTCGGCGCACGCGTTCAGTGTCCCGCCTGCAAGTCCATTGGGGTGATCGAGCCAGATGGTGCGCGGCTGGCCGGTGATGACCTCGGCGGCAGGCAACACGCACTGGAGGACGATCTGTGCCGCTGCAGGTGCAGCCCGCCACCACGGCTGCGCGCGTCGCAGCGTGAATGGACAGTGGAAGTGTGACCGGAGGTTAAATGACTTTTGACTGGGAGCCGCGATTTCCTGCGGAATATGAGGCGAGGGAACTGCCGTCGGTCTGGATCTTTGTCGCGCTGTACCTGATCGTGGAAGGTGTCGCACTCTGGATCGTCCTGTCCGGCCTGCCGAAGGCTGGCCCCGTGCCGTGGGACAGAATCATCCGTGGTGCTTTGGCGGTGCCTTTTTTCTGCTGGGTCGCGCTCAGTGGTCTTGTGTATTGGCATATGTATGACGAGCCTAATCGCATCGCGGCATACGATAACACCGCGCGCTGGTCTCTGATAACTGCCTGGCGGAGGGAAAGTCGTGCGGGCCTGGCGGTGCTGGACAGCGTGATTCTGACACCCGAGCCCGACCTTGCAGAGCGCATGCTGAAGCTGGAAGGTGAGCCGCCCGACAATCCCGGGCGGGTCATGTGTCTTGCCAGCATCGAGGGGAGCGATGCCGTCCAGCGCGAACGTGTGCTGATTGAAACCATGCTGGCACCGCTGGCGCCACAACTGGCGCTGGTGGCGAAAGACCAGTCATTTGAAGTCGTGATCCAGTGCGACCGGGCTGAAGCATCGCTTGACTTCCAGGCGGTCTGGGAACAGGCCGGGTTGCCGGGCACGCCGCACGTCAGATGGATCGGCAACGACCAGGCCCCCGGATTTGCGGAAGACTGGTTCAAGGACCACGACCGCCCGACCTACTACCGGTATGGGATCACCATGAGACCGCAGCACCGTCTCCTGCTGGCTTGGCATCTGAATGACGGAAAGCTGGGCGATAAGCCCGGCGTTTCGGAGGCGGCCGTCGCGCTGCTGTTCGGCTTGCCCGCACTGATGGCGACAAGGCAGCAGCCGAAGGTTCAGGCCTGGCTGTTACGGCAGATCGTTGCGGAAGCCGACCAGGCCGGGAAGGCGCTCACACTGCTGCTGGATTCGGAGCAGGTGCAGCGTACACGTATCCATCACTTCTGGTTCAGCCGTCTGAAGGGCCTGGCGCAACACGCCACCTTGGGGGCGGTGAGGGAGTCGGGCCTGAAGGTGGAAGAACATGCGCTTGAGACGGCTATCGGTCCACAGGCTCCGGTGGCGCGATGGGTGCTGCAGGCGCTGGCCGCAAGAATGGCCCACTTCGGCCAGGGCGCACAGCTCGTCGCGTTGCCGCATGAGCGGGGTGTCGTCTTGAATGTGGTGGCGAAAGAACCGGATCGCGTGGGGGTGCCATGGAAGAAGGAATACGAGTACAACCCCATCCTGGGGCCCGAGATTATCTTGTGTGGAGCGGCATGGATGGTCTGCCTGCTGGTTGCGCCCTGGGACCTGAAGCTCACCGTTTCCTCTTACCTCTTTGCGGCCCTAATGATCGGGTTTCTCGTTCTGCGTCACTGGCAAATGAAGTGCTGGTTACGGTTGCTGTAGCGAGAGCTTTCGCGGTTTTTGTGAGGGCGATTATTGACGGGCTTCTGCGGGGCTTCATTCGCTGAAAACAGAAGGATACATGCCGAAACACGTACTCTATTCCGCCCCATTCGAATCACGCCTCGAGACGCGTGAAAGGTGGCGCAGGCTTCACATGAGGCCCCGTAACGAAGTGGCTGCTTATGTGCATTGCGCTTGCAGCCCCGGTGACGGCCCTCGCCCTGTGGGACTGGCGGGAGCAGAACCCGGGCTGGTCGTTGTCGGCTACCGAGGCAGCGCTCTGCTGGCTCTATATTGCGGTGGGGACGGTGTCTTTAGACTGCGCCGCTGGCGGCGCTATGTCTCAATGGTCATGTACATGGAAGCGATTGAAGACGGCCTGTGCACGGACAGGTCGATCAGACGGGAGCGGTGCGACCGGTGGTACAGGGAACATGGTTCACCCTGGCGACTGCAGCCGATGCCGGACTCCAAGCGCGTGCACAAGGGCACCGAAGAATGGCCGATGGTGTGAAGCTGCTGAAACCGAACTGCTGCTCTCAATCGCCCGATCGACGTCCCGCACCGCACCCCGCACCCGCACCCTCAACCCACGCGGGCCCGCTTACTCCTCCGCGTCATGCTCCGCCACAAAGCGCCTCAAATAAGCGAGCACCGCAGCCTCGGCCGCGCGATGATCGGCGGTGCTCTTCGAGCCCGCGTTCTCCTCGTCGCCGAACAGCGACGAAGGCGCGTCGTGGACGTCGATTTCCTGCCCTTCGCGGAAGATGCGAATCTCGTGAACGTCTTCCGCGTATTCGGCGATCCAGTGAACGCCTTCGATATGCGCACCCGCGCGCACGTTGGGGATCTTCATGGACGTCTCCGGTTCGGGCCGGTCCGGTGCGCCGGTCCCTGACTACACCATACGCTGTCCACGTGGACGGCGCGAGTCCTGGCACGCGGTCCCGGCACTCCGGCACAGGCATTGCTGCACAGCATGGGCCACAGTCAATCGGAGAACTGTCATGCCCGAGAAAAAAACCCTCAAGCGCGCCGAAGCCGACAAACGCGCCGGCAAATCGGCGAGCACGCAAGCTGGAGAGTTCGTCAAGGAACAGGTGGACAAGGTGCGCGCCGGCAAGCACGGGGTCCGCTCGCCGAAGCAGGCCGTCGCCATTGGATTGTCCGAAGCGCGTCGTGCGGGCGTCGATCTGAAGGCGCCGAAGAAGGGCGCAACGAGCGAGGCCACGCGCAAGAAAGCGGAGAAGGACAGCGCCGCGGGACAGAAGAAAGGCGCCGCGAAAAAGACGGCGAGCAAGGAGTCAACGGCGAAGCGCTCGCGCACCAGCACCAATGTATTGAAGCGCGAGAGCAAGGCCGGCGCTTCGCATTCGGCCATGTCGAAGCAGGCGAAGTCGGCGGCGGCCAAACGTCCGGCCGCGAGCCGCTCGGCGGCGGCAAAGAAGGCCGCGGCGACCAAGGGCGCGGCCGGACGCTCAGCCGCAGCCAAGAAGGCGGCGCAGACGCGAGCTGCGCGCGCGCATCATCATTGAGCCGACGGCCGGTCGCCGGTTGCAGGGCGCCGCAATCGGCGACCGGCAACGGGCAAGCCGCAACCGGCAAACCGCGACCAGCCACCAGCGCGCCGCAAGCAGTCAGCCCGCACGAGCGCCGCTCCGCGCGGCTTGCCTATCCTTACTGCACGGTGGCCAGCACGTCGCCAACCGTCTTGAAGATGTGCGCGATCTGTTCTTCGTTGATGATGAGCGGCGGCGAAAACGCCAGAATGTCGCCGGTAAAGCGCACCAGCACGCCCGCCTCGAAGCATTTGACGAACGCCTCGTAGGCGCGCGCGCCCGGCGCGCCGTCGCGCGATTCAAGCTCGATGCCCGCGATCATCCCGAGATTGCGGATGTCCTTCACGTGCTTCGCGCCGCGCAACGAATGAGCGGCGGCTTCGAACGTGGGCGCGAGCGTGGCCGCGCGCTCGAACAGGCCTTCGTTGCGATACAGGTCGAGCGTGGCAATGGCGGCGGCGACCGCGGCCGGATGCGCCGAATACGTATAGCCGTGGAACAGCTCGATCGCGCCTTGCGCGCCGGCGTTGACGATCGTGTCGTGCACCGTGCGGCTGGCCGCGACCGCGCCCATCGGAATCGACGCGTTGTTGATCGCCTTGGCCATCGTGATGAGGTCGGGCGTCACGCCGAAATATTCGCTGGCCGTGGCTTTGCCCACGCGGCCAAAGCCCGTGATCACTTCGTCGAAAATCAGCAGGATGCCGTGCTTCGTGCAGATTTCACGCAGCTTCTGCAGATAGCCTTGCGGCGGAATCAGCACGCCGGTCGAGCCCGCGACCGGTTCCACGATCACCGCGGCAATTGTCGATGCGTCGTGCAGCGTGACGATGCGCTCGAGTTCGTCCGCGAGATGCGCGCCCCACGCCGGCTGGCCCTTGGAGAATGCGTTCTGCTCGAGATTGTGCGTGTGCGGCAAGTGGTCGACCGCCGGCAGCAATGCACCGGAAAACGTCTTGCGGTTCGGCGCAATGCCGCCTACCGAAATGCCGCCGAAGCCCACGCCGTGATAACCGCGTTCACGGCCAATCAGGCGCGTGCGCTGCGCTTCGCCGCGCGAGCGGTGATAGGCGAGCGCGATTTTCAGCGCAGTGTCCACGGACTCCGAACCCGAGTTCGTGAAGAAGATACGGTCGAGTCCCTCGGGCATCAGCTCCGCCACCTTGGTGGCCGCTTCGAACGCGAGCGGGTGCCCCATCTGGAACGTCGGCGCAAAGTCGAGTTTGGAAAGCTGCTGCGTGATCGCCGCGACAATCTCGTCGCGGCCGTGGCCGGCGTTCACACACCAGAGGCCCGCGCAGCCGTCGAGCACTTCGCGGCCGTCGGTGCTGCGGTAGTACATGCCTTTCGCCGACTCGAGCAGGCGCGGTGCGGCCTTGAACTGGCGGTTGGCGGTAAAGGGCATCCAGAAAGACGACAGATCGTCGATGACAGGGCGCGAAGTCATGGTTTCTCCTCGAAGCGGTTTCCCAAGCGGGACTTGCTTTGGGCGTTGCCCGGGGAATTCCGCCGGGGCATAGCCAAAACTGTAGCGTTCGCGGTTTAATGGCGGCATAAACAGTTGACGCGGTGTCGCGCTAACTGTGTTGGTGAATTCGCGGCAACTGTGCCGAGCTCATTCACGTCGAGCCGTCGGCCGCGGCCGACTTCTTCCCCCATTGCTCATCATGATCGAATTGAACCTCGAGCGCGACCGGCGCGCCGCCCCGACGCTGGTCGAGCAGGTCGTGCAGGGTTTCGCGCAGGCCATCGAGGCGCAGTCGCTGCGCGCGGGCGCGCTGCTGCCGTCGGTGCGGCAACTGGCGCAGACCCACGAACTGAGCACCTTCACGGTGACCGAGGCGTACAACCGTCTGGTGTCGATGGGGCTGGTAGTCGCGCGGCGCGGCTCGGGCTATCGCGTCGCGGCGCGCTCGCCCGCGCCGCGCGCCGCCGTCACCGACTGGCAGCCGCCCAGCCTCACCGCGACGTGGCTGCTGTCCGACGTATTCGCCGATCATTCCGTGCCGATCAAGGCTGGCGGCGGCTGGCTGCCGAACGAGTGGATCAACGAAACCGGCCTGCAGCATGCGCTGCGCGCCATGAGCCGCGTCCCTGCCGCGCGGCTCGGCGATTACGGCCACCCGTACGGTTTTGCGCCGTTGCGCGAACGGATTGCCGAGCAGCTCGACCGGCACGGCTTGCCGGTCGACGTGTCCAACGTGTTGCTCACTCAGGGCGCCACGCAGGGGCTGGATCTGATCGTGCGCACTTTGCTGCGCGCGGGCGACGCGGTGATCGTCGAAGATCCGGGCTACTGCAATCTGCTGCAGATTCTCAAACTCGCCGGGCTCGTCGTGCATGGCGTGCCGCGCACGCCCGCTGGTGTGGATACCGACGTGCTCGAAGCGCTCGTCGCCGAGCACAAGCCCAAGGCCATTTTCGTCAACACGACGCTGCAGAATCCGACCGGCGCGACTTTCGGCATGTCGGCGGCCTTCCGTCTGCTGCAGATCGCCGAGCGTCAGCGCATGTGGGTGATCGAGGACGACGTGAGCCGCGAACTCGCGCCGTCGGGCGCGCCGCTGTTCGCCGCAATGGAGGGCTTGCAGCGCGTTCTGTACGTAGGCGGTTTTTCGAAGACCGTCACGCCGGGACTGCGCTGCGGCTATGTCGTGGCCGAACGCGCGGTGCTGCGCGAACTGGCGCGCACCAAAATGGCGGTGGGTCTGACGTCGTCGGAGGCGATCGAGCGGATCGTCGACAAGGTGCTCCTGGAGGGGCGCTACGCGCGTCACGTGGAAGCGGTGAACGAGCGGCTCAAGCTCGCGCATGCCACGGTCGAGGAGCGGCTCGACTCGCTTGGTCTCGAGGTGTTTCATCGGCCGCGCGCGGGACTTTTTCTGTGGGCGCGCCTCGCCATCGACGCGGGGCGCGCCGGCGACATCGCGACGGCGGCGCTTACGCACGGCATCTGGCTCGCGCCCGGCTCATACTTTCGCCCCGACGACGCGCCGAGCGCGTGGTTTCGCTTCAACGCCCCCTATTCGACCGACGACGCGTTGTGGCGCTTCATCGAACGCGTGCAGCGCGGGGCGATCTAGCCGCCCGGGTTGCGCGGCTCACGCAGTGGCTGTGTTGAACAGCTTCAGCGCGATCGGGTACAGCGACAGCACGAGCAGTAACGCCATCGTGATGTTGAAGGCCCGCAGACGCCGCGCGTCGGACAACACGCGCCGCATCGCGGTGCCGAAGCCGGCCCACAGGCAGATGCACGGAAAGCCGATCACATAGAACAGCACGGCCATTGCAACCGCGTTCATGCTGTAGCTCTCGCTCAGATGAATGGTCGTGGCGGCCGTCAGCACCATCATCCATGCCTTGGGGTTCACCCACTGGAACGCGATGGCTTCGTAGAACTTCATTGGCCGGCGTTCGCCCTGCTTGACCTTCAGTTCCCCGGACGTGCCGATCTTCCATGCGAGATAGAGCAGGTAAGCGACGCTTGCCACTTCAAGTACCGTGTACAGCACAGGGAAGTGGACGAAAGCCTCGCCGAGCCCGATTCCCACCGACAGCATCAACAGCACGACGCCCGCGCTGATGCCCGAGATGTGCGGCAAGGTGCGGCGAAAGCCGAAGTTGACGCCCGAGGCCAGCAACATGGTGTTGTTCGGGCCTGGCGTGACGGTGGTGACGAGCGCGAACAGAATGCCCGCAGGCAGCGCGCTGAGTGTGATTGAGAACATGGCGGACTCCGGTGTTCGTACTGGGATTGATGCATTCTAGCCAGCGTTGCCGGTACAGTACCTGTACGGTTATGAGGATGATGTCCGGTACAGAGTCCGCGTCAGCCTGCCATGTGAAAAAGGGGCCTTGCGGCCCCTCGCCACGATCACAGCGCCTGCACTTGAACCGGTGAACCCGGCTTTCCGTCCACCTGCGGTGCGATCACCAGATAGCGGCGGCCGCTGGCCGGCTGCGGCCCGTTGACCGATACCACCTGCCGGATCTGCCCGATTGCATTCACGATGGCCGAGCCTGCCGGATTCGTCATGAACGTGGCGAGTCCCTCGATCTCGCCGTGGCCGGCTGGGTTGTCGGACAGTCCGAGCACGTAAGGCTGCTTAGGTTTGAGCCCCGTCACGGAGGCCTGCAGCACTTGCAGCAGGCCCTGATCGAAAAGCGCGACGCTGGTAGGCGGATTGGCCGGCGCCGAAGTGCCGGCATCCGCAGCCGTCAGATGCAGATGCACCGTGTTGCCCGCCACGCCGAGCGGCTGCAGATTCTGCGTGCCGTCGCCTTCGGGCACCGCGCCCGGAACGTAGGTCACCGCTTGAGGCGCCTGGCCAATCGGAATCTGCGCGATGACCTTGTTGGTCAACGTATCGATCGCGGCCAGTGCGTCGCCGTTTTCAAGGCCGACATACACCCGTGTACCGTCTCCGGACGGCCAGATGCCATGCGGCAAACTGCCGACAGGAATGGTCGCGACCTGCTCGAAGGTGCCGGTGCGATAGACCTTGACCTCGTTCAGTCCGCCCACGGTCACATACGCGAACGTGCCATTGCTGTTCTTCACCAGGTTCACGTGATTGGTGATCGGACCGGTGTCGAGCGTCTTCAGAAGCCTGAAGGGCGGCCGAGCTTCGAACACCTGCGTCCTGCCCACGTCCTTGAGGGTGAACCACACCTCGTCGCCGTCCGGGCTCGCCGCAATGTTCGGACAGAAAGGACTATCCTGTTTGACCTTAGCCACGATCTGGTGATCCGCCACCGAGATCACGTCGGTTTCGGGATTGAACGACGAGCACACATACCCATATTTGCCATCCGGCGAGAATATCTGCATGCCGGGGCCGGCGGGCACCGTGATGCGGGTCTTTTCTTCGAACGTCACTGCGTCGAGTACGGACACGTAGTTCTCGCCGCGCACGGTGACCCATACTTCCTTGCCGTCGGGCGTGAAGAAGGCTTCGTGCGGTGAGCGTCCGACATAGGTCACGTGTTTTACGGCATTCGTCGCGGTGTCGATGAACGAGACCGAGTTCGATCCGATGGACACGACAGCGATTGTCTTGTGGTCGGGCGAGAACCCCATGCCGTGAACCAGCACCTGACCGCGATACAGCGGGCTGAAATTCGTCGGCGCAGGATCGCCCAGCCGGATCACGCCAAGCAGCCGGTTGTCCGCGGGGTCCGTCACAGAGACGGTATTGGAGAACTGCTCGGCTGCATAAACGCGGTCGTGATGGCTGACAGCGATATCAGGTGCGCTGGCCGCGCCGGGTGCCTGACCGGCCCACGCAGAGCCGCCAAGCGCGAAGCCAGCGAGGCCCGCGGCGACACAAAACCGGGAAATGTTCTTCTTCATTGCTGATCCTCGTGATTGGACATCGACCTGGACATGCTGTGCATGCTGTGGTGCGCCGGCTGCACGGCCGGACTTGATGCGTTGCCCGGACCAATCTGATCCGGCGCCGCGGCCGACGGCGGCAAAGGCTGCCCCAACGCAATGCGCATGGCGACAATTTCCTGCTGTTGCTCGACGATGATTTCCTGCGCGATCCGGCGCAATTGCTCGTTCTTTCCGTGCCTGAGTTCGGCTTGCGCCATATCGATCGCGCCTTGATGGTGCGGCATCATCATCGCGACGAAATCTTTATCGACATCGCCTGACGGTTTGGCATCCATGCCGTCCATCATCTTCGTCATTGCTATTTCGTTCTCTTCGAGGAACGCCGCTTCCGGCCCGGCTTCAGTGTGCGTGCCGGCGCTCGCTGCGAATGAGGCAGGCGCCATCGCGCAAGACAGGCAAACCACGAGCGCGAGTCGGATAACATGCTTCGGAGTATTAACTACAGTCATCGCTCTTCCCTGGTGATGTTCTATACGGGTGAACACGGCAGCCGGTGCTTTATTCCACCCCACCTGAAAATGCGAAAGCCGGGCCGCAGCGATCAGTTGCGCGCAGTGAGCGACGTGCGGCGACGTGCAGCCGCCGTGGCTACTTCGGCCATCGCCACGTCGGATCGGACAGATGTTCGGCGAAGTAGTCGGACAGCACGCGCACCTTCGCGGGCCGCGCGCGCGCCGACGGCGTGACGAAGTAAAGGCCGCCCCTGGTGAGCGACCAGTCGGTGAGAATGGTTTGCAGCCGGCCATCGGCCAGGTATTCGCCGGCGATGAACTCCGGCAGCTCGGCGATTGCGAGGCCATCGAGCAGCATGGGCAACAGCGCATCGGAATTCGTCACGCGCAACGGTCCGGTCGGCACGACTGGTTCTTCTTCGCCCGCGTCGTTCGTGAAGCGCCATACCTCGCTGCGCGCACGATAGGCGTACGAAAGGCATGGCCGGTCGACGAGCTCGCGTGGATGCGTGGGCCGTCCCTCGCGCTCCAGGTATTGCGGTGACGCGACCACGTACTGCGTCACCGCGCACAACCGTCGCGCGATCAGCGACGAATCCGGCAATGCCGCAATGCGCAGCGCGGCGTCGAAACCCTCGGCAACCAGATCGACCGACGCGTCGGACAGATGCAGGTCGATCGACACCTCCGGGTAAGCCCGAAAGAAGGCGGGCAGTAACGGCGCGACCCAGCGCAGCCCGAACGACATAGGCACGGCGAGGCGCACGAGGCCGCGCGGCTGCACCGACATTTCGCGTGCGGCGCTTTCCGCCTCCTCGGCCTGCCGATAGATCTCGCCGGCCTTCTCGCAGATCGTGCGGCCAAACTCGGTAAGCGAGAGCTGGCGCGATGTGCGGTTGAAAAGCCGCGCGCCCAACCGGTCCTCGAGACGGGCCACGCCGCGCGAGACGGTGGCCACCGACACGCCCATCGCCCGCGCCGCAGCCGCGAATGATCCTTCCTCCGCCACCTTGGCGAACATCGCGAGTCCTTCGAAATCAGGCAGCTTCGCCATCGTTCCTCATCTTTTCATTTTTGCAACGTTGGATTGCAATTGATTCTATTTCGAATGCGCCGATGCGTCGATATTCTTCTCACACGGCAGCACATAACACTGGGCGCGGTTACCGACCCACTCATTCGAAGGAGCAGCACCATGACACGCAAACTGGAAAACAAGATCGCACTCGTTACCGGCGCGACCAGCGGCATTGGCCTCGCCAGCGCGCAGCGCTTCGCCGCGGAAGGCGCGCACGTCTACCTCACGGGCCGTCGTCAGGCAGAGCTCGATTCGGCCGTGAAGGCGATTCGCGAAGCCGGCGGCAAGGCGACGGGCGTACGGGTCGATTCAACCAAGCTCGGCGAACTCGATGCGCTCTATGCGCAGATCAAGGAAGAGCACGGACGCCTCGACGTGCTGTTTGCGAATGCCGGCGGCGGCTCGATGCTGCCGCTTGGCAGCATTACCGAGGAGCACTTCGACGACACATTCGACCGTAACGTCAAGGGCGTGCTGTTCACCGTGCAAAAGGCTCTGCCGCTGCTTGCGGAAGGTGCATCGGTGATCCTGACCGGTTCGACGGCAGGCAGCGGGGGCACGCCGGCATTCAGCGTGTACTCGGCCTCCAAGGCGGCAGTGCGGGCCTTCGCACGCAGCTGGATTCTCGATCTGAAGGAGCGCCGCATCCGCGTGAACACGATCAGCCCGGGCGCCACGCGTACGCCCGGCTTGCTGGATCTCGCCGGTCCGGACGCGGCCCAGCAGCAAGGCCTCGCCGATTACCTCGCCGCTCAGATCCCAATGGGCCGTCTCGGCGAGGCGGCTGAAATAGCGAGCGCCGCGCTGTTCCTCGCGTCCGACGATGCAAGTTTCGTGAACGGCGCCGAACTGTTCGTCGATGGCGGGCAGCAACAGATCTAGGCGCGGCGGGGATGCGGGCGGAGTTTTCCGCATCTGGCCAGTCTCGCCCTTCACGCCCCGATCTCCCGGAAGGGAATGACGGCGCTATCGAACTGCCCCGCAGGTCATCACGAAGCCCGCCGACTCGCCACCATAGGGAGTCGGCTCTCTCGCGGCGCTCGCAGCGGGCTGACGGTTTGCCTGCGACGGATGAGTCGCGTGGTCCGGACGTCGGCTTCCTCTGGAAGCCGACAACAACGCAGAACATAAGGCGTCTTGCCACTCGACGCGCAGGTTGGATTTCACCTCGTTTTTCACTATGGTCAATGAGTTCGCGCTGTCGCGCCGGCGCGGATCGTCCGCGTGTCGCGCGAGGAAAGCCCGGAGCGTCGATCTGCCGCCGCGCGCTGTCTGGCACTTGCCGTCCCCGAGCGCCTATCTCATCCACGAGAAGCGAGGTGAAATCCATGTCCAGCATGAAAGCGGTACAGGTTGACGCAGCAGGCGGGCCGTTAACGGTGGTCGAGCGGGATATCCCGCAGCCGGGCGACGGCCAGGTCCGGATCAAGGTGCAGGCGTGCGGAATCTGTCATAGCGATTCGCTGACCAAGGAAGGCCACTGGCCCGGTCTGCAATTTCCGCGAGTTCCGGGACACGAAATTGCCGGCGTGATCGACGCGCTCGGCGCAGGCATCGAGGGATGGTCAGTGGGGCAGCGCGTGGGCGTCGGCTGGCACGGCGGTCATTGCGGGCGCTGCGCGCGGTGCCGTCAGGGCGACTTCGTGCTCTGCGAGAGAGCGCAAATACCGGGCATCAGCTACGACGGCGGTTATGCGGAGTTCGTCGTCGCGCCGGTCGAGGCGTTGGCCAGCATTCCCGACGACCTGTCGGACACCGATGCCGCGCCGCTGCTGTGCGCGGGCATCACCACCTATAACGCACTGCGCAATAGCGGCGCGCGCGCGGGCGATGTCGTCGCCATCCTCGGGGTGGGCGGGCTTGGGCATCTCGGCGTGCAGTTCGCGCGGAAAATGGGCTTCCGGACCGTTGCGATCGCGCGCGGGCAGGACAAAGCGTCGCTCGCGAAGGAGTTGGGCGCTCACCACTACATCGACAGCCGCGCACAAAACGTTGCCGAGGAACTGCAGAAGCTCGGCGGCGCGCGCGTCATTCTCGCTACGGTGACGAGCGGCAAGGCCATGAGCGCGGCGGTCGGCGGCTTGGGCCTGAACGGCAAGCTGATCATGGTCGGCATTTCGGAAGAGCCCGTCGAGGTACCGATCGCGCAATTCATCATGGGGCGCAGTTCGATTCAGGGCTGGCCGTCGGGGACGTCAGCGGATTCGCAGGACACGCTCGCGTTCAGCGCGCTGTCCGGCGTCAAGCCGATGATCGAAGAATTTCCGCTCGAGCGCGCGGCCGAAGCCTATGAACGGATGATGAGCGGCGACGCCCGTTTCCGCGTGGTGCTGAAGATGGGCTGACGAAGCCAGGCAACGGCTGTGCAAGCTCGATGCGGTCACATGAAGTGAGCCGCATCGCTGCAGCGCCGGGCTGGCCACACCTGGCCGGCCACACCTCGCCGGCCGCACCTCGCCGGCCGCATCCATATGACCGGTTCGCGTCAGCGGCCCAGGTCGCTGCAGCACTTCACGTCACGCCACAACTCGCGACGCGCGGCCAACCCGCCCGCCGCGCCTACTTGTGACTGATGCGCCTGACCGTGCTGGTAATCAGGTCAACGTAAAAAAGATCGCCTGCCGGACCGGTCTTCAAGTCTACCGGTCCGCCCTCCAAAGCCTTGGCAAAGGTTCGCGGCGTGTTATCGGGAGGCTGCATCGTCCAGATGCATTTGCGCAGAATGTCGCCGAAATACAAGGCCTTGTCATACGGCGCGGGATAAGTGCGGCTCGTGCCGTCGGTAAAGCCGATTGCCGAGATCACGCTGCCGTTCTGATCCGGCCCGCCGCCCGAGGGCCGGCCACCGCAGGTCTTGCCCTTTCTGTCCTCGTCCGAAACGTAGCTCTGGTGGCCGTAAGCGAAAAATGGCGCGGTGACGCCGCCAACGCTGCCGCAATAGTTCGTGGCCTGATAGTCGGGCTGCGTGTTCGGGCCTTCGTAGCACGGCCAGCCGAAGTTCTGGCCGGCAATGCTCGCGTGGTCAATGGATTCCCACGTGTTCCAGCCCACGTTGCCGATATACAGGTCGTCCGTCGAGCCAGGCGCGCGGGCAAAGCGGAACGGGTTGCGCAAGCCGTTGGCGATCGTCGCGACGCTTTGCGTGCCCGTGCCGGGGTTCGTGATACGCAGAATGACGCCGTCGCTGTATGGCGAGACGCCCTGGCTGCGAAACGACCCTTGCGGCAGGTTGGTGCCGTCTCCGCAAGCGTTGTCCAGCTGGCCGTAGTCCACTTGCTGGAAGTTGGAGCCGTCGCCCGCGCTCACGAAGAGCGTCTTGTTGTCGCTGCCGAACACGAGGGCGCCAATACTATGAGACTGCGAGTAAAAGCACCACGTCTGGCTGGTTGCGCCGGCTGCGGGCAGGATTTTCGTTTCGCCGGCAGCCGTGACCAGGGAGAGCTGCCCGGCGGTCGGAAAATATCCGCTGCATGCTCCGGCGGCGCGAGGCGTCGTGTAGAGAACGTAGACCTTCGCATCGTTCAACGGGTCGACGGCAAGCCCGAGAAGCCCGCGATCGTCCTGGTTGCAGACCTCGCTGCTCAGGTCAGCAAATAACGTACAGGTGGGCGAGGCCACCTCGCAATTCCACACGCGCCCGCCTTTCTCTGCGACGAAAACCCGCGTTTTATCCGAATTGAAACTGATGGCGGTGGGCTGATTGAGGCAGCCTTTGTACAGGATCTGCTCGGTGAACCCTTTTGGAAGCACGGGCTGCGGCCGCGTCGTGGAGACAGCTTCGCAAGTGACGGCCTGCACGGGCGCAGCGGCATGCGTCACGCGCACACCCACCGTGAGGCTCAGGAAGGGCAACATCAGCAACGCCGCGAGCGCGGCGATCAGATGACTCGGGATCAACCACCTGGCGATAGAGCGCGGCACTTTATCCTCCCGCTCACTAAGTGAAGTACGAGACAGCTCACGCACCGGCGTGATGATCTGATATTGGCATCGCGAACGAGGCGCTGCCAGCGCGAGCGTCAGAGCGTGGGGACAAAACCCTGGCGGCGCACGCCACACCGCAAGGGCGGGGCCCGGCAGCGAGGCAAGCACGCCGTCATGCACCAGCCACCCGGCTCACCGCGAAAAATTAAAGATTGCGCCGACGCTGCCGTAATCCCGGCTACCTGGTAGCTGATCCCTACCATGTGTGTTTGAATCAGTACTTGGCCGACACCGGTTTGTCCGGTGTCGGCTTTTTTATTGCCCCGCGAAAGCCCCGACAGGGCAGCGCTTGCCGCGCTCGACGCCTTGGACGATCATGCTAGGATGGTCAGTCAGTGCCAGGGTGCTGGGGGAAATATCATGGCTACGTTCGGTATCGACGCTGTGCGCATCAACCCTTCGAACGACCGGATCACGCATGTGCGCTGGGCGGCTGTGGACCCGGCCACGCGCAACTGGTTGTCGCCGACTTCCATTGTCGAAGTTGCCCAGGTGGTGGCCGCGATTCGCCGCGGCGACGCCGTCTGGTCCCTTTTCACGCTCGGCGGCACGCGCTTTCTCGGGCCGAAGATCGTGGCCGTTTCCCACACCAACGGGCACGACGGAATCGACACCGACGTCCCCGACGGCCACATCGAAAAATGCATTGACGACCTGCCACGCATTTAGCGCGCCGGGGCGGCTTTCGTCGTGCCGGGCCGGCTTTCGTCGTACGTGGCCGCCGCTTACCGCAGCTCGAGCCACATCGGCTGATGGTCGGACGACCGGCTGTGTGGGTCCACCTCACACGTAGCCACGCGCGGCGCCAGGTCTTCGGTCACGAAAATGAAGTCGCACGCAAACGGCCCGTCGGGCCACTGCTCCTTGTCGTATAAGCCGACGGTCGGCTCGCGCGCGCTGTCGCCGTGCGCGCGCGTCCAGGCGTCGGCGAACGCGGGTGCGTCGGCAATCGGTTCGAGCATCTTGCGATAGGCTGCGCCTCCGAACGCGCTGTTGAAGTCGCCGCAGACAATTGCGCTCATTGGACGCCCCGTGTCGGCAAACGGGCTGTCCTGCTTTTCCGCCCGTGCCGGGCGTCGCGCGTGATCGCAGGCCTCGCGGTGCAGTTCGCGCAGCCGCTCGACCTGCGCGAGCCGCTGCGTTTCCGAATAAAACTCCAGATGCGTGCTGATGACGCGCAACGGTCCAACGTCGGTGTCGATCACGGCTTCGAGCGCGACGCGCAGCATCGACGGCTTGGCCGGATCGGCGGGCCAGGGCAGCGAGTGGCGCAGAACCTGCCTGACCGGCAGGCGCGTGACGATAGCGTTCCCGAACTGACGCCGCCGGGTACCTGTGCCGATGGGCGGAAGGTCCGAGCCGGGCGCGTCGATCACGGTCATGCCGGGCAGCAGGGCGGCAAGTTCGGCGAACTGGTCGGCGCCCGGACCGCCCGCGAGCCCTCCCGCCGACGGCGACTCATGAAAGCCGCGCGTCACTTCCTGCATGCACATGATGTCGAAATCGCACAGCGCGCGCGCCTCGCGCACGATGCGGGCGAGATCGACGCGACCGTCCACGCCGCGTCCCCACTGAATGTTCCAGTCGACGAGCCGCATGAGACCCTCCTGCAAGAGCTGTCCTGGTAGTCTATCGCCGGGACGCGGCTCACGCCAAAGCGTCCGCGCCGGCCGCAAACGGCGGGAGCACCGGCACTGCACGAGCGCCGGTCGCGGCGGCGTCTGACAAATTCTTTTGTGCGGGGTGTCGATTTCGCTCCCGTCGCATCGTCGTAGCAGTGTGTCCCACTTCTCAACCGAAAGGCGGCTTACCATGACTACCGGAACCATCAAACTCCACCGCGTTCTGCGCGCCCCTGCCGAGCGTGTTTATCGCGCGTTCCTCGAACCGGACGCGCTCGCGAAATGGCTGCCTCCGTATGGTTTTACCTGCCAGGTTCACCACTTCGAGGGCCGCGTGGGTGGCACCTACAAGATGTCGTTTCGCAACTTCAGCAGCGGCAGCAGCCACTCGTTCGGCGGGGAGTACGTCGAACTCGTGCCGTCCGAGAAAATCCGCTACACCGACCGCTTCGACGATCCGAACCTGCCCGGCGAAATGTCCGCGACGATCACATTTCGCAAGGTGTTGTGCGGCACCGAGGTGTCGATTCTTCAGGAAGGCGTGCCCGAAGTGATTCCCGTGGAGATGTGCTACCTCGGCTGGCAGGAATCGCTGATGCAGCTTGCCAAGCTGGTCGAACCCGAGATTCCCGACTGAGCCGCAGAGCGGGCAGCTTCGGCTGCCGCGCCGCGCCTGAGCGTCTACTGAGCCGCCCCCGTTTTGCACTGCCCGTTCTGGGCGTAGACTGAACGAAGCTCCCGCGTTCGCCGGCCATCATGTCGATGTCAGCTGTCCGGCGTTTCTGCTGCGACGCGGCACGCGGGCGCCGTCTGCAAGACGGAGGTGGCGATGACCGATTTCAACGAGGCCCGCGAGCGCATGGTGGAGCGGCAGATTGTCCGCCGCGGCATTGGCGATTCGAGAGTGCTGGCCGCGATGCGCCGGGTGCCCCGCGAGGCCTTCGTGCCCGATTACCTGCGCGATCTCGCCTACGAAGACAGGCCGCTGCCCATCGGCAACGAGCAGACCATCTCGCAGCCCGCCATTGTTGCGACGATGATCGAGGCCGCGGACCTTTCTCCCGCCGACGTGGTGCTCGATGTCGGCACCGGCTCCGGCTACGCGGCCGCTGTGGCTGCCGCGCTTGCCGCACATGTCCATTCGATCGAGCGGCACGAGGAGCTCGTCGCCAAGGCGCGCGAGATTCTCGCGCGACTGGAGATTCGCAACGTGACCGTCTATCTCGGCGACGGCACCGCGGGTCTGGCGGAGCACGCGCCTTATGACGCGATCATCGCGGCGGCGGGCGGCCCGCATATTCCCGAGATCTGGCGCAGACAGCTCGCCGTGGGCGGCCGCATCGTGATGCCGGTGGGCCGGGACCGCCATTATCAGCGGCTTATCAAACTCGTTCGCTGCGGCGAAGACGATTATCAAAGCAGCTCGCTCGGCGAAGTGAGCTTCGTGCCGCTCGTCGGTGCGGACGCGTGGCCCGCGTCCGGTGCGGCGCGCCGCAGCAGTGGCAATGGCGGCGGCGGTGGTGGTTGCAGCGCAGGCAGTGCAGGCAGCGTCGGCAGTGCAGGCGACGCAGGCAGTGCCGGCAATGCAGGCAATGCAGGCGGTAAGGGCAGCGGCGGCGGAAGCGCCGGCGTTGGCGGCGCTGAACGCGGAGGTCCGTGCCCGATGAGCGCGGCCGAGGCGGCCAGCCGTCATTGCCTGCTGGCACTCGCCTGAGCCGGGTGGCGAGGCGCGCTACCCGGCCACAACAGGGCTTGGCGCAAAGGAGGATCAACATGAATGGCTACCAGATCACCTTCTTCACCCAGCACGATCGCCGCCATCGCGGCAAGCTGCTCGCCGACTGGCTCGTCAATCTGGCCGGCGAACTCGGCCTGCGCGGCGCGACTGTGATACCGGCTAGCGAAGGCATCGGCCACCACCACCGTGTCCATTCCGCGCATTTTTTCGAACTGGCGGATCAGCCGTTGTCGGTCGTCATGGCGATGACGAGTGAAGAAGCCCGCACGCTGTTCGAGCGGCTGCGCGCCGAGGGCGTGCATCTGTTCTACGTGAAGACGGCCGTGGAATTCGGCGTAATCGGCGACCCCGACGCGAGCACGGCGCGATAGCGCGGACTCACCGGCAGCGGTGAGCCACGGCGCGCTATCAAGCCGCCGGATGCAGCGGCTTGGCAGCGGCCGGCTTCAGACCACCGTGATCGTCACGTCGATATTGCCGCGCGTAGCCTTCGAATACGGGCACGTCTGGTGCGCCATCTCCGTCAGTTTCTGCGCCGTGTCGCGCGCGATGCCAGGCAGGCTGACGTTGAGCCGTGCACGCAGGAAATAGCCGCTATCGTTCATGGCCAGATCGATCTCGGCGTCTACAGCCGTGTCCGCCGGCAGCGAGACTTCCAGGTTCTTCGCGGCAATACCCATTGCGCCGATGAAGCACGCGGACCATCCCGCGGCGAGCATCTGCTCCGGGTTCGTGCCGGTCGCGGATGCGCCGGGCGAGCCGAGCTTGACGTCGAGCCTCGCGTCGGAGCTGCGCGCGGCGCCGTCGCGTCCGCCGGTGGTGTGGGTCTTGCCGGTGTACAGCACTTTGTCTGACATGTCGTTCTCCATAAGTGGGAAGCAGAAGCAATCCGTCCGGATCAGCCCGAGGCGCTGCCCCGAATCCGTCGTTGACGAGATTAGAACCGCGGCGGGTATCTGGCTTGTGTCAGCGAAGCCGGGTATTGCAATGCTGTGTATCGCGCGAGGCCCCATATACAGAGCGATACAAATCGGCGCAGCCGGCGATGAATCGGCCAACGCGTCGCGCTGGAGTGCACACGTGTGCCGCCACACAGCGAACCCGTGCAGCGACGCGCCCGGTGCAATGTTTTGTGTCAGATGCAGGTTCGGATACATTGCGACATAAATCCCGCTCGGCCGCGCGCTATAAAGCAGGCATTGCCAGTCACAGGAGACCAACATGCAGGCCGAAGCGCACACTGAGACGCTCAAGGGCAGTTGCCACTGCAAAGCCGTCAGATTCGAAGTGAAGACGCCGGTTACTCCCGCGGCGCGCTGCAATTGCAGCCTGTGCCGCCGCAAGGGCGCGCTGATGAGCCCACCGTTTGCCCGCGACCAGTTGACCATCACGCAGGGCGAGGATGCGCTCACGCTCTATCAGTTCAACACACGCGTCGCGCGGCATTTTTTCTGCAAGCACTGCGGTATCTATCCGTTTCATCAGACCCGCAAGGACGCCGCGCTGTGGCGCGTCAATATCGGTTGCCTGGAAGGGATCGATCCGTATACGCTGGATGCCGGTCTTTCCGACGGCGCCAGTCTTTCCGTCGTGGAGGACGCATGAAACGGCTGCTGGCAATCATCGCGTTCGTCGCGGGAGGCGTCGCGGCGGAATGGGCGCATCCGGTGCAGTGTTCGATGCTGTACGCGAGCCGGGTGCAGGTGAAACGTCAAAAGAGATGATCCATTGATGGACACGATCGACCACGTACTGATCGTCGACGACGATCGCGGCATTCGCGAACTGATCGCCGGCTACCTGGAAAAGAACGGCATGCGCGTTTCGCTCGCGGCCAACGGGCGGCAAATGCGCGCCGCGCTGGACCAGGGCACGCCGGACCTGATCGTGCTCGATCTGATGATGCCCGGCGAAGACGGGCTGGTGCTGTGCCGCGAACTGCGCGCCGGCAAGTTCCGCACGGTGCCCGTGCTGATGCTGACCGCCCGCAACGAAGAGGCCGACCGCATTCTCGGCCTGGAAATGGGCGCCGACGACTACCTGCCGAAACCCTTTGCGGTGCGCGAACTGCTCGCGCGCATCCGCGCCGTGCTGCGCCGCGCGCGCATGCTGCCGCCCGGCATGCAGGTGACGGAAAGCGCGCAGATGCTCGGCTTCGGCGACTGGCGGCTCGACACCACGGCGCGCCATCTGCTCGATCCGGAAGGCACCATGGTGGCGCTCAGCGGCGCCGAATACCGCTTGCTGCGCGTGTTTCTCGACCATCCGCAGCGCGTGTTGACGCGCGATCAACTGCTCAACCTGACGCAAGGCCGTCAGTCAGATCCGTTCGACCGCTCGATCGACCTGATGGTGAGCCGCCTGCGTCAGCGTTTGCGCGACGTCGCGCGCGAACCGCGTTACATCAAGACGCTGCGCAGCGAGGGCTATGTGTTTTCGGCCGCCGTGCAGGTAATCGAGGATCAGCAATGAAGCTGCTTGCGTCGCTGCACTGGCCGCGCACGCTGTTCGCGCGTTTGACCGTGATTCTGTTTGTCGGGCTCGCGTCGGCGCAGGCGTTGTCGTTCTGGCTCACCATGACCGAACGCGACCAGACCATGACGAACGTGATGATGGGCTACATCGAGCGCGAGGTCGCGAGCTCGGTGGCGCTGCTCGATCACCTGCCGGCGAACGAACGCGCTCAGTGGCTGCCGCGGCTCGCGCGGCGCAGCTACGAGTTCGTGCTGGGTCCGGGCGTGAGCGGCGGCCCCGTGGATGCGAACCTGTCGGCGCGCGTCGCGCGTTCCATTGCCGAAGGCATCGGCACCAGCTACCCGCTCACAGTCAATGCGGTGCCCGGCGACCGTGAACGCCTGCAGGTCCACCTGAAACTGCGTGACGGCACGCCGCTTACCATCGACATGCGTCCGATGTCCGGCGCGCCGCTCTCGCAATGGCTGCCGCTCGTGCTGCTGCTGCAACTCGCCGTGCTGCTCGGCTGCTGCTGGTTCGCGGTGCGCACGGCCACGCGCCCGCTGCATCAACTGGCGGTTGCTGCGGATGCGCTCGGCCCCGACCTCAAGGCCGGGCGGCTCAGCGAAAGCGGGCCTTCGGAAGTCGCGCGCGCGGCGCGCGCATTCAATGCGATGCAGGAACGTATTGCGATGTATGTGACCGAGCGCATGCAGATTCTGGCGGCCATTTCGCACGATCTGCAAACGCCGATCACGCGCATGCGTCTGCGTGTCGACATGATGGACGGCGAACCGGAAAGCGCGAAACTGCGTCAGGACTTGCAGGAAATGGAGGCGCTCGTAAAAGAAGGCGTTACCTACGCGCGCACCTTGCACGGCGCGACCGAAATGCCGCGCCGCATCGATCCGGATGCGCTGTTCGACAGTCTCGTGTGCGATTACGTGGATGCGGATCAGGACGTCTCGCTGGAAGGCCGCTTCGGCACGCCGGTGATGACACGCCCGCAGGCGCTGCGGCGCATCGTCGGCAATCTGGTGGATAACGCGTTGAAGTTCGGCGGCGCGGCGCAGATACAGATTGCCATGTCCGCAGACCAGCAGGCCACCATCTCGGTGCTCGACCGCGGCCCCGGCATTCCTGCTGATTCGCTTGAAAATGTGTTCCAGCCGTTCTACAGGCTCGAAGGTTCGCGCAACCGTCAAACGGGCGGCACAGGTCTTGGCCTTGCGATCGCGCGTCAACTCGCGCTGGCGATGGATGCAACGCTCGAACTGCGCAACCGGGCCGGCGGCGGGCTGGAGGCAAGACTGACGCTGCGCAATCTGATGCAGGTGCCGGCGGCCACGGTCGAGTAGAGCGAACCTGGATTCGCTGCATTGCATATCACGATTGATCGTTTGGCCGCGAGCGCGCGCATTGCTAGCATCGTCGACTTCTCAATGAAGCGCCGCTGCCACAATGAGCCCTGGCCAAACGCCGTCCCGTCCGCTTCCATCGCCTGGCCGCCGCCGTCTGCTTGGACGGCTTGCGGCGGGCAGCCTCGTCGCGTCACAAGCTGCGGCGGCAAGCGAGTTGCTCAAGCCGCTCGAGATCGCGCCCTCCAGCCGCGTGCCCGGCGCGCCGGTGCTCGAGCATCCGTATGGCGTGCCGTCGCCGCGCGAGGCGACGGTGGTGCGCCGAAGCGCCCGCGCATGGCCGCTGCCCGGCGCCGCTTCGTCGATGACGCCGCTGGCGGACCTCTACGGCACCATCACTCCGAATGGCCTCGTCTACGAACGCCATCACGGCGGCGTGCCCGACATCGATCCGGACCAGCACCGTCTGACGATTCATGGCCTCGTGCGTACGCCGAAGCTCTTCACGATGGACGACCTGCTGCGCCTGCCGGCGCAGTCGGCTATTCACTTCCTTGAATGTTCCGGCAATACCGGTAGCGAATGGAACGGCCCGAGCGGCCTGCCGGTGCAACTGACCCACGGTTTGCTGTCGTGTTGCGAATGGACGGGCGTGCGCCTTTCGACATTGCTCGAAGAGGTGGGCGGTGTATCCGCGCTTACCCGTGCCCAGCGCGGCGCCTGGCTGCTGGCAGAAGGCGCCGACGCGGCGGCGATGACGCGCAGCCTGCCGCTCGAGCGCATTCTGGAGCGCGCGCTCGTGGTCTACGCGCAGAACGGCGAGCGCCTGCGGCCCGAGAACGGTTATCCGCTGCGCCTCATCGTGCCCGGCTTCGAGGGCAATACCAACGTCAAATGGCTGCGCAGGCTGAAAGTGGTCGACGCGCCGCTGCAAACGCGCGAGGAGACGTCGAAGTACACGAGTCTGCTCGCGAACGGCACGGCACGTCAGTTCGTGTTCGAGATGGATGCGAAGTCAGTTATCACGCGGCCCTCGCCGGGGCATCGCCTCACCACGCACGGTTATTACCCGATTAGCGGCATTGCATGGTCCGGGCGCGGCACCATCCGCAAGGTCGAGGTTTCCACGGACGGCGGCGCGTCTTGGCGGCTCGCGCGGCTAGATGGGGTGCCCGCCGACCGCGCGCTGACGCGCTTCGAAGCGGACTGGCGCTGGGATGGCGCGCCCGCCGCGCTGCTGTCTCGCGCCACCGATTCCACCGGCTACGTGCAGCCCACGCGGGAACAACTGGTTGCCGCGCGCGGGCTCAATTCGCAGTACCACTACAACGCAATCCAGCAGTGGCGCGTGCAGGCGGATGGCGAGGTGCGCAATGCGTGAGCGTCGTTCGCTACGGAATCCGCTGCGGATCATGCCGGCTGCGCGGGTTGCTGTCGTTGCTCTGATCGCGCTCGCGGGCTGCTCGCTTGGCCAGCGCGATAACAGGCCCGATGCGCGCAATGCCGGCTTGGCGCACGGCGTTGGTACCCCGCTCACGGAAGCAGACATTGCGCCCTGGAACATCGACGTGGCGCCGGACGGCCACGGCCTGCCGCCAGGCAGCGGCGACGTCGCCACAGGCGCACGGGTGTTCGCCGCGAAATGTGCGGCGTGCCACGGCGCACACGGCGAAGGCGGCCTCGGCGATGCACTCGTAGGTGGCAAGGGCACGTTGTCGAGCGCGAAGCCAAAGCGCACGGTGGGCAGCTATTGGCCGTATGCAACGACGCTCTTCGACTACATACGCCGCGCGATGCCGTACAACGCGCCCGAATCGCTTTCCGCTGACGAAGTGTATGCGGTGAGTGCCTTCCTGCTGAATCAGAACGGCATCGTGCCTGCCGATGCGCGACTCGACGCGGCTTCGCTGCCGCGCGTGACGATGCCCAATCGCGACGGCTTCGTGCCCGATCCGCGTCCAGGCCGCCTTTGAGCCGCGAGCGCAACGCCGTTTGCGCGGACCGTTGCACGCCGCAACATCGGGTTTATCACTCCAGCAGATAACCGTATCGCATTTGCTTCGTTGTCCTCGCGCCTGCACGCCGGTACATTCGTCTGACTGCGCCGAGCCGGCGCCCCGCGAACAGATACGACGAAGAGTGTCCCGTGACGACAGCTTTTGCCTCCACCGCCGCCCACGACAGCCGCCATGCCGGCGGCGCGATCGCCAGTCAGCCGATTGAAATTCGCCCGTTCGACGGCCCCGTCGGCGCCGAAGTGCTCGGGCTCGATCTGAGCAAGCCGCTCAATCAGCAGGATTTCGCGCGCATTCACCGGGCGCACCTCGATCATCATGTGCTGGTGTTCCGCGATCAACGCATTACACCGGACGAGCAGATCGCCTTTAGCCGCCGTTTCGGTCCGCTGCAGATACACGTGCTGCACCAGTTCCAGTTGCCCCGCTATCCCGAAGTGCTGGTGGTGTCGAACATCGTCGAAAACGGCAAGCCGATCGGGCTCGGCGATGCCGGTCACTACTGGCATTCAGACCTCTCGTACAAGGAAAAACCGAGCCTCGGCTCGCTGCTGCACGCGCAGGAATTGCCGGCTGAAGGCGGCGATACGTTGTTCGCCAACATGCACCTCGCATGGGACACGTTGCCCGCGCATTTGCGCAGCGCGGTGGAGGGACGCACGGCCGAGCACACCTATCTTGCCAAATATGCCGAACTGCAAAAGCGCAGCCCGTGGCGGCCGAATCTGTCGCCCGAACAGATTGCGCAAGTGAAGCCGGTGCAGCATCCGATCGTACGCACGCATCCGGAGACGGGGCGGAAGGCGCTGTTCGTGAGCGAGCATTTCACGACCCGCGTGATCGGCCTGCCCGAAGACGAAAGCAAGCAACTGCTCAACGAAATTTTCGCGCATAGCGTGCGGGCCGAGCATGTGTACCGGCACCGCTGGGCCGAACACGACATGGTGTTCTGGGACAACCGCTCGCTGATGCACCTCGCGGCCGGCACGCCCGACCATCTGCGCCGCAAACTCTATCGCACGACGATTGAAGGCGACGTGCCGTTCTGATCGTCCCTCACGATGAGTGCGTTGCCGTTCGACGCAAGACAGACACTCAATACCACTCGCCGACCGGAGTTTAGATGTTCGCCAGGATTTACCCGACCGCTGCACGCTCGACGCTTGTCAGTCGCGTTAGTCGTGTTAGTCGCCTCACTCGCCGTATTGCCGCCACCTTGCTGGCCGTTTCAGTCGGCGCTGCGGGTATGAGCGCAGCGGCGCCGGCTCATGCCGAAGGACAGATCCGGATTGCCGAGCAGTTCGGCATTGTCTATCTGCTCCTGAACGTGGCGCGCGACCAGCAGTTCATCGAAAAGGAAGGCCGCAAACAGGGCGTCGATATCAAGGTGGACTGGGTGCAGCTCTCGGGCGGCGCAGCCGTCAACGACGCCTTGCTGTCGGGCGCCGTGGATATTGCGGGCGCAGGCGTGGGCCCGCTTTTGACAATCTGGGACCGCACGCATGGCAAGCAGAACGTGAAGGGCGTGGCTTCGCTCGGCAATCTGCCGTACTACCTCGTGAGCAACAATCCGGACGTCAAAAGCATTGCTGATTTCAGCGCGAAAGACCGCATCGCGGTGCCGGCGGTGAACGTGTCCGTGCAGTCGCGCGTGCTGCAATACGCGGCCGCAAAGCGTTGGGGCGACAAGGAGTACAACCGCCTCGACAAATACACGCAGGCGCTGCCGCATCCCGATGCCGCAGCGGCGATCATTGCCGGCGGCACCGAAATTACCGGCCATTTCGGCAATCCGCCGTTTCAGGATCAGGAACTCGCGGCCAATCCGAAGGCGCATATCGTGCTCAATTCGTACGATGTGCTCGGCGGCCCAAGTTCCGCAACGGTGCTCTATGCGACCGAGAAATTCCGCGACAACAATCCGAAGACGTACCGCGCGTTTGTCGATGCGCTCGCCGATGCGTCGCGCTTTATCGCCGCGAACCCTGAAGCCGCCGCGGACATTTATCTGCGCGTGAACAAGTCGAAGATCGACCGCGCGCTGCTGTTGAGGATCATCACGAATCCGCAGGTGCAGTTCAAGATTGCGCCGCAGAACACGCTGGGTCTGGCGCAGTTCATGTACCGCGTCGGCGCGATCCGCAACGAGCCGAAGTCATGGAAGGCGTATTTCTTCGACGACCCCGCAACCGCAGAGGGCAGTTGAGCATGACGCTCTGCATTTCCTACTTCAGTGCAGTGCGGCGCAGTGCTGAGCTGTCCGCGCAGTCCGCAACCTGGGAGCGATCCAATGGTGGCTAATCCCACGCTACTCTTTCCCGAACATGCAAAGCGCGGTGGCCGCGCTTTGCACGACGCTCCGGCCGCAAGCCAGAAGCTGCTGTCGGTCGAGAACGTCAGCCTCGAATACCGCACGCGCGAGCGCACTGTGCGCGCGACGCACGATGTCAGCTTCGACGTTTACGGCGGCGACCGCTTCGTGCTGCTCGGACCGTCGGGTTGCGGCAAGTCGACGCTGCTCAAGGCGGTGGGTGGATTTATCGAGCCCACGTCGGGCACCATTTCGCTCGACGCTCAAGTCGTGCGCGGCCCGGGCCCCGACCGCATCGTCGTTTTCCAGGAGTTTGACCAGTTGCCGCCGTGGAAGACCGTGCTGCAAAACGTGGCCTTTCCGCTGAGGGTCGCAAAGAAGCTCGGGCGTGCGCAAGCGAATGAACGTGCGTTGCATTACCTCGACAAGGTCGGTCTCTCCGCGTTTGCAAATGCGTATCCGCATACGTTGTCGGGCGGCATGAAACAGCGTGTGGCGATTGCGCGGGCACTCGCGATGCAGCCGCGCGTGCTGCTGATGGACGAACCGTTCGCGGCTCTCGACGCACTGACACGCCGCAAAATGCAGGAGGAACTGCTGCGTTTGTGGGAAGAGGTGAATTTCACGCTGCTCTTTGTCACGCATTCGATCGAAGAAGCGCTGGTGGTCGGCAACCGCATTTTGCTGCTATCGCCGCATCCGGGCCGCGTGCGTGCGGAGCTCAACAGTCACCAGTACTCGCACGACAGTTTTGGACGCAGCGATTTTCAGCGCAGCGTGGCGCGCATTCACAACCTGTTGTTCGAGGAAACGGAGGCCGTGCAATGAGTTCGCCTGCCGCCTCCGCCAACTCCACGACCTTGCTGCCGCCCATTCGCGACGAATACGAGCGTCCGCTGGAACCGCTCGGCGAACTCGTGCTCGAAGCGCCGTTGCCGCTCGGCAAGCGCGTTTTCGCGCAAAGCTGGCTGCGCAAGGCGCTGATCGCGCTGGTTCTGATCGCCGTATGGGAAGTCGCCGCCCGCGTGGTCAATAACGACCTGCTGCTGCCCACCTTCGGGGCAACCGTCACCGCCTTTGCGCAAGGCGTGTGGTCCGGCGAATTGCTGCAAAAGACTGCGGTGTCGATGTCGGTACTGCTGCGCGGCTATCTGCTAGGTGCGGCGTTCGCGTTCGTGCTGACGTCGCTCGCGGTCTCCACGCGGGTGGGCCGCGATCTGCTGTCCATGCTGACCGCGATGTTCAACCCGTTGCCTTCCATAGCCCTATTGCCGATTGCATTGCTCTGGTTCGGGCTCGGCACCGGCAGCCTGCTATTCGTGCTCGTGCATTCGGTGCTGTGGCCGCTCGCGCTCAACACCTACTCCGGTTTCCAGTCGGTGCCGGCCACGCTGCGCATGACGGGGCGCAACTACGGCCTGACGGGAGTGCGCCACGTGCTGCTGATCCTGGTGCCGGCAGCATTGCCTTCGATACTGGCTGGCCTGCGCGTAGGCTGGGCATTTGCATGGCGCACGCTGATCGCGGCGGAACTGGTGTTCGGCGCGAGTTCCGGCAACGGCGGGCTGGGCTGGTACATTTTCCAGAATCGCAACGAGCTGTACACGGACCGCGTTTTCGCGGGGCTGGCGGCGGTTATCGTCATCGGACTGCTGATCGAGCATCTGGTGTTCGATACGCTGGAACGCGTCACAGTGCGGCGCTGGGGCGTGCAGCACTAACCGGGCTGACGTTCAACCGCGTTGGCGTTCAGCCGCGCGAGCGCGCCGCGCCGACCGATAACGGCCGGTCTTTGTGCTCGTCCTTTGCCTCGTTGCGGCCCGCGAGTTCGGCGGTGGTTTCGGCGCCGAACAGGAATACCGCCGCCGAAAAGTACAGCCACATCATCAGCACGGCGAGCGAGCCTGCGGCGCCGAACGAACTGGCCGTTCCTGCATGCGTGAGGTACAGCCCGAACAGGTGCCGGCCCGCGGAGAACAGTACCGCCGCTGTCATCCCGCCAATCGCCGCGTGCGTGAGACTGACTTTCGCGTCGGACATCCAGCGGAGCAGGGCCGTGAAGGCGGCGCCCAGCACGATCAGTCCGAGTACCGTTTGCAGCACCGCAGTGACGATGACGAGCGGCGAATTGCCGAATATCGCGTGGCCTGCGTAGGTGATTGCGGTATCCAGCACCAGCGACACCACGAGCAGAAAGCCCAGGCCGAGCACCATGCTCACCGACACGAGCCGCGTACGCACGAGCCACGTGATGCTGCTCTTGCTCTTGACGTCTTTCTCTGCCTCGAGCACCACGTCGAGCGCGGTATTCAGCGACGTGAAGGTCGCTGACGCGCCGATTATCAACAGCACGACCGACACCACGGCGGCAATGCCGCTGCCGTCCGCGCGATGCGCGTGTTCGACGATGGTCTGCATGGCCTCGGCGGCGTCCTTGCCGAGAATGCCCCGCATCTGATCGAACAGGCGCCCGCGCGCCGCGTCTTCGCCGAAAAACCAGCCTGCGACCGCGAGCACCATCAGGAGCGTCGGCGCGAGCGAGAAAGCCGAATAGAAACCGACGCTCGCCGCCATCATCGGGCAGCGGTCCGACATGAAGCGCTTGCCCGCGTTGACGACCACGGTGAAAACGTTGCTCAACCGTGCGTGTTTGCTGGGTGCCCGTCCGGGCGATGAGACCTTGTTCATAACCGCCTCGCCATTGAACGTGAAGATGCGCCGCGGCCGGTTCGGGCAGCCGGTCCCGCCGGGCCGGCAGGCAGGGCCGCGGCGCTGGATTGTTCTGTGCATGCCCCGTGCCTGGACGCCGCACCTGTCTCACGCGTGTTGTTCACGTGTTCCGCAGCCGGGCGTAGCTCGCCTGCGCTTGCTGCCGTGCGCCGGAATTTGTCCTCGCCGGAACCGCAGCGGCAGCGGCAACCGCAACCCCTCGGATTTCCCCCCCGCCGCGACCGCCGTAGTTTTTCTTTTCCGCCGACGCAGATCTTCTCGTTTGTTCAATGGCCGCGCAAAGCCGATAGTTCAGTCACCGAGGGCGCACTGCAAGACACCCGCGTCAGGCGGCAGCCGGTCTTGCAGCCAGCCCTCATTTTCTGAATCTGATGACAACTTTGGAGCACAACATGAATACGTCGGAAAAAGTCGCAGTGGTGACGGGCGCCTCGCAAGGCATTGGCGCAGAATTGGTCAAGGCGTTCCGTCAGCGCGGTTACCGCGTGGTCGCAACGGCACGCAGCATTACTCCGGTCGACGATGAAAACATCGTCACGGTGGCAGGCGACATTGCCGATCCGGCCACCGCGCGCCGCGTGATCGCGGAGGGCGTGGCGCGCTTCGGCCGCATCGACACGCTCGTCAACAATGCAGGCGTGTTTGTCGCCAAGCCGTTCACGAGCTATACGTCCGACGACTACGCGCTGGTGAAAGGCGTGAACCTTGACGGCTTCTTCCACATCACGCAGCTTGCGATTGCCGAAATGGAAAAACGCTCGAGCGGGCATATCGTCACCATCACAACCAGTCTCACGGACCATGCGATCAGCGGCGTGCCTTCGGTGCTGGCCTCGCTCACAAAGGGCGGTTTGAATGCGGCCACCAAGTCCATCGCGATCGAGTACGCCAAGGCCGGCATTCGCGCGAACGCGGTATCGCCTGGCGTCATCAAGTCGCCTATGCACCCGGTCGAAACGCACGCGGCGCTGGGCGCGCTGCATCCGGTGGGACGTATGGGCGAAATGGGCGACATCGTGCAGGCGGTGCTGTATCTGGACGCCGCGCCGTTCGTGACAGGGGAGATCCTGCACGTCGACGGCGGCCAGAGCGCCGGCCACTGAAGCATCGACAACGAACAGGGCGCCGGTTCGCGGCGCCCGCCTTTGCCACGGAGAACGACATGCCTATCGTCACGATTCAGGTCACGCGCGAGGGAAACACGCCCGGCGCAAACGCGGTCACCGCCGAGGAAAAAGCGCGCTTGATAAGCGGCGTCAGTCACCTGTTGCTGGACGTGCTGAACAAGCCGCTGGAAGCCACCTTCGTCGTGATCGAGGAAGTCGACATGGAGAACTGGGGCTGGGGCGGCTTGCCGGTCGAGGCATACCGCAAGCAACTGGCGCTAAAGAGGACTGGCGGCACGAATAGCGCATAGGCAGTGAATACCCGCGTGGCGCGCCGACGCCTGCCATGCGCAGCGCGCTGCGCGCGCAGCCCACGCGGGGGCGATCATCTGGCGTTGGCTTCGGCAAGAAGCCACTCCTTGAAGGCCACCACCGCGGGCTCGCTGCCGTTGTCTTTTCTATGCACCACGTAATAGGCGAGGTCGCAGCTCTGCGCTTGCGGGAACGGCCGCACCAGCCGGCCTTCCGCAATGTCGCGCTCGACAAGACAGGTTCTGCCGAGCGCCACTCCGTTGCCCGAGATCGCCGTGTGAATCGCCGCGGCCGAGTCGTTGATCTGCAAGCCCCGGTCGCAATTGACCACGCCCGCGTTGCCCGTCTTCTGCACCCATGAGCGCCAGGTGGGAAACGCCGGTGCGGCGCGCATCGAAATGTCGTGGATCAGCGGATGGTGGTTCAGGTCCGCCGGTGTCCTGAGCGGATGCTCGCCCTCGAGCAGCGCGGGGCTGCAAACGGGGAAGAACTCGTCGCGCATCAGAAAGGTCGCAGCCAGATCGGGCCAGTGGCCGGTCCCGTAACGAATGCCGGCATCGACTCTATCGGCGGTGAAGTCGACAAGTCTCAACGACAGGTCGATACGCAGATCGTAGCGCGGATACTTGCGCTGAAACCGCTCCACGCGATACAGAAACCATTTGTCCGCCAGCGCCGGGGGCACCGTAACCGTCACGGTAATGCGTGCCTTGCTTGCCTTGACCCGCTCGACGGCCTGTGCGAGCAACTCGAAGCCGGCCTGCAATTCCGGCATGGCCGCGCGCGCGGCGTCGGTCAGCACGAGCCGCGACGCGCCCGACGTCGAGCGATGAAACAGCTCGATGTCGAGCGTCTCCTCCAGCCCGCGAATCATCTGGCCGATTGCGGCCGGCGTCACGTGCAGTTCCTCGGCGGCGGCAACGTAGCTCAGGTGCCGGCCGACGGCCTCGAAAGCGCGCAGCGCGTTCAGATGGTTGGGTGCTCGCATGGGCTCGCCTGGCGCCTTGTCTGATTTCGATTGCCGCATGCTCGCAGGCGGGCATGGCGGCGTCAACACCTCACGCGGCGTTGCATCAACCGGGTTGCGCCAGCAACTCGCGAATCTTTGCTTCCGTTTGTGCATAGTCGCCTTCGCCGAAATGGCTGTAGACGACGTGTCCCTGCTTGTCCAGCAGATACACCGCGGGCCAGTACTGGTTGTTGAACGCGTTCCATGTCGCGTATTCGTTGTCGAGCGCCACCGGATAACGGATGTCGAACTTCTTGACGGCGGCGCTGACATTGCCCGCGTTGCGTTCGAACGGGTATTCCGGCGTGTGGACGCCGATGACCTGCAGCCCCTGACTGGCGTACTGGTTGTACCAGTTCTTCACGTAGGGCAGTGTGTTCACGCAGTTGATGCACGAGTAGGTCCAGAAATCGACCAGCACGACTTTGCCGCGCAACTCGGGCAGCGTGAGCGGCGTGCTGTTGATCCATTTGTCGATGCCCGTTATTTGCGGCGTGGCCGGCATGTTGCGTTCGGCGGCGCTGATGGCGCCGCCACGCGTGCCGACGAGGCTCGCGACCAGCGCGAGCGCGACGAACGAGCCGATGGTGGCGAGGGTTTTGAGTCGGGTAGGCATGATGAATCGTCCTTTGCATGAGACGCGCGGTGTGCGCGTAGGTAAATCGGCAAGCATGACGTCATTGGACGCCGCCCACGTATCTGCCGTGTGTCGTCTCTCGCGTGTCTGCGCAACGTTGTGTGTCCGCGCCGCGTGCCGATACGTTGCGATACAAAGCCATCCGCGCGCGGCCGCGGGCGCGCGTGGGCGGACGGCTGTTTTTGTGTCGCACTGTATCTATGCGTCCCTCGATACATGAGCTTGCACAACCTCGTCTTCGCCGACACAAGCCCGATACGTGCCGGCAGTTCAATGCACTCATCCGGTATCCGCCACCCGGCCCTCGCTGCCTATGCCGTTCATGCAGCCGGTGCGGGCCGACCAGGTCATTGAACGAAAGGACATTGTTATGCTGCTCATACTTCTCGCCTTCGCCGGCGGCATGCTCACCATCGTCAGTCCGTGCATTCTTCCGGTTGTGCCGCTCGTGTTCGCGCGCGTCGATCAGTCGTTCGTGCGCCACGGTTTGCCGCTCCTCGCCGGCATGGCGCTGACGTTCGCCGCCGTCGCGAGTCTCGCTCTGGCTGGCGGCGCCTGGGTCGCGCATGTGAATGAATATGGCCGCTGGATCGCGCTCGTGTTCTTCGCACTGTTCGGCGCGGCGCTGCTGTTTCCGTCGATAGCCGAGCGGCTCACGCATCCGCTCGTGAGCGCGGGTAATCGTCTTGACGACGCGGTGCGCCGCGACGGCGGCGAGCCGAGCGTGCTGTCGTCCGTCGGCCTGGGCGTCGCGACCGGCTTGCTGTGGGCGCCGTGCGCGGGCCCGATTCTCGGGCTGGTGATGACCGGCGTGATCCTGCATCGGCCGGGCGGCGCGAGCGTGTTGCCGTTGCTTGCGTTCGCGGCGGGCGCGGCGGTTTCGCTTGCGATCGTCCTCGCAATCGGCGGGCGGCTCGTCGCGGTACTGCGCCGCTCGTATGGCGTGAGTGAGCGCGTGCGTCAGGTGGTCGGCGCGGCGGTGGTGCTGTCGGCCGGCGCAATCGCGCTGGGTCTGGATACGCGGGCGTTGGCCTTGTTGCCGTCGGTCAATACGACTGGCATTGAGGACAAGCTGGTGCAGCGGTGGTCGCCGCGCGGGGCGGCCCAGCGGGGCGAACCGGCGGGCGAGAAATCGGAGCGCACGGATTCATTGCGGGCGGACGCACCGCGCGCCGCTTTAAGGCCCACCGATTTGAAGCCGACCGAGTTAAGGACCACAGATTCAAGGACCACCGATTTCGAGCCCGCCGACTTGAAGCCCACCGACTTAAAGCCCACCGACTTAAAGCCCACCGACTTGAAGCCCGCCGATTGGCAGCCTGCCGATCTCCCGCCCAGCCAATCTCGCGCGGCGTACGCCACCGCGCTCCTGAGAGTCAGCACCAATGCGGACTCCGCCGCCCTGGCCCGACCGATCCCCCTTGCCGCGCCGCTTTCACTGCCGGCGGAAGGCGCGTTGCCTTCGCTGTCGGGCGCCGTTGACTGGCTGAACTCGCCGCCCCTGAAAAGCAGCGACCTGCGCGGCAAAGTGGTGATCGTCAATTTCTGGACGTATTCGTGCATCAACTGCCTGCGCACGCTGCCGTATCTGAAGGCGTGGTCGAACCGGTATCGCGATCAGGGGCTCGTCGTGATAGGCGTGCACTCGCCGGAATTCGCGTTCGAGCACAACATCGCGAACGTGAAGCGCGCGGCGGCCGATCTGCACATCGACTATCCGGTTGCCATCGATAACAACCTTGCCGTGTGGCAGGCTTTCGGCAATCAGTACTGGCCGGCCTTCTATATCGTCGATGCGCGTGGCCAGATCCGCTATCACCACTTTGGCGAAGGCGGATACGAGAAGTCCGAAGAGGTGATCCGTCAATTGCTGGCCGACGCCGGCCACCCGGCACTGCCCGCGCCCGCGGGCACCGCGAAGGCCGCGGGCATCGAAGCCGCCGCCGATCCGCGCGACCTGCGCTCGGGCGAGACGTACGTCGGTTATCGTCAGGCCGAGGGTTTCGCTTCGCCGGAAACGCTGGCGCCCGACGTGCTTCGCGCTTACAGCAGCCCCGCGCGTCTGGCCACCGGAAGCTGGAGCCTCGAAGGCGAGTGGGACGTGATGGGCGAGCGCGCGCAATCGGGACGCAGCGGCGCGAAGATCGCGTACCGCTTTCACGCGCGCGACCTGCATCTGGTGTTAGGGCCGATGGCGGACGGCAAGCCCGTGCGCTTCAAAGTGACGATCGACGGCAAAGCGCCGGGCGCGTCGCATGGCGCGGACACGGACGCGAACGGCGTAGGCGTGATCGACAAAGAGCGGCTTTATCAACTGGTGCGGCAAAGCGGCCCGGTGGAGGATCGAACGTTCGAAATCCAGTTCCTCGATGCGGGCGTGAGTGCCTATGCGTTCACGTTTGGCTAGCCGAAGCCGCGCGCCGTCGGCGACCCGCGCCAAAGTCGCTGCGCCGACGGCTTGCGCTCCGGTTAGCGCCTCGCACTAAGCCGCGCGCCAACCCGAACGGGTGGTGGACGGTTTCCCGTGATTCACCGGGGCGGCCGCGGCGCATTAATGCCCTGACGTCAGCGCCGTCGGCGCGGCTGACTGGTATGCCACTTGCTGCGCTGCGAGAGTTTTCTCATGCAAATCGTCATACATGTCCCGAACAACGTGTCAAAGGTGGAGCGCCCGCCAGGTGAGGGTCTTGCACGAGGTGCCGCGGGTGCTGGTGGTCGACGACAATCAGGGCGCGGCAGAAGCGCTCGCCACCTACCTGTCGTACGAAGGCGTGGAAGCGCGCGCGGCGAACGGTTGTAACGAAGCACTCACCTGTGTGAAAGATTGGGTACCCGACGTGGTCGTGCTCGACATCATGATGCCGGAGCGCGACGGCTACGATACGGCGAGCGCGTTGCGCAACTATCTGCCCACGCCTAGCCTCGGCATTGTTGCGTTCACCTCGCTCGACGAGCAGCACGTGCGCGAAACCGGCCGCGGCCGCCACAATTTCGACGGCTACTGCCAGAAGGGCACCGCGCCTAACGTTCTGCTCGCGTTGATGCGCAATCTCTGGCGCGACAGGAACTGAACTCGTGCGGGCCGCCTGGCGCGGCTGCGGCACGCCCGCCGTCTCCAGTATGCCAGGCGCCTTGCCGCTGTCGGCGTTCGCGGTGAAGCTCTGCACGAGCCGCGGCGCGCCGCCTGCGGGCGTGTAGAAGATCCGCACCGAGCTGCTGACCTCGCTCTTGCCCGCACCCAGGCCGATCAACACGCGACGGCGCCGGTTGCCCGCGTCGAAGGTATCGAAGCTGCCTTGCACCATCAGCACGTTCTGGTCGGCGGGCGCGGGGACGTCTGAGCGGATCGCGCGCGACCCCTTCGACTGCAGCTCATCGACGATCTGGTTGGCAAGCTGCTCGCGCACTTGTGCGGCGTCGTCGGCCTGCTTTGGTGCCGCGGACGAGCCGGCCATTTGCGTCTTCAGTTTCTCCAGCATCCCGCCGTCGAGCTTCACCTCGTCCGCCTGCGCGGCGAACGTGCACACGTAGATGTTGTCCGGACGCACCGCCGGCTGTGCGACGGCCGCGCTCCGCCAGCGATGTTGCCGCTCGTCCAACCGCTCAGCACCGCGCTGGCGCTGACCATCGCGAGGCGCGCAAAACGGGCGAGTGTTTCTGGATGAGCTTGATCGAAGTGAACATGATGCGTCCTGTAGTCGGCACGCGGTGGCGTAATGTTCGAGCCTGCCTTGCGATGACCGGGAACCGGAGGATCGTGATCATCGGCGACAGGGGGCGCACATGAAGCGTTCGTGATCTCATGCGTGCTGTTTCGTACGCACCGGCAGCGAAACGAAGTATGCGGCAGGGGCTTTGCCGACTCCATCGAACAACTATTTCGAACCATGTCACGCGCCGAACGGGCGTTTCAGAACGGCGGGAAGGAGGGCTGAAGAAGAGGGAAGACGCGCGCAATTGCACGTGGCGCGCGGGGCTCGCGCGATCAGCGCAAGGCAAGCGCGATGACGCAGCAAAGCACGAGCACGAGCAAAGCGGCGGCAACGGCAACATCCACTGGATAACGCATGCTTCACCCGCACTGGCGTTTCAACAGTCTTTATCGTAATCACCCGAGGGAAGACGAAAAAGCGGCCAATGAGCGGCAATGTGGGAGAACCAACGCTATGCAGCGAACGCGGCCATACGCCTGTTGTGCGCATAGCCGATCACGAGGTCGTCGGCTTACCGGCCATTGCGCCGCGTGCGGGAACGGTATGTGCGCTGGCGCATTGACGGCGGATGGCGCATGATGGGCGCAATGTGCCGTCCGACCCCAGTGCCGCGCAAAGCGGCTTTGGGGCGTGGTGCACCGGAAGAGCCGGTGCCTGCCTCGCGTGAATCATGTGGCGCAGCGCCGCTCGCGTCGTTCAACCGTAAAGGAGGATTTCGCATGGACCGACCTGATACCGCCAATCCGTTTGGCGATTTCACCAAAATGCTGGAGCAGTTCAAGCTGCCCGGCTTCGACGTGCCCGCGATCATGGAAGCGCGGCGCAAGGACGTTGAAGCACTGGTTCAGGCGAATCAGACCGCGTTCCAGGGCATGCAGTCGCTCGCGCAGAAGCAGGCCGAGATGTTGCGTACCACGCTTGCCGAATTGCAGTCGCTGACCGGTCAGTTATCGGCGAGCGGCGCCGCGCCTTCCGCGAAAACCGCCGAGTTGATCCAGCAAAGCCTGCACAAGTCGCTCGCGGACATGCAGCAGCTCGCGCAGGCGGCCTATCAGACGCAGGCGGAGTCGTATGCGGTAATCGCAAAACGCGTCGAAGAAAACGTGCAGGAATTGCGCTCGCTGTTGCAGCAACAACAGCAACAGCAGCCGAAGGCATAAGCACGTTGGTCGTGAACCGCTTGCGTGCGGCTCATGCCGCACGCAAGCCGAAGCCGCGAAAGCTCGTCGGAATCCGGCGAGCCGTTCGCGGCTTTTTCGTGCGCCGCTAGTTTTCAGGCGGCCTCTGAGTTCAACGCGCGCTTACATCGGCTGCTTTTGTGCGTATGGCCTGCGTATTTCTCTTCGTGGCCAATCCTTTTCCGCGCGGCCGTTCGTTTCAAACGCGCCCGCCCCTTCGAACTCGCCGGCAAGCAGTGCCGGCGGCGTGCCGTTGCATGAGCGTCAAACGCCGCAAACCGGCGCTTTTTTGCCGACGCGTTCAAATTCCCACGCAAACGATTGGCCGGCGACACCCTCGCCGCTAAAGTTTCGCGCCGCCACTCCGTAGACGCATTCACGCACCTGAGCAAGCACCTGAGCGGCGTTAACGCAATCTGCCTGCCCGAGTTGCGCGTTTAGTTTCGCGTTCGCGACGGCCACGGCATGTCGCGAGCATCTCACCTCGAAGGAATTCTCTTGAAACCGATGCTTTCAATCGGCATTGCCGGCGCAATGCTCGGGGCGGGCTGCGCGTTGCCGCTGGCCGCTCATGCGACGCTGGGCGAGAACGCAAGCAGTGTCGACAACGACGGCGCGCGTATGCATGCGGTCGCACGAACCGCATCGACGCAGAACGCGTATTCGGTGCATGCGATCACGCTGCCCTCCGGCACGCTCGTGCGCGAATACGTGACGGCCAACGGCATGGTGTTCGGCGTCGCGTGGGAAGGGCCGACCTTGCCCGATCTCAAGAGCGTACTCGGCACGTCGTTCAATACCTATGTCGCGGCGAGCGCGGCGCAGAGAAACACACCGCTCGCTGTTTCGGGCGCCGATCTCGTGGTGTACTCAGGCGGACATCTGCGTGCGTTCTCCGGTTATGCATATCTGCCGCGAGCGCTGCCTGCGGGCGTGGCCCCCAGCGTGATTCGATAAGGGAGCCGCCATGTGTCATGCCTTCAGGCTTGTTTCGATGTCGTGCGCCGTGCTCTTCGCGCTGCTTTTCGCCCTGCTTGTCAGCGCCTGCGGTGGCGGCGGCGGTGGCTCCGCCAGCGCAACCCCGAATGCGTCGACCAGTTCGTCAGCCGGCCCCGGTGTGACCAACGCGACGCCCACGCCGCAAGCGCTCGCCGCCAATGCAGTGCGCGTGAGCGTCGACTCCGGCGTGAGCAACGTGCCTAACATGCCGTTCGTCAGCCTCACGATTTGCGCGCCGGGCACCACGCAATGCCAGACCATCGACCACGTGCTCGTCGACACCGGCTCATGGGGCGTGCGCGTGTTCGCAGCGCAATTGCCGGCGTCGCTGGCGCTTCCCCAGCAGAAGGACGCGTCGGGCCATCTGGTCGCCGAATGCATGCAGTTTTTCAACGGCTTTACGTGGGGCGCCGTGAAGCTGGCCGACCTGCAGATTGCCGGCGAAAAGGCCGCGTCGTTGCCGATTCAGGTGATCGATCCTAACTACGCTTCGGTGCCCGCGGATTGCGCGAGCGTGGGCGTTGCGCGAAATACGCCCGCCATGCTGCAGGCCAACGGCATTCTCGGCATCGGTGTGTTCAAGCATGACTGCGGCGCGAATTGCGTGTCGCAGGCATTGCCCGGCACTTACTACGGCTGCAACGGCGCGGCCTGCACGTCGATCGCGTTGGCCGAAGCGCTGCAGGTCGCCAACCCCATCCCATACTTCGCGACCGACAACAACGGCTCGTTGCTGAGCCTGCCCGCGGTGACGGGCGGCGCGCAGTCGGTGAGCGGGCAACTGGTGTTCGGCATCGGCACACAGAGCAACAACACGCTCGGCAGCGCGCAGGTGATCGGCGTGAGTCCGTCGAACGGCACCTTCACGACCGTGCACGACGGCACTACGTATTCGCGCAGCATTCTGGACAGCGGCTCGACGGGGCTCTTCTTCAGGAGCAACGCTTTGCCGGTTTGCGCGAGTCCGAACAATGCGTACTACTGTCCGCCTTCGACCACACAGTTGAGCGCGATGATAGAAGGCGTGAACGGCGCGACAAGCGCGGTGAGCTTTAGCGTGGCGAATGCGAGTGTCGTCGCGCAGACGTATCCAGACGACTCCGCGTTGCCGTTGCTGGCCGGCCCCGCGTTCGTCACCTCGTCGATTTTCGATTGGGGCTTGCCGTTCTTCTATGGCCGCACCGTGTACGCGGCCATCGAGCAGCAGGCGACCCCGGGCGGCGCCGGCCCTTACGTCGCGTATTGAAGTTCAGGCCGGCTTCGCGGCGCGCTGCGCGCCTTGCGGGACCGGCGACCTGTTTCCCGCCTCCGCAATCACGCGATGCACGAAGCGCAATTTGTCCACCACCGGTGCGGCCAATGTGAACGGATAGCCGTCGGGCATGCCGAGGCTGCGATTGAGGCTGTTCAATGCATACGTGAGCGGATACCAGCGTCTCATCAGATTATCGAAGCTGGCGTCTTCAACGGGCGTGCGGTCGGTCAGCGTGGGTGCGTCCGGATCGTCGGGCAGCAGCGCGAGGCCGTACGAGGTCGACGTATCGAGCACGTCGACGATCAACATGTAGTGCGCCCACGTCTCGGCCCAATCTTCCCAAGGGTGCATGGTTGCATACGCGCTGATGCAAGACGCCTGCCAGTCGGCGGGCGCGCCGTCGCGGTAGTAGGCCGCGAGCGCCTCGCCGTAGTCGGCGCGCTCGTCGCCGAACAGCTTGCGGAACGGCTCGAGCCAGCGCGGGCTTTTCTCCACCAGCCGGCTGAAGTAGTAGTGACCCGTTTCGTGGCGGAAGTGGCCGAGCAACGTGCGGTATGGTTCGCCCATCGCAGTGCGCACTTTCTCGCGATGCGCGTCGTCGGCCTCGGCGATGTTGAGCGTGATCAGCCCGTTGTCGTGACCCGTCATCACGCGCGAGCCGTCGCCGCCGTCTTCGAGAAATTCGAATGCGAGTCCCTGTTCGGGGTCTTCAATGCGCGATTTGACCTCGAGCCCGAACTCGGCCAGCGTATAAAGCAGGCGCCGCTTTGCGACTTCAAGGCGATACCAGTACAGCCGGTTGTCCGGCGCGCTGAGATTCGGAATGGTGTGGGTCAACTGGCAGGCGCGGCACAATGTATCGGGCGACTCTGCCGGAATCATCCAGTTGCAGACGTTTTCGACTGCATAGTTGTGGCATTGCTTGTAGAGCGCACCGTCCGCCTGCGGATGCAGGCTGCGCCAGCGCTCCTGGCCCGCATCTTCGAAAGCGCTGATTTCATGCAGTTCCGGCAGGTAGCCGAGCAAGGCCTCACAGCGTTCGCAGCGCACGTTTTCAAAAAACACGCGGTGCGAGCAACGGTTGCAGTGGAAGGTTTTCATGGACGAAGCCCGAGACGGCAAGTGGCAGTTGGGAGCGTGGATGCCGCGCAATGTTCATGCCGCACGGCCAGACGTCACCGGTTTAACGCACAGTATGGGCATGATCGTGCATCGGCATTGCCTCGCCTTGGTGCATGGCCTGCGGGCAGGGCACACGGTGGCAGGGCTGTAGCGGCATGCGGTTTTAAGATCAACGGCATGAAGCTTGCTTTTTCGGCGGGCTGCCAACCTAGACCAGGAGTCCGGTGTGTCCATCCGCGTCGCGTTGAACCACGTCACACATTACCGTTATGACAGGCTGGTGGCGCTGTCGCCCCAAGTGGTGCGGCTCAAGCCCGCGCCGCATTGCCGGACTCCGATTCTTTCGTATTCGATGCGAGTCGAGCCTGCTCACCACTTTATCAACTGGCAGCAGGATGCGTTCGCCAACTATCAGGCGCGCCTCGTGTTTCCAGACCGGACGCGCGAGTTCAAAGTGACCGTCGATCTGGTCGCCGAGATGGCGGTCTACAACCCGTTCGACTTCTTTCTCGAGCCCTCCGTCGAACAGTTCCCGTTCGACTACACGCCGGACCTGGCGCTCGAACTCGCGCCCTATCGCGTGAAGCGTCCCATGACGCCGCGCTTTGCCCAGTTCGTTCACAGCATCGAGCGCACGCCAACCGGCACCGCTGACTTTCTGGTTGCGCTGAATCAGCGGCTGCAACGCGAGATCCGCTATCTGATCCGGATGGAGCCCGGGGTGCAGACGCCCGAGCAAACGCTCATGAGCGGTGCCGGATCGTGCCGCGACTCAGGCTGGCTGCTGGTTGAAACCTTGCGTCAGCTTGGCCTTGCGGCCCGCTTCGTGTCTGGATATCTGCTGCAGCTTGCGCCCGACATCAAAGCGATCGACGGACCGAGCGGTACCGAGGTCGACTTCACCGACCTGCACGCGTGGTGCGAAGTCTATCTGCCGGGCGCGGGCTGGATCGGCCTCGACCCGACCTCGGGGCTGCTTGCCGGCGAGGGCCACATTCCGGTTGCCTGCACGCCCGAACCCGGCAGCGCCGCGCCGATCTCGGGCGCGGTGGACGAGTCCGAAGTCGAGTTCAGCCACACTATGTCCATCACGCGCGTGCTGGAAACGCCGCGCGTCACGAAGCCGTACACCGAAGAAGTGTGGAGCGACGTGCTCGCAATGGGCGACCAGGTGGACCGGCAACTGGCCGACATGGACGTGCGCCTGACGATGGGCGGCGAGCCGACCTTCGTGTCCGTGCGCGACCGCGACCCCGCCGAATGGAATACCGATGCGCTCGGCCCGACCAAGCGCGGCTATGCCGTCGCGCTGATGGACAAGCTGCGTTCGCGCTACGGTGCGAACGGCTTCCTGCATATCGGCCAGGGCAAGTGGTATCCGGGCGAGCAATTGCCGCGCTGGGCGATGTCGCTGTACTGGCGCGCCGACGGCGAACCATGCTGGCAGAACCCCGAGCTGTTCGCCGACGAGCGCGAGCCGGGCACTTACACCGCTGCCGACGCGCAACGCTTCCTAAGACATCTGGCCGCGAAGCTGGCGCTGGACGAAGACTGCATTCAGCCCGGTTTCGAAGACGTGTGGTACTACCTGTGGCGCGAGCGCCGTCTGCCGGTCAACGTCGACCCGTTCGACGCACGCCTTGACGACGAACTGGAGCGCGTGCGCTTGCACCGCGTGTTCGATGCGGGCCTTGCCAACGTGACCGGCTACGTGCTGCCGCTCGCGCGCGAGCGCGACGTGCCGCACGCGCCGCCGCAGTGGGTGACGGGCCGCTGGTTCTTTCGCGACGAACGCATGTACCTGATTCCCGGCGATTCGCCGATGGGTTACCGTCTGCCGCTCGACTCGCTGCCGTGGGTGTCGAAGACCGACTACCCTTACCAGCACGCGCACGATCCGTTCGCGCCGCCGGTGCCGTTGCGCCCCGCTGCGCAGTTGCGCATGCAGTACGACGGCGAGCGGCGCGACATGAGCCCTGCGGATGCACGGCGGGCAGCGGCGTTGTCGTCGTCGGCGGGGGACTTGCTGAGCGGCATGCCGGGTAGCGCGGTGCTCGCGTACGCGCCGCAGCGCGACGCGGCAGCAGCCGACGCGGCTCCGGCACGCGGCAAGTCGGCGAAGGACACGTTGCGCACCGCCATCTGCGTCGAGGCGCGCGACCCGAAACGTGCAGCCGGTCCGAAAGCCGAAGCCGATGCGTTCGGCAGCGGCCGTGCGCTGCTGCATGTTTTCATGCCGCCGCTCACGCAGCTCGACGACTATCTCGACCTGCTTGCAGCCGTAGAAGCCACAGCCGCCGAATTGCGCATGCAGATCGTGCTCGACGGCTATCCGCCGCCGCGCGATGCCCGTTTGAAGATGCTGCAGGTCACGCCGGACCCCGGCGTAATCGAGGTCAACATTCATCCGGCGGCCAACTGGCATGAACTGGTCGATCACACCGAGTACCTGTACGAGTCGGCGGCGCAGTGTTATCTGAGCAGCGAGAAGTTCATGACCGACGGCCGCCATACCGGCACCGGCGGCGGCAATCACCTCGTGCTTGGCGGTGCGACGCCCGCTGACAGTCCGTTCCTGCGCCGGCCGGATCTGCTCGCCAGCCTGATCGCGTACTGGCACAACCACCCGTCGCTGTCGTATCTGTTTTCAGGGCTGTTTATCGGACCGACGAGCCAGGCGCCCCGCATCGACGAAGCCCGCAACGATCAGGTCTACGAACTGGAAATAGCGTTTCGTGAACTGCAGCGGCAGATCGACCTGCTCGGCGGCCGCGACAGCGCGAACCTGCCCGCCTGGATGATCGACAGGTCGCTGCGCAATATCCTGATCGACGTGACGGGCAATACGCACCGCGCCGAGTTTTGCATCGACAAGCTGTACTCGCCCGACGGCCCGACCGGGCGTCTCGGCCTGCTTGAACTGCGTGGTTTCGAAATGCCGCCGCATGCGCGCATGAGTCTCGTGCAGCAGTTGCTGTTGCGCGCGCTGGTTGCGCGCTTCTGGCGCACGCCGTACACGCAGCGGTTGACGCGCTGGGGCACGGAACTGCACGACCGTTTCCTGCTCGGCACCTTCGTGAAGATGGATTTCGACGACGTGCTCGGCGACCTGAACCGCGAGGGCTTTGCTCTCGACAGTAGCTGGTTTGCGCCGCACTTCGAATTCCGCTTTCCGCTGGTCGGCGAGACCACGGTGAGCGGCGTGTCGCTGAGTATCCGCAATGCGCTAGAACCGTGGCACGTGATGGGCGAGGAGGGCGCGGCCGGCGGCACCGTGCGTTATGTGGATTCGTCGGTCGAGCGGCTCGAAGTGCGGGCGCTTGGCTTCAACGAGAACCGTCATCTGCTCACGGTCAACGGCGTGCCCGTGCCGTTGCAGCCCACCGGCCGCGTCAGCGAATATGTGGCCGGGGTGCGCTTTCGCGCGTGGTCGCAGCCTTCGGCGCTGCATCCGACCATCGGCGTGGATGCGCCGCTCACTTTCGATCTTGTCGATACATGGAACGGCCGCTCTATCGGCGGATGCCAGTATCATGTCGCACATCCGGGCGGGCGCAACTATCAGACCTTCCCGGTGAACGCTTACGAGGCGGAAAGCCGGCGGCGCGCGCGCTTCTTCGCGTCGGGCCATACGCCGGGGCCGCTTGCCGTGCAAACGCCGCAGCGCAGCCTGGAGTTTCCGTTTACGCTCGACCTGCGTTACTGGTAACACGCTCACCCTCACAACACCGATACGACCTTGGCTTTTCAATCGACTTTTCCCTTCGATACGTCCGCAGCCCATGCGGACGCTTCGTCCCTGTTGCGGCTCGTGCCCGCACACGAGGGACACTGGGACGAGTTGCGCGACGCGTCCGGCGCGTTGCGCGAGCCGTGGCGGCAATTCTTCGAGCGGCTGGGCGAAGACGGCATCGCGCGGCTGGAGGGGCATCGCGCTTCGGTCGCGCAGCAGATCCGCGACAACGACATCAGCTACAACGTCTACGCGGATAACGGCGAGCCGCGCGCGTGGGCGCTCGACATGCTGCCGTTTTTGATCAGCGAGGCGGAGTGGGCGCACATCGAGCGCGGCGTGACGCAGCGCGCACAGCTGCTCAATGCGATTGTCGCGGACATCTATGGGCTGCAAACGCTGCTGCAAGGCGGGCGGCTGCCGCCCGCGCTGGTGTTCGGACATCCCGGCTATCTGCGCTCCGTGACGGGCTATGCGCCGCCTGGCGGACAGTTCCTGCAGGTCGTCGCGGTCGACCTTGCGCGCGCGCCCAACGGCGAATGGACGGTGATGGCGCATCGTACGGAGGCGCCTTCGGGCCTCGGCTATGCGCTAGAAAACCGGCTGATCGTGTCGTCGCTGTTTGCCGATCCGTTCCGCTCTATGCATGTGAGCCGTCTTGCGCCCAGCTATTCGCAACTCATCTCGACGCTCGTGCAGGCAGCGCGAGCGACCATGCGCGACGACTCGCCGCGCGCCGACGCTTCGCCGCACATTGCCTTGCTCACGCCGGGGCCGTTCAGCGAGACCTATTTCGAACATGTGTTTCTCGCCCGGTATCTGGGCGTGACGCTGGTCGAGGGCAAGGACCTCACCGTGCGCGGCGACATGCTTTATCTGAAGACGCTCGCCGGTCTGGAGCGCGTGCACGTCGTGCTGCGCCGTCTGGACGATGCGTTCTGCGATCCTGTCGAGCTGCGCGCCGATTCGACTATCGGCGTGCCGGGCCTGTTGCAGGTAATGCGCGCGGGCAATGTCATCGTGTCCAATGTGCCGGGGGCCGGTTTCGTCGAATCGCCGGCGTTGCACGGTTTCCTGCCGGGCATTGCGCAAGTGCTGTTCGACGAAGACCTCGTTTTGCCGAGCGTCGCGACCTGGTGGTGCGGTGAACGGGCCGCGCGCGAGCACGCGTTTGCGCATCTGGACGAGGCCTTCGTCGTGCCGACGTGGCCGCACGCCGCGCGCGGCGTGACACCCGGGGCACCCGGGACGCAGCAGGGCCGGCAGCGGCTTGACGCGTGGCGCGAACGGATCGAAGCGGCGCCCGGCGCCTACACGATTCAGCAGGCGCAGCGGTTCTCCTGCACGCCGCGCTACGACGAGGGCACCATCGGCACGCGTCCTTCGGTGTTGCGCGCGTACGCAATCGCGGATGCCAACGGCGGCTGGCACGTCATGCCAGGCGGCTTCACGCGGCTCGCGGCCGAACGGCAGGCGACGGTCTCCATGCAATACGGCGGCAGCAGTGTCGACACCTGGGTGCTGTCGAGCCAGCCGACCTCCACGTTCACATTGTTGCCCTCGCCGCTGCAGCCCGCCGACCTCGCGCGCAAGCATCGCACGGTATCGAGCCGCGCGGCAGAGAATCTCTTCTGGGCGGGACGCTATGGCGAACGCGCGGAGAACAACGTGCGGCTGTTGCGCTTCATTCTCGGCTCGCTCGAAGGCAACGATGCGCAAGCTCTTTTCCCGACGCTCGTCGAACTTGCGTTGTATTGCGGACTCGTGCAGCCCGGCGACATGTTTGTGCCGCATACCCCGCAGGCCTTCGAGCGCGCGCTCGTTGCGAATCTCAGCGAGAGCACGGGCGCGGCGAGCATCGGGCAGAACCTGAGTTGCCAGGCGCGCTCAAACGGCGAGGTGCGTGGGCGGTTGTCCAACGATCATTGGCGCACCATTCTCGCAGCGCGCAACGACTTTCGCGACGCCTTGCAGACGTTGCTGCCGGCTGCTGGTTCGAGCGGTGCGGCGCAGCAGGCACAAGCGCAAATGCAGGAGCAAATGCAGGGGCAAGCGGACGTCAGCGCGCCCGGCGCGAGCCGTTACGACCGCGTCACGCTGATGAACGCGCTGGAACGGCTGTCGGTGCAGTTGTCGGCGATCAGCGGCGCGCAGGGCGACCGCATGACTCGCGACGAAGCCTGGCGGCTGCTCTTCGCGGGACGGCATATCGAACGCGTCTCGGCCATGTGCGCGTTCGTGCGCATAGTCGCCGACAAAGGCCAACTCGCCACCCCCGCGGGTTTCGATTTGCTGTTGCAATTGTTCGACAGCACACTCACGTATCGCGCGCTTTATCCGGGACGTTTTGAAGTGCCGGCCCTCATCGATCTGCTGGTGATCGAGCCGACCAATCCGCGCGGCATCTACGGCGTTTACGAGCGTCTGCGCAAGAAGCTCGACGAGATCGCGGTGGCTGCGGGCAGCACGCGGCACCGTCCGTTTGCGCAATTGATGCCGCCGGCCGCTTCGCTGCCCACACTCGCGTCGCTGTGCGAGCTCGACTCGAACCGCGCCTACGCCGGTCTGATTGCCGTGTGCGATCAGATTGGCGGCTTTGCCGGCGCCGCCGCGCATGAAATCAGCGCGCGCTATTTCAGCCACGCCAGCACCGTCGCATCGCAGGTCGGGTCATGAAAAGCGCAACCACGGTGCTGTCGGTTTCACATCGCACTACGTATCATTACTCGACTTATGTCGAGACCGCGCAGCACCTGGCCACTATCCGGCCTATCGTTTGCGCGTGGCAGCGAGTCGTCTCGCACCACGAACGCATCGAGCCGCAGCCGTCGTATGTGAATAGCCGCATCGACGCATTCGGCAACGACGTTCTGTATTTCGCGCTGGACGCGCCGCACGAGCGGCTTCAACTGATCAGCGAAACGACCGTGGCGCTGACGCCGCGCTGGACCGATCTCGATCCGCACTCAACGCCCGCGTGGGAAGAGGTGGCCGACGCGCTCGAGTTTCGCGTGGGCGGGCAGTTTCGCGCCGAGGTGGAGTTCTGCTTTGCATCGCCGAACATCGCGCCAGGACCGTCGTTGCGCGCCTATGCATTGCCGAGCTTTCCAGCAGGCATGCCCGTTGCCGCGGGCGCGATCGACCTGATGCACCGCATTCACGCGGACTTCGCGTACAAACCCTCCGCGACCATGTTCGATACGCCCGCCGGGCGCGCGTTCGAATTGAAGAGCGGTGTATGCCAGGACTTTGCGCAGGTCATGATCGGCTGCCTGCGTTCGCTCGGCTTGCCGGCGCGTTATGTGAGCGGCTATCTGCGCAACGATCCGCCGCCAGGTCAGCCGCGGCTGATCGGCGCGGATGCTTCGCATGCGTGGGTGTCGGTCCATTGCCCGGGCAGCGGCTGGATCGACCTTGATCCGACCAACGACGTACTCGCCGACACGGACCACGTCACGCTCGCAATCGGGCGCGATTACAGCGACGTGTCGCTGCTGCGTGGAATGATCCTCGGCGGCGGCGCACATCGCGTGGAAGTGGGCGTGACGGTCCTGGCGCTTTAGCGTTCGGTGTGACAGCAGGTGGCGCACCCACAGCACTTGACTATGTGCGTATGCACATATAGACTGCGTAGCATGAACCGCCCGCTCTCCTACGACGAATGCAACTGCTTTGCGCTGCGCCAGGCGGCGCGGCACATCACGCAGCTTTACGAGCGCCATCTGGGCCCAATCGGGCTCACCGCGGCGCAGTTCACGATTCTCGCCAAGCTCGCCCGCACGCCTCGTCTGCCCATCCTCGAGCTGGCAGAGTCCATGGTGATGGAGCGCACTACGCTCGTGCGCGCCATGAAGCCGTTGCAGCGCGACGATCTGGTGGTAGCCGAACCGGCGGAGCATGACAGCCGCACGTTCCTTTTCAGCCTGACGAAGAAGGGTGAAAAGACCGTCGACAAGGCGGCAATCGCGTGGCGCGCCGCGCAGGAAGAGTTCGAAAAGAAGTTCGGCCACGGGCGCGCCAAGGCGCTACGTGCGGAGCTGTTCAGCATTACTGGTTGACGCGCGCAAATGCCCGCTGGGTGTTTTCTACCCTGCGAGTCTTTTCGCCGTTATATGTGCATACGCACTGATGGAGAAACCCTGACCATGGAAGATTCGTTCGACGACGACTGCTTTGCGATCCGCCAGGCCGCGCGCTATGTCTCGCAGATCTACGACCGCCATCTGGCAAGCGTGGGCTTGACGATCACGCAGTTCTCGTTGCTGAGCCGGCTTGAACGCCTTGGCCCGCTGACCATGAAGCAACTGGCCGAGATCATGCACATGCAGCGCACCACGCTGGTTCGTACGATCCAGCCGCTGCGCCGCAATGGCCTCGTAGTGAGTTCGGCGCCTGAGACGGACGCACGCGCATTGTCCATCAGCCTGACAAGCGAAGGAGCGGCGCGGCTCGAAGCAGGCTGGGCGCATTGGCGCGCGGCACAGGCGGAGGTCGAGCATCAATTTGGCGGGCAACGAGCGCGAGCGCTGCGCGGCGAACTGTTTGCGGTGACGAGCCAGGTTTAGCGCGGGCTCCAGACCGGCAGAAGCCGGGCTACCTGAAGCCGCAAGCAAGAGGTGCCAACAAGAGGCACAAACAAGAGGCACAAACAAGAGCCGCAAGCAAGAGGCGCAAGCAAGAGGCGCAAGCAGGGGCGCCATTTTTTTAAACTCAATCAGTGCATAAGCACACATCGTCACCATGTCCACTACACCTTCGACTGTCGCGCCGGCCGGCGCCGCGCAGGCCGGCAAACCGGCCAGGCGTATTCCGTGGATGCTGCTCGCGATCATCACGGTGCTTGCCGTACTCGCGCTTGCCGCTTCGTACTGGTTTTTCGTGGGGCGCTTCGTCGAATCGACGGACGATGCATACGTGGGCGGCGACGTCACCGTCATGGCGCCGAAGGTGAACGGTTTCGTGGCCGACGTGCTCGTGCGGGACAACCAGTTCGTGCACGCAGGCCAGGTGCTCGTCACGCTGGACGCACGCGACTATGATGCGCGCCTCGCGCAGGCCAGCGCGGAAGTGCGCAGCGCGCAAGCCGCCGTGACCGAACTGGAGGCGAAGAAATCGTTGCAGCTCGCCACCATCAACGAACAGGCTGCGGAAGTGCGCGCGTCCGGCGCGGAACTTACGCGCAGCGCGGCGGATCAGGTGCGATATCGCGAACTCGTGAAGGACGACGCAGTCTCCAACCAGGTCGTGGAACGCGCCAACGCCGATCTGATCAAGGCGCATGCCGCGGTGGACCGCAGCAGCGCTTCTTTGGTCGCCGCGCAGCGCCAGCTCGCCGTGCTGGATGCGCAGATCGGCGACGCGCAGGCGCGCGTGGCCACCGCGCAGGCGGCCGAGCGCGTCGCGGCACTCAATGTCGAGTACACCACGATTCGTTCTCCGATCGACGGCTATGTCGGTAACCGTACCGCGCGCGTCGGCCTGCTGGCGAATACCGGCGTTTCCCTGTTGACGGTGATACCGGCGAGTGGCTTATGGATCGACGCGAACTTCAAAGAAGACCAGTTGAAGAAGATGCGGGTTGGCGACACGGTGGACGTCGATCTCGACGCCTCCAGTCAGCACCTGCATGGCGTGGTTGAGAGTCTGGCGCCCGCCACCGGCGCGACCTTCAGCGTGCTGCCTGCCGAGAACGCGACCGGCAACTTCACGAAGATCGTGCAGCGCGTGCCCGTGCGCGTGCGGCTTACCGTGCCGAAGGACATGCAACGCGTGCTGCGGCCCGGCCTCTCCGCGACGGTGAAAGTGCACCTCAATGCGTCGGGCGAAGCGGCTCGTGGATAAATCATCATGACCGACTCGCCCGCTAATCCCGCCGACCAGCCGACGCGCAGCAAAGTCTTCGCGTTCGCGCTCATGTGCATTGGCTTTTTCATGGCCACGCTCGATATCCAGATCGTCGCGTCGTCGCTGAAAGACATCGGCGGCGGTTTGTCGGCGAGCCAGGACGAACTCTCATGGGTGCAAACTTCGTATCTGATCGCCGAAATTCTCGTGATACCCATGTCGGGCTGGCTCACGCGCGTGTTCTCAACGCGCTGGCTGTTCGCGTTCTCAGCGCTCGGTTTCACTGTGACGAGCATGCTGTGCGGCCTCGCATGGGACATCAATTCGATGATTCTGTTTCGCGGCCTGCAAGGCGCGCTCGGCGCCGCGATGATACCCACGGTGTTTACGACGGCGTTCGTGCTGTTTCCCGGCAAGCAGCGCCTGATTGCGTCGACCACGATCGGCGCACTGGCGTCGCTCGCGCCGACGGTAGGGCCGGTAATAGGCGGCTGGATCACGTCGCAATGGTCGTGGCACTGGCTGTTCTATCTGAACCTGGCACCCGGACTTGCCGTCGCGCTGATGGTGCCGAAGTACGTGCACATCGACAAGGCCGATCTCTCGCTGTTGAAACGAGGCGATTATGTAGGCATCCTTTTGATGTCGGGATTTCTCGGCTGCCTCGAATACGTGCTCGAAGAAGGTCCACGCAAGAACTGGTTCGGTGACGAAGTCATCGTTCTGTGCACCTGGATCTCCGCGATTTGCGGCTTTCTTTTCGTCGTGCATGCGTTCACCGCAAAAGAGCCGATTGTGGATTTGCGCGCGCTCGCCATTCGCAACTTTGGGATTGGCAGTCTGTTGTCGTTTATCACGGGCATTGGTATTTTCTGCACGGTGTTCCTCACACCGCTTTTCCTGTCCCGCGTGCGGGGCTTCGACTCGTTGCAGATCGGCCTCGCGTTGTTGTCGGTGGGCTGTTTCCAGTTGCTTGCGCTGGTTGCATATTCCACGCTTGCGCGCTTTATCGACATGCGGCTGCTGATGGTCTTCGGACTCGTGCTGTTCGGCGTGGGCTGTTACCTGTACGTGCCGCTCACTCATGAATGGGGCTGGCGGGAGCTGTTGATTCCACAGGCGTTGCGCGGTATCGGTCAGCAGTTTTGCATTCCACCCATCGTCACCATGGCGCTTGGTTCGTTGCCGCCGTCGCGGCTGCGCTCGGCGAGCGGCCTTTTCAACCTGATGCGCAACCTGGGCGGTGCGATCGGCATTGCCGTGAGCAGCACGATGCTCAACGACCGGCTCAATCTGCACTACGAGCGGCTCGACGAACATTTGACCGCGGGCCGCCCCGCAGTGGAAGCACTTTTTCAACAGCAGGCCGCGCGCCTCGCGGCGGTCGGCGGAAATGCGCTCGATGCGGCGAACGCGGGACTCGCTGCATTGCATGGCGTACTGATGCGCGAAGCGCTGGTGCTCACTTTCTCCGACACTTTCCTTGCTGTGTCGCTGTGCTTTGTCGTGGGCCTGTTCAGCGTGTTCTTCTCACGCCCGTTCGGCAATAGCGCGCCGCCGCCCGATGCCCATTGAGGACTTCAAGATGAAAACGATCGCCATCAGGTTGCTTGCAAGCGCGGCATGTTTGACGCTGGCTGCATGCGCGGTGCAGCCCGCTACGCATGCCGATTTACCGCAAACAGTCAGCACGCTGGCCCCTGATGCATGGAGCGTGGATGCGCCGCAAGACAGCGTGAATGCCAACGCGTGGTGGGACCAGTTCGGCGACCCTGTGATGCATCGGCTGGTCGAGTCGGTGTTGACCGGCAATCTGGATGTGCAGGCCGCGGTGGAGCGCGTCAGGCAGGCGCAAGATCTCGTCACCCAGAATCGCGCCGCATTGCTGCCGGAACTGAATGCCGGGGCCGACGCGTCGTATGCCCGGCAGAACACGCCGCCGCCGCTGGGCTATGTGCGTCAGGCCGGCGCTGGCTTTACGGCAAGCTGGACGCCGGATGTGTTCGGTGGCGAACGTCTCGCCGTTCTGGCTGCGCGGGCGCAACTGTCGGGCAGGCAGGCTGCGCTGAACGAAGTCCGTCTGGCGCTCGCCGCCAATACAGCGGCCGCCTATATCGATCTACGCTGGGCGCAGGCGCAAATGCAGATTCTTCGCGACAACGAGCAGATTCGCGCCCGTGCGCTGAAGCTCACGCAACGGCGTCTGCATTACGGCCTTTCTTCGCAACTCGATGTGGCGCGCGCGCAGAACCAGTTGCAGGACTTGCAGGCACAGATTCCACGGGTACAGACCCTCCTGCAGCATCAACTCAGTTTGATCGCGGTGTACTCAGGACAGACACCGGAGAGTGTTGACAGTCTGCTGCTGGCAGCCGCACGCGACATGCCGGTGCCCGCGCAGAGGGTGCCTGAGACGCTGCCTTCCGAAGCGCTGTTGCGGCGCCCCGACGTGCGCACAGCCTACGCAGCGCTCGAGCAGCGCGCGGCGGAAGTGGGGGTCTCGAAGGCCGAGCGCTATCCAAGATTCAGACTGAATCTTGCCGATGGCATTCTGGCGTCGTCGTACCTTGGCCTGCCCACGCTGACCGACAATCTCTTTAGCGCCGCATTGAGCGCGACGAGTCCGATCTTCAACGCAGGGCGTATCAGCGCAAATATCGACGCCAGCGAGAGCCGCATGCGCGAATCGCAACTGCACTTGCGGCAGACCATGCTGCTGGCGTTGAAGGAGATTGAAGACAATCGCAGCGAACTCGTGAACGGCGCGGCACAAGTACAGCGGCTTGGCGGGGCGCTCGATGCCTCGGACCATGCGCTGCGTTTGTCGAGTGAATTGTACAAGGGCGGTGCGTCCAGTTTTCTCGACGTGCTCACCGCGCAAGAGGCCTATTTGCGCGATGCGCAATCGCTGAATCAGGCAAAACGCGAGCATGCGCTCGCTGCTGTGGCGCTGTATCGCGCGCTTGGCGGCGGCTGGGACGCACCTGTCGTCACGACGGCGGTCTCGGCCAGCAACTGAGGCTTTGTGCGCCGGGCAAAGAGCCACAGGAACAGAGGTGGCAGGCACGCAGAATGCGTGCGCAGAGCATAGCGAGCGAGGCGCCGGAGCAGACCTCGTTGCGCACGCAATTCGCTGCATATCCCGGAGTCGACGAGGCCAGCATGGCGCGACCATTTTTCACGATTGGACATTCCACGCGTACGCTTTCCGATTTTATCGCTCTGCTGAAAACTTCGGAGGTCGAATTGTTGGTCGACGTACGTAGCATTCCGCGTTCGCGCACGAACCCCCAGTTCAACCGCGATACGCTGCCCGACGCTCTGGCGCCGGCACAAATCGACTATAGGCATCTGGCGGAACTCGGTGGACGGCGCGGCCGCCGCAAAGAGGAAGCGCCCTCCGTGAACGAATACTGGACGCACCCCGCATTTCGCAACTACGCCGATTATGCAATGACGGATGAGTTTCAGAAGGGGCTCGCCGAACTGCTCGAACTGGGGCATCACCGGTGTTGCGCAATCATGTGTTCGGAAGCAGTGTGGTGGCGTTGTCACCGGCGCATCATCACCGATTATCTGTTGCTGCGCGGCGAAACGGTGCGCCATATCATGGACGCACATCACGTCACGACGGCTACCGTTACACCCGCTGCGAGGGTGCAGGCAGACGGCGTGGTGGTCTATCCCGCTGAGTCCCCTCCGAGCTGAAGCAAAGCCGCGTGCTATGACTAGCCCGCTTTTCCGACTGGAGCGAAACGGCGCTTGCTGCGCGCCGGCGTCAGACGACGGAAGCGCTCCTTTTTGTGCTCTTCTTCGAAGTAGCTGAGCGAAGGCTTGACGAGGTCGCTGCGCGAGACGATGCCGACAAGGCGCATGGTCTTCGCATCCGCGACAACGGGCAGCCGCTCGAGTCCGTGCACCGCCAGTCTTGTCGCGACAAGACGGCATGTTTCGGAGGGCAAAGCAAATGCCACAGAGCGCTCTTCGAAAAGCCTCGCCACGCTCAGGGCGGGCCGCAATTCGGGGTTCTCGTCGCGGAATTGCTCGAGCAATCTGCGATCGGCGACGCCAATCACCGCGCCGTCACGCACGACAGGGTACGCGCGGCGGCTCTGCTTTGCGCCGAAGAATTGCTCGAGCGCCGCACCGACTGTCATGTCGGCCTCGATAGAGTCCACCTCTGCGGTCATCACTTCATCCACATGGTGGCGCTCCAACGGATCGACGCCGTATTCGCGGTAGATGTGATAGCCGCGCCGGGCGATTTTTTCAGTCATGATCGAGCGGCGCATGGTCACCGTGGCAAAGCCGTGAGCGACCAGGGTCGCGGTGAGCAGCGGCAATAGCGCGTTGCTGTCGTGCGTGAGACCGAAGGCGAACACGATAGCGGTCAACGGCGCGCCGAGCGTGGCACCGAGGGTGGCGGCCATGCATACGAGCGGCCACAGCGCGGGCTCGTTGCCTGGCAGCCAGTGCGACAGCACGGTGCCGAGTCCCGCGCCGAGCATCAACAGTGGAGCAAGCACGCCGCCGGACGTGCCGGACCCCAGTGCCACGACCCACATGACGGCTTTCACCGCGAGCAGCACGATCGCAATTTGCAGCGCAATGTGTTGATGCAGCAGATCGCCGATTACGTCGTAACCCACGCCGAGTGCGCGTGGCTCTAGCCATCCGCCGATGCCGACCACGACGCCGCCGAGAGCGGGCCACCACATCCAGTGAATCGGCAGCTTGCCGAACAGATCTTCGGTCTTATAGAGGGATGCCGACAGTCCCGACGCAAGTGCACCCGACAAAAGCCCTGCAATCAGGCAGGAAAATAGCGACCAGACATCGGGCGCGGCTGTCTGGAGCGGAAACAACGGACCTGTGCCGAAGAAAGTCGCGCGGGCAAAGCCGGCCACTGCGCAGGCCACCGCCACCGGCAGAAAGCTGCGGGGCCGCCATTCGAACAGCAACAATTCGACCGCCAGCAGCACGGCCGCGAGCGGCGTGCCGAATACGGCGGTCATGCCCGCGGCGGCGCCTGCCACGAGCAGCGTCTTGCGTTCCGCCGACGTGACCTTGAAGCACTGCGCAATGAGGGAACCGAGCGCGCCGCCTGTCATGATGATCGGCCCCTCTGCGCCGAACGGGCCCCCGCTGCCGATCACGATGCCCGACGACAGCGGCTTGAGCACCGCGACTTTCGGCGACATCTTGCTCTTACCGAATAAAATCGCCTCGATGGCCTCTGGAATGCCGTGGCCGCGAATCTTTTCCGAGCCGAAGCGCGCCATCAATCCGACGATCAACCCGCCGACTATCGGCACGCCGATGACCCACACGCCCAGGTTGTTATGGGCGGGCGAATGTTCCGCGAACGAGAAGGAACCGAAGAAGAACAGGTTCGTGAAAAGATGAATCAGGTTCAGCAGTACGAACGCAGCAAGCGTACTGACCACGCCGATGCATGCCGCGAGCGCGAAGATGCCGGGCAATCGTGAGTTCGCGGAAAAGTCGCGCTTGTGGGAGTCCATGAGCATAGTTAGTCGAGGTCGATCTGAGGAACCTGGAATGCGCCTTTCAGCGATTTAAGCTCGGCGCGATGCAGCTCCGCGAGTCTAGCGAGCACGCGTTCGCCGGCTTTTTCAATGTGAACTTCAACCTGGCGACGGTCGGTTTCGCTGGTCTGGCGGCGTACCAGATTGAGCGCCTCGCAACGCGACACGAGTGCGACCACGCCATGATGCTGCGACTGGAGCCGCTCCGCCAGTTCGCCCACGGTGGCCCAGTCGCGCTCCGGATATCCCTTGATATGCAGAAGCAGCAGATACTGCAGCGGCGTGATTCCTTCGCTCTGTGCGGCCTGTTCGGAGAACCGCTCGAAGCGCCGCATCTGATAGCGGAACTCCGAGAGTTGCTCAAAATCGACTTTGCGCAGCCCGCGAGCCCGTTCTTTCATTGTTCGTCCGCCGCTTTGAAGAAACGAAAATTATATCACAAAATGATGTAAATTACCTGCTGCTCCCGCTGCGCGCCACTGTGCGCGGAGGGCCGCTTTCGTCTGTTCCTTTTGCGCGTGCACGGGTGGCGGCACAGAGCTCACGCGGCCCGCTGTGCCTTCACCACAGTCTGCCGATATAGCCCGGAGATCAGATCGACCTGCGTAATCATGCCGACTACATGTCCGGTTGCGTCCAGCACGGGAATATGGTGGTGGCCGTAGTTCGCGAACATCGGTACGAGGTCGGTGATCGGCGCGTTCGCTTTAACAGTGCGCACGTCGGTGGTCATCACGTTGCCTACGGTTGGCGCACGTAACGCGTCGCCGCGCAGCCAGCCGTCGATGTAAGTCATGAACGGCGTGAACTGGCCAAAGATTCTTTTGTCGACCAGGTCGGCGCGCGTCACGATCCCGAGCAAAGTGCGGTCCTCGTCGATCACCGGCAGCGCCTTGACCTTGTTGCGCTTGAGCAGCGCCCACGCCGAGACCGCGCGCGTCGTGGCCGAGACCGACACGACGTGCCGCGACATGATGTTCTCGCAGGTCAGCTCGTTGAAACTGCGCGAGAACGCCTGAAGCTGCGTTTCGCGCAGCAGGGATTCGAGGTCGTCAGGATCAATGTCGAGCATTTCGCTGCGGCGCTTGAGCACCGCTTCCAGATCGGCGCGAGTGAAGCCCGCACGCGCGTCGGCTTCGGCTGCACTGGCCGCCGAGCCGCGCGCCGTGCGAGCCGAGTGCGGATAGCGGTGACCGGTCGCCGCGTGATAGGCGATGGCGGCGGCCAGCAGCGCGGCCGACTGTATCGCGATCGGCTCCAGCACGAACCGGTAGCCGAGCGCATGAATCGCGGGGCCGCCTAACACGGCGGTCAACGCGACTGCTCCCGACGGCGGGTGCACGCAGCGAAGCGCGAACATGCCGCAAATGGCGAGCGCAACCGCCAGGGCGGCCGCAAGTGTTGGGTCGGCAATGACGTTTGCGCAGGTTACGCCGATGGTCGCCGAGACCAGATTCCCGCCGATGATCGACCAGGGTTGCGCGAGCGGACTTGCCGGTACCGCGAACAACAGCACCGCAGATGCGCCCATGGGTGCAACCAGCAGAGGAATGTTCGCGCCGGGCCCGAGCAGCAGATACATCGAGCCACCGGTGAACGCTATGCCGAGCAGCGCTCCAAGACATGAACGCGCGCGCTCCTGCCATTGCACGGTGACGGGGACGGGAATGAAGCTGGACAACCAGCGCAGGATCAGGGAGCGGGACAAGGTGCTGAAAAAGAGGGCGTGAGCGGACTGTGCGGGACAATGAAGATACCGGGGAAACCCCTGTGAACGCGAATACCGTCTGGTCATAATTATATTTCAATATGATATAAAAGCGCGGCTCGCCAGCGACAGCACCAGGCGCGGGATAAGCGCCTACCGCCAGGCGACCTATACTGGATGTATGGAGGAGATCCATCTTCCTGCCTGCATGCATTGCGCTCAATGCATGACCGCGCATACCAAAAGGAGAGCGACATGTCAGCTTTCAGGCGCATTCTTCTCTGTTATGACGGAACACGCGAAGGGCAGCATGCGCTCGCGGACGGTGCGCTTCTCGCGCAGCAACTCGCGGCACAAGTGCATGTGCTTTCCGTCGTCAATAGTTCAGCGTGGGTGCAGGGCGCGGATATGACGTCCGCCATCCCGGTGGATATGATCAACGACTCGGTCAAAAGCGTGCTCGACGAAGGACTGAAGAAGCTCGCCGCAAAAGGCGTACACGCGACTGGGCACTTCGCGATCGGCGATCCGCTGGATCAGATTCCGCACTTCGCGAGGGAGCTCAACGTCGATCTGATCGTGGTCGGGCATCACCGTGCCGGCAGGCTCGCGCGATGGTGGGCTGGCAGGACCGATGGCCTGTTGCTCGACAGAGTGAGTTGCAGCGTGCTCGTAACGATGGGTCCGGAAACCGGTGCGCCAATGGAAGCGGATAGAGGCAAAAGCGAAACTGCGAGTCCGGGCAAGACTGCACCGTGAACGGAGCAGTCATCGCCTGGGACGCCGGCGTGCTCCGAAAGAAGAGCCGTTTCAACTGACGTGCTGTCCGCCGTTCGCGTGTTCGACCTCGTTGACCCGGTCGATCGCAGCGTTGCGGGCATACATGTAGGTGCGGTTGTACGGATAGTCGCTGCGGGCCGCAAGCATGCGGTCCGCTGAACCATCGGCTGGCGACACGCCCTCCGCCGGACGCGCTGCGAGTATCTGGAACAGCGAAGTCCAGCCGTGCTCGAATCCCATTGCAGACCCGGCGAGATACAGCCGGTACGCGCGAATAATTTTTTCCGCGTCATTGCCCAGAATGCGGCGAGCTTCGTCGAGGCGCGCCTCCAGCGCATCCGCCCAATGCCATAGCGTGCGCGCGTAGTGCGGACGCAGGCATTCCGCGTCGACGGGCTCGAGATTGCCGCGCGTCATCGCATCCATCATCACGCTCACATGCACGAGTTGGCCGCCGGGGAAAATGTATCGGTCGATGAACTCGCCCATGCCGCCGCCCACTTCGCCGTTCTCGACGCCGCCGGCCGTAATGCTGTGATTCATCATGAGACCGCCGGGTCGCAGCAGCCGCCGCATTTTCGCGAAGTAAGCAGGAAGGTTCGGCCGGCCTACGTGTTCGCACATGCCTATCGAAGCGATCTTGTCGAAGGGCGCGGATTCGTCGACATCGCGATAGTCGTGGAGCAGCATTTTCACCCGCCCTTGCAGTCCCTTTTCGTCGATGAGCCGGTTGACGTACGCATGCTGGTTTCTCGACAGCGTGATGCCGGTCGCGTTCACACCGTAGTGTTCAGCAGCCCACAGCAACAACGCGCCCCAACCTGCGCCGATGTCCAGAAAGCGCTCGCCCGAGCGCAGCATCAGCTTCTTGCAGATGTGATCGAGCTTTGCCTGCTGAGCTTCGGCGAGCGACATGTCAGGTGAAGAAAAGTACGCGCACGAGTAGACGCGCAACGGGTCGAGCCATAGCGCGTAGAAATCGTCGGAGATGTCGTAGTGATGCTGGATTTGCGCAGCGTCCCTCGCGCGGCTGTGATGGGTGCGTTCCCAGATCGCGCGGCGCGTGCGGCTCACGCGGCCCAGTAGCCAGCCATGCGTTTCGTGAGTAGGATCGCCGCGCAGCAAGGCGGGTGCGGCCGCCATGAGATCGTGCAGATCGCCCTGAATTTCCAGCCGGCCTTCCACGTAGTCTTCCGCGAGCCGCCCGATTGCTCCCTGGCGCAAATGCAGCAGCGCCCGCATGTCGCGAATCTCGAACAGCAGGCGTGGTTCTCGTGCGCCAATGCGCTGACCGTCGGGTAGGGCGACAGAGCAGGGCACCGGCATGCCGGCAATCTGCTGCACCGCGGGCGAACGCAAAAGGCTCCAGAGCGTCATGGCGTCGATTCCTTCCAAAAACGGCCTTGTTCTGCCGAGCATCATTCGTGCCGAAGTAACCCATTTCACGACCACGGCAGCGTGCCGTGTATTTCAATCACTAGGCAGTGCAACGACATTTAGCTATCCGGACTTTTACGGACGCTCGCAAGGTACGATGCATATCAGATCATGCCTTGCCGCCAGACGCGCACTGAACTGCGCGTCCGGCCCGGTCGCACGGCAACCGGAACAGGTTCTTTAGTGAGCATTTCCCCAATTGCAAAGCTTTCATTGCAGTGACACGATGCTTACACATGCCGAACGCCAACGGGGACGTTCCGGCGCTTTTCATCAGACGTCGATACATCATGCAGCGCAGGAGCCTTGTAATCGCGGCATTGGGCATGGCCGGCATCGCTGGTATGCCGGGCTCGCCGCGCGCCATGCCGACCACCGGCTTCGACATCGTGCTTCCGCGCGTGCGTACCGGCGGCGAGGCACACGCGGCGTTCGCCCTCGCGGTGCTTAACCTGGCGATGAAAACGGCCAACGTCCCTTACACGATTCGTCAGGCGGATGTCGCGATGGAGCGCGGTCGCGCCCTCGCCGAACTGGCCGGAGGCAACTCGATCAACCTTATGTGGACCAGCATGGACAGCCGCGCGGAAAGCGGCCTGAACGTCGTGCGTATTCCAGTGAACCGCGGTTTGATTGGATACCGCGTGTTCGTCATAAGGAAGGACCGGCAGCCCGAATTCGACCGCGTCGGCAATCTCGCCGACCTGCGGCGTCTGACAGCTGGCCAGGGGCTTGGCTGGGTCGACACGGACATTCTGCTCGACGCCGGCTTGAGAGTGGAAACGTCCAGTACCGACACGCTTTACGCCATGACACGCGCCGGGAGGGTAGATTATTACCCCCGGGGGTTGATCGAGGCATTTCCTGAAATGGAAGCACGCGGCCAGAACGACCACGAATTGACAGTGGAAAAACGTTTGCTGTTGAAATACCGCTCGGATTTCATCTTTTATGTTGCCCGGCGCGAGCCTGCATTGGCGTCGACCATCGAGCGCGGGTTCACGGCGGCCTATAGAAACGGCTCATATTTGCGGCTTTTCAATTCGCATCCGGTCATTCAGAACGCGCTGACGCAAGCCAGGTTACGCGAGCGCAGAGTGATCGAAGTGGATAACCGCTATCTGTCCGCAGCCGACCGCGAGATTGCGCAAGAGTACTGGATGCAATGGCCGGTTGGGGCGGCGCAAAGCCGTTAGGCGTCGCCAGCTTGCGAAGGGGTCAGGATTTCCTTACGCTGAAATCGGGATACCCCTGGTGGATTCTGCGCGCTGCCTGACTGTCGCGCGACGGCCTTCGTTCTATGATTGGGGCGTCAAAATGGGCCAACCGGATGAGCAGAAATGATTCAGTATCTGTCGCAGCGCGAAAACGAGGTGGAGCATATCAATTCGATCTGCTTCCGGCTGTTCGATATCTGGTGCGAACGGCGCTGCGTCACGCCGCTGGGGTATCTGATGCATTGCTGGCCGCTGGTCGACAGCGGACCGAAGGCTATCCGGCGGGTCGGCGAAACGCTGCGGGAGTTGCGCAAGTCGCATCACGCGGAACTGGACAGCGACGCCGCGGCCATGCTTCGGGAACTCTCCGATTGCGTGGACGAGCTGCTGCTGCGCGTCGTCCACGAACCGGCAGCGGTGAGGGGCATCCGCTTGTCGTCGTGAATTGCCTTCTGCAGGTGCGACACGCAAGCTGGCAACGCTCTCGCATGGCGTCATAACCGGGCATTGGCCGTTTCTCGAACGCGCGTGCCGAAAAAACGCAGTCGCATGCCAAACGCGTGCATTACGAACTGACATCACCATGCTCGCGGGGGCAATATGGCTGTCAACCTCAAGGGAGAGTGGCGGTATCCGCTCAGGCGGTTGCGGCACAGTGTCGTGCTCCGGCTTCTTGCCATCACCATTCTGTTTAGTTGCGTGCTCACCTTGTTGTTGACCGCGCTGCAGATAGAGCGAGACTATAGCGCGGGCATCGCGCTAATCGAGAACCGTCTCGCGGACATCGACAAAAGCTACCGCGACAGCCTCGGCGAGGCCCTATGGCGGCTCGACGACGCGCAACTGCGGCTGGAACTCGGCGGCATTGTGCGCCTGGCGGATGTCAGCACGGCTCAGGTGCGACAGTCCGGCAGCGGCGCGGCCCCATTTCTGGTGTCTGCGGGCCAGTGGGCAAGCGGCCCTGCCATAGCGCGTGAATACCCGCTCGTGCATCGCGTGCTGGACAGAGAGGAACGCATCGGCACGCTGTATGTGCAGGCAACGTTGACCGATCTGTACGACGATCTGACCCACACCGCACTACTCATTCTCGTCACTCAGGCCGCCAACATCTTTCTGGTTTCGCTGTTTGTCTTCTACATCCTGACGCGGCTCGTCACGCGTCATCTGGCGGTGCTCGCGCAAACTGCCGAAGACTACGATTTCCGCGAGCCGGCCGAGCCCTTGAAGCTGAACCGGCGCGCGCCGCGCGAACCCGACGAACTCGAGCGCGTGGTCACCGCGTTCAATTCGATGGGCGCACGGCTGCATCGTGCGTATCTCGACGAGCGCGAGGCGGCGGCGGAACGCGAAGCACGCCGCTCGGCGGAGGCGGCAAACCGCGCAAAAGGCGAGTTCCTCGCCAACATGAGCCACGAATTGCGCACGCCCCTGAACGCGATTCTCGGTTATGCGCAGATCTTGCGGCGCGACGCCAGCCTGAGCGCGCATCAGCGCGAAGGCGTTGGCGTCATTCAACGCAGCGGCGAACATCTACTCGCACTGATTGGCGACGCACTGGATTTCGCCCGAATAGAAGCGGGCCGTTTGCGCATCGAGATGGACGACGTGCCGCTCGCCGGCACGCTCGACGCGATCCGCGAGATCATCGAAGTGAAGGTGGCGCAAAAGCACGTCGATTTTGTCTGGCGTGTTGCTCCCGATGTACCCGACGCCGTGCGCGCGGACGAGCGGCGCTTGCGTCAGGTGCTGCTCAATCTGCTTGCGAACGCATTCAACTTTACGGATCAGGGGGGCGTCAGTCTGCTGATCGAGATGAGCGCGACGGGCAAGGTCTGTTTTGAAGTGCGAGATACCGGCATCGGCATGGACGCGGGTCAATTCGAGACCATTTTCGAGCCGTTCGAACAGATCGTGCATACGGAACGCGGCACGAGCGGCACAGGGCTCGGCCTCACTATCAGTCAGCAGTTTCTTCGCGCCATGGGCAGCGAAATTCATTTGCAGAGCCAGCCGGGCCGCGGCAGTGTATTCTGGTTCGAACTGGAGGCTGCGGCGGGCGCGCCGCCTGCCGCGCGCGCTGCAGTCGCCGAGCCACGCATGACGACCGGTTACGAGGGAGCGCGCCGCAAGGTGCTGGTAATCGACGACGTCGCGATGAACCGCGCGGTAATGGTCGATTTTCTCGGCCGCCTCGGCTTTGAGATCGTCGAGGCGACAGGTGGCCGGCAGGGGCTGGCCAGGACCTTGAGCGAGCGCCCGGCGCTGATCGTGACCGACATCGTGATGGCGGATATGGACGGACTCGAAACGACCCGCAGATTGCGGCAGATTCCCGGCTTTGCGCAGGTGCCGGTGATTGCGACCTCCGCGAGTCCCTCGGGTGCCGACGAACAGCGCAGTCTGCAGGCGGGCGCCAATGCGTTTCTCCCCAAGCCGATCGACTTCGACAAACTGCTCGCGCAGATTGCGCGTTTGCTCGATCTCGAATGGACCTACGCGCATGCAGAAGAGGTGCAACGCGCGCCCGAGGTGTCGAACGAAGCGCTTGCGGCCGTGCCCCACAGGGAACTGCAGCAATTGCACCTGCTCGCCCGTCTTGGCGACATGCAGGAAATCGCGCTGTGGGCGCAGCGCGTCGCGAAGCACGACCCGCATTATCAGGCGTTCACCACGCGCATTCTTTCGCTCGCCAAAGGCTATCAGTCAAAGGCGCTGCTGCATCTGGTCGAGGAGCAACTCGAAGGCAGGACGGTCCGATGAACGAGATGTCCCTGCCCGACGACGAATCGCCCACCGTATTGATCGCGGACGACAACCCTGCGAATCTCGCTGTCGTCGTGGAAAGCCTGGTCGCGCGCGGCTTCCGGGTGCTGGTCGCGCTCGACGGTCCCGAGGCGATCCAGCGCGCGCAATTCTCGCAGCCCGATCTGATTCTGCTCGACGTGCGAATGCCCGGCATCGATGGTTTCGAAACCTGCCGGCGCCTGAAATCCGATGAGCGCACGCGCAATATCGCAGTAATTTTCATGACTTCGCTCACCGGCAGCGAGGACATGGTCGAAGGCTTCTCGGCGGGCGGTGTCGATTATCTGACCAAACCCGTGCATGTCGACGAAATGATGGCCCGCATCAGCACCCATCTCGCGCTAAGAGGCATGCACCAGAAGCTGATGGCGCAGAACCGCCAGTTGCAGGAAGAGGTACTGGTGCGTAAGCGGGCCGAGGCCGCGTTGTCGCGGGTACGCGATGGGCTCGAGGCAAGCGTCGCGCAGCGCACCGACGAACTTGCGCGGGCCAATGCCACACTGCAGTCGCAAATCGAGGAACGCAGACGCGCGCAAGCGCAGCTCCTTGCGAGCGAGTTCCGCTTTCGCACCATCGTGGAGACGAGCCCGGTGCCGCTTTGCATCACGTCGATGCCCGAAGGGGACATTCTGTACACGAACAAGCCGCTGCGCGAACTGTTCGGCGTCGACTACGTGACCACGCATGTGGCCAATATCGGCGAGCTGTATGCGGACCCCGCGGATCGCGACCGGCTTGTCGAGCAGTTGCGCCACGAAGGCAGTTTTCGCAACACCGAGGTGAAATTCAGGCGCCCCGACGGCACCGTGTTCTGGGCCATGGCAACCGCGCGTGTCGCAACGTACGACGACGCGCCGGCCATCTTCGTCGGGCTGAACGACATTACCGAGCCCAAGCGGATCGAGCAGGAACTGGTGGAGTCGCGCGAGCAATTGCGTGAATTGTCCGCGTATATGGAGGCCATTCGCGAGGAAGAGAGAAAGCGCATCGCGATGGAAATTCATGACGAATTGGGCCAGCTTCTCACCGCATTGAAGATGGATGTCTCGCTGCTGAAGATGCGTCTTCCGGGCGATCAGGAGGTGGCCAGGCGGGCTGACGATATGCGCGAGCTGGTCGAAAAAACGATATGGATGGTGCGCAATGTCGCGAGCCATTTGCGGCCTGCTGCGCTCAACTACGGTATCGTGTCCGCGCTCGAATGGCTTGTCGACGATTTCGGACGGCGCAGCGGGCTGGCCTGCCAGTTCCGGCTGAACGGCGGCGAACCGGTGCTTTCGGATGCGCACGCAACCGCGATGTTCCGCATCGTGCAGGCTTCGCTCACCAACGTCGCGCGCCACGCCCGCGCGACGCGCGCGGACGTGACGCTGACGAGCACGCCGACGGCACTCGATCTGCACGTCAGCGACGACGGCTGCGGTTTCGATCAGGAGGCCGCGCGCAGGGACTATTCATACGGGCTGCTCGGCATGAGCGAGCGGGCGCGTCTGATCGGCGGCACATTGCTGATCGACAGCGCTCCGGGTACGGGCACCTCGGTATCGATCCATATACCGCTTCACAACGGGTTTCAGACATGATCAACCTTTTGATTGCCGACGATCACCCGCTGGTGCGCGGAGGTCTCAAGCAGATCATCGAGACCACGCCCGATATCGTGGTGGCGGGGGAAGCAGCGCAAGGCTCGGAAGTCATCGAGAAACTGCGCACCTGTCAGGTGGATCTGCTGCTGCTCGACATGACAATGCCGGGCATTAGCGGCGTGGACCTGATCCGGCGCGTGCGCGCCGAGCGTCCGTCGTTGCCGTTGCTCGTGCTGAGCATCCATAACGAGGCACAGGTCGTCTCGCGCGCGCTGCGTGCGGGCGCAACGGGCTATGTCACGAAAGACAGCAACCCGGACGTACTGCTCGCGGCAATTCGCAGGCTGGCGGAGGGCGGCCGCTTCATCGACCCTAAACTGGTCGAAGGAATCGTATTCGAAACCTATTCGGGCGACGCGCCGCCGCACGAAATTCTTTCGGACCGCGAGTTCCAGGTGCTGCAAATGCTTGCGCTCGGCAAGAGCCTGAATGAAATCGCAGACGCGTTTGCGCTCAGCGCGAAAACCATTAGCACGCACAAGATGCGGCTCATGCAGAAGCTCGGGCTTGCCAATAATGCGGACCTGATCCGCTACGCGATCCGGCACGGTCTGGTGGCCGAATAGGCAATACTGACGCGTCAGGAAAACCTGAATCGCAAAGCAGGCAATCCTGAACCCACATTCCGCCGCTGCCGATGGAAGCATTGCCACCGCGCTCCTACGATGCATGATGGGAACCGGCGGAGGAGCCATGGCGGCGTCAGAGCGATCATTGCGCGAACTCATCGAGAAATGGCTTGACGCGACGGGCGCAGCGTCCACACGCATTCAGTTGCAGGCACCTGCGCGTCGAGGCATGGGGCGCTGCGTCTGTGTCGAGGCACGGCGCGAGACAGGTGCGCTCACGCTATTTTTCTTTCGACACGGCGACGGCTTCTGGCACGTGTTTCCCCCTGACGAGCGGCCTGCCATGAGGGCAACCACGATGGCCGCCTGGGCCACAAGCTGTGTGACGGAGGCAGGATCATGACCCAGCAGGAATGGGGTTGGGTATCGCCGGAAGTGCTGGCGCTGCGTATGTGGATGAGTGTGTGGTACGACCATGCCGTCGTGTCCGGTTTCATTCGCGCGCCATTCGAATTGAATGACGCCGATGCCGAACGGCTCGAAGGTTATTTCAGTCTTGGGCTCACGCCCGAGGAAGGCGCTGTCGTATTTTTTTCCAAATCACACTAATTCGGTCTTCAAAGCGTTCTCTCTCCCAGCGGTTTGGTTTAGCATCGGTGCCACTTTCATATGAAGAACTTGAGACATGGCACTCATCGCTCGCAACCTGCTCGGCATTGCCGTATTGCTGCTGATCGCCTTTATCTTTTCCACTAACCGGCGCGCCATTCGCTTACGGACTGTAAGCAGCGCATTGCTCGCGCAAATCTGTATCGGCGCCTTCATTCTGTTCGTGCCGCTTGGCAAGACGATTCTTGCGGCCGCGGCGGCCGGCGTGAACAACGTGCTTGGCTATGGAAATGCCGGCATTGAATTCCTGTTCGGCGGACTCGTGCAGGCGAAGATGTTCGAGGTATTCGGCAACGGGGGCTTCGTGTTCGCGGTGCGCGTGCTGCCGGCCATCATCTTCGTTACCGCGCTGATTTCCGTGCTGTACTACCTCGGCGTCATGCGCTGGATCGTGATCGTGCTCGGCACGGTTTTCCAGAAGCTGCTCGGCGTGTCGAAGCTCGAATCGTTTTCCGCCGTCACCACCATCTTTCTCGGGCAAAGCGAAATGCCCGCAGTGGTCAAACCGTTTACACGCGACATGACGGGCGCCGAACTCTTCGCGGTGATGTCGAGCGGCATGGCCGCGGTCGCGGGCTCGGTGCTGGCAGGTTATGCGGGACTGGGCGTGCGGATCGAATATCTGCTGGCGGCGTCGTTCATGGCGGTGCCCGGTGGACTGCTGTTCGCCAAGATCATTCATCCGTCGACGGAAGCAAGCCGCGTCCATCTCGACAATCTCAGCTTCGACGAGAAGCGTCCCGCGAACGTGATCGAAGCCGCGAGTTCGGGCGCCACGGTGGGGCTCAAGATCGCGGTGATGGTGGGCGCCATGCTGATCGCGTTCGTCGGGCTCATTGCGTTGCTCAACGGACTGGTGGGCGGAATAGGCGGGTGGTTCGGCCGCCCGGATCTGTCCATGCAATCTATTTTGGGCGTGGTGTTTGCACCGCTCGCCTGGCTGATCGGCGTGCCGTGGAGCGAAGCGGCGATTGCCGGCAACTTTCTCGGTCAGAAGATCATTCTCAACGAGTTCGTTGCGTATGCATCGTTGTCGCCGTATCTGAAGGATGCCGCGAGCGTGAGCGCGGCGGGCCTGCACGCGCTCGATCCGCGCACCCTTGCTATCCTGTCGTTTGCGTTATGCGGCTTTGCGAACTTTGCGTCGATTGCCGTGCTGACCGGCGGCTTTAGCGCCGTCGCGCCGCAACGCCGCGCGGAAGTTGCGCGTTACGGCTTGCGTGTGGTGCTCGCGGCAACGCTCTCCAACCTGATGAGCGCGACTATCGCGGGCATGTTCATTACGCTCAATTGAGTCGAGGATATCTGTATGGACATGGAACAACTGCTGCAGCGCGCCGGCGCTGCACGAGAAAAGGCCTATGCGCCGTATTCGAAATTCAAGGTGGGCGCCGCTTTGCTCACTAAAGACGGACAGGTGTTCGACGGTTGCAACGTCGAAAACGCGTCGTACGGTTTGTGCAATTGCGCTGAACGTACCGCGTTTTTCAGCGCAATCGCAGCGGGCTACCAGCGCGATCAGTTTGCCGCCCTGGCAGTGATCGGCGATACGGAAGGGCCGATTGCGCCATGCGGCGCGTGCCGCCAGGTGATCATCGAACTGGGCGGCCCAGAGCTGCCGATTCGCCTTGGCAACCTGCACGGCGCGGTGCGCGACACGACCGCGCGCGAACAACTGCCGGACGCCTTCTATCTATGACCACGCACAAGGTGATTTACGACACCGACCCGGGTGTCGACGATGCAATGGCGCTCGTATTCCAGGCGCTGCATCCGGATATCGAACTTCTCGGGCTGACAACCGTGTTCGGCAACGCGACAATCGAAACGACCACGCATAACGCGCGTTTTCTGGCGGGCCGTTTCGCGCCCGGCGTGCCGGTCGCGCAGGGTGCCGGCGCGCCGCTCAAACGCGCGGCGCCGCAGCCGCTTTCATGGATTCACGGCGACAACGGCCTTGGCAACATGGTGCTGGACGACTCACCCGCCGCCCCGCTGGATTCGCGGCCCGCACACCGATTCATTATCGACACCGTGCGCGCGCATCCTGGCGAGGTCACATTGCTGGCAGTCGGCCCGCTCACCAATCTCGCCCTCGCGCTCGCCGACGATCCGCAAATTGCGCCACTGGTGAAGCAGGTGGTGATCATGGGCGGCGCGTTCGGCACCGACGGCGTATCCGGCAACGTTACGCCCGCAGCCGAGGCGAACATTCTGGGCGACCCGGACGCCGCGGACATCGTATTCGGTGCGCGTTGGCCGGTAACAATCGTCGGGCTGGACGTCACGCAGCGCACTGTGATGAGCCAGGACTATCTCGCGTCGATCCGCGATCGCGGCGGTGCGGCGGGCCGCTTCGTGTGGGACGTGTCGAGGCATTACGAGGCATTCCACCAGGAAAGCGCGCAACTGAAGGGCATTTACGTGCACGACTCGTCGGCAGTGGCGTATGTGCTGGCGCCGCATCTATACACCACGCGCAGCGGTCCTGTGCGGGTGTTGACCGAGGGCATCGCAGTCGGCCAGACCATCCAGAAGCCCTCCACCATGCCGGTGCCCGCGCCCGCCTGGGACGAGCGGCCTCCATGCAAGGTATGTGTAGGCGTCGACGTTCCCGGCATGCTCGCGCTTTACGAAGCAACGCTTTGCGCGAAGCCGTGACTGCCAGGGCGATGAGGTAACGCAGGACGCAGGGCGCAGGCACGCGAGCGCCGCGCATCGTGAAGCAGGCGGCGTCACGGGGCGCGCCAGGACTCCGCCTGCGTGCCTGTCCGATGTAGTGCGCCAATCTTTGCTACATTGCTTCGAGGGACCACATTCATTCGAGAGGCCAAAGATGCGGATTCTGGTTGTAGGCGCAGGCGCCGTGGGCGGTTACTTCGGCGGACGGCTCGCAGCGGCGGGACAGGACGTGACTTTTCTCGTGCGCGCGGGGCGGGCGGAAAAGCTTCAGCGTGACGGCCTGGTGATCAGGAGCCCGCGCGGCGACCTCACGCTGCGCGACGTCAAGACTATCCTGGCCGGCGTGAGCGCCGAACCGTTCGACGTCGTGCTGCTGAGCTGCAAGGCATACAGTCTCGACGACGCAATCGATTCGTTTGCACCGCTCGTCGGCGAATCGACACTGATTTTGCCGATGCTCAATGGCATGCGTCATATCGACGTGCTCACGCAGAAGTTCGGCGAAACGCGCGTGCTCGGCGGCCAATGCGTGATAGCCGCGACGCTCAACGCCGACCAGCAGATCGTGCATCTGAACGACATGCACGCGGTAACGTTCGGCGAACTGGCGGGCGGCGTTTCCGAACGCGTGCAGGCGATCGCCGACGCAATGGCCGATGCCAATTTCGACGTGGCCGTCAGCGAAAACATCCTGCTGCGCATGTGGGAAAAGTGGGTGTTCCTTGCCACGCTCGCGGCAAGCACGTGCCTGATGCGCGGCTCCATAGGCGACATTCTTGCCGCGCCGGACGGCAGGCGCGTGATCGAAACCCTGTTGCGCGAAGCGCGCGCGGTTGCGCAAGACAGCGGCTTCGTGATGGCCCCGGATTTCGATGTGCGCGCCACGCAAACGCTGTTCACGCCGTCGCCGCTCACGGCCTCCATGTTGCGCGACGTTGAAAACCATTCGCACACCGAGGCGGATCATATTCTCGGCGACCTGATTTCGCGCGGCGGCGAGGCGCAAAAAACAGAGCAAAGTTTGTCGCTACTGCGTATCGCCTATAGCCATCTGAAGACTTACGAAGCGAGGCAAACGCGCACGTCCTGAAGCAACGGGCGATAAGTTCTGAGTCGTCGCTCCATGAGCGGAGGTGAACATGCCGGCTCCAATCGGATCAGTGCCTGCGCTCAGCGCTGCGTCGGCCACTATCTTTTCGATCGGTATCGCGTTTCTCGGCTATTGGGGAATGTATGAGCCGACGAGCTGGCGCGCAGCGGATGTGGTCGTGTTCATTCTTGCGCTGGTCGGCTTCGGTTGTCTGGGGCTGGTGCCGTGGGTGGCTACGACGCCAGTCGAGCCGGAAACCAGCGACGCGAGAATACGCGTGGCGCGGCATCTGTTTCTCGCGGGCGTGGCGGCGATCTGGCTTGCAGTGGCGGTGTCGGTTGCCTTTTGAGCAGGCGGTTGCCGGAAAAACGCGCGTCTCGTTGCAACAGCAAGGCGCGCGTTTTTATTCAGGTCGGAACTGCGCGTTCAACGTTCGATTTGCCGGTTCCAGCGCGTATCCCACTGCGCGCGATGCGCGTTGATCGTATCCCAGTCGACCACCGTGACTTTGCGCACGAGGTCTTCCAGATTGCCGAGGCTTTGCTGCATGGCCGGCGTCATCTTCGCGAGGCGGTTGGTCGGAATCTGCTTGCCTGCTTCGGCAGCTTTGGTCTGCGCCGGCGCGGACAGCAGGAACTGTGCAAGCTTTTGCGCAAGCTGCGGGTCAGGGCTGTTGTTCACCACGCACAGGTCGACCAGCAGCAGCACCGGACCTTCCTTCGGATTGACATAGCCGACCGGAATGCCCTTGTCGGACAGATCGCCGACGGCGGTCGGCGTCAACGGAAAGAGACCCGCTTCGCCGGTCTGCACCATTTCCGAAATCTTCGCCGAGTTCGGCACGTATTCGACCACGTTCGGCCCCACCGTGCTCGCCCATTTCGTGAAGCCAGGTTCGACGTTCTGCTCGCTGCCGCCCATCAAACGGTTGATGGCGAGAAAGCCGTGCAGACCGAACGTGCTGCTAGACGCGGACTGGAACACCACCTTGCCCTTGTACTTGGGATCGGCGAAATCCATCCATGAAGTGGGCGGCGCCCAGCCTTTTTCGGCAAACAGCTTCTTGTTGTACGCAATGCCCGTCATGCCGAGCTGCACGCCGGCGCCCATGTCGTCTTTCATGCGCGCGAACGGATAGAGCTCCTTGAGCACCGGCGAGTCGTCGAGCTTCTTGCATACGCCCATGCTGACTGCGCGCGCCATCACGCCGTCGTCGAGAAAGACCACGTGAATCTGCGGGTTCGCCTTGTTTGCGAGCAGCTTCGCGAGAATGTCCGACGACGTGCCCGGCACCACAACCACTTTCACGTTGTTCGCCTTCTCGAACTCGGGCAGCACCTGGCTCGTATAGGCCTTCTCCATTGGGCCGCCATTCATGCCGATATAGATCGTTTTTGTCTGCGACCAGGCCGGTGCGGCGGCACCGAAGGCACACAATGCGGCGAGTGCCGCGATCGTCCTGAACAATTTCATTGTTGATCTCCTGCTTTGATGAATGTGGGTTTTCAGGCGTGGTTCGAAGCGATAGACGAAGCAGCAAGCTGCCCGAAGCGGCCAATCGAAAAAGCGTCGAGAGGCGTGGCCGTGGCGCCGTCGATGACGAGATCGGCGAGTACTTCGCCGACACCGGGCGCGAGCAGAAAGCCCCCGCCCGAAAAACCGAATGCATGCAAAAGACGCGGCACCGCGCGGCTCGAACCGATAATCGGGTTGTTGTCGGGCGTCTCGCCCTCCACGCCGCTCCATGTGCGGATCAGCAATGCCTCGCGCAACGGCGGCAGCAACGCGCACGCGTCGCGCATCACGGCGCGCGTGGTTTCCGTCGACGGCCGGCCGTATTCGCCGTCGCCACTGCCGCGTCCGCCGCCGATGACACAGTTGCCGCGCGCCACTTGCCGCGCGTAGATGCCGCCGCCATACACGCCAAGGTTGTGCGTGATGAAAAGCGGCAGCGGTTCAGTGACCCACATGTTCGGGTAGATCGGCTTCATCGGCGCGCGTTCACCGAAGTAGCCCGCCACCGTGTTAGCCCATGCGCCGGCGCAATTAATGAGCCAGTCGGCGCTAATGTCCGTGTCGCCCGCGCGCATGTGAAAGCGCCTGCCGTCGTGACGAATGTCGGCCAGTTCGGTTTGCTCGCGCACGTCTGCGCCCGCCGCACGCGCGGCGCGCGCGAATGCCGGCGACACCAGCCGCGGATTCGCGTGACCGTCGCTCGCGCACAGCGAGCCGCCGATAGCCGCTGTACCGAGCCACGGATAGCGCCGGCGAAACGATTCGCCGCTCAGCAATTGCGCATGCAGTCCGTATTCGCGCGCCATCTCGGCCCATTGCTCGAGCGCGTCCAGATCGCTTTCGCTGCGCGCAAGGCGTAAATGCCCGGACACGGTGAACTCGCCGTCTATGCCGATCAACTCCGGCAAGCGACTCCAGATGCGCCGCGCACGCATGGCGAGCGGCATCTGCTCGACCGGGCGGCCCTGGCAGCGCACGCCGCCGTAATTCACGCCGCTCGCCTGCGCGCCGCAAAAACGCCGCTCGAACAGGCCGACGCGCAAGCCGCGCCTGGCAAGCGCAAGTGCCGCCGATGAACCGACGAGCCCGCCGCCCGCGATCGCCACGTCGTAATGCACGGCGTCACTCATCGCGCGCCTCCTCGGGAACTTCAGCGACGTCGTCCGCATACAGCGCAGGCGAGAGCGGAATCGGCTTGACCGGCGGCTGGCTGCGCAAGCGGCCCACCGCTTCAAGAGGACGGCCGGTTTCGTGCGCGAGGAGTCGCAGCGCCGCTTCGCCGCACATGCGGCCCTGACAGCGTCCCATGCCGACGCGGGTGAGCGCCTTTAGGCGGTTGATCTCGTTGGCTTCGCCGTCGCGGATGCAGCGCCGCAGGGTGCCCGCGTCGATTTCTTCGCAGCGGCACACGGTCATGTCGTCGGGCCATTGCGCGGCGCAGTTCGCGGGCGGCGCGAACGCTGATTCGATGCCCGCGCGAAACACGGCGATACGTTGCAGCTCGCGTTGGAGCGATGCCGCTGCGGGCATGCCGGGCCCGCGCGGATGGCGAATGCCGAGGTCGTCGAGCAAGGCGAGGGCGGCGCGTCGTCCGGCGACTTCGGCGGCGTCCGCGCCTGCGATGCCGGCGCCGTCTCCGGCCAGATAGATGCCGCGCACGGAACTGCGGCCGCCTGAATCCAGTTCGGGCAGCCAGCAGCGGTTGAGCGAGTCGAAGCGGAAACGGCAGCCTGCCAGATCGGCAAGCTGTGTTTCAGGCTTCAGTCCAAAACCAATCCCGACTGCATCGCATCTGATTGTTTCGGATGACGAACTATCGTCGGACGGACGCCACGCGATACTCTCGACGTTTTGCTCTCCTTGAACGCCCACCAGCGTGACGCCGCGCTCGATGCGTATGCCATGCGCCTTCAGCCAGCCGACGTAATAAAGCCCTTTTGCGAACGTCGACGGAATGCGTGCTAGCCTGGGCGCGGCCGCGACCTGCCGGAAGAAAGGGCTCGTGTCGAGCACAGCGGCCACGCTCGCGCCGGCTTTCGCATACTGATAGGCGACCAGGTAGAGCAGCGGCCCCGTGCCCGCGAGCACGACCTGCCGGCCGATTGCACAGCCTTGTGCTTTTAACGCAACCTGCGCGGCGCCGAGCGTATAGACGCCTGGCAAAGTCCAGCCGGGCAGCGGCAGCACGCGGTCGGTTGCGCCGCTCGCAATGAGCAGATGCGAGAAGGGCACGCTGGTTTCACGTCCCGCCGCAAGCGTGTCGAGCCGCCCGGCTTCGCAGGCCCACGCGAGCGTGTCCGGGCGATAGTCGAGGTGCGGCAGCAGCGCGGCCATCGTGGTATGCAATGCGTCTGCCTTGCGCGCCTCGAAACCGTACAGTGCTTTTTTGGAGCGCTCGAAGCCGCCGTTGGCGGGCGGCTGCCGATAAATCTGGCCACCCCAGCGAGCGTTTTCGTCGATCACGATTGGGCGCACGCCTGCCGCGACCAGTGTTTCGGCGGCGCGCACGCCGGCCGGTCCTGCGCCGACAATCACTACCTGGCGTGCGTCGCTCATTGCGCGTCTCCGCTCGCGGCGAGTTCCGCGCTCGCGGATTGAAGCGGCGCAATACGGCTGCGGGTGAGCACGCGCATGCCCTCGGTGACGAGCGTCGAACAGGCTCGCACGCGCTTGCCGTCTTCGGTGCGCATCCAGCAGTCCTGGCACGCGCCGATCAGACAGAAGCCGGCACGCGGCGCGCCGCTGAATTCGCTGTCGCGCACGCGGCGTTGATGCATCAATACGGCGGTCAGCAAGGTGTCGCCTTGCAACGCGCAGACTTCATGGCCGTCGACAAAAAAGCGCAGCGGGTCGCGCCGCGTTTCGGCAACGCGCACGAACTGCGCTTCGCACGCAGGCTGTGAAGCTTGCGACGACGGCAAGTTGGACGGCATGAGAGCGTGGACAGAAGAAGGCATTAGTGCTGGCCAATCAGAATGCGGTTCAGGCCGTACACGCGGTCGAGCAGCAGCATCGCACCCGCGGTAATGAAGATCACCAGCGCGGAAACGGAGGCCATCATCGGGTCGATGGACTCGGTTGCGTACATGTACATGCGTACCGGCAAGGTCACCGTTTGCGGCGAGGTAACGAAGATCGACATCGTCAGTTCGTCGAAGCTGTTAATGAACGCGAGCAGCCAGCCGCCGGTAATGCCGGGCAGGATCATCGGCAGCGTGATGCGGCGAAAGGTGGTCCACGGATCTGCGCCGAGCGAATGCGCCGCATGCTCGACGCTGCGATCCAGCCCGCTGACCGAAGCCAGCACGAGCCGCATGACGAACGGCGTGATGATGATCATGTGCGCGACGATCAACCACGTGAACGAACCAGTCGCGCCGATCATTGCAAAGAAGCGCAGCAACGCAATGCCGAGCACGAGGCCGGGAATGACGAGGGGCGAGAGCAGCAGGCCGTTCAGAAAAGCGCGGCCCGGAAAGCGCGCGCGGCCAATGGCGAGTGCGGCGGGCAGCGCGACGAGGAGCGAGAGCGTGGCGGAGGCAAACGCAAGCTTCAAACTGTTGACGAATGCCGCAATGAAATCGGGGTAATTGAGGATCGCGCGAAACCAGCGCAGCGATACGCCGTGTGTCGGCAGCGTGAGCGTTTCGTCGGGCGTGAACGCAACCAGCACGACGATGACGAGCGGCGCCAGCACGAACGCAATGACGAGCGAGTGGAAGACCAGCGCAATAGGACCGTTCTTTCTCATGATGTTTTTTCGCGCTTGAACCGTTGTATCAACCTAGGCTTCTGGCGTATCTGCGCTCCAGAACCCGGTAGTAAGTGAGCATCACGATCAGGTTCGCGACCAGCAACAGCAGCGCGATGGTTGCGCCGAGCGGCCAGTTCAGCGAGCCGAGGAATTCGTCGTAGACAGCGGTCGCGGCAACTTTCAGGCGGCGTCCGCCGAGCAGACCCGGAATCGCAAAGGCGCTTGCCGACAGGCCGAACACCATCAGGCTGCCGGACAGAATGCCCGGCGTGAGTTGCGGCAATACGATGCGGCGCAGCGTCGTGGCGGGGGAAGCCATTAGCGAAAGCGCTGCGTTTTCCGTTTGCGGATCGAGCTTCTGCAACGCGGTCCACACGGGAATCACCATGAACGGCAGCATCACGTGCACGAGTGCGATGACAATCGCGAAGGTGGTGTACTCGAGCTTGTACGGCCCGAGGCCGAACAGCGCGAATGCCTGATTCACAAGCCCGTTACTGTTGAGCAGCATGCTCCAGCCGAACGCGCGCACCACCACGGAAACGAGGAGCGGCGCGAGAATCACCAGCAGAAACATCGAGCGATACGGGTCGCGCATGCGCGAGAGCACATAAGCCTCGGGCGTGCCGATCACCACGCACAGCAGCGTAACCAGAAACGCAATGCCGAACGTGCGCAAAAAGATGGTGTGGAAATACGCTGAGCCGAGTACTTCCGCATAGTTGCCGAACTGGAACGCGGCGAGCGGACCGCTCGCCGGATCGAAGCGATAGAAGCTCAGCACCAGTGTCATCAGGAGCGGCACGAGCACGAGTGCGACAAACAGCAAAAACGCAGGAAGGCACATCAGCCAGAGCGGCACGAACGCGCGCCACGGCGCGCGCCGTGCGCCCTCTGTTTCGGTCTTGCCGTTTTCGGTTGCGGGCAGCGTGCTATCCATGATGCGCGTCACGTTGAATGAAGCGGATGGCCTCGCTGCTCCAGTCCACGCCGACGGCCGCGCCTTCGGGCAGCGGCTCGTTGCCTTCGTTCTGGCAACAGACGAGCACTTCGCCAAGGCGGCTGTCGAGCCGATAAAGCCACTGGCTGCCGAGGAAGAAGCGGCTCGTTACCGTGGCAGGCACGCGTCCCGCGTCAGGCGCGCACAGGCGCAGTTTTTCGGGGCGGATGCACAGCGTCACCGCGTCGCCTACGCCGAGCATGCGTTCGCGGGTGGGCAATTGCGCGGTGCGGCCCGTTTCGCACAGATCGTGTCCAAGGTCGACGCGGATCGCCTCGCCGTCGCGCGCGATCACCTTGCCGGGCAGCATGTTCGCCTTGCCGATGAACTGCGACACGAAGCGATTCTCCGGCCGCTCGTAGGCTTCGTAGGGCGTATCGATCTGCGTAATGCGGCCGGCCTCCATCACGACCACGCGGTCGCTAATCGAGAGCGCTTCTGACTGGTCGTGCGTGACCATGATGGTGGTCGTGCCGATCTTGCGTTGAATGCCGCGCAGCTCGAACTGCATGTCCTCGCGCAGCTTCGCGTCGAGATTGGACATCGGTTCGTCGAGCAACAGCACGGGCGGTGCGATTACGATGGCACGCGCAATCGCAACGCGCTGCCGTTGACCGCCCGACAGTTCGCGCGGAAAGCGATGCGCCAGCTGATCCAGCCGCACGAGCGACAGCGCTTCGCGCACGCGCTCCTTGCGCTCCGCTTTGTCGACGTTGCGCATTTCGAGCCCAAAGCCCACGTTGTCCGCCACGCTCATATGCGGGAACAGTGCGTAGCTCTGGAACACCACGCCGAGACCGCGCCGGTTCGGCTTCATATGCGTGATGTCGCTGCCGTCCAGCGCGATGCGTCCGCGGGTCGTTTCGAGGAAGCCGGCGATCATCTGCAACGTGGTGGTCTTGCCGCAACCAGACGGCCCGAGCAGCGAGACGAACTCGCCCTTTTCCACCGACAGGTTGACGTCCGCCACAGCCTGAAGCTCGCCGAACGATTTGGCTACGTCTGTAAGTGTGAGGAACGACATGGTGTGGCCTCTGGATACCTCGATGGAGCCGACTCTAGCTAGCCAAATTAACAAGCGTCAATGATGAATTCCGTTTGCCGGTATAACTTTGCTAAAAATTCCGAACAATGGAATACCAATGCGGGAAGCTGGCGCAAGCGTTCCGTTGCATGGCCTCCGGAGAATCCCTATGTTATTGACCACCAGTGCCGCCTAGGCCGAAACTCGGGCATCATTCCCGTTCCGGACGATATTCCTGCATTTGTTCCGGTGAGTGAAATAAATGTGAGCCCAAACAATGAATGCTGCCGCCAAACGAGATACCGACAGCCACAGCGTCGAAGCCGGTGTAGCGCCCGGCACCGGCATGCTGGAGCGCGCGTTTGCCGTGATCCGCGCGCTCTCCGAAGCGCAGCCCGAAGGAAGCCGCGTCACGCGGCTCGCCAAAGCAGTGGGACTCACGCAGGGCACGGTGCACCGCATCCTGCATGCGTTGATCGGGGAGGGCATTGTCGAACAGGACGAGAGTTCCAAGCTCTACCGGCTCAGCGTGAATTTCTTTGCGCTGGCAGCGCAAGCGGGCAACCCAAGCGGCATGCGCACGCTGTGCCGTCCCGCGTTGCTGAGGCTATGCGCGAGTCTGGGCGATACCATCTTTCTGCTCGTGAAAAGCAGTTTCGACGCAGTGTGCCTCGACATCTGCGAAGGACCGTTTCCCATTCGCTCGTTCACCGGCGACATTGGTGGACGCGTCGCCCTGGGTGTCGGACAAGGCAGTCTCGCGATTCTCGCGTTCCTGCCCGAGGCTGAGCGCGAGGAGATCATTCGCTTTAACGTGCCGCGTATTCGCGGCTATGGCGTGCTCGACGAAGTGTATTTGCGCACGGAGATCGAACGCGTGCGGCAGTTGGGTTACGCCGGCCGCAATAGCGGTGTGCTCGACGGCATGGCGGGCGTGGCCGTGCCGATTCTCGACCGCACCGGGGTAGCGGTGGCCGCATTGAGCGTGGGCACGCTGGCCGCGCGTTTGAGCGACGACCGCCTGCCGATGGTGGTGGAGTTGCTGCGCCGTCAGGCAGAGGCAATCGGCCCGCAAACCAATCCGTTCGACGTGGCGTTGCGCCGGCCGATGCATGGCCTCTCGCGCGCCATGACCAGCGTGCGGATTGCGGGCGCCGAACAGGAGTAGAGCCCGGTCGCCGCGGCCGTGCGGCGGGCGTCACGCGCGAACCTGGGCAACGTGACGCCTTTTCGGCTTGCGAATGACGAGCGCCTAGAACACCTTTACCGGCACATTCACGACCAGACGGTACTCCATGTTGTTGCCGTCCGAATAGTAAGCGCTGCCGTTGTGCCACATAGCGATGAACGTGATTTTCGTGTCCTTGAAGCGGCCGCTTTGCAGCGTATAGCTCGGAATGAAACCGAACTCGTGGTGATGGCCGTGCACCGGCTGACCGTTCTTCCAGTACAGATCATGCAGCGCAGCGCCAGGCGACGCATTTTCCGCCGCTTCCGCCGAGGCATCGGCACCCCAGCCATAGGCGCCCCACAGCATCGCCTTGAGTCCCGGCACGCCTGCGTATTTCCCGTCGAACGTATAGCGCAATTGCAGTGACTGCTCGTGCGGCGCGTTGTAGTCGACGTCCATCGAGTTGGTCAGATAGATGCCGTTGGTCTCGTTCACGTAGTCGAAGAACTGGTCGCCGAGCACCTGCTGATAGCCGAGCAGCAACGCATGCGGCCCGTGTTGCGCGGACACCGACACGCTATACGCATTGCTGTTGATATGCCCCTGTCGCGACGCGCCGGTGTCGTGCGTCGAGTAGATGTTGGCAAGGCCGCTCCACTTGATGGTGGTCGGATCGCCGAACGACTGCGAAACCGAACCGTAGTACTGACGCCAGACGTCATCGGCCTGATCGATGTAGAGCGCCATTTCGCCGTTCTTCGCATAGTGCCAGGTGCCGCCCACATAGGTCAGCCGGTCGATGCGCGTGCCGCCGTACGAGGTGGTCAGGTTGCTCAGATTAGTGTGGCCGCGTGCGTCGACCTTGGTGAAGCTGCCGGCCTCGAGCGTCGTGTGAGCCAGATCGTTGCTGACGAGCGAGACGCCGAGAAAGGTGGGCGGCAACGCGCGGTTGTCGTGCGGTTCGAGAAACGGATTCGTCACGTCCTGCAAGCCGTATTTGACGACCGTTTCCGATATGCGTCCCTTGATGTCGTACATGCCGGGGTACGCCCATGCGAGTTGCTGCGAGCCCCCGCCGCTTTTGCCCACGTGCACCATGTTGCCCGCGCCATTGCCGCCGTCGAGCTTGAGCGCACCGAATAGCGACGCGTCCACGCCGAAGCCGACCAGGCCTTGCGTGAAGCCCGACTCATAGTTGACCTGCGCGCCTTGCACCCACGCATGGCGATAGATCGTGTTCGGCGCCTGAAAGTAGTCCGCGTAGTTGCGGAACTGCAGATTCAAATGACTATCGGCGATGAAGCCCTTGCTCGATGCCTGGCTCGACGGTGGCGTGGGCGGCGTGACGACTTGCGATGCCTCGGCGTTGACAATCGCATTCGTGGTATCCGGCTGATCGTTACGGATCTGCCCGCCCTTCTCCGCACGGCGCTTGTTCGCGGGCGGCGCCTGCGTCACCTGTTCCGGCGATGCTTGTGGGGACGACAACGTTTGCGCGGCGGGCGCAGCGTTGCTCGCGTCGGCTGCGGGCTGCGTGATCGCGTCGTCGGCATAGGCATTCGCGGCGACGGCCAGTGCGGGAAGGGTGAAGGCGCAGTAGATCGCGGCAGTGACTCCGGACTGCTTTGACCGGATTTTTGAGCGGATTTTTGAGCGGATTTTTGTTGAGTTATTTTTCATGATGGGATGTCTCGACTTTTGTAATTAAACTTTGGCCGGCGGTTAGCCAGTCCACGCTGATCGCTCGTCATGCGGATTGCAGGGCGAGCGAATCCAACGACACGGCGAGACCGCCGTGCCGGGGAATGAGGTTGCTGTCCTGGGGTGAGGCGGCTGGCTTTAGCCGTCGCCGACGCGAATGCACGCTACGCGCGTCGCGCTCGCACCGTGCGTGACAGGTTGCGGAATCTGCGTCGCGCACGCGTCTATCGCGTCGGGACAGCGCGTGCGAAATGCGCAGCCGGAAGGCGGATTCAGCGGTGACGCAATCTCGCCGCGCAACAGCAGATGGCGCCGCGCGCGCTCAACGGCCGGGTCGGGCACCGGCACGGCGGACAGCAACGCGCGCGTGTAGGGATGACGCGGCGTGCCGTACACATCGCGCTTGTCGCCGAATTCCATTACACGCCCGAGATACATGACGAGCACGCGGTGGCTGATGGCCTTGACCACCGCGAGATCGTGCGCGACGAACAGAAGCGATAGCGACAACTCGCGTTGCAGATCGCGCAGCAGATTGACGATCTGGGCCTGGATGGAAACGTCGAGCGCGGACACGGGTTCGTCGCAGATCACCAGTTGCGGCTCGCCGATCAACGCGCGCGCAATCCCGACGCGCTGACACTGGCCACCCGAAAACTCGTGCGGATAGCGGCGCAGGTGCTGCGCGTTCAGGCCCACGCGTTCGAGCATGGTCAGCACGCGGCGTTGGACGTCGGCGCGCGCGAGGTTTCTGCCCTGTGCGACGAGCGGCTCGGCGACGATCTGTTCGATCGTCATGCGTGGATCGAGCGAGGCGAGCGGGTCCTGGAAAATCATCTGCACGTCGCGGCGCAGGAGCGTGGTATCGCGTTGCGGCACCTTGGCGCTGCCACGCGATGGTGTCAGCACCGTTTCGTTGCCGAGCCAGCGCACGCTGCCGCTTGCCACCGGCGCAAGTCCGACGATCGCGCGCGCAAGCGCAGACTTGCCGCAGCCCGATTCGCCGACAAGGCCCACGGTTTCGCCCCGCCGCACGCTGAACGACACGCCGTCCACCGCGCGCAGCATGGTCTTGCCCGACCACGGATAGCCGCCGCGCGACACGCCGAACTGCACCTTGAGTTGCTCGACCGAAAGCAGCGTGCCGGTTTCTTCGCCTGAAAGGGGAGTCGCGTTCATACGTGTTGTGCCTCCAGGATTTCGCCCACCGGACGGTGGCAGGCGCGTCGCGCTTGCGGGTCGTTGGCGATTGCAACGAGCGCCGGACGCACCTCGCGGCATGCGTCGAGGCAATAGGCGCAGCGCGGCGCGAATGCGCAGCCCGCGGCCACTTCGCCGGGCAGCGGCGGATTGCCGGGAATGGTTTGCAACGGGCGATCGTCGTCGTTGTCTTCGCTGTCGTCATTCAGGCGCGGCAATGCGCTGAGCAGACCGAGCGTGTACGGATGCGTCGGTGCGGCAAACAGTGTGGCGGCGCTCGCCTGTTCGACGGTCTGGCCGGCGTACATCACCATCACGTCGTCGCACAGGCCCGCGACCACGCCCATGTCGTGCGTGATCAGGATGATCGCGGTGCCGCGCTCGCGGTTCAGTTCGCGCAGCAGCTCGATGATTTGTGCCTGCACGGTAACGTCGAGCGCGGTGGTGGGCTCGTCGGCAATCAGAATTTCGGGCTCGGAAAGCAGCGCCATGGCGATCATCACGCGTTGCCGCATGCCGCCGGAAAACTCATGCGGATACATGCGGATGCGCCGCGCGGCATCGGGAATGCGCACCGATTCGAGCGTTTCGATGGCGCGGCGCCGCGCCTCGCGGCGCGACATCTTGCGATGCAGTTGCAGTGTCTCCGTCATCTGCCGCTCGATGGTCAGGAACGGATTGAGCGAGGTCATCGGGTCCTGAAAGATCATGCCGATGCGGTCGCCGCGGATTCTGTTCAGCGCGGCCTCGTTCATGGCGAGCAGATTGTCGCCGCGATAGAGCGCTTCGCCGGACACTTTGCCGTTGCCCGCGAGCAGGCCGAGCAGAGCCATCACCGTCTGGCTCTTGCCGGAGCCTGATTCGCCGACAATGCCGAGCGTGCGGCCCGCTTCGAGCGAAAACGACACGCGCTGCACCGCGTCGACGGGCGCGCCTTCACGGCGCGTAAAGCGCACGCTGAGATCTTTGACTTCGAGAAGCGGCATGTCAGCGGTCCTTGGGGTCGAATGCGTCGCGCAGACCGTCGCCGACGAAATTCACGCAGTAGAGCGTCACGCACAGCATCACCGCCGGGCACAGCAAAAGCCAGGGCATGGACTCGAGCTTCTGCGCGCCGTCCTGGATCAGCACGCCCCAGCTTGTCATGGGTTCCTGCACGCCGAGGCCGAGGAACGACAGCACCGACTCGGTGAGCACGATGTTCGGCACCGTCACGCTCGCGTACACGACCACCACGCCGAACAGGTTCGGCACGATATGCCGCGCGATGATCCAGCGCGAATTCACGCCGATGGCGCGCGCCGCATCGATGAATTCGCGCGTGCGCAGCGACAGCGTCTGGCCGCGCACCACGCGCGCCATGTCGAGCCACGAAAACGCGCTGATAGTGAGCACGACGAGATAGAACGCGCGGCCGAACATCGTCATCATCAGAATGGCGATCAGCATGTAGGGGATCGCGTACATCATGTCGACGATGCGCATCATCACAGCGTCGACGCGCCCGCCCAGGTAACCGGCGGTCGCGCCATACGCGACGCCGATCAGCCCCGACACCAGGGTGCCGAGCAGGCCCACTTCGAGCGACACGCGCCCGCCTTGCAGCGTGCGCGCGAGCAGGTCGCGGCCGAGCTCGTCGGTGCCGAACCAGTGCATGTTTTGCAGCGTCGGCGGCAGACTCGTTGCGGACCAGTCGCTGTCTATCGGACCATTGGGCAGCAGCCACGGACCGGCGACACATGCCACGACGATCAGCAACAGCACGATGCAGCCGGCGAACGCCGCGCGGTTGCGCGTGAAGCGCACGGCGGCGCTGGCGAGCGGACCGCGCGAGCGCGGGGCGCCGGCCACGGCGGCAAGCGGGTCGCGCGCCGCCGCAGTCGATTGAAGAGAGCGGGCCATGATCAGTACCGGATGCGCGGGTCGAGCCACGCATACACGAGGTCGACCAGCAGATTGAAAAGCACGGCGACGGCGGTTGTCAGCACGACGAGGCCGAGCACGAGCGTGTAGTCGCGATTGATTGCACCGTTGACCACCAGTTGCCCGAGGCCCGGCAACGCGAATACCGACTCGGTCACCACAGCGGCGGTAATCGACGAAATGCAGATCGAACCGAGTAGCGACACGACGGGCATCAACGCAGGCTTGAGCGCGTGCCGCAGCACGATGGTGCGACCGGGCAGCCCCTTTGCGCGGGCAGTGCGGATGAAGTTGCCGGACAGCACTTCGATCATGCTGCCGCGCATGACACGCGCAATGGCCGCGACGTTGATGAACGTGAGCAGCACGATAGGCAACACGCGGTAACGCCATTCGCCTTCGCCCCAGCCGCCCGCGGGCAGCCACCCGGTGCCTTCGGAGCGCTTTAACAGAATCGCGAAGACCCACACGAGCACGGGCCCGAGCACGAAGGGCGGCACCACGTTGCCGATATTGCCGAGCACCATGACCGCGTGATCGACAAAACGGTCGCGGCGCACGGCCGCGAGCGTGCCGAGCGTGACGCCGATCACCACGGCAATCGGCACGGACACGCCGCCCACACCCAGGCTGACCGGCAACGCTTTCCAGACGAGGTCGTTGACCGACCAGTCGGCGTAGCGGAACGACGGCCCGAGATCGCCGCGCAGCAGCGAACCCAGGTAGTGGACGTACTGCAGCCACAACGGTTCGTCGAGGTGATACTTCGCGTTGAGGTTCGCGAGCACGGCCGCCGACAGTTGCTTCTCGGTGTCGAACGGCCCGCCCGGCGTGAGATGCAGCAGCAGGTAGCAGGCGGTGATCACGGCGAGAATCGTCGGAACCGCCCACAGCGTGCGGCGCAGCGTATAGGCCAGCATGTCGATGCTCCGCGCTTAGTGCTTGATCAGATACATGTCCTGCGTGGCCCGCTGGTCCACGTAGTTGGTCGACGTGTAGCCGCCCACGTAAGGCTTGACGAGCCGCACCGCGGAGTACTGGAAGAGCGGCACCATCGGGTAGTCGTTCATTGCCATGTCGTGCGCCTGGGTGAGCAGCGCGGCGCGCTTCGCGTCGTCGAGCTGCAGGTTGGCTTCTTCGACGATCTTGTCCACTTGCGGATTGCAATAGCGCTGATCGTTCTGCACGCTGTTGCAGCGGATCAGGTCGAAATACGACATGGCGTCGTTATAGTCGACGAACCAGCCGTCGCGCGACGCTTGCACCTTGCCGTCGTGACGCTGCTTGAGCAGCACCTTGTACTCGACGTTCTCGAGCTTCGTGTTCACGCCCAGCTTGGTGCGCCATTCGGACGTTGCGAAGAGCGCGACCTTCTTGTGCAGATCGTTCGTGTTGTAGGTGAGGGTGAACGTGAGCGGCTTCGCTTCGGAATAGCCGGCGCTTTTCAGCAGGTTGCGCGCATAGTCCACACGTTTGGCCATCGGCCAGCTTGCCCACTCGGGCTTGAAAACCGCTGCACCCTGGGTGCCTTTGGAGATGAGGCCATACATGGGCAACTCGCCGTCGGCGGTCAGGCGCTGCGTGAGCAGGTCGCGGTCGAGCACCATGGAAAGCGCCTGGCGCACGCGCTTGTCCTTGAAGAGCGGATCTTCGTTGTTCAGGCTGTAGTAGTACGTGGCGATCTGCAAGCCGGTTTTCAGCTCGCTGCCGAACTGCTTGCTCACCTGCGCGTAGATGCCCGACGGAATCGAATACGTGTAGTCGAACTGTCCGGCCTGATACATGCGCATCGCGGTCTCGTCGTTTTCGATCGGCAGATAGGTCACTTTCGTGATCACCACCTTGCCTGCGTTCCAGTATGTCTTGCTCTTCGTGCCGACGAGCCGGTTGCCAGGCTGCCAGTCGGCCAGCACGTAAGGACCATTGCCGACGAAGTTGCCCGGCCGGGTCCAGTCGCCACCGAACTTCGTCACCACGTCGCGGTTGACCGGCACCATGGTCGGCATGGCGGCCAGTTGCGGGAAGAAGGCGGCGGGTACCTCGGTGGTGACTTCGAGCGTGTAGGGATCGGCGGCTCGAACGCCCAGGCTCGTGAGCGGCGCTTTGCCCGCGAGAATTGCCTTCGCGTTCTTCACGAATTCGACCAGCACGGTGTACTTGGAGCCCGTCTTCGGATCGAGCACGCGCTGCCACGCGTACACGAAATCGTTTGCGGTGACGGGCTGCCCATTGCTCCAGCGCGCGTCGTGGCGCAGCTTGAAGACCCACGTGTCGGGGCCGGTGCGCGTCCACGACTGCGCGACGCCGGGCACCACGGTGCCGGCCGCGTCGATGCGGGTGAGGCCCTCGAACATGTCGAGCGCGATGGTGTTGCCGGTCCACGATTCGACATGCGCGGGATCCAGCGATTCGGTTTCGCCCGGCACCTGGCGGGTGATTTCCTGGCTCGCGGCAAGCGTCACGCCAGCCGGCACAGTGACGGCGAACGCAGAACCAGCAAGCGACGAGGTTAGGGTGAGGACGAGCGCACTCAGCGCCGTCGCATACGCAAACGGGGTTTTCATCGGTTCAGATCGCAGGAAAGGTCGAGAGAAGAAGGCGCGGCGCTGATGCGCCCGGCTATCTGCTTATTGCGGGCCTGGGCGGCCCTTGTTGTTTGTCAGACATGCAGGAATCCTTACATTTCGTAATGCAGGCTGTCCTGCCGGATGAACCGGAAAGTAGCCCGCTTGCTTAAAACAGTCTCGGTGTGCCCACCCAGACGACCACCGACTCCACGCGAGCGGTGTTCAGCCAGCTGTGCGGCACCGTCGATTCGTAATGCGCGCTGTCTCCTGCACGCAGTACGAACGTCTTGCCTTCCAGCGTCAACGACACTTCGCCGTCGATCACATACATAAACTCTTCGCCGGCATGCGTCGTGACTTCCGAGCGCTTTTGCCCCGGCGGCATCTTCACGAGGATCGCCTCGAGCTGGCGGCCGCCTGCCACGTTCGTCAAGCGCGCGAAGAGGTTGGCCGAGTCCGCGAAGCCGAAAAACTTCAGCTGATCGCCGCGACTCACCGAGCGTTCTTCGCTAGGGGTGTCGACGAAATACTGCACCGTGACCCCGAGCGCATGAGCGATGCCCGCCAGTGACGTGATGGACGGCGAGGCCAGGCCCCTTTCCACCTGCGACAGAAACGGCTTGGAAATTCCCGCCGCGGTTGCCGTCTCGTCCAGCGTGCGCTTCAGACGTTGCCGCAGCGCGCGGATTTTGCTGCCTACTTCGAGTGCCGTATTGCTCTTATGAATTGTCGTGACCATAGCAGGAGGAAATTAGCCCGTCAAAATTTGTTTGATATAAGTAAATATGGTTTGATGGCGCCTTGCCGGTGGCTGCGGGCCTGTGCCCCCGGCTTCAAACTGACTGCATTTTTCAAGACAGGTCGCTATGTTGCCAGAAGCTACAAGCCGCTCCGCCAATTCGGCCGGCGGCGTGGAAACGCCGCGCCTTCATTCGGACAAGGGCGCGCATAGATTCAGCGGCGTCCCAATCTATGCGCGCTGAATATCACGGCGGTACATACACGACGCGCAGGACGATGCTGCACGGCGGGGGCGCTCGCTCGTGGAGATGCGGCCGTTCTCGCAATCCGATGGTTCGCGGCGCGCGGCAGTCCCGCCGTCGCCCGATAGTTTGAACAAGAGGTTAATGATGGATTTACCGCAACACTCCCGCGTGCAGGTCTCGCAGACCCGCTCGTTCTCAACCGTGTTCCTGATCGAAATGTGGGAACGCTTCGGCTACTACGGCATGGCGGCGCTGCTCGTGTTGTTCATGATCGACAAGCTGCATTTCGCGGACAGCCGCGCCACGCTCACCTGGGGCGCATTTACCGCGCTCGTGTATGCGTCGCCGTCGATAGGCGGCTGGATCGGCGACAAGATTCTCGGCACGCGCCGCACCATGACCTTCGGCGCGATCGTGCTGGCCGCCGGCTATCTGATGCTCGCGCTGCCCGACGACCGGCTCGCGTTCATGTACGCGTCGCTCGGCGTGATCGTCGTCGGCAATGGTCTGTTCAAGGCGAACGCGGCCAATCTCGTACGGCGCATCTACGAAGGCGACGACGCGCGCATCGACAGCGCGTTCACGATCTACTACATGGCCGTCAATCTCGGCTCGACAGCTTCCATGCTGGCGACCCCGTGGATCAAGGACCATTGGGGCTGGCACACGGCCTTCGCCGTGTGCTGCGCGGGCATGCTGCTGGCGGTGGCGAACTACTTCGTGATGTTTCGCACGCTCGCGCATATCGGCTCGGCGCCGGACGCCGAGCCGGTTCGCTGGCGGCGGGTCGGCGCGGTCGCGCTCGGCGGCATTGCGCTTGGCGCAGCGACCATGTTCGTGCTGCAACACAAGGCGCTTGCAGTGGCTTGCGTCTATGCAGCGGGCGTCGCGGTTCTGGCGATTTTCGGCTACATGCTGCTCAGGTGCGAACGCTCCGAGCGCGCGGGTCTGGTCGCTGCGCTGATCCTTACGGCTCAGGTGATCCTGTTTTTCGTCTTCTATGTGCAGATGTCGACCTCGCTCACGCTGTTCGCGTTGCGCAATGTCGATCCGCGCTTCACGCTGTTCGGCGAGACGCTCTTCACGTGGAGCGCGGCGCAGTTCCAGGCGCTCAACCCGATCTGGATCATGCTGCTGAGCCCGCTGCTCGCGCTGCTCTATACGCGGCTCGCGAAGAGCGGCAAGGACGTGCCGGTTGCAGTCAAGTACGCGTTCGGTTTCGCGGTCGTGGCGGCGGGCTTCTTCGTCTACGCGGCGAGCGGCCGCTATGCGGTGAACGGGCGCGTGTCGTCGTGGTTCATGGTCGGCGGCTATGGCTTGTACTCGCTTGGCGAGCTACTGGTGAGCGGCCTCGGCCTCGCGATGATCGCGCGCTATGTGCCCGTGCGCATGAGCGGCTTCATGATGGGCGCTTACTTCGTGGCGACCGGCGTGTCGCAGTATCTGGGCAGCGTGGTCGCCAATTTCGCGCAGATGCCGGCGGGCGACATGGACCCGCTCGAATCGTTGCCGCTTTATACGAAGCTGTTTACCGGCCTGGGCTGGCTTGCCGCCGTTGGCGCGGTGGTGGCCGTGCTGCTGTTGCCGCTCATGCGTAGGCTCTCGCGCGAGCATCAGCGGTGCAATGCTGACGCAAACGAGGCCGTGAAGGAGGCCGCAAACGAGACGAGCGTGCAACGCCCGGCGGTGGCGCAGCAGTAGGCGCTTGCGCGCGGCACTGGGCGACGCATCGAGCGGGCGCTGGCAACTGGTGCTGGCAACTGGTGCTTGCAACCAGCGTTGGCAACCAGTGCTTGCAACCGGCGCTTGCAACTGGCCACGCGGAAGTATCATGGCGTGGTCATCACCGGTAGCCAGTCAGAATGGAAATTCACATCGCCGTTGAAGGTCATCACGATCTGTCCGGGCAGATTTATCGGCAACTGCGAGCCGGCATTCTCGAAGGGCGCCTGGCCGGAGGCACACGCCTGCCGTCCACGCGCGATCTCGCGACGCAGTTGGGCGTGTCGCGCAAAACCACGCTCGACGTTTTCGAGCGGCTCATTTCCGAGGGTTATCTTACCGCGCGGGCGGGTTCGGGCACATTCGTCGCCGACGGTCTCGAGCGCCTGCCCGCCGAGCGCTCGCCTCATGCGCATGCGGCACAGTCGTCGCGCGAACGTGCGAAGGCGAGGAAAGACGCCGCTCGCGCCCAGCCGCTCTGGGAGCAGATGCCCGACAGCTTGCCGTCGCCGCGGCCTTCGGTCGCGGCGGTTCAGGACTTCGTCGGCGGGGCGACCGACAAGACCCTGTTCCCCTTCGACGTCTGGCGCCGCTGCGTCAATCACGCGCTGCGTGCGCAGGCACGCGGCGCCGGCACTTATCGCGACGCGGCGGGCGAGCAGGAACTGCGGCTCGCGATCTCGCGTTACCTGGCGTTCAATCGGGCGGTGGCCAGCAACTGGGAAGAGGTGATCGTCACGCAAGGCGCGCAGCACGCGCTCGATCTGCTCGCCCGCATCACGCTCGGTCCCGGCGAAGTCGCGGCTATCGAAGATCCCGGTTATCCGCCCGCGCATGCTTGCCTGAGCGCAACCGGCGCGCGGGTCGCGCATGTGCCGGTGGACCGCGAGGGTTTGATCGTCGGCAAGCTGCCCGACAACGCGCGGCTCGTTTATGTCACACCGTCGCATCAGTTTCCGCTCGGCATGCCGATGAGCCTGGAGCGTCGCGTCGAACTGCTGGAATGGGCGCAAAAACGCGGCGCCGTGATCATAGAAGACGACTACGACTGCGAGTATCGTTTCGAAGGCCGGCCCATGGAGCCGCTGAAAAGCCTCGACCGCGCCGGTCTGGTCGCCTACGTGGGCACGTTTTCGAAAACCATTTTCCCCGAGCTCCGGGTGGGCTACGTTGTGCCGCCCGCCTCGCTGTTCAAGCCGCTTGTCAAGGCACGACAGATCGCGGACTGGCACGGCTGCACACTTACTCAAACCGCGCTTGCCTCGTTCATGCTGAACGGCGACTTCGCGAAGCATCTGAGGCGCATGCACAAGACCTACGCGGCGCGGCGTGCGATGCTGCTCGCGCATTTGCAAGGCTCGCTTGCGCCGTGGTTCGAGCCGATCGTGCCGACGGCCGGCATCCACCTGGCGGCGCGCCTGAAGGCGCCGCTCACCGAGCAGGCTGTGACGGCGGCCGCGCGCGAGGCGTCGATTGGTCTGTACGGGCTCGCACCGTTCTATCAGCGCGCGAAACCGCAGGCCGGTCTGATCTTTGGCTACGGCAACATAGCCGCTCAACACATCGACGCTGCCATGAAGAAGCTGGCGGACATCCTGCCACGCGTCGCTTCCTAGAGCCGCTAAAGCGTTAAAAATGTATCGGCAATGTCGGCATGCGCACTGAGCTGCGCTCAGAATATGCCGCTACACAGGGATTGAAACCGCTTGTAACGCACTTTACGCGTTGCTCATGCAACGTCCACGAAAGCAGTTTAGCCCCTGAAACAAGGCTCAGAATGTGTCCGGCAGTCTGCGCCGCGCAACAAACCTGCGCTGTTATACACAAAAGAGTCGCGCAAATCGCATCAGCGCTTGTAGAATCCGGCCTTGAAGCGTGCGCATACGGTGTGCGCTTCGTGCAATTCATTGACCACAACAGGTAGGAGAAACATGCCGACTTCCGCAAAAAAGGTGGCCAAGAAGGCTGCTGCCCCGGTACCGACCAAGAAGGTTGCTGCAAAGAAAGTCCCTGCGAAGAAAGCTCCCGCAGCTAAGAAGGTCGCCGTGAAGGCGTCCAGCGCACCGTCGCCGATCAAGGACACCTTCACGAAGGCCTCGCTGGCTGCACACGTTGCTGAACGCGCTGCGGTCGAGCCGAAGGCTGCCAAGGCTGTCCTGGCTGCGCTCGAAGACACGATCCTCGGCGCTGTGCATAAGAAGGGCGCTGGCGAATTCACGCTGTCCGGTCTTCTGAAGATCGTCGTGCAAGCCGTGCCGGCCAAGAAGAAGCGCTTCGGCAAAGACCCGTTCACGGGCGAAGAGCGCTGGTTCCCGGCCAAGCCGGCTAGCGTGCGCATCAAGGCACGTGCGCTGAAGAAGCTGAAGGACGCTGCAGCAGGCTAAGCGCTTCGTGCATGGCTCGGAGCTGTTGCGCTTCGAGCCTCGCACTGCAAGTGGCCTAAATCCCCGCGGATGCAAATCCGCGGGGATTTTTTTCGTCCGGCTGTTGTGCGGCTCTTGCGCGGCCCTTGCGCCGATCTTGTGCCGCTCTTGCACATTTAGCCGCGACATTCGATGCGGTGCATCGGACATGCCGCGCATGCACTGTACTAGCGCATCGTGTGCCCCGGCAGTACGATGGCAAGGAAGCGCCCCGCCCCGCGATGCGCGCTTCATGTGCATGTCTGCCGGTTTAGCGCGCTAATGCTCAATGGCATAGCGCTTGCTTGAATGAAGTCGAACACCGAATGCGCAGCGCATTCGCCTTCTATCCGACAACAAGAGCGGGGCGTGACATGCGATGCTACGACGAGATGCGTCATCATGACGATGCCGTGCGGCCTCATTACGCGCGCTTTGAGCGTTGGCTCTCGAAGCAGGGTAATGAAGCGATCGCACGCAAGCGTGCGGAAGCAGACTTGCTGTTTCGCCGGGTCGGCATCACGTTCGCCGTGAACGGCGATCTGTCCGGCACGGAGCGGCTGATTCCCTTTGACCTGATTCCCCGCATCATTCCGCGTGGCGAATGGCAGACGCTCGAAGCCGGTTTGCGTCAGCGCGTGCAGGCGCTCAATCTGTTTATCCACGACGTGTATCACGATCGCAAGATCGTGCGCGCCGGCATCGTGCCCGCCGAGCAGGTCTATACCAACGCGCAATACCGGCCGGAAATGCAGGGCGTCAATGTGCCGCTCGGTGTTTACGCGCATATTGCCGGTGTGGACGTGGTGCGCGCAGGCGACGACGGCGACTTCTACGTGCTCGAAGACAACCTGCGGGTGCCCTCGGGTGTGTCCTATATGCTCGAAAACCGCAAGATGATGATGCGGCTTTTCCCTGAACTCTTCGTGCAAAACCGCATTGCGCCGGTCGCGCATTACCCCGATCTTCTGCTCGATACGCTGCGCTCGGTGGCGCCCGAAGGCGTCGACGACCCGGTGGTGGTCGTGCTGACGCCGGGCATGTACAACTCCGCATACTTCGAGCACACGTTCCTCGCGCAGCAGATGGGCGTGGAGCTGGTCGAAGGCAAAGACCTGTTCGTCGACGACAACTATGTGTTCATGCGCACGACGCAGGGGCCGAAGCGGGTGGACGTGATTTATCGCCGCGTCGACGACGATTTTCTCGACCCGCTCGCGTTTCGCAACGATTCGGCACTGGGCGTGCCGGGGCTGCTGACCGCGTATCGCGCGGGACGTGTGGCGCTCGCCAATGCCATGGGCACCGGCATCGCCGACGACAAATCGATCTATCCGTATGTGCCCGACATGATCGAGTTCTACCTGGGCGAGAAGCCGATCCTGAACAACGTGCCTACGTTCCAGTGCCGCAAACCGGACGATCTTGCGTACACGCTCGCGCATCTGCCGGAGCTCGTCGTCAAGGAAGTGCATGGCGCGGGCGGCTACGGCATGCTCGTCGGGCCCGCTTCCACGAAGGCAGAAATCGAAGCCTTTCGTGAACGTCTGATCGCGCGACCGGCGGGCTATATCGCTCAACCGACGCTGGCGCTTTCCGCCTGCCCGACGTTCGTCGAAGCCGGCATCGCGCCGCGCCATATCGACCTGCGTCCGTTCGTGCTGTCGGGCAAGACCGTCACCATGGTCGCGGGCGGGCTGACGCGCGTGGCGTTGCAGGAAGGCTCGCTCGTCGTCAATTCGTCGCAGGGAGGCGGGACCAAAGACACGTGGATGGTCGACTGACGCGGTTCTCGCGCGGCCGCCGATAGCCGCGCCCGCAACCCAGCGCGCCGGGGCAGGCATGAGAGCCGCCGGCGCATACGGATAACCAGCGCGAGCCTCTTTTTCTACAGTCTCGCGTCATCAGACACGGAACGCCGTCATGCTAAGCCGCACCGCCGATCACCTTTTCTGGATGGCCCGCTACATGGAGCGCGCGGAGAACACCGCCCGCATGCTCGACATCAACCTGAAGGCGCTATTGCTGCCGCAGACGCCCGAGCAGGAGGCGCGTGCGCAGCGTTCGGTGCTGCGCATCTCCGAGCTGGAGTCCGCCTTCGCACAGCGCTATGACGAGCCGACCCGCGAACACGTGCTCGATTTCATGGTGGCCGACGCCGCTAATCCGTCGAGCATTCACTCGTGCCTGCACGCGGCGCGCGAAAACGCGCGTGCCGTTCGCGGCACCTTGACGACCGAATGGTGGGAGACCATCAACGATACGTGGCTCGAGTTCAACGAGCGCATTTCGTCAGGCCAGGCGATGGCGAATCCGGGTGCGCTGTTCGAATGGGTGAAGTTCCGTTCGCACCTTTCGCGCGGCGTGACGATCGGCACCGCGTTGCAGGACGACGCGTTTTTCTTCACGCAACTGGGCACGTTTCTGGAGCGCGCCGACAATACGGCGCGCATTCTCGACGTGCGCTTTGCCGACGTGGAGCCGAATTCGCGCGACGCCGCGCGTCAACTCGAGGACTTCTATTACTGGACATCGATTCTCAGTTCCGTGTCGGCGCTCGAAATCTACCGCAAGGTGTATCGCGATGTCGTCACGCCGGCGCGCGTCGTCGAATTGATGATTCTGAACCAGCAGATGCCGCGCTCGCTGCTGGCTTCGCTCGAAGGCGTCTGCGCGAATCTGGCGATGCTGCGCACCTCGGGCTCAAACCAGTGCGAACGGTTCGCCGGCAAACTGCGCGCCGAACTCCTGTATGCCGACATCCGGCAGATTTTCGAAGCCGGTCTGCACGCGTATCTGACGCAATTCCTTGCTCGCGTGTTCGAGCTGGGCAATCTCGTCGCACGTACCTATCTCATGCTGCCAGTCGCCTGACGGAGTTCCTATGCACCTGACGATCCGCCACGAGACGTCCTATCGTTATGAAGCGACTGTCCATTACTCGATCCAGCAATTGCGGCTCACGCCTGCAAGCGGCGCCTCGCAGGTCGTGCGGCGCTGGAGCATCGACGCGCCGGGCAAGCTCGACGCCGCCTTCGACGCGTATGGCAACGCGCTGCACACGCTCGTCATCAACAAGCCGCACCGCGAAATCCGCCTTTACGTAGCTGGCGAAGTCGACACGATGGCCCTGAAAGACGGCCGCCTGCCCGACGACGCCGGGCCGATTCCGCTTGAGCACTTCACCTGCGCGACGCGTCTGACCGAGGCGGACGGTGCGATTCGCGAACTGGCCGCATCGGTGCCCGAGCTCGCCAGCGCGTCGAGTCTGATTGCGCTGGCCGAGCGCATCGTCGAAAAGGTCAGGTACAACCCCGGCATTACCGAAGTGACCAGTACCGCGGCGCAGGCGCTCGCGCTCGGCAATGGCGTGTGCCAGGACCATGCGCATCTGATGCTCGCCTGCTGCCGGACGCGGGGCGTGCCGGCGCGCTACGTGAGCGGCTACATCGAACCGGGGGACGTGCCGCATGCGGCGAGCCACGCGTGGGTGGACGTCTGGCTCGACGGCACGGGCTGGGTTTCGGTCGACGTCACGCATGCCGCTTTCGCCAGTGAGATCTACTGCAGGCTCGCCGTCGCGCGCGATTACGAGGCCGTGGCGCCAGTGCGCGGGCGGCGGATCGGCGGCATGGAAGAGCGGTTGGACGTGTCGGTGACCGTCAGCGCGCGGATGGGGCAGTAGCTCGCGCGGAGGACGGCGCGGTGGGGCGTGTAGTCAAAGCGTTGTCGCCAGGCGTGTAGTGAGGTGCGCCGCAGGGCGTACAGCGGGGCGCATAACGAGGCGCAGGCGAATCCAGGCAAGCCCCCCAGAAGTCTTAACAAGGCCCAGACAAGGCAAGATAAGCCCCGCAAGCCCTGACAAGTCCCATAACAAGGCGCGGCAGGTAACACAGAACCTGCGGGCTGGCGACACGCTGGCAGCAGCCCGGCGCGGCCTGGCCGCCTCGCTGCCGCCGCACGCAAAGCGCTATCAAGAACCCACCCAGAGCAGCCGTAATACGGTAAAGAGGCGTATCCGCGCCGCATTACAATAGCGCCGTTCAGTTGTTTTTTGCGGGACCCTTTCCTATGACCTACTGCGTAGCGATGACCGTCGACGAAGGTCTCGTGTTTCTTTCGGACACGCGCACCAATGCGGGCGTCGATCATATCAGCACCGCGCGCAAGATGTCGGTGTTCGAGCAGCCGGGCGAGCGCATGCTGGTGCTCCTTGGCGCGGGCAACCTGTCGCTCACGCAAGCCGTGCTGCACGAACTGTCCGAGCCCGGCGATGCGTCGCAGCCCACGCTGTGGAACGCACCCACCATGGCGGACGCCGCCCGCGTGATAGGCCGCGCGGTGCGCTCGGTACACCAGCGCGAGGCGGCGGCGCTGCAGGAATTCGGCGTCGACTTCAACTGCAGCTTCATTCTTGGCGGGCAGATCGCGGGCAACCGGCCGCGTCTTTTCATGATTTACGCGGCGGGCAACTTCATCGAGGCGTCGGCGGTCAACCCGTACTTCCAGATCGGCGAGGCCAAGTACGGCAAGCCGATTATCGACCGGGTGCTCACGCCGTCCACGCCGCTCGACGAAGCCGCAAAATGCGCGCTGATCTCAATGGATTCGACGCTGCGCTCGAATCTTTCGGTCGGGCTGCCGCTCGATCTGCTGGTCTACGAGAAGGACGCGTTGCGCGTCACGCGTTTCGTTTCGATCGATCACGATAACGCTTACTTCGAGATGATTCATCGCACGTGGGGCGAGCGGCTGCGCCAGGTGTTCAGCGAGATTCCCGATCCGGACTGGCAGGAGTCGCCTCGTGTGCCGACGCTGCACGGCGAGCGGGCGCTAGTGCTGTGTCGCGCGCCGGTGGGCGCCGACGGCGTCGAGCACGAATTCGATGTGAAGCCGGCGCAGACGCTTGCCGAGGCCGACAAGGGCAAGGCGCAGCGGCGCTAGGGCCAGGCGCCAGGTCGTGCGCCTTTGCCGCAGGCTAAAGCGTGCGAAAGCGACCGACGAAAAAAAACCAGCCACCGGCTTGCGCCCATGGCTGGTTTCGAACTGCCTGAGCTTCAGCAGTTCAGCAAGTTCAATTAGAACTTGTGGCGGATACCCAGGCTGACCACTTCTTGCGAGCTGGAAGCCGAGTTGTAGCCGTACGAACCAACTGCTGCGCCTGCGCTGACCAGTGCGCCGTTTGCAGCGCGCTGGTCGCCGCTTGCGTGCTGGTATGCGCCGACCAGGTAGATGTCCGTGCGCTTCGACAGGTTGTAGTCGCCGCCCAGGGAAACCTGGTGATACGTTGCGCTCGCGTCGCCGCTAGCCTTCGTGTACGTGTAGCCCACGCCAACCAGCAGTGCCGGCGTTGCCTGGTAGCCCAGGTACGCGCCTGCGACGTTGTACTTCTCGGTCGAACCGAAGCCCGACTGTGCGTCCGGCTTGTACTGTGCGTTGCTGTAACGTGCGTTAGCCGTGAACGGGCCTGCTACGTATTGAATTGCAACCGAAGCGATGCCGATCGACTTCGCAGCGGCGTACGCGCCGTTGATCTGGTTGTCGAACGTACCGTCAGACGTGCTGCCCCAGCCCGCACGGGTCGGAACCGTGGTGTGCGGGTTTTCTGCGCGGAAGTAGCCAGCAGCGATGCTGAACGGACCCGTTGCATACGTTGCTGCGCCCGACCACGTCTGGCCTGCGCCCGTCGCACCTGCCACGCCGCCGAATGCATACATGCCTTCGAACTGGAAGCCGCCCCACACCGGCGAGGTGTACTTGACGGCGCTGTTCGTACGCGACGAGTTGTCGTTGTTGTCAACGTCGCCCGGCGTCGTGAACGTCGAACCGAAGTAGTTGTCTGCCGTCAGCGGCTGGACCAGGTCGACGAGCGGGTCATACTGACGACCCAACGTGACGGTACCCCACTGGTCGCCGGTCAAGCCGACATATGCCTGACGACCGAACATGCGGCCGCCTTGGCCCAGACGGCCGTTGTTCGGATCAAAGCCGTTTTCCAACTGGAAAATCGCCTTCAGACCGCCGCCCAGATCTTCCGTGCCCTTCAAGCCCCAACGGCTGCCTTGCAGGTTGCCGGCGACCAGGCCAACCTGGTTCTTGTTGGCGCCCGTTGCGTCGACCGTGTTGTGCGCGAACTGGATCGATTCATCGATCAAGCCGTACAAGGTCACGCTGCTTTGAGCGTGTGCGACGCCGGTAGCGCCCAGCAGCGCCAGCGAGAGGGTAGACAGTGCGATTCGTTTCATCCATTTCTCCACGCAGATGATTAGTTTACTTGTTGCGGAAGGGAGAATAGCTCACGCGTCAATCGGTAAGAACTGGAAAAAAAAGAGTGTCGCCAAAAACCTACAATTGCCGCTAAGCCTTGTATTTAAAGCAGATTGCGGATTGTTTCTGTTTTTGCAATATTGATTCGTAACATTGGCATTATTGTTGTTTTGTTGACTGTAAACGTTTCAGCTTGCCCGTTTTTGGCATTTATTTGTAATGTTATTGTAATGTACTCGTCTAAGCGGCGACGCATCAGTTTGCCTGCGTTAGAGCAAGGCGATGAGGATTGGCCGAAAAGCAGACTAGACAGGCATCGGCGATTGTGATCCACGCGCACCAGCAAGGTGCGGCGCGACGGTGGATCCAGTCATTCCTGCCCGGTGTCGTGCGAGCGCGCGTGCCGGGCCATGCTGGCAGCCGCGAGGCCCGCGGCTGCCGCGAACGCGACCGATTTCCACGGGTGCTTGCGCACGTAGCGATCCGCTGCCACTGCCTTGCGGCTCGCGCCGAGCAGCGTGAGCGCGGCCAGATGGGTCGCCTGCGCTTCCGCGGAGATCACCGAGCGCCCGACTTTGGCCGCCGTCGCCACTACGGACGCTTTTTTGCGCGCCTGCGTTCGCCTCAGTTCGAAGACGGACGAAGCGCCGCGCTTCTCCGTGGAAAGCGCGCTGCCGGTGCTGGAAACTTGCACATGCCCGAGCGGATGGACGTTGCGCTCCCCGGCATGCAATGCCGGGCTCGCCGGAACCGTCGACGCCGCCAGCACGGAGGCCAGCTTCGCGCGGCTTCCGGGCGGCGAATCCGCCTGCACGCCCCAACCGCCGCGCGGATCGTTGAGCCGGCCCCGTGCTGCCGAAAACTCCGCGCCGAGCAGCAGCACGGCGGCCGAGAAGTACAGCCACATCAGCAGCACGGCGAGCGATCCGGCCGCGCCGAACGAACTCGCCATGCCGGCGTGCGCCAGATAGAGCGCGAACAGTTTTTTGCCTGCCGAAAACAGCACGGCCGCAACCACGCCTCCAACCAGCGCATCGCGCCACCGCACCTTTGCGTCGGGGAGAAATTTGAGGAGCCCGGCGAACGCAAACGCGAGCACCAGCAAGCCGACGCCAAGCTGCAGCAGATTGCCGATCACCACGTAAGGCGAGTCGCCCCACAGCCACTTGCCGATAAACGTGATCACCGTATCGAGCACGAGCGAAACGATCAGCAGAAAGGCGACGCCTAGTACCAGCCCGAACGAGATGAGCCGCACACGCACGAGCGCGATCACGCTCGAGGTGCGCGGGCCCGTGTACGGCCAGACGACGTTGAGCGCGCTGTTGAGCGACGAGAACGTGGCCGATGCACCTATCGCCAGCATCGTGAACGAGATGATGGCCGCGACGCCGCCTGCGCTGCCGCTGTGATGCGCGTTCTCGACGATGGTTTGCACGCCTGCCGCGGCCTGGTCGCCGAGCAGTCCGTGAATGTGATCGAATAATTCGCCGCGCGCGGCTTCGGCGCCGAAGAACCAGCCGGCCACTGCGATCACCATGACGAGCGTCGGCGCGAGAGAAAAGGCAGCGTAGAACGCAATGCTGGCCGCCATCGCGGTGCAACGGTTTTCGGAGAACTGCTTGAGTGCTCCGATCGCCCAGTTGGCCTGCGTGCGCGCTACGTGCTGGAGGTTCTCGGCGGAAAGCGTATCGATGTCCATGGTCGAAGTCCGGATGGGAATGGGCGCCGGTCGGCGTGCGCAAGCCGCTCGGCTGGCCAGACGCAGCCTTCGTCATGTGTGGTTCGCAAACCTTGTGCCTGTGACTATAGCAAGCGTGCCACGTGCGCGCCCATGCGGCGAGCCGTGCGGGCCGCTAGAATGCGATGGCCCTTTCCATCGTCTTCATCCAATAACAGCCATGCATTCTCACGAAGCCTTGAAACAGCTGGATGTGATTCCCGCCGAGCAACTCGCCGCGTGTTTGCCGGCGCAAGTGCTTGCGCAGTTGCCGCAACAGGGCGTCACGGTTTTTTCCGTCGCCGACGACGCGTCGGACACCGCCGCCTTCAGCGCGCGCTATGGCTTCGGTCTCGAGGACTGCGCGAATACGATCGTGGTGCGCTACAAGAAGGACGGTGCCGAGCATTACGCGGCGCTCGTGTCGCTCGGGTCTTTGCGGCTCGACATCAACGGCGCAGTGAAGGCGGCGCTTGGCGCGCAGCGGCTTTCGTTTGCGAAGCGCGAACTGGCGGTCGAATTGAGCGCAATGGAGTTCGGCGGCATTACGGCTTTCGGCTTGCCCGAGGACTGGCGCATTCTTGTCGATACGGCCGTGATGGAGCGCACGCAGATCGTGATGGGGGCCGGCATTCGCGCCGCTAAGCTGCTGCTTGCGCCGGACGTGTTGCGTCAGTGGCCGCGTTGCGAAGTCGCGCAGATGACGCTCGCGGCGCAATGAGCTGCTCAGTGACTGGCGCAGTGACTGGCGCAACGACTGGCGAAGCGGGCGCAGAAGCGGGTACAGAAGCAGGTGCAGAAACGGGCGCGCCGCGTTGAGCGCGCCCGCGAGGCCATCACGCCGCGCGGTCGGCAAAGCCGCCGCGCGGCTTCAGCAAGATCAGATGATGAGGCGCGAGACCTTCGTGCCTTCCAGCGACACGCCGGCCATCAACCCGCCGTTAGTCAGGACGAATGCCTCCACGGGGCTGGTTGCCGTGGACGTGTCAATCGCACCGTTCGCGCCGACCTTGAGCACGGCGACGGTCGCGTCAGCGCCCGCTGCCCAGCCCTGGCTGTTAAGGAATTTGTCGAGTGCTTCCTGCGTCATGAACAGGAACACAAGCGCCTTCGATTGCGCGCCGATCTGCAAGCCGAACGATCCTGCCACCGTGCTGTAGTAGCCGGTGGTGCGACCGCCTACGCGCAGCGCGCCTTCGCCGTATTGGCCGCCCACCCAGAAGCCCGCCGAAATCACTGACGGGAACACCAGCACGCCGCGCGCTTTGGCCACGAGTTCGCGCGAGCCGCCGACATTCGCGTACAAACGCGAAAGCGTGGAGTCGATTCCCGCATTGATCGTGTCGCGCTTGTTGGCGTTGGCGGACGCCGATGCGCTCGAAGACGGGGACGTGGTGGTGCAACCGGCGAGGCCGAGGCCTGCTGTTGCGAAAGCCGCGCCGGCCGTCGTGATGAATTGTCGTCTGCGCATGAGAGTTATCCTTTTACGTTATCGAGGCGGTTTTTCTTTATCGAATAAAGGTAATGCTGTGACGCCGGCCAATATGACCGGAGTCTATGATAAAGCAGCATTTGCCGTGCCTGACTCATGCCGGCCGCGCAGAGACCCATGAGAGGGCGAGGCGAGGAGTCCGCGCGGGCCCGGCGGGCCGACTCCTCGCTGTTCAACCTCACATGGACGGGCGAATGTTCTGGTTGTGGCGAAACACATTCTGCGGGTCGTAGCGGCCTTTCACCGCGACCAGCCGTTCGTAGTTCGGGCCGTAAGCGTCGGCCACACGGCTCTCTTCTTCCTGCGTCATGAAATTCACGTACACGCTGCCGAGCGAATAAGGCGCTGCCGCGCCGAAAAATGCGCGAGCCCAGGCGATGCAACGTTCGTCGTCGGCAGGATCGTCCCAGCGGCCGTGCACGTTCATCGCATATTGCGTATCGCGGCTCGAATAGGCCGTCGCATTGACGGGCACCCGCTGCGTCTGTCCGCCGATCTGCCCGAAGAAAATCTCGCACTGCGGCGAAGGCAGGTTTTCAATCGACTGAAGCAGCGCGTCGATCAGACCGTCGTCGATGCCGGCGAGGTTGTGCGACTTCCAGTAGTTGCGCGATCCCGGCGCGAGCAGCGGGTCGAATGCCTGTTGCCACATCGCGTAAGGCATTTCGCCCAGATGTTCGCCGACCGGCGTGCCGAATGTCTTCACTGGCGCGAGCGCTGCCGGACCGTTCGCGCTCGGCCCGGTGTAGCAACTCGCGAAGATAACCACCGGCTGGCCGTGCACCTCGGCGGGCAGGAAGGGCAGGGGCGGCGCGAGCCGCAGAACCGCCCACACGCTCAGATCGTCGGGCATCTGCGTGGACGCCGCGCGATATTTGACGAGCGCGTCCCTTGCCTGAGCGAACGGAAAGACCACGAGTCCGCCGTAGACCATCGGGCCGACAGGATGCAGTGCGAACTCGAACGAAGTCACCACGCCAAAGTTGCCGCCGCCGCCGCGAATCGCCCAGAACAGATCTTCGTTCGATTCGGCGCTGGCGCGAAGCAACTCGCCTTCGGCGGTGACAACGTCTGCTGAAATCAGGTTGTCTACCGTCATGCCATATTTGCGGCTGAGCCAGCCAAAGCCGCCGCCCAGTGTCAGACCCGCGACGCCCGTAGTCGAATTGATGCCGAGCGGCGTGGCGAGCCCGAAGGCTTGCGCTTCATGATCGAAATCGGCCAGCGTCGCGCCAGGCTCGACGTACGCGCGTCTCGCCACAGGATCGATACGCACCGATTTCATCCGCGAAAAGTCCATCACGAGGCCGTCTTCGCACAGTGCGCTGCCGGCAATGTTATGACCGCCGCCGCGCAGCGCAAGCGGCAGATCGTGAGCGCGCGCAAAGGCGACGCCGCGACGCACGTCGGCGACACCGGCGCAGCGCAGGATCATCGCGGGACGGCAGTCGATCATTGCATTCCAGATGCTGCGCGCTTCGTTGAAGCCCGCATCTTCGGGAAGCACGAGTTGCCCACGTATTGCGGTTTTCAATTCGTCGATGGCGCTGCTCGGCACTTGAGGCATGGCTTGTCTCCTGAATGTTGTGAGGGCGAGGGCGCTTTGCGAGCACCGTCGATGACCGAAGCAGACCGAAAGAAAATCGACAGGCTGATTCAGCGTCCAGTAAACGAAGCTGATCGACGGAGTCAAACACACGTAAACCCGCGTTCTGCTAGCCATTTCCTGCGAGCCTTGCGGGGCGGGCTTCGGCGCGGCGAAGTCGCGCGATTCACGGCGTTAGCGCGGCGAATGGTGCATGTGCTTGCGGAAAAATTCGTGCAGAAGTGTCGGCCAATTCGCCCATACGCCAATTCGCCAATTCGCCGATACGGGCGTCTCGCCGCGAACGGTAGGGCGAGAGCGCTCCGGCCACACGCTGCGTGCGGGTCTAGAGCGGCACTTCAATGACCTTGTCGTGAGCCACGACAAAGACTCTTTCGTCGCTTTCGCGGCCGTCGTCGCGTGCACCGCCGGTGAAGCTGCCGAACGCGGGCAACACGCCGCATTGCGCACCGAAACGAAAGCACGGAACGCGGACCGAGTCGTTGCGCGTCGCGACGCGATAGACCGGGTGCAGATGACCGGCGAGTGCGTAGGCACCCTGAACCGTCTGGGGGTGATGACATAGCGCCCACGGTCCAATCCGCCACGGCTCCTGCACGTAGTCGACGCGCAAGGTCGAGGGCAATGCGCCCGCATGCCGGTCATGGTTGCCTTCCACGAGCACGATCCGCAGACCCGCGTGCCGGGCGCGCCAGACGTGCAACGCGTCGAGCGTTTCCTCGGCGTGTGCCTCGCGTGCATGTAGCAGATCGCCGAGAAAAACGAGCGTGGCGGGTTCGAAGGTGGCGATCAGTATGTCCAGACGCATCAGGTTGTCGGCGGTGGAACCGACCGGAACCGGCACGCCGCGCGCGCGAAATACCGCGTCCTTGCCGAAATGCGCATCCGCGACGAAAAGGCAGTGCAGCGCGGGATCGAAGGCCGCGCGCAAGCTCGACAGCACAAGCGCATGGCCCGCAATATCGACTGCCAACGAAGCAGGGTTCATACGCGGGCCGCCTTCTCGAGTTCCGCGAGCATCCGCTCTACGCGATCTGCGAGCTTTTCGGTGCTGACTTTCTCGCGCAGACGTCCGACAATCAGCGGAAACGCAAACGGCGTCGGCTTTTTAGGGTGCGTGAGAACGAGGCGGCTTGCGTTCATCCGTTGCAGCGCGGTGCGAATGCGTTTGGCGTCGAGTTCCTGCAGCAGGACTTCCGCATCGGCCTGGTCGAGAAGCAGATTGCCGCTGTCGTGATTGCGGAATATTTCGTAGAAGAGGCCACTGGAAGCCTGTAGTTGCCGCGCGCTTTTCTGCTGCCCAGGGTGTCCCTGAAACACCAGTCCCGACACGCGCGCAATTTCACGGAAGCGGCGCCGCGACAGCTCCGACGAATTGAGGCTCGCCAGTATGTCGTGATCCAGTTCTTTCACGGAGAGCAAACCTCTCCCCAGCTCCGCAGCCCAGTCAAATCGTTGCGCGGACAACAACTCGAAGCCATAGTCGTTCATTGAAATAGAGAAAGTGCCCGGCTTGTCCCGCGCGATTCTCCATGCGAGCAATGCACCCAGACCGATATGCGCGGTGCGCCCCGCAAACGGATAACAGAAGAAGTGATGCCCTTCGCGCGACTTGAGTACTTCCGCTACCAGCACGCCGGGTGCGGGGAGCGCCGACCATTTCTGCTGCAATTCGAGCAGTGGTCGAACCGCGCGCATTTCCGGCTCGTCATAGATGCCGGCGGCGGCGCGCGCGAGCATGGTGAGCGTGGCGTCCGCCAGTTCGGACGAGAGCGGCATGCGGCTTCCTGCCCATTGCGGCATCGCGCCGCGCGAGGACGTTGCGCGTTTGACCCAGGCGGTCATGTCCTGCACCCGGATCAGCTCGAGCGCGCGTCCGCCGAACGTAAAGATGTCGCCGGGTTTGAGCCGCGAAATGAATGACTCCTCGATTGCGCCTATGCGGCCACCGGCAAGATACGCGACGTTCAGCGTGCCGTTGGCGACGATCGTGCCCACGTTGTTGCGATGCCGACGCACGAGATCTTCGCGAGGCACGCGGTACAGGCCGTCGCTTTCACGCACCACGCGGTGATAGTCCGGATACGCGCGCAGCGCAGTGCCGCCGCCTTCGACGAAGCTCAATGCCCAGTCGAATTCACTCTGCGTCAGTTGCCGGTATGCGTAGGCACTGCGGACTTCGTCGAATAGATCCTGCGGCTCGAAGCCGCCGCCAATCGCTATGGTCACCAGATGCTGAATCAGAACATCGAAGGGTTTCTCAGGCGTTTCGCGGCCTTCTATCTGGCGCTTGTCGACCGCCTCGCGCGCAGCTGCCGCTTCGACGAGTTCGAGCGCGTGCGTGGGCACTATCGTCACGCGCGAGGGCCGCCCGGGCGCGTGGCCAGAGCGGCCCGCGCGCTGCATCAAACGCGCGACGCCTTTGGGCGAGCCAATCTGAAAGACTCGTTCGACAGGCAGAAAGTCGACGCCGAGGTCCAGGCTCGATGTGCACACAACTACCTTGAGCAGGCCGTTCTTCAGGCCGCGCTCGACCCATTCGCGCACTTCCTGGTCGAGCGACCCGTGATGCAGCGCAATCGATCCGGCCCATTCGGGCCGCGCTTCGAGCAGAGCCTGATACCAGACTTCGCATTGCGAGCGCGTGTTGGTGAACACGAGCGATGTGCGTGCCTCGCCGATTGCGTCCGCCACTGCCTCGACCTGGCGCATGCCCATGTGACCACCCCATGGAAAGCGCTCGATAGTGTCGGGAATGACCGTATCGACGATGAATGCTTTCGGCAACTGACCGTGCACGCTCACGCGCGGTGTCCTGACGGGCGCGAGCAGTACATCGGCGGCGAAAGGAAGATTGCCGAGCGTGGCCGACAAACCCCATACCTGCAAATCGGGCCGCCAATGCGCAAGCCGTGCGAGCGCCAGCTGCGTTTGCGTGCCGCGCTTGTTGCCGAGCAGTTCATGCCATTCGTCGACGATGACCAGCCTCACGTGCGAGAGCACTTCGCGTGCGTCCGGCCGCGTGAGGATGAGCGACAGGCTCTCGGGCGTGGTGATCAGCGCGGACGGCATGCGGCGGTTTTGCCGCGTGCGTTCGGCAGGAGTGGTGTCGCCGGTTCGCAAGCCCACGGTCCACGGCACGGCGAGTTCCGTGGCCGAGCTTTGCAATGCGCGGGCCGTGTCGGCCGCGAGCGCGCGCATTGGCGTGATCCACAGAACTGTGAGCGGCTCAGGCTGCACGACGGCGGGCCGCTTGCGGGCAAGCGCGGATCGGGGCGCAGCCGTGGGCCGGGCGGTCGGCTCATTCGTGGCGATCTCGCGCGTGGCTCGCGTGAACGCTGCCAGCGCGCCGAACCACACCGCCCACGTTTTTCCAGCGCCCGTAGTGGCATGCAACAAGCCACTCGCGCCTCGTTCCATTTCGCGCCACACTTCGCGCTGAAAATCGAACGGTTGCCAGCGGCGTGTTTCGAACCACTGGTGCAGCTTCGCGGAGAACGGGCGGCGCGCCTCGTCTTCGTCGATGGAAAAGGGGAGCGGTTCGAAACCCGGTTCACGGGCATCGAGCCGCGCCTGCTGCTCCCGGCTGCGCGGAATGCGTCGCGGCCGCGGCGCGCGGCGCCGTTCTGGCACGGCCGCCGGCAACGCAACGTCCGGGTCATCGGGGTCTGGCGGTTCGTTCATTGCAAGCGTTCGTTGGCATCGGGTTCGCGCACGGCGATTAGTCGCTGCAGCTTCCCTATGGACCGCGTGCGCGAAGCGTGGGTTCACAAGAATTGCACTGACAGGTTGCAACGCGCCGTGTTCAAATGCCGGAGCTTTGCACCCGCCCTGGCTGAACGCCATCGGCTATTGCGTCGGCGCACGGCGTCGCGCTTCGATACAAAGGAGTTTACGTGGATAACAAGCTCTCTGCGTTGCCCCGAATGCCCTTGCAGATTGCGGCCGCGCAGGCACAGCCGGTTTGCGGGGACACAGCGGCGAACATCGCCAGGACGGTCGAATTGACTGCTATTGCGGCTGAGCGCGGCGCAAGACTGGTGGTTTTTCCCGAGAAATTCCTGAGCGGCTATGAGCCCGGCCTGATTGCTGGCGACCCTGCGAAATACGCGTTCGAGGCACTGGATGCCCGCCTCGATCCGCTTCGCGAGACATGCCGCCGGCACGCCATTGCGGCAGTCGTCGGCGCGGCCACGCACGGCGCGGACGGCCTGCATATTTCGTCGCTGATATTCGACTGCCGCGGCGAGGACGTTGCGCCGTATCACAAGCAGTATCTATATAGAAGCGAAGCGCAGATCTACCGGCCAGGCACGCGAGGCTGCATGCTCGAACTAGACGGATGGCGGCTCGCGCTCGGCGCCTGCTACGACTCGGGCTTTCCCGAACATGCACGGACTGCCGCAGTGAACGGTGCGCACGCCTATCTGGTGAGCGGACTGTTCAGCGTCAAGTCCGGCTATCACCAGTCGCGCATCTGGTTCCCCGCACGCGCGTTCGACAATACGCTGTATGTATTGCTGTCGAATCACGTCGGGACGACCGGCGGCTGGGACACCTGCGGCGCGAGCGCGATCTGGAGCCCCTATGGCGACGTGATCGCGCAGGCAAGCCGCGAGCGGGAGGAAGTGATTACCGCGCTGCTCGATCCCGCCGCGCTCGCCGATGTCCGCGAACGCGAAACTGCGCTCGCGGATTTTGTCGCGCGTGGCGAGGCCACGAGCACCGTCTCAGTGCTGCGGCTGAATTGACGGCGCGCGCTGAGCGGTGCGCTAGAATGAGCTGTCCTACCCATCTGGAGACTGGTTTTGAAATCTATCGTTGCTCTGCTCGCCGCTACAGTACTTTCCTCGACGGCAATGGCTGCCGCTTCTACTACGGAGAAGCTGCCTTCGGGCGTGGTGGTCGAACATCTGGTGCAAGGCACTGGCGCGCAGCCGGCGGCCACGGATGTCGTCAAGGTCAACTATCGCGGCACGCTTGCCAACGGCACTGAATTCGACGCGTCCGCGAAACACGGCGGTCCTGCAACGTTTCCGCTGAACCGCGTGATTCCGTGCTGGACTCAGGGCGTGCAGACCATGAAAGTGGGCGGCAAGGCCAAACTGACCTGCCCGGCTGCCACCGCTTACGGCAGCCGTGGCGTGGGCACCATTCCGCCGAATAGCGACTTGACGTTCGAGGTCGAACTAATCGACATCGTCAAATAAGGCGCCGCCCACGTACGCTGAAACGCAACCCCGCTACGAAGCAACGCAGCGGGGTTTTTTTATGACCATGGCGTTATCCGCCAGCCAGATGGAAGATGGAATAGAACGTAAGAGCACAGCCACGGCAATCGACAACGACATTTTTTCAACTCGCCGCCCACGCGCTCGTTTACCAATGCTGCTGTTGTCATTCAACGTGCATGAGGAGCGTCTGCCATGAATATAGACTTCCATTACGGCGTGATCTACATTGTCGCGCGTGTGGCCGGAATGACAGAACGTGAGGCGCTGACCGTCGCCCACGCGTGCCAGTATGTCGACGACGCGACGACGCCGGGCATCTTACGGTTTCAGGGCGGCGAAACGTTTGAGCGTTTTGCCACTGCGCACAAGACCTTCGACTACGCGAATACCGAGAACGACCAGAACCGGCTAGTGTGGGCGCCGTTTCATTTTCTGCCGGCAGGGGAAGGAGCGACGCTCGAAGAAAAAGCCGTATGCCGGGCGGACAGCGCGGTTGCGCGCGAGGTCGTGCGGCGCGCCATCCGGCAGCGCGGCACGGAAACGGGTTTGCACCGTCTCGGCGTGACGCTGCATACGTATGTGGATACGTGGGCGCACCAGGGGTTCGCCGGCATAGAAAGTCCAGGCAACCGGGTCCATTCTCTGGAGGCGCAAGACTGCACGCGCACGGGCTGGGTGGCGAACCTCACACTCGCGATGCAGCACCTGATCCAGCACGTCGAGGAAGACGTGATCACTCTCGCACTACCGGTGGGTCATGGGGCCGCCTTGCACTATCCGGATCAGCCGTGGGCGAAGTGGCATTACATCGACGGCAGGAATATGTTCATACAGAGGCACAACCTGCCCGAATTCGTCGAGGCTGCCGAAATGGCGTGCCGCGCAGTGCGCGCGTACGTGGCCGGCCGCGAAGACTTTGGAAACGAAGAGGGAATGCCGGAAAACGTAAAAGCGGCGCTCACGGAGCTACTCGATACGAACCGGATCATGGACGACAACGAGCGCTTGCGCGCGATCTGCGAGTTTGTTCGGGAAGGCGGCATTCCGGGTCTGAAAGAGGCCATTGCCGATTATGTGCCCAAAGGAGTGGGCTCATGGAAGTACAAAGCCACCGGGCTTCGCGCGGAAGACGATTCGGGCGAGAGACCTGTATGGACCGAGGCATTCGAGAAAAGCGATTACCGGCTTTTTCACGACGCGGTGAAACAGCACCGTTTCGTGACGACTCAAGAAGTTCTGCCGGCGTATGGCCTGCGAATCGCATGACATCTTTGCTCGCGCAAGCCTCGCGCGTGGCCGACCGGAGCTGGCCAGGATAACGGGCCGCCATGCGGGGCGGCTCCGTTATGGGCTGACTTTCGGTTGAAAGTACTCATTGGTTAGCGCTGAAAACCGCTAGCGCCATTTCAATAACCCCAGCGCCCATGCTCGCGCCATTGCTGTTCGCGCCAATGCTCGCGGCGCCATTCACGCTCCCTCCATTCACGCCGCTCGCGCCACGCGCTGCGGTCGCCGTACGGGCGATAACCGCCATAAGCTACCGCGACCGGAGCCGGGCCATAGGCAACCGGAGGGGCAACATAGACGGGTGGCGCCGGTGCATACACGCCGACCGGAACGCCTACGCCGACGGCCAGGTTCACGTGTGCCGAAGCCAGCGACGATACCGCCAGAACTGCCAGACCGAGTGCCGCGCCAACGATCTTCTTGTCCATTTCCCTTCTCCTTGCACTTGATGTGCGGTGCCAAAGCTCTTTGTCCCGATGGACGTCTGAAGTGTAGAAGGGCGCCTGTGACACAGGTGAAACAGCATTGCGAGATCGGTAACGCACGATTACCGGCCAATGCGGCGTTAAAAAATGAATCCGAAAGCTTTGAATCTCCGAATGCTTGCCTATAGTAGAAGCGGCTATTGCCGCAACGCACAGTGGCCGCCTTTTCTCTACAGGTGACGGGGAACCGACATGACGCCATCGAATGCCGCGATCTATCAGGCCCAGACTTGCACGCCCGAGTCGTTGCGAACGCTGGCAGTCTACCTGGAACTGGCGCTCGACAAGGGTGCAAGCGTGGTTCTGATGAGAATTGGCGCAAACGTGCGCAGCGTCTATGTTGGCGATCCGTCGCACGCTCTGGAGGATCTGCGCGACGAAGGCGTAATCGACGCCCGCCAGGCTGACGAGATTCTGGCGCTGACCCGCATAGGACTCAACCGGATAACCGCCGACGACCAGCAATACCGCTTCTTGCGCAGTGTCCGGTACATTGCCGATCGTCAGGTCGCGGTTTTTACGCCGACCTGAGCCAGCCTGCAACAATTGGAAATACACGAGAGATGGCGAACAGGCTGAGAAGAGGCGACACGCAATACAGACGACATAAAAGAAGGGCAGGCAGAGAACGAAGGCAGGCGAAAGGCGTCTACACAGGGCATCAAAGAAAAAAATTTCGTACTCCAGCATGCGTTGTGCAAGCGAATTGGGGTTTGTCCGGCCAGTGGCCTATGCCTTTCTTACGCTATTCATGGCATAGTTCGACCGATTACCACATAAGGAGCAATCCAATGCCCACGTTAGAGCAGATTCAGGCAAAGCTTAAGAAGCTTCAGGCGCAAGCTGACGCCCTGATTGCAAGAAAAGCACAAATCGCAATCGACCAGATTCGCGAATTGATGCTCAAGCATGGCCTGACCACCGCGGATATCGAAGCACGAGCAAAAGCGCGGCGCGCGGCCAATGGTGTTAATGGCCATGCAGGAATCGGCAAAGCGAAGTCCGCGGCAGGCGCGCAGAAGGTCGCGAAATATCGGGACCCGAAAACCGGCGCGACCTGGACAGGGCACGGTCGCGCGCCCGGTTGGATCGCCGCTGCGAAAAACCGTAACCTGTTTCTGATCGACGGCGCGAGCCAGGCCGTGCAGTCCGGCAGCATTCTCGCGACGCGCGCGAAAGGCAAAGGCCAGCCGAAAGGCGCCCAGCCGCCGAAGTACCGTCACCCGACTACCGGCGCGACGTGGAGCGGACGTGGCCCCGCCCCTGCCTGGCTTGCATCGGTGAAAGATCGCAGCAAATTTCTGATCGACGTGAGCGCGGCGTCGGCGGCGGGCAAAGCTGGTAGCGTGAAATCTTCCGCCCCGAGTGGCGCAGTCAGCAAGAAAGCTGCCGTGAAAAAAACGGTGGCGAAAAAGGCGAGGGCGGGCAAGCAAACTGTTGGAAGTGGAAAGGCCGCAGTAAAAACCGCTGCGAAGAAAGCGGTAGTGCGAAAGGTCAGCGCTAAAAAAGCCGCAACGAAGGCTGCAACTAAAACCGCAACTAAAACCGCAACTAAAGCGCCGGGCCGCAGAAAAGCCGCGGCTTCACTACCTGCCACGAGCGCTGCAGCTCCGCTGGCCTCGACCGCGGCGAGCGCGTAATCGTACGGAAATTGCGAAGTACATGACGAGCACGCTCGAATCATCCCGGCAGGAGGACCAGGTTCTCCTGCTGGAGTCGGTTCCTCATCCGGCAGCCGACGCTGCCGAGCCATTCATTGTCGCGAGCGACCGCCGCGTGATTCTCGCTTATCCGATAGCGGAGTCCGACTTCGAGCGGTTCGGTCCATTCAATCCCGACGACGATCCCTTCTGTGCAGTGCTATTTCCCGACGCCGCATTTCACCGGCTTGGCCCGCCGGGAGAGCGCGACCTCCGGATTCATCCGCTTGCGTCGAACGGTCTGGCCGCATACTCGGCGCATGAAGTGATTCATTCCTCTCTCGTGGATGAACTCTCGAGCGTGTCATTGCCGGGGTTGGGCAAGCGCCATTTCGTCATTACATTTATGGACTCCACATTCGAGTGTGTCGCGTCGGACTACACCGTTGTGGGCGTGTATGGCGCTGCCGAAATAGCGAGCCGCGAGGCATTTGCACTCGTACGTTAGCCTTGGTTGCCGTTGGATTCTATTTTTGCCATGAGCTAGTTGAGCTAGTTTCCCGGATCGACTACCGGCCGATCCGGGTCATCACGCGTTTTATAAGGCAGTTGGGAGGCACGCGGATGAATTGTCGTGTCGTCGATCACGCGTTCCACGTCCGCGGTCTTCGCGAGTTCGCTGAGGAACGTCTGCTTGTCGAAGCCTGACGCAATGCAGCCTTGCACATAAATGAACCGGCGTTGCAGCGTAAGCCACAATGTCGACTGTTCGCGCCAGTGAGTCGCGGCGTTGATATTGGCAAGACGCCGCTGCACCGCTTCGGCGATTTCCTTATCGTACAGGTAAGCGTTCGATAAGCGGCAGCGACCTTCAATCCAGCAACTGTTGCCGCGTTCAATGCGGTAATGGCTGTCGGCAAGCCATTCCTGTTCCGTTTCGAGCGGCCCCAAGGGCACCGGACAGTCTTCTATTGCTTTGGAAATCTGAAAGAACGGATCATGTCCTCGATTAATCCGCGGTTCTTCACTTTTTGCCGCAGACACAGCGAAAGTCAGCGCAAGACATAAACCTGAAGCGGCGCGCTCCAAAGTACGTGCCCGCGCCGGCATGAAGCGTGTCATCGTGATTGTCTCCACTCATTGCGCAGCGAGACATGCTTTGCATTAGCGACTCGTGCGCCGGTTCTCAACCGCAAACTTGATCAGCTCGGCCTGGCCTTCAATGTCGAGCTTTCGTTTCAGGTTCAGGCGATGCGTTTCCACTGTGCGCACTGACAGATCAGTGCGCTGCGCGATCTGCTTGCTGGACAAACCTTCCGCGAGCGCATCCAGAATATCGCGTTCGCGTGGTGTAAGCCGTTCAACCGGCGATTGCATGGCCGACGCCTGGATCAATCGCGCGCCGAGTCCGGCGCTGAAATACGTCTTGCCATCGAGCACCGCGCTGATGGCCTGAATGATTTCGGTTGCCGGCGAGTCCTTCAGCACGTAACCGCTGGCACCTGCGCGCACGGCCTGGGTGACGTATTGCAGGTTGTCGTGCATCGACAGCATCAGCACGCGGATGGCGGGAAAACGCTCATGGAACATGCCGGCTAGCGCGATGCCGTTCATTCCATTCATGCCGACGTCCATCAACACCAGATGTGGTTCGTGACTTGCGGCAAGTGCGAGCGCCTCCTGAGCGTTGCCTGCCTCTCCGACCACTTCGAGATTGCGCACGGCTTCGAGCCGCGCCCGCAAGCCGTCGCGAACGAGCGGGTGGTCGTCGACCAGAATCAGGCGGGCGGTTGGATGTGATGTGTCGTTCATGAAGAGGTTTCCTGCAGACTCTGCCTATCGACTTGCATTGCCGCAGCGCCGAGCGGCACGCGCGCGGTGACGAGCGTGTGGCCAGGCTGCGAACTGAGCGCGAGCGTACCACCAAGGGCTTCCACGCGCTCGCGCATATTCCGTAAGCCCACACCCGAACGGCGGCCGACAAACGCATGCGTGACGTCGAAACCGCGGCCATTATCGGCGATGCTGAGCGTGACCGCGTCGTTCGAGATTTCCAGCGCAAGCGCAGCATTGGACGCATGCGCGTGGCGCACGATGTTGGTCAACGCTTCCTGCGCAATACGGAACAGCACCGTGTTCACGGCATCCGTCAACGAGGCGGCGTGCGTATGCGTGATCTGTGTGAAGCCGATCTCAATGCCCGACTGTTCGCCCAGTTCGCGCGTGAGTTGCTCGATTGCGGCCGCCACGCCAAGGTCGTCCAGCATCGAGGGACGCAATGCATGAGAAATGCGCCGTACTTCACGCAGTGTATCGCCGAGCCGCGTGAGACTGGTCGACAGGGCGGCTTCGGCAGCGGGCACGCGCGTCTCGCTGCGCTCGAAGCGGGCGAGTGCCGATTCGAGCAGCAGTTTTACCGACACCATCATCTGGCTGATGCCGTCGTGCAATTCACGCGAGAGCCGCGCGCGTTCGTTTTCCTGCGATTCGACGACCTGCTGCGCGAGCCGCTTGAGTTTGGCGTCCGCACTGCGATACTCGGTGATATTGAGCACGAGCGCACACAGCGCAATCGCAGCGAGCCCGGCAAGCGCCATTGTGTCGATCCACATCATCGTGCTGTCGATATTGGTCGCTGCCCGCTGGTCAATGTCCGCGAGCGCGTTGTCCACGTCGTCCAGATAGATGCCCGTGCCGATCATCCAGCCCCAGCGTTCGAGCGGCACCACGTAGCCGAGCTTGGAAGCCATCTTGCCCGTCGAGGGACGATGCCACAGATAGCGCACATAGCCGCCGCCTTGCGCGGCGGCGGCCAGCAGCTTCTGAATGGTCGGCACGCCTTGTGGATCGCGCAGCTCCGACAGATCGCGCCCAACGAGATCCGGCTCGCGCGGATGCATCAGCGAGCGGCCGTGCATGTCATAGACGAAGAAATAGCCGTCCTTGCCGAAGTCCATCTTCTCCAGAATGCCGAGTGCACGCGCGCGGCGCAGCGCATCGTCGCGTGCGTTGTCCTGGTCTTCTTCGTACAACGGTGCGATCGCGGATGTCGCCAGCTCGACGTAATGCTTGAGCTCGATTTTCTTGCTGGCCATATAGGCGGTCTGGGTGGTCGCATGCTGCGCGTGCGCGAGCGCCGTCGCTTCGCGGCGCACACCGATTTCGATGCTGGAAATAGCCGCGAGGAAGGGCACGATAGCCAGCAGAACAATCTTGGCTTTGAGTTTCATCGTTGAAAAGACCGCCACCAGGCTACGTAGTAATACGTAGCCGGCTTACGTAGTTGCGCGCTTGTAACGACGCGTACGAAGGCGAATACTACATCCCCGCGGCGTATGGCGTCTCGCGGACGCTTTGCCGTGCTGCCGGCGCAATCACCTCCGCCATTCGTATGACGATGTCGGGCGTGGTTCATGCTCTTTCTCCTCGTGCGCCGGCAACGGGTAAACAGCAGGCTCCGGTTTCGGTAGCGTCGTTGGTTGGGTACCCCACGCCGATGCCCGTACCGGTTTTCCGCGCGCGGGACTGTGAGTCCTGAAACGCGGCGTCAATAATAGATCTAGGAGAAGTACATGGAGACCTCCCCACCGGCCGGCCGGTCCTGGCTTTGGCTCATTCTTTTGCTCCCGTATATCGCGCTGTTGTGGCTGCCTTTCTATAACGACACGCGTCCGTCGTTCGCCGGTTTTCCGTTTTTCTACTGGTATCAGTTTCTGTGGGTGCCGTTGACCTCGCTACTGATTTACGTCGTGTACCGAGGTGTCAAATGAGCGACCTGAATCCCGTCAATCCGGTGGCGATGACCGTCTTCATCGCGTTCTTTGTTCTTGTCACGGTCATCGGCTTCTTTGCCGCTCGCTGGAAACGCGGGGATCTGACGCAATTGCACGAGTGGGGTCTGGGCGGCCGGCAGTTCGGCACGGTCATCTCCTGGTTCCTGGTCGGCGGCGACTTCTACACCGCATATACGGTGATCGCCGTGCCGGCACTGGTCTATTCCGTCGGTGCGTATGGCTTCTTTGCACTACCGTACACGATCATCGTTTACCCGTTCGTGTTCGCAGTCATGCCGAAGCTGTGGAAAATCGCACATGCAAAACACCACATCACCGCAGCAGACTACGTGCACGGCGAGTATGGCGGCAAGTGGTTTCCGGCAGCGGTCGCGCTGACCGGCATCGTCGCGACCATGCCGTACATTGCGCTGCAACTGGTCGGCATGCAGGTGGTGATCAAGGGGCTCGGCGTGACCGGCGAATTGCCGTTGATCGTCGCCTTCGTGATTCTCGCGCTGTACACGTACGCAAGCGGCTTGCGCGCGCCGGCGATGATCGCGTTCGTGAAGGACATCATGATCTACATCGTCGTGATTGCGGCGGTGTGGCTGATTCCGGCCAAGCTCGGCGGCTACGCTCATGTGTTCGACGCAGCGGATACGTACTTCAAGGCCAAGGGCGGCGCAACCGGCATCATCCTGAAGCCTGCGCAGTTCACCGCGTATGCATCGCTCGCGTTGGGTTCGGCGCTCGCGGCCTTCATGTACCCGCACACGATGACGGCCGTGCTGTCGTCATCGTCGGCGAATACGGTGCGCAAGAACGCGATCTTCCTGCCGGCCTATACGCTGCTGCTGGGCTTGATTGCGTTGCTCGGCTATATGGCGATCGCGGCCGGCGTACACGTGAAGTCTGCTTCGGACATAGTGCCGGCGCTCTTCAGCACGCTGTTCCCGTCGTGGTTCGTCGGTTTTTCGGCGGCAGCCATTGCAATCAGCGCGCTGGTGCCCGCGGCGATCATGTCGATCGGCGCGGCCAACCTGTTCACGCGCAATTTGTGGCGTCCGCTAGTTTCGCCGAACATCACGCCTGAAGCCGAAGCGGCCAATGCGAAGATCGTCTCGCTCGTCGTGAAGTTCGGTGCGCTGCTGTTCATCGTGTTCCTGCCGACGCAATACGCAATCGACCTGCAACTGCTCGGCGGCGTGTGGATCTTGCAGATCTTCCCGGCGATCGTTTTCTCGCTGTACACGCGTCGCCTGAACACGCCTGGGCTCTTTAGCGGCTGGCTGGTCGGCATCGTGCTCGGCACTTCGCTTGCGGTGTCTCAAGGGCTCAAGCCGGTGTTCGCACTGCATCTCGGCGATGCGGTATATCCCGTCTACATTGGCCTGATCGCACTCGTGGCGAACGTTGTGGTGGCGTTTGTCGTCTCGGCCGTGTCGCCTCGGCGAGTGGCTGCGACCGCCTGATCGTCCGCTTCTGACTCAGCGTTACCGACGCCGCGAGCCGTACGCTCGCGGCGTTTTTCATTTGCAGCAGCACGAGCCTCGCGCCCGGAAGGGCTCATGCATCACACCAGTACTTCCACGGATTGCATGGCCCGGCGGATGTCCGGGCTGCGGTCCCATGATTCGTCGCGGATCGTTTCGAGCAGGCACTCGATAAAGCATCGCGCCGCAGCATCGGCAGGCTCGCCGGTGCGCATGATGATGCCGACGGTGGAGTCGTCCAGTTCTTCCCGTAGCGGGATCGCGCACAAACCGTCGCGCGCGGCGCACAGCTCGACGAGCGGCCACGGGAAAATGCTCACCATGTCCGTGCGCTTGAGGAGGGCGAGCGCTACCGTGAGCGAGTGCAGAAAATGGATGCTGCGCGGCACGGGCAAGCCATAGCGGGCGAACATCTGATAGGACGCCTGCCCTTCCGTCTCAGGATCGAGCGCAACCAGCCAGTCGTCGTCGAGCAGGTCCGCGAGAGAACGGGCTTCTGCACGCGGATGGCCGCGGCGAGCCACGATCGCGCGGCTGGTGGCGAAGAGCGGCTGATAGTTGAAATCGCAAGTGGTTGTCGCGCCAGGCGCTTGCCGCCCCACGTAAATGTCCAGACTGCCGTCGCGTAGACGCGGTGTTGCGATGGCGAGCAGCCCCTCGAACAATTCCAGCTGGATTGCGGGCATTCTGGCGCGAAAACGCTCCACGGCTTCGGGCAGAAAGGTCAACGCGACCCACGCGGTCACGGCAATTGAAAGACGCCCACTCGGTTCGCCGCGCATGGCGTCCATAGCCTGATGTGCGCGCGTCATCTGAGCGGCGACGAGCCGCGCATGGGCCAGCAGTGTTTGCCCGCACGCCGTGAGCGTCACGCCCGACGAAGTGCGTACAACTAGCTGCATGTGCACCGTTTCTTCAAGCTGCTGGATGTTTTGCGTCACGGCAGCGGGCGAAGAAGCCAGCGCACGAGCGGCGCCTCTGACGCTGCCCGCGTCTGCAATCGCGATCAGTACACGCAGTTGGTGGATTTTCATAAGTGTGGCTTAGCGGTTTGGGGCATGCGGCGGAGCGTTCGGTGTTGGTTTACGCGTTCATCAACGCGGCCCATTCTCAAGTGTCCTATGCCGGCATATCGTGGAGGCACGGCTGCAAGGTCTGAGTGCTTTTTTTCCTGTCATGACGAAGTCATTTGCGACGTAGTCCTAGATGTTTTTAAAAGGTATCTGACTACATAAGCTGGATGTCAGCAGATTGATATGTAACGCTTAGCATAGGAGTGTAACGATGACTGAGCAAGTTCCCGTGCTATCGGAAACTCGTTCCGATTTCAGATTGCACCCTGCATGCGCGGACGCGGCATTCAGAGCTGCAACTGCGCGAACGCATGCGCATGGTCACGCTGCGCGCGGCTCGTTCATCGATTCCCTCACCGGCGTCTACAACCGTGCCTACGCGACAGGACGAGCCCAGCAGTGGCTAAGATCCGCGCGGGCCGCGCATGTCGCGATGCTGGTCATCAACCTGGACTGCTTCAGCAGGATCAACGACATGGCCGACTACGACCTGGGCGACCGGCTGTTGCGCAGTGTGGCGCAGCGGCTCGCGGGCTGCGTGGCGGCGAACGACCTGCTTGCACGCATCGGCGGCGACGAGTTTGTGATTGTTACAGACGGTCACCGCGAAGTGTCGACGCTGCCGGCGTATGCGCGCCAGATACTCGCGCTGTTTGCCGAGCCGTTCGTGATTGCGGGCCGCGAGTACCGCGTAAGTGCGTCGGGCGGCGTTGCGCTTTGCGCCGGCCAGTTGCGCGACGCGGCTTTGTTGATGCGCGATGCGGGCGCTGCGATGCGCCGCGCGAAAGCGCAGGGCCCCGGTAGCTTGCAGTTTTTCACGGGCGACATGCGCGAAGCGGCGCAGCGCCGCTTTGCAATCGAGGAACTGCTGCGCGATGCACTCGACGCGGGCGAATTCACACTGGCCTATCAGCCAGTCGTGAACGCCGCGTCTCGCAAGACCGTAGCGGTGGAGGCATTATTGCGCTGGACCAGCGGCGAGCTTGGCGACGTCTCACCAGCGGAATTCGTCCCCATCGCGGAACAGGCGGGCCTGATGGAAAGGATCGGCGGCTGGGTATTGGAGCAGGCATGCGCGCAGGTTGCTGACTGGCGCTGGAGCATTGCGCCGGACCTGGCTGTTTCCATCAATATCTCGCCGGCTCAGTTCAACGAACGCCTCGTGCGGCATGTCGGTGCGTGCCTCGCGAACACGGGGCTTGAACCGTCCGCTCTGCAACTGGAGATTACCGAAGGCATGCTGATGCCGGACGACCTAACCGTACGCGAGACGATATCCGCGCTAACCAGGCTGGGCTCGAGGCTCGCAATCGACGACTTCGGCACCGGTTATGCGTCCATGTCGTACCTGAAGCGCTTTTCGCCGCACGGCCTGAAGATCGACCGCTCATTTGTGGCGGGCTTGCCGCACGACAAGGACTGCGCGGCAATTGCAGATGCACTTGTGAGAATGGCCCACGCATGCGCAATGTCCGTCACGGCGGAAGGCGTGGAGACCGAGGAGCAGGCGTCGCTGCTGCGCGAGATGGGTTGCGATTTTCTGCAAGGCTTTCTGTTCGGCCGCCCCGGCAGCGCTGCTGATTGCAGCGGCAAACTGTCGGGCGCCAGCCGCTTTGCAAGGCGGCGTGGGCGGCGTTAGGCGGGCGGTGCTGCAGGTGGCTTTTTCGGCCACGACTTCTAGAATGATTTCATCAGGAAGACAAGCTTGAACGCCGCCGGGTCGAGCGGTGTTGTCCTGGTCAGGAGAGAGACATGTGTGATGCAGAAGTCGCTGCCGTGCTGTTGAATCGTTGCACGGCTCAGCCATTCGACGACGATGAGCCGTCTTATCTCGACATATTGCGCGAGGGCAATCTGGCATTCAAACACGAGATTGGCTTTGTGGGCGTGCGCGATCTTCCGGACCCCGAAGCATGTTGTGCCGAATCGATCATTTTCGCGGATGGTTCGCGTGCGTTGCGTATCAGCGCGGCCCAAGGCGATACCGGCTGGACGCAATGGACGGCGTTGCAACCTCTGCACTGATAGAAGCCGCGTGCGCCGCCGCTATCGGCCGCTAGAACCTGTTCACCCTGAAGGGCCTGGTGTCCACGAGCGTTTCTTCGCCCGTCATCATTTCGGCGATCAGGCGGCCTGTCACCGGTCCTAGCGTGAGTCCGTGGTGCGCGTGGCCGAATGCGAACCACAAACCCTGGTGTTGTTCAGCGCGCCCGATAACCGGCATCATGTCCGGCGTACAAGGCCGCGCGCCCATCCACGGTTGATCGTCGAGGCGCTTGTCGAGCGGAAACAGCGTGCGTGCAATCGGCTCGACGGCGGCGAGTTGTGTCGGCGTTTTGGGTGCGTCGAGCAGCGCAATTTCGGCGCCGGTCGTCAGGCGTATGCCGCGCGCCATTGGCGCGAGTAAATAGCCGCGCTCGGCGTCGAGCACCGGATGATTCAGGCGTGCCCCCGTGCGTGGCGCATAGTGCATGTGATAGCCGCGCTTGACGCCGAGCGGCAGGCGATAACCCAGCCGCGAGCTGAGCATGCCTGACCACGGCCCTAGCGCGACCACCGCCGACGAAGCCGCAATCGTCCCTTCGCTGGTCGCGACCTCCCAGCCGTCGCGCAGCGTATTGGCGTCGCCGGTAAAGAATCGTCCGCCAAGGCTCTCGAAGTATTTCGCGTAGGCCGTGACGAGCGCATTGGGATCGCTCACCGAATCTGCCTGCGTGTAGCGCAACGCACCCAGCAACGTTTTGTCGAGATCAGGCTCGACCTGCTGCAGGCGGGCCGCGTCGAGCGTTTCGAATGCGACGCCGTATTCGCGCCGCCATTGTTCTGCGTGCGCGAATTCCGCATCTCGAGCGGCATTGCTGCGAAACACCTTGATCCAGCCTGTTGGACGCAGCAATGCGCTTGCGCCGGCAGCTGCGGCCAGCGCGCGGTGCTCGCTCACGCAGTGCTCGATCAGCGTCGAATACGACCTGGCAATGGCCGCGTGTCTTGTGGGCTCCGAATTGAGCCAGTATCGCCACAGGAACGGCGCGGCGCGAAACAGCGCGTCGGCGTGGTAGCGAACGTCGAGCGACTGGTTGCGCGCATAGCGAAGCAACGTACCCAGTCCGCGCGGAAATGCATACGGGTAGACACCTTCCCGCTGAATCAGCCCGGCGTTGCCGAACGAAGTCTCGTTGCCCGGCGGCTTGCGGTCCACCAGTGCAACGCGCCGGCCGCGCTTTTGCAAATGAACGGCCACGCACACGCCGACAATGCCGGCGCCCAACACTACCGTATCGAATCTGGTTGCTGTCATCGGTTAGACCGCGGAAAGGCCCGCGCTGCTGGCGCTGGAGTCGGTGAAAAGAGGAGGCGAGGTCACGATGGATTTCAACGACGCATCCGGCCTCGTGAGCTTCGACAGATCGGGTCGCGGACGCCGCAGCACGGGCGATTGCGCAAAGATCTGCTCCAGCGCGTGCGCGACCGCCAGGGTCTTGCGATCGCCATGAAACGGCCCGACGATCTGCAAGCCGAACGGCATGCCCGCGTGATCGAGACCGCATGGCAGTGACACGGCCGGGTGCGTAGTGAGCGTGACCACATAGGTGAGCGCGAGCCAGCGGTAATAGTTGTCCTGCTCGCGCCCGTCGATTTGCGCGGCGTAGAGCTGTTGCCATGGAAACGGCGACACCGGCGTGGTCGGCGAGAAAATCACGTCGTACTGCTGGAACGCGGCCTGGAAGCGTTTGAAGATGCGCGTTTGCTCCGCTTGCGCCCAGGCGCTGTCCGCGAGGCTCATGCTCGCGCCGAGCTCGTAGTTGGCACGCGTGTTGGGGCCGAGCTGATTCGGGTCGCGGGTGTAGGCGTTGTGCAGACCGGCGACGAAACTCTCTGCGCGAATCACGTCGAAGCAGCGGTGCACGTCGCCCAGATCGAAGTGCACCTCCTCGCATGAGCGGAAAAACGGCGCGATCAGCGCGATGCGCTCGCGAAACACAGTGCGAATCGACGCATCCACGTCGCAGCTGCCGAAGTCTTCTGTCCAACCCACTCGCAGAGTGCCGAGGTCGATGTCGGCGGGCACCGCAAAGCCGAGCGGATCGACGGCAAAACTGAGTGGATCGCCTGACGAGATGCCCGCGGTCGCGGCGAGTTGCAGGCATGCGTCGGCAACCGTGCGACCCATTGGACCGACCACGGAGATCGGCGACCAGCCCACCAGCTTGCGCGAATTCGGCACGAGCCCCGGCGTCGGACGAAAGCCCACCACGCCGCATTTGGAAGCGGGAATGCGCAGCGAGCCACCCGTGTCCGAGCCGGTGCATACAGGCAGCATGTCGCAGGCAAGCGCCGCCGCGGAACCTCCGGACGAGCCACCCGCATTCAAAGCTGGATTGAACGGATTGCCGGTTGCGCCCCATACCGGATTGCGCGTGTTGGCTCCCGCGCCCAGTTCCGGCACGTTGGTCTTGGCGGTGACGATCGCCCCGGCGGCACGCAGGCGCTCGACAAGCACCACGTCCTGGGTGGGAAGGTTGCCGCGCGACATGGGCGAACCATAAGTAGTCAGGAGTCCGGCGGTATTTTCCAGGTCTTTTACACCGAGTGGCAGGCCATGCAGGAGACCCAACGGCTCGCCGTCGAGCACCTGTTTCTCGGCGCGTTTCGCCGCGGCTCGCGCGCCTGGAAAATCAGTTGCGGTAATTGCGTTGACCGCCGGATTCACGGCCTCGATGCGCGCGATGCACGCATCGAGCAGTTCGACGGGCGAGATTTCTTTCGTGCCGATCATGCGGCGCAGTTCGACTGCGCTGCGGCTCGGCAATCCGTCGTCCTGATTCACGTTGTCCTGCATCGTTGCGTCTCCTTATGCAAGTGCTTCGCCTGTCCGGTCCTTCAGCCAGATTAGCGGCACCAGTGAAATTGCGCACGCGGCGGCGACATACCAGGCCGGCGCAAGCAGATTGCCGGTGCGCGCCACCAGCCAGCTTGCAATAAACGGCGAAAAACCGCCGAAAAACGATGCGCTGACCACATAGGTCAACGCGATTCCTGTTGCACGCACATGCTTCGGGAATAGTTCTGGAATCATCACCAGCACTGGCACGATCTGCCCTGAGACGAACACGGCGAGCAGCGCGGAGACGATGCAAAGCGCGGTCATCGACGGATGTGCGCTCAGGAATGCGAATGCCGGATACACGAGCAACAGCATCGCGACGCGCGAGATCACCAGTACGCGCTTGCGGGTGTAGCGATCGGCCAGCATACCGGCAAGCGGCGCCGCGACGAACAGCGCAAGCGAACTGACGACACCCGAGATGACCGCCGACGTCGACGAAAGATGCAGCACACGCACCGCGTGGCTCGGTAGAAAAAACGCGGTGATGTACACGGACACGGAGCCGCCCAATTCGGCGAAGGTGCCGAGAATGGTCAGCTTCAGATGAGTGGTTAGCGCGGCCCTCAGCGCGCCGCGCGGCGCCGCTTCGTGAGGCTCGCGCGAGTTGAGCGTTTCTTCGAGGCGCCGGCGGATCAGCATGCCTGCCGGCGCGGCGACGATGCCGAGCACGAACGGAATGCGCCAGCCCCACTCGAGCACGGCCTGCTTCGGCAACGAGACGTTGACGAGAGTCGCGACCAGCGCGCCGAGCACGAGGCCCGCTGCGGTAGCCGCGAAATTCCAGCTCGCGAAGAAGGCGCGCGTATTGTCGGTCGCGTATTCGACCAGCAGCGTCGTGCCCGGCCCGAACTCGCCGCCCGCCGCGAAACCCTGGATCAGACGCGCGAGAAGCACGATCAGCGGCGCGACAAGTCCCGCGACCGCGTAGGCCGGCGCACAGGCGATCATCGCGCAACTGAGCGCCATCAGCATGATGGTGAGAACCATCGCGTTCTTGCGGCCCGCGCGGTCCGCGTAGGCGCCGATCACCACGCCGCCCAGCGGCCGCACGACGAAGCCCACGCCGAACACGCCAATGGACAGCAGGAACTGATTGACGGAAGACTCGCCCGGAAAGAACAACTGCCCGATCTGGATGGCGAAGAAGCTATAGATCGTGAAATCGTAGAATTCGAGCGCCGTGCCGATGGTCGTGGCAGTGATGACGCGGGTTCTGGTCAAGCCAGACTTACTGAGCGCAAGGGTAGACACGGTACGGCCCCCACAGAATGGTGGAATCGACGTGAGTTATCATATACGAGAAAAAAATAATTTCTCGCATATGAGAAATTTTCTGGCAAATGGAATGAGTCGAGATGGCCAAAGCCGTAGTGGAAAAACCCAAGTCGCCCGCGCGCGAAGCACCGCCTGCGCTGGATCACAAGCTGGTGGGCGGGCATTTGCGACAGGCGCGCAAGGCGCGCGGACTGACGCTCGCCGAACTGTCGGAGCGCTCGGGCATTGCCGTTTCGACGATCTCGAAGGCCGAGCGCGGCGACATCGCGCTCACCTACGACAAGTTCGCGGCGCTCGCGCATTCGCTCGAGCTGGAGTTCGATGCGATCTTCGGCCGGCGTCGCAAGCCCGCCGCGGGCGCGATGAAGCCGTCGTTCACCGCGGCGGGCAAGCAGCACGTGTACGACACGCCGAACTACGAGTACGGCATGCTCGCCAACAATCTGACCGGCAAGCGCATGATGCCGATGCGCGCGCACATTCACGCGCGCGCCGTGGCGGATTTCCCCGAGTACATCCGGCATTCGGGCGAGGAGTTCGTGTTTCTGCTCGCAGGCGAGCTCGAATTGCGCTTCGAGAACGGCAAGTCGTTCAGGCTGATGCCGGGCGACAGTCTCTATTTCGACAGCTCGGTTGGGCATATCTACCTGAGCGTGGGCGATGAAGATGCCGATGCGCTCGTGTGCTGCGTCGATACGGACCCGCCGCGGCCGCGCGGGGCGATCTGAGCGGATGGACATGGGTGGCGGCAGCACGGAGCGCGCGGCTGTGACCACTGGCAGGTGTCGCACAAAACGTCCATTCACAGACGCCAGGATGTCCGCGTCGCGCGACGTTCTTATAGGGACCGAAGCCGTTGCGGGCATCAGCGTGTAAACTGCTGACTTTTTTGCATCCGGCGGTATGTTGCAAGCCCCCCAACGCACAGCACTCAGCGGCCCCGAGCTCGTTCGCCTGCTGGCGCGTTTCGCGCAAGTCGACGTTCCCGAACCGCGGCAATCGCTATCGGACCGGCTGAGCCAGTGGCTCGGCTGGACGGACGCGATCGCGCTGTCCTCGGCGCTGACTGGCGCGCCGCCCGCCGTGCCGGCGGGTGCGCGGACCTTCGGCAGCGCGGAAGAAGCGGAATGCGCGCGCATTCGGACCTCGCTCGTCCACACGATTAGCGGCGACAGCGCGTTCGTGACCGCGAGGCGCCGCGGTTCCGCGCACGTCGCTGCGCCCGCCGCGCCCGTGGACTACGCACTGTTTCGCCAGCGCTACCAGGCCATGCAGCAATCGATGGAAACGGGTGTCGGCAACCTGCGCGGCCGGCTGCGCGCGCTGCTCGCCGCGAGGACGCCCGCGATGGGCCGCCTTGCGGTGCTGGACGCCGTAATGGAGCGTGCGCTCGCCGAACGCGAGCGCAGCCTGCTGGCTAGTCTGCCGGTGCTGCTCGCCGGACACTTCGAGCGGCTGCGCGACGCGGGGCAGCAGGCGGAGGCCGCGCAGCCGCCGACTCCGGGCGCGCCCGGTGTGCCCGGCGCGTGGCTCGACCTGTTCCGCAAGGACATGCGAAGCGTGTTGCTTGCCGAGCTGGATGTTCGTTTACAACCGGTCGAAGGGTTGCTCGCTGCCCTTCGTGCTCGCTAACTGGGACACTATGTCCAGATATCGTATTGATCTCGTTGTGTTCGCGGCAGGTCTCGCCGCGGTGTGCGGCATTGCCGTCGGCTATGTCGGTTCCAACTGGCTCGCGCTGGCCGTCACGCTGCTGATCGGCGCGTTTTATCTGGCGGGCGCGCTCGAATTGCGGCGCTACGGCGCGGCCACGGCCACGCTCGCACGCGCGCTCGACGGCCTGTCCGAGCCGCCGCCGCGGCTTGACGCGTGGCTCGCGCAGTTGCATCCGAGCTTGCGCAATGCGGCGCGACTGCGTATCGAGGGCGAGCGGGTTGCGTTGCCGGGTCCGGCGCTCACCCCGTATCTGGTCGGTTTGCTGGTGCTGCTCGGCATGCTCGGCACGCTGCTCGGCATGGTTGTGACGTTGCGCGGCACGGGCCTCGCGCTCGACAGCGCGACCGATCTGGCTGCGATTCGCGCTTCACTCGCCGCGCCGGTCAAGGGTCTGGGTTTTGCGTTCGGCACTTCCATTGCGGGCGTCGCGAGTTCGGCAATGCTCGGTCTGCTGTCCGCGCTGTGCCGCCGCGATCGGCTTGAGGCTGCGCAGCGGCTCGACGCGACTAGCGCGACCACTTTGCGCATCTATTCGCAGGCACATCAGCGCGACGAGAGCTTGCGCCTTTTGCAGCGGCAAGCGGAGCTGATGCCGACGCTCGTCGACCGTCTGCAAACCATGATGGCCGCAATGGAGCAGCACAGCCTTGTGTTCAACGAGCGTCAACTGGCAAGCCAGGAAGCATTTCACAGCAAGGCGCAGGTTGCTTATGCACGGCTCGCGGCGTCCGTCGAACAGTCGTTGAAGCAAAGCGTCGCCGACAGCACGCGCGCCGCCGGCGAAGCGCTCGAGCCTGTGATGCAGGCAACCATGGCCGGCCTCGCGCGCGAGAGTGCGGCCTTGCAGGCGAACGTTTCGCAGGCGGTGCAGCGGCAACTGGACGGTTTGTCGAGCGGATTCGAGTCGGCTACGGCCAAGGTCGCCGGCATCTGGAACGAGGCGCTCGCCGGCCAGCAGCGTTCGAACGAGGACATGACGCGGCAACTGCGCGCGTCGCTGGAGGGCTTCGCGCAGACTTTCGACGAGCGTTCGGGCGCACTGGTGAGCGGCGTGTCCACGCGCCTCGAAGCTGCGGCGGGGCAGGTCTCCGAGGCCTGGACGGCGGCGCTGGCGCAGCAGCAGCAGACAGGCGAGACAATGGCGGCGCGGCACGAGCAGGCGTTGGCTGCGGCCGCGGCGACCTTCGAGCAGCATTCGGCGTCGTTGCTGCGCGCCGTCGGCGAGTCGCATGCGGACATGCAGACGGTGATGGCGTCGCGCGACGAAGAGCGCCTCGCGGCGTGGTCCACGAAGCTGGACACGATGGTGGCCACGCTCGGCAACGAGTGGCAGCAGGCTGGCGAGCAGAACGAAGCACGGCTTGCGGCATGGACAGCGAAGCTCGACGCGCTCGCGACTTCGCTTGGCGAGACATGGCACCAAGCCGGCGAGCAGAACGAAGCGCGGCTCGCGGCATGGACCGCACAACTCGATTCGCTATCGACCACGCTTGGAGAAACACTGCGGCAATCCGGCGAGCAAAACGAAGCGCGTCTCGCGGCGTGGACCGCGAAGCTCGATTCGCTCGCAACCAGGCTCGGCGATACATGGCAAGAAACCGGCGAGCTTAACGAGGCACGCCTCGCAGCATGGACTGCGCAGCTCGACGCTCTCGCGACTTCGCTGGGCAAGACATGGCGCGAGGCGGGCGAGCAGAACGAAGCACGCCTCGCAGCATGGACGGCGAAGCTCGACTCGCTCGCGACTTCGCTTGGCGAGAAATGGCAACAATCCGGCGAGCAGAATGAAGCGCGCCTCGCAGCATGGACCGCGGAACTCGATTCGCTCTCGACCACGCTTGGACAAACACTGCAACAATCCGGCGAGCAAAACGAAGCACGCCTCGCGGCATGGACCGCGAAGCTCGACGCGCTCGCAACCAGGCTTGACGATACATGGCAACAAGCCGGCCACCAGAACGAAGCGCGCCTCGCCGCATGGACCGCGAAACTCGATTCGCTCGCGGCGACGCTCGGCGACCAGTGGCAGCAGGCGGGCGAGCGCACCGCGAGCCGTCAGCAGCAGATCTGCGACACGTTCGAGCAGACCGCGCGCGACATCTCCGCGCAGACCCAGGCGCATGCGAGCGCAACCATCGCTGAGATTGGGGGCCTCGTGCAAGCGGCCTCCGAGGCGCCGAAAGCCGCAGCCGAAGTGGTCGCCGAATTGCGCCAGAAGCTGTCGGACAGCATGGTGCGCGACACGGCGATGCTGCAGGAGCGCAGCCGCCTGCTGGAAACGCTGGAGACGCTGCTCGACGCGGTCAACCATGCATCCACGGAACAGCGCGTGGCAGTGGACGCGCTGGTTGCGACGTCCGCGGATCTGCTGGAGCGCGTCGGCACCCGCTTCACGGAGAAGGTCGAGGCCGAGGCGGACAAGATCGGCACGATTGCCGCGCAGATCACCGGCGGCGCCGTCGAGGTGGCGAGCCTCGGCGAAGCGTTCGGCGCGGCCGTGCAGTCGTTCGGCGAATCCAACGACAAGCTCGTCGCGCACCTGGAAAGGATCGAAGCGGCGCTCGACAAGTCGCTTGCGCGCAGTGACGAACAGCTTGCGTACTACGTCGCGCAGGCGCGCGAGGTGGTCGATCTGAGCGTGATGTCGCAAAAGCAGATTGTTGAAGATCTGCAGCAGCTCGCGGCGCGGCGCACCGTGGACGGAGTCGAGGCGGCATGAGCGGCATGAGCGAGGACATCGACGGCGGCGTCGAGCCGGGCACGCCGATCTGGGCGGCGTTCGGCGATCTGATGTCCGTGCTGCTCGGCGCGTTCATGCTGATTCTGGTGGCTGTAATCGGCGTGCAGCTCGAACTGTCGAACAAGCTCGAGCAGGAGGTCAAGCAGCGTCAGCTGGAAACGCAACGCCGCAAGACACTCGAAGAGGCGCTGGCGGGCCCGCTCGCGGCCGGCCGCGTGACGCTCGTCAACGGACGCATCGGCATTAGCGGCAACGTGCTGTTCGCGCTGAACTCCGACCAGTTGCAGCCGCAAGGGCGCGATCTGTTGAAGAGTCTCGCCGGCCCGTTGTCCGCCTATCTGCGCGCGAACGACGAGATGCTGATGGTGAGCGGCTTTACCGACGACCAGCGCTTGCGCGAGGGCAATCGTCGTTTCGCGGACAACTGGGAACTCTCCGCGCAGCGGGCGCTGACCGTTACGCGCGCGTTGATCGACGCGGGCGTGCCGGTGTCGTCGGTCTTCGCTGCGGCGTTCGGCTCCGGCCAGCCGGTCAGTTCGAATGCCGACGAGCAAGGGCGCGCGCGCAACCGCCGCGTGGAGATCGCGCCCGTTCCGCGGCTTTCCACGGCCGCGGCGGGAAAGCCCCGCGAGTGATACACAGAGCGACGATATGACAGAAGGAGCCGCCACGCCGCAGACATCGCGCGCGATCCTCGACGCCTGGGCCGCGCGCGGCGCCGACCGGGTCGACCCGCTGCGGTTTCGTTTCATGGACGCGTTCGAGCGGCGCGCCGCCGCGCACAGCGGCGAGGCCCGGCGTGTGCTCGACGCGAAGCTTGCCGCGCTGCTCGAAGCGTATGCGCGGGACGTGGAACGCCGTGACGCTGGTGACGGGAGCGGTCAGCGCGACGAACGCGACCAACGCCACCAGGGCGACCAACGCGACCAACGCGACCAAGGCGACCAAGGCGACCAAGGCGATCAAGGCAAACGCGCCCAGCCCGCCCGGCCCAACGACGAGAACACCAACCCACCCGTCGCAAACACAGCAACTGCGCCCGTCGCCCCCGCTTCCCGAAACGAGCCGACACCCAGCGCGCTCGCCGGACTCGTCGCCGAATTGCAAGCTACGGCGCGACATCTTCAACGCGTTGACGCGGCCTACCCCGAACTCCCCGAGCTGGACTATTTCCGGCAGACGTGGGCCCGGGTTCGCGCCGAGGGGCAGGTGCGGCAGTCGCTGCAACCGGCGCCCGGAAACGCCGGGCCGCTCAACTCAAGCAGTCTCGTGCACCGCTCCCTATCGCTGATGCGCGAGTTGTCGCCGGGCTATCTGAAACAGTTTCTGTCGTATGTCGACGCGTTGTCGTGGATGGAGCAATTGAGCGGCAACGCGCCCGCCAGCAAGGATGCGCCGCGCGCGGCGACGGGCGGCAAGGGCGGGCGCGGCAAGACGCGCTGATGCCTCGCAGCGCGTGACGTGGCATATTGGCGGGCGTAGCCATCGAAAGGAGCCCACCATGCGTATCCAGACCTCATTTCTGTTCGATCTCGACGGCACGCTCGTCGACAGTGTCTACCAGCACGTGCTGGCCTGGAAAGAAGCGCTCGACAGCGAAGGCATTTCGCTGTCCGTGTGGCGCATTCATCGAAAGATCGGCATGAGCGGCGGCCTTTTCACCAACCAGCTTCTACGCGAGACGCACGGCGATATCAGCCCTGAGCGCAGCGAGCGTCTTCGCCAGGCACATGCGGCCGCGTATAAAAGGTTGCGCGCGCAAGTATGTCCGCTGCCGGGCGCGCGCGAACTGCTCGACGCGCTCACGCAAGCGGGCACGCCGTGGGCCGTGGCCACCAGCGGCCGCATGGAAACCGCAGCGGTCAATCTCGAGGCGCTCGGCGTCGATCCGTCGAAAGCCGTCGTCGTGACGCGCGACGACGTCAAATACGCGAAGCCCGACCCCGACCTCTTCATTGCAGCAGCCGAACGTCTTGGCGTCGAGATCGAACACTCGGTGGTGGTGGGCGACAGCATCTGGGACATGCTCGCGGCGCGGCGCTGCCGCGCGCTCGGCGTGGGCCTGCTCTCGGGCGGCTACGGCACAGAAGAGCTGGAGCGCGCCGGTGCCCTCAGGGTCTACGACGACCCCGCGGCGCTGCTGGATCATCTCGACGAAGTGGCCGCACGTCCGTAGCCGGCGGCACGCGCACAGCGCGCGGCCGCGACGCAACCAGGCGGCCGCCGTTCGACAATCTGCTTCGCTTATCCGGTTTTATTCAGGCCGCATACGCCGCCGCAAATGCGCTTAACTTTGTACTGTTAGAGCCGGTAGCCCTGTACTATACCGTTCAACGGAGACCGGCCCGGCGCCAGCAATAGCAGCACCGGCTGCGGCACGCCGGCCTGTTCCACGTGAGCGCATGCGGCGACTGGCGAGCCTGTCACGCTGATCCGCTGCGGCGGTCTGACGAACCACGTGAAAATATGAACAAGTTTATTCGACCACCCGTCTCGTATCCGACCACGGTTGTTTTCGTAGACGACAACGACAACTACCTCGACGCGCTGCGCCGGTTCTTTCCGGATGTTTCCACCAATCTGTTTTTCTCGCGCCCGCAAACGGCGCTTGCGTTCATTCGCCAGCACGCGCGCGAGAATTCGCTGGAATTCGCGCCGGCTTCCGCATGTTTGAGCGAAACGGGTTTTGATCGCTTCGTCGAAACTTCGCCGCAGCGGGACGTGCTGGCGCGCCATTCGCGCTTCGCCGAAGTAGCCGCCGTCGTAGTCGATTACGACATGCCTGGCGTCAGCGGCGTCGAATTTCTGTCATCCATATCCAATCTGCATTGCGCGAAAATTCTGCTCACGGGCGTCGCGGACGAGACCGTTGCCGTGAAAGCATTCAACGCAGGCATTGTCGATCTGTATCTGCGCAAGACCGACGCCGATTCGGCGAACCGGCTCGTCCACTTCCTGAAGGACGCAAAGAGCCGCCATTGCTCCGAGGCAGGCTGGCTCGCGCTGGGCGAGAACGGCATCACCTATTGCGATCCGCGCACCCATAAGGTGATCGACGAAGTGGTGAAGGACAAGGGTATCGTCGAGTATTACTGGCGGCCCGAGCAGAATGCCATTCTGATGTTCGACCGCGAGGGAAGGGCAAGTGTCTTCGTCGCGTGGGCCGAGCACGACTGGATCGCGCAAGGCGAGATCGTCGCGGACGAAAGCGGCCCCGCCGAGTTGCTCAGGCAGATGGCGGTGCGCGACATCATGCCGCTCTTCTGGCCGCATCTCGCCTATCGCTCGAATGTCGAGTTCCGGATGCTGAAGCCGCAGCCCATTCCCGGCTGGGGCGAGGCGTTCTACTGCTGGAGCCCGATAGAGTCGCCCGAAGTGGCCGAAGCCGGCATCAGGCCGCTGACCTTTGCGCAGTGGCGGAGTGAGCGCGCACGCTAACGTCTGCCGGCACGCCGAGCTCCATGTACGCCATTCCAACCGCCTTCGTGTCGGCCATGTTCGTGGTGTTCGGCCTTTACGTGGTCATCACGCAAGGCATCACGAGGCTGTCGGTGCCGTTCCTGCTGATGTGCTCGGCCACTTTCGCGTGGCAGGGCACATGGACCTTGCTGTTTCAGACAGAAGACCCGCACGTAGCGGGCCTGCTGGTGCGCGCCGGCTATCTGTTCATTCTTTTTCTGCCCACCACGTTCTATCACTTCGTCACCGAAGTGGCGGCGCGGCGCCGCGAGCGGCCGGTGTTGCTGGCCTCATATGGGTTGTGTTTCGTGCTCGCGGTCCTGCTGCCCGGCAATGAGGTGGTGTCGGGCTATCGGCACTATTTCTTCGGCTATTATCCGCTCGCCGGTCCCCTGCATCCGTTGCATGTGCTGCAAACGGTGTTGCTCGCGGTGCGCAGCGCGCAGCTTCTCTTCGGCGCGCGCAAGCAGGCGGGCGGCCAGGCGCGACGGCGTCTCGACCTTTGCCTGGCGGCGCTGGGTCTTTACTCATTTGCCGCCGTCGACTACGCGGTCAACTACGGCTATCCGTTCTACCCGCCCGGCGTGCTTTTTATCGCGTTGAGCCTCGGGTTGCTCGCCGTCACCATCGTGCGCTATGACCTGATTCATCCGTATGCGCTCGCGGCCACCATCGCGCATGAAATCGCGACGCCGCTCGCCACCATCGGCATGCACGCGGACGAAATTGCGAGCGTGTGGAGTCATGTGTTCAACGGCTATCGCCTTGCCGTCGCGCACGGCCTTTACGAAGATCATGAGCATTCCGCACAGTCAGAGCGCATTAGCCAACTTGCCACCGCAATCCGGCGCGAAGTGTCGGGCACGAGCGCGATGGTGGAAATGGCGCTCGCTTCGTTTACGCTCGACCGCCTCGATCGCAGCCGTTTCAGCGCGCACGCCGTGCAGCAGTGCGTGAATTCCGCTCTGGAGCGTTATCCGTTTCGCGCCAGCGAACGCGAGCGCGTCACCGTGCTGCCCATCGACGCAACCCTGCGCTTTTCCGGCTCGGACACCGTGGTCGTGTTCGTGTTGTTCAATCTGTTGAAAAACGCGCTGCACGCGATTCATGTGAGCGGCGAAGGGCAGATTACGATTGGCGCGCTGGAGGACCAGGAATTCTGCGTGCTGCAATTCCGCGACACGGGTCCGGGCATTGCGCCCGATGTCCTGCCGCATATCTTCGACGCCTTCTTTTCGACCAAGCGCCACGGCAGCGGCGCGGGAATGGGGCTCGCCTTTTGCCGCCGCGCAGCCGAGCTGCTCGGCGGGAGTATCGAATGCGCTTCTGTGCGCGGCGTGCACACTACGTTTACCGTGCGCCTGCCGCTGCCGGGCTCGGCAGCGGACAGGGCGTTGCCTGAACTGCCGGCGCGCGAGGCACGCCGGCGTTAAGGCCCGGTGGATGGGCCGCGGCCTAATCCTTCAGCGCGGACAACGGCAACTCATACTCCTTCACACGCTCGACTATGCCATCCGGAAAGCGCCGGATCTTGCGGTCGCGCCCTGCGTACAGAATCTGCTGATACCCCTGCGACACCTTGCGCCCGTCGACGCAAAAGCGGAACAGCAAGTACGCCGAGCATTGCCTGACCTGCACGGTGTTCAGATAGCAGTCCACACGCTGGAACGGAAACGTCTCATGCACGTATTCCTGGTGAGCGCGTTTGGTGACGAACATGCCGTCCGAGCCGAGCAGATCATCGTGAATGCACTCGTGGAACCACCGCTCCCGGCACACGCCCTGCCATTCGAAGTAGCGAGCGAAATACGTGTTCATGAAGGCATTCGAGTCTTTTAGATAGATGTCGAACGAATGAACGAAGGTTTTCGGCGCATCCGTTGCCAGCGGATTATCCGAAAGGTGAGCGTTGCCGCGATTCAGAGCTTGAGGGATGACTTCTCGCATCAACATACGATTTTCCTTTTACAGGAACGGCTGCTGGTGGCAGCCACACATGCCTGCCGACAAGGCGGGCACATCCCATTCTCTTGGGGAAATGGACGATGTGGCTATTGGCGCGCGATAAGCGCCATGCGATTCAGGCGCGGCTTGCACAGGGGCGCCTGGATGACGATGCATCCGGCCGACGACAGTGTTGACGCTGCGATTCTTTTGTTCAGTGGGTCAGCCAACAGAACACGCGCAAGCGCGCGGTCGAATGCGCGCATGAGCATAAGAAGCAGGTGAAGTAGTTATGGGCAAGCACGGACGTTTCGCCTGCGCGTGACAAGTGATTTATTGATAGCGCATAACTTTTGTTGCCGATCCTGGTGATCAGGCGAGCCCGGCCTGTTCCGAGAGAAAGCGACACACTTCGGCGTGCATGGCTTGCACGCCGGGGCTTGAATCGATTGCCCGCCAGCAGCCGTGAACGAGTCCCGCACCGATCCACAGCCGCGCCTGTCCGCCGGCCGCCTGAATGCGTTCGACGAACACGCGTGCGTCGTCTCTGAGCGGGTCGTGTTCGGCGCCGATGGCAAGCGTGTGCGGCAACAGGTCATACCGCGCGGCAGCGAGCGGAATGGTCCAGTCGGCGCGCGGCGCGGCTTCGCCCCAGTACATGTCGCGAAACGCGTGAACGTCGGCGAGTGTCAGCATGGGCGCGTGCGCTTCGGTATCGCGTGCGGGTGGCTGTGGGTCCGTGCCGAGCATCGGGTAGATCAGCGCAACGCCGCCGATGCCGGCAACGCCTTCATCGCGCAGAAGCATCGCCACGCTGGCTGCGAGCGTCGCGCCGGCGCTGTCACCGGCGAGTTGCAGTGTGGCGTTCGCGGGCAGGTCGAAAGGCAACCGGTGTTGCAACGCCGCGCGTGTGACTTCCAGACAGTCGTCGTGCGCGGCCGGTGCGCGGTGTTCGGGCGCGAGCCGGTAGTCGACGGCGATCACGTCGAGGCCAGTATCCGCCGCAAGGCGCGCAGTGATGAGCTGATGGCTGTCCAGCGACCCCAGCACGAAGCCTCCGCCGTGGAAGTACAGCACGACGCCGTGCGGCGAACCCTGCGCGCGGGCGCGGTTGCGATACAGGCGCAGCGCTATCGAATGGCCGGCGGCGGTCTGGAAAGGCGCGTCCTCCGTGACGACATGCGGCGGCAATGGCGGCGTCAAAGCGGCCGCATAGCGGTCGTAGATGTCGCGCTGCTCGCGCGGCGTCAAAGACGTGCTGTGCCCCGGATAGACAGCGGCGGCGCGCGCAATGAACGCGGCCATTTGCGGCTCAAGCATGGTGGCTCCGGCTGCGTTGGGCCGCTGCCGGCAGGCCGATCATGCGGCCCGCATAGGCGGCAGCCGGGAGAGCGGCGTGCGCGTCGGCCAGTTCTTTGACGCGCGCCGCGACGTCAGGATCGAACGCGACGGAGCGCGGCCCGCTGGTGTCGACGTGGAGCAGCATCTGCTCGCCCGCGGCCACCGGCGTCCCGCCTTCGTCGGCGAACATCTCCAGATACAGATGCAGCCGCTTCGCGTCATGCGCGAGCACGCGCATATCGACGCGCACACGCGTGCCTTCCTTGATCTCGTGCAGATAGTTGATGTGCGCTTCGAGCGTGTAGATAGAGCGCCCGCGTTGCTTGCGCACGGCGTCGGGCAAACCGATGCGGTCGATCAGTTCGTCGGTCGCGAAGCTGAAAATCAGCATGTAGAACGCGTCGCGCAGATGGCCGTTGTAGTCGACCCATTCCGCGCGCACCGTGTCGCGGTAGCAGGGCAGGGAAGCGGTTTGCGGCATGGTGCGAGGTCTCCTGGTATGTGGGGGGCGTGGTCGGGAGCGCGAGCGGGAGCATGGCTGGGCGCGCTGGCGAGCCCCTGACCTGGCCCATGAGCGGGCACGAGCGGGCCCCTGAGCGGGCTCCTCGGGCGCCGTGCCCGCTCCGCTCGCTGCGCCGCTTGCGCGGCGCAGCTGCGCTCTCTTGCAGCCGGAGCTTCAATCGGCGGGCTGCAGCCCATGCCGGGCCTTGGCTTCGCTGATTGCCGCCAGCACGCTCGTGATGCAGTCGTCGCGATAACGCTCCAGCGCCTTGATCGAGCGCGGGCCGACCTGTTCCGCAGTGCCGTCCACGACGCGGTCGATCAGCTCGTCCGTCAGCTTCGGCGCTACCAGTTTAGTCCACGGCAGCTCCAGCGCGGGGCCGAACTGCTGCATGAAATGGCGCATGCCGGCGTCGCCGCCTGCCAGCGTGTAGGTGAGGAAGGTGCCCATGAACGACCAGCGGATGCCCGCGCCGAAGCGGATGGCGTCGTCGATTTCGCCAGTGGTCGCCACGCCTTCGTTGACCAGATGCAGCGCCTCGCGCCACAGCGCTTCGAGCAGCCGGTCGGCGATGAAGCCCGGCACTTCCTTGCGCACGCGCAGCGGTCGCATAGAAAGCGAACGATAGATGCGCAGCGCGGCGTCGATGGTGTCGGCTGCCGTGCTCTCGCCGCCGAGCACTTCGACGAGCGGCAGCAGATAGACCGGATTGAACGGATGCCCGACGATGCAGCGCTGCGGGTTGACGGCCCGCGCATAGAAGTCGCTCGGCAACAGGCCCGAGGTCGACGAGGCAATGATCGCGTCCGGCTTCGCGGCACGGCTGATCTGCTCGTGCAACGCGAGCTTCAGTTCCTCGCGCTCGGGCGCGCTTTCCTGGATGAAGTCGGCTTGCGCGACGCAGGCTTCGATCGTATCGACAAAGCGCAGCCTCGCTTGCGAAGCGCCTTGCGCGAGTCCGACCCGCTCGAGCGCAGGCCACGCATTCGCCACGTTGTCGCGCAACTGCTTTTCCGCGCCGGGTGCCGGGTCCCAGGCGAATACATCGAGGCCGTGGGCGAGCGCGCGCGCCACCCAGCCGCTGCCGATCACGCCCGCGCCGATTGCGGCGAATGTTTTGATATCGACGATCACTGCCATTGCTAAGGTTTCCTTGTTTGCCTATGAGTTTTTCCGGGTGCTCAAGCGTATGCGTCGGCCACGCGCCGTTCGAGCGGCCGTTCGCCGCGCGCGGGCAGGCCGAGCTTGCGGCGGCCCTCGGCAGGCGTCAGCGCGCGTGCGCCGAGACGCTCGATAATTTCCACCGCGCGCTGCACCAGCGTCCCATTGGTTGCGTGCACACCTTTATCGAGCCAGATGTTGTCTTCGAGGCCCACGCGCACATGGCCGCCGAGCAGAATGGCCTGCGCGACCATCGGCATCTGCATGCGGCCTATGCCGAAGCCGGCCCATTGCGCGCCGGCGGGCAGGTTGTCAACCATCGCTTTCATCGTCGTGGTGTCGGCGGGCGCGCCCCAGGGGATGCCCAGGCACAACTGGAAAAGCGGTGGCGCGTCGAGCAGTCCTTCCTTGAGCAACTGTTTGGCGAACCACAGGTGGCCCGTATCGAAGATCTCCAGTTCAGGCTTCACGCCCAGTTCCTGGATGCGTTTCGCGCCCGCGCGCAATTGCGCAGGCGTCGACACGTAGATGTAGTCGCCGTCGCCGAAATTGAGCGTGCCGCAGTCGAGCGTGCAGATTTCGGGCAGCAGTTCCTCGACGTGCGCGAGGCGCGTCAGGCCGCCCACCAGGTCCGTGTTCGCGCCAAAGCGCATCGGGTCTTCGCCGGGGCCGATCTCCAGATCGCCGCCCATGCCCGCGGTCAGATTGATGATGACGTCCGTGCCCGACGAGCGGATTCTGTCCACCACCTCGCGATACAGTTGCGGGTCGCGGCTGCCGCGGCCGGTCTGCGGATCGCGCACATGGCAATGCGCAACGGTGGCGCCGGCCTTCGCCGCTTCGATTGCGGCCTCGGCGATCTGCTTCGGCGTAACGGGAATGGCCGGGTGCTTGCCGACGGTATCGCCGGCGCCGGTGACCGCGCAGGTCACGATGACTTCATGGTTCATGCGTACAGGTTCCTCTGGTTGTTCAGTGCGCCACTCGTGAAACTTAAAGCCCGAGGTAAGCCTTGACCGCGGGCAGACCGTCCTTGCCGTCGTAGGTCTTCACGCCGGCGAGCCATGCGTCGAGTACCTGCGGGTTTTTCTTCAGATACGCCTTTGCGGCATCGGCGGGCTTTTCCTTGTTCATGACCGACTGCATCACCACGTTTTCCAACTGCGTGGAAAAGCGCAGGTTGCTCACGAGCTTGCCCGCGTTCGGGCAGCGCGTCAGATAGTCGGGGGAGGTCAGCGTGTACACGCGAGCCTCGCCGTCGTTCGGGCCGAATACGCCGTCGCTGCCGGACAGATATTTCATGTCGATCTGAATGTTCATCGGATGCGGTTCCCAGCCGAGAAACACTACCCATTTCTTGTCGCGGATCGCGCGTTCCACTGAAACCAGCATGCCCGCTTCGCTCGATTCAACCAGCTTGAAGCCGCCGAGGCCGAACTTGTTGGTGGCGATCATTTTCTGAATGGCCGCGTTGGCGCTGCTGCCGGGCTCGATGCCGTAGATCTTGCCGTCGAGCTGATCGCGATGTTTGGCGATGTCGGCGAAGGTTTTCAGGCCCGCGTCATACGCATAGCCTGGCACCGCGAAGGTGGCCTTCGCGCCGGTCAGGTTCGGCGGTTGCAGCACATCGATGGCTTTGGACTCGACGAACGGCGCGATCGCTTTCTCCTGGACAGGCCACCAGTAGCCGAGCGACACGTCGAGCTGTTTGCTCTTCAGGCCGGCAAACGAAATGGGCACCGAAGCGACGGTTGTCACCGGCTGGTAACCGAGCCCTTCGAAGACGGTGGAGGCGAGCGCGGTGGTCGACGTGATGTCGGTCCAGCCAATGTCCGCGAAGCGCACGGCACGGCAGGCGGCCGGGTCTTGGGCCGACGCAGGCAGCGCGGTGACGGCGGCAACGCAGGCGGCGGCCGCGGTGCAAGCGAGCCGGGCCCGTCGCCCAGCTTGTGTGGACTGGCCGCGCCGGGCAAATTGGGCGAGCAGCGTTTTGATGCGTGACTTCATGACCTTCCCCTATTGACGCCGATGTACGTCTGTTAGCGTTTTCGAAAGGAGTCGCCCCGATGTTCCAATGCAAAGGGCGGCCCGCCGGCAAGTGATGCACGAGGTGCTACATGAACCGGTGAATCGTGCGTACGGAATGGCACTAACGTTAATGCCCCATATTGCTGCCAAAGCGACCGTCAGCGACCCCTTCTTGCTTCTGCGCGACAACGAGGGAAAACCACCAGGGGCATGCGGTGGCATGCGTCGGCCCGAGTTCGCGGTGGCGGCACGCGCCTGCATTGCAACGCAGCATGCGCCCACAACGATTTTTGGCGCGCCTTGTCCGCTCGCTGCGCGCTTGCTACGCTCGCCGGGAACCGCGCGTTCACGTTCGCCTGCGCGCCCGGCTTGTGTGCCCTTTTCGGATTCCCGCGAGATGCCTGAAGAAATATCTTTCCTGCTGCTGCCGGGCTATTCGGCGATCGGCTTCATGTCGGCTGTCGAGCCGTTGCGCGTGGCGAACCGCTTTCGCGGCGAGCTGTACCGCTGGCGCATTGTCAGTCTGGACGGCGCGCCGGTCGCGGCCAGCAACGGCATTTCGATCAACGCCGACGCGGCAATTGGCGAGCTGGACGAAGCGGGCAACGTGAGCAAGGGTAGCGACGGGGAAAAGTCTCGCGGCGGCGCCACGCTCTTTGTGGTCGCGGGCTTCGAGCCGCTCGCGTACTACACGCGCGAACTCGGCGAGCGGCTAAAGCGGCTCGCGCGCGCGGGCGCGACGCTCGGCGGCATCGACACCGGCAGCTTCGTGCTTGCGGAAGCGGGGCTTTTCGGCAGCGCGGACAACGTGACCGTGCATTGGGAGGCGCTGTCGGCATTTCGCGAGCGTTACCCGTCGCTGGATGCCAGTCAGGAACTCTTCGAAATCGGCGCGCGGCGCATCACCTGCGCGGGCGGCACTGCGTCGATCGACATGATGCTCGACCTGATCGGCCGCAAGCATGGCGCCGCTCTGGCGTCGGCGGTGTCGGAGCAATTCGTGGTGAGCCGCATCCGCCAGCGTTCCGATCATCAGCGCATGGAGATTGCCGCGCGCTACGGCGTGCACAATCGCAAGCTGATACAGGTGATCGGCGTGATGGAGCAGCATATGGAAGAGCCGCTCACGCCCGACCGGCTCGCTCAGGAAATCGGCGTGACGCGCCGGCAATTGGAACGGCTCTTCTGCGCGTCGCTGAAGGACACCCCCACGCACTTCTATCTGCAATTGCGGCTTGGCCGCGCGCGCGAACTGCTGCAACAGACCGACATGTCGATCACGTCGATTTGCGTCGCTTGCGGGTTCGAGTCCCCGTCGCATTTTTCGCGGACGTATCGTGCGCGCTTCGGCATGAGTCCGAGAAGCGACCGGCAACCGGGCGGCGGGTTGGTGCCGCCCAAAGCGCAAATCGGCGCACGAGCCGGCGAATTGGCGCGCGTCCCGCAACAGTGAATTCGCGGATTCGGGGTTTACCCTAGGTCGTCTGCCTCCTAGACTGTGTCCATCTGCTGAAGACAACCGCCTTCAGCGCCTGACAAAACAATCTCTGGAGGTAGTTATCATGAAATCGCTGATCGAAGCCGCTGTTATTGCTGCTCTTATTTCCGCACCGCTTGCGGCCTTCGCGCAGTCGAACCAGCCGGTCACGCGCGCTCAGGTTCGCGCCGAGCTGATCCAACTGGAAAAGGCCGGCTACAATCCGGCCACTGCGAACGACTACGAGTACCCGGAGAACATCCAGGCCGCCGAAGCGCGCGTTGCCGCGCAGAACGGTACGGCCCAGACGAGCGGTTACGGTTCGGCGACCAACGGTTCATCGCAAGGGGGGAGCCGCGCCGAGGTTACGTCGAGCTCGTATTCGGCTCCGGTGTATGTCGCCCACTAAGTGAGCGCGGCGCTGCTGGCCGCGCCATAAGTGTGAAAGACAGGCGCCAAAGACAGGCGCCAAAGAAAAACGGCACGCCAGGGCGTGCCGTTTTCACGTTCAGACACCCCCCACGCACATGTACTTGATGACGACGTAATCGTCGATCCCGTAGTGCGAGCCTTCACGCCCAAGACCGGATTGCTTGACGCCGCCGAACGGCGCGACTTCGTTCGAGATCAGGCCGGTATTGATGCCGACCATGCCGTATTCGAGCGCCTCGGCAACGCGCCACACGCGCCCAATGTCGCGGCTATAGAAGTACGACGCGAGGCCGAACTCCGTATCGTTCGCCAGCCGGATTACTTCCTCGTCCGATGAAAAGCGGAACAGCGGCGCAAGCGGACCGAAGGTTTCGTCGCGCGCAACCTTCATGTCGGGTGTCACGTCCGCGAGCACGGTCGGCTCGAAAAAGCCGTGACCGAGCGCGTGACGCTTGCCGCCCGTGACCACCCGCGCGCCTTTGGCAAGCGCGTCTTCGATATGCGATTCGACCTTGAGCACAGCCGCCTCGTTGATCAACGGACCTTGCGTGACCCCCGCCTCGGTGCCGCGCCCCACCTTCAGTTGCTCGACGGCGGCGCACAGCTTTTCGGCGAATGCGTCGTACACCTTGTCGTGCACGTAGAAGCGGTTGGTGCAAACGCAGGTCTGGCCGCTGTTGCGATACTTCGACGCGATCGCGCCGGCCACGGCGGCGTCGAGATCGGCGTCGTCGAACACGATGAACGGCGCGTTGCCGCCCAGTTCCAGCGATACCTTCTTCACAGTGGGCGCGCACTGCGCCATCAACAAACGTCCAACCGGCGTCGAGCCCGTGAACGAGAGCTTGCGCACAATCGGGTTGCTGGTCATTTCCGCGCCGATCGCTTTGGGCTCGCCGGTCACCACATTGAACACGCCGCGCGGCACGCCCGCGCGCTCGGCCAGCAGGGCGAGCGCGAGCGCCGAGAGCGGCGTGGCTTCAGCCGGTTTGACGATGATCGGACAGCCCGCCGCGAGTGCCGGACCGACCTTGCGAGTGATCATTGCAGCCGGGAAATTCCACGGCGTAATGGCTGCGCAGACGCCGACCGGCTCCTTCGTCACGACAATGCGCTTGTCGCTCGCGGGCGTCGGGATGGTGTCGCCGGTCACGCGCTTCGCTTCTTCCCCGAACCATTCGAGGAAGGACGCCGCGTACTGGATCTCGCCCTTCGCCTCGGCAAGCGGCTTGCCCTGCTCGGTGGTCAGGATCAGCGCGAGATCGTCGGCATGCTCGACCATCAGGTCGTGCCATTTGCGCAGGATCGCCGCGCGCTGCTTTGCGGTGCTCGCGCGCCAGGCGGGCCACGCGGCGTTCGCTGCGGCGACGGCGCGGCGCGTTTCCGCCGTGCCCATGCGCGGCACCGTGCCGATCGTTTCTCCCGTTGCCGGGTTCACGACTTCGAAGCTCGCGCCGTCGTCCGCGCCTTGCCATTCTCCGGCGATGTACGCGGTGCTCTTCAGCAGAGCCGGATCTTGCAGAGTCAGTGTGGCCATGTTTGCATTCCTCACGCGGCGACAGCAACGCTGTCCTTAATCACGTCTTCGAGAATGGCGAGCGCCTCGTCGAACACGGCGTCCTGAATCGTCAACGGGAACAGGAAGCGCACCACGTTCGAATAGACGCCGCATACGAGCAGCAGCAGGCCGCGTTCGAGCGCGCGTGCCTGCACGCGCTTCGTGAAGTCGGCGTCCGGCTCGCTGCTGCCTGGCTTGCAGAACTCGACGGCCACCATGCCGCCGGGGCCGCGCACATCGGCGATGTGTGGCGCGTCTTTTTGCAGCGCGAGCAGTCTGGCTTTGACGCGCTCGCCCAGAACGCTAGCGCGTTCACACAGATTTTCTTCGTCGATGATGTCTAGCACCGCATGCGCGGCGGCGAGCGCGAGCGGATTGCCGGCATATGTGCCGCCTAGACCGCCGGGCGCCGCGGCGTCCATCACGTCGGCGCGGCCAATCACGCCCGACAGCGGCATGCCGCCCGCCAAGCTCTTGGCGACCGTCATCAGGTCGGGCACCACGTCGTAGTGGTGCATAGCGAACAGTTTGCCGGTGCGGGCAAAGCCGGTTTGCACTTCGTCTGCGATCAGCAGAATGCCGTGCTCGTTGCACAGCTTGCGCAGCGCGCGCACGAACTCGACTGGCGCCGGATAAAACCCGCCTTCGCCCTGGACCGGCTCGAAGATGATCGCGGCCACGCGTTTCGGGTCGATGTCGGCCTTGAACAGGAATTCGAGCGCTTTCAGAGAATCGGCGGTGCTCACGCCGTGCAGCGGATTGGGAAACGGCGCATGGAACACGTCGGACGGAAACGGGCCGAAGCCGAGCTTGTACGGCGCGACCTTGCCGGTGAGCGCCATGCCCATCAGCGTGCGGCCGTGAAAGCCGCCCGTGAAGGCGATCACGCCCGGACGGCCGGTCGCGGCGCGCGCAATCTTGATCGCGTTTTCGACAGCCTCGGCGCCGGTGGTGAAAAAGGCAGTCTTCTTCGGATGATCGCCGGGTGCGCGCTGGTTGAGTTTTTCCGCAAGCTCCACGTAGGACGCATACGGCACGATCTGATACGCGGTGTGTATGAAATGATCCATCTGGTCGCGCAGCGCCGCGACGATCTTCGGATGACGGTGGCCCGTATTGCACACCGCGATGCCCGCGGCGAAGTCGATAAAGCGGCGGCCTTCCACATCCCACAGCTCGGCGTTTTCCGCGCGCTCGGCGTAAAAATCGCACATTACGCCGACGCCGCGCGGCGTGGCTGCGTCCTTGCGGCTCTTCAATTCTGCGTTCTTCAGGTTCATCGCGTGGCTCCTCGCTGGTCGGCGGACGCCGCGCATGAAGGCGCGGCACATGCAGCGACTATAGTGAGATTTGGCTCTGGACTTCAGAGCCATTTCTATAAGAATGTAGGAGCCATTTGCGCGGGCGAGCGGCGCGAACAACCGCGTCAGATGCGGATCAGCACCGCGCCCAACGTGACGAGCGCGCAGGCCGCGACACGCCGGGGCGTGAGCTTCTCGTGCATGAAGAGCCAGCCGATCAGCACCGCGAAGATCGAGCTCAACTCGCGCAGCGCCGACACCATTGCGATAGGCAGATAGCGATACGCCTCGATAATCAGGCAATAGGCGATGAGCGCCAGCGCGCCCGCCGCAATGCCCTTCGTCACCGCCGCGCGGCTGACGAACAGTCCTTTCGCGCCGCCGCGCCAATGCCACGCAAGCAGGAACTGCGGTACGTTCCAGAGCAGATAGACCCACATGATGTAACTCAGGCCGTTGCCCGCGACGCGCGCACCGATGCGGTCCACAACCGAATACGTCGCGATGAACAAGCCGGTGAGAAGCGCGAACGGTACGCTTTCGCCGGAAAAGCGCATACCGCGGCGAAACGCGAGCGAGACGATGCCGCACGACACCAGCGCGACGCCGGTGGCAGCGAGCGGCTTCAGCGACTCCTGCGCAAATACGAGTGCGCCGACAAACACCAGCATGGGCGACAGACCGCGCGCAATCGGATAGATCTGGCCGAAGTCGCCGCTTCGGTAAGCGCGGATCAGCGCGAGCAGATAGCCGAACTCCAGCAGCACCGACGCGAAGATATACGGCCATGCAGCCGGCGCGGGCATGGGTAACACGAGCACGCCGACGGCGCTCACGGCGAGGTACGGAATGGCCATCATACCCAGCAGCCACACACGGTCTTGCGACAGATGCAGCGACGCGTTCCAGCTGGCGTGCAGCAGCGCCGACAGCAGGACCAGCAAGACGACGGAGGTTTGCATGGAAGTCGAACAGTGGGCGCGGGTGGGCTCGCCTGAGAGCTGGCCGCAAGCCCGTGATTATTCCAGCAGAACGCATGGACCGATGAGTGGGCGACTCATGCGAAGGGGCTTTGCGAGGCGAAAGGCGGAAATTTACGCCCGGGGGCATGACAGTGGAATGACACCGGCGTGACGGCGTGTGCATTGGCCCGGCCGTCATACAGGCTGACAGACAGCCAGGCTATATTGCGTCATTCGCCCTGCCGTCCTCGATACTCAGCGACGCCCACATGCAGCCTTTGAGCTTTCTTCCCGACACCTTTGCGGAGTACGAAGATCTCAAGACGATCCTCGATCAGGGCAGCGCGAGTCTTGCGATCCGCACCGTCTGCGAGACGGCGGTGCGGGGCCGGCGCTTCAGCGTGCATACGGCGAGCATTGGTTCGACAGATCCGCAGGCGCCCGCCATCGGCTTTTTTGCCGGCATTCATGGGCTGGAGCGCATCGGCTCGCAACTCGTGCTCGATTACATGCGCGCGCTGCTCGCGCGGCTCGAATGGGACGAACTGCTGGTTCGCCAACTGCAATCCATCCGCCTCGTATTCATGCCGATCGTCAATCCTGGCGGAATGTGGGCGGCCACGCGCGCCAACCCGAACGGCGTCGACCTGATGCGCAATGCGCCGCAAAACGCAGACGAGCGCGTGCCGCTCCTGGCAGGCGGCCAGCGCGTCGGCGCATGGTTGCCGTGGTATCGCGGGCGCCGCGGCGGTCCAATGGAAGCCGAGGCCGCCGCGCTGCTCGAAGTGGTCGAAACCGAGCTGGCCGCGCGGCCAATGAGCATTGCGCTCGACTGCCATTCGGGCTACGGCTGGAGCGACAGCATCTGGTTTCCGTACGCGCGCACGCGCAAGCTGATGCCGCATCTGCCGGAAATGTACGTGCTGAAAACCATGTTCGAGCGCGCGCATCCGCATCATGGCTACACGTTCGAGCCGCAAAGCCATCAATACCTGCTGCACGGCGATCTGTGGGACTGCGCGTACGACCGTGCGCCGGCCGCCAACGTCTTTCTGCCGATGACGCTCGAACTCGGCTCCTGGCTGTGGATCAAGAAGAACCCGCGCCAGTTGTTCTCGCGCCAGGGCTTCTTCAATCCCGTGAAGGCGCATCGCACGGCGCGCGTGTTGCGGCGCCACGCGAACCTGCTCGATTTTCTCGCACGTGCCGCTTTTTCGTCGCAGCGTTGGCTGCCACAAGGCCAGCGCCGCGAGCAATTGCTGCAAAGCGCGATTGATCACTGGTACAGGCCGAACACTTGATGAGTACGTGGATATTGCTGCGCGGGCTCACACGCGAGGCGCGTCATTGGGGCCGCTTGCCCGAGCTGTTGCGCGAAGCCACGGGCGCGTCGCGTCTGTTGTTGCCCGACTTGTCGGGCAACGGTGCGCTTGCGCATGCGCGCGCGCCCGCTACCGTTGCCGCGATGGTCGAGTCCGTGCGCATTGCCGCGCAGCAAGAGCGCGCGCCGAACGAGGCCACGAGCGGGCCATTGAACATACTGGCGATGTCGCTCGGCGGCATGGTCGCGACAGCATGGGCGCAACGGTACCCCGACGAAATCGCGCGACTGGTGCTGATCAACACCAGTATGCGTCCGTTCAGTCGGGCGCATGAGCGCTTGCGTCCGGGTGCATGGCCGCACCTGGTGAAAGTGGCGAGCCATTGGCACGACGCGCCGCGTGCCGAGCGCGGCATTCATCGCCTGACATGCAATGACGTCGGCACGCTCCAAGCGGATCTCGACTCCTGGTGCATGATTCGCCGCAGCGCGCCGGTGAGCCTTGCGAATGCATGCCGGCAACTGTGGGCGGCAGCGCGGTTTCGCGCAGGCGCGGCGAAGCCGGCTTGTCCGCTGCTGCTGCTTTCCTCGCGCGAGGACCGGCTTGTCGATCCGGCGTGTTCCACAAAGCTCGCCGCGGCGTGGGGCGTCGCGCATCGCGTGCATCCGTGGGCGGGCCATGATTTGCCGCACGACGATCCGGCGTGGGTCGCGCAACAGGTGGGCGCATGGCTCGCGCACGAGAGCGTTGGAAGCACCGCAGGCACCGGAAGCACCCGAAGCGCAAACATGCGCTAGGCAGCGCGTGGCCATTGCGGCATGAGCAAGGAGAGCAGCGGGTATAACCTAACTCGCGGCATCGGTCGCATGGCGCCATGCGGGTGCATAATCGTTCTTCAGACGATGCATCCGATCCGGGCGATCCTCGCCATTGCCGCCAGCCGGGGGAGTTCATCATGCAAGCAAAGAACGAAGAAGCTGTCACGCACTTGCTGAACGATGTCGTCGAGTTTGCACGAACGCGCTTGCCCGAGCCGGCGTTTCACATTGTCGAGCCTTTTCTGCGGCACTACTACGATTTCGTCGACGCCGACGACCTGCAAAGCCGCTCCATCGCCGATCTGTACGGCGCCGCGCTCGCCCACTGGCAGACCGCGCAGCGCTTCGTGCCGGGCAAGGAAAGGCTGCGCGTCTATAACCCGATTCTCGAGCAACATGGCTGGCATTCCGATCACACCGTGATCGAGATCGTCAACGACGACATGCCGTTTCTGGTCGATTCCGTTTCAATGGCGGTGAACCGCCACGGGCTCGCGCTGCATTCGGTCGTGCATCCGGTGTTTCGCATCTGGCGCGGTGCCGACGGCGACATTGTGCGTGTCACGCAGGGCGCCGAGGAAGCCGCCGACACACGCTCGCAACTGGCCTCGTTCATTCATTTCGAAGTGGACCGTTGCGGCGACGCGGCGAAGCTCGACGCACTGCGCGAGGACATCGCCAAGGTACTGCTCGACGTGCGGGCCGCAGTCGAAGACTGGCCGAAGATAGTGGAGCTCGCGCGCATCACGATAAAAAGCATGAAGGCGGGCGAGAGCGGCCCGGATGCAATGGAAGCGCGCGCGTTCCTTGAGTGGATGGTGGCCGATCATTTCACCTTTCTCGGCCAGCGCGACTATGAACTGGTGCAACACGGCACGGGCTACGGCTTGCGCGCGGTGCCCGGCTCGGGGCTCGGCATTCTGCGCGACGGCTTGCGCGCGCAGCCCGGCGGTATGGCGCCCGGCGGCGCGGCGGCCTCGGAAGTCACGGCGTTGCCGCCGGCCGCCGCCGAGATCATTTCGAGCGCCTCGCCCATCTTCCTGACCAAGGCCAACTCGCGCGCGACCGTGCATCGCCCAGGTTATCTGGACTACGTCGGCATCAAGCTGACCGGTGCGGACGGCAAGGTGGTCGGCGAGCGGCGCTTCATTGGCCTGTATACATCGACCGCATATTTCGTGTCTGCGGCGGAGATTCCGATCGTGCGGCGCAAATGCGCGAACATCGTGAGAAGGGCCGGTTTCCTGCCGAAAGGTCATCTTGCCAAGTCGCTTCTCACGGTGCTCGAAACCTATCCGCGCGACGAGCTTTTCCAGGCCGACGAAAACCAGCTCTACGACATCGCGCTCGGCGTGTTGCGTTTGCAGGAGCATCAGCGCACACGTCTGTTCGTGCGGCGCGACCGCTTCGACCGTTTCGTGTCGTGCCTCGTGTTCGTGCCGCGCGACAAGTACAACACCGATTTGCGGCAGCGTATCGCCAATCTGCTTGCGGACGCGTTCAACGGAGAGAGCGTCGAATTCACGCCGCTGCTTTCGGAGTCGACGCTCGCGCGAATTCACTTCGTCGTCCATGCGAAAGCCGGCGGCATGCCCGATGTCGATACGCGCGAACTCGAAGCACGTCTCGTGCAGGTTGCGCGCCGCTGGCAGGACGATCTCGCCGATGCATTGCTCGACGCGTTCGGCGAGGAGCAGGGCAACCGTCTGCTGCAACACTATGCCGATTCATTTCCTGCGGGCTATCGCGACGACTATGCCGCGCGCACGGCAGTGCGCGATATTGAGCTGATCGAGCGCGTGCAGGGTAGCGAGCGGCTCGCGATGAACCTGTACCGCCCTATCGAAGCCGGGCCGCGTGCATTCCGCTTCAAGGTGTATCGCGCGGGCATGCCGATCGCACTGTCGCGCAGCTTGCCGATGCTCGAACATCTCGGCGTGCGGGTAGACGAAGAGCGGCCGTATCTGATCGAAGCGCTCGGCGCGACGCCTGCGTGGATTCACGATTTCGGCCTTGAACTGGCGGACGACGCAGAGTTCGATATAGAGCGCGTGAAAGATCTTTTCGAAGACGCGTTCGCCCAAGTGTGGACCGGCGCGGTGGAAAGCGACGACTTCAATCGACTCGTTCTGCGCGCACAGTTGAGCGCCCGCGAAGTGACGATCCTGCGTGCCTATGCGAAGTATCTGCGGCAGGTGGGCTCGACATTCAGCGACGCGTATATCGAGCGCGCGGTAACCGGCAACCCGGCAATTGCCCGCATGCTGGTCGAGTTGTTTGTCGCGCGCTTCGATCCGACGCTCGAGGGCACGCGCGAAGCGCGCGTCGCCACTCTGTTGAAAACGATAGACGGCGCGCTCGACCAGGTGCCCAATCTCGACGAGGACCGCATACTGCGGCAGTTTCTCGGCGTCATCAAGGCGACTCAGCGCACCAACTACTACCTGTTCGATGCGCAAGGCAAGCCGAAACCGTATCTGTCGTTCAAGTTCAATCCCCCTCAAGTGCCCGGTTTGCCCGAGCCCAAGCCGATGTTCGAGATATGGGTGTACTCGCCGCGCGTGGAGGGCGTGCATTTGCGCGGCGGACGCGTGGCGCGCGGCGGCCTGCGCTGGTCCGACCGTCGCGAGGATTTCCGCACCGAAGTGCTCGGCCTGATGAAAGCACAGATGGTGAAAAACGTGGTGATCGTGCCGGTGGGCTCGAAGGGCGGCTTCGTCGTGAAGAACCCGCCGCCGCAAAGCGAGCGCGACGCGTGGATGCGCGAGGGCATTGCCTGCTATCAGACCTTCCTGCGCGGCCTGCTCGATCTCACCGACAACCTGGCGGGCACGACCGTCGTACCGCCGCGCGACGTGGTCCGTCACGATCCCGACGACCCGTATCTGGTGGTGGCTGCCGACAAGGGCACGGCCACGTTCTCCGACTACGCGAACGCGATTTCGCAGGAATACGGCTTCTGGCTCGACGACGCGTTTGCGTCCGGCGGCTCGGTCGGTTATGACCACAAGAAGATGGCGATCACCGCGCGCGGCGCATGGGAGTCGGTGAAGCGGCACTTCCGCGAAATGAGCGTCGATACGCAGACGATGGACTTCACGGTGGTCGGCATCGGCGACATGTCCGGCGACGTGTTCGGCAACGGCATGCTGTTGTCGCCGCATATCAGGCTCGTTGCAGCGTTCGATCACCGGCACATTTTTCTCGACCCCAATCCCGATCCGGCAAGCAGTCTTGCCGAGCGCGGCCGGCTCTTTCTGCTCGATCGATCGAGCTGGGCGGACTACGACCCCTCGCTCATTTCGGCCGGCGGCGGCGTGTTTCCGCGTACCGCCAAGACCATTCCGCTTTCGCCCGCGGTGCAGTCGGTGCTCGGTATCAGTGCGGTTGCGCTGTCGCCCGCCGAACTGATGCGTGCAATTTTGCAGGCGCCCGTCGATCTGCTTTATAACGGCGGCATCGGCACGTATGTGAAGGCGACGCGCGAAACGCATCTGCAAGTGGGCGACCGCGCGAACGACGCGATCCGCGTGAATGGCGCCGATCTGCGCTGCAAGGTGGTCGCCGAAGGCGGCAACCTCGGGCTCACGCAACTCGGGCGCATAGAATTCGCGCAGCGCGGCGGGCGCATCAATACCGATGCAATCGACAACTCAGCGGGCGTCGACTGCTCGGACCACGAGGTCAACATCAAGATTCTGCTCGGACTCGTCGTGGCCGACGGCGAGATGACCGACAAGCAGCGCAATGCGCTGCTCGCGGAAATGACCGACGAAGTCGGCCTGCTGGTCCTGAAAGACAACTACTACCAGACCCAGGCGCTTTCCATTGCCGGCCGCTACGGTGTCGAACTGCTCGACGCGGAAGCGCGTTTGATGCGCTACCTCGAACGCGCAGGGCGCCTGAACCGCACCATCGAATTCTTGCCAAGCGACGAAGAAGTGGCCGAGCGGCAGGCCGCGAAACAGGGGCTCACCACGCCTGAGCGCGCGGTGCTGCTCGCGTACAGCAAGATGTGGCTGTACGACGCGCTGCTCGAATCGTCGGTGCCGGAAGACCCGCTCGTCGGCGACATGCTGATCGAATACTTTCCGAAGCCTTTGCGCCAGCGTTTCAGCGAGCCGATGCAGCGCCACCCGCTGCGCCGTGAAATTCTTGCGACGCACTTGACCAATGCGTTGGTGAACCGCGTAGGCTGCGAGTTCGTGCACCGGCTCATGGAAGAGACCGACGCGCGGCCGGGCGACATCGTGCGCGCGTGCATCATGGCGCGCGACGTGTTCGATCTGGACGACGTGTGGCGCAGCATCGACGCGCTCGACAACCGCGTCGCCGACGACGTGCAGGCGCGCATGTTCGTCGAAGTCGCGCGGCTCGTCGAACGTTCGGCGTTGTGGTTCCTGCGGCATCTGTCGTCGCCGGCGGTGAACAGCGACGACGTGAGCGATCTGCTGGCGCGTTGCCGCGACGCCGCGCAGCGTCTCGCGCCGCAATGGCCCGCGCTCTTGCCGGCCGCCGACCTCGAGGCGCTGTCCGAGCGCCAGCGCGTGCTGGTGGATGCGGGTGTCGACAGCGACCTCGCGGTACGCATAGCAAGCGGCGAGATTTCAGCGGCGCTGCTCGACATCGCGGAGGTGGCGTCGTCCTGCGAGCGCAAGCTCGAACTCGTGGCGGGCGTCTACTTCGCGCTCGGTACGCTGCTCAACTATCACTGGATCAGCGAGCGGGCGGCCGCATTGCCTGCGCCGTCGCATTGGGACATGCTGGCGCGCGCAACCGCATTGGCCGAGCTCGCGCGCCTGAAACGCGCGCTCACGATGAGCGCGCTCGCCGGGGCCGACGCCGCCTCCACGCCGGAGGGCCTGGTGCATGCATGGCGCGACAAACGGGCCGCGCAGCTAGAGCGCTATGCGCGGCTGCTGGCGGACTTGCGGGCTACGGGCGGCGCGAGTCTGTCGATGCTGTTGGTGATCGTGCGCGAAATGGCGGCGCTCGAGAGGGCGTGAGCGTCGGGGACCCCATGCGTCGCGCGCTGCTATTGGACCATGCCGCCCGGCATCGCCATAATACGGGTTCCTGGCCGGTTAAAGCCTTTTGCAATCAGTCCAACGCCCTCTACGACGATGAAAGAAGAATCGCCGAAAGCCATTATTTACGCGCTCGCCGCCAACTTTGGCATTGCCGTCTGCAAGTTCGCCGCCGCTTCGTTCACCGGTTCCGGTTCGATGTTTGCCGAAGCCATTCACTCCACCGCCGACTGCGGTAATCAACTGCTGCTGCTGTTCGGTCTGCGTCAGGCGCGCCGGCCGGCGAGCCCGTTGCATCCGATGGGCGGCGGCCGCGAGATCAATTTCTATTCGCTGCTGGTCGCGCTGCTGCTGTTTTTCGTGGGCGGCGCGTTTTCCGTGTACGAAGGCGTGCATCGAATTGTTGCGCGTGAGCCTTTGCAGTATGCCTATGTGGCGCTGGTGGTGTTGGGCGTGTCGGTGGTGCTGGAGGCGCTGTCGCTGTGGGGCGCGCTCAAGGAGATCCGCCGCGTGTATCCCGAGAAAAGCATGTGGCGCTGGTTCAGGGAGACGCGCGAGTCGGAACTGCTGGTGGTAGCCGGCGAAGACATTGCAGCGCTGATGGGGCTTGCCATGGCCTTCATTGCCGTGCTGCTGACGCTCGTGACCGGCAATCCGGTCTACGACGCATTGGGTTCGGTCGCGGTTGGGCTGCTGCTGATGGTGATTGCCGGGCTGGTGGCGCGCGAAGTGAAGTCGATGATCGTCGGCGAATCGGCGAGTCCGGAGGTGCGCCGCGAAATCGAGGCGCATTTGCGCGCACGCAGCGAAATTCGCAGCATCATCAATATGATCACGCTGCAATGGGGACGCCATGTGGTGGTGGCGGTGCAGGCAGAAATGATCGACTATGCGAGCGGCCGGGCCATGGTCGATGCAATCAACGTAATCGAGGCCGACTTGCAGGCTGCCTTTCCGCAGGTGCGCTGGGTGTTTTTCGAACCGGACATTCCACGCGTTTGAGTTTATTCACTGCGCTTGTTCCTTGCCCTTCTTCGTGAGCTTCTTCCGTGGGTTTCATTCTTTTGGTGCATGCGGCTCGCGCAGAGCTTCGCGCGAGTGGCGAAATTGCCGCGTAATCCGCTAGACAATCATTTCGTCGCATCTATACTTCTTCCGGCTTGAAGCGGCACTCTCCCCAACTGCATGACAGGCAAAAGGAAGATCACTGATGCTGACTCGCACATTTGGCGCGCTATCCGTCATTGCACTCGCGGCATGCGCGGCCTTTAATTCGGGACCCGCCAGCGCGGACGACAGCAGCGCTTTCTCGCATGAAGACAGTGCTTCGCGCGGCCGGCCCGTCAAGGTGATGATCATCTCCATGTTTGGCCCGGAAGGCCAGGTGTGGCTCGACAAGCTCGGCCCGTGGCGCGATATTCCAGTGGACGGCCTGTCGCCGGACTATCCAGCAGTGCATTGCAACCGCCAGGACGTGTGCGTGATGACCACCGGCATGGGACACACCAATGCCGCGGCCTCCATCATGGCGTTGACGTTCTCGCCGCGTTTCGATTTGCGCCATACGTACTTTATGGTGGCGGGCATTGCCGGCATCGACCCGCAGCAGGGCACGGTCGGTTCCGCTGCATGGGCCAAATACCTCGTGGATTTCGGCATTCAATGGGAAATAGACGGGCGCGAGGTTCCAGCCGGCTGGAACACCGGCTATCTCGGCATCAACACGAAAAGCCCTTCGGAAAAGCCGCCTCTCGATTACCGGACGGAAGTATTCCAGCTCAATACGCAACTGGCCGATACGGCATTCGCCTTGTCGCGCAACGTCGTGCTTTCCGACAATGCGCAGGCGCAGGCTGCGCGCGCCAAGTATTCGTATGCGCCGGCTAACCGCCCGCCCACCGTCATTCAATGCGATACGCTCGCGGGCGACACCTGGTGGTCCGGCACGCTTCTAGGGCAACGCGCACGCGACTGGACAAAGATACTGACCGATGGAAAGGGCGTCTATTGCACGACGCAGCAGGAAGACAATGCGACCTATGAAGCGCTCAAACGCGCGGCTTCCGTCCATAAGGTCGATCTGAACCGCGTGGCCGTAGTGCGCGCGGGCTCCGATTTCGACCGCCCTTACGATGGACAGACGAGTGCCGACAATCTGCTGAACTATGCCGCGCAAGGCGGCTTTACGATTGCTCTGGAGAACCTGTACCGCTCGGGCAATCCGCTCGTGCAGGATATCGTCACGCACTGGAGCGAATGGCGCGACGGCGTACCAAAGCGCTAACGACTCCTGCAACAAGGGCCGCTTCAAGCGGCCCTTGTTGCAATTGCGCCGCGCATTACCTTTGCGGTGCGCGATACGGTGTCCATACTGCCGCGTCCGTATCCCAGTTGTCGAGTTCCGACGGTGCCATGATCTACTCCTTTGCAGATGTGCTTCGGTCTATTACTGCGGGCCGAAATAATTCCGGATCGCTAAATATTAGAGCGGTTCATTGTTCCGCAGGCTTATTGCCCCGTCGCCACTCGTGTCACTTCGCCACTCGCGCCTTCCTGCAATGCGATGCGTGCAGCCTGCGTCTGGCCGATCAGTCCTTTGTTCGGATACGTCGTGCGGTTCAGCGAAGGCAGCGAGCCGTCACGATACGCGGCGACCAGTTCGGCCTTCACTTCGGCGCGCGTTTTTCCGCTCGTCGTTGCGGCGGGCTGAGTCTGATAACTGCCGGCATGGCCAATGCCATTGCCTTGTGCGAAAACCGGCGCGCTGGCAAGCAGCGAGAGAGCAAGACCTGCGAGAAGATTGCGTTTCATGATTCACTCCTGTCGATTCATTGGCAGCACGAGGGCGCTGCGGACAGGGTGAAATGTAGACTTCGGGCGCGTGTCGATAAACTGCGCTTTCGCGAAATGAATTGTCGCGATTCCAGAACAATCGCTTTAAGAGCCCTAAAAACCAAGGCACAAAGAACAACCGCGGCATTAGCGCCGCGGTTGGAATTCACTGTTTCACTTTCTGCACTTCAATTGAACGGCCTCACGCGACCCATTCCGAAATGACCGGTGTGTCGAGTGCGGGAGAAAACTCCCGCTCTTCGAGCGTGCGCTTCGAGCAGGTAGCGTCGAGTGTGCCTCGACCGCTCAGCAATGGGCAGCGATCGAATACTTCGGCGATCCAGTCTACGAAAACACGGACTTTAGGCGACAGATGCCGACTGTGCGGATAGACTGCGGAAATGGGCATCGGCAAAGGCTTCAGTTCGGGCAGTACTTCAACGAGTTGGCCTGAACGCAGTTGCGGGAGCACCATGAATAGCGCCGGCTGAATCAGGCCAAAACCTTCCAGCCCGCAGGTCACGTAGGCATCGGCGTCGTTGACCGAGACGATGCTCTTCATCTTTACTTCAACCTCTTTGCCATCAACCATGAATGCCCAATCGAGCGTGCGTCCGGTACGGCTCGAGAAGTAATTGACTGCTTTGTGATTTTCCAGGTCCTCGAGCGAAGTCGGCATGCCGGCCCGCTCAATGTATGACGGAGCCGCGCACGTTACGCCTTCAAACAGGCCAATACGCCGCGCCACCAGCGAGGAATCCTGCAGCGCGCCGACCCGCACGACGCAATCCACGCCTTCCTGCAGCAGGTCGACGGGTCGATCCGAGAGGCCGAGTTGCAGATCGATGTCCGGATAGCGCTGGTGGAATTCACACAGCTTCGGAATGACCAGCAAGCGGCCAATCGAGCCAGGCATGTCGATGCGCAGCTTCCCGTGCGGTTTTTTATTGCCGCTCTGGAAACTGGCCTCGGTTTCTTCGACGTCCGCGAGAATGCGCACACAGCGTTCGTAGTACGCGGCGCCGTCCGGCGTGAGCGACAGCCGGCGCGTCGTGCGGTGCATGAGCCGTGTACCGAGGAACGCTTCGAGGTTCTGAATGATCGTGGTAACGGAGGCGCGCGGCAGGTCGAGCGTTTCCGCCGCGCGGGTAAAGCTGTTTGTGTCGACGACACGCGTGAACACTTGCATGGCCTGAAGCCGGTCCATTGCAAACCTCCAGAAGGGGCAGGCGTACTGAGCAGGGTTCGGATCCACCGGGCAATCTGTTCGATTGTTCAGAGGGGCCGAATTGTGTTGCCGGATTATAGGCATTTATTTACGAGTCTGCCGAACCCACAATTCGCACCATTGAAGTTCTTTGCGCATTGCGCGGCTCCACATGGATGCATTCAAACCGCCGTTCTCTTTTACGCCCGCCGCCAACGAGCCGGCGGAGGCCGACAGCACGGCACTGGAAGTGACTGACGTACAGATAGAAGGACACGCGCAGGACATCACGTTGCGTTTGTACCGGCAGGCCAGGAAAACCGCACTGCCGGTACTGCTTTACTTTCACGGCGGCGGCTTCACGAAGGGGTCGATCGAGCAGGCGGATTTCGCGTCGCGCTATTTCGCGGAACATTTACCTGCATTAGTGGTGTCGGTGGGCTATTCGCTCGCGCCGGAGTTCCCGTTTCCCGCAGCGCCGGAAGACGCACACCGCGCGGCGTTGTGGGTGCAGACGCGGGCGCGTGCGTTTGGCGGCAATAGCAGAAAGGTTGGCGTGGCGGGCCATGATGCGGGCGGCCAGCTGGCCAATTGCCTCGCTTTCATCGCGCGCGATCGCGGCGACGTGCAGATTGCCGCGCAGGCTTTGTTCGGGCCGATGCTGGACCCGAGCCTCACGCGCCTTGGCGATGAAAAGCGCCTCGGCTCGGACATCACGGCAAGAGAATGCGCGGCCTGCTACCGCGCATACCTGCCGCAGGCGTCGCAACGCATGCATCCGTATGCGGCGCCGCTGGAGTCGTCGCGGCTTGCCGGCTTGCCGGCCACGCTGATCGCGACGGCGCAAAACGACGTGCTGCACGTCGAGGCGGAGAAATACGCGAGCAGTCTGATCGACGCGGGTGTGCTGACGCAGGTGGTCCGCTATCCGGCGGTCTCGCATGCGGCACTGGCCGATCATCCGCCCGCCTTGCAGGAGGCAGTGAGATTTTTTCAGTGGCGCTTCGATGCGCGCGCATATCGCTGATCCCAGCGGCTGATCCCAGCGGCTAAAACCACCGGCTGGAATCAGCACTGAAACAGAACCAGGCAAAACATTAATCAACGATACCGGGAGCTACACATGACCATTCTTCCTCTTTCTCGCCGCCGTGTGGCGGTTGCCGCGCTTGCCGTCGTGGTCCTTGCCGGACTTGGCACCTTTGGCGCGATCCGTGTGGACGCGAGCTCGCCCGCCGCGCCGACCATCGTGCCGGAAGTCGATGTAGCCACGGTGGTGCAAAAGACGATTACCGACTGGCAAAGCTATTCGGGCCGCCTCGAAGCAGTAGAAAAAGTGGACGTACGTTCGCAGGTGCCTGGCACGATCGTGTCCGTCAACTTCAAGGACGGCGCGCTCGTGAAGAAGGGCGACACGCTGTTCGTGATCGACCCGCGTCCGTACGCGGCGGAAGTGGACCGTGCCGAAGCGCAGCTCGCGGCGGCTCAGGCGCGCACGGGCTATACGCAAAGCGACTGGGAACGCGCGCAACGCCTGATCGCCGACAACGCCATCGCCAAGCGCGATTACGACGAGAAGCAGAACGCCGCTCGCGAAGCGAGTGCAAACCTGAAGGCCGCACAAGCCGCGCTTGAAACCGCGCGCATCAATCTTGGCTACACGAAGATTGTCGCGCCGGTGTCGGGCCGCGTGTCGCGCGCGGAAATCACGGTAGGCAATGTGGTGTCGGCCGGTGCAGGTTCCGCGCCGCTCACCACGCTCGTATCCGTTTCGCCGATCTACGCATCGTTCGACGCCGACGAGCAGACCTACCTGCAATACCTGCGTCGCGCGAAAGACGGCAGCAAGGTGCCGGTGGAGCTCGGCCTCGCCGACGAAACCGGCTATTCACGCAGCGGCACGATCGAGTCGGTGGACAACCGTCTGGATACGTCGTCGGGCACGATCCGCGTGCGGGCGCGTTTCGACAACCAGGACGGCACGCTCATTCCGGGCCTTTATGCGCGCGTGAAAGTGGGCGGCAGCGAGCCGCATCCGGCGCTGCTGATCGACGACGCAGCAGTAGGCACCGACCAGGACAAGAAGTTCGTGCTGGTGGTGGACCAGAACAATCACGTCGCGTATCGCGAGATTTCGGTGGGCGACATGCAGGGCAATCTGCGCGTGGTGAAGGGCGGTCTGAAGGCAGGCGACCGGATTGTCGTCAACGGTATTCAGCGTGTGCGGCCGGGCGATGCGGTGCGCGCGCACATGGTGCCCATGACGACCGACCAGGACCCGAACAGCGCGCCGCTCGCACAGACGCGCGCCAAAGCGGACAAGAACTCGTGAGCGTCGCGGCCGCGGCAGGCAACGCGCGGCGCATGCTCCAACCGCTTGCTCCAAACATCAAGAGCTTCCAATGAATATATCCAAATTCTTCATCGACAGGCCGATCTTCGCGGGCGTGCTATCGGTATTGGTTCTGCTGGCGGGCGTGATTTCGCTCTTCAAGCTGCCGATCTCGGAGTACCCGGAAGTGGTGCCGCCGTCGGTCGTGGTGCACGCGCAGTATCCGGGCGCGAATCCCAAAGTGATCGCGGAAGCCGTCGCCTCACCGCTCGAAGAGCAGATCAACGGCGTGGAGAACATGCTGTACATGCAGTCGCAGGCAAATAGCGACGGCAATCTCACGCTGACGGTGACCTTCAAGCTCGGCACCAACCCGGACCTTGCCACGCAGCTCGTGCAGAACCGCGTGAACCAGGCGCTGCCGCGCTTGCCGGAAGACGTGCAACGGCTTGGCGTGACGACCATCAAGAGCTCGCCTACGCTCACCATGGTGGTCCACCTGATCTCGCCGAACAACCGCTACGACATGACGTATCTGCGCAATTACGCGCTGCTCAACGTCAAGGACCGGCTTGCGCGCATTCAGGGCGTGGGCGAAGTGCAGTTGTGGGGCTCGGGCGACTACGCAATGCGCGTATGGCTCGATCCGCAGAAAGTCGCGCAGCGCGGCTTGACGGCAACCGAAGTGGTCAACGCGATCCGCGAGCAGAACATTCAGGTGGCAGCCGGTGTGATCGGCGCGTCGCCTTCGGTGCCGGGCACGCAATTGCAGTTGTCGGTGAATGCGCGCGGCCGTCTGAAAACGGAGGGCGAATTCGGCGACATCATCGTGAAGACCGCGCCGGACGGCGGCGTGACCTACCTGCGCGATATTGCGCGTGTCGAACTGGCGGCGTCGGAATACGGCCTGCGTTCGTTGCTCGACAACAAGCCGGCGGTTGCGCTCGCAATCAACCAGGCGCCGGGCGCTAACTCGCTCGCGATTTCGGACGAGGTGCGCTCCGCGATGAAGGAACTCGCGCAAGACATGCCGGCGGGCGTCGAATACAAGATCGTCTACGACCCCACGCAGTTCGTGCGTTCGAGTATCGAGGCGGTCGTGCATACGCTGCTCGAAGCTATCGCGCTGGTGGTGATCGTCGTGATCGTGTTCCTGCAGACGTGGCGCGCGTCGATCATTCCGTTGATCGCGGTGCCTGTGTCGATTGTCGGTACCTTTTCGCTGCTGCTTGCATTCGGCTTCTCGATCAATGCGCTGTCGCTGTTCGGCATGGTGCTCGCCATCGGGATTGTGGTGGACGATGCGATCGTGGTGGTGGAGAACGTCGAGCGGAACATCGAAAACGGACTGAGTGCGCGCGACGCAACGTATAAGGCGATGCAGGAGGTGAGCGGGCCGATTATCGCCATTGCGCTCACGCTCGTCGCCGTGTTCGTGCCGCTTGCGTTCATGACGGGCCTCACGGGTCAGTTCTACAAGCAGTTCGCGATGACCATCGCGATCTCAACGGTGATCTCGGCGTTCAACTCGCTGACGCTGTCGCCGGCATTGTCCGCGATGCTGCTGCGCAGCCACGGCGCGAAGGAAGACTTCCTGACGCGTGTGATGAACCGTGTGCTGGGCCGCTTCTTCAAGGGCTTCAACAAGGTGTTTCATCGCGGCTCGGAAGGTTATGGCCGCGGCGTGACGGGCGTGCTGCGCCGTAAGGGCGCAATGCTCGCGGTGTACGCGATTCTGCTCGGCGCAACGGTGCTGATCGCGCGTATCGTGCCAGGCGGCTTCGTGCCCGCGCAGGACAAGGAGTATCTGATTGCGTTCGCACAGTTGCCGAACGGTGCGTCGCTGGATCGCACGGAGAAAGTGATTCGCGACATGAGCGCCATCGCGCTCAAGCAAAAGGGCGTGGAAAGCGCGGTGGCGTTCCCTGGCTTGTCGGTGAACGGCTTCACGAACAGTTCGAGCGCGGGCATCGTGTTCGTCACGCTCAAGCCGTTCAAGGAGCGCGGCGACAAGAAGCTCTCTGCGGGCGCAATTGCAGGCTCGTTGAATCAGCAGTATGGCGCGATCAAGGACTCGTTCGTCGCCGTGTTCCCGCCGCCGCCGGTGCTCGGTCTCGGCACGCTCGGCGGCTTCAAGATGCAGTTGGAGGATCACGGCGCGCTCGGTTACGCGGAGTTGAACAAGGCAGCGGAGGCATTCGTGAAGAAGGCGGCGCAAACGCCTGAGCTTGGGCCGACCTTCTCCAGTTATCAGATCAACGTGCCGCAACTGAACGTGGACCTCGACCGTGTGAAGGCGAAGCAGCTTGGCGTGCCGGTCACGGACGTGTTCAACACGATGCAGATCTATCTCGGCTCGCTGTACGTGAACGACTTCAACCGCTTTGGCCGCGTGTATCAGGTGCGGGTGCAGGCAGACGCGCCGTTCCGTCAACACGCCGACGACATCCTGCAACTGAAGACGCGCAATTCGGCGGGCGACATGGTGCCGTTGTCGTCGCTCGTCACGGTCACTCCGACGTATGGTCCGGAAATGGTGGTGCGTTACAACGGCTATACGGCTGCGGACATCAACGGCGGGCCGGCGCCTGGCTTCTCGTCGGGTCAGGCTCAGGCCGCGGCCGAGCGGGTGGCGGCTGAAGTTCTGCCGCGCGGCGTGAAGCTGGAGTGGACCGACTTGACCTATCAGCAGATTCTTGCGGGCAATGCGGGTCTGTGGGTGTTCCCGATCAGCGTGCTGCTCGTGTTCCTCGTGCTCGCCGCGTTGTATGAAAGCCTGACGCTGCCGCTCGCGGTCATCCTGATCGTGCCGATGAGCGTGTTGTCCGCGCTGACCGGCGTGTGGCTCACCGGCGGCGACAACAACATCTTCACGCAGATCGGCTTGATGGTGCTGGTGGGCCTGTCCGCGAAGAACGCGATTCTGATCGTGGAATTCGCCCGCGAACTGGAGCACGACGGACATACCCCGCTTTCGGCGGCGATTGAAGCAAGCCGTTTGCGTCTGCGGCCGATTCTGATGACATCGATTGCGTTCATCATGGGTGTCGTGCCGCTGGTGTTGTCGACCGGGGCCGGTTCGGAAATGCGTCATGCAATGGGTGTCGCCGTGTTCTTCGGCATGCTCGGGGTGACCTTGTTCGGGCTGATGCTGACGCCGGTGTTCTATGTGGTGCTGCGTACGATGGCCGGCGGGACGATTCATGTCGCGCAGAAAGACTCGCCGCGCATTGGCGCGCCGGTCACGGACGCCTGAGGAGAGAACAACAATGAAACGCTATGAGTTTTTGAGCGGATGGGGCCGTGCGGCAGCGAGTGGTTTGCTGCTCGCGCTGCTCGCGGCCTGCTCGGTGGAACCCACCTACAAGCGTCCCGAAGTGGACACGCCCGCTGCCTTCAAGGAGGCGCCGGTTGCGGCGTCAGGAACGTCAGCCGCCTCGGCGCAGGACACCGGCACGTGGAAAACGGCGCAACCCGCCGACGACGCGCATCGCGGCGAATGGTGGAAGATTTTCGGCGATCCGCAACTGGATGCCCTCGAGGAGCAGGCGGCCGCCGCGAATCAGGACCTGAAGGCCGCAGCGGCGCGCGTGCAGCAGGCCCGGGCGGTGACGCGCGCAGCGAAGTCGGACTGGTTTCCGAAGTTCGACGCGGGTTTTGGTCCGACTCGCGAGCGAGCGTCGGCGGCTTCGCAATTGCAGCCGGACAGCGTGGGCGGCACGACCGGCACCATCTGGCGCGCGCAGGTCGGCGCGTCGTACGAGGCGGATCTGTTCGGGCGTGTCGGCTCGAATGTGAACGCTTCGCGCGCGGATGAGCAGCAAAGCGAAGCGCTGTTCCGTTCGGTGCAGTTGTCGTTGCAGGCCGACGTTGCGCAAAACTATTTCCAGTTGCGCGAGCTCGATACCGACCAGGATCTGTATCGCCGCACGGTGGCGTTGCGTGAAGACACGCTCAAGCTCGTTGAGCGCCGCTTCAAGGAAGGCGACATCAGCGAGCTCGACGTGTCGCGCGCGCGCAATGAACTCGCGAGCGCTCGCGCCGATGCGGTGGGTATCGCGCGTCAGCGCGCGGCTTCGGAACACAGTCTTGCGATTCTGCTTGGCAAGCCGCCTGCGGAGTTCTCCTTTGCCGAAGCGCCGCTTACGCCGGTCACGGTGCGGGTGCCGCCTGGCCTGCCTTCGGCGCTGCTGGAACGCAGGCCGGACGTGTCGGCGGCTGAGCGCGCGATGGCGGCGGCGAACGCACGCGTGGGTCTGGCGAAGTCGGCGTTCTTCCCGAAGCTCGACATCACGGGTGCATTCGGCTATGAGTCGGCGACCTTGGGCGATCTGTTCATGTGGTCGAGCCGGGCGTTCATTCTCGGTCCGCTTGCAGGTACCGCATTGACAGTGCCCATTTTCGACGGGGGCCGGCGCAAGGCGAATCTGGCGCAGGCTCGCGCGCGCTATGACGAAGACGTTGCGCAGTATCGTCAGCAGGTACTCGTGGCGTTCCGCGAAGTCGAAGACAACCTGGCCGATCTGCGGCTGCTGGAAGATCAGATGCGCGAGCAGAACAACGCCGTGCAGGCGTCGCAGCGTGCCGCACGTCTGTCCCGTACGCAGTACACGGAGGGCGCGGTCAGCTATCTGGACGTGATCGACGGCGAGCGGCAGGTGCTCAGCACGCAACTGCAGGCGAGCCACTTGCAGGGTACGCAGGCAGTGGCGACCGTGAACCTGATTCGCGCGCTCGGCGGTGGCTGGGGCGATGTGGCAGCGTCCGGCACCGCGGTGGGGTCGGCGGCTCCTGCAGCAACGCCTGCTTCTGCCGGTGTGACCGGAGAACAGGTGGCGAAGCGTTAAAGGCTTCCGTTACCCATTCGAGTGTTCGAAAAAGCCGGACCGCGCCACGAGCGCGGTCCGGCTTTTTTTATGCGCAAATCATTTTTCGCACTTTCCTTTCGAAAATCGCTTCGTAGACCCGCGCGCATCGTGGCCACTATGATGATTCGCACTTTGGCGCAGACTGCCGGTCTGGCTCGCCGCGAACTCAACATATCGTCAACAAGAGTCCACCATGCGTATTTTTCTTCTCAACGCGCGGCGCTTTTTGCGTGCGCCGACGCTCGCGCTGCTCAGCGCATTGGGTGTTGTACTTGCGGTATCCGCCGCGCCCGCGCTTGCGGCGGATGCGCCGACGCTGAAGATCGGCACTGCCACCAGCCCGCAAATCGAGGCGCTCAAAGTCGCGGTGCGCGAAGCGAAAGAGCAGGGGCTCGACGTCAAGGTAATCGAATTCACCGACTGGAATACGCCGAACGCGGCGCTTGCGAACAAGGACATCGACGTCAATTACTTCCAGCACATTCCGTTTCTGGAAAACGCGAAAAAGCAGGGCGGCTATAACTTCGTGGCAATCGCGCCAGGCACGATCATGAAGATCGGGCTGTACTCGAAAAAGATAAAACGTTTCGACGAACTGAAGGACGGCGCGACGGTGGCCATCGCAAACGATCCGGTCAACGGCGGCCGCGGCTTGTTGCTGCTGCAACGAGCCGGTCTGATCAAGCTTACGCCGGGCATCGACTATCGCGCCACTACGCTCGACATAACCGCGAACCCGAAGCATCTGAAGATCATTCAGCTCGAGGCGTCGCAACTGGCGCGCTCGCTTGACGACGTGGACCTTGCGCAGGGCTACCCGAGCTTCATCAAACTCGCAGGCACCACAGATCCGAATAGCGCACTGCTGTTCGACGGGCTGGAAAACAGGAACTATGCGATTCAATGGGTCGTGCGTCCGGAGAGCGCAAACGATCCGCGCATTCGCAAATTCATTTCGATCTATCAGCATTCGCCGGCCGTGCGCGCCGCGCTCGACAAGGCATTTGGCGATCTTTACGCGGTCGCCTGGTAAGCGGCGCCTTTCATACTGAAGAGAACCACAGGAGCCGCGCGATGCCGAAGAAAAAGATCCTGCTGAACGCGTTCAACATGAATGCGGTCGGCCATATCAATCACGGTTTGTGGACGCATCCGCGAGACCAGTCTGCTCGTTATACGGACCTTGAGTACTGGACGAGTCTTGCGCAAACACTTGAACGCGGCAAGTTCGACGGCATTTTTCTCGCCGACATTGTGGGCGTATACGACGTCTACGAAGGCGGCCCCGACACGCCGTTGCGCGAAGCCGTGCAGATACCGATCAACGATCCGGCGCTGATCGTGCCGGCGATGGCACACGTCACGCGGCATATCGGCTTTGGCGTCACGTCGAATCTCACTTACGAGCCGCCGTATCTGTTTGCGCGCCGCATGTCGACGCTCGATCACCTCACGAAAGGCCGCGTCGGCTGGAACATCGTGACCGGCTATCTGGACAGCGCCGCGCGCGGCATGGGTCTCGCGCAGCAGATCAGCCACGACGACCGCTACGAGCGCGCCGACGACTACATGGATGTGGTCTACAAGCTGTGGGAGCAAAGCTGGGAAGACGACGCAGTGGTGCGCGATCGCGCGGCACGAGTGTTTTCGCAGCCGGGCAAGGTGCACCGCGTAAAGCATGACGGCCCCTACTATTCGATCGACGCGATTCACCTGAGCGAGCCCTCGCCGCAACGCACGCCGGTTTTGTATCAGGCCGGTTCGTCGAGCCGCGGTGTCGATTTCGCGGCACGTCATGCGGAATGTGTGTTCGTGGGTGGACAGAACAAGCAGTTGACGCGGTCTATTGTCGACGACATTCGCGCACGGGCGGTGAGCTTCGGGCGTGCGCGCGACGACATCAAGATCTTCGCGGGCATAACCGTCGTGGTAGGCGAAACCGAGCGCGCCGCGCAGGAAAAGTTCGAAGAGTATCGGCGCTATGCCAGCGCGGAAGGTGGCATCGCGCATTTTTCCAGTTCGACAGGTATCGACTTTTCGCAATACGCGCTGGATGAACCGATCTCGTATGTCAAGACGGACTCCATGCAATCCGCGGTCGAGGCCATTTCGAGCAAGAGCGTGAGCGGCGTGTGGACCAAACGCAAAGTACTGGAACAGATGACGCTTGGCGGCCGCGCGAAACCCGTGGTCGGCTCGCCGCAACAGATTGCGGACGAGCTCGTTTCGTGGATCGACGAAGCGGGCGTGGATGGCTTCAATCTGACACGCACGGTCATGCCTGAATCGTTCGAGGACTTCGTGAATCTGGTCGTGCCTGAGCTGCAAAACCGCGGCGTCTACAAGGAAGATTACGACCCGGCGCCGACGTTGCGCGAGAAGCTGTTCGGCGGCGGACGCGCGCGTTTGCCGGCAGTGCATGCCGGTGCGCAGCAACGCCGCCCGCAAAGCGGCGTCAAACAAACAGTGGAAGCCTGACAGGAGCGAAGCCGTGGCCACTCTTTTCGACGCACCGCAGTTCATTGAAGATTCGCCGGCGCTCGCAGCGGATGAGCGCGCGCATGCAGCGCCGACGCAGGCCGCCGTGGTGTTCGACAACGTAGGGAAAGTGTTCGCGGACTCGCGCGGTGTGTCGACCACGGCGCTCGCGGACGTGACGCTGAACGTCGCGCGCGGCGAGGTATTCGGCATTATCGGGCGCAGCGGCGCGGGCAAGTCGACGCTGCTGCGGCTCGTCAACGGCCTTGAAAGGCCGAGTTCGGGAGCGGTGCGGGTGAACGGCGTGAGTGTCGTCGAACTCGACGAACGCGGACTGGTTACGCTGCGCCGGCGCATCGGCATGGTGTTTCAGCACTTCAATCTGCTCTCGGCAAAGACCGTGCGAGAGAACATTGCGTTGCCGCTGAAAATTGCCGGTGTCCCGAAGCCGGCCATCGACAAAAAAGTGGACGCGCTGCTCGAACTCGTCGGGCTTGCCGCAAAGCGCGATGCGTATCCGGCGAGCTTGTCGGGTGGACAGAAACAGCGCGTGGGCATTGCGCGTGCGCTGGTCACGGACCCCGACATTCTGTTGTGCGACGAAGCCACGTCCGCACTCGATCCCGAAACGACGCAAGCAATTCTCGCCTTGCTGCGCGACATCAACCGGCGGCTGAATCTGACCGTCGTTCTGATCACACATGAAATGCAGGTGATTCGCGAAGTGTGCGATACGGTGGCTGTGATCGAGCGTGGCCGCGTGGTCGAAACGGGCCCGGTGTGGCGCGTGTTCGGCGCTCCGCAGCACGACGCGACGCGTGCGCTGTTGCGCACGCTGGTGCACGATCTGCCGGCGGATCTGGCCGAGCGGGTGAAGCCGCTCGCCGACATTGCGCAAGGCGACGCTCGCGTTCTTCTCGACGTGCGCTTCACCGGCGACGATGCGCGCGATCCCGATCTCGCCGGCCTCGCATCAGCGTTGAGCGTGGAGGGCAGCGGCGTGAGTTTCGTGCATGGCGGTATCGACCGCATTCAGGGGCACGCGCAAGGCCGCCTTATCGTGTCCGCGCAGCTGCGCGCAAGCGGACGCAGCGCGTTGCACGCGCAGATAGGCGCATTGCTCGAACGGGCGCGCCGCCACGCGAATCATGTCGAGGTGCTGGGCTATGTCTGAACTCTGGCTGTCTGAACTCGTCGGCGCGATACGCGATACGCTCGTGATGGTCGGCGTCTCCGCAGTGATCGCGGCGCTCGTCGGCATTCCGCTCGCGCTGGTGCTGGTTACGACCACGCGCGGCGGCATTTTCGAAAAACGCGCGGTGAACAGCACGCTCGGCGCGCTCGTGAATGCATTCCGCTCCACGCCATTCATCATTCTGCTCGTCGCGCTGCTGCCGCTCACGCGTTTGCTGATTGGCACGACTATCGGCGTATGGGCTGCAATCGTGCCGCTTAGCATCGCCGCTATTCCGTTTCTTGCACGCGTGGCGGAAGTCAGTCTGCGCGAAGTGGATCGCGGTCTGATCGAGGCGGCGCAGGCAATGGGCGCGCAGCGCCGGCACATTGTCTGGCATGTGCTGTTGCCCGAGGCGCTGCCTGGCATCGTCGGCGGCTTCACGATAACCGTGGTGGCGATGATCGGCTCCTCCGCGATGGCGGGAGCCGTCGGCGCGGGCGGCCTCGGCGATCTCGCGATCCGCTATGGCTATCAGCGCTTCGACACCACGGTAATGGTGACGGTGATCGTGCTGCTCATCGCAATTGTCACCGCGGTGCAACTGGTTGGCGACCGCTTCGTGCGGCGGCTCGAGCAGCGCGCCTGATGTCCTGCGGTGCGCGAGAGCACGCCGATCTCGCGTCGGCGCAACAGCGCTTTCGCATGACGAATAGCGCCGCTCCTACCGGTTGGCGGCGTCACCGCCTATCATGAAACCTGCTGGACGACGGGCGCGAGCCTTCCGCCGCGCTTCGTCCTCTTCCGCTTTCCTCATTCGCCCTTCAAACGTCCTCACGTGGAAACAGCATGAACGATTCTGCTCAAGCCGGCGCGCTGCGAGCGCGCGAGCCGTCCGCCGCGCCCGTCTCGCGCGATCTTGCCGCGCTGCTTGCAGCCTTGCATGCGAACGCTGCGCAACGCGATCACGCCGGCGGGCATGCCGCACAGGAAAAACAGTGGATCGCCGAGGCAGGCTTGCTCACGCTCGCCATTCCGCGCGAATTCGGCGGGGAAGGCGCGCCGTGGCCGGAGATCTACGAGGTCATTCGCAAGATCGCCCAGGTGGACAGCGCGCTCGCGCATCTGCTCGGCTTCACTTTTTTGCAGGAAGTGAGCGTTTATGTGTGGGGCAATCCCGCGCAACGCGAGCGCTACCTCAGGGGGACGGTGAAAGAGCGCTGGTGGTGGGGCAACGCGGTGAATCCGCTGGATACGCGGCTCGCTGCAACTGCAACCGGCGACGGCGGTTATGTTCTGAACGGACAAAAAGGCTTTTGCTCCGGCACGCGCGGTTCGCAAATGATGACGGTTTCCGCGCAGGACCCTCAGTCCGGCACGACACTGTTTGCAGTGGTGCCGACCGCGCGCGCGGGCATCACCGCGAACGACGACTGGAATCCGATCGGCCAGCGGCAGACCGACAGCGGCAGCGTTTCTTTTGCGCAGGTCAGGGTGGAGCCGGACGAGGTGCTGGACCGCGCCGACACACCCTACGCCAGTTTACGCACGCTCGTCTCGCAGCAGGTAATGACGAACCTGTTCGTCGGCATTGCTCAAGGCGCGCTGGAGGAAGCGCGCGCCTATGTCACGCAGCACGGCAAACCGTGGCTGACTTCGGGCGTGGCGAAAGCCACCGACGATCCGTACCTGATCCAGCGCTTTGGCGAAATGCGCATCCAGGCGGTGAGCGCCGAGGCGTTGGCCGTGCGCGCCGCACAGGCGCTGGATGCCGCATGGCGCGAAGGTCCTTCGCTTAGCGCGCAGGCGCGTGCGCATGTGGCACTCGCCACATCGGAGGCGAAAATCGTCGCGCACCGTGCGGCGCTCGATGTTAGCGAGAAACTCTTCGACGCGTGCGGCGCGCGCGCAACGCATGGGCCGCTTGCGCTCGACCGCTTCTGGCGCAACGCGCGCGTGCATACGCTGCACGATCCGCTCGACTATCGCGTACGCGACGTCGGCCGGTTTGCACTGAACGGGACATTGCCGGAAGTTTCTTTGTACACTTGAGGCGGTTCGCGGCGCAGCCCGTCTGCGCCGTTTCATTCATCCTCAAGAGACTCCCGGATTGCAGTTCAAACTACCGACTACGGCCACAGCGCCATTCTGCCCGTCCGAGGTGCAAGGCTCGGTCGCCGTCTCGCCTGGCGCGCCTTTCTGGAAAAAGATCCTGCAGTTCGCAGGCCCTGGCCTGCTGGTTTCGATCGGCTATATGGACCCAGGCAACTGGGCCACCGACATTGAAGCCGGCTCGCGTTACGGCTATAGCCTGCTGTTCGTGGTCATGCTCTCCAGTCTCGCGGCAATGGCGCTGCAGTGTCTGAGCATGCGTCTTGGCATTGTCACCGGGCGCGATCTGGCCGAGTTGTCCAAAGCGCGCTATTCACCGGCCGTCGCGCGGGGGCAATGGCTGCTGGCCGAGCTGTCGATCATCGCGTGCGATCTGGCGGAAGTGCTGGGCGGCGCGCTTGCCTTCCATCTGCTCTTCAAATGCTCGCTTACTACGGGCGTATTGCTCACGGCATTCGATACGCTGATCGTGCTCGGCCTGAAGGGCAAGAATTTTCGCGACCTCGAAGCAATCATGCTTGGGCTGATCGCGACAATCGGCGTTGGCTATATCGTCGAGCTCGCGCTGGTGAAGCCGCATTGGCCGTCGGTGGCACAAGGGCTGATCCCCTCGTGGCAGGCGCTGAGTTCACGCGAGCCGATGTATCTGGCGATCGGCATTCTCGGCGCGACCGTGATGCCCCACAACCTGTATCTGCATTCGTCGATCGTGCAGACGCGCGCGGTCAAGCGCGATTCCGCGAGCATCGGTTCGGCAATCGGCATGTCGCGCATCGACACCATCGTTTCGCTGCTGCTCGCGCTGATGATTAACATGGCGATCCTGATTCTCGCGGCTGCCGCCTTTCACGCGACCGGTCATAACCAGGTGACCGAAATCGAAGACGCCTACAAACTGCTCGCGCCGATTGTCGGCACTGGGTTTGCGGCGGTGTTGTTCGCGATCACGCTGCTCGCCTCGGGGCAAAGCTCCACTTTTACGGGCACCGTGGCAGGGCAGGTCATCATGGAAGGCTTCCTCAACCTGAAGATTCCTTGCTGGCAGCGGCGCTTCATTACGCGCGCGCTTGCGTTGATTCCTGCGTTGATAGGCGTCCAGATGCTGGGCAACGGCGCGGTCGGCAAGCTGCTCGTCGCAAGCCAGGTGGTATTGAGCCTGCAATTGCCGTTCGCGCTCTATCCGCTCATTCGCATGACGAGCGACCGTGCGCTGATGGGCGAGTTTGCGAACACGCTTCTCACGCGAATCGTTGCGTGGACGCTCTTTGCGGTGATTACCGCCGCGAACCTGTGGCTGGTGGTTCAGACGGTGGGACTGGTGGACTGAGTTGGATTGGGCGGCGCCGCGTCATCGGGGGGAAAACGGCGCGGCTCGAACGACGGCTCGGCATCACGCAACTGAGCATCAAACAAAAAAAGTCCGCGCAGTGAACTGCGCGGACTTTTTTCAGGCTTCGGTACGAATCGGGCGGACCAGCCCTCATCGCAAGTAAGGCGGGTTGCCGCTGTCAGGCGGCTTCGGCGACCTGGGTTGCTTCGATTGCTTCCTGACGAGCCGCCGCGGCCTTCTTCGTCTTGCCGGCGCGCGAAGGCGGCTGGCATGCACCGCACACGACGTTGTGCTGCAGATCGTGTTTGTGCGCGACAAACTTGCCGGTGCAACGGCAGCATTTCGTCAACTGCAGAATGTCGGCGTCGAAGAAACGCACCAGCGTCCACGCGCGCGTCAAGTCCAGCACCGGTTCGGTTTCGCTGTGCTTGCAGTGCTCCAGATACAGGCGGTATCCCTTCGTCAGCGCGTCGAGATGCGAGCAGCGCGCTTCGTTCTTCAGGAACAGGTACGTGTTATAGAACAGCGACGCGTGAATGTTCGCAAGCCACGTCATGTACCAGTCCGCCGAGAACGGCAGCATGCCCTTGGGCGGCGATACGCCCTTCACCTCGCGGTACAGGCGGATCATGCGGTCGCGCGAGAGCGTCAACTCGCTCTCCAGCACCTGCATGCGTGCGCCCAGTTCAATCAGCGCGATGGCGCGAAAAACTTCTTGTGCGTCTTCCGTCAGGCTACGCTTTTGCATCGCAGTCACCTCGATCAGGCAAATTGCTCGGCGGGCTGGCCTGCAAGCAGGATCGCCGCGTGAGTCGGTGCAACTGCAGTGTGCTTCGTCGTTTGCGTCAACGCCGACAACATCGAGTGGTCGTTGAAGCGGAAGAAACACAAAAGCTGGTCGGAAGAGGCCAGTTTGACGATCTGCGCGAGCGACAGCCCGGCAAGCAGATCAGCCAGTTCCGACGACAAGCCGAGGCGGAACATGCCGACCGGTTTGTCCTCACGCAACATGCGTTGCGCAAGCATGATGTACGACAGGTTAATCTCGCGGATTGAGTCCAGCGTCTCGCTGCTACGGTCCATTTTCTCTGTTTCCGAAGCCCCGAATTACTAAGTCGGCTTTTTGCCGTTATGTCTTTTGTGCCTCGCCGAAAACGTTGTCCTTCGGCTACGGGTCGCCCCCTTGATACAGATGGCGACCGTTTGATACATCGCGTTACATTTCGTAACAGCTTGGGACGAATTGTATGAAGGGCAAAACAAGAAATCAATCCCTTCTCAAAAAAATATCTCAGAAAGATGCATCAAATTTCGGTAAGAATTTCACAGGCCTGTAATAGGCCATGCTACGCGGGTTTTTGGCCCTCGTGAGCAATCGTACGATCCATGAAAACCCTTGTAGGGCGGGCCACTAGGCGTCTTATCCGCGCAACACGCGATGGTTGTGCGCACAACCGGTAAATAAGACTGAATGAAACAGAAAACGAAAACCCCAAGCGAAGCGTGTAATTAATACCGCGTACTTTGGGGCGTTTGGGGACAGAGCAAAGTTGTAACCGGATGATGTGGACCCAGTTACAAAGGAGGGGACTTTGTAACTTCCTGGCTAGGAATCAGCAGCCGGTGCTGCGCGCGCGCTCCACTTCCAGTCCGAAAGCGGGCCGCAGCCGCGTACCCAGCACGTTGCCGGCAAAAGCCGCGACCAGCCACAGCCAACCGTGCAGACTGCCCGAGACGATGCCGCTAAAGTACGCGCCGATGTTGCAGCCATAGGCGAGGCGCGCGCCGTAGCCAAGCATCAAGCCGCCGACCACGGCCGCAATAAGCGAGCGCGCCGGCACCTTCCACACCGGCGCGTAACGCCCGGCCAGCGCCGCGGCGGCCATTGCGCCGAGAATGATGCCCACGTCCATTACCGTGGTGACGTCGTGTGTAACAGGCGCGGCAAGCGCGCCTGCATTCGCGCGCGTCGCCCAGTACGGCCAGTTGACGACGTCCACGCCCAGGGCGGCAAAGATCTTGGCGCCCCACAACGCGAACGCGGAGGTGACGCCCCACGGGCGGCCCGACAGGGCGAGCGTCGCGAAATTGAGCAGCACGAGTGCGAGCGCGCCGACGAAGAGCGGCCACGGCCCTTGCAGCCACGGCGAGGCGCTGGGTGCCCGCGCGGGCTCGTTGACGAGGCGTCCGTGCCGGCGCCGCTCGACGAGTACGGTCAGCGCGGCGATGGCCGCGAAGATCGCGAGGTTGAGCGCAATGGCGGCGCCCGCGCCGAGCGTCTTGACCATGGAAAGCGGCTTTAACGACGGTAGCGCAGTCCAGAACGGCATGTGTGCGGTCGCCACGACCGAGCCGGTTACAAATGCCGCGAGCGTCACGATCATCCGCGTACTGCCGCCGCCGACCGTGTACAGCGTGCCCGACGCGCAACCGCCGCCAAGTTGCATGCCGACGCCGAACATGAAAGCGCCGACCAGCACGGACGTGCCGGCGGGCGCCACCAGTCCGACGACCGGATGCCCGAACAGGTTGCCGGCGGCCAGCGTCGGGAAGAACAGGACGACGCCTACGGCGAGCATCAGCATCTGCGCGCGAAGCCCGGCGCCCCGGCCGTCCGCGATGAAAACGCGCCAGGCCGACGTGAAGCCGAATGCCGCGTGATATAGCGACATGCCGAGCAGCGCGCCCACGATATACAGCGCGGCCTGGCGGCCGCTGACCGCCTGCGCGAGGTAGATGGCGCCGAGCGCGATAAGTAGAAGTGCTGCGGCGAGCGGCTTGGGGTTCATGCCGAAACGGCGGGGCGGGCGGGTGAGGGCGGGGGAGAGATCGGACATGATGGGCAGGCGGACAGCAGGGCGAGGTGACGGTTGGGAGTGGGGTTGGGTTGGGTTTTCGGGGCGTTTGTCGTCGATGAGGTTGGAGCGTTGCGGTTAGGCGCCGGGTCGGAATTTAGCGTTGAAGTTGGGTCGCAACTCAGGCCAGTAGCTCAGGCCAACGGCGCGGCCCAGCAGCGCGAGCCAGAAGCTCAGGCCGGACGCTCAGGCCAAAAGCTCGGGCCAAAAGCTCGGGCCAAAAGCTCAGGCCAAAAGCTCAGGCCAAAAGCTCAGGCCAAAAGCTCAGGCCAAAAGCTCAGGCCAAAAGCTCAGGCCAAAAGCTCAGGCC